>NZ_BMPD01000002.1:214323-725583 GCF_014647415.1 Haloarcula sebkhae | reverse complement strand
TCTGAGCAGGTCTGCGAGTTCCATGAACAGTTCTCGCAACGGCCTGCTCACTTCTCAAACTCGCTCAACTAGACAGTGCCATCTGTAGCTATTTGTCACAAACTCATAACTACAGAAAAACAGTCAATTGTACTCCAGTTAATAGTATATGTCGGCATAGAGGGCTTGTAAGGGCCTCAAAATAGTACCGCTGCACAAGAAATATATCACAGGCTTCAGTAATGTTTCTATAATGGTAAAAACACCAATAATAAAACCGGCTGTCATCTTCGTCATGGCAGTCGCGTTGGTACTCGCTGGTCCGTTATCAGTGACGACCACTGCTTGGGCAACCCCCGTTGCTGAGAGCCAGTCGATCTCGGTGACCGAAAACGTCGACGTGTGGGAGCGGTCCCCGCTCACGCTTCGAACGACGTCAGAAGGGCCGACCACGATAGCGGCACCGCGGACGTTCATCAACGTCGAATCAGCTGCGACTGGCGACTTACCGCTCAACAAACGGACGGTGACGATCCATGAGCGCAACGAGTCGATAAACATGTCCTTCGAATCAAGGATCGGCGCTGGAACGAGAGCACTCGCCGGCGACGAGGCGCAACTGCTGGCTGTCAAGTTGGATGAAGCACCGACTACGGCAGGGGTAAACGCTAGCAACATTTCCGGCGCTTCCCTCGAAGATGTCTTCGCAAATAACTCGGACACTACGTCATCGGAGCTACTCGATGACGCGGAAGGCGTCGACACGATAGACGAGGATGGCGAACTGCAGGCGTCCTACACCCCCGAATCGGGCGGCGCATACGGCTTCGTTCTGGTGACTGTCGACGAGGGTGATGACGGGCTATCGGTGTCGGACGGCAACGTCTCTGTCAACGGGAACGTGACCGTCGTCGGCGTCGAACAGGCTGTGGTGCAGGACAACGCCTCGAATGTCGAGCGGACTCAGAACCCGGTCAACCCCGGTGACAACGTCACGCTGGCTGTCGACACTGAGATGGAAGACGAAAACGCTACCCACGCGGTCCTGCTGGTTCGACAGGGCGAACTCCAGCAGCAGTCGAGCACGGTGACTGTGTCGGGCGAACTGAACGAGAGTTTCTCCGCTGACCAGGTCTCCGTCGAGAATTCCTTCGATGCCGTCAGCGGTGTTGGAACGGTCGGGAGCAACACTATACTGGGGAGTTTCAACCTCTCCGAGAACCAGTTGATACCTTCGATCGGGTTACCGGGGCTGTTCGGCACGGTGGTTTCCGAAGCCGAATCGGACGCTGACGGAGACGTTATCCATGCCTCTACAACGATTGTCAGCGGTGACGCTGACGCCAACGTGACGGTCCAGACCCTGGATTCCTGGCCAAACGGTGCGTATCAGTACGTTCACGTCGCAGTCGGTAACGAAACCGGGGCTATCAACTCGGACACTGGCACGGTGACAGTGAGTCCGGGCGGCGGCCCTGATAACGGTGATGGCCCGGGCAACGGTGGCGGTCCTCCGGCCAACGGTAACGGACAGAATGATACTAGAGACGACGAAGGGGACGCGGAATAACTGATCGGGGTGGCCTTCACTGGTTGAGGCCACCGAACACAGTATCTCTTTGTGCGCCGACGTGTGCGGACTCTACTCCAATGACACGGCAGATATTGGATAACTGATGTTAAACCCGGGCCCACTGTCGAGTCCTTACTATCAAAAACACATCAATTCGGACCGTTTTCACAAATACGAATAGGGTAACTTACCGGGGCACGATCCATGATTCGCGCTGTAAAATTCCCAGACAGTGTCTACGTGTTTTGTAAGCTTAATATGATACTGTGTACCGTCGAATGTCACTGCATAAGAATTATACCATACCCCTCCGAAAAAATTCAGTAATGTATAAAACAACAAACGGAAAACGAACTGTAATTTGTGCGATTACAGTGCTGCTGGTGTTAGCCGCGCCCCTATCGGTAACGTCGGCAGCGGCAACGCCAGTCGATGAAGAGCAAACGAGAGCAGTGACGGAAAACGTGGATGTCTGGGAACGGTCGCTGCTCCCGCTTCGGACGTCCTCAACCGGCCCAACGACGATAGCAGCCCCGGAGACGTATATCAACATCGAGTCCGCCCAGACCGGTGACGTCCCCCTCAACAGAGAAGAGTACACGATTCACGAAACGGGCGAATCAGTGGATCTGACGTTCGAATCAACGACCGGTGCTGGAACGACGGGACTTGCCGGCGATGAGGCGCAACTGCTCGCTGTCAGACTTTCTGAAGACCCATCTGCGTCCGGGTTTAGCGAAGGAAGTATCAGAACCGATCTGGTTGATATCTTTACGAACGATTCCAACGCCAACTCGGTCGAACTGCTAGATGACGCGGAAGGGGTCGGTTCGATAGACAATAACGGGGTGCTCGAAACGTCGTATACACCTAACTCGGGTGGTGCCTACGGCTTTATCCTGGTCACTGTCGATGACGGACAGGGCCTGTCCGTTTCGGACAACAATGTTACGGCCGATGGGAACGTGACTGTCGTCGGCGTCGAACAGACACTGGTTCAGGAAAGCGCGTCTACGGTCGATGCCCCCTCTGACAATATCACCGCTGGCGATAACGTCTCGCTCGATATCGAGACCGAACTGGACGACGATTCTGTCACGCACGCCGTGCTGGTACTCGACGAGGACGAACTCCAACAGCGGACGAGCACCGTCCGTGTGACCGGCGAAATCGGTGAGAACTTCTCGGAAGACCAGGTCACGGTCGAGAACTCTTTCGACGGTGTCAACGGCGTCTCGTCAACCGATGATGACGCCACTTTCACCGATGTGGACACGACGACGGCAGGAGCGATGCCGTCGGCGGGATTGGTCGGTTTGTTCGGATTCGTTCTCTCCGAAGCATCACCGGATTCGACCGGTGATGACGTGATGCATGCCTCTGCGACGACGGTATCTGATGCCCCCGATACGACCGTCGATGTCGAAACGCTCGACTCCTGGCCAAACGGGACGTACACGTACGTGCACATCGCCATTGGCGAAGACTCAGACGAGATCAACTCCGCCACCGGAACGGTCACACTGTCACAGTCGAACGAGACGGATTCGGGCGACGATGGCGACGATGATGACAGTGACAGCGATGACGATGACGATAGCGACGACAACGACTCTGACGACGACAACGACTCCGATAACGAGAGCACTGAAGAAGACACGACGGACGAAGCGACGACTGACACTGAAACCGACGACGGTACCGAGACTGAAGTCGGAACGGAACCGACGGAAACAGTTACGACCGCAGGAGGTGGGGCACAGCAACCCGATGAGACAGCCACAACTGGAACGGTTGAAACCACGGAATCGAGTGGTCCCGGTTTCACCGTCCTCGTCGCGGTGCTAGCACTGCTAGGTGCCGGGTTCCTGGCACGACGGGACTAACGAACTCGACAGGTTACGCAGCGGCTTCGGTTATTCTCTGACGCGATTTCTTTCCCCGCTGTATACCAATCCGAACTCTACGTTTCCCGGATAGCTGAACTATCATGTCACTAGCGGTTACAGACACCATGTTGCTGAAAGGGATAATTTTATGAAATTTTACATATAACATGACTGTGTAAGGTACATACAATGGGGGACTACGCAAAGCCATCTCGTGCGGCGAAAATCAAGTGCATCAAGTGTAACTCACCGGTTGTGCTCACCGTTGACGAAGAGTACATCTGTGTCGACTGCGGCGAAACGCCGATCGAATCCGCGGCCCCAGTCTGAACAGTCGTTTTCGTTTTAGCCGTCTCTCTCCAGTGTTGGGAACAGCAGGCACGATCTCTGACAGATAGCCCGAAACCCGCCGCTTGAGACCCACTGCTTCAGTGGCAACGACTGCCGGCCGTGAACGTGTTACCGTTGTGGTATTTCGGCTGGGACCTGCTCGTATCTCTGGTACACCGTCACGAGACTGTAGCTGACGGCCAGTCCGAAGACGATCAGGGGGACGGCAAGCGAGAGTAGACTGTCAGGCGAATGCGCCGCAAACGACGGCGTTCCATCGGGGTTTGCTGACAACAGCGGCCAGAACAGGTTCGGAAAGAAGTAGTAGTCAGTTCCGAGCCGCACAATCGGATAGAAGTCGCCGGCGATGTGCGAGAGGTAGCCGGCAGAAAACACCACTGCGTACCGCCCGTAGCTACGGCGGGCAGCCAGCAGTACAATGACGGTGAGGACGGGGAGCGAGATGACCAGCGAGTGGGCCAGCATACGCCCACTCGGAAGAATAGCGAACGTCCACGCGAGCGGCTTGTCGATTACGTCCGGGAGTTGCGTCGCAACAAGCAGGAGCAGTACCATCGGCCCAGACGGGAGGTGACGCCACCGAACCACCGTATATATCGTCAACGGAACGGCTGCGAGGAGGAAGTGGCCTGTGGGGTACACCGTAAATCGAATGATCCGAGAAAACAAAAGCTGTTCGCCGGATTCGGTGTTCAGAGAGCGGGCAGCGGGACAGCCCCGTTTTATCTGGGCTAGCTCTGCCCTCTACGGGAACGTGGATTAACCGGTTACGTTCACCCAGAGATGGACTTCCCGGTATGCTGTCGATTGATCCACAGTCTCAGGTGGTGAACCGCGGTACAGCAGGTACTGGAGCCGAAGCCTGTCGCCAGTCATTCTGGGTGTCACCTCGTGCTGACGGTGCCAAGTCTCGTTGTGTCCCAGCGTCGGCTGGAAACGCCGCAGTTCCGATCGTTCCCGAACCCGGGTCTCGTTGCCGACGCGTTCGACGCGTTGTAACTCGGCGATAACGGTGTACTCCGTCCGTTCGTGTTCTTGATTCCCGATACCGACGATCAACGAGCGACTGTCGCCCTGTTGAAACTCCGTGGGATAGCCGTCAGCGACGAGTTCGCCGTCCTCGTCTTCGGTCAGCAGGTAGAACTCGCTGAACCGCTCGCCGTCCTTTGGTACTGTGACCGCATAGCCGACGCTGGCGGCCGCAAGCAGGATGCTCAGGACCAATAGCACGTTCAGGGCCGCGTCCGTCCGTGAGGCCGGCGAGAACAACTCCGCACGTCCGGCACTGAGCCACGCACGGTACGGGACGCGAAACCGTTCATCGGCGGGCAACGCCCAGCGTCGAACAGCCGCGACAGCGGTCAACACGAGCGTCAGACCGCTAAGTGACACGAGAATCGGAAGCAGGCGGATCCCCCACGGCGTGAAGTTCAACACCAGTCCGACCAGCGGAACGAGGGCGATACTGAGTCCGAACGAGAGTGCAGTCCGTTCGATCCCGTCAATCCCGTCAGCCTCATGATTCGCGACAGTTTCATCGTCAGCATTCGGTCCGCTCCCGGCCTCCGGAAACAGCGCTGCAATGAACGCATAGCCGGGAATGAAGAGGACAAACACGAGTCCGACGATGATACGGACCGGCGTGTCGGAGACGACCGGCAGGAGGGCAGCCAGATTCGTCAGAATCACCACGCCGATGACTCCTGCCAGATCGGCCGGGAGGTGGCGGAGTTGGCGCGGCAAGAGGAGTTTCCACGCCCTGGTTTCAGCCATTAGCAGTGAGTCATGTCGGCGCGGTAAAAAAATAGCTGATTACGTCGCTTTCTGTCACAGTATATGACTGCGACTGGTTCCGGTGAGGCAACCGAACGGATTTTATCAAACCAGCAGAATAACTCGGTGTGTTCCGGAGCCAGTCGTGGGTCGTGCTGGTCACCCTGACAGTAGTAGGGCTCACAGTGGGCGCTGGTGGGGTGGCAGCGATGGGAGTTGATGACGGGGGTCCGGCTCTGAACCGGCAGGTGGAGACGCCGACGGACGATAACGAGACGCAACAAGAAAACCCGGATTCGGTATCGGACGGCGAGTACAGTGACGAAACGGCCGCTTGGTTAGCCCGGACGATGGGAGGGCAGCTGGAAAACAGTAGTATTGCGCTGTCGAACGACCAGTACGACCAGGCACGGTCGGTCCTCGGCGACGACTACGACAAGCGCCTAGAGCAGTACGTCGAGGTTGCCGGAGACACGTCCTCAGATACGGACGACACTGCTGCGAGGGAGTTCGAGGCCGCGGGCGAGAACCAGCGAAATCTCACGAACGAGGTCCAGCGGTATCGGCAACAGTACGCGGCGTATCAGACAGCACGCGAGCGGGGTAACGAACGCGAGGCTCGTGTTACCGCGCGTGCGATGGAGCGAACGGCATCGAACATCAGCGACAGGAGCAAAAAACTGAACCAGAATCTCGACCGGATCGAGAACGCGACGTCTGTCGACCTCTCTTCTGGACAGACTGAAATCAACGAGACGACAGCGAACATCACGGCGACGCAGGCAGTTATCCGTGAAGAGACGCTCGTCGGGACGACACTCACGGTTCAGGCGATCGATTCGACTGCATCGTTTAGCGACCCCGGAACGGTCTCCGGGCAGATACAGACTGAGAACGGCTCGGTCGTCGCGGACGAGGCGGTCGAACTCAGGATCGAGAACCGGACTCGGACTGTACAGACTGATTCGAGCGGCGTGTTCGAAACGCAGTACCGGCCACGCTCGGCCAGGCTCGGGTCACAATCCGTGCGGGTCGAGTACGTCCCGGATGCCGACTCGGTGTACCTGTCCGACAACGCCACGTTCGCGATTGACGTACAACAGGTGACCCCGGACGTGACGAGCGAAATCGCACCGGAGACGGTGGGGTACGGCGACCGACTCAACGCCACAGCGTCCGTGACAGTCGAGTTGAGAGGTGTCGACGAGGTACCAGTCGAGTTCGCCATTGGTGATACCGTCGTCGCACGAACGACGACCGGATCGAACGGCACCGCCACAGAAACGATCCGACTCCCGGCATCGATAAACGACGGTGACCGCCAAGTTGTCGCCCGGATTCCGTATGAGAACCGAGCGATAGCGGGCGCACAGTCGGAAACCCCTGTTGTCGTGGTCATGACTCGGACAGACCTCTCAGTGAATGCATCGCGAACAGCTGAGGGGGTCCTCGTCCGGGGACAACTCCAGACCGGTGCCGGGGACCCTGTCGCGGGTCGCCCGGTACGGCTGCAGGTCGGTGCTGGTGGAACCCAACTCGTCGAGACGGACCGGGACGGGTCCTTTCAGACTGTCCTTGAGGATCTGCAGAACAACGAGTCAGTTACGGTTACCGCCACGTACGAGGAACCGACCTCGAACCTCGGTAACGCGACCGCAACGACAACGCTGGTGGCTGGGTCCGGTGGCGGCAACCCACCGGTCGGCCCTGACGAGAACCCAGCAACTGGCTTCGTAAACGGGATTATCGGATACAGTTGGCTGCCCATCTTCGGTGGCGGGGCAGTGCTTGCAGTTATCGTCGCGGCCTGGTTCGTCGTATCGCGGGGCCGCCGGTCCCGGACTACGGACTCGGCTGTCCCAGCTGGGGAAACTGCGGCATCGATGACCGGGCCAGACCAGACGGGGGCGCAACCGGACGCGACGACTCCGACGTTCGAGGACCGCGCCGAGACGTCTCTGGCTAGCGAAAATTACGACGCCGCAGCGATGGTAGCGTACACCGCAGTCCACGACGAGCTAGCGGTGGAAAACGGCATTGACGAGGGGGCGACACACTGGGAACTCCTCCAGCGGAGCCAGGAGCACGGCGTTCCCGAGGAACGGATGACAGATATCGAAACGGTTGTCGAAGCTTTTGAGACGGCAGCGTTCGCACCGACGTCGGTTGATCCGGCACGCGCGGAAGCGGCTGTCGAACGTGCCCGTAAAATCAAGTCGAACGGGGACTCGTGACCGGCTGGTCGCTCCTTATAATATAAAATTTCTTACATAGAAGCTGGGGCCAGCCGCTTCTGTCCACCGGGTCGAACGAGTTTCTGGAGGGGGCTAGCGGTAGCTGTCTCCAGATGACCGGCTGTAACGGCGGTCGGATCGCCCGTCGAAATGCGGTAACTATCTTACACCCACCCGCTGTAGGACCCGCCAATGAGTGACGGCCGGAAGGGGCGAGTGCTGCTCATCGTAGCTGTGCTGGCCGTGGCAGTCGCGGCCCGACTGACGACGCTCCACTGGACGCCGCTGCCCTCGACGCTAGACGGATTCGGATACGTCGCCCTGGCCAGGGACACGCTTCGGACCGGAACGTTTCCCCTCGCGCGGTTCCGCGCGGACAACATCGTATTTACCGCTGTTCTGACAGTCGTCGGCGCACTTACCGGTGAGCGGCCGCTGTACATCGCCCAGCCGGTCGTCGCGGTGACCGGTGCGGCGTCCTGTCTGACGGCGATGGCGCTGGTCAAGCGCCTCGCACAGTCGAGTCGCTGGCATCACTCGCGGACAACGCTGGCGATGGGCGTGGTCGGGATGGGGCTCGCGGTGGAGGGAATCTATCTCCGGCGGACTGGACAGACGGACGAGGAGGCACTGGCGTTTCTCTTGCTTCCGCTGTTTGCGATTGCCGTCCATCGGTTGCTCACGACGGAGCGATACCGGCGTCGATGGGGCGCAGTTGTGGTCGTCCTGTTCGCTGCCTTCCCGCTCCTACATACGTTCAGCTCGCTCATCGCTGGACTGGTACTGACGGGAGTGCTAGCCGCCCATCTCGCCAGGATTCCGTCGCGCCGTGACGCCGTTACTGCGCTCGCCGTCGTCGCGGGCTTCTGGGTGTACATGTGGGGGTATTACCGGATCGCGGAGCAGTCCCAGTTGGTGGTTCCCTACGTCGACCGCATCAGCGCGTATCCGGGACTGTTCCTGGCCTGGCTCGTCGTGCTGGTGGCGACGCTGGTCTGGTTTCAGCGGACGAGCGCTCGTCTGCAGCGGGTGACCATCGGCGGCGCGGTCGGCCTCTGGTTCCTGACGCTCGGCGCGAACGCGTTGCAGACCGTCTTCCCCGGGACACAGACCACGCCAGCGGGGCTTCTGGTGCTCGTCGCGGCCTTCGCCGTCCCGGTGGTGTTTGCGGTCGTCGGACTCCCACGTGCGAGCCGCGACCGTCGACGGATCGGTCCAGTCGTGCTGGCGCTGCTGCTGGCACCGATTGTCATCGTGTACTTCTCGCTGACCGCCTCGCTGACGCCGGAGTACTACGGGACGGCGCTCCGCGGGCAGACGTTCGTTCATCTACCCGTGTTCGTGCTCGCTGGCCTCGGCCTCGTGTCGGTCGCCTACCAGCGGTCGCCGTCGCCGGATGGTGGGCTTGGAACGCCGAGGACGCGCAGCCACCGACTCGCAACAGTCCTGACAGTCGTCGTCGTAGTGGCCGCGGTTGCGACGATGCCCATCGCGTTCGTCAACCTCGATACGCTGGCGTTCCCGACCGGCGCGACCGAATCGCAGTTCGCGGCCGCGACGTTCACCGCGGACCACGTCGACGAGCAGTGGGCGTCTGACCACCCGTTCAGCCGTATTGTCGACCTGTACTATCCGGGTTCAGCCAACGGAACGTACCAGCCGACGGCCCGATGGCTCGGTGGTGGTTCGGAACCCAACTGCCCGACGCTCTCGCGGTCGTCGTGGGGAACCACCGGAGCACACCTATTCCCGGCAGGAAGCGAGAAGACCACGCCCGCGGCGCTGGAGGAATGGCGCTACGAGAACGACGTGGTGTATGACACGCGCGGCCTCGACTCGGTGTACCTCGTTCGGCCCGGCGGGAATCGAACGAGTTGCTGACGAGGTGCTGAGCGGACCCGGTTCGATAGTCCCCACCTTCATCTATCCCGGGTATGTAACCGTGGCATACAATACGGGGCCGGCAGAAAGGCCGACAATGACTGACCCCGTCCTCGTCGGCTCGGAGCTGTGTGTCACACGACGGGGCACCAAGATTCTCGACGGCGTCTCACTCACGGTCGGGTCCGACGCGGCGATGCTCGTTCAGGGCCCTAGCGGGGCCGGCAAATCGACGCTGTTCAACGTCCTTGGACTGCTAGAACCACCGTCTAGCGGTCGGCTGGAGGTTGACGGCCGGGACGCGAGTACCCTGTCCGAACGCCAGCGCGCTCGCCTGCGGCGGACAACGCTCGGGTTCGTCTTTCAGGACTTCCAGCTCATCGGCGACCTGACGGCCCGCGAGAACGCGTCGCTCCCGCAGGAGCACGCGGGCGACCGCGACCCGGGCTGGCTGGACACGCTGTTCGAACGGCTGGGCATCGCCGGGCTCGAACACCAGTACCCCGCGACGCTGAGTGGGGGTGAGAAACAGCGCGTCGCCATCGCACGGGCGCTCGCGAACCGCCCCGAAATCGTCCTCGCCGACGAACCGACCGGGCAGCTAGACCCGGACACTGCCGAGTCGGTGCTGAACCTCCTGTTCAGCATGAAGGAGTCGACGGAAACCGCCCTCGTCGTCATCAGCCACGACCCGCAACTGGCACAGCGGTTCGACGAACGGCTGTTCATCCGTGGCGGCACGCTCGTCTCCGATGCCGCCTCGACGCCAGACGCAAGCCCGTCCACGGAGACGAACTAACGAACCGATGGGATACAGAAACGCCCTCCTGTTTCGTTGGTCCAGACGGGACCGGCTCACCGTCGTCGTCGTCGCCGTGACGGCCGCGTTTCTCATCGGCACAGTCCTGCTGTTGTTCACTGCGGTCACGTACTCGGAAACGTTCGCCGAACCCCTTGCGAACTCCGGGACGGTCACCTATCACGACGCGGAGAACGGCCTACCAGAAACCGGTGAAGATGTCACCGTGCTCCCGACAGCGACGGCGACCACAGACGGGACCGACGTTCGTCTCGTCGGTATTCCACCCGATACTCCCAGGGTGCTCATCGAAGGGTCGGCTCAGTGGCAGGAGGGGCGATTACCGACGATTCCGGACGGCGTTGATGGCCGGGGGCCGGTCTCCCAGCAGCGGACGCGAACGGTCAGCGGGTCGAACGGCACCGTCTCGCTCACCGTCGTGCCACAGGAGCGGGGAACGACGTTCCTCTCGAATCAGTGGTATGCGACGAACGCCTCGACCGCTCAACGGGTCGGCGTCACCGGCTACTTCGTCATCGACCACAGCCCGAGCGGAACCGGGCTGGGGAGTCTGCCCAGCGAGGGAGCACCGCTGGTCAGCGCGCTCCTGTACGTCCTCGGCGGCTTGGAGCAGGTGCTCTGGGCGCTTGGCATCGCCGCGGCCGCCGGCGGATTGCTGGTCCTCATCGTCGTCTACAACGTCACGCGGATGAGCGTCCGCGACCGCCTCGACGCGATCCGGGTCATCCGCTCGACCGGCGCGTCGGGGTGGCGCGTGGGACTACTGTTTACGCTCCGCGCTGGTCTCCTCGTCACGACCGGTGTCGTGCTGGGCTACGCCGTCGGACTCATTCTGATCAAGGCGCTTGTCAACGTCGCCATTTACGTCGGCCTGCCTATTGCGCTCGACGTCACCGTCACGGGCCAGAGCGCAACCGTCGTCGGTGGCGTCGCCGGAATCTTCGTCTTGATGGGGCTGGTCGCCGGCGCGCTCGCGGCCTATCCGGCGGCGACTCGCCCGCCGGCATCCCTCGGAAACCGTCATACTCTGTCTGGCCAGTCCGGACAGTCGACGCTCGCGAGAGTCCGAAACTGGGTCTCCCCGACGTTCCTGTCGTGGCGCTCGGTCGTCCCGACGGCGGCGACGCTGACCGTCTTCGGCATCACGTTCCTGCTCGTCGTCTCACTGGCCGGCCTCGCGTCCCCGCTCGGCGGCGGGGCGGGTGGCTCCGGGACCATCACCGAAGCCGGCGCGCCCCACCCGCTGAACAGCCGCCTCGACGCTGAGTACGCCGCAGCCCTGCGGGCCGACGGGACACCGGCTAGCCCGGAGATAATCTACGCTCAGGTTTCGGACGGCCAGCCGTACATGGCTCACGGGGCGGAGTACGACGCGTTCGCGAACGTCACCGGGGCCACGCTGGTCGAAGGCAAGCGGCCACAGCGACACGACGAGGCCGTCATCGGGAGCGACCTCGCGCGGACGCTCGATGTCGAGATCGGTGACGAACTGACCGTCAGCGGGAGCGTCAAGCCCGGGTTCCGCCGGGTCACCGTCGTCGGGCGGTACGACGCCCCAAGAACGCTCGATGACCTGCTCATTCTCCCGCTTGACTCCGCGGCCGATCTGGCGACCGGGCAAGGACAGGTCCATATGATCCGCGTGAAAGGGTCGGTATCAGGGATTGACGATGCCGACGGTGTCACGGCCAACCGGTCGGGCGCTGTCGTGACGGGGCTATCGGGTCCGAGGCGCGTCACGAAAGGTGACACAGTCAACCTCACCGTCGCCGTCCGAAACGTCGGCAACGAGCGTGCAGACCGGGAAGTCACCGTCCGGTATCGCGGCGACCAGCGGACGATGACGGTGGCTGTCCCGCCGGGACAGGAGCGGACTGGCACTGTCTCATTTCCCGCGTCGGAGCTTGGGACCACAAACGCAACCGCCGGGGAGTACACTCATTCAGTGACCGTCGTCTCGCCGAACGCAATCGAGATTCCGAGCCAGTTGCCGTCACAGGCCCCGCCCGGATCGGGGCTCTCCGTCCCTGTCGTCACGAAAACTGGCGAGCGCGTTTCGAACGCCACCGTCACGGTGAACGGGCCGTCGCTCAGAACCGGATCGAGCGGTGTCGCCGTCGTTCCCCTGCCACGCGAGCCCGGGAACTACACGATAACAGCTCGTTCGGGTGACCAGACGGCGACACACGCCATCCAGATCGTTCGGGGTACCGAGCGGGAACTGTACGGGGAGTTGTCGATCTCGCCGTCTTCGGGGTCGGTCCTGACGACGCCAACCCTCAGGATCGGACTCGCAAACCCCTGGCAGGAACCTATCACCCGCGACGTGCGCGTCGTCGGTCCCGGTGTCTCCAGGAACCGGACCGTCTATATGCCGCCGGGGAACGTCACGCAAACGCGGTTCTCTCCGGATGGCGGACGAGGCCAGCCCGGAACGTACACCTATCGAGTGACAGCCAACGGGACCACCCTCACCACGGCGGACTACGAGGTGACTGGTGATCGCCGGCTGGCATCTGCGGTGGCAAGCAGCGGGTCGTACGCGTCCGGAACGCCGATCGAGCGCTCCGTCGAGGGTGTGTTCGGAAACGTCCAGTTGATTCTGGGCGTCCTTGTCGTCCTCTCGGCGCTGAGTACTGTCGGAAGTACCACGGCGACGTTCGCACAGGGAGTCCACGCGCGTCGGCAGGCGATCGGTATCCACCGCTCGACCGGTGCGACGCAGTGGCGGGTTTTACGGACGATCCTGGCCGACATCGCTCGTATCGCGATTCCGGCGACTGGGCTCGCGCTCGGCCTGTCGGTCGCCGCGTTACAACTGCTGGAGCGGGCTGGCTGGCTGGTCTTCTTCGGCTTCCGGCTCTCCGCGCGGACGCCGCCGGCGATCCTCGCAGCGATATTCCTCGGCGGCGTCTCGCTTGCCCTATTCGGTGCCCTCGTCGCAACGGTTCCCTATCTGACGGCCTCGCCGGTTTCGTTGCTCCCGAGTGGTGACCGAACGCGGACGCCCGATGCCGAGTCGGTCGACGAGAGACAGCCTAGCGACGACTGAGCCGAACTGCTAGGGTAGCCGTTACCTCGTGGCTCAGTCAGCAGCCGTCGGTCGGAACTTTGACTGTCTCCCGACAAGAACGCCGTAGCATGGCGACCCGACAGCGCCAGCAGTTCATCTACGGGCATCTCACGTGGGTGCTTGGTACCATCCTCGTGTTGACCCTCCTGGATGCGCTGACGCTGGAGCTGTTTTTCGTTGTCTCGCTGATCGGGTTTCTCGTTACTGTCGAACTGGTTGCACCGCAGGCCGTGTCGCCGCGCTGGCGACGGCGGCTCTGGTGGCTCATCGGACTCGGTCTGGTGGGCTTTGCCTATGTGGTCATCAAACGGATCCTCGAGATTCTACCGCCGGGGCTGGTCTGATGGCGCTGACACCGCTCTCTGAGGACTCCCGGTTGCCGTCGCTCACTCTCCCGCAGCTCCTGCTGGCCGCCTACACCGTCCTCACGGTCATCGCACTCGTCTACGCCGCGAGTACGTCCTCGGCGGCGTTCGGTGCGTACAACTCCCAGTGGGATGGGGCAGGTGAACTCCAAGGCGTCGTAGCTGATGCCGGTGCAAACGTGACTGTCGGAACGAACGTGAGTCAGTATCCGACGAGTGGCGCGGACGGCACCGTTGCGGTCGTTCTCTCGCCGGCAGAGCCGTACTCGTCGAGCGAGCGCACACGGATTGCGGAGTTCGTCCGGGGCGGCGGGACACTCGTCGTCGCCGAGGATTACCACCCACACGGAAATGAGCTGCTCGCTGCTGTCGGTGCAGACGCACGCTTCGACGGCCGCCCGGTGTACGACAACCGGAACTACTACCGTAACTCTTCGCTCCCGGAAGCGACGCCTGCCGGCGACTATCCGGAGACGACCGGCGTCGATACTGTCGTCCTCAACTACGGGACGACTGTCAGAGCCGGCAACGCGACGACACTCGTCAACACCTCCGAGTATGCCTACCTCGACAGCAACGGGAACGCCAACCTTGACGGTGAGGAGCAGTTAGCGTCTCGACCCGTCGTCACGAGCGAATCGGTCGGCGACGGTCGAGTTATCGCCGTCAGTGATCCGAGTATCTTCGTGAACGCGATGCTCGAACGTGGTGACAACCGACGGTTCGTCCAGAACATCGTCGCCAATCACGACACGGCCCTACTGGATTATTCACGCGCCAGCAGTGTTCCGCCAGTGGCCGCTGCCGTCCTCGCCGTGCAGCGGTCGGACGCGCTGTTGCTGTTCTGTGGCGTCGTGCTGGTCGGGACGCTGCTCGCGTACGACCGCCGTCTCGACGATCGACTCCGAGAGCGACTCCGGGAACATAGAGGCCGCAAGCCGGACCCGCATCTCTCCCGGGATGGCGTTGAGAAGTATCTTAGGGCCCGTCATCCAGATTGGGGAACCGCACAGGTAGAGCGAGTAACGGAAGCCATTATTAAACAGCGGTCCGAACGTCAACGCAATGACTGATCCGTCGGTGCTGTACGACCGTCTCAAGGAGGAGACGGAGACCGTTCTTATCGGTAACGAGCAGGTCCTTCGCCACATTACTGTCGCCATGCTTACACGCGGTCATGTGCTTCTGGAGGGAGTCCCCGGTGTCGCGAAAACGACGATTGCCACGCTCGTCGCCAACGCGACGGATCTCGAGCACTCTCGGGTCCAGATGACGCCCGACCTCCTCCCTGCGGATATCACCGGAACGACGGTGTACCACCAGCAAAACGGCGAGTTCGAACTGCAGAAAGGCCCAGTGTTTACGAATCTGGTCATCGCCGACGAGATCAACCGCGCCCCGCCGAAAACACAGAGTGCACTCCTCGAAGCGATGCAGGAGGAGCAGGTTTCCATTGAAGGAACGACACTCGAACTCCCGACGCCGTTTACCGTCGTTGCGACGATGAACCCCTTGGAGATGGAGGGGACATTCAAACTCCCGGAGGCCCAGCGCGACCGGTTCCAGATGAAACTCGTCACTGAGATTCCCAACTCCGAGGAGGAGCGTGCCATCCTCGACCAGTTCGACACGAACCCGACGCTTGACGCGGACTCTATCTCGCAGGTTATCTCCCGGAAGGAACTTCTAGACGCCCGGTCGGTGGTCCCTGAGACACACATCGAAGACAGCATCAAGGAGTACATTCTCGCCATCGTGGGCGCGACGCGGGACCATCGAAACGTCGTTCACGGGGCCTCACCCCGGGCGACAATCGCCCTGCAGAATACGGCCAAAGCAGTCGCTCGTCTGAACGGCCGGGAGTACGTCATTCCGGACGATGTCAAGGAGATGGCGCTCCCGGTGTTGCGGCATCGTCTCATTATGAACAGCGATGCCGAACTAAGCCAGATCGGTCCCGAGGCGGTTATCGAAGAAATCCTCCAGTCGATTTCGCCGCCCGGGTCCGACACCGACCACAGTACGGGTGTCGAGAAAGCGGTTGGTGATGGCGGGACGAAACGGGAATTCGAGTAGCGACCGGACTGACGTCAGCTGTTTTCCGGGGCTGGTGTCGTCTCTCGTTCTCGGGCCGCTACGCCATCGGACTGCGCCGATGGTTGTTCGAGTGTATCCCACGAAACGGTCACGACACCGCTGAAGCGGTCGTCGTCGCGCGTATCGACAGTGACAGGTCGGTCAAGGCCCGTGGCAAACCCTACCGCAAGCAGGGACACCACTGGGTGATCTAGTTGGTGAATGTCGCCGAACGCAGGATTGTCGATAGCAATAGAAGCGGTTCGGTTCTCGTCATCGATTTCGATTGTCGTGTCCTCGACGAGTTCGAACTGCTCGGACAGGGCTGCAGTCAGTTGTGTTGCTATTGCATCGGGGTCGCTACCGAATTCGCCCGACATCGTTTGCTCGAACTCGGTGTACAGACGATCTCCAGTCGGGGGAAGCGATATGCCCTGCTCCGCCTCGGCACCGCTCGTAACGAACAGTTCTCCCAACTGCTCTGGATCCGGAACCGCGTACTCGACGTGCTGGGGGACGAACAGACGCGCATTCGTCTCTGGACGGGATGCCATCGGGACATACACCGTCTCGGTCTGGAGTTCCAGTTCGCTGACGAGGTGCTGTTCGACATCGGCCAGCGTGTCGAACACCGTGTCACTGACTGACGCCGAGACGAACCGCTCGGGAGTGAGATAGAACGTGACGATGCCGGCGAACACACCGGTTCCAGCGAACGCGACGAAGATGGTCTGCAGGGCTGGAAAGAGGAACGCCGCTATGAGTGAGAGTCCACCGACCGCAAAGAAGCCCACTGCGGTCCGTCTGAACGTTGCCCGCTTCGCATGCGCGTAGGAGTCGCGCAACCGGCGGTTCTCCTCCCGTAACACTTCCATCTCCGCTTCGAGTGTCTGGCGGTCCCGCACAATATCCGTCTGTTGGGTGCTGTCATCACCTGATACATCCGGTCGCGTAGGTTCGGGTTGGCTCATAGGAAATCACGATCCGAAGCTGTGTCTTCAGTCACGATGTCGAGTTCTATCAGCAGATAGCGATGGAAGAGATAGCCGACGATGGCAATACCGATGACCAGGGCGGACCCGGCTCTGAGGGGGCCCACGTTCCAGCGCCAGAGCGACAGCCAGGCGAGACTGCCGAGCAGTGGAACGACAAGTGCGACGAGGCTGCCGGCGACTCGGCTGTCGGGCGTCTCGATAGTTACCGAAAGCAATGCAAGGAACAGGCCGCCTTCGACAAGGACGAGCGGTAGCAGTGATGGTGTATCGACTGTGACGAGTGCTATCTGTCCAAGCACGACCGCGAGAACGGGTGTTCCGGACAGGTAGAGACCGCCGAGGACAACACCGACGAAACCAAGCCATACCGGCCCGCCCCAGACGAGTCCACCTGTGGCTACGACGATGCCCAGCAGGCCGAGCACGGTGGGCAGTGATCGGAGCGAGCGTACCCTCGTTTCCAGTGTGACGCTCATGCGTACTTCCTCTGTTCTGTGCTCGCTGGGCTACCGGACAGAATAGCCGAGATCTGGTCTGGGGACCCAACCTCGTAGGCTGTCACCGAGTCGATCTCGTTCAGTTCGCGCCGGAACTGGTCGAAGGCTCGATACCGTTCGTATGCGGTATCGAGATCAGTGAGCAGATCCGTGTCGAAGGCTACCGATGGAGCGATAAACACGACAACCTCCGTTGCGTTGCGTCTCGCCAGTCCAACTGTGTTCCGTAGTTCACTCGGGTTGCTGTCGTCGGTACAGATGACCAGCAGATCCGCGTTGCGTATCTCGTGTGGTGCCGCCTGCAACCCGTTGTACAGCGGTTGGTTGGGAAGCTGTCGTTTTGATCCGGCGGTGTCCCGATACGCGAGCAGCGTCGCTTCCATCGGTGATTGCGTGTCGGCCGTCGGGGACATCGTCCCTGCCATCCGTCCGGTGGAAGCCGTTGTTGCGGTGGCTGTTACCGTCGTTTCAGCTTCGGTATCGATGTCGTTGATCCGATGCTGGCACGATCTGTAGGCCTCGGTTCTCGCTGCCGGGATTCCGGTTTCCGTTACGCCTGCGTCGTCGATAGTCACGTACCCTAACGGATCGCGGGTCGTTTCGGCGCGCTGCCGGAACGCCGCGGCGACCGCTTTGAGGTGTTCCAGCTTCGTTTCGCCAGGTACACCGTCGCCCAGCGTCTGACGGTGATTGAGGACGAGGACTACGCTACG
Source organism: Haloarcula sebkhae (assembly GCF_014647415.1). Taxonomy (GTDB): domain Archaea; phylum Halobacteriota; class Halobacteria; order Halobacteriales; family Haloarculaceae; genus Haloarcula; species Haloarcula sebkhae. The sequence continues at coordinate 707,364 of NZ_BMPD01000002.1, read as the reverse complement.
GTTACCCTCGGCTTCGTAGTTGCGGACGTGCGCCTCGTCTAGTCTGGCAGTCGCCTTCCAGTCGACATACTTCAGTGCGTCGCCCGGGACGTACTTCCGGATTTCCTCGGCTGACAGGCCGCCGGTTCGCCCGCGGGCATCATGCTCGCCGACACCGCGTAGCAACTGTTTCCCGCTCTGGCCAACGTGAATCGGGCCGACCGACGGGGACTCGACTGCTATTTCCGGTCCAGGAGCCGTTGTGAACGACTGAGCAAACAACCCGGTGCCGTCACTGACCGTCACTGTGGCTCCGGGAACGGTGTAGATGCCAACAGTTTCCCAGGTGAGCGGGAGTGTCACTGATGACGACTGCATCGACGCACCGAGAGTGATATCCGGAGAGGGGCCCGCTTCCATCTGCGCTGTGAGTGGAATCCGTGCTTCGATGGAAAGCGGCAGATGATCGCCGGCAGCGTCAACCGATGCATCAAGTGTGTACTTCGCTTCGGCACCGGTCCGTATTCGGGACCGGTCGAGCGACTGGCTAACCGTGAGTTCGTCTTCGAGCCGTGAAACGCCACGAACGAACGCAAGCTGCATTGCGAGCAGCCAGCCTGCGAGCCCGACAGCTCCGACGACTAACAGGGGCGCATCGAGCAGCCCACCACCTACGACGAGGCTCCCGATAGCAGTGAGTGTGAGCCAGAACCGCCGGGTAACACGCATTAGCTCCTGTTACTGAATCGAGCCCATTGAAGATACCGACAGACTCGCTGAATACTCCAGATGTAGGTCTGTACCCGATATCGAAATCGATACTGATATTCGGAGAATCAGTTACTTAATCTCCAATCGAAAACATTGGCGTATAGATGTCTCAAAGCTCTACTATATTCCGATTTTTGGGTATCTGTCTGAATGCGGTTTTTGGAATCAGTCTTAATACTGAGGCTAAAGATCAAGATGACGCTGCCGGTTCAAGTCCCCGCTGGTTCCATAACGTGTCGATGGTTCGCTTCGGTGCTATTGTCCTCGTCACGGTACTTCTGGCGGGTGTTGTGTTTCCGGTCGCTGGAATGTCTCCACAGGTGAACACCGCTAGTGGTGGTGGAGCCGATACACCGAATGTACAGCAGGCACAGGCCGATGCGAACGCCACTGATACAGATGGAGACGGCCTGTCGGATTCGCTAGAGCGGTCCGTTTACGGCACTGACCCGACCGACGCGGACACGGATGGCGACGGCTATCCGGACGGCATGGAAGTCCGCTGTGAGCAAGCTATCCCGGATGCAGACCCGCTGCGAACGGACATCTACGTTGAAGTCGATTCCACACAGGCAACGACGCTCAGCGATCCGGTTCGGACATCTATTGTCGAGACTTTTGAGAATGCACCCGTTTCGAACCCCGACGACTCCACCGGGATCGATATCCATCTCGTCACGGACGATACGAACCTCTCAGCCAACGGAACAGTCCACTCGAAATCCCGTGCTGGTGTCGGGAACGACATCTACGACTTCCGGGCCAACCATTCCGAGTACCGTTCTGAGGGCTACTACTACGTCCTGCTAACCGATGACGTCGCATACAACGGTGATGACTACTTCGTCGGTGCAGGCCGACCTGAAATCGCGGCAATGGAGCGGTTCGATTCGACGAAGATCACCGCGTCGCTGTTCATGCATGAATTCGGGCACGCGATGGGGCTCGACGCCCATCAAGATGGTATCGACGAGGAGCGCTACTCCCGGACAGAATACGATAGCGTGATGAACTACAACGGGCTGTACAGACAGCTCACCTATTCGAACGGCACCGACAGCGTGGGTCGAAACGAGTGGCAGTTCGTCGCCGAGAACCGAACACAGCCCGACATCGAATGCGTCGAGAACGGAACGTGCTCTAGCAGATGTACGCAGAACTGACTAATCCCGTTAAAACGACAGTCAACGGTTAGCTGCTGTCTGCTAGCATACTCATGAAGAACGACCCGAACACTGTCTGTAGCCCCAGCACCACGACTGTCGAGGCCAGAAGGGTCGCCGTGGCTGACGGCAACGCCGCTTCCCCGGCAAGCAGCCACTGTCCGAACACGCTCCCCAGGTACAGAATCCCGGCTGCAGCCGCGAGAATGCCGATCGACGCGCCGTGTTCCAGTTGGAACTGCTCCCGTATTATGCCGACGAGTACACCGTCGGGCTTGTTTATCGGGTTCGCAGCAATGGAACTGAACAGCGCGAGCGTCCAGACCTGATACCCGACGATTGCTAGCAACGATCCGCCGACCATGGTCTGTATGCCGAAGTTGACGCCACCGATCGACAGCCGAGCGATTGACAGCGACATCAACACTGCCCCGACCGAGACGAGCAACAGAGCCGGATACGAGAACAGGTAGTCCGGCGCGTTCACGAGCATGAATCGGACGTGTCGCCAGCCGTCACTGAAACTATCGAGCGTTTCCTCGCCTTCCCGCTCGTGGTAGATAATCGGGACTTCCTCGATGGTGAGGTTGTTCGCACCGGCCTCCATGATCATCTCGCTGGCGAACTCCATCCCGGTCGTCTCTAGCTCTAGCGTTTCGAGCGCGTCTTTGGTGAACACACGGAAGCCGCTGTGTGCATCGCTTACACCGGCCCCGTAGAACGTGTTCAGGAACCGCGTCAACAGTGGATTGCCGACGTATTTGTGCAGTGGCGGCATTGACCCGTCCCGGATCTCGCCCTCCAGTCGGCTTCCCATACAGATGTCCGCGTCGCCGTTCTGGACCGGTTCGAGAAGCTGGGGAATCATCTCGAAATCGTACGTCGTGTCGGCATCGCCCATCGCTATGTACTCTCCCCGTGCCTTGTCGAACGCGTAGCGATACGCATAGCCATAGCCCGGTTCATCAGGTGTCACGACTGTCGCACCACGCTCGCGAGCTAACTCCGGAGTCGTGTCGGTCGAACTGTCGCTCACGATGATCTCAGTCGGCACACGTAACTCCGAGATAGCTGTCTTGATCCGATCAATACATTCTACGATTCCTTTCTCCTCGTTGAGGGTGGGCATCACGACGCTCAAAACCGGCGTGACTTCGCTCTCTGGCGTGACGAGAAACTCGTCTACAGTCTTCGTGATCCCCTGTTGACCCGCTTGATTTGCCTGATTTGCTTGTATCGTCATTCCCGTACCTCGGCTATAGCTGGTGCGTCTGGTAGCATGCACTCTCCACTCCCCTGGTCGGCTTTCGATGAATACGGCTAGTAGGCCCCATTTTATCTAATCTCAATGGTTAATTTCTGACAGGTACCGCACGGCTCCCACACAGGCTGTCATGTCAAAGCAGCGTATAATAAAGTTGTCGGGTGGAATAACCCATCATTAATAATAAGGGTTGGCATGAGAAATCCCGTTTTCCGCTGATTGTACACAATTTCTTCGGTCCATGACCCTCGTGTAGCGTACCATCTATCAATAAAGCACATTATTCACGCACTAATGTACGTTGTGAAGCAGACATCTATCAGACTAGTAGACTATGTCTCCTGCGGGTTTCACCGTATATATTTCAAGCAAGGTGATAAGACGGGCGCTGACAACAGGAAGCCACGTCTGCGAATGTCGAACGACACTGGGAAACTACTACGAGAGGCACTGGGCAGCGGCCCGGAACTTATCTGTAATCGGGAAACTGCGGTAGTTCGAGTAGACGAGTTTCGGGTACAGTCACTTGATTCCATGCGCCGGTCGGTGGCTTTGGCGTCATGGTTGCTGAGCGTCTTATGCTGGGCGGCGAAGCCGGCTCCGTATCTCGCCACCAACAGCATGTATCCGCGGCAGTCGATCCTCCGATGCACTGATCAGCGTTGCCACGCTTAACCCAAGGACGTAGACAACTCCCAAAAATGCGATAACTGAGATGTCCTTGCTGAACCGAAGTGCCCCACGTATCGATGCCATATATGTACATATCTGGGCTGAGTATAAGCCGTTGTGGCCCAATTATTAATATTTGTAACTGGCTGGCCGTTGTTGTCCAGAGCCGTAGATTTAAGCCGCCCTATGTGCTAAACAATAACATGGCCACAGATCAGTCCGAGGGGGCCAGCCTGCACGTGCCACCGCTGGAGAATACAGCGTTTTTCTCCATTGAGGACGATGACGGCTACGTCCGTATTGAACAGTCACTGGGGAACCAGATCCTGTACACGCCCAATGAGGCGCGGGACATCGCCGAAGCCATTCTCGACGCTGTTGATGAGGCTGTCGAAGAAGAGTAACTCCTCGCTGGCGGTCGGCCCTGTTTTGCTGGAAGGCGAGACGGTTTGAACGCGGGCGGTCCACCGTTAGGTATGACAGATGCAAGCCATCGGGCGGCGGTCGCCGAGCGAGCGGCCCGCGCTGGCGGTATCGTGGCCCGGGAGCAGTTCCGGGGCGATCTCAGCGTCGAGTCGAAGGCCAACAAAAACGACCTCGTCACGGAGACGGACCGTGACGCCCAGCGGCAAGTCGTTGCTACTGTTCTGGAGGAGTTCCCCGGCGACCGGTTCCTCTGTGAGGAAGACCTTTCCACGCGGGCCAGGCCGGAGGCCGATTACGACCCTGAAGCAGTCGATAGCATCCCAGACAGCGGCTCTGTGTGGGTAATCGATCCGATCGATGGAACGGCGAACTACGTCCGTGGGATGCGTCTGTGGGGGACGGTCGTCAGCGCAGTTGTCGACGGCGAGCCGGTCGCATCGGTGACCTATCTCCCCTCGTATGGCGACCTTTACGCGGCCGGCCCAGAAAGTGTGACGCGAGACGGGACTCAACTTTCGGTAAGTGGACGAACCGACCCGGAGACGTTCGCCGTGGCTCCCGTCGGCTGGTGGGACCGCGATGACAGGGACGAGTTTGGTCGGTTGTGCAGCGCCGTCGGCGACCGTTTCGGTGACATCCGGCGCCTGGGCTCGTTCCAGGCAACGCTGGCGCACGTTGCCGACGGGGCGCTCGAAGGACTCGTCTGCACGCGCCCGATGGCACCCTGGGATACGCTCGCTGGCGTCCATATGATCCGACAGGCCGGCGGCACGGTCACTGACCTCGATGGCGAGCCCTGGACCCACGACAGCGATTCCGTCGTCGCCTCCAACGGCGAGGCACATGAGGCCTTCGTGGCGGCCGGCAACGAAGCGCTCAGGTAGGACTGAGCGTACTTTCGCTCAGCAGTTCGGCACCACTGGGCCACGGACTTCCGCACCACGCACACGGGACCGGAACGCTAAAACCGCCTGCCACCGGTCACTCGGCCATGGAAACGCTCGAGCGAGCCGTCGATGAGTACGGGCCCGGCCAGCTCTGGGTGGGCTCTTTCGTTGCCGTCCTCCTCGTCGCTGTCGGAGCCGTTGTGGCCGCTCCACAGGCCGTCTGGGATCGGTTCCTCTGGCAATACTTCTGGGGGCCAGTGTACGCGGACGCCAAGTCGGCCAGCTGTGCCGAGATGACTGCGTCCGGGCCACAACCGGTGTACGAGGGCTGTAAAGCGGCTATACAGGAGGGACGGCTCATCGCAGAACCGGGGTACACTATCGTCTCAGAGATCGGCTACATGCTGATTCTGGTGTACATGCTCGTCGGTGTCTACTTCCTCCTCGAGCGGCTGGACATCGCCGAAGACCCGAAGCTCTACTTCGCGTTCGTCCCGTTCATGCTGCTCGGCGGCGCGTTGCGGACTGTCGAGGACGCGACCGACCGCGCGGTCGACGCCGGAGTCACACCCATCGTCGAGTACCCGCTGAGTTCGCTCATCATCAGTCCCGTCATCTACGGGACGGTGTTCCTGCTGACGCTGCTCGTCCTCGTCGCCTGCGTGGATCTCGAACGCCGGGGAATCATCGACAGCTACTACCGGGTGACCGGCGCTATCGGCGGAGCGTTCGTCGCCGTGACGCTCCTGTATCTGACGTTTGTCGCCCTCACCCGCGAGTACGCGACACTGTACCCGTCAGTCCTCATCACGACCGTCGGACTGGCGTCGGCACTGTCGTACGGTCTGTACCGTCTATTTGAGTCCTACCGACCGGCACTGAACGACGGAACTGGCTATATCGGCTCGCTCGTCATCTGGGGCCACGCCATCGACGGCGTCGCGAACGTCCTGCTGGCCGATTGGCTCGACACGCTCAACGTCCCGCTGACGTACTACCCGAAACACCCGGCTAACAGGTTCGTCATCGAGGCCACCGAGGCGCTCCAGCCAGCGGGAATAACAGCCGCTATCGGTACGTCATGGCCGTTCCTGGTCGTCAAGCTCGCCGTCGCTTCGCTGGTCGTCTCGCTGTTCAATCAGGAGTTCATCGACGAAAGCCCGCGGTACGCGCTTCTGTTGCTCATCGCCGTTACCGCAGTCGGCCTCGGGCCGGGCATGCGGGATATGCTGCGGGCGACGTTCGGTATCTGAACACCCGGCTATCCGGTATCTGCCTCCCCCCTCACTGCATCGCTGTTTCTACGGGAATGGATGATGCTCCCGTTCGAGTCGCGGCTCGAAGCCCATATCGGCCGGCACGGCTTCGGCCCGCTCGCCGAAGAACGAATCACCGAAGAACAGCGGCTGTGCCGACGGACAGACGACACGGACCGCCTCGAACCCGAGTTGTTCGAGGTCGCGCGTCGTCAGCCGCGTCCCGTACGGCGCGAGCCCTGCGTCAGCCGCCCGGTCACACAACGTCTCTAGCTCTTCCTCGCCGGAGAGGGCTGCGTCGGGGCCGAGCGAGTCCAGCGGGACCGCCGTCTCTGCCTCCGTCAAGTCGGCCGCCTTGCCCGGAGACTTGGCATAGCGGCCGATAGCGCCCTGTGCGTCCATGGCCGCCTCCGGACCCATATTGTCGAGTTCCATCCAGTTCTGGAGCGCCTCCTCCAGCGCGCCAACGGCGGCGGAACCAGGGTCCAGATCCGCGTCAGTCCCGAGCGCAAAGCGCGGCCACTCGTCCTGTTCCAGTGCGACAGTGATGACTGGCACGTCAACATCCTGTGTCAGCAACAGCGCTGTCACGTCGAGGCCCTCAGATGTTGCGCGCCGCCGAAGCGTGTCGTACTGCTCGTGGTCATCGACAGCCACCCGGAGCGGCTCGAACATCGAGTACCACGACAGCATCGCGGCGTCGCGCTCGATGACCTCGTACAGCCCGGTCAGCAACGCCTCCGTGACGGTGTTTCCCAGCCCGAGCCCGGTCGTCGTTGCCGGTCTGACGGCGTTCGACGGCGGCGGATAGTGGACGGTCTCGGCGGGCAGCGACCGACGTTCGTCGGTCAGCAGGTTCTCGGCCGGGACCCAGGGGAGTGCCGTCGATTCGTCCCACTCGGCCTCGTCTCTGACGAACGCATCGGGTGTGACGGCATCCGGAACATCGGCAACTGTCCCGTACTGCAGATTTCCTTCTCGGTAGACGCCGGCTGCATATCGCTCGTAGTTCTCGCCCAGCGCCTTCATGAATGCTGTGTCCCAGTCGATGGCGACACCCGCGGCCTTGGCGGCGGCAGACACGTCGCTGAACCCGGCGGTGTCAGCCAGCGTCGACAGATAGTACGGGGCCGGGAACGATTCGACTTCGCCGACCTCCGTAGCGATGCCGACTCGGTCGTCAAGGCCCAGTTCCGCCCGTGACAGCGCCTCGCTGTCATGGGCCGTCTGTCGACCGTCACCGAGGGCGTGGCTCTGTGTCCCGCCACAATCACAGCCCGGGACGGGGAGGAATCGCCGCTGGGTGTGTGGGAGTTCCGTGACAGTCCCGAAGAGGGCAGCGTCGCCGTCGAGAAACTGGGCTACCAGCCGACCGGCCAGCGACCCCGCGAACCGCTGTGTGGCTGCCGGCGGGGCCGCTGTGGCTTCCTCGGTGTCATCGACCGTCGCCTCGACCCGAGTCCGAAGGCAGTCGAAACAGCCCGTCTCGGGTCCGAATCCGCTGATCGCGGCGTCAGTCACTGGAACGCCACCGACGCCACCCAGTTCGACGGCGACCCACGGAATTGCATCGTCTTTCGCCCGGTCGTTCCACGCCGCAAACGTCTCCGAACCGACGGTATCGACGACAATGATGAGGTCGCCACTGCTCTCCGCCGGTGTCGAGGGCTGTGCCACTGAAACGTCGATATTAGCGAGAAACGCGACAAGTGCATCGACGGCCGGTCCACGCCCGACGACTTCGACAGTTCGCATGCCGAAGCCCTCGTGGTGAAGGGGGAAAAACCTACGCGGCGAGGATAGACTGGGCGACGGAGGCCAGTTCGTCCGGGTCGGCATCTTTGAGCCGGTCGTCGCCGAGCATCAGGCGGAGTCGTGGTCGACCCACATCAATCGGGACCTTCTCGGTGTCGATGAGGTTCATGTCTTCGAGCTTCGTCTTCGTCCGCGAGAACGTCGCCTTGCTCGCCAGCCCGACATCTTCGCCCCACTTGCTGATGTCGTACAGTAGTTCGCCGTTCCGTGCGGCCACGAGCAGGCTGATGGTGACCTCATCGAGGCCGTCGCCGTCGCCGCGGGCCGTCGACAGTGAGTTCAGAACGTCGTTGAAGTCCGACGCGGTTTCCGGGCCGATGTCGGATTCCAGCGTGCTCTGGACGCGGTTGAGCGGCGGCGTCCGGAGCGAGTACTCGTCGGCGTCTTCCCACGCCGAGTCGTAGTAGTCGTAGGCGTTGTCCACGAACTCTCCGTCGTCGGTCCCGAGACCGCCGACCGTATCGCTGATCGTGACGAGCGCGTACACCGTATCGACGGTTACCGCGACCGAGTGGTTCGGTACGTCGTCGAGCAGCCGCATCGTGAGCCGCCCCTCGTCGATGAGGTCGGCTGCGGTGCTCGCAACGAGAAAGTCGTCCATGACGTCTTTCAGTGCCCGTTCGTCGGCCAGCAGCCGAACTTCGGGAGCGCCCGAATCTGCGTCTAGTGTCGATACAAGCTCAGAGGTGGTCTGCCGCGACGGGTTCACGACGTACACCGGCTCGTCGGTTGCCCCAAACACCGTGGTCAACATAGACCCGACGTCGTCTTGCAGGAGATTTTCGGTCATTGTCCCTTGCCAGTATATAGTGTACTGTTATATTTAATTTTACCGGCCATACTGTGTTGATTTCGCCAACAATCCGACAACACCCACCAGCGAACAGCGATAAAATATTGGTCAGTTGTCCTAAGCAGAAGCCGTTAGACTCACGGACTGAACCACTTGCCCCACTCGTTAACGTCGTGTAAATCTGATTGAACCAGTGGCTGGTGTCACTGTTGCCTTCCCGCCAGAAGCCAGGACCTGGGTACCGGATCAAATCTTATCTTTGGTGTCAAAAGTTCTTGTAGGACATTGTATTGCCGCGACCACTCGGTCGGCCAGTTCGAAAACAGACGGCGGCCGTTTCGGTCTATGTCGACCGTCTGGTATCTCTACCGTCCTCAGAAGTCCGTCCGGAGACGCGCAGCCAGATCGTCGGACCAGTGAAACTCCCCGTCGTAGATGACAGGCAGCGAGGTCTGGCCCAGTGCGTCAGCCAACTCCGTAGCGTCGAGCGAGTGGCTCGTCTGTTCGCCGTTCAGTGCGGCGCTGTCGTCGAACGGCAGGCGGTAGCTCTCACCAGGCCGTTCCGGAGACACGACCGTACACTGTACGTCGAACCCTGTCTCCCCCTCAGAGAGCCAGACGACGGCCGGATGTGCAGGAGTAGGAACGATTGAATAGGTCCCGTCGCCGACAACCGCATAGTCCTTGCACATCATTATTCGCCGGCGAGCGAGTTCCAGCGCTCGCTGAATGCTGAACCCGTTACTGAGCAGGCGTGCGAAGGCGGTCCCGACCAGAGCGGCGTGCTTGTCCAGCACGTCGGTGAGTGTCACTGCGCCGGCGACCGCACCCTGTTTGACCAGATCAAGCCCTTCATCGTAGGAGCCACAGGCGTTCAGGAAGAACGTTTGCGTTCGGGCTTCCGAGAGCGACGACAGCGACAGATTACCGTCGGGGCAACGCAGTCCCGCCTCGTCGCAGTGGCCGATGAAGTGGACGAAATCGGTCGGTTGGCGGAACACGTCGGCCAGTTCGTTGACCGACAGCAGTTCGCTGACCCGCACGTCCATTGGGAGGTCCGCTGCCCGATATATTTCCGTGACTTCTGTGTGCTCGTCGGCCATCTCCTCGTCGTTGAGGACGACCGCGACCTGTTGACTGTCGGTGTCACGGTTCTGACTCCGGTAGCGGTTCACGTACGCTTCCGGCGGCGTTTTGCAGGCGTCTATCGGGTTCCCCGGAGCGAGCCACGAGTGCAGTTGGCCCTCGCGCAGGTTCGGCTCGATGACTGGCGGGCGCTCGGTCGATCCGCGACTCAGATACGAATCCGCGAGCGTTCTGTCGAGCAGTTCATCCTGGTCGAGTCGGGAGCTGTCTGGCAGGTAGATGAGACTGAGCCGGTCAAGGAGGAAGGGCAGATAGCGGACCCGCTCCGGCTCTGGCGAGACGTACGTCGAGAGGGGCCACTCAGGCAGAATCGAATTCACGGCCTCGTCCGAGACCTCGATGTACCGTTCGAGTCGGCCGGCCGGCGACAGCGACCGAAGCGTATCCGGGTCGAGCGAGAGCGCCGACGTGATACGGGGGCCGCTCTCGGCCGGGTCGACGCGTCTGACCTGGCAGTCGAGATAGAACACCTTTCGAAGCAGCGCTGCGACGCCGGCCTGTAGCGATGGCCACGCGTCGAAAGAGAGGTGTACTGACGTGTCTTCGGCCGTCAACAGTGCGGCATCCCGTGACTCGACCACCACTTCGGCCCCGAGATAGTACGCCAGCGGTGCGCTGACGAGCAGTTCCGCCTCGCACTCCGGAACACGGAGCGTGATACCAGTCTCGGGACGGTTCTGCCGAACCGTTTCGGGAATCCGGGTCGTCTCGCCGGTCGTGACTATCGGCGGGTGCCCGCGGAGTTCCGGGTGCGAGCGGGACGGCTGCATCGTGTGATGAGCGCCGCTCAGATGTGTGATCGCCGTCGCGAGCCCCGTGGGCGTCGCGGGGACCTGCAGATGCGGCCGCTCCGCGTTCGTCTCCCAGACGAACCCGACGGTAATGTTCGTCGGCTCTTTGAAACCGAGCACAGTTGTAATACCGGCCGAGTGGAGCGACGCCGGACCGTCGAAGCGAACGTGGATCCGAATGTCGTCTACGACGCCCAGCGGCGATTCCCGGTCACTATCCGCAGCACGGGCCTGCATCGTCAACAGGTACTCTCCGTCCTCAAGCGTTGTCGGTGAATCAACTGTCCCAGCATCGGCGTCAGTGTCAACTCGGGTTACCGTGGCACTCACCGCCGGCAGCGCCAGTTCGGTGACAGACCCGCGGTAACAATCGTCGACACGCCGTGGTAGCTGCTCTCCGTCCGTACTCTCTCTGTCGTGTAATTGGTGCACCAGTGCGGTCGGGTCGACCGTTTCCCCATCCCAGTCCAGCGTTTCACCGCCGTCCCGGCCCACCCGCTCGCCTGCCACCCCCCAGGTGACCATGTGTGGATATGTGGAACGTCATCTGATATATACGTATGGTTGTCAGCACGCCGTCACCGCCCACCATACCCGCGGTACCAAATGAGGAACAATAACGCTACACACGCGTGGGTCAAAGGGTAGATTATTGTCGTATCGGTCCTGACTCGGATACATGAGCTACGAAACCGTACGGGAAGCGGACCCGGCAGTCGCGGACGCTCTGGAGGGCGAACGAGGCCGGCAGAACGATACGCTGGCGATGATTGCCAGCGAGAACCACGTCAGCGAGGCTGTGATGGAGGCACAGAGCTCCGAACTGACGAACAAGTACGCCGAGGGCTATCCCGGTGAACGCTACTACGGCGGCTGCGAGTACGCCGACGACGTTGAGGGGCTCGCTATCGACCGCGCAAAGGAGCTGTGGGGCGCGGACCACGTCAACGTCCAGCCACACTCCGGCTCACAGGCCAACATGGGCGTTTACCTCGGCGTCCTTGAACCCGGCGACAAGATCCTCTCGCTTGACCTGACCCACGGCGGCCACCTCTCGCACGGCCACCCGGCGAACTTCGCCGGCCAGGTGTACGAAGTCGAACAGTACAAGGTCGACGAAGAGACCGGCTACATCGACTACGAAGGTCTGCACGACCACGCAGAGGAGTTCGAGCCGGACATCATCGTTTCGGGCTACTCTGCCTACCCCCGAGAGGTCGACTTCGAGCGGATTCAGGAAGCCGCCGATGCGGTCGACGCCTACCACCTCGCGGATATCGCTCACATCACTGGTCTCGTCGCCGCCGGCGTCCACGAGTCGCCGGTCGGCGTTGCCGACTTCGTCACAGGCTCGACGCACAAGACCATCCGCGCTGGTCGCGGTGGCATCATCATGTGCGACGAGGAGTACGCCGACGACATCGACAGCGCGGTGTTCCCCGGCTCGCAGGGCGGCCCACTGATGCACAACGTCGCCGGCAAGGCCGTCGGCTTCGGTGAGGCGCTGGCCCCCGAGTTCGAGCAATACGCCGAGCAGACCGTCGACAACGCCGTCGCTCTCGGTGACCGACTCAAGGAACACGGTCTGGACTTGGTCTCCGGCGGGACGGACAACCACCTCGTGCTCATCGACCTCCGGCCGTCCCACCCCGACACCACCGGCAAAGAAGTCGAGGAAGCGCTGGAGGAAGCCGGTATCGTCCTCAACGCAAACACGGTACCCGGCGAGACCCGCTCGGCGTTCAACCCCTCGGGCATCCGCGCCGGCACGCCTGCGCTCACCACCCGTGGCTTCGACGAGGACGCCTGCCGCGAGGTCGCGGATCTCATCTACAAGGTCGTCGACGCGCCCCATGACGACGATGTCGTGGCGGAAGTCAGCGACCGCGTGGACGAGATGACCGACGAGTACACGCTGTACGAATAGCGACAGAAGCGGTCACCCGCGGTGCTGCTATCCGCACACTTCGCGACTCACTTTTTATTGTTTCCACCCGACGCGTCCGGTATGCCCCGCACAACTCGACGCCGGATGCTCTATGCACTGTGTGCCTCCCTCTCGACAGTCGCCGGCTGTACGCAGTTCGAGGTCGAGTCGAGAGAGGAAACCGGACACAGCGATGACAGCGGGGGCGAGTCCACAACAGCGGCTACGGTGTCAGAGACGGATGCTGCCGCTGCGACAGACGAGCGGGCCACTGCTGGCCAGACGCCCGATGCCGAGGAAATCGATCTGCGGGAGGCCAACGTCGTAGGCGTCGATGTCAGTGACGAGGGCGGCGGCGACTACCGCTTCGACGTAACTCTCTATCACGATGACGACGGCGAGGACGGCTATGCGAACTGGTGGCAAGTCGAAACGCTGGCCGGCGACCGACTCGGGCGCCGGGAGCTCCTGCACGCTCGCTCGACGGGCCCGTTCACCCGTTCGGAGACGATTACCGTTCCCGACGACGTTGGCTGTGTCGTAGTCCGGGGGCACGACCAGACCCACGGGTACGGCGGGCAAGCGATGACGATGGCTGTCCGGAGCGGCGCGACGCGGGCTATCCAGCAGGGAGCCGAGCGGCAGTCGGTCGCCGAGTCGGACTGTCCCTGAGTGGGAGCGTGCCAGCCTGTTGTGGCTGACTGAAATCCGGGACGTTCATACCGCCCCGCGCCGCCGTTATACCTAATGACAGAGATTATCGACGGCAACGCCGTCGCACAGTCGATTCGGGACGATCTGGTCGCGTCCATCGACCGCCTTGCCGACGCCGGCCACCGCCCGTCGCTGGCGACGGTGCTGATGTCCGAGGACCCGGCCAGCGAGACGTACGTCTCGATGAAGCAGGACGACTGCGAGGAGGTCGGTATCGAGGCCATCGACATCGACATCGACCCCGACGCGGACGCCGCCGAACTGTACGACACCATCGAGGACCTCAACGCCGACGACGATGTGAACGGTATTCTGGTCCAGATGCCGGTCCCTGACCACGTTGAGGACAGGTCGGTCCTGCGAGCCATCGACCCGATGAAGGACGTCGACGGATTCCACCCGGAGAACGTCGGCCGACTCGTGGCCGGCGACGCTCGGTACAAGCCCTGCACACCCCACGGCATCCAGAAACTTATCGAGAGTGCCGGCGTCGATACCGAGGGCAAAGACGCCGTCGTTGTCGGCCGGTCGGACATCGTCGGCAAGCCGATGGCGAATCTGCTCATCCAGAAGGCCCCCGGTGGCAATGCGACGACGACGGTGTGTCACTCCCGCACCGAGAACCTCGCCGAACGGACGCGCAACGCCGACATCCTCGTCGCGGCGGCCGGCGTCCCGGAGATGATCGACGGCGAGATGGTACAGGAAGGTGCGACAGTCATCGACGTGGGCATCAACCGCGTCGACGCAGACACGGAGAAGGGGTACGAACTCGTCGGCGACGTCGAGTACGAGAGCGCGAAGGAGGTCGCTGGCGCAATCACGCCGGTCCCCGGCGGCGTCGGCCCGATGACCCGCGCGATGTTGCTGTACAACACGGTCAAAGCGACGGGCCTGCAACACGACATCGACGTCGACCTCCCCTGAATGCCGTCGCTTGCGGCCTTCGAGGACCGTGACGTGCTCACTCGCCAAGTGACCAGAGAGACTGACGCGGCGGGCGTAGACGGCGTCTGTGCCCGTGCCGACCGCGGCCTTCGCTGGGCGGTCGGCGCGCTCGTCACCGACCCGGCGGACCGCCTGCTACTCGTCTACGAGGACGACATCTGGAAGCTCCCGGGTGGCGGCGTCGAAACCGGCGAGACACGGCAGGAAGCGGTGCGTCGCGAAGTACGCGAGGAGACTGGTGTCCGTATCGCCGTCGACGAATTGGCTGCCGTCACCGAGGTCACAGTGACTGACGGCGACCGCGAGGCGACGTTCTTTTTCGGAACCTATCGCGGGAAAGCTGACTCGACGACGCTCGCGTCGGACCCCGGCCTCGACGACGAGGGAATCGAGAATGCGGCGTGGAAGGCGTCAGTGCCGTCGGACTGCCTGGACGAGTCGCTTGTACGGCGGCTCCGGTGACCGCTTAAACCGTATCGTCCTCGATTCCGGTGAGCCAGTTTTCAGCTCTGACGAAGGCGCTCTCGTCGCCGGTGATGTACGACCCCAGGTCCCGCGCCGCATGGACGAGGCGGTTCGCGTCCGCGGGGTCGACATCGCCGTCTAGTGCCTCGATGCGCTTCCGATGGTCGCGAATCCGCCCGGAGAGCTGTCGTGCGGTCGGTTCCGGATTGGCGTCCAGATACGTCCGCACGTCCCGCTGATAGCTGTCGACGACAGCCGCCATCGCTAGCCCGTACGGCACTCGAAGGGCCGACGGGACCTCGTCGACGGCCGGACGGTCGCCGTTGTCAGCCCCGCCGAGCAGTTCGTAGAAGTACCGCTCCGCCGGGTCGCCGCTACGTAACTCTCGGGAGAGGTGTGTGCCGATGTGCTGGAGTTCGACCGCGGCGACGAACGTCGGGTCGAGCGGGCGAAGTTCGCCCGCGTCGATGAATCCCCGCTTGCGCGTGTACTCCCGGCAGCGCTCGGCGGTTGCGTCAGCGATCTCCCGCGTCGTATCCGTGTCGATTCGGCTCCGGACAGGCGTCAGATCGAGCGTAGCCGGTGTGTCGGTGTGTTCGGTGTGCTCGTCGATGCCGACACTGTGGATGCTCCCACAGTCCGGACAGGCGATGCTCCCAGTTTCGTAGTACCGCCATCGCGTGCCACAGTCCTGACACTCGCGCTCCCCGCGGACTTTCATACGTGATGCTGAGAGGCCAGCCCTCAAGATTGTTCCGTGAGGGTTGTCTACGCCAACGTATGCGCTCGGAAAACGAGATCCGTGAGCAGTACGAGTTCCTCGCTGAACAGCTAGACGACGAGGAGATGGACCACGAGCGAGTCCGTATGATGTTCACCCACTACAAGCGGGCACTTGGATGGGTGCTTGAGGAGGAACATATCTAGGTTAGTTACAGCTTACATCCGCTTTTAATTCGATAACTAACACCTGCTGGACGGGGCCGGTACTTTTAAGTTATTCTGCCCCATTCGACCAAGTGACGCTTCGCTTGGAGGGCCGAAGCGTCAGCGGGGACCAATTCAGGGCGGCAAGCGGTCGCGTTTTTCGCGACCGCTTTCCACTTACTTCGCTGCAAACGATCTAAGACGAGAGATTTCTGTTCCTCGGAAAAGGAACTGCTGGACGATACGACTTACTCGATAGACCCCTCTGTCTCTGTCGCGCTCTCGGACCACCCCGGTTCGACTCCGATGCTGAGCTCTCCGTCGCCGCCCTCCGGGCACTCGTGCTCGGCTTTCACCTCGAACTCCACCTTCGATGGCGGCGCGACGTGACCCCGTCCATGCGCTGAGCGTAATCTCGGGTCCGTCTCTCGGGGCGTCGACCATCGTTCTGAGATACGCACGGTGACGTTGCGGCCGACTACTCCCTCGGCTTCAAACAGCTATGGTTCTGCTGACTGTTTTCTACAGTGACAATTAATACTGTTGCCATCAGTTTCCGGAGAATGATGATATACTGACTGTATTTACCATATGGACAAAATGCTGACTGAGAGTCTATGTGCAGAAAATTCGACACCCCGAACTGACGAAAATATATCAAATTCTCTGGGCCGATATATTTAACAGTATAGATACTAAATCATTACATAGGTGAATCGATGCACGACTTGACAGGATTCCAGCGTGACCTTCTCTACGTGATCGCTGGCAGAGAGGAACCCCACGGCTTAGCTATCAAGGAGGAGCTTGAAGCGTACTACGAGAAGGAGATCCATCACGGCCGTCTCTACCCGAACCTCGACACCCTGGTCGACAAGGGACTAGTCGAGAAGGGGCAGCGCGACCGCCGGACCAACTTCTACACGCTCACGCGCCGCGGGCGTCGTGAGATAGACGCACGCCGCGAGTGGGAAGACCAGTACGTCGACCTATAACAACGTCGCAGCGCCGATTGTGCTGAGACCGTCGTCTCGCTGGTAGCACTGGGTCTGTGAGTCGACAGATACCGGCTGACGTGACCCCCTACCACTTTAGCCCACGCCTGCTGTATCACATCTGTGTCGACCCTCTTGCAACTATCCCCGGAGCCGATTCAGACGACTGTGTTTCGAATCCTGCTTGCGGGGGCGCTCGGGATGTTTCTCGGGCTAGAGCGGGAGTGGTCACAGAAGTCGGCCGGCATTCGGACGTTCGCGCTGATTAGCCTGCTCGCTGCGGTGTTTACGCTGGTCGAGAACCAGGCACTGCTCGTCGTCGGTGGCGTGCTGGTCATCGTACAAGGGATTTTGCTCGCAGTGCAGGGGCTCCTCGGCGATGCGGAAGACGATGGGCTGTCGCTGACCACATCTGTGTCGATGCTCGTCGCCTACGGCGTCGGGGCGCTGGTCGCACAGGGGTTCATCCTCGAAGGCGTCTCGGTCGCCGTCTTCTCGTCGCTGCTGCTGGTGCTCAAGCGGGAACTCCACTCCTTGGCGTGGGGACTCTCCCGCGAGGAACTGCGTTCGGCGACGGAGTTCGCCATCATCGCCTTCGTCATCTACCCGCTGCTCCCATCAGAACCGGTCGAGCTACCCGGCGGACTGGTCGACGTGACCGTAGAACTGCGCGTTATCTGGCTGATGGTGGTGTTCGTCGCCGGCATCGGCATCGTCAACTACGCTATCGTCCAGACGTACGGCGGTCGTGGCATCGCCGTCACCGGTTTTTTCGGCGGCCTGGCGTCGTCGACGGCGGTCGTCGGCACGATGCTCGACCACGTCCGACAGCGGCCGGACGCAACCTCGTATGCCGTTGCCGCGATTCTGCTAGCCGACGCAGCGATGGCGCTCCGGAATCTTCTCATTACCGTGTTCTTCACGCTCGAGCGTGGCGTCTTGGTAGAGGCAATCATTCCACTGGGGGCCGTTATCGTCGGCAGCGTCGCCGTCGCTGCATACACCGCCGACTGGGCTGAGACAGTCGATATGGGTCTTGAAAGCCCGTTCTCCTTACGGAATGCACTTGCCTTTGGCGGCGTGTTCCTGCTGGTCGTGGTCGCTGGGGGGTTCGCGGAGACGCAGTTCGGAACGACGGGTCTCTACATCACGTCGGCGCTCAGCGGACTGGTCTCCAGCGCCGGGGCGACGACCTCGGCCGTGTTGCTGTACCGCGGCGGCGCTATCGACGGGCCGACGGCGATGCTTGCTATCCTCGCCGCGACGGCGGCCAGTATCATGGTCAAAGCAGCGTTGACTGCCCCGGGACCGAACCGAGCCTTCGCCACGCGCGTCGCGTTCTGGAGTTCGGTGGTTCTGGGTGTCGCAACGGTGCTGGCGCTGGGGCTCTTCGTTTAAAACTGGTAGCGCCGGTCGTCCTTGTCCTGTTGCTGGGGGAAGTCGTTCCCGGTCATCTGGTCGAAGGTCATCCCCGAGAGGTACTCGTCGTACGTGCAGTCGTAACTCGATCGGAGGTGGAAATCCAGCGTTCCACGGTCGACCGTCGACTGAAACAGCATATGCACCGCGCGCCTGATGAGTTCGTCCGGGTCGTCCGGGTCGAGTGCGACTGACAGCATCGCGAGTTCGTTACGCGTCTCGCGGTCGATCGACAGCTCGAACTCGTCGTCGAAGTCGCTGTACGCCGCTTCGATATCATCCTGTAGATCGTCGAGGCTCATACGAAAGGGGACGATGAGCGCGAGGAAACCCCTTACGACTCGTCTGGGGCCGCTCCGTCGAAACACGTGTCCCTGCGAGTATTACATATGATAAATTATATCATGGGTTGAACATAACGATGGGTAGCGGTCAACTACTGACAGATTCAGATCAGATAATGACAGGTGGTGGGGACAAGACAGCAGCGTCCAGCCAGTCCGACGGGCTGCGAGAGCGGCTTCACGCAGTCCTCCCGGACGTGTACACGCGTAACTACGCGGCGAAGTTCGCTGTCGCGCTGGCAGTAATCATCGTCGTACTCGCAGCCGTCGGCTTCGGTAGTTACTCCCTGATACAGGAACGGGTCGTCAGCGACGCGGCGACGGATCTTGAAACGTCGGCTACGCATCGTGCCGACAGTATCGAGCAGTGGCGATCAACCACCGAGACGGAGGCAATCGCTATCGCAGCCTCAGGGGTGTACGGCACTGGGACGCCCGCAGATATCAGACAGTATCTTACCACAGCAGCCACGGCAGAGTCGTCACAGATTCGTTCGCTCCACTACGTCTCCACCGTTGACGACTCTCAGATAGTCGTCGCGAGCACTGGGACGAGTACAGAAGGCCGGTCTCCGTGGGCGGTCGAACCCGCGTGGGAGTCTCCCGTGATGGCGGCGATGAACGACACCACAGATACCGAGACAGTAGTACAATCGACGGCATATGCGGACGGTGACGGCCACTCGATGGCGTTCGTAACGCCCGTCTCCGATGGCGACGGAGTACTAGTGCTGGTTGCCCGGGTCCCAATTGAGCAGCTTGACGATGGGCGCAGCGGGTTCGAGACGCAACTGTTCACCGGGGACGGGGACCCGCTTATTGACGGTCAGAGCAGTTCCGTACCGATCAGTCAGGACGGCCTCCGGGCCGCAACAGCGGGCCAAACGACGACTATCGAAACTGGGTCCCATGTCACAACGTACACACCTGTCAACGGCACGTCGTGGGTGGTCGCGACGAGCGCTGAGCGCGAGTCGTTGTACGGGACAGGCCGACTCGTCCGTCTGGGATTTCTCGCTGTCATCGGGACGGCAGTCGTCTCACTGGGCGTCGCAGGGTACCTTTTCGGACGGCACACGGTGCGACCGTTGGTACAGCTCCGCGACCGAACGCAGGCGATGAAACAGGGTGACCTCGGCGTCGACATCTCGACAGTTCGGAAGGACGAGATTGGGCGGCTGTACGACGCCTTCGAAAACATGCGGGACACGCTCCGGAGTCAGATCCGACAGGCCCAGGCGGCTCGTGAAGAGGCCGAGCGGTCGAGCCACGAACTCGAACGCCAGAACGAGCGGCTGGACGAGTTCGCGTCGACGCTGAGCCACGACCTCCGGAACCCGCTGACGGTCGCCCGCGGCCACGTCGAACTGCTGGCGACGCGGTTGTCGGACCCGGAGACGGACTCGGCCGACCTCCAGTCCCACATCGAGAAACTCGAAGACGCACACGACCGTATCGAGTCGATAATCGACGACGTGTTGACGCTGACGAGAAAGGGCGCAAGCGTCGAGGAGACGGCCCCGGTTCCGCTAGAGGCCGTCGTCACCGATGCGTGGGACAACATCGACAACAAACGCGCCAGCATCGAAGTCGCGGGCAGCCGAACCATCGATGCTGACCGGGCACGGCTACTGCGAGCCCTCGAGAACCTGTTTCGAAACGCCATCGACCACGTCGGCCCGGACGTGACTGTCACGGTCGGGCTGACGGAACACGGCTTCTACGTTGCCGACGACGGGCCTGGGATACCGACCGACGCGGTCGACAACATTTTCGAGTACGGCCACACGACGAGCGAGGACGGAACCGGGCTCGGCCTCTCTATCGTCAAGACCATCGCGGAGGCCCACGGCTGGCGGGTGTACATCGATACGACCTACCCCGACGGCGCGATGTTCGTGTTCGCGGACGTGTTCAGCGAGGACGAACCGGACTGGTACGGAACCGAGTTCGAGTGGGGACGATCCGACGCTGACGACTGACACTACCGGTTGTGCCTTGGGAGATGGATTCCACTTCGGGCGATGATTCTTTCCAGACGCACAGTCCTCGACGAGCAGCAACGACCGCCACGCACAAATCAGGACGGAGCCAAACGGGGGTATGACTGACCAGTCGACAGCGACGGACCGTCCGGGCGGCGTGCCCGCGGACCCGTCGGCTGTCCAGGACGCACTCGTGGAGTGGTACGAGGCGGACCACCGCTCGTACCCGTGGCGGGAGACGACAGACCCCTACGAGATCCTCGTTTCCGAGGTGATGAGCCAGCAGACACAATTGGACAGGGTCGTCGACGCCTGGGAGGACTTTCTGGACCGCTGGCCGACCGCGGCGGCGCTGGCCGAGGCTGACCGTTCGGACGTGGTGGGTTTCTGGACCAGCCACTCGCTGGGATACAACAACCGGGCGAAGTACCTCCACGAGGCGGCCAACCAAGTGGTCGAGGACTACGACGGTGAGTGGCCCCGGGACCCGGACGGCCTCAGCGATCTGATGGGCGTCGGCCCATACACCGCCAACGCCGTCGCTTCCTTCGCGTTCAACAACGGGAACGCCGTCGTCGATACGAACGTCAAACGCGTCCTGTATCGCGCCTTCGATGTGCCAGACGACGATTCGGCGTTTGAAGCGGCTGCGGGCACGCTCATGCCAGCAGGGCAGTCGCGGGTCTGGAACAACGCTATCATGGAACTGGGCGGTGTCGCCTGCGAAAAGACGCCGGACTGTGACGGCGCACAGTGCCCCTGGCGCGAGTGGTGTTCAGCCTACGAGACGGGCGATTTCACCGCGCCGGATGTCCCGACCCAGCCCGAGTTCGAGGGGAGCCGTCGACAGATGCGTGGCCGCGTCATTTCGGCGCTCAAGGAGTACGACGAACTGCAACTGGACCAGCTGGGGCCGCGTGTGCGCGTTGACTACGCACCTGAGGGAGAGTACGGCCGGGAGTGGCTCCGCGGGCTGCTTGCGGATTTAGCCGATGACGGACTGGTCGATGTCGACGACAGCGGGGGGGAACGGGTCGCCCGCCTGCAGCGGTAACCGCTTGATTTTCATATGACACGCAGGTGACTCCCCGCTGCTAGTCGTCCCCTTCTTCGGGCGATAGCTTGCGAGAATACACAGCTTCGTCGTAGGGATCGCCGCCGATAGTAAGCGTGCGAATATTCGTCCGTTCGAAGCCGAGGTTCTCGAAGAACTCCCGGCTCCGGTCGTTCGAGGCCAGGTCGAGCGCCCGGAACTGCTCGACGCCGTGTTCCAGAAAGATGTCTTCGAGTCGGTCGTACAGCGCCGTCCCGACACCCTCCCCGTGGTGGTCCGGGTGGACGTACAGCCGCAACATCGTTCCCATCGTGGGCATGGTGATACCCTGTGTGAAGCCGATGATTTCGCCATCCTGCTCGGCGACCAGGAGCGTCGCTTCGATATCGTCGAGGTCGTTGGCGGGGACGCCGCCAGCCCACCCGTGGAGCGCGCTGCCCAGCGGGTCGGCGTACCAGTCGGATATCGTCTCGTCGATGACGTCGGAATCAAGCGAGTCGTAGGCGTCGTGCCACGCCGCCCGCGCGACCCGGCGGATGCCGTCGGCGTCGGCGTCGAAGGCTCGGCGGATGGTCGTCATGCGTGTCCCGACGACGGACAGAGGGGTGGTTCCAAGCGGGCGCCACAGTGTGTGGACTGGCGCGATAGGCGGCGCAGTACCCGAGGCTCGGACAGAGGCTGAGGCGTGTCGCGTACCATAGATGCTGTGTCTATCGGTCCGTTTGTGCTATCATGGCTAATATCCTCTCCCCAGTGTGTGAACCGTTCTCACGATCTATCATGGTTTATCATTAGGTTTATGTAGTTGACACCCATTGGTGGTCTTGTATGAGGACAGTCATCCTCGGTGTCATCGGCTCCGACGCGCACGTCGTTGGGATTACGATTCTGGAGCGAGCCTTCGAAGCGGCCGGGTTCGACGTAATCAACCTCGGTGTCCAGTCGTCCCAGTCGGAGTTCATCGACGCCGCGGATGAACACGACGCCGAAGCGATACTCGTCTCGTCACTGTACGGTCACGCCGAGCAGGACTGCCAGGGGTTCCAACAGCAGATCAACGAGGCCGGGCTGGACGTGACGACCTACATCGGCGGCAATCTCGCTGTCGGGCAGGACTCTTTCGAGGAGACGCGCGAGACGTTCAAAGCGCTCGGTTTCGACCGGGTCTTTGATTCGGAAACCGACCCGGAGGAGGCTATCGAGGCGCTGAAAGCGGACCTCGGCCACCGCTCCCGCGAGGAGGCGTCGTCCGAGAAGATTCAACTCGGCTCCTGAGCCACGGACACCTTTTCCAGCCGCCCACGCTAGCGAACCACGCGCAATCCGGACTGCTTTTAGCGACTGCTATTGTCGACCACGCACAGCCCGGGGCGCTTTACGACCAGGGTGCGTAGGCTGTGTAATGTCACACATGACAGCTGAGTTGAGTGACGGCACCGAAATCAAGAACATTCACGATGTGGTCGAGGGGTCGAACGGCGTTCATCTGAAAAAAGAGGTCAGCGGTGGCGGGTTGGAACGCGTCGCATACATCCCGTATCCGAACCTCCTCTACGTGTACCACGACAACTGAGCGGTGGCCAGATACCCACCGTAGTCGTGACAGACTGGCAGGGGAACCGAGCCAAGCGGTGCGCCTCGTCACCCCCATCGATATACCGGCCCGACTCCATAGAGCCGCCATGTCCGAACCACACGTCGTCGGTGTCGTCGGCAGTCTCAGAGACCAGAGCTACACCAGAGTCGGTATCGAGCGCGCGCTCGCCGCTGCCGAGGAGTTGGGGGCGACGACGGAACTGCTCGATCTCCGTGAGTTCGACCTGCCGGTGTTCGATGCCGACCACCGCGAGGCAGGCGACGCCGTCGAGTTCGCTGACAGCATCCACGCAGCTGATTCGATTTTGCTGGGGACGCCGGTGTATCACGGGTCCTATTCCGGCGTGCTGAAGAACGCACTCGACTACTGTGGCTTCGACGAGTTCGAACACAAGACGGTCGGGTTGCTAGCGGTCGCCGGCGGGGGCTTTCCCATCACTGCGCTCGAACACCTCCGCTCGGTCTGTCGGGCGCTGAACTGCTGGGTCATCCCGCATCAGGCAGCGATTCCGAACGCGCACAATCACATCGCTGACGGCCGGATAACTGACGCCGACATCGAAGACCGCGTGACGACGCTCGGTGAGGAAGCGGTCCAGTACGCGAACATCGAGCCGGACCCGGCGTGTTTCGAGAGTACGGAGAATATCGGAGCGGACGATTAGCCGCGAGGACCGCTGTGCGTGTCCGAGCCGGACGGGGCCACTGACCGAGAGAAGGAAACGGTCAAACCGTCTCGCGCCCAAGTTCCCGGCGTGACTCAGTGGGTCGAGAATCCGACCGGTGGCCGGGACCGCGGGCCAGTCGCACTGGTGCGTGCGTGGGTAGAAATACTCAGCCGTCCGCGGCGCTTTTTCCGCACCGGCGTCGCGCCGGGTGACCAAGCACCGGGGCTGGTGTTCGCGGCGACGGTGGTCCTCTTTGAGGAAGTGAGCCGCTACGCTGTCGTCAAGCTGGCCGAGCGGGGGCTCCTGTCCACGGGGCCGTTCGATTACCCAGCTATCGGCGGCTTCTCGCCCGGCGTCGCGGTGCTGGCGCTGTTTGCTATCCTCGTGTTCGTCACGCCGGCAACGGTGCATCTGACGGCCGCACTGCAGACCCTGCTGTTGCTTCCGGTCGCGTCGGACCGCGGCGGCGTCAGTGAGACTGTGCAGGTGATGTGCTACGCGATGGCCCCCTGTCTGCTGGCGGGCCTGCCCAGCGCCGAGGTCCGGGTACTCGTCACCGCCTGGGGCGCGGGGCTGTACCTGCTTGGCACCGCCGTGATCCACAATATCCGGCTTCCGGTCGCCGCAATCGTCGGGGCCGTCCCCGCCGCGATCATCTTCGGCTACGGCTTCCGCGGCTTCCAGGCCCTCTCGGTACTGGCTGCTGACTACGGGTTTTAGGGTCCGCCGGCGTGCGTTTCCACACGATGCTCAGTATCGACATCGACCAGTTCATGCTGGAACTCAAGGATGGCGCGTTCAAGAGCGTCGGGCCGTCGAACAAGGAAGCGACGATCAAGATGTACGACGTGGAGGGCGTCGACGTTCGGGAGTACGGCGACAAGCGCGTGAAAATTGCCTTCGAAGACGAACAGGGGAGCGAAATCGAGGTTGCCCTGTTCCCGGAACAGGCGAAAGCGGTCGCCTCAGGTCTCGAACTGCTGGAAGAGGAGAGCGAGATGTTCGAATAGCGGACCTGTTTCGTTCGTCCGGAATTCGACAACCGTTTTAGGCCCGACATGCTTGCACCGTGTAATGGGTTCGTGTATCATCTGCGGCAAATCTGTCGAAGGACGCATCTGTGACCTCCACGAGGAGGACGCCCTGTTCGAGTTCCGCGGGTCTCGTGCCGACCAGCTATCGGTCGACCGCTACTACCGCGGCAGTGTCGACGGCTTCGCCGAGTTCGGCGTGTTCGTCGACATCGGCGACAGCGTAACGGGGCTGCTCCATCGGAGCGAACTGGACCAACGGCTCGACTCCCTCGACTGGGACTCGGGCGACACCGTCTACGTCCAGGTCAAGAACGTACGGGACAACGGCAACGTCGACCTCGGCTGGTCGATCCGCCAGTCCGAGCGCGAGTTCCGCGGCGTCCTTGTCGACGACCCGGACATCGGCCACTCCGTCCTGCTTGAGAACGAAGACGACGAAGACGAGGTGCAGTCCGACAACGGCTCCGGCGAGGTCGAGTCCGAATCGACAGCCGACGAGTCAACAAGCCAGAACGACGACGGATCGAGTGCGGACGACGACTCCGGCACAAGCCAGTCTGAATCCGAGAGTTCCACAAGCGCCGGTGCTGTCAGCCGGGCCAGCGACGACGACCGCGTCGAGGGCACCGCGGCCGTCGGCGGCAACGACAGCGGGTCGAACACCGCCGTCATGACCGAATCCGACGAGGAAGTCGACGCAGAGAGCGACGAGCAGACGGACGAAGCGACCACCGCCGAACCGGTCGCTGCGGCTATCGGCGACCTTGACGACCACGTCGGTGCGGACGTTCGACTGGAGGGCGAAGTCGTCGGCATTCGGCAGACCTCCGGACCGACGGTGTTCGAACTACAGGACGAAACCGGCACCGTCGACTGCGCGGCCTTCGTCGAAGCAGGCGTTCGTGCCTATCCCGAAGTCGAGGAGGACGACTACGTCCGACTGTCGGGCGAAGTCCGCGAGCGTCGCGGCGAACTGCAGGTCGAAACCGAGGAACTCGACGTGCTCGAAGCAGAGGAACGCGAGGAAGTCGAACAGCGACTTGCCGACGCCCTCGACGACGAAGCCCGACCCGACACGGCCGAACCGCTCGCCGACGACACGGCGGTCGCGGCGCTCTCCGAGGAACTGGTCGAAGCGGCGACCCAGATCCGGAAGGCAGTGCTGACCGACCGACCGGTCATCGTCCGCCACGCCAACACCGCGGACGGCTACCTCGCCGGCAGCGCCCTCGAACGGGCCGCGCTCCCGCTTGTCACCGAGCAGCACCGCCGCGCCGACGCGAAGTACCACTACTTCGACCGGCGACCTATCGAGGGCGGCGTCTACGACATGGACGACGCGACGAAGGACACGACGACGATGCTGGACAACCGGGAGCGCCACGAGGAGAAGCTCCCGCTGTTCGTCTTCGTCGCCGCTGGCGGCACGCGCGAGAGCCTCGACGGCTTCGACCTGCTGAACGTCTACGGCGCGCCGAGTGTCGTCATCGACGACATCGACGTCGACGGCGCGGTCGTCGACACAGTTGACGCTGTCGTCTCACCGTCGGCCGACGCCGTTTCGGAGACTACTTCAACGTCGCTCGCGGCCAACGTGGCCGCACACGTCAACGAAGACGTTCGCGACGACCTGGGGCACCTCCCGGCCGTGAGCTTCTGGGAGGACATCCCAGAGCCCTACGTTGCGGCTGCCAGCGAGGCCGGCTACGACGAGACCGCGGTGTCGGAGCTCCGCGAAGCCGTCGCGCTCGAAGCCCACTACCAGTCCTACGAGGACAAGCGCGAACTCATCACCGACCTCGTGTTCGGTGACGACGAGGAGGACGTGGGCGGTCTCGCCGGCCACATCGCCGAGCAGTTCCGCGAGAAGGTCGACGAGGAGGTGTCCACCGCTCGGGCTAACCTCGATCACCGGACCGTCGGGGACGTGGACATCGCCGTGCTCGACACGGATGCGTTCACTCACCAGTACGAGTTCCCGCCGGAGTCGCTCCTGCTCGATGAACTCCACCGGGACGTTCGCGACGAGAGCGACGCCGTGCTCGGCATCTCGACGGACACGATGTACGTCCGTGCCAACGGGGACCTGGACCTGCACGAGCTAGTCAGCGAAGTCAGCGAGCGAGTTCCCGAAGGTGGCGTCGCGACGCGGAGCGTCCGCGAGGGGACCATCCGCTACCTGGCCGGCGAACGCCCGGCCGTCCTCGACGCCACGCTCGACGTGCTGGCCGACGAACTGTAACGTAGCAGACTTTTTCTCTCCGCCGGCAGTCTGACCGGGCATGAGCGACGGGCCCGTCAACGAAGCCGATCTCGACTGGACCGACCACGAACACGGCGACCGGACGTTCAAGCGCAAACAGATCGGTGACGCCGCCGGCGGCGAAAAACTCGGCGCAAGCCTCTATACCGTCCCGCCGGGCAAGCGACTCTGGGTGCGCCACTATCATGAGGGCAACGAGGAAGCGATATTCGTCCGGGATGGGACGGGAACGCTCTGGCTCGGCCCCGAGGCCGAGGAATATGCACTCAGTCCGGGCGATTACGTCGCGCTCCCGGCCGGCGAGAAGAGCGCCCACGAAATCGAAGCCGGCGAGTCCGAACTCCGACTGCTGATGGTTTCGACGATGGAAGAGCCGGATATCACCGTCTACCCCGACCGGGAGATGGTCGGACTGTACGCCGGGTCGCCCCCGGGCGGCGAGAAAGCAGACCGCACGCTGTCGACGTATCTCGATATGAACGCCGAAAAAGAGTACTGGGAGGAGTGAGCCTTAGCGGCTGCCGACCTCAAACTCTGCGAGCATCGTCTGGAGTCGCTCAGACTGCTCGGCGAGCGATTCGATGCTGGCACTGACCTGCGACATAGACGCAGCCTGTTCCTCCGCCGTCGCCGACGCGGTTTCGGTCTCCGCGGCGGTCGCCTCGCTGATGTCCACGGCCTCCTCGACCATCGACACAGTTTCCTCTGTCGTGGCGGCCTGGTCATCGGTCGTATCGCTGATCTCCTGAATACCGTTGTCGGTCGCCTCGGCGTTCTCGGCCACTTGCGTGAACGTGTCGACGACCTCTTTGACGGCCTCTGTACTCTCCTGCATGTCCGCTTTGGCTCCACGTGCCTCCGTCACCGTTGTTTCGGTCTGCGCCTGCGTCTCCGCGATGAGCTGTTCGATCTCGGTCGCAGAGTTCTGCGTCTCCTCGGCTAGCTGTTTGACCTCGTCCGCGACGACGGCGAACCCGTCACCGCCCGACCCGTTTCCGGCCCGTGCAGCCTCGATATTGGCGTTCAGGGCCAGCATGTTCGTCTGCTCGGCGATGTCGCCGATGAGTTCGACGATCTCGCCGATCTCGGCCATCTTCTCGTCCAGTCGCTCCACGTTTTCGACTGTCGAGTCGATCGCTGTCTGGACCTCACGGGAGCCCGCTATCGCTTCCTGTGCCGTCTCTTCGCCGTCGTCCGCGATCTCGGCTGTCTCGCGGGACCGCTCTGCGACGGTTTCGGCGGAGGCGGCGACCTCTTCGACGGTCGCCGACAGATCGGTCATCTCGCCGGAGACGGTTTCAAGCATTTCCCGTTGCTCGTCCGCCCCGCTGGCAATGCCCTGAATCGATTCGCTCATGTCTTCGCTGGCCCCCGTTGCCTCGTTGGCACCGGCTGTGGCCTGGTCGCTCGTGGACGCGACTTCCTCTGAGAACGCCTGTATCTCTTCCATCGTCGATTCCGTCTCCGTCATCATCTTGTTGAACGACTCGGCGATCCGGGCCATCGCGTCGTTGTCGGCCTTGTCGGGATCGACACGAACCGTCAGGTCACCGTCGGCCGCGGTCGCCATCGCCTCACTGAATCTGCTGGCCGTCTCCTGCAGTTCAGTGTTTTGCCGCTCGACTTCCTGCATCTTGCGCTCCGCTTTCTCACGGGCCTCCTTCGCCTCAGCGCGTTGCTGCTCTATTTCTTCTTGCTTGGCCTGGAGATCGTCAATTTCCGAGGCACGCTGTTCGGCCTCTTCGAAACGCGCTCGGGATTTCTCGCGTGACCGCTCGGTTGACACCCAGTTGTTTACGAGGGCGACACACAGCATCAGGACGAACCCACCGTGGATGAGCCCCCATACCCACGGGTTGTTAATCGCTGCCGTGTGGTTGTAGACGCGACTCGGGTCGATGGTCCCGAAGTATCCGTGGGTCATAACTACATACCCCAGTCCCCACAGGAACGGGACCCAGTCCTCGTAGACAGCGACGATCGCCATCCCGACAAAGAAGTGAAAATGGGCCTCGATATAACCGCCAGAGAGTTGGACGAGAGCCAGCGACGACACGAACACCGCCGTGACTGAGAGGATAGTTCTGATTCGCCGCCTGAATCGACTGATGAGACTACCTGCAGACAGGGCAAACACAACCCCACAGAGTAACAGGACCCGAGGGAGCGCGGTAGCAGGGATTTGCGCTTCAGCTATCGGTGTTGACCCAGTGTAGATACCAAGCCCGAACAGAAACGGGATATGCAGTAATGTTACCAGCACCACACTCCGGTGCCGGTTGCGCCACTGTTTGTCCGGGATTGTCGAGCCGTCTGGTATGTAAGATACGAAATTCTCCAGCCGCTCGGCTACGCTCGGATTGCTGCCTGTTGTATGCCCGATATCTCCCGTTGACTGTGCCATACGTACACATCCTTTGAGTACCGCAAATTAACCCTTTCGTGCGGATTATCAATGCTTGAACTGCGGTATCGTCGCGTTCACCCCTTTATCGGAGGAATATAGCGTCGCTCGGTGCGTCCGTCGTGGCCGGAGAACCGGTCGTCGTTTCTAGAAATTAGTCTGCCGCCGCTCTCTGGGCGGCAGCCGTGTTACCGGCCGCTCACAATACAGCGGATCGTCAACACCAGCATTGACGTATCGACGGTCGTTCTCACGCTTTGGTCAACATGTATCGACTTACCCGCAGTATCACTCAAAATAACGAGGGCGTCTGCGGCGGAGGTCAGACGGCCCCGGATTGTTTCCGGAATTCGACGGGCCCTACGTATCCGGTGACGAGACGGACCTGGCTGCCTTCTTGACACCGTAGTACGCCCATTCTGCGCTGTAACAGAACACACAGCCACGGAAGGTCGGCCGGTCGAGGCTTCCAGTGTCGTCAGTATCACCGCTCATATGTCTATTTGGTGTGACAGCACAATGAACCCCACGGCTACCCCTGTCGCTGACGATACCCGAGCGACACGCTTATTCGGCCGAGACGCCGATTTCGCACAACCCGATGAGCACGGAGACGCCGGACCCAGACGAGACAGAGACCTTCCAGCAGGTGTGTGCGGAGCTGGTCGACCGGATTCTCGCAGGCGAGGTCGAGCGCGACGATGTCGAATCAGCCAAGATCGACGTCTGTCGGGAGTACTCCGCACCGAAAGTGCCGAAAAACTCCGAACTGCTCGATTACGCGCCACAGGAACACCGCGAGGTGCTGGAGGAGGTTCTCCAGCGCAAGCCGGTTCGGACCGCCTCAGGTGTGTCCCCCATCGCTATCATGACGTCGCCCGAGCGGTGCCCCCACGGGAAGTGCCTGTACTGTCCCGGCGGTCCCGACTCGGAGTTCTCCTCCGCCCAGTCCTACACCGGCCACGAGCCCGCGGCCGCACGCGGCGAACAGAACGACTACGACCCGTACGGACAGGTGACCCTCCGGCTCAACCAACTGCGGGAAATCGGCCACCCCGTCGACAAGGCCGAACTCATCGTGATGGGCGGAACGATGACAGCTCGGAGCCACGACTATCAGGAGTGGTTCGTCAAGCGAGCCCTAGAGGCGATGAACGACTTCGACGTGGATGGAGAGCCGACGCCCGCAGAGGACGTGAGCTTCGCCGAAGACGACTACGAGTTCCGGTATCTGGAGGATGTCATCGCGGAAAACGAGACCGCCGACGTCCGCAACGTCGCCACGACGTTCGAAACGAAGCCCGACTGGTGTGATCCCGAACAGATCGACCGGATGCTCGACCTCGGCGCCACGAAAGTCGAGGTGGGCGTCCAGACCACCTTCGAGCGCATCAACCGTGAGATGCACCGCGGCCACGGCGTTCAGGCCTCCATCGACGCCAACCGCCGCCTGCGCGACTCAGGGTTCAAAGTCGGCTTTCACATGATGCCGGGCCAGCCCGGAATGTCCAAGGAGATGTGTCTGGAGGACTTCCGACGCATCTTCGACGAGACGGACTGGCGGCCGGACTATCTGAAAATATACCCGACGCTGATCGTCGAGGGAACCGTCACCTACGACTGGTGGCGCAAAGACGAGTTCGACCCGCTGGACAACGACGAGGCCGCCGAGTTAGTCGCCGAAATCAAGGACATGATCCCCCGCTACACCCGCCTCCAGCGCGTCCAGCGGGACATCCCGGCGGACTTCATCGAGGGCGGCGTCTGGAAGTCGAACCTCCGCCAGCTCGCCTGGCAGCGCATGGAAGAACACGGCTGGACGTGTGACTGCATCCGCTGTCGGGAGGCCGGACACAGCGACGACGAGGCCGAGAACATCGAACTCAACGTGATGACCTACGAGGCCTGTGGCGGCACGGAACACTTCATCTCCTTCGAAGACTTCGAGAACGACGTGCTCGTCGGCTTCTGTCGGCTCCGGTTCCCCAACGATCCGGTACGCCGGGAGCTACAGGACGCCGCAATCGTTCGCGAACTCCACGTCTACGGCAACGCCGTCGGCGTCGGCCAGGAGGGCGACGACGGGGACCACCAGCACAAGGGCTACGGGAAGAGATTGCTGGAGAAAGCAGAGACACTGGCCCGTGATGCCGGTTTCCCGAAACTGGCTGTCATTTCCGGTATCGGTGTCCGGCAGTACTACCGGGAGAAGTTGGGGTACAAGCAGGACGGCCCATACGTGAGCAAGCGTCTCTGATAGCCGCTCGACCTGATTTTCTCCTTCTGCCATCCTCGGACGTGTGAAACTGGGTGTCCTGTCGGTAGGGCATCGCTGCAGAACTGCGCTGTTGTGTGTCTGGCTAGCCGAGAGTTGCCTTCATCGCGCGGCAGAACTCAGGCGACGACCGAAAGAACGGTCGCCGTTTGAGGTACTATATGTATACCGACACGCCAGCCCTAGGTCCGGGCGCGCCGAACAGGCCATTACCTGTAATGTTGGGGTTCGCCCCTTATTAGACTAGAACTGGCGGTAGCGGACGGTAAACGCGATAATAGGACCTTACTTGGCGATTCGTTCCCGCTAACTAATTACCATACTGTCATCGACCACCCCATGGGTAAGATTACGGGCCTGTGGCTATCAGCGATGACGCTACTGATGGTGGTTGCGGTGTCGACGACCCCGATGTTTGGGCCGGGTGTCGCGGCTGCGTCCAATCACGAGACAGGAACCATCGGAGAGTCAGACATTCGGGCAACGGATGCCGGCCTGATCGACGAGCGAGTCAATACGGCGGAGATGCAAACGCCCCAACCCGAGGTTTGGGTCACCTTCGAGAACACGGGCGGCACTGCCGGGACTGTGCCGATTACCGTCGAGGTCGGCGGGCGGGAAGTGACGGTCATCGGTCCCGACGAAGCGACGGTTGCGCCGGATGAGTCGAGCAACGTGACCACGGCGTACGTGCTGGAGACCAGTGACGGTGGCTACATCGAAAACGGGGAACACGAGGTGACGGTCAACGGCGAACCCGCGGGCACGCTAGTCGTCGGCGAACCCAATATCACCGTCACGGACCACTCTTGGAATACGACGACAGTCAGTGAGGGTGGAGCCGTCGAACTGACTGTCTCAGCGGAGAATACGGGCACTGTCTCCGGACAGCGAGACATCTTCACCATCGTCGACGGGAAATCCGACGGCGGGGTATCGTTCAATCTTAAGCCGGACGACTCGGGGACAGAGAAATACGTACACACGTTCGACGAAGCCGGTGAGTTCGAGTTCGGCACCGCTGGGGAGACGCAAACCATCACGGTCGGTGAGCCACCGAGTTTTGCGGTGACAGAGCGCGAACTCAATAGATCTACGGTCAACGTCGGCGAAGCTGTTGAAATAACTGCTACCGTAACGAACACCGGCGACCGGGAAGGGAGCTTTGAGGTGCCGTTCACCGTCGATGGCAAAACCGAGGTAACAAGAGAGGTGACGCTGGATGGTGGTGATTCGACGACGGTGTCGTACATCCGCTCATTCGACGAGAGCGGTAATCGAAGTATCTCGATAAACGACGCGGCTGCCGGGACACTCACTGTCGAAGCAGAGAACGGGGGTGGAGCCGGCCCACCAGACATCAAGGTACGTGATGCCGGCTTGATAGACAAGCGAGTCAATACGGCGGAGATGCAAACGCCCCAACCCGAGGTTTGGGTCACCTTCGAGAACACGGGCGGCACTGCCGGGACTGTGCCGATTACCGTCGAAGTTGGCGGGCGGGAGGTGACGGTCATCAGTTCAACAGATGTCAGTGTCGCACCAGGTGAACGAAACGTGACCACGACCTACGTGTTAGAGACCGATGACGGCGGCTACATCGATGATGGGGAACACGAGGTGACAGTCAACGGTGACTCCGCCGGCACGCTGGTCGTTGGTAAGCCGAATATCACTGTCACGGACCACTCGTGGAACCGGACGACGGTCACCGAGGGCGGTGCCGTCGAACTGACCGTCACTGCAGAGAACACTGGAGCTGTGTCCGGTCAGCGAGATATTTTCACATACGTCGACGACAGGTCTGTCGATGCAGTGTCGTTCAGTCTTGGACCGGGTGAGTCGGGGACGGACACGTACGTCCACACCTTTGAGCAAACTGGAACCCATCAGTTCTCCGTCGGAGATGTGAGCAAGACGATTACGGTTGAGGGAGAGAACGAAACTGAGGCCGCCACCGATGAAGACGGGACTGGAACTGAAACAGCTACGGACGAGCAGTCTTCGAGATTCGAGGTTCGCGACGCAAAACTGAGTAATCAGTCCGTCGAAACCGGCGATTCAGTGGACGTGACAGCAACTGTCGCAAATGTCGGCACAGAGAGTGGAAACTACACCGTGGCGCTCACAGAAAGCAATCGGACACTCAAGTCCAAAACTGTCGGTCCGATTGCCGGCGGTGAGACAGCAACTGTCTCGTTCAGTATCTCTTTCGACGATGAGGGCAATCGGTCACTCTCCATTGGCAACGTCCCCACCGAAACGCTCGCTGTCGAAGCTGAAGACAGTAGCGACGGTGGCGGTGGTGGAGGCGGAGGCGGCGGTGGCGGTGGTGGAGGCGGCGGATTCGACTTCGATGACGACGCAGACGAGACCGACAACGGCGGCGGCGCAGAGGCTCCCGCGATCTCGCAGTCCCATATCGACAACGGGGTCACTGTCCGGGTGACTGCCGACGCCGCAAACTCGACGGTCACCCAGTCGCTGAACCGTTCCGGTCCGTCCGAGACCGCGCCGGCGTTCACCCTCTCTGCACTCTCGCTCAACGTGACCAACGAAAGTGATGGGTTCAACGCGACGCTGCTCGGTCCGCACGCCACGCCGAACGACATGACCGAAGTTCAGGAAGACGGTGTGCGTGGGTACGTGACCGTCACCTCCGGCGCAAATGCGTCTGCCATCAGCCGAGCGACGTACACCCTGCGGCTCAACGAATCGGCGCTTCCGACCAACGGATCGATGGATAGCGTCCGGGTGTTCCAGTACCACAACGGGTCCTGGAGTCAGCTACCCAGTACTGCCAACGCGACCAATAAGTCTATCCAGGCATCATCGTCCAATCTCTCGACCATCGCTGTCGTCTCTCCGGTCGCTAATGCGTCCACCCCGACGACGACAGCTAGCCCCTCGAATACGAATGTATCGACACCGATGCCCGCAGAACTCACCGTTTCTAATGCGTCTCTGATGGCTGACTGGGTCCGGGCTGGCTTCAACACATCGGCGCGAGCGGCAGTGGAGAATCCGACCGACGAAACCGTCGAACAGACGCTGACAGTCACCGTCGACGGCGACTCGGTCGCCTCTCGGACTGTCCGACTCAATCCCGGCGAACAAACTACTGTGACGATGGAGTTCAAGGCTGTTGACGGCGCAGTCGCGGTCAACGGCGTCAGTGCCGGTGATCTGCGTGTCGGCTCAGACACCGCCCAGAGTACAGGCGAGTCCGGAACTGACGAGACTGGTGAGGGCAGCGGCGCGGAGCCAGCCGCGAAAACGGTCGCAGCGTCCGGCCCAGGGTTCACCGTCCAGCTAGTGGCAATTGTGGTGGCACTACTCGCCGGCATCGCCCGACTCCGCCGACGGGTGTAAGGCTCCAGTGGACAGGGACTTTCCGTCTCTCCAGTTTCAGCGTTGGAAGGACGACCTTACCGACGGGTTGGCTGCTGCGTAACTAATCGTTTACTCACGTATCCCCTGTATGAGCGAGGCCAGAACACTCTGTACTGCCGTCGCTGTCGTTTTTGCCACCACTGTGTTCGCATCCGTCTTCGCCGTCGGCGGCGTGGTCGCTTCCGACGCCGGTCCACAGAGCGAGTCAGAGACCACAGCAAGCACACCCGGACCCATCGTTCCATCTGTTCTCGAACGCCACACAGGGACACTACTCGGGCAGGTTAACGAGACCGACACACAGGATGACGGTGAGCAGACCGAAGAGAGGGAAGAAGCGACTGAGACAGAGGAACCCACAGAAACTGAGGAAACGGAGGAACCGACCGAGACTGAAGAACCCACAGAAACCGAGGAGACTGAGGAACCGACTGAAACGGAAGAGCCCACAGAAACCGAGGAGACTGAGGAACCGACTGAGACCGAAGAACCCACAGAAACTGCGGAAACCGAGGAGACAGAAGAACCGACTGAAACGGATGAACCGACCGAGAACGGAATCCAAGAGGAAACCGACGCAGATGATGGCGCTGACCGAAACAATTCGGCCGATGCAGACGACGACTCCGATAGCTCGAATGGGTCGGACGAAGAGGAGAACACGACGACCCGGAACGAAACCGCGGGCGGCGGTGCGCCTGCTGACAACACGACCGGTAGCGGGAACGGAACCGTCGGGTTTGGGACGGAAACCGAAACGGACACCGACGAGGCATCCACCTCCGGCGGACAGGGGAGCGCCGACGTCCGGATTTCGGACGCGTCCCTGTCGGCTGACTGGGTCCGGGCCGGGTTCAATACGACTGTGCGAACGACAGTAACGAACACCCGTTCGCGGCCGGTCAACGAGACGCTGACTGTGACGGTCGACGGCGAACCCGTGGCAACGGATCGAGTGGCGCTTGACCCAGGGGAAGAGACGGTCGTCGAGACCGAGTTTGAGGCAGTCAACGGAACGGTACGGGTCAACGGTGAGACGGCGGGGTCGCTCAGAGTCGAAAGTCAATCTGTTTCCGGAACTGACGGTGACGAGCAGGCGACGACCGCGGCACAGGGACCGGGGTTCTCACTCCGCCAGGTGGGTGTCGGTATCGCAATACTCGCCGTCATCGGCTGGACGGGTCGGGGCTCTCGACGCCAGTGGGATCGCTGAATCGGACCACGGGCGAGCGGTCCGAACTGGTTGTGTGGTGGATTTTTACTCGTACCGCCCGACTGGCAAGTATGTCTCGTAACCTCGCAGTCGTCGGTGCTGGTGGTGCCGGTGCGGCGGCAGCCTACGCGCTCCGCGACACGGACGTCGACGTAACAGTGTTTGAGAAGAGCCGTGGTGTCTGCGGGCGCGCCGCGACCCGGCGCCACGGCGACTGCACGTACGAGTACGGGGCGAACTATCTCAAGGCCGACGACGACCGCGTGACCGAACTGGTCACCGAGGCACTCCCGACCGAGGGGCTCGTCGATATCGAGGAACCGGTGTACGCGTTCGACAGGGCCGGCGACATCGACGCTGGTCGAGATGCTGACGAACACAAATGGACCTACGAGGCGGGGATTACGCAGGTTGCAAAGCGGCTGTTCAACGAGACGGACGCCGAGGTAGAGAACGGCGTGCGGGTCGAGCGTCTGGAGCGACAGCGCGACGGCTGGTTGCTTCAGGACGACGACGGAGCGGACCTCGGGCACTTCGATGCCGCGCTGCTGACACCGCCGGCTCCGCAGACGGCTGACCTGCTGGGGCAGTCGCGGTGGAACCACGACGACTGCCGGGAACTCCGGCAGGAGGTCGCTTCGGTCCCCTACCGAACGGTCATCGCCGGGGTGTTGCACTACCCCTTCGAACTTGACGTGCCGTGGTACGCCGCGGTCAACAGCGACAAGGACCACGACATCGGCTGGATCGGCCGCGAGGAATGCAAGGACGGCCACGTCCCCGACGGGGAGTCGCTCCTGCTGGTCCAGATGAACGAGCCGTGGTCGATTGCGAACTACGACGAACACCCCGACACGCTTATCGACGACATCGCAACTCGGACGGCCCGACTGCTGGACGACGACCGGCTGGCCGACCCCGACTGGACCGACCACCAGCACTGGCGCTACTCTCAGCCCGAGGGCGAGGTCGACCACGACCTGCTGTCGTGTGCGGCCGAGCACGACCTGCACTTCGCCGGCGACTGGGTGGCTGGCGAGGGGCGACTCCACGCGGCGCTACGGAACGGACTGGAGACGGGCGAGGCAATCGCCGACAGCGGGTAACGGAACGCCTTTGGGTGCCCGCCGACAGCCACCGACATGGACCACAAGCGGGAACTGACGAGCGTCGACCTCGCCGCTCTGGAGGGCGAACTCGCCGGCTACGAGGGCGCGAAGCTCGACAAGGCGTACCTCTACCCCGAGGACGACCTCGTCAGACTGAAGCTCCGGGACTTCGACCGCGGGCGCGTCGAGTTCCTCATCGAGGTCGGTGACGTCAAGCGCGCCCACGTTGCCGACCAGAGCCACGTCCCCGACGCGCCGGGTCGACCGCCGGACTTCGCGATGATGCTCCGGAACCGGCTGTCGGGCGCTGACCTCGTCCGCGTCGAGCAGTTCGAGTTCGACCGTATCATCGAACTGGAGTTCGACCGCGAGGACGGATCGACGACCATCGTTGCAGAACTGTTCGGCGACGGCAACGTCGCCGTGCTGGACGAATACGGCGAGGTCATCGACTGTCTAGAGACGGTCCGGCTCAAATCACGCACCGTCGCGCCGGGGACACCCTACGAGTTCCCGTCGGCGCGGTTCAATCCGATGACCGTCGATTACGACGGTTTCGTTGCCCGTATCAAGGAATCCGACGCCGACCTCGTCCGGACGCTGGCGACACAACTGAACTTCGGCGGTCTCTACGGCGAGGAGCTGTGTACCCGCGCCGGCATCGACTACAACGTCGCCGTCGACGACCTCGACGAATCCGATTTCGAGCGGCTGTACGAACTCATCGATGAGATGGGGACGCGCCTGCGCGAGGGGAATGTCGACCCGCGGGTATACTACGAGACGCTCGACGACGGTGACGGTGCAGGTAACGAGGGGTCCGGCGATGACCCAGACCGGCGGCGCGTCGACGTGACCCCGATTCCGCTGTCGGAGTACGAGGAACTCTACAGCGAATCCTTCACGGCGTTCAACTCCGCGCTGGACGACTACTTCTTCAATTTCCAGCGGGAGGAGGAAGTCGAGGGCGGCGAGACACAGCGCCCGGACTTCGAGGCCGAGATAGAGAAACAGCAGCGCATCATCCAGCAGCAGAAGCAGGCTATCGAGGACTTCGAAGCTGACGCCGAGGCCGAGCGGGAGAAAGCAGAACTGCTGTACGCGAACTACGACCTCGTCGACGACGTGCTCTCGACGGTTCAGGCCGCTCGTGAGGACGACGTGTCCTGGGACGACATCGAGGCGAAGTTCGATGAGGGAGCCGACCGCGGCATCGCGGCTGCCGAGGCGGTCGTCTCGCTGGACGGGAGCGAGGGGACGGTGACCCTCGATATCGACGGGACGCGCGTCACGGTGGACGCCTTCACCGGCGTCGAGAAGAACGCCGACGAACTGTACAAAGAGGCCAAACGCATCGAGGAGAAGAAAGAGGGCGCGCTCGCTGCCATCGAGAACACCCGTGAGGACCTCGAAGCGGTCAAAGAGCGACGTGACGAGTGGGAGGCCGACGACGGTGACGACGAGGCCGACGAGGACCAGAGCGAGGACGAACCGACCGACTGGCTCTCGATGCAGTCCATTCCCACCCGGTCGACCGAACAGTGGTACGAGCAGTTCCGCTGGTTCCACACCTCGGACGGCTTCCTCGTCATCGGCGGTCGGGACGCAGATGACAACGAGGAACTCGTCCAGAAGTACCTGGAGGGCGGTGACAAGTTCTTCCACGCGCAGGCACACGGCGGCCCGGTCACGGTCCTCAAGGCGACCGGTCCCAGCGAGCCGTCCAAGGAGGTGGAGTTCCCGCAGTCCTCGCTGGACCAGGCCGCGCAGTTCGCGGTTTCGTACTCCTCGGTCTGGAAAGACGGGAAGTTCGCCGGCGACGTGTACATGGTTGACCCCGACCAGGTGTCGAAGACGCCCGAAAGCGGCGAATACCTGGAGAAAGGCGGCTTCGCCATCCGCGGCGACCGGACGTACTTCGAGTCCACGCCAGTCGGCGTCGCGGTCGGCATCACCTGCGACGACGAGACGCGGGTCATCGGCGGCCCACCCGAAGCCATTGAGGGGCAAGCCGCGACGAGCATCACCGTCGAACCGGGCCAGTACGCCCAGAACGACATCGCCAAGCGCCTGTACCGGGAGTTCAGGTCCCGCTTCGCCGACGAGTCGTTCGTCCGCAAGGTCGCCAGCCCGGACCAGATACAGGAGTTCCTGCCGCCCGGCGGCAGCCGAATGTCTGAGGACTGACCATGTCGGGGTGGAGAGAACACCGCGCTGGGGGTGACCGACTGCATGAGTGACCTCGGGAAAATCGACCGCGAACTGTTCGATAGCGTCATCTACCCCGAACTGGGCGCAGACCGAGCCGACGTGACGCTGGGGCCGACTCACGGCATTGACTTCGGCGTCATCGACGTTGGCGGCGACGCCCTCGTCACAGCCACCGACCCGCTGTCGATCCTCCCCGACTTGGGCTTCGAGCGGGCCGGTCGGTTTGCACTCGACGTGGTACTGGCCGACGTTGCCGTTTCCGGCATCCCGCCGTCGCACCTCTCCGTGACGTTCACGCTCCCGCCCGAGATGACCGACGACGAACTGGCGGCGATGTGGCACGGCTTCGCCGGACGGGCCGAAGAAGTCGGCGTGAGCGTCGTCACCGGCCACACCGCCCGGTATTCGAGCGTCGACTACTCCTGGGTCGGCGGCGCGACGGTGCTTGGCGTTGGGTCCCACGACCACATCGTCCGGCCGGACGGCGCGCGCCCGGGCGACAAACTGGTCGTCGGGACCGGCCCCGGGGCCGAAGTCACTGGGCTGTTTGCAAACCTCTTCCCGGCGCAGATCGGGCTGTCGCCCGACCGAATCGCTACCGCCCAAGAGCGACTGGCCGACACCGCTCTCGTCGAGGATGCCATGGCCGCGACTAACGCCGGAACCGTGACGGCGATGCACGACGCCACAGAGGGCGGCATCACCGGCGCGCTCATCGAGATGGCCGACGGTGCGGGCGTCCGCTTTGACGTAGACAGCGACGCGATGCCGGTCGCCGACGGCGTCGAATACCTCTGTGGCGCGCTCGATATCAACCCTTGGCACGTCAGCAGTTGCGGGACGCTTCTAGCCGCTGTTGACCCTGCGGACGCCGGCAACGTCGCCGACGCGCTCAGGGCCCGCGGGACGCCAGCCGCCGTCGTCGGCGAGGTGACCGACGGCGAGGGCCTGTACGTCGACGGCGCTCGACAGTCACATCCCGGAGCCGACCCCTCGTGGGAGGCGTTCGCGCGGTTGCAGGCGGCCGCCGACAGCGACACCGACACGTAGGACACTGAGAGCTGTCCGGCTACACCTGACAGCACGGCACACGTACTGCTATATATACCTGTAAGTTGTATTATAACTTGATGTGACACCTCGTCGTGACTGACGTGGCAGCGGCCACGCCGGCCAGGCTGATGTCACGGAGTACTATCATGTTCCAAGAAGCACTATCGTATCCCCGGGACAGCGACAGCGCAGTGAAAACTATCGCCATCGGGGGCGTGTTGCTGCTCCTGAGTTTCCTCGTCGTGCCGGTGTTCTTCG
The DNA here is from genome assembly GCF_014647415.1 of Haloarcula sebkhae. Lineage (GTDB taxonomy): Archaea > Halobacteriota > Halobacteria > Halobacteriales > Haloarculaceae > Haloarcula > Haloarcula sebkhae. The sequence goes on along the minus strand of NZ_BMPD01000002.1, from coordinate 666,146 downwards.
TCTTCGGCTACATCGTCCGGACGCTCCGGGCGGTGCTGAACGGCGAAGCCGAACCGCCGGTGTTCGACGACTGGGGCGACCTGGGTATGGACGGCCTGAAGGTGTTCGCTATCGGATTCGTCTACTCACTCATCCCGGCGGCTATCGCTCTCGTAGCGGTGTTCGCAAGCGGCGCGACGCTGGGTCTGGGCGGCAACGGCGCCGGAAGCGGACTGGCCGTCGGCCTCATCGCCCTCGTCGCCACGCTTGCGATGACCGTCCTTTCGCTCGCCATCGCGTACGTGCTCCCGGCCGCAATCGTTGCGTACGTCCGGACGGACAGCATTGCGGCGGCGTTCGCACCTGCTGAACTCCGCCGGCTTGCGTTCAGTCGGACCTACGCCACCGGCTGGCTGGTCGCGTTCGGTATCAGCCTGCTCGCCGGTGTCGTCATCGGTGTCCTGAACGCCGTCGTCATCGGCGCAGTGCTGGTCCCCTTCGTGACGTTCTACGCGAACGTGGCAGGGACCTACGCGGTCGGGACCGCGGTACGGGATATGCCCGTCGTCGACGCCGGTGACGAGACGCCCGACGCCCAGCCCGCGGCCTGATCCAGTCTCTGTGCCAGGTCTTTCCGTGCTGCTGGAGCGCCCGGATTTATGATATTGGTTCAACAACACTGATCCGTGGCTGGGGTTCCAGGACTGTCCGGATACAAACCGTTACGAAGTCTCCATGTTAGAAGACGCACTCCGATACCCCTGGACCGGCGAGCAGAAAATCGAAACTATCCTTATCGGTGGCGTGTTGAGTCTGCTGGGCGTGTTTTTCATCCCGGTGTTGTTCGTGTACGGCTACCTCGTCCGTGTCATCCGAGCAGTGAGCGACGGTGCCGACGAGGAGCCGCCAGTGTTCGACGAGTGGGGAGACCTGTTCATTGAAGGTGTGGTCGCGTTCCTGATTTCGCTCGTGTACGGGCTCGTCCCGCTGGTCGTCATCGGCCTCGCAGTCGCCTCGTTCATTGTGCCAGCCTCTGTGGTCACGACGACAGGCGGCGAGCCAGCACTGGGACTTTCCGTCATCGGCCTCCTGTTTGCACTCGTCGTCGCTGTCACCGTTGTGGTCTCGCTCGGCGCGGTGTATCTCCTCCCCGCGGCCGTGGCTGCGTACGCAGTGACTGGGCGTGTCGGGCCGCGTTCTCGCCCGGCACGCTGCGCGCGGTCGGTGGATCACAGACCTACGCTATCGCGTGGCTGGTGGCGGTCGCCATCGCCATCGGTGCGCAGGTGGTCGGCGGGTTCGCCTCCGTCACCGTCGTCGGCGCGGTCCTGATACCGTTTCTCTCGTTCTACGGCAACGTCGCTGGTGCGTACGCTATCGGAACCGCCGTCAGAGAGGTGCCAGCCCTCGCAAGCGAGTCACAGACGCCAACCGCAGGCTCTGTCGCCTGAGTGGCTCGGCACACCCGGTCGGAACCGGGTTCTTGCCGTCGCGGCGCGTCGAATGGCAGAACACTTGTGTCCATGAAGCGGACGCTTCAGTATGCAGATACAGAGTCAGGAGACCACCGCGGAAGGGGCAGAACGAATCGAGGTGGTCCCCGAGACGCTTGACGACCTCTGGCATCTCTCGTATGTTATCGAGCCGGGGGATCTCGTCTCCGGCGACACGACGCGGCGCATCCAGCGCAACGACGACAACCTCCGGGACAAGGGCGGCGAGCGCGAGCCGATGTGGATTCAGATCGAAGTCACCGACGTGGAGTTCGCGAAGTTCGCCAATCGCCTTCGCGTCGGCGGCGAAATCGTCGACTGCTCCCGCGAGGACCAGCTGGGCTTTCACCACACGCTCAACGTCGAGGAACACACCGAACTCACCGTCGAGAAGCACCTCAAGCCCGATCAGGCCGACCGGCTGGAGGAGGCCGTCGAGGCGACGGAGAACCCCGACGTGGCGATTGCGACCGTGGAGGAAGGCGAAGCACACGTTCACACCGTCGCCCAGTACGGCACCGAGGAGCGGGCGACCATCACCTCAACGACCGGGAAAGGGGAGTACGCCCGCCCACGAAAGGAACTGTTCGACGAACTGGCGTCGGTTCTCAAACGGCAGGACGTGGACGCCTACATCCTCGCCGGCCCCGGCTTCACCAAACAGGACGCGCTGGACCACTTTCAGGACGATATTCCCGACATCGCCGAACAGATTACCGTCGTAGACACGTCCGCTGTCGGCGACCGCGGGGTTCACGAAGTGCTCAAACGCGGCGCTGTTGAGGATGTCCAACAGCAGACACGTATCGCTGAGGAGGCCGACTACATCGACGAACTGATGGAGCGCATCGGGTCGGGCTCGGAAGTGGCGTACGGCCCGGAGGAGGTCGCAAAAGCGGCCGACTACGGCGCTATCGAGACGCTGCTCGTGCTCGATGAGCGACTCCGACTGGAGCGGGCCGGCGAGGGCGACTGGGATATCGACGTCGACCAGATCATCGAAACGACAGAGCAGAAAGGCGGGGACGTGACCGTCTTCTCCGCGGAGTTCGCTCCGGGACAGCAACTCTCGAATCTCGGCGGCATCGCCGCGCTGCTGCGCTACCGACTCGACTGAGGCCGCATACTCACGCTACATGTCTGTCATCTATTACGCCATCGGTGAGTCTCCCGAAACCGTTTTTTGCCGCGCTCTCCATTAATACGTAGTTCCAATGTCTGCGAGGAGTCGGTGATATGTCGTTTGAAGAACAACAGGACTTCGCCAGACAGGTCGCCGACCTGAACAAGTACGGTCAGGCGCTCAATCGGTGCGAGTCCGTCGACGAAGTCGTCTCTCTCACACTCGAAGCGATGTCACTGCTGTTCGAGTTCTCCTACTCTACGTTCGTCGAGGTGCGCGAGGATGACCTCCGAGTCGTCCACAGCACGAACCCGAACCTCGTTCAGGGCGAGCCACCGAGTGACCTGGCTCGACGGGCGCAGGAGGCTGGCGAGACGCTGGTCGAGCAGGGGTCTGATGCCGCTGTCACGGCCGATTCGGACGTGACTGGTGCCCTGGCTGTCCCAGCCCGGATGGGCGACGAGGTGACCGCGGTGTTGGTCACGCGGTCACGGAGCGTCGAGGAGTTCGGGGACGAGTACGTCAGGCCGATGGAAATCCTCGCGACGCACGCCGCGACAGCCATCTCAAATATCCGCTCCCGTGAACGGCTAGAACGGGCACACCGAGATCTGGAACGGCGAAAGGAGATGATCGAGATGTACGACCGACTGCTTCGCCACGACCTGGGTAACGACCTGCAGGTCATCGCCGGGTTCGCCGACGTCGTCGCTGGACAGGTCGACGGCCAGACCGAGGAGTACGCCGGCAAGATCCAGCGCGCGGCCGAGAGCGCTGCCGACCTCATCCAGCGCGTCGGCGACCTCGTCTCGACGCTGGAAACACAGGACAATCCGGAGCCACACGACCTCGAATCTGTCCTTGGAGATACGGTGCGTGACATTGAAGCCAACTACGAGTCGCTGACCGTCGACTTCGATGCGGCCGAGTTCGACTATCAGGTGTACGGCGGTGACCTGCTCGACTCGGTGTTCACGAACATCATGTCCAACGCGGCGGTCCACAACGAAGGCGAGATCAATATGCGAGTGTACCCGGCGGACGTCAGTTCCGACGAGGTTACGGTCTGTTTCGCCGACGACGGGGACGGTGTCTCGCCGGACCTGCGCGAGGATATCTTCGAGATGGGTGTGAAGGGGCAGGAGAGTTCGGGGACCGGATTCGGCCTCGGGTTCGTTCGGGCGCTGACTGAATCATACGGCGGCAGCGTCAGCGTGGCCGAAAGCGATGCCGGCGGGGCCGAGTTCCGAGTCACGCTCGAACGTGTCTAACTGACCGTTATTGTCAGGCCGTCCTCGGCGAACTGTACGTCGCCATCGTAGCTCTCCGCTATCGACTCACGCATCTCCTCGTGTCGCCCCTCAGTGTGTGGGTACAGGTGCGTGAGATACACGCGGCCGACCTCGGCGTCGGCATCGCGGAGGGTCTCTCCGAGCATCTTCGGCGTCGGGTGGTTCGATACGTCCACGTCGTCCGGGAACGCGCAGTCGTGAACGAGTACGGCCGACCCGTCGGCGAACTCGATGAGGTCCGTGAACGCCTCCGAGTCCGCGCCAATCGTTATCGCTGGACCGTCATCGACGGAGAGCCGGTACGCGAAACACTGCATCGAGTGGCGCGTCTCGCAGGCGTCGCCGCTGAACCCAGCCAGCTCGAACGATCCGCCGTCGAGGTCCCTGAGCGTCAGGTCCAGACGGTCCTGCATGTAGTCGTGTGTTTCGAGCAGATCCCGAACCAGATCGCTCGTCCCCGGCGGGCCAGCTATCGTGAGGTCCGTCTCACCGGCCAGCCAGCGGGCCTTCATCAGCACGTCGAGGTCGGAAACGTGGTCCAGATGATGGTGGGTCAGCAACACGGTGTCGACGCCTTCGTACCCCGCGTCTGTTCGGGCCAGCGAGTGCAACACGCCGCTGCCACAGTCGACGAGCAAGCGGTTCCCGTCGGACTCCAGCAGATGGCCGGATTGCATTCGAGAGCCGGTGGGCATGGCGCTACCGGTGCCGAGAAACGTGAGACGCATACCGGACGACAGCGAGCGAACGGACAAAGCGTTGGTGTCTGGGGGCACACGTCGGCAGGGGAACCACCAGGGAGCGTCAGCGGAGTGAGGGCGGTGGCCGTCGGCGGGGACGGGGTCAGGGCGGTCGTGTGGGAAGGTCACCCGACGACGGCGCAGTTCATGCTTCGGACGGGGATAGCAAAAATTCACCCGTGGCTCAAAAACCGTTTTAACCGAACCGCGTTTGCGGCAAAACCGCGAAACGGAGCGGGAGACACTTGTGCGAGCACGACGAGAAGCGCGTATGAAGAAATCACTCGACGAACACGCCGATCGGTTCTCCGAACACGCTGATGCCTACGACGAGGATCAGGATTCGGCGGCGTATCGCGCCTGTGTCGATTTCGTTGTCGAGCACGCGGCTCCCGAAAGCGACGACGTGGTACTCGACCTCGGCACTGGCACCGGAGCCATCGCGTTCGCGCTCGCGCCCGATGCACGGGAGATTATCGGCCGCGACATCAGCGACGGGATGCTGGAGAAAGCACGGGAGAAAGCCGACGAGCGTGGCGTTGAGAACGTTTCCTTCGGCGACGGTCGCTTCCGCGCTCCCAACGTCGACGGCCCGGTCGACATCGTCACGTCGAACTTCGCGATGCACCACCTCGGGGACGACGAGAAACGCGAGGCTATCGACACTATCGCTGACTTGGGGCCGCGACGCATCGTCCTCGGGGACGTGATGCTGTTCGGCGACGACGACCCCGACGCGCCGTTTTACAGCCCCGAAGTCGACGACCCGGCGACGGTCGGTGTCCTTGCCGACGCCTTCACTGATGCCGGCTACGCGCTGACAGCTGTCGAGATGGTTACCGAACAGGCCGGCGTGCTGGTCGCCGAACGGACCGAGTCGGACTGAAGCGGGTGGGTCGCTGAACCGACTCAGCGGTAGTTTCTGTACGCCCAGAACGAGACGTACAGCGTCAGGACAAGCAGCCCGCCGAGGAAGAAGGCCACGCCGGGCTCGATATGGAAGCCGCCACCGGCCGCGGCGTCGGTCGTTAGTTGCCGTGCCTCCTCGGTCATTGCTGCGACCGGCGTATCGGCTTCCGGAGCCGGAGTGCTTCTCGGGGCCTGCGTGGCCTCTGGCGTCTCCGTCGCCTCGGCAATCTGGAATCCGCCGTCGTCCGACGCTGTCGGGGTTGGCGTGGGTTCGGCCGTCGCGGCCGTCTGGTTCGCTGCATCCAGACTCTCCGCGTCCCCGCCGCCCTGCGCACCGTCACCGGCGGTTCCCGCGTCGCCGGCCCCCGAACTCCCGAACTGGATCGGGAACTGCCCGAGCAGGAGTTGCAGCATGACGCTGGCCGCGGTGAGAACCCCGATGACAGGCAGGACGCGGCGGACGAGCGACCGGAGCGACTGCTTGCGTTCCTGCGTCCCGACGAACAACACCAGCGGGTCCTCCGGGGGCTCGTACACTTTCATTTCCTGCCCTTTCTCGGAGTACTGGACCCCGGCGACGGTGATGAGTTCCTCCTCTTCCAGTTTCTCCAGATGATAGGAGACCTTCTGTATCGACATATCGAGTCGGTCAGCCAGCTCGGAGGGCGTTCCCGGATCGTCGTAGACGGTGTTGAGAATCTCTCTGGCCGTTTCCGAAGAGAGGGCATCGAGTACGGCTGAGACGTCTTCGTCGACCCCGACGACCTGTAGCTCCCCGTCCTGTGAGGTGCTCGTGTCGGGACCGCGGGAGGGCAGCAACGACATATATTGCGTTCACTGCCGCCCAGCGTAATGAATCTCGTGGAACCTCACAGGGCTATTTGAGTCTCAGAGCTCTATCGGAGGTGACAAACAACACACCATCTACGACAGCAGTGCGCGCGGTATGCTGAGCAGTGCGATCTGATTGCCGCTACAACATCCCGGTCACGGACTCCACTGCGTCCGGTGAGAGTGAGTCCCGGGGCGGCCGCACCGTCGCGTGGTCGATGATGCCGCGGTCGGCGAGCAATGCCTTCACCGTGGGTGCGAAGCCGAACTCGGCACACGCTTCTGAAAGCGGTGAGAGGATGTCTCGTTGGACCGCTCTGGCCTGTTCGACATCACCGCTGGCGACGGCGGTGCCCGCCCGCTCCAGATCGTCGAACAGCAGGTGTGAGAGCGCGCTGACGCCGCCGTCGCCGCCCAGCACGAGCGACGGGACGAACAGGCCGTCGTGGCCCTGATAGACGCTGAAGTCTCCGGGCGTCTGATTCATCACCGCGGTGGCGTACGGGAGGTCGCCCGAGGAGTCCTTGAGCCCCGCGACGGCGTCGGACTGCGCGAGCGTGGCAACCGTCTCGACGGAGAGATCCTGTCCGACTGCTCCGGGAATGTTGTAGAGGTAGACGGGCAGCGGCGCGTCGGCCAGCACCGCGTCGAAGAACCCCTCGTTACCCGCCCCGCTGGCCTGGCCGCCGTAATACGACGGCACGACCAGGGTGCTGTCCGCGCCCTGTTCGGCGGCGAACGCCATCCGGTCGTGGACCGTCGGCACGTTGGTGGCGGCCGTCCCGACCATGACGCGGCAGTCGTCGGGCGCTGTCTCCGTCGCGGTTCGGACGACGGTCCGGTACTCCCGGGGCGACAGCGTCTCGAACTCGCCGGTCGTTCCGCAGGGAACGATCCCGTCGACGCCGGCCGCCACGACGTGCCGGATCAGCGATTCCAGGCCAGCAACATCGAGGTTACCGTCGGCGTCGAATGGCGTCACCAGCGGCGTCAGTACGTCGAAGGATTCGGCCATGCTCCAGGCCAGACGCGGCGGTCGCTTAGACGTTTTCCCCATCGATATGGCGGAACCCACTTGCCGTGGCAGTCCTACTGGTCGGTAAGAGCCGACAATGGGAGGACGCGAGCGTCTCGCAGCGACGGACCCGGGCTTCGACCCGGAGGCGGTCGATATCGACGATGGCGAGGTGCTGGACCGCCTCGCACCTGTCGTCCAAGAGTGGTGGGTCGAGCAATTCGGCGAGTTCGTCCCCGGCAACGGCGGCTTCTTCACGCCGCCACAGAAGGAGGCCATCCCGCTCATCCACGAGCGCGAGAACGCCCTCATCTGCGCGCCCACGGGGAGCGGCAAGACCCTCGCGTCCTTTACTGGTATCATCAACGAACTGTTCGGGAAGGCCCGCGAGGACGAACTGGAGAACTCCGTCTACTGCCTGTACGTCTCGCCGCTGAAGTCGCTGGCAAACGATATCCACCGGAACCTCGGACAGCCACTCGACGGTATCACAGCCAAGCTTGCGGAACGCGGCGAGGACGTGGAAATCCGCCACGCGATCCGCCATGGCGACACCAGCGACAGTGAGCGGCAGGCGATGCTCGAAACGACGCCCCACATCCTCAACACGACGCCGGAAACCCTCGCAATTCTGCTCAACTCACCGAAGTTCAAGCAGAAACTCGAAACCATCGAGTACGTCATCGTCGACGAGATCCACAGCCTCGCCGGGAACAAGCGCGGGACCCATCTCTCGGTGTCATTGGAACGATTAGAGGAGATGGTCGAGACGTCACCGACGCGGATCGGCTGTTCGGCGACCGTCGAGCCGCTCGACACCGTCGCGGAGTTCCTGGTCGGCCGCGAGGAGCCCGGTGGCGACCCTCGCGACTACGAAATCGTCGACACGCGCTTCGCCCGCGATTTCGACATGGAGCTGTCCTGTCCAGCTGACGACCTCATCAACACGCCGCGGGATATCGTCACCGAGCGGTTCTACAAGCAACTTCACGATCACATCCAGTCGCATACGAACACGCTCGTGTTCGCCAATACGCGCTCGGGGGCCGAACGGGTCCTGCATAACCTCCGCGAGAAGTTCGACGGCTACGACGAATCGAACTCCGGGTGTCACCACGGCTCGCTCTCGAAGGAGCGACGCCGCGACATCGAGGAGTCGCTGAAGGAGGGGTCACTCGATGTGGTGACGACCTCGACCAGCCTGGAACTGGGTATCGACATGCCCCACATCGACCTCGTCGTACAGGTCGGCTCGCCCAAGTCCGTCGCCGCGTTGCTCCAGCGTATCGGCCGCGCGGGCCACCAACTTGGTGAGACTGTCGAGGGCCGCGTCATCGCGCTCGACCGTGACGAACTGGTCGAGTGTGCGGTGATGCTCGAAAAGGCCGAGCGGGGCTTTGTCGACCGCGTATTCATCCCCGAGAACGCACAGGACGTAGCAACCCAGCACGTCTACGGCATGGCTATCAACGACGTTCGCCCCGAAGCGACGTTCAAAAGCGTCCTCCGACGTGCCTACCCGTACCGGGATTACGACGACGAGGACTGGGAGCAGCTGATGCGGTATATGACTGCTGATTACCCGGGAATGGAGGACAAGAACGTCTACGCCAAGATCTGGCGGGACACCAACGACGCGCCCGACGGCGAGCACCACTACGAGGAGTACGACGTGGGTGAGCACCTCATCGGCAAACGCGGTCGGCTCGCGCGAGTCATCTACATGACCAACATCGGGACGATTCCGGATTCGTTTACCTGTGATGTGGTCACCCGGAGCGACGACAGCTGGGTCGGCCAGCTTGACGAATCGTATCTGGACACGTTAGAGAAAGGTGACGTGTTCGTGCTCGGCGGGGACAACTTCGAGTACCGCTACCGCCGCGGGTCGAAGGTGTACGTCGACCGGACCGCCGCCCGCCCGACGGTGCCGTCGTGGTTCTCCGAACGCCTCCCGCTTTCGTACGACCTCGGGCGTGAGATCCTCGATTTCCAGGACCAACTGCTGGACCGGCTGGCCGACGGCGGGATGTCAGAGGTCCGCAACTGGCTCCGGACCTTCCCCGTCGATGAGAACAGCGTTCGAGCTATCGCGCGGATGTTCCGCGAGCAGGTAGCCTACGCCGGGCCAGAGAGCGTCGCCACCGCCGACCGTCTAGTCATCGAGGAGACGCTGGACCACGACGAGTACGAACGGCACTACCACGTCCACTCGAACTACGGCCGGCGGTTCAACGACGGCTTTTCTCGGCTACTGGCGTATCACATCGCCCGGGAAGCAAGCGCGAACGTTCAGGTCGCCGTCGCCGACAACGGCTTCACGCTCTCGATGCCGCTGAACCGGAAGGTCGATATCGCGCGAATCGTCGGCGACCTAGACCCCGAGACGGCCCGCGAGGACCTCCGGGCCAGCCTCGACGGGACGGACCTTCTCCAGCGGTACTTCCGCATCAACGCCACGCGGTCGCTGATGATTCTCAAACGCTACAAGGGCTACGAGAAGTCCGCCAGCGAACAACAGGTGTCCTCGGAGATGCTGCTCGGGTTCGCCGAGGACCTCGGCGACTTCGCCGTCGTCGAGGAGACTTACCGCGAGATTCTGGGGGACAAACTGAACGTCGCCGGCATCGAGACCGTCCTGCGTGCGATACAAAACGGCGACGTGGACGTGGTCCGGACCCGCGTCGACTCGCCGTCGCCGCGCGCGTTCGGCCTCGCGACGCTGATGGCCAGCGACGTGGTACTTGCCGAGGACGAATCGGCCGTCCTCCAGGAGTTCCACCAGCGAGTCCTGAACGAAATCGAGGACGGAAACAGCGAAGACAGCGCTGTCGCGACTGACGACTGAGAGGCTTGCACTGCCCGACTTGGTTGTCTTCCCTCCGCTGGACTGCCGCCGAGCAAGCAGTAAAGGCCACGTGGCACAAAGGCGTGTTCTGCAATGCCACACCACACACACGGGAGCGACGACACGCACGAGCACAGCGAACCGGAGGCCGGCCACGTCCACGAATCGGTCGACGACGGCGTCGACGCGAGGGACGACTGGGCGCGTCGACGGCGCAAGGGAATCCCGACCGACAAGCAGTTGCTCGTCGTCGCCTGCATGGACGAGCGAATCCCCGTCGAGGACGCGCTCGGCCTCTCGCTGGGCGACGCACAGATATACCGCAACGCCGGCGGCAAAGTGACAGACGACGTAATTCGCTCGGCCGCGCTGACAACACAGTATTTCGATACGACCGAAATCATCGTCGTCAACCACACCGATTGTGGGATGATGAGCGCGTCCGACGAGGATATCGTCGCGGGGTTCGAGGCCGCGGTCGACGGCGACCTCGATGATATCGATCTGGACCCAGCACTGCCGGAGCTAGACATCGGTGACGCGTCAATCGCGGAGTGGGTCCGGATGACCGACGACATCGATGCGGCTTGTGCGGCACAGGTCGAATACCTCGAAAACCACGAGCTGATTCCCGACGACGTCACGGTGACAGGCTACGTCTACGAGGTCGAGAGCGGCCACCTCCGTCGGCCCGGCGAGCGGGTCTCCGAACAGGTCAACGAGCGCGTGTAGTTCGTTGCGGTCGTCACTGGGTGGCGTACGACGCCGTCTCGTTTTCGGTCATCCCGGCGTCCATCTCGTCGTCACCCATCGATTCGCCGTCCGCGGGCTCCGTCATCGATTCGGTCATTGCGCTGCCCTCCATCGACTCCGTTTCATTACCTTGTACCATCGAGCTGTTCGTTTCGCCGCCATCCATCGACTCAGTCATCGCTTCGCTTTCCATCGAATCGGTCCCCTCGCCTTCCATCGAGTCAGTCATCCCCTCATTGTTCATTGACTCCGTCTCCTCGTCTCCGGATTGTCCGTCGCCGCCGGCACAGCCGGCGAGCGGGAGCGTGACACTTGCAGCGGCGAGCGTCGTCAGAAACGTCCGTCGGCTTCGTGACATACGCCTTGTCCGGCGTCGGGAGCATACAAGGACGTTTTCCGAAGTTCCGGACGATTTCGCCCACTGTTTGCCCCGTGTGTGGGTCGAAACGCTTCCAATTTCGCCCCGGAGCCAAACCGTTAATCCGCGGCCGGCCCCTCAATTCGGACATGGAGTCGCTCCACCCGCGGGTGAGACTGCTGTGGGTTCTGTCGACAGTTATCCAGGCGTCGGTACTCGGCGTCATCGCGTATCTCGTCGACCGGTTCGCTGTCTCGCTGCCACAGACGGTCATCGTCGGCGGCTGGGTTGTGCTCGTGCTTCTGGGTGTCGCCCACGCCATCGCTGCTCACCGCATCTGGCGTTTTGACCTGCAGGACGACGCGCTCTTTCTCCTTCGTGGTGTCGTCACCCGGACCGACACGTCGGTGCCGTACGTCCGCGTCCAGCACGTCGACACCACGCGCGGCCCGGTCGAACGCGCAATCGGGCTAGCGAGCGTCGTCGTCTACACCGCCGGGACCCGCGGCGCGGACATCACCATTCCCGGGCTACGACCGGAACGGGCGACCGAACTACGCGAACAACTCCGTGACCTCGCGAACGAGAGCGAGGCCACGGACGCGGTATGAACCGGCTCCACCCCCGGAGTGCGGTCCTGCGCGTCGCCAGAGCAGCGCTGCAAGGCGGTTTCTTTGGCTTCTTCGGGGGCTCACTCGGAACCGGAATGCTCGGACTGCCGGGGTTCGCGGTTCCGCTGCTCGGCCTGCTCGGTGCGTTGACGTTTAGTGGGTACGCGCTGGCGCGCTATCTCCGCTTTCGCTACGAACTCGACGGGGACACGCTCACCGTGGAATCCGGCGTCTTCGCCAGACAGTCCCGCCAGATTCCGCTGGGTCGTGTCCAGAACCTCGATGTCGAACAGAACATCATCAACCGCCTGCTCGGACTCGCAATCGTTCGCTTCGAGACGGCCGGTGGCAGTGCGACGGAAGCCACCCTCGACGCAGTCGACGAGACCGAAGTCAAACGTCTCCGGAACTACGTGCGAACCCACGACCGGGACGAGGCCACCGGGACCGAGACGGGAGCCGCCGACGCGGTGTCCGAGGCTGCGACATCTAGCCGGGCAGCCCACGCTGATCTCCCCGGAGTGAACGGCTCCACGCCTGCACGGACCGGTGACGCCCAGACGGCGGATGATTTTGGGGACCCGGTTTCGGCCTCGGACACGGCGGAACGCGACCAGCCGGACGGGTCGCTGCTGTTCGCGTTCGACCAGCGCGAACTCCTGACGTACGCGCTCGTCTCCGTTCGACCGGCCGCGCCGGTCCTGACGCTAGCGTCGCTCCCGCTTGGGATGGACGTCGTCTGGGCCGTCCTGCGGTTCAACGCGACCCTTTCCGGCGCATCGCTCAATGGACCTGTCGTCCGCTGGCTGGCCAGCTCACCGGAAACCACGCGACTCGTCGTCTTCGCCGCCCTCTCCGCCATCCAGTTCCTCCTGCTGGCACTGGTCGTCAGCGTGGCACTGACAGTCATCGAGTACTACGGCTTCCAGCTCACGCAGGCCGACGGCGACCTCCGGTACGAGCGGGGACTGTTGCGCCGCTACAGCGGCAACATCCCGATGGAGAAGGTCCAGACGGTCACCATCCGCGAGAACATCCTGATGCGGCGGTTCGGCTACGCGACGCTGGCCGTCGAGACAGCCGGCTACAGCGGTGGAAACCAGCAGTCGACGCAGGGTGTCGCTGTCCCACTGGCCCCCCGTGAGGAGGTGTACGAACTGGCCCGCGATATCGAGCCGTTCGGCGACCTCAACTTCGACCGGTCGCCCACACGCGCCCGTCGGCGCTATCTCGCTCGCTTCTCGCTGGCCGCGGCCGGCCTCACCGCAGTCGCCTACGCCGTGGACTCGCTGGTACTTGCAACGGGCTATTGGTGGCTCGCCGCCCTCCTCTTTCTCCCGGTCGTGCCGGCGGCCCACCTCCGCTGGCGACACCGCGGCTTCGACCTCGATGACTCGGTACTGGCGACCCGGAGCGGCTTCTGGCGGCGGACGACGCGCATCGTCCCCTACTACCGGCTCCAGACGGTGTTCGTCACGCGGTCGCCGTTCCAGCGCCGCCGCGACCTAGCGACTGTGGGAGCCGACACGGCGAGTTCGTCAAGCCTGCTCGGCGGTGTCGCTCGGGTGTACGACATCGATGAGGACACCGCAAGCGAACTCAGAGATACGCTGCGGGAACATCTCACCGCACACGTTGCAGGGCTGCGGACGGGCGACAGGGTCAGCGACGCGGACTCTTAGTCAGCCCCGCGCCCACTCGACCATCCGGCCGTACACCTCGTCGGTCGCCAGCGCGTCGCCGTCGCCGACGAGAACGAGCGCCTTCTTCGCCCGCGTGAGTGCGACGTTGATACGCCGGTAATCCTCGAATATCGGGCTGTCAAGCGTCCCGGTGGCGACAAAGGAGATAACGATGACCTCCTTGCTCGACCCCTGGAACCGGTCAACCGTGTCGACGGTCACGTCCGGCAGGCGCTTCGATATCTCGGCGACCTGCGCGCGGTACGGTGCGATGACGCCGATGTCGTCGGCTGGCACTCCCGCCGACCGGTACGACGCGACGATGTCGGCGATTCGGTCGGCCTCGGTGGGATTGGTGTTGCCGACCTGGCTGCCGTCCGGGTCGACGAACGCCACGCGGTCCCGGAGGCCTTCGGGCAAGTTCGACAGTGAAACACCGTCGAGATCGTCGAGCCGCTGGGCAGCCACCTCGCCATTCGCCGGCCGCAACTGCCCGTCGTAGAACTCCTGCGAGGCGAAGGCTTGGATGTGCTGGGCCATCCGGTACTGGCGGTCGAGCATCACGCCCGCGTCCGGGTGGGCGTCTATGAGCCGCTCGAACAGCGAGGTCGTCAGCGTCTCGTCCTCTGACTGGACCACCGGCGGGAGCTGCTGGTGGTCGCCGACCAGCACGAACCGGTCGGCCAGCGTCGTCGCCGCGAGCGTCCCTGGCTCGGTCAGTTGGCCGGCCTCGTCGACAACGGCCACGTCAAACTTCTGGGTCTGGAGCGTGCTCCCGCCGCAGGTAGCTGTCGTCGCCGCGACGACCTGGGCATTCTGGAGCCGACTCGCACACTCGCCCGGGTCGCCGCTGGTCTCCAGACGGTATTTTTGCATATCTTCGCGGACGCCACTCTCCGTGCCGACACGGACGATATCGGTGTAGCCCTGGTCTTCCAGCGCTTCCAGCAGATTGTCGACGGCGCGGTTGGTAAAAGCCGAGAGCAGGACGCGGTCGCCCCGGTCTACGAGGGCTCGGACCATCCGCGCCAGCGTGTACGTCTTGCCCGTCCCCGGCGGCCCATGGACGAGCGCGAAGTCCTCAGCACCGACCGCTAGCTGGACGGCCTCGTTCTGGGCGTCGTTGTTGTCGATGAACGTCTCCTCTACCGAATTGAACTCCGGTTCGCGCCGTCCGAACAGCACGTCCTTCTGTTCGGGCGGCTGGAGGAGCACGGCGTCGTGCAGCGCGTTCTGGAGCCGGTCGGTCGTCAGTTCGGAGGGGTATACGTCCAGTCGGCGGAGATCAAGCGGCTCGTCGGCCGTGACGACGATCTCCGCGTTCACGGCGTCGCCGTTCCCGCTGTCCGAGGCGCGTGGCGCCTCGTTGCCCAGTCGCTCGACCCGCGCCAGTTCAGCGTCGCCGGTCACCGGGTCGCCGTCGCTTGCGAGCACGAGATTGCCCTCGCGGATCTTCGAGACGGCCCCGGTCCCGGTCGCCCGGAGTTCCCAGCGGCCGCCGTCGAGTTCCCGGCGACCGGTGGGTTCCAGGTCGATGAGCGCCCGGTCGTTGTCGGCGCGCTCCTCGGGCGTCTGTTCCCAGAGCTTCGCGTACTCCCGGTGAACGGACCGGCGCTCGGCCTCGACGGCCGTGTAGAACCGCTCGAAGTAGTCCAGTTCCTCGTCGGGCACCGCTCGGCCGACCTGTCCCGCCTTGGATTCCTGGTCGAGGCGGCCGGAGACGGCCATGCAGGTGTCCTGCTCGAAGCAGTACTCGCATTTGGCGTTGGCCTCGTAGCCCGTCGGCACGCTAGAGTCGTACTCCATCGCCGCAATCGCGTTGCGGGTCCGAACGACGTAGTTCAGCAGCCCGCTCCCGATAGAGAACTCCTTGGCCGGCGAGAGATCGCCGCTCTCCTCGTTGCGGTCGACAGCGGCGTTTTTTGTATAGAGGAGCGTGCCCGTGTCCGGGGCCGCGTCGACAGCGCTGTCTGCGCCAGCCGAACGCTCGCCTAGCATCAAAGCGTACGCCGTCGCCTGTATCTTGTCCTGAAACCGCGGCTCCCGCTTGGTGTTCTTGCCGGTCTTGAGCTCGACGGGCATACCCCGCCTGACGGCGTCGGCCCGCCCTTTCATGCCGAACCGCTCGGAAATGAGCGTCATCTCCGAGCGCCACTGGTCAGTTTCAGTTAGCGTCCCCTGTTGGAGCCACCCCTGAATAGCCGACGCGTGGTCGCGTACGTCGCCGGCCACCTCGTCGGCTTCTCGGCCCAATAATCCGATGTCCAGTCCGGCAGCGTCGACCTGCTCTTCGATGGCGGTTTCGAGGTCCCGGCCCCGAAGCAGGTCGCCGAAGACCTCGTGGACGATGGTCCCTTTCACCAGCGGATAGGCGTGCTCCGCGCCGTCGAGTTTCCGGAGGTAGTACATCCGCGGGCACTGCACCCACGCCCGGATGTCGGTCACGTCGACGAGGAAGTCCGGCTGGACGACGAGCGTGGCGTCGCCGCCGACGGAATACTGCTGTTCGCCCTGATACTCGCGTTCGTCAGGGTTGTAGACGGCAATCTCCATTCCCGTCTCGATGGCCGCGGCGTTCTCGGTCCACTTCCCCCAGAGCGTGACCGTCGTCGGCTCGCCGGCCCCTCGGTCGGGTCGGATTGTCACCTCACAGAGGTCGCTCTCGCCGTACTGGGTGTTCACCGTCTTCGGCTCGTCGATGTCGACGACGACACCGCGAACACGGTCTACGCTCATGCTTCGGCCCTCCCCTGTTGCACGACTCAAGCGACGGGGCGGTCCCTCAAAAGTCGTTCGCGCCGGGGCTCATTCGCTGGTCGCATCGGCATCGGACTCGGTGTCGGCGGCGTACTCTTTGAGCGTCTCCAGCGACACGTCTTCGAGCACGTCCTCGCTCGTCGCGTCGAGATTCACCGGCGGTGCGTGCCCGGCCTCGTGGGCCTCTATCCAGCGCGGAACGCAGACACACCAGTGGTCGCCCGGGTCGAGGCCCGGAAAGTTCAGCTCCGGCCGCGGCGTCACGAGGTCGTTGCCCTGTGCCTTGCTGTACTCCAGAAACTCAGCCGTCATCACGGCACAGATCTCGTGCCGTCCCGGGTCGCGCTGGAGCGGGTAGCAGTAGCCGTCGCGCATGAACCCCGTCTCCGGGTCCATCGAGCAGGGAGCTAGCTCCCCGCCGAGGACGTTGCGTTCGCTTTCCATACCACGTCTGGCTGTTCCGGGGAGTAAAGCCGTTCGGCTACGTGACTGACACGCCGGCTGGCGAGGGTCCTTAGCTTCCGCACAGCGATGACCAGTCGGTCGCTGTGCCATTCCGGACCGATGGGTTCATTCTGACCCAGGCCGAACAAGCGACTGACAATGCGCGTTCGCGACTGGCAGGACATTCTCGAAGACGTGATGGAGAGCAATGCCAATCCGGGGGACTGGCGTGCCGTCGGGGGCGACCGCGCGAACGGAATCGGCGAGGACATCTACTTCGGTCACCCTGACGCCGGTGTCTACCAGCTGAAGACATATGCAAAGAACCCCTTCGAGGTACAGGGCGTCGGGTCGCAAGTGGCCCGCCGCATCGACGACGATATCGACCCGCTGTTCCCGAATGACGGGTCGGGCATCTTCGGCGTCCAGCAGGGACCGGAGGACGAGGACGACGCCAAGGAGAAGGCCAAGAACCTCGAAACGGTGCTCGAAACGCATGCGGACGCACCCACGTCGCCGCAAGCGTTGCTTGAGGACATGATGGACGCGATGGACTCCCCGGCCTACGGCCCGATGGAGTTCGACCACCACGACCGACCCGACCAGATGAGCGAACTCACTGAGACGTTCGAGGAAGCGGAGGAACTACTCGATGCGGAGTTCGAAGACGTCATCGAGGAAGACGTAGAGCGGGGCTTCTACTGATGGTCAACCGGACCCACCCAGTCTGTACCGGGGGCCGCTGATGGTCGGTCCCTCGATGACGGACGCCGACCGGAAACGATTTCTCAGATATACGCAAGTCGGCTTCGCACTCCTCTTCGGCGTCTCGATGGGGCTTGTGACGTTGTACGGTGGTTCGGAACTACCGATTGTCGCTGTAACGTTTGTTGGCGGAACCGTCGTTGGCGGTGGCCTCGCGTGGTACATCATCCCGGAGAGCATCGCGGAAACGCCCTACGAGTCAGTCGACAGAGGTCCGAAACCCGGCGCAAAAATGAAACAACAGCGGCAGGAAGACAACGGCTCCGGACAGCGGGCATCCGAGGACGACAGCCGGCTCTCACAGAACCGCGATTAGAGGAAATCGTCCTGCATCGCCGGGTCCTGCTGTTCGGAGGCCGTCTGGTCGAAAATCTCTTCATCGAGCGTCTCGGTCTCTTCGGTCGTGGTATTGTAGGCCGAAATCCCTCGCTTCAGGAGGTCTTCCACGGCCTGGTCACGGTTGAGGAACTCGCCCTGTTCGACGAGTCGCTGGATGTCCGAGTCGACCTGATCCGGAAGTGACACCTTGATCTTGCTCACACTTGCCGCCTATACTGTTCGGACATAAAAACCCACCCCTGGTTCTGGGAGGGGGTAAAAAGGCGCACGCGTAGATGCGCGGAACCGTCACACACTTGCCGGCGGCAGACACGAACCACAGTGTGAACGCGAACGACCGAGCGATCACCGCGCTGGTCATGCTCGCACACGGTCTGGTCCACACCTACGAGATGGCGGTCCCGATATTCGTCGTCATCTGGCTCACCGAGTTCGACCTCATCAACCTCGGTATCGCACAGTTCAACGTGACGACGGCGACGGTCGGCGTCATCGTGACGCTGGGCTACGGCCTGTTCGGGGCCGGCGCACTCCCGGGCGGTATCGTCGTCGACCGAATCGGCTCCCGGCGGCTCATCACCGGGTGTCTGCTCGGCATGGGCGGCTCGTACATCCTGCTGGGACTGGCTCCGAGTATGGTCATCATCGCGCTGGCGCTTGTCCTCTGGGGGCTCTCGGCCAGCGTCTACCATCCGGCCGGGCTCTCGCTCATCAGCAAAGGTGTCGAACAGCGCGGGACCGGACTGGCCTATCACGGCGTCGCCGGCAACCTCGGTATCGGCCTCGGCCCGCTCGTCGCCGCGATTCTTCTGCTGGTCGCCGAGTGGCGGACCGTCGCGCTCGTCCTCGGCGTTCCGGCGTTGCTCGCCGCCGTCTACGCCTCGCAGGCGAGCTTCGACGAGACGGCAGCAGTGGCGACCGCGACTGACGGCGGGTCGAGGGCAAGTAGTGGTATCGACTCGCTTGAGGAGTTCCTCTCGGAGAGCAAGCATCTGCTGGCCGGGAGCTTCCTGCTCGTGTTCCTTGTCGTCATGTGCTCGGGGCTGTACTACCGCGGCGTCCTCACGTTTCTCCCGGAACTCCTGCGGGACCTGCCGGGTTTCGAACCGATCCCGATAGAGACCCTGTTGCCTCCCAGCGTCCTGTCAGCACTCGGTATCGAGGCCGGGACGGGCCAGACGCTCAAGCCACAGGACTACTTCTATGCGGGCCTGTTACTCATCGGCGTCCTCGGCCAGTACGCTGGCGGCAAACTGACCGACCGGATTCCCGTCGAGTACGGCATCGCCGGCTCGTTCCTGGTGCTTGCCGCCCTTGCGGCGCTGTTCGTTCCGGTGTCGGCGATGGGCTTCGGTCCGCTGGCGGTGCTCGGTGCGCTTCTGGGCGTCGCGCTGTTCGTCGTCCAGCCGATGTATCAGGCCGCTGTCGCGGAATACACGCCTGCCGGCACCCGCGGACTCTCGTATGGCTTCACCTATCTGGGCGTGTTCGGCGTCGGCGCGCTCGGCGGCGGTCTCGCGGGGTCGATTCTGGCCTTTGCGAACGCGACGGCGCTGTTCGGGACACTCTCCGGTATTGCACTCGTCGCTGTTCTCGCGGGGACTGCTCTCGCACGGCGTTCGTAACCGCCTGAGCATCGGGCAGGCCGTCGCATCGCTTGCTATTTCTGTCTGTACGATGTACCTGCTGCTCAGATGGACGCCGCAGTCATCGTCCCGGCCTACAACGAGGCGGAGTCGCTGGCCCGCTGTCTGGCTCCCTTCGAGTCACAGTCCGTGGAACTGATCGTCGTAGTCGGCGGCGACGACGGCACGGAACAGGTGGCCCGTGACACCCCCTTCGTCGACACCGTCGTTCGGTGCGACGAAGGCGGGGCGGGAATCGCCAGGAATCGAGGAGCCGAAGCCGCGACAGCGCCGATTCTGCTGTTCACCGATGCAGATACGGTGGTTCCCGAGGACTGGGTCCGCCTGCATCTCAGGCACTACGTTGACGACGAGGTGATCGGGGTCGGTGGCCCCGCGCGGCCACTCGAAGACAGCCTCAAGCACCGCGTACTGTTCAAATTGCTGTCGGACTACTGGTATCGGGTGTCCTGGCCGCTGGGTTTCGTCCAGCAACCGGGCTTCAACTGTAGCTTCCGGGCCGACGCCTTCGAGGCCGTGGGCGGCTTTGACGAGGACATCCCGTTCATGGAGGACACGGAACTCTCACTGCGGATGAAAGACTACGGCCAAATCGTCTACGACGCCGATTCCTGCGTGGCCACGTCCGCGCGTAGAGAGGCTGACGAAGGGTACCTCTCACTGTTTGCCAAGTACGTTCGGGGATACGCCAATCACTACATCTTCCGCCGGGAGTTCGATGCCGACTACTTCTGAGAAGGGCAGCCTTTTCAACACACACACCGGAGCACTGACACGATGAGTGGCTGGCGGTCACTGCCCCGACGTGCTGTCGAACAGGTACGGGCGGACCTCCGGGACAACCCGTACCTCCGCTACGTACTCCTGCTGTCGGCTGTTATGGTCGGGTTCTGGTTCTGGCACCGCATCCCGAACTTCGCGACCCGGGACGAGTACAGCCGCTTGCTCGACGCGATGGTCGTCTACGGGTCGGTCCTCGAAGAACCGACTTTCGAGGGACTCAAGGCCGGTATCGAGTGGGGCCGAGCGCCGTTCGGCGCGACGCTATATCTCTATGCGCTGGCTATCCTCCCTGTCGTACTCGTTGCGGCTTTCATTGGGGACCTCGGCGCGTTCACTACGATTGCCTTCCCCGGCTGGGAGTTCGGCCACTACGAGGTCTGGGCCGGGACCCCCGAGTGGATCTGGACCTGGAGCCTTGTCTCTATCCGGCTAACTAACGTCGTTGCCGCGCTCTGTGTCGTCTACCTCACGTACCGCCTCGGCGTCGCAATCGAGGGGCGCAACGCCGGCCGGCTCTCGGCCGTCGTACTCTCGCTGACTTTCGGCTTCCTCACCATCTCGAAGGAGGCCGGCGAGGACATGCCGGCGCTGGTGTTCGTCCTCCTTGCGCTGTATCTGCTGGTCAGGTACGTCCAGACCGACGACGGAACGCTGTTTCTGGCAGCGAGCGCTGCCGGCGGCGTGGCTATTGCGTTCAAACTGACGGCTGCGCCGGTCATCCTGCTTATCGGCGTCGCCTTCCTGCTGCGTGCCCATGCTACTGACGCGCCGCTGACGGAGACGCTGTACCGGCCGAAGCTCCTGCTGAGTGGCGCACTGCTCGGCTTCGCCATGATCGTGCTCGGGTTCCCGACCGCGCTCGTGGCAGGGGCCGAACCGTTCATCGAGCGGGTGTTCGGCGGCTCGACCTCGCGGATGAGCCACCCAACGGGTCCCGACGCCCCGATGTGGTGGTGGTTCCTGCGGGGCTATTTCAGCGCGCTGGGACTGCCGCTGGTTACCGCGGCCGCCGCCAGCGTCGTGGCAACTGTCGCTACGTTGCGTGACCGCAGTTCCGGCGTCCACGGCACTGTCCTCGTCCTGACGGGACTGGTGGCCTATATCGCGATGTTCTCCCAGTGGCACGACTTCCGGGTGCACCACCTCCTTCCGACGTTCCCGCTCATTGCCTTGCTCGTCGGCGGACGACTGGTGACCCTCCGTGAACGCTCGTCGTCTCTGGCGCGGCCGGTGATGGCTATCTTGCTGGTGACGACGGCCGTTTACGCCAGCGTTGGGACAGCACAGTTTGCGTCGATGCCCCGGGACGAAGCGACAGCGTGGCTCGAAGACAACAGCGACGACGGAGACGTGGTGGAGACGTACCGCGTCCACGTTCAGGACACCGCCGTCCCGCACTCGCTGACCGCTCGACACGTCGCCGGCCAGGACTCGGAGGCGGAGGAAGCGATGGCGTGCCCCCGATACATCCAGATCGGGTACCGGGATCTGCTGTATCTCAAGGAGGACACCTACTACCGGAACGGCGACGCACAGGCCACCTATCTCCGGAGCCTCCTGAACGAGGAGTACAACTACCGAATCGTCGCCGAGTTCGGGGAGCGGCCGCCGAACTTCGTGCCCCAGCGACCGACGCCCGGCTCGTTCACCGACCTGCTCCGGCTCGGCGTCGTCCCACATACGGACCAGTTCGCCGACGAGCAGGAACTCGCAGCGAACCAGTACACCCTTATTCTGGAACGTGACGGCGAGTGCGACACGAGCCGCCATCCGCCGTTCTGAGTCCGTCTTGACGTGACTCTCTCGGGCCGCTATTCTGTCGTCAGTGACGTGACGTCGAGTCGAACAGAGGGATACCAGCCCGCGAGCGACGGCAGGTAGATACTCAGGAACCGGTCGACGAAGATGATGGGGATGATGACTTCCGCTGGGATGCCCAGCGCGACGAACACCGCCGTCGCCGTCGCTTCGGCAACACCGATCCCGCCGGGCGTCAACGGCAGGAGCGTCACGGTGTACGCGACCAGAAGATACAGCGGCAACGCGACCAGCGGTTCGAACCCGGCGCCGAAACTCCCCAGCAGCAAGCCCACGCGGACGCCGGGCGCGAGGACGAGGTCGACGGCCCAGCCGACTGCGTAGCGTAGCCACACTGCTGGCTCGCTCACCAGTGACCGAAATGTCGTGGTTGAGCTGTCGGTGAATTCGAGCAGGCCGTCGAGCTGCGACGCGAGTGCCTCACCGACGCGCGGAACCCGGACCGCCACCCCGGACAGCCAGCCGATAAGCCGGTCCAGATAGGCGAGGTTGAGGCCGCCAAACAGTACCGTCAGACCGGCCACGAAGTACAGGCTCGTCGCGAGCGCCAGCAGCATGAGGAGTTCGAGCCGGAGCAGTGGAATCGCCAGCACGAGCCCTGCGGTCGCCGCCACGCCATAGTATAGCGCGAAGATGGCGGTGTGAAGCGCTGAGGCGGCTGCGGCGTCGCTGTAGGCCATTCCGGTCTGGCTCCGGAGGACGAACGGCGCGGCCAGCCGCCCGGAGAGCCGCGACGGGAGCAACTGGTTGACGAAGTTCACGATGAGCGTCGTCCCGGCGGCGGTCCGGAACCGAGCGGGCGCGAGTGGGGTCATCACCGCGTGCCATGTGTAGGCTCGGCCACAGATGCCAAGAACGCTGACGACAACGATCGCGAGCACCGCTTCGGTCTCGACGCCGGCGAGTAGGTCGATCGCGCTGGCGATGTCGAACTGCGTGAGCAGCCACGCTAGCGCAACGACGGCGAGTCCGTACTGGGCGACCGTGATCCCCAGATCACGAGCCCGGTTCGTCACGGCGTCTCGCCCCTGTGGAGCCGTGTCGCGGCTGTTTCACCGTCCTCCAGAACGGCCCGTGCGGTCGTGAACTCGAAGTCCTGCTGTAGAATCCGTTCGACGGCCCGTCGCATCCAGTCGCCGGTCCTGACGTACACCCGCGTCGGCACCCCCTCGACGGCCGGTAGGTCCACCAGTTCCCACGGATGGACGTACAGCATCGGCGTGATGCCCTGACGGGCCAGTAGCTTCATGCCCAGAATCGTGTATCGCGGGCCGAAAAACCGGATCCAGGTCCCGGTGAGGGGCAGCTGCAGGCCCGGCATGACGCTCGCCGGGAACTCAGTAATGCTGTCCGGTGCGTCCAGGTGGACTGCCGTCGCCGGGACAGGTTCGTGGAGGTCGTACTCGCCGCCGTACCACCCCGGAATCGACCGGCTTGAGACGACGCTAGAGTCGTACGTGTACCCGATATCGGCAAGCAGGTCGAAGTGGTCGTCGGTGATGTCAAAGGCAGGCGCGCGGAACCCGGAGACCCGCTCGTCTGTGACTCGCTCCAGCACGTCCTTCGACTGGGATAACTCCACCCGTCGCTCCTCACTGTCGATATCAGAGAGCAACTGGTGTGTGTGCGTGTGCGAGGCGATCTCTATACCCGCGTCAGCGAGCGCTCGCACAGCGTCGGGATGAGATTGGGCGACTGACGACACTACGAACGCGGTCGAATCCGCGTCGTGTTTTGCGAGTGTCTCCCTGAAAAACCGGCCACCATCGAGGCCGACACCGTCGCGGTCGGTCGTCCCCGACGCGCTCCGGTACGCCGGCGTCTGCGTGAACAGCTCGAAATCTATCGACAGTACCGCACGGTCAGTCATCCTGCTCGTCCTCGGTCCGTAGCTGGTGTTCCTCCAGTTCGCTCCGAAGAAGGCTCAGCTCCTCGTTCAGCCGCGACAGCCGGTCGTACATGTGCCCGATACGGTTGAGCAGGTACGTCACCGCGACGAACAGCGTCAGGTTCGAGATGACGAGGATGGCCCGGGCTTTCCACTCCAGACCGAGCAGCCGCGCCACGATCTCGAACACGTTGGGGACGATGGCGACGACGATGAGTCCCGTGCCGAGCAGCAGCGACATCACGAACAGTTCTAGTGATTCGCGTTCGCTTCGGACGATGATGTAGCCGTTCGCGAGGAAGGCCAGGCCGACGACCAGCGACAGGAGATTGACCAGTGAGTAGTCGAATCCAAAGACCATAGTTAGCGAAAGAGGAGGACGCGAAACACCGTGTCAGTCATCCGGAGCGGGTAGAGCACGAGCGTGTCGAGGCTGAACTGCGACTCGCCCTCGTCCCGGATCGGCATCTCTATCGATACCTCTTCGATTCGCTGGCCGCGCTGGGCCGCATCGAGCGTCTGTTCGACCGCCCAGTGGTTGTCCGAGCGGTGGAGGATATCTTGTAGTGCCGACACGCGGTAGACGCGGAAGCCGCTCGTCACGTCGGTGATATCGATGCCGCCGAGCCTCCGTACGACGGTCGTGAAGAACGTGATTCCCAGCCGCCTGATGAGCGGGTAGTCGTCGATGCTCTCGTTCAGGTAGCGGCTGCCGATGACCATGTCCGCGTCCTCGGCGTGGTCCAGCAGGGTTGGAATCTTCTCCGGGTCGTGCTGGCCATCGGCGTCGACCTGCACGACGAAGTCGTAGCCGTGGCGGATCGCGTACTGGTACCCCGTCCTGACGGCCCCACCGACACCGGTGTTAAAGACGTGTGTGACGACGTGTGCGCCGTGCTCCCGGGCGATTGCCGCGGTATCGTCCGACGACCCGTCGTCGACGACGACGACCTCGTCAACGTAGCGGCTCGTTCCGTCGATCACCGACCCGATGGTGCTCGACTCGTTGTACGCGGGGATGACGGCGACTGTTCGCACTGGTGGAAACGCCGCTAGCAGCGAACTTAGAATTGTCGTTCTCTGGAATACCTCACTCGGAGTCTGTGAGTGTGTACTTGGCCGTTTCGCTCACGCAATACGACCTCTGTGGGCTATATCGGACGTGAAACCGAATAGTCGGGAGACCGCTGTTTCCCACGACCAAGGTAGTGGTAATTGTTTACAGGCCTCTTGCTCAGAGGAGCACTTGCCCCGAGATAAGTCATGATGAATAGGGCAAGAATGAAAACACACCGCGCGGTACGTACTGCCATGAGTGTCGAGCAGGAGCAGACGGAACGGACCATCAGGTGTCTGGTGGCGAAAGTCGGACTCGACGGTCACGACCGGGGCGCACATGTCATCGCGCGGGCGCTCCGTGACGCCGGCTTCGAAGTGATTTACTCGGGGCTCCATCGAGCGCCCGACGAGGTTGTGCAGGCCGCCGTGCAGGAGGACGTGGATGTCGTCGGTATCTCCATCCTCTCAGGGGCTCATAACACGCTCGTCCCGAAGATTCTCGACGGGCTGAAGGAGTACGACGCGTTCGACGACCGGCTCATCCTCGTCGGCGGCATTGTCCCGGATGACGATCAGGAGGAACTTCGCGGGCAGGGCGTCGACGAAATCTTCGGTCCGGGTGCGTCGATGGAGGAGATGATCGACTACATCCACGAGAACGCGCCCGAGCGATGAGCGATCTCGTCGCTGACCTGCTCGCGGGCAAGCACAGCGCCCTCGCCAGGGTCATCACGAAGATAGAGAACCGCTCGCCGGGGTATCGGGAGATAATCTCCGACCTGCACCAGCACACCGGAACAGCCGACGTTATCGGTGTCACTGGCAGTCCCGGCGCGGGCAAGTCCACGCTGGTCGACAAGGTTGCGGCGACCTACCGCGAGCAGGGACTGACTGTCGGTGTCATCGCCATTGATCCGTCGTCACCGTTCTCGGGCGGCGCGGTGCTGGGCGACCGGATACGAATGGCCTCGAACGCGGGCGACATGGACATGTTCTTCCGGTCGATGTCCGCGCGTGGGTCCCTCGGCGGGCTGTCGACGGCGACGACCGACGCCGTGACCGCGCTGGACGCGTTCGGCAAGGACAAGATCATCGTCGAGACGGTCGGCGCTGGCCAGAACGAGGTCGACATCGTCCGCACTGCTGACACCGTCGCCGTACTCGTGCCGCCGGGTAGCGGCGACGACGTACAGATGCTTAAGGCCGGTATCCTCGAAATAGGCGACGTGTTCGTAGTCAACAAGGCCGACCTCGACGGGGCCGACCGGACCGTCCAGCAGCTCCGAGAGATGCTTCAGGGACAGAGCGGCCGGCCGAACTCCGGCCATCACGGCGCGACCGAACTCGCCGGTGACAGTGACGACGCGGCCACCGACGACGCCGATGCTGTGGACGACGAGACGGAGACGTGGGACCCCCCTATCGTAGAGACGGTTGCCAATCGGGGCGAAGGCGTCGAGGACTTCCTGAACACGCTGGCCGACCACGGCGAGTATCTGGACCGAACCGGCCGACGTGAGGGACAGGCACGGGAGCGATTCGCCGCCGAAATCCGAACCCTGCTTCGGGAGGACGCCAACGAGCTACTGGTCGACGAACTCGACCGCCGCGGCGGTATCGAGCAGTACGTCGACGCCGTCATCGAGCGCCACACTGACCCATACACGGTCGTCGACGAGGTCCTCGCGCCGCTCCGGGAGTGCCTCGACGAGCCTCGCGACGGGAGCTAAGTCCGGGGCTGTCGCGTTTACGGAACCACGTTTGCCCGGGCCGATAGCGACAGCCATCTACCGCTCGTCCAGCATGTATAACATACTCGGGGCCCCAAGTCATCAGTATGAAACTCCGCAAGGCGCTCGGTGCAGTCGTCGGTGCGGTCGGTGCGACAGCCGCTGCCAACCGCGTGCTGCAGTCGCGGGCCGGCGCGTTCGAACCGATGCTCGACGGGGAACAGGGGACGTACCGCTGGCGCGGGTTCGATATCGCGTACACCGAGGCCGGCGACCCGTCGGACCCGGACCTCGTGTTGTTCCACGGCATCAACGCCGCTGCCAGCAGCCACGAGTTCCATACGGTGTTCGACACGCTGGCGGAGGATTACCACGTCATCGCGCCGGATCTGCCGGGCTTCGGGCAGACGGACCGGCCGCCGCTGCTGTACTCGGCATCGCTGTACACGGCCTTTGTACGGGACTTTATCGAGGACAACACCACCGACGCGACTGTCGTCGCGTCGTCACTGACTGGGGCCTACGCCGCCAGCGCGGCACAGGAGGTCAACGTGAAGGAACTCGTCCTCGTCTGCCCGACGGACAGTTCGATGGGGAATCGCACCGTCTGGCTCCGCTCGCTCCTGCGCGCCCCCGTCATCGGCGAGGCCATCTACAACCTCACCGTCTCGAAGCCTTCTATCCGGCACTTCCACGCCGACCACGGCTACTACGACATGGACAACCTCACCGAGGAAGTCGTCGACTACGAGTGGCAGAGCGGCCACCAGCCCGGTGCGCGATTCGCGCCGGCGTCGTTCGTCTCCGGCTTCCTCGACCCGGAAGACGACCTCGGCGAAACACTGGCCGGCCTCGACGTGCCCGTAACGCTGGTCTGGGGTGAGGACGCCGACATCACGCCGCTCTCGAAGGGTCGTGACCTGGCCGAGCAGGCGGACGCGATGCTCGTCGTGTTCGGCGATTCGCTGCTTCTGCCCCACGTCGAACATCCCGGTGAGTTCGTCGACGTGGTCCGTGACAGAGTGACGTCGGTAACAGTCGAGAACTGAGCCTCAGCGCGGTCGGAACACGACCGCTCTCTCCCCGGTCGTTACGCGCTCGCCGACATCGAGGCCGACTACGTCGCCGATGGAGACGTCGTCGGGGTCCACGTCACGGACCAGCCCCGTGACCGAAACCGGTCCGAAGTCGGCGATAGCGGTGACGTAGGGCGCGTCGTCCTCGAACTGCGGCGTCGGGACCGTGATCGTCGTGTGGCTCGCGATTTCGCCGGACTCCGGTAGGTCGACCTCCGAGAGGTCCTGGTCGTGACAGCGCGGGCACACCCGCCGGGGCGGCAGCCAGCCGTGGCCGTTCGAACATTCGAGGTAGTAGCCGTTGTCCGATTCGATGCTGTCGAGCCACGCGTCGTATTCGCCGTCTTGTGCGGATTCAGTCATTCTCGCACCTCCATGATGTGGACGGTCGTAGACGCGACTGTGCCGCCCGCGTTGTGCGCGACGCCGACGGTGCTGTCCGGGACGGCGTCGGCCCGCGGGTGCGACCCGTCGAGTAGCCAGGCAACGGTCGCTAGCTGGGCGACGCCGGTCGCGCCGACCGGGTGACCCTTGGCTTTCAGCCCGCCCGAGAGATTTATCGGGCGGTCGCCGTCGCGGGTCGTTTCGCCGTTGCGTGCCGCGGCGATGCCCTCGCCGCGCTCGTAGAAGCCAAGCGATTCGATTGCGAACACCTCCGCGATAGTGAAACAGTCGTGGACTTCGGCGAAATCGACGTCGTCGGGACCGACGCCGGCGTCTTCGTAGGCCTCGTCGGCGGCCTTGTCTGCGGCGGGCGTCTGGGCTAGATGCGGACGGTCCTGTAACGCGAGATTGTCGCCGCCCTGGCCGGTTCCGGTGATGGCGACCGGGGCGTCCAGATCGCGTTCCTCGGCGTAGGACTCCGTCGTCAGGACGGCGGCTGCAGCGCCATCCGTAATGGGACAGGAATCGTACAGGCCCAGCGGGGACGCAATCGTCGGGGCCTCGGTAGCGTCCTCGACCGTGATCTCCTTTTGAATCTGTGCGTGTTCGTTGACCAGCGCGTGCTCGTGGTTCTTGACGGCGATGTGTGCGAGGTCCTCGTGGGAGCCGCCGTACTGGTCGAAGTACGACCGGGCCATCAGCGCGTAGGCCCCGGGGAAGGTCATCCCGGCACGGACCTCGTAGAGGTCGTCGGCGGCGATGGCGAGCGCGTCCGTCGCCGCTGCCGTCCCGATGTTGGTCATCCGCTCCGCGCCGCCGACGACGACGACCTCCGCCTCGCCGTTCCGGATCGTCTTGACGGCTTCACGAACGGCTGTCCCGGCGGATGCACAGGCTGCTTCGACGCGAGTCGCTGGAACGTCCAGCCCGATGGCCTCGGCCATCAGCGGGCCCTGATGGCCCTGATGTTCCGCGAGCTCTCCCATGAAGTTGCCGTAATAGAGGGCCTCAGCGTCGTCCGGGTCGATTCCGGCCTGCGAAAGCGCTTCCAGTCCGGCCTCGGCGAACAGGTCTCGGCCGGTTCGCTCGGGGTGTTTCCCGAAATGTGTCACGCTGGCCCCGGCGATACGTGGGTCTGACATTATCTCCCAGTGTGCGCTGACGGCTTAAATGCCTACTGTTCGGATGGTTAATTAGCGCATAATCACCGGCTTAAACGCCTACAAACGGGATATAGGTTCTCAGCAAGAATTAATTTCCCACGACAGTTCTATATCCTTCAAAGGAATTTGTCCCGTGTCAGTTCACAATCTCGGCGATACGCTGGGGTTCTCCCGACAGCGCGGGTTCCGGTTCAACCATCTGTAGGACCTCGTGGTCGGTCACGTTCGGATACGACTTCTGGACGGCGTCTTCGATGAGGGCCTTTTCAAGGCGGAACTCCGTCCCTTCGTAGACGACATCCACGCCCTGTTCGTCAAACGACAGTACAGTCATACAGCGAATTACGCACGGCACGAATAAAAGGATAGTCTCTCGCGCGGCCGCGCAGGTCCGGCGACTGCCCGGCAAAACGCGTGGCCGGGCCACTCGTCAGGGCCGTTACGAGTCGCCGTCGCTGCCGACTCGGATGACCTGTAGCAGGGAGTACACCGGGACGCCGCGGATGTCGCCGATGCCGCGCTTGTCAGCCAGCACGACGCAGGCCACGGGATTGCCGCCCTGTTCGTGGATAGCGTCGATGGTTTCCCCCATCGTCTTGCCGCTCGTAATAGTGTCGTCGACCACGTAGCAGTCTCGGTCCCGAATTTGCGCGAAGTTTCGGGAGAACGAGCCATCGCTGGTTTCGCTCTCGTCGTCGTCCCACTGGTGTTTGGTCGGGGCGTACGTCCCCAGGTCCGTTTCCAGTTCCCGGGCAACGGTCGTCGCAAGCGGTGCGCCGGCTTTCTCGATGCCGATGGTGAGGTCCACGTCGTCGCCTTTCTTCGAGAGCAGGTCAGCCATCGCCGCTCCTGCGTGGTACAGCCGGTTGCTGTCACGACCGACGGCGGACCAGTCGACGTGGATGTCGTGGGGACCACCGTCGTCGCTCGTATCCGGTTCCGTGCCGGTACCGCTGCGTTCGACAAGCCAACTCGCCGTCTCCCGGGAGACGTTGAGTTCATCAGCAATCTCGCCCTTAGAGAGGCCACGCTGTGCCAGGTCGGACGCGCTGTCGACGAGGTCGTCGATATTCTTCATACCATCATCTCCGTGTGCGAGGATTTAATAGGCAGTGTTCTTCACCCACCAAAATCTATTTACAACAGTCGTTGTACTAACCTATTGGCTGGGTACACTCTCCCTGCTATCCGGGGCCAGGTGGCGATCCCGTCAGGTCACCAGCATCCACATCCCTCAACCCGGCCGGCGCCAACCGTCTGTCACACAGCATGGTTGTCCACGGGACCGCACGCACCAGCGGTCAGGCGGGACTCTCCCGCCGTTCCCGTCCGTCGTCTCCCCCCGAACAGAACCCGGATAGCGTCTCGAACACTAACTCTGACTCGGATTCGCCCGTTCCGTGTCCGTTTCAGTTGTCGCCCATTTTAAAGGTATAGAGTCGCTGCTCGCAGGTCGGACAGACGAGCGTCTCATCGGGGTCCTGACGCGGTCCCAGATGACCGCCACAGCATGACACCGACGACGACTCGACCAGGTCGGAGTCACAGACCGGGCACCTATCGAGAAACATCCGGAAGGCTTCCGCGCCAGCGACTCTGAGACGCTCGTCGTCGAGACGCTCACCAAGGACCTCGTACGCTGCGAGCTCGGCGACGACGACCGGCCGGGGGAGGAGTTGTTTATGATCGGTGCCGAGTGCGATCCACTCCGCGTCGTCGACGTACGGTTCCGCGTGCCCGACCTGCTCCAGCGACGCCTGCAGTGTCGTCGAGAGAGCCCCAAGTGATTCCGCTGCCAGTTCGTCCATTTGCTCGTGCCACGCCGTGTCTACAGCCGTCGTGAGAAACAGTTGCTCCCCCTCGACTTCGATGACGCCTGCTGCCGAAAGCTCTCGGAGGATGGTTTCGCCGTCCAGTTCCACATCCTCAGCCAGCGAGTCACGCTTCTCGTGGCCCATGGCTTCCTGCGTTGCCGCGTCATGTGCGGACTCCCCGTGAAACCACTCGTCCGGGACCGGTGACGCCGCCACCAACTGTGGGGCAAATTCGGGCGTGTACGGAACCAGATACCCCCGAAGGTAGACCACCGCGACGCCGACAACGCCGATCAGCAGGCTCACCCGCGGACGGTTGCGTGCGCGCAAGAACATGACAACGATTCCAACGAGCCCCAGATTCAGGATTGTACACGGCCAGCATCTGTTCGCTCCGGTGTAGGATTCGTCGCTGAGGGTTTCGAGTACTCCCATCGGGTCGGATTCTTCCGGTGCGGGTTCCCGGCTCATGTTCGGACAACAGTACGCAGTCCCAAAATTCTTTAACAACAGCTGTGGTACAAAGTGTCATGAGCAATTCGCCGGTGACATACACCACGCTCGGGTCGACAGGCCTCGACGTGTCCGAACTCTGTCTCGGAACGATGAACTTCGGGAGCGCGGAGCCCTGGATGCTAAACGACGAGGCCGAGAGCCGTCGAATACTCGAACGGGCGCTCGATCTGGGTATCAACTTCTTCGATACGGCCAACGCGTATTCGAACGGCGAGAGCGAGCGAATACTCGGCGATGCTATCGACTCCGCTCGTCGTGGCGAACTGGTCTTGGCCTCGAAGGTGTACTTCGATATGCACGAGGGACCGAACGGGAGCGGGCTCTCGAAGAAACACATCATCGACCAATGTCACGCCACGCTGGACCGCCTCGGCGTCGACTATCTCGACCTCTACCAGATCCACCGATGGGACGACGACACGCCGATCGAGAAGACGCTGGACGCGCTGACGTATCTCGTCGACGAAGGGCTGGTCCGCTATATCGGCGCGAGCACGATGGCAAACTGGAAGTTCCAGAAGGCGCTGTACACTGCGGATATCGACGGGTACGAGCGGTTCGTCTCGATGCAACCGGAGTACAACGCCGTCGACCGACACGAGGAGGCGAACCTCCTGCCCGTCTGCGAGATGGAAGGGGTCGGCGTCATCCCGTGGTCGCCCCTTGCCGGCGGCTTCCTCGCCGGAAAGTACGATCGCGACGAGGACCTATCCGAAGGCCGAGCAAGTACAGACGAGTACACGGCAAACCGGTTCAGCGACGAGAACTGGGCGGTTCTCGACGAGGTGCGAGCGATCGCCGACGCGAAGAGTGCGACACCGGCACAGGTCAGTCTGGCGTGGCTCTGCCATCAGGACGTCGTCGACGCGCCGATCATCGGGCCGCGGACGATGGACCATCTAGAAGAGAACGTCGGGGCGCTCGACGTCGACCTGACCGACGAGGAATGCGCCCGGATCGAGGCCCCGAAACAGCCACAGTGGCCGGTCGAGGGCAAGGACTGACCGTGGATTTCGATAGATAACCATGCACGTTAACTGCGTTCTCAGTTTCCCTGTACACACATGGACGACAGCGAACTAACCGATGTCCTCGAAGATGCCGGTCTCTCCCCGTATCAGGCGGAGGCCTACGTGGCGCTACTCGGGCTGGGGACCGCATCGGCGACCGACATCGCTGACTCCTGTGACGTTCCGGACCCACGGATCTACGACGTGCTCCGGGACCTGGAAACGAAGGGATATATCGAGACGTTCCAGCAGGACAGCCTGACCGCCCGCGCCCGCAACCCAGATGTGGTGCTTGAAGACCTCCGGTCCCGGTCGAGCAAGTACCTCGACGCGGCAGAGACGATCGAAGAGCGCTGGAACCAGCCCGAGATATCAGACCACGAGGTCAGTATCGTCAAGCGGTTCGAAACGGTCGTCAGCCGGGCCCGGGAACTCATCGAAACAGCCGAAAACCAGATTCAGGTCGGTGTGGACCCGGAGCAGTTCTACGCGGTTCGAGAGGAACTCATTGCCGCCCACGACCGCGGCGTGAACATCAAACTCAGCATCTGTACCGGGCCTGACGACGAAGTCCCACCGCTTTCCGACATCGAAGGGACCTGTACGGAAGCCCGAAACCGCAAGATTCCGGCCCCGTTTTTCGTGCTGGTCGACCGGACCTGGACGTGTTTTGCGCCCCACCACGACTCGGTCAACGAGTACGGCGTGCTCGTCAAGGATCGGACCCACACCTACGTCTTCCACTGGTTCTTCCTGACCTGTCTCTGGGAAATCTGGGACACACTGTACACTGAGCGGACGCCGGAAACCCCGACGACGTACGTTGACCTCCGCCACGCCGTCCGGGATATCGAACCGCTGTTGAATGAGGACGCGATTATCGAGGCTGTCATTGTGGGGTACGATACAGAAACGAAAGAATCGGTTGAGCTGACAGGGCGGGTCACCGACATCGACTACACCGGGAGTAGTATCGGTCGGAAGGACCCCGTCCCACTGGCACAACTGGCCGGTCGAATCAGTGCGACGCTGGTTACCGACGACGGGACGTACGAAGTCGGTGGCTGGGGGGCTGTCATCGAGGAAATCGAAGCTACCGAGATTACGATTACGAACGTTCAGTACGAGTAACGAGCCGCTGCTTTCTCAGGGAGGGTAAACTTCCCCTCAGTTTGCGCGTTTAAGACTCTCTGTGTGGCAAACAGCTGTTTGACCTATCCGTGCGTATATATACTGAAAGATTTATACGATGCTTAATAGTCAATAACATATCACGATTGCCGGGCTGAGGGAGACAATTAACAACACCTGTGGTTAATTATGGACAACCTTTAAGGTGTGTCCGGGATAGCTCAGAATAGATATGTCGGACAATGGCACAAGCGGCGAGCGGAACTCGACAGGCGTCTCCCGGCGACGGTTCGTCCGTGCCGCCGGCACAGCAGGTGTCGTCGGTGGACTGGCGGGCTGTGCTGACTTCGTCGGTGGTGGTGACGGTGGCGACGGCGGTAGCGGTGGTGACGGCGGATCGACCGGCGACGGAAGTGGCGGAGAAACGACAACCGTGCAGTGGGGCTTCGACCCGGTGGCCGTCCAGAACAATGGCGACGCGATCAAGCAGGCACTCCACGACAACGGCCTGCCGGACTCCATCGAAATCGAATTCGTCCCGCGTGATCAGGACACCGGGGCGGCCCGGTCGAACTACAACCGACTGCTCTCGGCCGGCGAGACGAACCCGGATATGTTCCTGATGGACAACGGCTGGACGAACATCTTCATCCAGCGAGGGCAACTCCAGAACCTCTCGCAGACGCTGCCGGAGGACCTCCTCTCGGACGTGTCTGATAACTACTTCTCGGCCTTTACCGATACGGCACGGAACCCAAGCAATGGAAACCTGTTCGGCGTGCCGGTGTTCCCGGACTTCCCGACGATGCAGTACCGCAAGGACCTCGTCGAGGAGGCCGGCTACAGCCCCGAGAGCAACAACTGGGCGACCGAGCCGATGACATGGGAGGAGTGGTCGAACATCGCCGCAGACACATACGACAACGCTGACGTCGATTACGGCTTTACCACCCAGTGGGACATCTACGAGGGAACCTCCTGTTGTACGTTCAACGAGGTCATGTCCTCGTGGGGCGGCGCGTACTTCGGCGGCCGCGACAACCTCTTCGGGCCGATCGGTGACCGGCCGATCACGGTCAACAACGAAGAGGTCATCAACTCGCTGAACATGATGCGGAAGTTCGTCCACGACGAGGAGTTCGACGGGCAGTTCGAGGGCTACGGCGGCGGCTTCACCCCGACCGAAATTCTCGGCTGGAAGGAGGAAGACGCTCGCGCGCCGTTCGTTAACGGCAACGCCGTCCTCCACCGGAACTGGCCCTACTCGCTGGCACTCGGCGGCCGCAATCCCGAGGAAACCGACGACCCGGCGCTCGGCGAGAACCTCGGCGCGATGCCGATTCCGTACGCTGTGTCCGAGAGCGAGGCCGCACAGCCCGGTACGGGTGGCTCCACGGCCGCCCTCGGTGGCTGGCACATGACGGTCAACCCCAACAGCGAGCAGCTAGACGCCGTGACGCAGGTCATTCGCGCCGCCATGCAGCCGGACTTCCAGCTCACGCTGCTGTCTGTCCAGGGTTGGCTGCCGCCGCGGCCTGAACTGTTCAATTCCAGCGAGGCCCAGAACGTGCCCGTCGTTGGCCGGTACATGGACACGCTGCAGGTCGCCGGTAACAATACGATGCCGCGCCCGGTGACGGGTGTTTGGAGCGACCAGTCCAGCAAGATCGCACAGCAAGCGAACCGCGCAGTCGGGCAGGAAGCCTCTTCGGCTGACGCGATGGCGACGCTGGAGTCCGCGCTGGCAGAGACCGAGCAGAACTGAAGCCACAGGCAAGCGTTACAAAACCACCCCTGTGATTATTTACCATGACACATTCAAACGACGGACGGAGGTAACCGAATGAGCACAGAAACCGGCCGTGAATCCAGACGCTCGGGGGCACTCGTCAGCGTAATGCGTTGGATGGAGAACCTCAGCGACACGCAGTACGCGTATCTGCTGTTGGTTCCCGTGTTCGTGCTTCTGGGTGTCGTCGCGCTGTACCCGCTGTTGCGGACCTTCGAACTGTCGCTGTTCGCGCTCTCGGCGGACTTTTCAAGCACCACCTTCGTCGGCGCTGGGAACTACGTCGAACTGTTCACCGGCGGGAAGAACCGGTACCTACCGGGTGGAACGACGTTCCTTCCTGAAGGGTTTGGCTTAGGTGCATTGCTGAACAGCGCCCTCGTCGTCACGATAATCTTCGCTGTCACAAGTGTGCTGTTCGAGACGCTCATCGGCCTCGGACAGGCGCTCATCCTCGATCAAGATTTCTACGGTCGACGGTGGATTCGCGCGGCTATCATCATTCCGTGGGCTGTCCCCGTCGTCATCCAGGGAATAATCTTCTTCCTGATGTTCAATTCGAACGTCGGGTTCCTGACGCCACCGCTCGCTGACCTCGGATTGCTCGCGCCGACGAACACGCTCAACGACACGGCAAGTGCGACGTTTATCATCATCGTCGCCGACATCTGGAAAACATCGGCGTTCATGGCCTTGCTCATTCTAGCTGGGCTCCAGAGCATCGACCGCGGCCTGTACGACGTGGCGAAGGTCGCCGGCGCGACGAAATGGCAGCAGTTCAAGCTCATCACGTTCCCGCTCATCCTGCCGACTATCGGCGTTGCCGTGCTGTTCCGGTCGGTACAGGCGATGCGAGTGTACGGCATCATCGATACAGTGTCGAGCTGTACCGTCGTCCCGTCGCTGTCGTGTATGGTCGTTGCGACGTTCACTACCCGCGAGGGGACGTCCGCGGCCATCGCGTTCGTGACGGCGGCGATTATCGGCATCGTCGTGATGGGACTCATCGTCTGGCAAGGGGAGGACGCGATCTAACATGGCTACGCCAACCGACACCCAGGAGCAGTCGAGCGACGGACCGCTACAGCGCTGGACACAGAGTGCCATTCAGAACCCGGATAAAGTGTACCAGGCGCTGTTTTACGCAGCGATGGTGTTTTTCCTGGTGACGACGCTGTTCCCCTTCTACTGGCTCGTCGTGCTGGCGGTGACCCCCGAAGGGAACCTGCTCTCGGGCAGTTTCCTCCCGACAGTGAACCTCTTCGGCGTCAGCGGGACGTTCCCGCTCCCGGTTCCGAAAGGCTTCAACCCAGGCGCGTTCGTCACGGTCTTCGAACAGGTGCCGTTCCACCTGTACATGCTGAACAGCTTCGCGCTGGCGGTCACGACGACGGTCATCGTGCTGTTCGTCGCCAGCCTCGCCGGCTACGTGTTCGGCCGACTTCGGTTCCCTGGCCGCGCACTGCTGATGCTCGGTATTCTGGCGATCAGCTACTTCCCGCCAGCCGCATTCGTCATCCCGCTGTTTCAGGCGTTCGCCGGCAACGCCCCGATCACGATACCGTTCACGTCCATCCCGCTGTTTACCCCACCGCGGCTGCTGAACACACCGGGGTCGATGGTGCTGCCGTTCAGTGCGTTGTTCATGCCGCTGTCCATCTTCATCCTGACGACGTTCTACGGCCAGATTCCAGACGGACTGGAGGACGCTGCACGGGTCGAAGGAACGACGCGGCTGGGCGCGCTGTTCCGGGTCATCATGCCGCTGTCCGCGCCGGGCGTGGCGACCGCGGCCGTGCTGACGTTCATCGCCGTCTACAACGAGTACTTCTTCAGTTCGATCATGGCGACCTCGCCGGAGGCGGCGAAATGGTCGCCGATCGTCGGCGGGATCCTCAGCTACCAGACCCAGTACACGACGCAGTTCAACCTCATGGCGGCCGCGAGCATCGTCGGGGTCCTCCCCGTCGTCATCCTCGTTATCGTCGCACAGGAACGCATCGTTAGCGGACTGACCTCAGGCGCACTCAAGGAGTAACACAATGGCAAGAGTACGACTCGAACACGTAACGAAGCGCTACGACGACCAGGGTGACGTGGTGACCGCGGTCGACGACATGAACCTCGACATCGACCACGGCGAGTTTATCTGCTTCGTCGGCCCGTCCGGCTGCGGGAAGTCGACGACGATGGAGACTATCGCCGGACTCACCATCCCGACCGAGGGTGAGATATACATCGGCGACCGCGAGGTGACGAACCTGCCACCGAAGGACCGCGGCATCGCGATGGTGTTCCAGAACATCGCGCTGTTCCCGCATATGGACGTGTACGACAACATCTCCTTCGGGCTGCGGCTACGGGACTACCCACAGGACGAGATCGACCGCCGGGTCGAGCGAGCCGCGGACATCGTCCAGCTAGAGGGGATGCTGAACCGGATGCCCGAAGAGATGTCCGGTGGACAGCGTCAGCGCGTCGCCATCGCCCGCGCAATCGTGCGCGAGCCCGATGTGTTCCTGATGGACGAGCCGCTGGCGAACCTCGACGCGAAGCTCAAGGTCCATATGCGAACGGAGCTCCAGCGCCTGCACAAGGAACTGGACACGACAATCATCTACGTGACCCACGACCAGGAGGAGGCGATGACGCTGTCAGACCGGATCGCCGTCCTCGATTCGGGTCAGCTTCAGCAGATCGACCCGCCGCTGACCTGTTACAACGAGCCGGACAATCTCTTTGTCGCCGGGTTCATCGGCTCGCCGTCGATGAACTTCGTCGAGGGGACAATCACCGAGAACGCGCTGGAGACGCCGAACTTCTCCCTCGAGTTCAATCCGTCGTCTATCGATGGCGTCGGAGTCGGTGATGACGTGACACTCGGCATCCGCCCGGAGGATATCTACCCGGGCGAACTCAAGTCTGAGGTTCCCGATCCGTCGGGAATGATTACGGCGACGACCGATATTCTCGAACCGATGGGCGACGAGATATTCGCCTACCTACTGCTGGGCGACGGCGAAACGTCGATGTCTCAAGAACTGGCGACGAACGACCAGTTGCTGATGAGCATCGATCCCGATTCGGACCTCGAAGAAGACGATGAGATCGGGGTCGTCATCGACCGACGGAACGTCCACCTGTTCGACTCGGCCACCGGTGAGGCGATCGTCCACGACCTCATTCCGTACGAGGCCGAAGGCACTGCATCCAGTAGCGAAGTAGAATCAGACGACTGATATGAGTAGCCACCTCGCGATGCTGTACTGGAGCGGGATGCTCGTGCTGTTTTTCTTCTGGGCGTACGGTATCGTGTCGTTCGTCCTCGATCTGAAGAACAAAATCGTCCCCGGCATCATCCAGTATCGGCGTGGTCGACGCCGAGAGAAGGCGAAACAGGAACAGGAAGAGGAACGTGAAGAGCGTGAACAGCAGTTGTATTAATTCACCTTAGTGACAACTACTGCAAATGACTGAGACCGTTCGGATAGGCATCATCGGACTGGGGAACATCGCGGACATTCACTGTACTAACCTCCAACAGCTCGACCAGCCGGTCTCGATAGCGGCGGGCGTCGACGTCGATGCCGATGCGCGCCGCCGGTTCGCCGAAACGTACGACGCGGCGGTGTACGAGGAAGCCGCGGCGATGTTCGGGTCCGTCGATGCCGTGCTGGTGACGACGCCGAACAGATACCACGAGCAGTACGTCGTCGCGGCGCTTGAGGCGGGGCTGGACGTGCTCGTCGAGAAACCGCTGGCGCACACGCTCGAAAGCGCCGAACGGATCGCTACGGCTGCCGAAGCGGCCGACGGGTTCTGTATGGTCGGCTTCCACAAGCGGTTCGCCGATCCGGTCGAGACGTTGGTGGGCTACCGCGACGCGGGCGATATGGGCGAGATATCTCATGTCGAAGCGAACTACATCAGGCGTCGCGGCGTTCCCGGCCGCGGGTCGTGGTTCACGCGTAGCGACGTGGCGGGCGGCGGGTCGCTCATCGATATCGGCGCACACGCTATCGACCTGGCGCTACACGTTGCTGGCCATCCGGACGTCGCCGAAGTGTCGGGTGACACCCGCGCTCAGTTCGGCGTCGACGAAGAGTACGCCTACGTCGAGATGTGGGGCGAAGACCAAGGCGCAGCCGAGTTCAGCGTCGACGATTCGGCGAGTGCCTTCATCCGCTGTGATGACGGTACGACGATATCCCTAGAGGTCGCGTGGGCGACGAACCGACCGGAGAGTCAGGAGTACTACGTCCGCGGCACCGGTGCGGGTGCGAAACTCGATCTCGCGGACCAGTCGCTAACGCTGTTCGAAACGGCCGACATCGGCCGGATGCACCACCGGACGACCGACATCGAGACCCAACGCTCGGACCCGCAACGAAAGGAGCAGGCACGGTTCGTCTCGGCGGTCCGGGACGGGACCCCGCCGTCGATGAACACCGTCGAGCAGGCACTGCGAGTACAGCGCGTGATGGACGCGATCTACCGCTCCGGCGAAACTGGTGCGGCAGTCAGCGTCAGCGAGACAGAGACCTGAAGAAAGACTTAATCCCCAGTGTTCTCACTCTCTGCCTGGCATGAAAGTGATTGGTGTTACGCGGGACGACGACGGCCCACAGCTCCTAGAGCGGGAGCGACCGTCGCCTGATCCGGGCGAGGCACTCGTCCGGACGCTCCGCGTTGGTGTTGACGGCACAGACCACGAAGTCCTGAACGGGTCCCACGGCGGGTTCCCCGACGG
Source organism: Haloarcula sebkhae (assembly GCF_014647415.1). GTDB lineage: Archaea > Halobacteriota > Halobacteria > Halobacteriales > Haloarculaceae > Haloarcula > Haloarcula sebkhae. The sequence continues at coordinate 625,650 of NZ_BMPD01000002.1, read as the reverse complement.
GGCAGACCACATGGTTCTCGGACACGAAGCGGTCGGCGTCGTCGAAGAGCCCAATGGCACGGGGCTTGAGGCGGGGCAGGTCGTCGTCCCGACCGTCCGACGGAAACCGAACGGTGAAACGAACGAGTACTTCCGCCGGGGTGAACCCGACATGGCACCTGACGGCGAGTACACCGAACGCGGCATCGTCGGCGACCACGGCTTCATGGCCGAGTACTTCACCTCGCCGGCGGACTTCCTCGTACCCGTCCCCGAGTCGGTCGCGGAGTACGGCTTCCTCGTCGAGCCGCTCTCGATCACCGAGAAGGCCAACGAGCACGCCTACGCGACCCGGGAACCGTTCGACTGGCGACCGGAAGCCGCCTGCGTGCTCGGCAACGGCTCGCTCGGTCTGCTGACACTGTGGATGCTTGAACAGGAGTACGACCGCACCTACTGTGTCGGTCGGCGGGACCGACCCGATCCGACAGTCGACATCATCGATGAGATCGGGAGCACGTACGTCGATTCCCGCGAGACGCCGGTGGACGAACTCCCGGATGCCTACGAGGCGATGGACTACATCTACGAGGCGACCGGGTTCGCCCCCCACGCGTTCCAGACGGTCAAGGCGCTCGACCAGAACGGGGTCGGCGTGTTGCTCGGCATCCCGGAGCCGTGGGAGTTCGAAGTCGATGGCGGTTCGCTCCACAACGAGATCGTCCTGCACAACAAGTGTCTCATTGGGACGGTCAACTCGCACGTCTCGCACTTCGAGGACGCCGTCGAGACGTTACAGGAGCTTCCGGAATGGTTACTCGATGATCTGATCACGACGGTTACCGACCCGGAGCACGTCGAGGCGGCCTTCGAGGACGGGGACGACCAGATAAAAGCAGTCGTCGAGTTCGATTCGCTGTAACTCCTCGGGCCGAACCGCGCCCGAGCTTTTTCGTCGCAGTATGGCCTGGATAGCCCCCATCTAGAAGCGGATCTGTCGGTCACATGTAAGATAACAGATGTAAGGTAGTGAGGTATTTACTCACATACGATTAATTTGTTTTACCGCTCAAATACGAAAAATCACGTAATATAGATGATTTACCGGGATCGACCCGAATGTGAAATGGTGACTTTCGCTATACAGAAGTATTAAGTACGAATCTTCAATAAGGAATTATGAGGTATTGGTGCAACCATGACTGACGACAATTCAAATAAACGGTTGACGCGGCGTAACGCTCTTCGGATTGCTGGCGCAGCAGGTGCGGCCTCGCTGGCTGGCTGCGGTGGGAGTGACGGTGGTGACGGCAGCAGCGGCGACGGCAGCAGCGGTGACGGTAGTGACGGCAGCAGTGGCGACGGCAGCAGCGGTGACGAAAGTACTGATAGCGGGACACAGTACAGCACGCTTGAGGTCGCCCACTGGTGGGGTGAAGGCGACGGACTGGAAGCGATTCAGTCCGTTATGGACGCCTTCAAGGAACAACACCCGGACGTTCCGTTCGACGAGAACCTCATTGCCGGCGGTGCAGGTGACAACCTGCAGGCGAACATCCGGACACGGGTTCAGAACGGCAACCACCCGAGTACGTGGCAGGCCTGGCCCGGAAACAATCTGCTCCCGTTCACCGATGCGAACCTGCTGAAGGACATCGGCGACTCCGTGTGGTCGGAGAACAGCATGGAGGACGCGTACCTCCAGGGTGTCAAGGACGCGGCCCAGCCCGCCGGGAACTACGTGACGGTCCCGCTCAACATCCACCGGATCAACAACCTCTTCTACAACGTCGGGGTCGTCGAGGACGCCGGGGTCGACCCGACATCCCTCGAAACGCCGTCTGACCTCGTCGACGCGCTGTCGACGGTGAACGATGCCGGTTACACCGGAATGGCACATCAGACTGGGTCGCCGTGGTCCAGCTTCCAGATGTTCGCGACGGTCCTTCTGGGCGAAACGGACGCCGAGACCTACAGCGCCATCTTCGTCGACGGCGAGGTTGACGCCAACAGCGACGCGCTGGAGTCGGCAGTCGAGACCACGCAGTCCTATCTCGACTACATCCCGAGCGACGCCGGTTCGATTTCCTGGACCGAGGCCAACAACCAGGTCATCAACGGCGAAGCGGCGTTCCTCCATCAGGGTGACTGGGCGGCCGGAACGTACATCACGAACGACCTCACCTACGGCGAGGAGTGGGACCACGTGACGTTCCCGGGCACTGACGGCTACTACGCGCTGAACATGGACTCGTTCCCGTATCCCGTCAACAACCCGTCCCCGGAAGCGACCACGCTGTGGTGCCAGTTCGTCGGGACGTCGGAGGCACAGGAGATCTTCAACCCGAAGAAGGGATCGATTCCGCCGCGGACTGACGTGAACACCGATCCGTTCAACGACTTCTCCAAGGATCAGATAGAGGACTTCCAGAACAGCGAGGCCCAGCCGCCGTCCGTCGCACACGGCCTGGCCGCACCGCCGGCAGTCAAGTCCTCGCTCGAATCCGCTATCTCATCGCTGAACTCCGGCGCTTCGGCCGCGGACGTCGTCTCCCAGATCTCCAACGCCTACTAACGCCCCACCGATAGCGCGCAGTTTTTTCGCCGTAGCGACTCGGGCAACCGGAGTCCGCAGAGGTAGGCAGCCGCTGTGACGAGCCAACGAACAGTAGCCGATACTCATCTGACTGGTCCTGAAAGTGTCTGCTAAAGAGAGTGCCGAAGTTCTTAGTACTCGACTCGCAAACGCCACACTATGTCTAGTGACGACTTGGAAGCATCGCTCGAACAGGTGATTGCGCGGTTCAATCTCGGCGAGTACGAGATTTCAGCCTACCTGGCCGTGCTACAACACGGTGAGCTGACAGCGTCGGAGATCTCGGAGAACACGGACATTCCACAGCCGCGGGTGTACGATACGGTCCGGAGCCTCAGCGACGTCGGTCTGGTCGAACTCAAGGAGTCCCGGCCGATGAAGGTCCTAGCTATCGACCCTCGGGAAGCCTTCGAGGGGATTCAGGACTCGCTCGACGACCTCGTTGACGACCTGTCCTCGCGCTACACGGCACCTGCACGGGAGCCCGAGGCTGTCTCACTCGTCAAATCCCGACCGACGATACTCCGGTATCTCGAAGACATCATCGAGACGGCCGAGTACGAACTGACGCTATCCTTGACGCCGGCCCTGCTAGAGCGGTTCGAAGACAGGCTCGCAAGCCGAAAGCAGTCCGGCATCGCGATCGAGATTCTCATTTCGCCGAGCGTGGACGCCCCCGACCCGGCGCGGTTCGATTACGAATCCATCGCGACCACGGTGAAGGCCCGCCGCGGTATCACGACGCCGGTCGTGGCCGTCGCAGACGGGAACTACTCGATGTACGCCACCCGCGAGAGCGTCCGCGGTGACACGGACCGGTACGGCGTCATCTTCAACCGGTCGGAACTCGGGTTTCTGGTGTCTGGATTCCTCAACACGGTGCTGTGGACGACTGCCGAAACGATTGCCAGCGACGGCGAAGGACTGCCGTTCCCGCGCCGCTATGGGACGATCAGGCGCTGTATCTCTGATCTGGTGACGCTGGACGGGGAGTTCTACGCAACTATAGAGGGTCGGGACGTCGAAACGGGCGACCACCGGGTCGTCGAAGGCAAAGTGGACCAGGCGTCGTTCAGTTCGAACCGCGAGGTCGCGACGCTGGTCGTCGAAACGGCCGATGGGCCGGTTGAGGTCGGTGGACAAGTCGCTGCGTTCGAGGATATCGAAGCGTACGAGATCCGGATCGGGACTGACGAACCGCCCGAGAACTGATTATACCGTCACCGCTGCTGTTTCTCGCGCTGGCTCCCCGATTGCAGACGGTCAATACAGAAGCGAGAGACAACAGTCGATAACAAACGAGTGCAGCTGGACGAGCCGACAGCGGAGACAATGAGCACCGTGGGCGGGCAACCCACGGTGATTGCATGACCCTTCGGGCTGGCGAAGTATGTCAGAGGCACGACATCGCCGGGCCCGAACGTGGCAAATTCCACGAGACCAACGTGCTCCATTGCGTTCAGCGGGGACGTGGTCGTACGTGGACAGCAACAGTGTCTGCGTCGTGAGCGGTAAAAAAGATGGGCACATTGGCTGCAATAATATCCAGTGCCCGAGAGAATAGTTTCCCAGTCGAAGAAGATTCCATTACAAATGGAAACTGATATGTATGAAAAATATGATCTACAGTGTATGGGGACAGTATGGGCGTAGAATCGCTTATTCAGTACGTTCGAACGTCGTCCGTCCGGACGGATATCATCGGCTCGCTGTGTCCCGGAGCCAAGGCCACCAACGAACTGCTGTCAGCAGTCACCGCGAGCGAATCAGCGATCTACGATGCACTTTCGAACCTCGAAGGCCGCGGTCTGGTCACCTCGATGGATGACGGGTGGCAACTTACCGGCACCGGCCGTCTGGTCGCGGATACGATTCACCGCCAGCAGCGCCTGGAGGAACTCTTCGCTGTGGCCCCCCAGTACTGGGAGTCCCACGACACGTCAGTGCTGCCACAGCCGTTCCGGTGTCGCCTGCCCGAACTCGACGAATACACAGTCATCCGTGGCACACAGACCGATATCAACCGCCCCGTCCGCGAAGTTGTCACCCGCGTCGAGAGCGTCTCGAACTGCGACGCTGTTTCGCCTGTCTACCACCCCGAGTACGAGGCGGCTATGCCCGACAACGCCGATTCGAGGCTGATCGTAAGCTGTGCTGTCGTCGACGAAATGCTCGGTAAGGAGTCCGTCTCACTGGATACGGCTCGATACGAGGAGACGATCGTTCGTGTCACGCCGGTCCCGTACGCACTCGCCGTCGCCGACGACTGGATGATCCTGACGCTTCCAGAACTTGACGGGACCTGGCCGTCAGCGAAGATTATATCGGAAGCGGACAGCGCCATTTTATGGGCGAGAGACCTGTTTACGCATCTCTGGGAAGACGCCACCCCGATAGAGACGTATCTCGCCAACCACTGATTTTGGCAAACCTAAACATTCAAGAACCGTGGGTTCTGACGGACGAGCAATGGCTATTCAGGGCACGCGGACCGAAGACCCGGGCGGCTACACGTTCGACGATCTCGCGGTCGTCATGGGGACGTACAACGAGGAAGAAGCGATCGGCACCGTTCTCGACGATATCGAGACAGTGACCGACGGCCGCGCAGAAGTCGTCTGTGTCGACGGGTCCAGCGACCGGACACCGGAGATCGCCCACGACCACGGTGCGATAGTCGTCGAACAGGAACCACAGGGGTACGGCGTGGCGGTCCGCGAAGCCGTGTTGACACCGGATCGCCCGGTCGTCGTCACGACAGACTGTGACGACACGTATCCGATGGAACGCCTGCCCGATTTTCTGGCGGAGATTAACGACGGGGCCGACGTCGTCAGCGGTGACCGGTTGTACTACGGGGCCGAACAGATGCCGGCGATGAACAAACTTGGGAACGAGCTGTTCGCCCTCCTCGCGAGTGTGCTCATGGGCAAGCGCGTCCACGACACGACCACCGGAATGCGCGCCTACCGCCGCGAGATACTCCAGAAGATCGTCTGGACCGAGAACACCGGGCTCTCTGCGGAACTGCTCATGCGGCCGCTGATGCGCGGCTACGACGTGCGTGAGCGCCCAATCGAGTACGACGAGCGGAAAGGCGAGACGAAACTCGACCCGTTCTCCGGCGGGGCCGCCATCGCCAAATCCATCGTTCGGGTTGCGCTTGAAGAGCGGTTCCGGTAACCCAGCAAGAAATCGGCGACGGGAGCCGGCTCACCGGTCGCTCGGTGGTTGCTGGTAGCTACTCGTGCCGCCGGGGTAGCCCTGCGGGTTCTCGATACCGACAAGCTCGCCGCCGGTCGGCGAACTGTACAGCGCGAACAGGAGGTCGTTGACGAGATAGTAGCGCACGCGGTGCCTTGGGTCGCCATGCGGGTTCGGATCGGCGACCTTGACGCCCATTCCCCGGAGCGTTTCTTCTTGGGTCGCAGCGTCTACCGCCACGAAGTTGCTGTTTTCCCATTCTCGTGTGTACGCGTCCAGATCTGCGACGGCCGCTGCCATGTCCGCTGCTCGCTCGGAGTCCGCCTCGACGCGTCCGGCGACGTAGCTGTCGACAAACTCCTCTATGCCCGCTACCTCGCTCGGATAGACGATAGCGGCGACGGCCCGGTACGTTTCCCGCTCGTGCTCGCCGAACTCCGATTCGGAACTGGCAGCGTCGGCCTCTGTCTCGGCAGTATCGTCATCTCCCGACTCATCCCAGGCGAGCGCCGCCGCGCCGCCGGTGACAGTGACACCTGCCGCGCCAAGTGCTTTCAGTGCGTCGCGTCTGGTAAGTTCGTAGTCAGTCATCGGTGAGTCTCACGTGGTTACGGCCGTCGTGGTCGCGTTCATGCTGATTCCGTCGCGATGCGTGCCCGGAACGTACGCCGCTTCGCCGCCACAGCGACGTTGATCCTTACAGACTTCGAGTCGCGGCGTCAGCGTCCGGACGCCGCCGTCCGTCCGGTCGACCGGCAGCTCCGCCCGGTATTCGAACCCTGCACCGGTACCGTAGTCGACGAACATGATGAGCGTGACCGACCCGTCTTCCGGTGTCGACACGCCGACCTGCTCGTCGATGCCATCGCCGGTAAGCCGCGTCTGATTCCGGTCAGTCGAAAGCTGCAAATCGAGCCTGTCAGCCCCGGTAACCGTCGCGTAGTCGTTCTCACCCTCGCTTGTGAGCCGTATCGAGACCAGCGCGGCCTGCTCCGGAACTGACGCCGATACGTCCGTCCGGACCGTCTCGCCCGCCGCCACAGACACCGGCTGGAGTCGCGGCTCGACGGGCAGCCCCAGATACGGGACCCACTCGCCGCGGAACACGTAGCGGTAGTAGGTCCGGTCTGGGTAGGCGTCTATCACGTCAAACTGGCGGTGTTGCATCGCATAGACGGTGTCGCCGTCGAAGCCCGGGTCGTTGCGGACTGACTGGAACGGATGATTGAGCCAGTCACCGTACGGCGTTGGGAGCAAGACGAGGCTGTTGTCGAGGTCCCGCTCCTCAAACGGCTCGTAGGCCTGTTCGAACTGCTGGGTCACCTCGTAGTTGTCCGAAACCGGCCCGGCCGCCGTCGTGACGGCCGCGCCGCCGCCCAGCGCCGCACTACAGAGCGCCACCGCGAGCAGGACCGGGCGGACCCGGTCCGCGCTGACCTGTTCGGTGACCAGCCGCTGCGTCCGTTGGGCGGCAGTAACGACGCCGACAGCACCGAAAGCAGTTAGCGGAACGAGCATATCGACGTGGTAGAACGGCCCCAGAAACGTGACCAGCCCGTCGGTCGGGTCTGAAAGGTCGCCGAGCATATTCACCGTGCCCCAGAAGTAGCCGTTGCCGAGCGGGACCGTCAGCAGTACGCCGGCCAGCGCCGCCTGTCGGCCATCTATCCCACGGCGCACGATGGCCCCGAGTCCGACGGCTGCAGCGAGCGTCCCCAGCGGCCCGGCAACGACCCACTGGGTGACGAGTTTCCAGAGGAGTTCGGCGTTCGCGTCCAGCGACATCGCTGGCGTGAACTCCCGAGAGTAGCCCAGAATCTCACGGTAGCCAAAACCCGGCCCGTCCTGCGGGGCGAACACCTCATACGGGAACAACAGGGCGGAGCCGGTGACGACGCGGTTGTAGACAAGCGTCGCGGCGACACCGGTGAGCCCGCCGACGGCAGTCAGCGACAGACGCTTGAATCGCGCCGGGTCGCGCGTCCGGAGCGACCACAGCGCGTGGAGGATGAACGGCGTCGCGAACAGCACGGCGGTGTAGGGCCGCGCGAAGAACGCGACGCCGATCGAGAGCCCGGCACAGGCCGCCGTCTTTCGGCTCCCGGTCCGGTCGGCGTGGAGATACGCCGCGGCGAAGCCGAGGTTCCAGAGCGTCGTCGGCATGTACGAGAGAAACACCGAGGCGTCGATGAGAAAGAGCGGCGACCCAAACATGAGGAGCGTCGCTATCACACCCGTTCGGGCGTCGAACGCCTCGCGCACGGTGTGGTAGGTTAGCGCTAGGACGCCGGTCCCGATCAGGCCGAGGGCGACGCGGTACCCGCCGAGCAGTTTCCCGGCGGCGAACATCGCCGCCGGAACCGGCGCGTACTTCGGATACAGCCGCCCGCCGTCGGCCACGAAGAACCACGGCCGGAACGCCGCCTCGACTGGCGGGTACATGAACAGTTGTCCCTCCAGCAACATCGCGGCCTGCTGGAGATAGACACCTTCGTCGTGGTTGGTTGTGTGATGGGGAAAAACGACGTGGGCGAGCGTGAAGACGACGAGTCCGCCGAGCAGTGCCACCAGCCCCGCCTGTACCCCCGGCCGGCGCAGTCGCGTCATTCCGTCGGATACCAGGCCAGGTCGTGGTCGGCGACCAGGTCAACCTCGACGGGCTGGCCCGGTTCGAACGTCTCGACGTGGTTGTGCATACAGTGGACGACATCGCCGCTATGGAGTTCGACCCGATAGACGAACGAGGGGCCGTTGTACTGACGGTGGACGACGTAGCCGTCGGCTTTGGACTCGTTTGTCGGCATCGCCTGCAGGTCGTCGGGCCGGACGAGTACGTCGACCATCGCCCCGTTGTACGCTTCGACCGGCCCGTTCAGTAACTCGACATCGAACGAGCCGAGGCCGGTCTCGATGACGTCGTTGGTCACCCGGGCAGAGAGGAAGCTCGCCTGCCCGAGGAAGCTCGCGACGAAGCGGCTCTCGGGGTTTTCAAACACTTCAGCCGGGTCGCCGACCTGGGCAATGGTTCCGTCGTTCATGATGGCGACGCGGTCGCTTATCGACAGCGCCTCCTCCTGGTCGTGGGTCACGGAGATGGCGGTGACGCCGGCCCGCTTGAGGATTTTGCGGACCTCCTCGCGCATCTCGACGCGCAGGCGCACGTCCAGATTCGAGAACGGCTCGTCCAGCAGGAGGACGTCCGGCTCCGGAGCTAGCGAACGGGCGAGCGCGACGCGCTGTTGTTGGCCGCCCGAAAGCTGGCTGGGCATCTTGTCGTGATGGGTCGAGAGGTCGACTAGTTCGAGCAGTTCGTCGACCCGTTCCGCGACGGCGACTTCTTCCATCTCGGTCAGACCGAAAGCGATATTCTCGGCGACGGTGAGATGCGGGAACAGGGCGTAGTCCTGAAAGACGATGCCGACGTTTCGTTCCTCCGGCTTTCGGAACGAGGAGCCGTCGGCGATGACCTCGTCGGCGATCGAGATCTGCCCGTCAGAGGGACGCTCCAGCCCGGCAATCATCCGGAGCGTCGTCGTTTTCCCACACCCCGAGGGGCCGAGCAGCGTCAGCAGCTCGCCGTCTTTCACGTCGAGCGAGAGGTTCTCGACGGCGACTTCGTGACCGTAGTCCTTGGAAACATCATCCAGTTCGAGGACGGTCCGGTTCGGGTTCGCTACCGCTGCGTCCACGTCGTCGAAGTCCGATGTTTGCTGTGTGCGTGTTTGTCGAGACATTAGCTTGTGTCCTCCCGTCGAAGAATGACCAGCATGGAGAGTCCGGAAAGGCCAACGAGTACGAGGGCTGGGACCGCCGCCTGTCCGTAGTAGCCGGCACCCTGGACGAGCCAGATGTACGTGACGAAGGTTTCGAAGCCCGTCGGGCGTAACATCAGCGTTGCCGGCAATTCCTTCATGGTCGTCAAGAACACCAGCGCGGCCCCGGCGGCGATACCCGGGGCGACGAGCGGCAAGACGACTTTCCGGAACGCCGAGAGCGGGTGATAGCCCAGCGACCGCGCCGCCTCGATGTACTGTGGGTCGACCTGGAGAATCGAGGATTCGGTCGTCCCAACGGCCTGCGGGAGGAACCGAATCACGTAGGCGAACACCAGCAGGATGACGCTCTGGTACAGGAAGGGGACGTACCGGAGCCCCAGATACACCAGCGCCAAACCGAGCACGACACCGGGGACGGCGTAGCCGACGTACGTGGCCCGCTCGGGAAGCGACGAGAGACCCGAACTGCCGCGCGCGGCGAGGTACGCGATGGGGAGTGCCGCCACGACACAGATGGCGGCCGCGGCGGCCGCGAGGCCAACAGAGTTCCAGGCGTAGGATGCTTCGAACGCGAAGCCGCCGCCGGTGTAGCCCGTGCCGGAACGGAGGAGCCACTGGAGCAGGATACCGATGGGCAGCACCAGACACAGGGATGCGATAGCACCGCAAAACAGCAGTGCCGGGGCCTTCCAGTAGCCGAGCCTGATGAGCCCGGGCCGACGTGAGCCGCTGCTGACGTAGGCCCCGTCCCGGCCGGCGCTGAGGCGGGACTCGACGGCGAGGATGCCAAGCGCCATCACAAGCAGCAGCATCGAGAGCACGGAGGCGTAGTCGAGCCGGCGCGCGCCGAACTCGTTGTAGATCATCCGCGTGAACACGTCGTACTGCATAATCGCCGGTGTTCCGAAGTCAGAGAGTGCGTACAGCGCTACCAGCAGCGCGCCGGCGGCGATACCCGGTGCGATCTGTGGCAACGTGACGCGGCGGAACGCCTCCCAGCGAGTGTGGTTCAGCGTCCGGGCGGCCTCGACGACGGTCCCGTCGAACGACAGCAGGGACGCGCGCGTCGTCAAAAACACGTACGGGTAGGTAAACAGTGTCAGGACGAGTATCGCGCCGTGCAGGCCGTATATCGTCGGGATTTGCTCGATACCGAGCGGCGAGAGCAGATCCGCGAGGACGCCCCGGGGGCCAAACGCCGAGACGAACGCAAAGGCCCCGATATAGCTCGGAACGACCAGCGGCAACGCGGACGTGATCGTCCAGAACCGCTTGAACGGCAGGTCGGTCTGGGCGGTGAGAATCGCTAGCGGAACGCCGATGAGAATCGATGCGACAGTGACGCCGGTCACCAGTACCAGCGTGTTCAGCGTCACCGAAACAGTCGTGTCGCTTGTCAGCAATTCGACCGCACGCGCGAACTTGATTTCGCCTGCCCGGAGAAAGATCCACACCAGCGGTGCCAGTAACAACAGCGAGATCGCCAGCGAGACCACTGCGAGCAGTGTGTGTGGAGACGAGTCTCGCTCCGACGTCGTCGCTTGCTCTCGAAGCCGCTCGTAGCGGTCTTTTGTACCCATATTAGAGGACGCCAGCGTCTCGAAGTAAGTCAACTGTTCCGGCCACGTCGGCCAGTTCGGTCAGGTTGATCTCCGGCGGGTTCAGTTCGTCGATGCGCGGCAGGTCGCCGACCGGTGCGACACCCGGAATCATCGGATACGCAAACGTCCGGGTGGCGAAGAACTCCTGTGCCTCCGCTGAGAGGACGTGCCGGACGAAGTTCGACGCCAGGTCCGCGTTGTCGGTTCCGTTGATGATCTCCAGACCCGAAACGTTGACGAGTGCGCCAGCGTCGCCTTCAGTGAACGCGAGGCCGATAGGCGAGTTTTCGCGGGCCGACTGGACCCGAAGCGTGTAGTAGTGGTTAGCGAAGCCGGCGGCCAGTTCCCCGTCAGCACAGGAATTGGAGACGCGGAACTCGTCGTCGTAGGTGGTGATGCCGTGGTCCTGCATCGCCTGAAGCCACGACATCGTCTCGTCGTCGCCGCGAATGAGCCGCATCGCGGTGACGAACGACTGGAACGCACCGTAGCTTGGCGCCCAGCCCATGTTGTTTTCGAGGGCGGCCGTCTCGGGGAACTCCTGCACCGACGACGGAATATCGGAGTCGGAAATCTGGTTCGTGTTGTACGGAATCGCCCGGGCGCGTCCGGCGATGCCCACCCAGCGCCCCTCACTGTCCTGATAGGCTTCGGGGACCGTCGAAAGGGCCTCATCGGGGAGGCTCGCTGTCGCACCGGCGTTGGCCACGGCACCGAGCGAACCGGCGTCGATGGACATGAACACGTCGGCAGGACTCGCGTCGGCCTCGTTCTCCTCGATAATCCTGTTTGCGAGGTCACTGGAGGGTTGCCGCCTGTGGCTCGCCGAGAAATCCGGGTAGCGTTGTTCGAGCAATTCGATAAGGTCGAGATACAGTCCGCCCTCCCCGCCACCGAGATACACCGTCAGCTCGCCACTGAGGTCCGGCAGATCTTCGATAGAGGTCCCTCCGGGTGCCTCCCGCTGTGCTACCAGTGGGCCAGAGCCGCGGAAGTCCGAAAGAGAAATCTGCCCGGTTCCGGTGCCGGCCTCACCGTCACCGCCCCCGCCGAGAATGCCGGAACAACCGGCAAGCGCTGTCGCGGCAGTCGCGCTGCCGAGCGCAAGGAAGCGCCGTCGAGACTGCGTCGCGTTGCGTCCAGTCATATCGTTAGAATCACTCATTGTTTGATTTAGGGTTGCCTAAACAACTTAGGCCTTTCTAGTCGTCGGCGGTTGCGGGGACCTGTTCCGCCGCGGCGGCGTCCAGTTCGTCGAGACATTCCAGCCAGTCGAGCATGAATTCCCCGCAGTAGTTAAGGAAGGCACCGTTTTCCCAGTCGCTGAAATCGCCGTCGGCCATCGCTGTGGCGATTGCATCGAACACCTCGGCGTAGGAATCGGCGTCAGCGCCAGCCTCGTCGACGATTTCCCAGACGTGCTCGTTGAGTTCGAGCCCGTGGACTTCGTTGGTCAGGTCCGAGAACGTCGAACGGGGCGCTTTGTTGTGTTCACACAGTGGGTCGCCGTTGTAGATCTGTTTGCCCAGCACGTCACAGGCCCGCTTGAGGAACACGCCCGACCAGATGTCGTCGAAGCGACCGACGTCCCACTCGTTGTCGTCCATCGGAAGCTGGTAGAACGCCGGGATGACTTCGCGGCGGAACGCGAGGTTCATCGAGCAGACGGTGAGGTACTGCCCCTCGGCGGCGACGAAGTCATCGCCGAAATCCGCTCCGCTAGTACGAGTCTGGGCCTGTCCCTGGAGGTCGCCGTCCATCAGGATACGAACGGCGTCGAGGTCGGGCACGTTCGTCCAAAGACCCTGCGAGGCGACCACGTCGTCGACTTTGGTCTGCTCAGTTGACACCGTCTCATCCATCGCGGCGTAGGGGTAGCCACGCGGGTAGAGGCCGTGTTCATCCTCGTTCTGGTAGAGGACGTTGACCCACTGTTCGTCGGAACTGACCGTCTCGACCTCGCCCTCGAAGGCCAGATTCGACATATGCGTCCCGAAGAAGTCCGCGTCCTCGTGTGGCAGCGTGTCGTCGTCGATGAACACGCCGTACTCGTAATCGTTGGCCCACATGTAGAGGAGGCCAAACGATGTCTGAGCGTGACTCGCCTCAGGAATGAGGTGTGAATACTCGCTCGCGCCGTGGGTCTCGAACCACGCCTCGCGGTCGGTCCCGTCGTAGACGGTCCCGTCGACGCCCTCCTCGTCGAGCATCTGTTCCATCGCGCCGGTGTCACAGAAGTCCTCAGTGATGAGCACGACGAACAGTCGGTCCAGATTGAACCCGTGGTCCCGGGCGTTCTGGAAGTACGACCGCATGCATTCGTGGTTTCGTATCGTCGGCACCATCACGCAGATGTCGGCTGTCATGTACTGACCCTACGTCTTTAGGCAATCCTAAAAGACTTGGCGTTCTCATTTTGCTGCCCTCGTGAGTCTGTTTTTCAGCCGTCATTTCTCCTGTAATGGGATCATCATTATATTCTGACTTCGTCGTCAAATGTTGTATAAGGCGAACTATTATTTGGCTGTGCTTTGCCAGATTAGGTGATGAGCGTACGAAGCAACAGGGCTCCCATCAATCACAAATGAACCTAGAAAATCAAACCTGTGTCGTCACTGGGTCCTCGCGCGGTATCGGCCGCGGAATCGCCAAAGACCTCGGTGCCCACGGGGCCAATGTTGTTGTTAATTACCGATCCTCAGAGGCGGAAGCCCGCGCCGTCGTCGAGGACATCCGCGAGAGCGGCGGCACCGCTATCGCGGCGCAGGCCGACGTAGCGAAACTCGATGAGGTCCGGGCAATGCGTGAGAAGGTGGCCGACGAGTTCGGGCCCGCGGACGTGCTCGTCAACAACGCCGGCATCACTATCGACAAGAAGTTCGAAAACATGACCTGCGACGACTGGGAGACGGTTATCGATGTCAATCTTGGCGGTGTGTTCAACGGGACGAAAGCTTTCTACGACGACATTTGCGACGCCGAGCATGGCCGACTGATAAATATCTCTAGCGTCGTCGGCCAGCAGGGCAACATCGGGCAGGCCAACTACGCGACGACGAAATCCGGATTGTTCGGATTTACACGGACGCTTGCGCTCGAACTGGCACACACGGGCTCGACCGCGAACTGCGTTGCGCCGGGCTTTGTCAAGACCGACATGCTAGAGGAGGTGCCCGAACGCGTGCAGGAGAAGATTCTGCGGGAGATCCCGCTCGACCGGTTCGCACGCGTCGAAGACATCGCCGGCATCGTGAGGTTCGTCGCCAGCGAGGAATCGAGCTACATGACAGGACAGGTACTTGGTGTCAACGGCGGGATGGAGTGGTAGGATGAGTCAACAGGAAGAACCAGAAGACGAGACTGGAGCGCCTGACGACGCAGTCGAAGAGTTGCGACAGAAACGAGCCGAAGCCGAACTCGGGGGCGGTGAAGCCCGCATCGAATCCCAGCACGAGAAGGGCAAGATGACCGCCCGGGAGCGTATCGACTTCCTCGTCGACGACGGCACGTTCAACGAGGTCGATCCGTTCGTCGAGCACCGGTCGACGAACTTCGGCATGGAGGAGAAGCGCTTCGCCGGTGACGCAGTCGTCACCGGCTACGGTGAGGTCGACGGTCGGAAGGTGTTCCTGTTCGCCCACGACTTCACCGTGCTGGGTGGCTCGGTTGGCGAAGTCGTCGCCGACAAGATCTGTAAAGTGATGGATCGGGCCATCGAGAACGGCGTCCCGGTCATCGGCCTCAACGACTCCGGCGGCGCGCGCATTCAGGAGGGCGTCGACTCGCTGGTCGGCTTCGCCAAGATATTCGAGCGCAACACCAAGGCCAGCGGGCTCATCCCCCAGATATCTGCGATCATGGGGCCATGTGCGGGCGGGGCCACCTACAGCCCGGCGCTGACCGACTTCACGTTCATGGTGCAGGACACCAGCCACATGTTCATCACCGGGCCGGACGTCATCGAGACGGTGACCGGCGAACAGGTGTCGAAAGAGGAACTCGGCGGTGCGGGCTCACACTCCACCAAATCCGGCGTCGCTCACTTCTCGTACCCGTCGGAGGAGGAAGCGCTCGAAAACATTCGCCGGCTCCTATCGTACCTTCCGGCGAATAACATGGAGGACCCGCCGCGGGTCAAACCGTGGGACGACCCCGACCGGGAAATTCCCGGCGTGACCGATATCGTCCCGTCGGCCCCGCGCAAGCCCTACGACATGACGAAGGTCATCGACGCCATCGTCGACGAAGACTCTTTCTTCGAGGTCCACGGTAACTGGGCGCGCAACGTCGTGGTGGGCTTCTCGCGGATGGACGGCCAGTCGGTCGGCGTCGTCGCCAATCAGCCACGCGTGAGCGCGGGCACACTGGATATCGACGCGGCGGAGAAAGCGGCGCGGTTTGTCCGCTTCTGTGACTCGTTCAATATCCCTATCGTCACGCTCGTCGACGTGCCCGGGTTCATGCCCGGCACGGATCAGGAGCACAACGGCATCATCCGGCGGGGCGCGAAGCTCATCTACGCCTACGCCGAGGCGACGGTCCCGCTGCTGTCGGTCGTCGTGCGGAAGGCCTACGGCGGGGCGTACATCGTCATGTCCTCGAAGTTCCTGGGCAGCGACGTGAACTACGCCTGGCCCGGTTCGGAGATGGCCGTGCTCGGGCCACGGGGAGCCGTCAACATCCTCTACCGGAACGAGATCGCGGAGGCCGACGACCCGGACGCCAAGCGGCAGGAACTGATGGACGAGTTCCGCGACGAGTTCGCCAATCCGTACGGGCCGGCGAAGCGGGGCTACCTCGACGACGTCATCGAACCGAAAGAGACGCGCAAGCGCCTCATTCAGGACCTCGACCTCCTGCAGCGCAAGCGGGAGGACACGCCGCCGAAAGACCACGGCAATATCCCACTGTAACATGGCGACTCGCGATACACTACAGTCGGACACGGAGGCGGCGCTACCCGGTGAAAGCGCGGACCCAGACGACCTGTCACTGTCGATACCGGCGGACGCATCACAGGCAGAAGCAGCGGCTATCACCGCCGCGGTCAGTGCTCACCTGACTGACCGGCAGCGGTCCGCTAAAATATCATCGCGCCGTTCGACCGTCGAGTACGTCGATGAGTGGACGCTGGCCGGACGGCTGGCGAGTGTGGGCAAACGCCGCCCTCCGAACAACGTTAAGCGCGGCGAGGAATGGAAGGCAGCGGCGCGGGCGCGGTACTAGGATTCGGTAAACTCCTGCAGTACTTCGAGGTCGCGACTCGTCCGCATAAACTCCGACAGCGACCGCTCGGCTCCACAGTCGTCACAGCCGAACTGTGTCTCCGGGGCCGGGAGGTCGGACACTTGCTCTTCCCAGGCGACTGAACACGCCGGACACTGGAGTTGAAGCCAGGCCTCCTGCATATTTCGTGTGTGGTTAGCACACACGGATATACTTTGTGTGGATTCTCACTGTCGGGGGCTGTGGTGCTGTTTGTCGATTCATGGCGTTTTTGGCCTACCTAAATATGGGAAGATTTAAACCATTTAGGCAAGCCTAAAAAGATATGAACCGACGAGAGTACATCGTTGCAGCCGGTGTCGGGCTGGCAGGAACCGTTGCCGGCTGTTCGGGTCAGTCCGAGGCGGGTAGCGGGGGTAACGGCGCGACTGATGATGCGACAGATTCCGGGACGACGACCGCGGAGTCGACTACGACAGCGACCACGGAACCGACGAACTCGGCCTACTCCGTCTCGATGGAGCCGGTCGGCGAGGTCACCTTCGAGTCAGTGCCTGAGTTATGGGTCGCGAACAACGGGAGCTGGGCCGACATGGGGATCGCGCTCGGTCTCGACGCACCGGAGGGGGTCTGGCTGCCGTCGCGATATCATACCCAGTACTACGATGAGATTCCGGGCATTAGCGTCGACGGGAGCTCGATTCAGAAGCTGTGGGGTGACAGCGGCGTCGGGAAGGAACAGTTCTACGAAATCGATGCCGACATCCACGTCATGGACCCGAACTTCCTCCAGGCCCGCGGGTCTTGGGAGCAGTCGGACATCGACGAGATCGAATCCCAGATCGCCCCCTTCTTCGGGAACAGTATCTTCTCGACGGGCTACGAGTGGCACGATTACACCTACTACACGCTGTACGAAGCCTTCGAGAACCTCGCCCGGGCGTTCCAGCGGACCGACCGGTTCGAGGCGTTCCAGTCCCTCCACGAAGAGTTCCGGACGAGTCTGGACGACATCGTTCCAGACTCGAACTCCGACCGGCCGGAAGTGGCTATCATGTGGGCTGGGAGCGACGAGCCGACGAGCTTCTCCCCGTACCTCATCGAGGACGGAACTAGCTTCAAACAGTGGCGGGATTTGCGCGTTCGCGATGCGTTCGCGAAAACCGATGTCAGGGACTTCCACACCGATCGGAGCAAGGTCGACTTCGAGACGCTGCTGGAGATCGACCCCGAGTACTTGCTCCTGCGGGGGCAGGAGAACAAGACGCGCTCGGAGTTCGAAGACACGGTCGTCAGTTTCCTCGAATCGGACCAGACCGGGAGTGAACTGACGGCGGTCCAGAACGGGAACGTGTACCGCGGTGGGCCGCTGTACCAGGGGCCGATAACGAATCTGGTCCTCACGGAACGGGCCGCGTCGCAGGTGTACGACGTGGACCGGGAGCTGTTCAACCGCCAGCGCGTCGCCGATATTGTCGCTGGGGATCTGTAGGGAAACCATGGTCGGACGAACGCTCGCGGATATCCGTGACAGGCTCTCGGAGCTCAGCGTGGCTGTCGGGCCGTATCGCGTCGTCAGCGCCAGGACGGGCACGCCGCCGTTCCCAGTGTCGGGGATGCAGTTTCCGGACCGCGAAACAGCCGCCGAAGCGGCCAGTGTCGCGACTGCCTACCGAAGCGCTCTCCGTCGCTACGACCCACGTGTTACCGTGCACGGCCTCATCGTCTGTGAAGCGCCGTGGGGGACCGACGCCGTCAGGACTGGCCCGTCGTCGCTCCCGGAGTACTGTCACACGGTCGCCGGGTCGCTGTTCGAAGTACTGTCGGGCCATCATCGCTCCGTCGAGCAGGCAGTCATCGACAGCTATCTCGAAGCGGCTGAGGAAACCGAGAACCGCGAGCGACTCTGTCTGGCGATGCTCGAAAGCATGGCCACGGCACTGGAAGAACACCTCGACCCGGAGGTACAGGCGGACACCCTCCGCGAAGCCGCCGGACAGCTACCGAGAAAGCCAAGCGGCCCTGAGCCAGTTCGGGACGCCATCGACGACCTCGAAGCAGCGGGGCTCGTCGACGAGGCAGCAATCGAACCCGCGGCCACCGGTCCCGGCCGTTGTTCCAAATATATCACATTACAGAACTATCGCCCGACACTGTCGGACCTTCGCTGTCCGGTATTGCCGATCGCTGTCGAGTTACTGCGCCGGACGAGTATCACGCCACAGATGGCCCAAGCGGAGCGAACTGCCGACGGCTGGCGGTTGCTCGTCTCACTAGCCGGTGACCAGCCCGCCGAGGGGCTGTCGGTCGTTCGGACGCCTGTCTGAAAATTCTTCTCGTTCTATAGGTCGGACCGTAATACATACACGAGACCCCTGTGACGACACAGGTATGGGAGTCGCAGTAATCGGCGCGTCAATGACGAAGTTCGGGCAACGCGACGCCTGGATCCGTGAGTTGCTCTCGCAGGCGGGCGAGGAGTGCCTCACGGACGCCGGCGTCGCGCCCGACGACGTAGAGCACCTGTACGTCTCGAACATGGCAAGCGGCGAGTTCGAAGGCCAGACGGGAATCATGAACCTGCTGGCCCACGACCTAGGTGTGCTTCCGGCCTACAGTGAACGGGTCGATCAGACCTCGTCCTCGGGTGGGGCCGGGATCTACGAGGCTTGGCAGTCAGTCGCCAGCGGGGCCAGCGACATGACGCTGCTGGTCGGCGGGGAGAAGATGACCCACAAGACGACGGGCCAGGCGACCGACATCATCGCCTCGATCACCCATCCCGACGAGTACAAACACGGCGTGACGCTCCCGTCCTTTGCCGGGATGACTGCCCGGCACTATCTGGAGCGCTTCGACGCTCCCCGAGAGTCACTCGCCCGGGTCGCAGTCAAGAACCACAGAAACGGCGTGGATAACCCCAAGGCGCAGTTCCAGAAGGAAATCACGATGGAGAAAGCGTTGGAGTCGCCCATCATCGCCGACCCGTTGCGGCTGTACGACTTCTGTCCGATTACGGACGGCAGCGCCGCGCTCATGTTCACGACGGAGGAGCGGGCCAGGGAGATAACCGACGAGTACGCGCTGGTCTCCGGCATCGGCGGGGCGACCGACACGCACGTCGTCCACGAGCGCGACGACCCGACGGTCATGGGCGGGGTCGTCGAATCGAGCGAGCAGGCCTACGAGATGGCCGGCCTCGGCCCCGAGGACCTCGACGTGGCCGAACTGCATGATATGTTCACTATTCTGGAGTTCCTCCAGTTGGAGGGGATCGGCGTCGCCGAGCAGGGAACGGCCTGGGAAATGGCGATGGACGGTGCCACTGCCAAGGACGGCGAGTTGCCGATCAACACCTCCGGCGGGCTCAAATCGAAGGGTCATCCGCTGGGGGCAAGCGGTGTCGCGCAGGGCGTCGAAATCTACGAACAGCTCGTCGGCGAGGCCGGGCCGCGACAGGTCGAGGCTGATACCGCACTGGCGTGTAACGTCGGCGGGTTCGGGAACTGTGTCATCACCACCATCATGGAGGCCGCAGAATGACGCTGGAAGCAGGTATGTGTTCGAACGGTCACGTCTCGTATCCCACGCATCCGCTGTGTCCTGAGTGTGGCGAACCGCAGGAAGAGACGTTCGACCTTGCGGACCGGACCGGCGAAGTCGTCACCTGGACCCATTCGACAGCGACGCCACCGGGTGTCCGCGAGCCGAACACGCTCGCTATCGTTGAATTCGATGTCACGGATATCTCCGGGGCGAGCGACGAGTTCGTTCGCGCGCTCGGGCAGGTGACTACGGACGAGGTCGAAACAGGTGACACGGTCGAGCCGGTCTACGTCGAAGAACTCCGCGACCCCGACGCGGGTATCAAGGTGCCCGAGAGTCAGGACTGGGACGGCTACCGCTGGGACCCGGTCTGATCACTCTCCACAGACTGCCGGATAATGCGACCCTTTTCGACCGCCGCTGAGAAGACCGTAGCTGACGCTGCCGGAGACGGCATAGAAGCCGAACGGGGCACGCGGGCCTATACGGTCGAGACGGGTGTCGAATACGTCTCTGGGAGGGTCCCTGTCTCGGCCAGTTCTGTAATGCACTCCTCGACAGACTCTGTTCGGCCCGCGTCGGCAAAGGGGGCTACCTGCACGAGATCGCCGTCCTCGTAGACCGCAAGACAGACAGCCGGCATGACGAGTTCGCGGCGCTTCTCGCCCGTCGTCGAACTGTAACAGAGCCGGGTGTCGAAAAACGGTGCGAGGCAGACTCCGGCCTCGCGGGCCCAGTCCGCAAACTCGTTGTACAGGCCCCGTTCGGTTCCGTTACCAGAGCCTTGTAGCGGCACGCGTTTCTCCCATTCGACTGTTTCGACATCGTCGAGTACGCCACGGCACACCAGCTCCTGTAGCTCACGTTCGATAGCGGTACAGCGTTTCTGTGACGGCGAAGGGAGGTCAGACCGGACGAACAGGGTCGCCCGTCGACCACCCGGAGCGGTAGAGCTGGACATCGGTATTCATACCTATACTTGTACAATAATAAATCATTATGTTTGATACAACATAATTTTCACACCGTGCTGGATTCCGTTACTCCTCGTCGCTTCCGCCTCCGTTTTCGGTACCGTCGTTGTTCCTGTCCGGACCATCGATTTCGTCCTTTATCGACCGTAATTCGGCATCTACGTCCACTGGGACGTCAGTAACTTGATCGGGGTCGACCTCCTCACTCACCCCTTGTTCGTCGGCTAGTCTATCCTGGATCTGGTCACGCAACTGTTGGGCTTCCTGAATGAGCTCGCGGGCGTCTTCATCTTCCGGCCTCCCTTCCACAGCCTGCTGGAGGTCCGTCAGCGCACCGTCGAGTCGGGAGAGCGTGGCCCGACTCAGGTCACTCGCACGCTGTCGCACTTCATCCGAGGCGGACCCAGTCGTGGTCGGCCGCCCCTCGGCCATCCGGAGGGCTCGTCGGAGAAGCTTCAGCGCCTCGACGTTGGTCTTCAGTATGAGAATGACTGCGGGGATGGTCACGTCGCTGGTGAACCGCAGGAGTTCACCCGGCGTCGGCGGCCGCGGCAGGCCGCTGTCTGTCGTGGGTTCGACCTCCGTCTCTAGCTCCTGTAGCGTCGTAACGAGGTCCGTAACCAGGGCGGTAAGGTCGTCGTCCGAACTCATACCTCTCTCTTGTTGCCTCGGGTACTAAAGGCCGCGCCGTATCGGCGGCCAGCTTCTGGTTACCGCTGCCGTCGGTACAGGGGTGTGGGGTCCACGGACGATTAGGCCAACCAAAATCCTTTTAGCTTTAGGGGTGCCTAACTCAGGTAATGCCATCACAGACGGACGATGTCGAGGCCTCCGAGGATCGCCCGGACGTTGCAGCACTGGACAGCGGTGCTGACAGAACCGTGTTTACCGAAGACGGGAACCGAGACGGCTGGATTTCGACTGACGTCACCGTCGATCTTCGACGATAGTCCGTTCATCCCACGCGTTGCGTCTCTCTTTCCTTCGAGTCCCGGACTGCTTTCTACCGGAACGGTTCACGCCACGCTACACAGTCTGAGCTATGTGGCGACTATCCGGCGGAAGAAACTGAGAGAGAAAACGCTGTACCGACGTTAGTCTAGGACGAGCGTGTCGTCTTCGAGGTAGTGCTCGATGTGGTGGGCGTCTTCCTCGGTCTGCACGATGATCTCCCGGAGGATCTGTGCTGTGGCGTGGTCACCGAGGTTCTCCGCGAGGTCGATGTGGTCACGGAGCGACTCGATGATGTCGCCGTACATCTCGAGGTCGTTTTCGAGCGACGTCCGGATGTCATACACGTCCTGACCTTCGGGTTCGACCGACGCGTGCTCTTCCTGTGCCTTCCCACCGGCGATGGGTGTGCCGCCGAGAGCCTGTGCGCGCTCGGCGAGTTCGTCAGCCGCCTCTTCGGCGTTGCCGGCGGCGTCGCCGAGGAACAGGTGGAGGTCACGGAACTCGGCGCCTTCGACGTTCCAGTGGTGCTTCTTGACCTGATGGTACAGCGTGTACGTGTCCGCCAGGTCCTGGTTCAGCGCATTGATTACCTGCTCGGACTTCTCCTTGTCGAGGCGGAGTTCGTTCTCTTCGACTTCCCCGAACTCGCGTCGGACGTGCTCTTGTGTTGCCATAGTCATCTTATCGTACAGGTGGAAGCCACTTAAAGATTGTTTTGTGAAAATATGTTTTCGGGAACCCAAAAATTATGTTCTCAGATAGAATGGCTAGTTGCCTGAACTGAAATATTGTCCGAGAATCACAACCGTCGCTCTAGCCCGGGCTTGGAACCTGACACGAAAAGGAACACACCTACGTCGACGACGGCCGGGAAGCAATGAGCGCGACGGCGTTTTGGCCGATAGCGCTGCTGTCGACGGCTGTTTCACGAAGAACTTGCTCTTGATGGACTGCGACGACTGCGGCGAGCAGGTAGTCGTCAAGTCCGAGATGCGCGCCGTACTCTTCCCAGACGTCTTCTCTGACGGCCATGAAGAACGTCTCGGGCGTGCGGTGTAACACTGCGTCATTGAATCGCTTTCGCCACTCGTAAACGAGATCTTCGACGCCTGGATTCTCACGCATCGTTCGCTGGTGATCGGCGAGCGCGGACCGCAATTGCTCTTCATTGACGCTGTTTGTCCCCGCGACCCCACGGACCACCTCGTCGTCAAACGGTGCTAGGAGTGCTGCGTCAGTCATCGGACACCGCTACGGGGGTGACGAACAAAAACACCGCCACACCGAAATCGCGGTAATGAATCGTCTAGATTCCCGCTCACTGGGAGTTCCACACATCTATATTCGGCCCCAACAGTAGCTAGTAAATAGAGGCATGGGACGATTATCGACGTTGTTTGCGCCGGAACGTGTCGCAGTGGTCGGGGCGACCGATTCGGAGGGATCCGTCGGTCACGCGGTCACCACGAACCTGCTCGATTCGTTTGCAGGGGAGGTCGTGGCCGTGAACCCGAACAAAGAGACAGTACTTGGATTGCCGTGTTACGACAACCTCGCCGGCCTGGAAGACCCCGGGTCGGTCGACGTTGCCGTCGTCGTCGTGCCGCCAACGGTGGCGGTTGAGGTCATCGAGAACGCCGGGGAAGCGGGCATCGAAAACGTCGTCGTCATCACTGCTGGCTTCGGTGAGACTGGCAGTGATGGGGCCGAACGTGAAAAGCGGCTCCGGGAAGCGGCCAGTGAATACGACCTGAATCTGGTCGGCCCGAACAGCCTCGGTGTGATGTCGACACCCGTTGGGCTCAACGCTACCTTCGGGAATCTGATGGCTAGCGACGGCGACATCTCCTTTATGAGCCAGTCGGGCGCGTTCATCACCGCCGTCCTAGACTGGGCCGCCGAGCGCGATGTCGGCTTCAAGGACATCGTCTCGCTCGGGAACAAGGCAGTACTCGACGAGAGCGACTTCGTCGCCGAGTGGGGTGACGACCCTGATACTGACGTCATTCTGGGCTATCTTGAGGACATCAACGACGGGTCCTCGTTCGTGCAGACGGCCCGTGAGGTGACACAGGATACGCCGATTGTGCTTGTCAAGTCCGGCCGCACGGACGCGGGTGCGAGCGCGGCAGCCTCCCACACCGGTGCGATGGCCGGATCGGAGCGGGCCTACGAGGCCGGCCTCGACAAGGCCGGGACACTCCGTGTCGAGTCCGTGCAGGAACTGTTCGACTACGCGCAGATTCTCGCCGGCCAGCCGCTCCCGGACGGGGACGAGATCGCCATCGTCACAAACGCCGGCGGTCCTGGCGTAATGACGACCGACGCTGTCGGCGACTCGGACCTGCAACTCGCGCAGTTCGGTGACGAGACGTTCTCCCAACTTCGCGAGGAGATGCCCGACGAGGCCAATATCTACAACCCAGTCGATATTATCGGCGATGCTCCCGCGGAGCGCTTCGAGACGGCGCTCGAAACGGTACTGGCGGACGACAGCGTCTCGATGGCTGTCGTCGTCGCCTGCCCGACGGCAGTGCTTTCCTTCGAGGACCTCTCGGAACGCATCGTCGAACAGCAGGAGCGGTTCGAGAAACCCGTCGCGGCGACACTGATGGGCGGGAAGTCGGTCGACGCCGGTGCGAACGTCCTGAGCGAAGCGGGCGTGCCGAACTACTTCGACCCGGCCCGCGCCGTCGGAAGTCTGGACGCTCTGAGACGCTATCGCGAGATCAGGACAACCGAGTACGAGGAGCCGACGACCTTCGACGTGGACCGCGAGCGGGCCCGTGAGATACTCGAATCCGGTGCCCGGCGCGGGTCGAACCGGCTCGGCGTGGAAGCGATGGAACTGCTCGACGCGTACGGAATTCCCACACCGCAGGGCGATGTCGTCTCTTCACCCGTCGAGGCGGAGGCGATTGCCGAGGAGATCGGCGACGACGTGGTGATGAAAATCGTTAGTCCGGACATCTTGCACAAGTCCGACATCGGCGGTGTCGAGGTCGGTGTTCCCGTCGAGGAGGTCCGTGACACCTACGAGGACCTCGTCGTCAGGGCGCGCAACTACCAAGAGGACGCGACGATTCTCGGCGTCCAGGTACAGGAGATGGTCGACCTCGACAACGGCGTCGAGACGATTCTCGGGATGAACCGCGACCCGCAGTTCGGGCCGTTGCTGTTGTTCGGCCTCGGCGGTATTTTCGTCGAGGTACTCGAAGACAACACTGTCAGTGTCGCCCCCGTCAGCGAGAACGAAGCGAAAGGGATGCTTGACGACATCGACTCCGCACCGCTGTTGCGCGGTGCCAGGGGCCGCGACCCCGTCGACGAGGCCACGCTCGTTGAGACAATCCAGCGACTCTCGCAACTCGTCACTGACTTCCCCGCGATCGTCGAACTGGACATCAACCCCCTCGTCGCGACGCCCGACGGGGTGCAGGCGGTCGACCTGCGACTCACCCTCGACCAGGAGAAACTATGACCGACACGAACACGCTACTCGTTACATCGCTTGAGGAAGGTATCGGCAAGACGGCTATCACGCTCGCGCTCGCGACGCGTGCTCACGACGCGGGCTACGATGTCGGCTACATGAAGCCCAAGGGGACGCGCCTGCGGAGTGCGGTCGGCAAGACGCGGGACGAGGACCCGATGCTCGCCCGCGAACTGCTCGACCTGGAGACCGACCTCCACGACATGGAGCCCATCGTCTACTCGCCGACGTTCATTCAGGAAGCCATCCGCGGGCGTGAGGACCCGGATGAACTCCGTGAGCGACTGCAAGAGGGCATCGAGACGTGTTCGGACGGAACAGATATGCTCCTCGTCGAGGGGAGCAGTGACCTATCGACTGGCAGTATCGTCGATCTTACTGACATCGATATCGCGGAGTTGCTCGACGCCCGTGTGCTGTTAGTCACCGGCTACGACACGCCCAGTGACACGGACGAAATTCTGTCGGCGGCCGAAGCGATCGGTGATCGACTCGACGGCGTCCTGTTCAACGGCGTCACCGACGCGACGGTCGACGAACTCGCCGACGACGTGGTCCCGTTCCTCGAAGGCGAGGGCATCCCAGTCCACGGCATTCTGCCGCGTGACCGCTCGCTCGCCGGCGTCACCGTTGCCGACCTTGCCCGGAACCTCGGTGCGGACATCCTCACTGGTGATGCCAACACCGATGTCCACGTCGAGCGGTTCAGCGTCGGCGCGATGAGTGGGAGCAGCGCGCTCGAACGCTTCCGGCGGACGCGCGATGCCGTCGTCGTCACCGGCGGCGACCGCTCGGAGGTTCAGACAGCAGCCCTCGAAGCGTCCGGTATCAACGCACTCCTCCTCACTGGTGGGTTCCAGCCCGCCAGTGCGGTCATCGGACAGGCGGCCGAGAAAAACGTCCCAGTGCTGTCAGTCCAGTCGGACACGCGGACGACGATAGACAGAGTCGAGGAGGTGCTTCGGACCGGGCAGACCCGGAACGAGGCAACGGTCGACCGTATGCGGACGCTACTTGACGACGGTGTCGACGTCGAGTCGCTGCTGTCAATCGACCTCTAGCACCGTCATTTCGGCTGGGCGGTAGCCCGTTCCTAACGGAGCACGACCCCGCGCTACGGGGAAATCTCCAGATGAAACGTGCCTTACTATTTTAGTGATCGGTAGTCAAGTATCAGATGGAGCCTTATCGGCTCCGTAGTGTCACACGACGGGGGTTTGCCCCCGTTCTATCCCCTTTGTTCGGCCACGTACGACGGCTACTGATCGATAGCCGGCTGTAACACCGACTGCGGGAGATGCGCCCTGAGGCCGTCAATTACGCTAGCAGACGAATCTATCTCAAGCGGTGGTATCGGCCAGACAGTGCAGTCGGTCATCCGTTCGATAACGCCCGGATTCGTACGCTCAGCGGTCGTCGCGTCTTCGTACTCGTTGAGAACGACACCGACGACTGGCACGCCTCTCCGGCGGAGCGCCTGAACCGTCAGCGCCGTGTGATTGAGCGTTCCGAGCCCCGAACGCGCGACGACCAGCGCCGGAAGCCCGACATCCGCAACGAGGTCGATGACCTCTCGATCGTCCGCGAGCGGGACACGCAAGCCGCCGATACCTTCGACGACAGCCGTCTCGCTTCCTGCCACGACATCGGCAACCCCGTCACGGATTGACTCGTAGGAAAGCGTGACATCGTCGTCTGCTTCCCGCGCGGCCACTTCCGGTGCCAGCGGGGGCGACAACCGCTGTAGACAGACTGCCGCGTCGGCTGTGCCACAGATGGACTCGACGAACGCTGCGTCGTCATCCGGCGGATAGCCGGTCTGGCAGGGCTTGACTGCGACGGCGGCTGTCCCCGCCTCACGCAGCCAGCCCGTCAGCCCGGCAGTCACGACCGTCTTGCCGACGCCGGTGTCGGTCCCGACGACGAAGACGCCGTCCTCGGCGATGTGGCCGGTCCCGCCTTCCGGTTCCGACTCGTCGCTCGTTTCGCTCACAGTACGCCCACCTCCCTGCCGGCAGTTCGGAAGGCGTCGAGACACTGCGCGATGTCGTCGGCAGTGTGTGTCGCCATCGGCGCGACCCGGATACGAGAGGTGCCCTCAGGGACCGTCGGCGGCCGGATCGCGGGCGCGACGATACCGTGGTCGCGCAGGCGGTCGGCCAGTTCCAGCGCGTCGTCGCGGTCACCGACGACGACCGGGAGGATATGTGTCTCGCCAAGCACCTCGTAGCCCATCGTCTCCAGACCGTCCCTGAGTGTCGCCACGGTGTCCCAGAGTTCCGTCGTCCGTTCGGTCTCACGAGCGATTCGCAGCGCCTCGCGGGCCGCCGCGGCGTTTGGTGGAGAGAGTCCGGTCGAGAAGACGAACGACCGCGCGGCGTTCAGCAGGTACTCGATAAGCACCTCGTCGCCGGCGATGTAGCCGCCTTGGCTCGCCAGTGCCTTCGACAGGGTTCCCAACTGCACATCGACACGGTCGCTCAGCCCCTCGCGTTGGACAACGCCGCCGGCACTGTCGCCGAACAACCCCGTCGCATGGGCCTCGTCGACCATCAGCCACGCGCCGTACTCGTCGACGGCGTCACAGATGGCCGACAGGGGCGCGATGTCTCCGTCCATCGAGAACACGGAGTCGGTGACCACGAGCCACTGTTCGTCCTCGTCGATATCAGCCGCTCGCGTGGCCAGTTTCGCTCGCAAGTCGTCCGGGTCACAGTGGTCGTAGACGACTGTCTCGCTGGCCCCGACCCGGCAGCCGTCGATAATCGAGGCGTGGTTCAGTTTGTCGGAGAAGACGACATCCGGGGCCAGCGCATCGATAGTCCCGATGTTGGCCGCGTAGCCAGACGAGAACACCAGCGCTCGCTCTGTCTCTTTCGAGGCCGCGAGATCGCGCTCTAGCCCGCGGTGGGCTTGCGTGTCACCAGTGACCAGCCGTGAGGCCCCGGCACCAGTTCCAACAGTCCGTGCGCCCAGTTCAGCTGCCCGCTGGACCCGGCTGTCGTCGGCCAGCCCGAGGTAGTTGTTCGCGGCGAAAACGACTGCTTCATCCCCAAACTGCGGGGGCTCTCCTTTCGGGTCGTCGGCGAATCGGGTCCGCGCCGAGACGGATTCGGCGACTTCCAGATGCCGGCGGAGGTTCTGTGCCTCGCGCTGTTCGAGTCGGTCGTTCAAGTCGAAGCCGTGAGTCATGAAAAAATAGAATCTAGCGCTCTCAGAAGCCGGGCATCAGATCGGCGGGGCCGAACACGCCGTAGTGCCCGGCCCGGTTGTTCCGGACGCCGGCTTTCAGATAGCCCAGCGCCGGCCCGTTGACGTTGGCTTCCATGCTCGTCACGTCGTCCAGTTCAAAGGTGTTCGTTCCCGTCTCTCCGTCGAAGGTTGTGCCCGTCACGCTGACCGTCGTCGTCGTCGGTTTCTCGTCCGAGCGAACATCGAGGACGCCGCCGACGTGAACGTCCTCGGCATCGCAGATGCCCGCACGCTCCAGTAGCACGTCGTCGGCGTGTTCCATGTCGTGGAATTCCAGCACACCGTCGTGCTCGTCGATGAGGGCCTCGATCTCCTCCTCGCTCATCCCCCGGGCCGTCGCGATGTCGTAGCCGTCGAGATGAGCGATGTCCTCCCGGACCGTTCCGCGGTTGTCCTCGTAGCCGGATTTGAGGCCGACTCCCCACCAGATCTCGACTTCCTCGACCTCGACGAAGGACTGGGCGGCCAGCGCCGCCGCACCGGTCAGGAAGCCGGGGGTCGCGCCAGCACCGCAAACGAACGTGATACCCGACTCTTTCAGCAGGTCCTCACGGTCGTCGAGCATCCCGATGACACGGGAGCGTTTGAGTACGTCAATCATGACGCCCTCGTAGTCAGCCTCGGCGAAACGCTCGGCCACGCGCGGGATGAAGTCGTGTTCGAGGTTCGGCAGCGCCAGCAGGACGGCGTCGATGGCGTCGCTCTCGGCGATAATGTCGTCTATGGGCGTGTCCGTCGGCTCGCCCTGCGAACTGGCAACGATACCGGCCTGCTCGCCGTGCTGTTTGACGCCGCCGCCACCTCCTTCGACAGCGGCCGCACCGCCGTCCGAGGCGTAGTCGTCAGTGGGTGTCGCGGGCGTCGTCCCGGAGGCGTCCTCGGGCCCGCTCGCGATATTGCCTTCCGTCGCCTCCAGCAGTTCGTCTACGTCGAGGCCACTGTGGTCGATAGCCACACCGTTGCGGTCACAGGCTGCGACCGCGGTGAGGCCGTCCTTGTGCTGTGAAACTTCGAGCGTCCGCCGTCCGATACCACCGGTTCCAAGCACTGCAAAGCGTATGTCGTCCATTGTCAGTCGTCGGATTTGAGCTCTGATTTGGTCTGTGCTGTCCCTGCCGCCGTCTCGGTTTCTGTCTCGTCAGCCGCGCGTTCTTTGACCGCCTCGGGGTCGAACTCGTTTGCGTCGGTGTTCGGTTCGAGCCCGGCCTCTTCCATGATTTCGAGGTCGTCGGCCGCCGTCTGTCCCTCCGTAGTGAGATAATCACCGGTGAGGATGCCGTCCGCGCCGGCCTCTAGTGCGGCCACCTGTCCGTCCGTATCGAGATTGACCTCGCGCCCGCCGGTCAGGCGCACGCGCGACTCGGGGTGGAGCAGCCGGTATACCGCGATGGTCTTGACGACCTCCTCGGTCGTGATGTCGGGCAGCCCCTGTTCAGCCATGGGGGTACCAGCGACCGGATTCAGGATGTTCACCGGGAGCGAGGAGATGCCGATGTCCTGCAGGGCCATCGCCGCGTCGACCCTGTCGGTCGGTGATTCGCCCATCCCAAGGATGACACCGGCACAGAGGTCCATGCCGGCCTCCTTGGCGACCCGGAGCGTCTCGACCCGCTTCTCGAAGGTGTGGGTCTGGACGACCTCTGGGAAGTACCGGGGGGAAGTCTCGATGTTGTGATTGTAGTGGTTGAGCCCCTCGTCAGCCAGAATCGCGGCCTCCTCCTCGGTGAGGATGCCGAGACTGGCGTCGACCTCCACGTCCGTCTCGTCGCGGACGAGGCGGATGGCTTCGAGGACCTCCTCCCACTCCTCGGGGCGGTTCTCCTTCGAGACGCCTTTCTCGGCGACGACGATACCGAACCGCTGTGCGCCGTCGCGCTCGGCGCGCTTTGCGGCTTCGAGTATCTTCTCCGGGCCGAGAAAGCCGTAGTTGTCGATGCCGGTGTCGAAGTGGACCGACTGGGCACAGAAGCCACAGTCCTCCGCGCAGTTCCCGGCTTTGGCGTTTACGATCGAACACGCGTCGACGGTGTCGTCACCCAGTTGCGTGCGCACGTAGTCGGCCCCGGCCGCCAGGTCGTCGACCGGCTGTGCGATGAGAGCCAGTCCGTCCCGTCGGTTGAGGCGCTCGCCGTCTAACACGCGTGCGACGGCGTCGTCTACCGTTTGGTTGCCCGTCTCGTAAACCACACTCTCGGTGTCGGTTGACGGTGTAATAAAAATTCGGGTGGGATCCGCAGCCGTCGTACGGATGACGGGGGTATCGTTTTACCGGACCCACTGCTACACGTTCACATGGCTGGTTCGACGGAGACGAGAACCGAACACGCCGCTGAAGACGGCCACGAACACCGAAGTCGATGGCCCCTGATAGCTGCAATCGGCGCCGCGTCGCTGTATCTGGGAGTTGGACTGGTATTTGTCGGGCTCGACCTGGTTCCGTCTGTGGTCCCGATTGTCCTCGGCGGTGCTGGTGCGATTGGCCTGCTGACCGGACTCGCTGGGTGGGCTAACGAGGCGTTCATCGCCGATTACCTACGGAACCGCAGGGATGGCGATTCCGACCTGTACGCCACGACGATGATTCTGTTCCTCGTGTCCGACGTGGCGACGTTTTCCGCCGGTTTCGTCTACTATGCCTTCATCCGGGCCGGGTCGTGGCCGCCGACTCACCTCCCGCCGTTGCTCGGCTCGCTGGTGATCATCAACACGGCGCTGCTGCTCGCAAGCAGCGTGACGCTCCACTACGGGCACGAGGCGCTCGAAGGCGGGAACCGGCGGCGATTCCTCGGTCTGCTCGGTGTGACGCTCGCGCTCGGCGTCGTCTTCCTCGCGGGACAGGTGTACGAGTACTACGAGTTCGTCGCTGTCGAAGGGTTCGGTATTGGTTCAGGCGCGTTCGGGAGCGCGTTCTACGGTCTGACCGGCCTCCACGGCCTGCACGTCGCGCTCGGCGTCCTGCTGCTCGCTATCGCGTTCGGTCGCGCGCTCCGGGGCCATTACACGCCCGAGCGAGACACAGCTATCCGGACCACGTCGCTGTACTGGCACTTCGTCGACCTCGTGTGGGTGTTCCTTGTCGTCGTGCTGTACGTCGGTGCTGCGCTCTGAGCGACCACCGAACGTGGGACCGCTCCTCCGACCGGCCGGCCCGCTGGTCCAGCCGCACCAGCCGCCGGTACAGTGGCGGGGCCAGCACGCCGAGGAACCCGAGCGCGATTGCGAACACCCCGAGCGGGAACTGGAGCGGCGCGGCCGCAAAGCAGGTGTTCTCCGCGACGATGGTCACGTAGTACTCTTCGCCTTCGTAGGTAACCACGGCCCCGCGGCGGAAGGCATCGGCGTTGGGCACGCTGCCGACGACCTGCTCCTCACCGACCGGATCGTCTACGGCCGTCAGAAAGGCCGTTTGTTCGGCCGAGGAGAGTTCCTCGAAGGCCAACTGAGGGAGCCGCGGTCCCGGTCCGCCTCCGCTGAACCGCTCGGCTGTCCGCTCCGGCCCTTCAACGCCGATTGTCGGGTTCCCGCAGTTCTCAAGATCCGGCTCGATGAGTGCATAGCCGCCGGGCACGGCTCCGGCGATACCGACCGCAATGAGCAGGACGCCGACGAAGGGCGCGAGATACTGGAAGACGAACGAGTCAGCACCGGAACTCATCCGTTAGCTTCCTCCTTCGCTGCGGCGGCGAAGCGTCTCGTCCGATTTGAGGTACTGGAAGGTCACGGTCAGCCCGATGCCGTACGCCCAGTGGGAGACGAGCACGAAGGTGAGATAGCCGACGAACGCGAGCCCGCTCTGGCCGGTGTAGAACGCGATGGCGAACCCGCTGGATATCAGTGTCGCGAACACCAGCCCGGTCTCGAACAGGAGGCGACCGGGAAGGTAGTCGGAGAAGGCCAAGAACAGGAGTGGCCAGGTGACGGTCCCACCGACGAGGAACAGGACCGCGCCGATGGCCGGACTCGCGGGCAGCCCGACCAGTTCGGCGATCTCACCGAACGAAATCGGGTCGAGGACGCCAACGAGTATCGCCGTGAGGAGTCCGCCGCTCATCAGGACTGTTCCGACGAACCCGCCGACTGCGGCCATCCAGGCGTTCCGAGAGACGGTCTGGGCGACGGTGCCGACGCCGCCGGCCAGCCCAGTTGGTTCGGCTTCAGGGGCGTAGGAACGCCGCGTCGTCTCGGGCTCAGTCGGCTCCATGTCGTATTTGTCCATCATACGCTGTTCGAACCACTGCCACTCGCGGGTGAACTGGTTCGTCGTTTTCAGGCCCCACGGGTCGGTCGTCGTCACGGGCGTCCCTCGCCAGTACGAGACGAGCATGTTGTACAGCCACAACAGGGCACTCAAGCCGATGACGTAGCCGCCAACGGTCGCGATCTGCTGGGCGAACTGGTACTCGGGCGGGTAGATCGCTTGCCGGCGCGGGAGCCCCAGCCCACCGATGACCAGCAACGTCATGAACGTCACGAACGAGCCAAAGACTATCAGCAGCGCCTGAAACCTCGCCATCCGCGTGTCGTACCACCGGCCAGTGATGAGCGGGTACCAGTAGTAGCTCGCGGCGATCATCAGGAACGGGATGATGCCGACGACGATGAGGTGGAAGTGACCCACGACGTAGTACGTCCCGTGATAGAGGATATCGACGGGGATGACAGCGAGGAACACACCGGTGACGCCGCCGATGATGAACGTCCCGATGCCGCCGGCACAGAGAATGAACGGCGCGGTCAGGCGGATGTCTCCCTCCCACATCGTCGTGATCCAGTTGAACACCTTGATCGCACTCGGGACGGCGATGGCGATGGAGACGGCCATGAACGACAGCTTCACTCGCGGGTCCGCGCTCGTCGTGAACATATGATGCGCCCAGACGCCGAAAGAGAGGACGCCAAGCCCTAGCGTCGAGTAGACGATGAACTGATAGCCGAAGAGTTTGCGCCCGACGAACTTCGGTAGAATAAGGCTCATCAGCCCTGTCGCTGGGAGAAAGAGGATGTACACTTCCGGGTGGCCCCAGAACCAGAACAGGTGTTGCCAGAGGATGGCACCGCCGCCCTCCGTGGCGAAGAACGTCGTCCCGAGGTTCCGATCTAGCAGGAGCATCACGAGCGCGCTTCCAAGCAGCGGAAAGGCGAACAGCGCAATCCCGCTCGTGACGAGCATGTTCCACGAGAAGATGTCGAGGTTCGCCCAGCTGACACCCTCGCCGCGCTCGTAGACGATTGTGGTGATGAAGTTGATGGCCCCGACCGTGGTGGCGATGCCGCTCAAATGCAGGCCGAGCAACAGCAGGTCTATCTGTGGATTGGGCTGTTGCACAGACAGTGGCGCATACAGCGTCCAGCCGACGCTCACCTCGCGCATCGTGAGGAAAAACCGGATAGCGTCCGCCGGGAGCACCAGATTCAGCACCTGGCCGAGCACCTGAATCAGCAGTCCCATCCGGACCATAATCAGCGCTGGGGGCAGGAGCCAGAACCCGATGGCGTTGACCCGCGGGAAGGCCATGTCGTCGGCCCCGATGAGCAGCGGCAGGACGTAGTTCCCGATGCCGAAAAAGACGGGCAGGACAAAGAATATCAACATCGTCAGACCGTGCGTGGTAAACAGCGCATTGTACGTCTCCGGCGTCCAGATGTCCGCCGGCGGCGTCAGCAGTTCCGTCCGGAGCATCATCGCGTCGGTGCCGCCCCACAGGCCGGCGGCGGTGCCGAAAGCGATGTAGAGCAGGCCGATGTCCCGATGGTCCGTCGTCGTCAGCCAGCGGTACACTTCGGACTGGATTCGACCGATTTCGAATTCGATCTCCTCTCGGGTCGTGTACCCACCGTCGCTCTCCGGTCGCGCCGTCCGCCGCTCCCGGAGCCACAGGCAAAGCACTGACAGCGCCAGTACAGTCAGCGCGTTCCCTTCGACGATAGCCCTGTTTAGCATCTGTGTGTAACGTGCCGGCCCGGAACGATTGCTCGTGTCGTCATGCTACACGTTACCAATCCCTGACACGCCCACGCTCATAAAACTACGCAGGAGGCTCGAACCCGGTAGCTGTCACCGCTCGCCTGTATCGGCCTTGGGCAAGCTATTTGACATACTGGTTGGTACAGTGTGACAATGCGTCTCCGACGGCGCGTGATTCGGGCGAGCTTTGTCGTGGTCGGACTCTCGCTACTTGCTGCTCCGGCCACAGCGCAGTCGGTCAACAGGGCAGCTATCGACGAACTCAACGCGCAACTCCTGTACGTCGCCCTACCACTGACGTTGTTCGTGGAACTCACGCTCGTGTACGTGATCTACCGGTTCCGGAACAACGACGACCCGAAGCCGACGGTTGACGACCCGGCGCTAGAGGTGACCTGGACAGCCGCGACGGGCGCGATACTCGTCTTCGTCGGCGTGTCGGCGTTCGTAGTGATGGCAAACCCCTATATCACGCCCGCAGCAGCCGAGGCATCCACCGATGGTGGCGACGCCTTCGCGGAGGATACGGAGATAGACGTCCTCGCCTACCAGTGGGGGTGGGAGTTCTCCTACGCCGATGCGAACGTCACGACCGAGGAGCGACTCGTGCTTCCAGCCGACCAGAACGTCACGTTCAGACTGCAGACGACAGACGTGATTCACGCTATCTACATTCCGCAACTGGGCGTCAAACAGGACATCTTCCCCGGCCGGACGATGACGGCCCGAACGCACGCGACAGAACCCGGCGAGTACCGGCTGTACTGCGCCGAGATGTGCGGGGCTGGGCATAGCAAGATGGACGCCACCGTCGTCGTCAAGAACCAGTCCG
This sequence comes from Haloarcula sebkhae, assembly GCF_014647415.1. GTDB lineage: Archaea > Halobacteriota > Halobacteria > Halobacteriales > Haloarculaceae > Haloarcula > Haloarcula sebkhae. The sequence goes on along the minus strand of NZ_BMPD01000002.1, from coordinate 590,252 downwards.
CCTACGATGCCTGGATGGAAAATCAGACGACTGCAGCTGGGTAGGTCGGCATACCGATGTGACCGCTCAGTACAGGTCGTCGAGTTCCTCCTCGGTGTGGCTGTGTGACTCGCCCGGGAACTCACCGGACTCGACAGCGTCGATGTACTCGTCGACAGCGTCGGCTACCTCACCGCGAACGTCACCGAACTGCTCGGCGAACGGTGGGCTGGACTCGGAGAGGCCGACCACGTCGGTGAACACGAGCACTTGGCCGTCGCAGTCGCCGCCGGCCCCGATACCGATTGTCGGGATATCGACGGCTTCCGTGACCTGAGCGGCGAGGTTCGCCGGGATGTGTTCGAGCACCAGCGCGAACGCGCCGGCGTCCTCGTGTTCTCGCGCGAGGTCGACGATCTCCTCGGCTTCCTCGCGGCCTGTCGCCTGTCTCGTGTAGCCAGTCTGGTTCACGCTCTGCGGTGTAAGCCCGAGGTGGGCCATCGTCGGAATTCCGAGGTCCGTCAGCCGTTCGGTCAGCTCGACCGTGTGCGGCCCAGATTCAAGCTTCACTGCGTTTGCGCCCTCCTCTTTCAGCATTCGCCCGCAGTTCTGGATGCTCTCGCTTTCGTCCGCGCCGAAGGAAAGAAACGGCATATCAGCGACGACCAGCGCGTCGTCTGCGCCGCGTGCGACCGCGCCGACCCGGGACGCCATCTCGTCAAGCGTGACCGGGAGCGTGTCGTCGTGGCCGAGGACGGCGTTCCCCATACTGTCGCCGACGAGAATGACGTCCACGCCGGTGTCGTCGACGATGCTCGCAGTGACGGCGTCGTACGCGGTCAGCATCGTGATCGGCTCCTCACCAGCCATCGCCTGCAGATCCCGGACAGTTGGCATATCCGAGCGGGGGCGCGCCTGCGCCTTACCTGTTCGGGTTGTGCGATTCGCTCAGGAAACCGCAAGGTGCTTGCCGTACCTGACTGTACCATTGGACGTGCCAACAGTCGAGAAAACGGACCCGGACGGCGTGGATTTCGGGTGGGTGATGCAGGTCACGTTCGTGACGACGATTCTCGTCGGCTCCCCGCTCGTCGTCCTCGCGTCGACTGCGGTCACGCTCCAGACGTGGACCGCGCGGGCGATGTTCGCGGTCCGCGTCGGGGCGCTCATCTGGTTCCTGACGGCCGTCTGCGTCTACCTCTACGCGCGGTACCGGGCCTGATCGAACTCGCTCGCCCACTCGAACGCCATCCCGGCCCGCTGGGCGGCTGTCGCGTCGCTTTTCGAATCACCGACGAACACCGCTGCTTCGGGATCGACCCCGATTTCTTCGGCAATCGCCAGTAGTCCCTTCGGGTCTGGTTTCGGCGACTCGACAGTGTCACGGCCAACAACCGGACCGACGTAACTGTCGAGGTCATGAACAGCCAGCGCCGCCCGACACGCCTCCTCAGCGTTGAGCGAGCACACGCCGACGGGGACGCTGTGTGGGAGGCCGTCTGCGAGCGCCAGTCGCTCCGATTCGTACGCACCGGTCCGCTCATGGTCGGTGATCGCCGCTTCGACAGCATCTCGGTGGCCGGTCTCCGACGACAGCGTCAGCATCTCCCAGAGGTCGCGGCCTTCGGGCTCGACGTCTCGTTCCCGCAGGACTGTCGCGACGTCGCTGGTCACCGTCTCCCAATCGACGGCCAGCCTGACGAGTGTCCCGTCGAGGTCGTAGATGACGGCGTCGTGTGTCACACCCAGTGGTAGGGCCGACGCCCGCAAAACCGCTTCGCCCCCTCGGCCTCACTCCAGCAAGTCCTGTGCGATGATGTTCTGCTGGATTTCGCTGGTTCCCTCGTAGATGGTCGTCACCTTCGCATCGCGGTAGAAGCGCTCGACAGGGTAGTCAGTCGTGTAGCCGTAGCCGCCATGGATCTGAATCGCCTCGTTAGCCACGTCGACCGCCGTCTCGCTCGCGAAGTACTTCGCCATGCTCGCCGCCGCTCTCGCCCGCTCGCCGCGTTCCAGTTGCTGTGCGGCGTTCCACGTCAACAGCCGCGCCGCCTGCACGTTCGTCGCCATGTCCGCGAGTTTGTGCTGAATCGTCTGGAACTCACTGATCGGCTGGTCGAACTGCTCGCGTTCCTTGGCGTAGTCGAGGGCCTCGTCGAGAGCGGACTGAGCGAGGCCGACCGCCTGCGCGGCGATTGCGACCCGCCCGGTAGTCAGAATCGACAGAGCTGCGGCCATCCCTTTGCCCTCCTCGGTCAGTTGGTAACGTTCGGGAACGCGGACGCCGTCGAACTGGAGCGGCGTCGTGTCGCTCGCGCGGAGCCCGAGTTTGTCCTCTTTCTCGCCGACAGTGAGCCCCTCGGCGTCTTTCGGCACTAAGAACTGCGTTATCGAATCCGGATCGTCGGGGTCGGCCTTCGCGAAGACGATGACGACGCCCGACCGTTTGCCGTTGGTTATCCACTGCTTCTCGCCGTCGATGACGTACTCGTCACCATCCCGCCGAGCGGTGGTCGACATCTCCCGCGGGTTCGACCCGGCCTGTGGCTCCGAGAGCGCGAACGCACCGACCGGGCGGCCGTCGGCCATGTCGGGGAGCCAGTCGTCCTGCACTGCCTCGGAACCGAACTGTGCGATACACGAGGTCGCGAGGCAGTGGACAGACAGCGCCGTCGCGACCGCGAGCGACCCGTACGCGAGTTCCTCGTTGACCAGCGCGTACGTCGGTTTGTCGGCGTCGAAACCGCCGTATTCGGCCGGCGTCGTTAGCCCGGTGATGTCGATATCCGCGAGCCCGTCCCAGCACTCCTCGGGAAAAGACTGCTCGCGGTCGGCATCGGCGGCTTTCGGACGGATGTCCTCGACGGCGAACTCTCGTACGGTGTCGCGGATGGCTTGCTGCTCAGCGGAGAGGTCCATACCGGCCGTTACACCGGAGTCGGCAAAATATCAGGGGGTCAGTTGGACTCGACCAGGTCGATGTCGAGGTACTGTTCCAGCGCCTTGATCGTCGACCCGCCGACGTTCGCCTGCGTCGCGCGCCCCTGCTCGACAGCGAGGATATCCGCTTCGTCAAGGTCGAGTTCCTCAGCCAGTTCACTCGTCTGCAGTCCCTCGTCCTGACGCGCCTCCGTCACGCGCTCGCCGTACTTGCTGACCAGATACGGGAGCTGGTCGTCGTCGTAATCCGCGCCGTCCTCCCAGTGGGACGTATCGGCTCGCTGTGCGTCCTGCAGCTTCGCCGCGTTCTGTGCGGCTTTGCGTTTCCGGTTCTGTTCGTCGCGCGAGCTGTCACTCCCTGTCGTTCGCTCGTTTTCCCCGTGGTCACGCGCACAGCTGTCACACACTTGGAGGGTCGCACCAGCGACGTTCGCGGTCTGGAGGTCGCCGCCGTCGCTACCGCAGAGCTCACAGCTCCCGCCGGCGCTATCGCCACCACTGCCGGTCGAGTATTTGGCCATGCCCCCCGTAGCGGTTTCGTGATATTTCAAACGTCCGGTTCGACCGAGTGTCACACCCTCCCGGGGCGGGTCCAAACGAAAGCGCTTTTATTTACCCACCGGAAACAGTTGAATGCACTCAGACAGAGCGCGCGTGGGTAGCCAAGCCAGGCCAACGGCGCAGCGTTGAGGGCGCTGTCCCGTAGGGGTCCGCCGGTTCGAATCCGGTCCCACGCACTCTCAGAGTGCAGGTGCATTCCCTTGGGACTGCACCCACGCAAACTTACTTCGGACACAACGCTTCTAGAGCGTTCGCTGTCCAGTCCCTGTTCAAGAAATCGACAGACGGGACCTCAGCGAGCGCACTCCTCGCTCACCGCATCTCGTCGAGCGCGACGGCGTGCTCGATGTCGACCGAAATCCAGTGGGTCGGGAGCTCGTCGTCCTGATCGCTGAAGACAGTGAGCTCCGTCGGATTGTCCGCATCGTCGACCGCATACTCGAACCGAGCCGATCCTGCGGGGCGAGCAGACGAGTCACGGAGTGGGTCATACACCGACATCGTCAGTCCCTCATTTGGAAGAACGCGGACACTCATTATAAGCGGCAGTCGCGATTCTTGCGGTGTGGGAATCAGGTCTGACACGAAGGTGGAGACTATCGCCCGCGTCTGTAGCAGGACTTCGCGGGACCGGATTCGAACCGCCTGAACATCGCTCACTTTGTTCGCTCGTTCCGTGCTTCGAATCCTCATTCCGCACTCACGGCTCTCATGAGTTATTCGAGCCGAGAAGTGCGCGGGACCGGATTCGAACCGGCGGACCCCTACGGGATAGCGTCCTAAGCGCTACGCCTTTGGCCTGGCTCGGCAACCCGCGCGCACCAGTCGATACCCGCGTTGGCATGAAGAACCCTTCGCTTGCGGGCGACAAAGGTTTAGGTGGGATGGGGAACAACGGATCTGTATGTACCGCGCCAGTGACCGCATTGAGCACGACGAGTGGCTGTCCGATATCGAAGCGGCGTCGGACAGGCTCGACCTCGGGACAGCGGCGCGGTCCCACGCGGTCGATCTGTTCCTCTCGACAGTTCCAGAGGAAGACCGGTCGAAGCAGGCGACAATGGCGGCCAGTGTGTACGTCGGTGCGCTGGTCGCCGGTGAGGAGCGGTCCCAGTCGGCCGTCGCAGAGGCGACGGACGTCTCTCGGTTGACGATTCAGCAGCGCTGGAAGGACTTGCTAGAGACGGCCGGGCTGGAAGCGCCGGGCTGGTAGCTACGAGATGTTCTGACGGCCGGAGCGGTTCGGGGTGAGGTTCCCGTGTTCGTCGATTTCTCCCTCGACGATCCGGGTCGAAGAGATGATGTCACCGTCCTCGGCGCGGACGTGCGGGACGACTTCGATTTCGAGCGGGTCGTGGCCCCGCTCCTCGCGGATTTCGTTGATGCGGCGACCGCCAGTTTCCGTCTCGGGCGAGACGACGAGCGTGTCGAACTGCGGCTCCGTGGCGATACCGGTCGGCTCGGTGAGTTCTCGGACCTCCCATTCGCGCTCCTGATCGGCTGCGAGCGTCGCAAGTTCGTCGGCGAGTGCGGATTGCCGTTCGCTGAACGGGCGAACGTGGCGCTGGTCGTGGCGCGTCTTCGGCGCGAGGTCGTCGCTGGTGAGGCCAACTGTCACGTCCCCGAGTTCGAATGCGCGTTCGAACAGTGCGCGGTGTCCGTCGTGAATCGGGTCGAACGTTCCCCCCAGCGCGACATTCATATCCCGGGCAACGGCGCGGGTAGGTTTAGTAATATCGACTTGCGAAACAGCCTGCTGGAGCCGGGTTTGACTACACGTCAGTGTCGTCGTTTTCGCCTTCGGACTCGTCTCCGTCGTCGCCAGTGTCCTCGCTGGCGTCGGCGTCGTCCGTGCCGTCGTTCGCATCCTCGACCGAAATCGTCACTGGCTCGTCGTCAGGTTCCAGCGTTGTTTCGCCGCCGATGTGGTCGTCGAGATTGAACACCGTGTTTAGTTCCGACTGGATGTCACCGACGATGGTGTTGACGAGGTCGCTCGGCGGAATAGCGCTGTACTCGTAGGGGTTGTTGCCCGCACCGTCGCTCTCACGCTTCTGGCGGGTCACGACTTCCTCCTCGGTGAGCGCCGCCAGAGCCTCGCGGACCGTGCTCGGATACAGGCCGGTCCCCTCGGCTATCTCCTCACTGGTGCTCTCGGGATGCTGTCGCAGGTGGACGTAGATCCGCGCTCGCGTCTCCGTGTCGAGTGCCCACGCCAGCAGATCGACGATCCCTTCGTCGAACTGCTCGACCGCACGGTCTGCCTCCTGTTCGATTCGTTCACGGACATCGCCTGTGTCCTCGGGGTCGTCGTGGTCGTTGTCGTCTGCAGACATGCGTTGTCTCTGTGAGGACAAAAGCTATAGCTGGATAAAAACCCTTGGCCCGGACTCTTCTGTCGCTACGGAGTATCACACAGCCGAGTCCGGCCTCAGACGACAGCCCAGATCAGGACAGGCGCAGCGAGTCAGCGAGCGCCATGACGCCCTCCTCCGAACGAAGCCGGCGCTGTCGCTCGGCGCCGCTTTCGCGGTCGTACAGCTCCCACAGTCCGTCGATACCCAGCCGATCACTCTCGATTTCGACCAGTTCCTCGACTGAGCGCGTCGTCGAGAGGTCACGCGACAGCAGGTCCGCGGACTGGCCGTGGCGGATCGCGCGCCACTTGTTCTCGTCGAGGAATTCCCGGCGGAGCCGCCGTCCGGACTCCCCGTCCTCGTAGCGTTCAGCGAGGTCAACGACGAGTTCGTGGACGTATTCAACGAAGGCCAGCACCCGGTCCGGGTCGGCCTGTCCGTCCGGCGCACGTACTTCGACGGTGCCGTGGCCGGAGTGGGGCCGCACGTCGAACCAAAGTTCGCCGCGGTCGTCGATACTCCCCGTTTCGAGCATCCGTCGTTCGTAGGCCTCGAAGGCGTCGTAATCGTCGAACACCGTCGGCATCCCGGTGTTAGGCAGGGCCTCGAAGATCTTCCCGCGGGCGGACTGCAGCCCGGTGTCGAAGCCGTTCCAGTACGGCGAGTTGGCAGACAACGCGAGCATCAACGGGAGATGCCAGCGGAGTTCGTTCGCCACCCAGACGGCCTTGTCCGCGTCGTCCACGCCGACGTGGACGTGCAGACCCGCGGTCGTGTTGCGATGCTGTGGATACTGGATGCGGTCCAGCTGTGACTTGTAGCGGGGCTTCTCGGCGTGTTCGAGTTCGCGCCACTTCGCCAGCGGATGCAGGCCCGCGGCGGCGATACCGAACCCGTTCGCTTCGGCGTGGTCGACCAGCGCATCTCGGACCGACCGGAGGTGCTCACCGGCGTCCGCCGGGTCGTCGATGCGCGGCGTCTGCGTCTCGATAACGCACTTGAACAGTTCGTGGTCGAGCCGTCCGTCGAGGACCGCTGGCGGCTCCGTCTCGTAGACGAGTTCGTCTGTGCCAGACGTCGGGCGACCGAACTCGTCGACGACGTAGAACTCCTCTTCGATGCCGAGCGTTCCCATCCGGGTAAAATGCTCGGCAGAACCCGTCGCGTCCATTAATCAGCACATCGGAATCGATCCGCTAAAGCCTTCCGTCCCTGCCCGCTCAGGCTGCACAATTAGGTTCTTTCCAGGGCGATCCTGGCAGGGCGGTAACAATCCCAACTAGTCCTCTCGCGGCCGGGCAACAATACCGAGGTGGTCCTCGTGATACGGGTCCAGTCGCGCCGTCTCAAGCAGTTCGTACTCGGCGCTAAGTTCCTCACGTACGTTGTCGAACACGTCCGCAGGGTCGGCGGTCACGTCCTCACTCCGGGCCTTGATAGCCGCGAGGAGCCGTCCGTCGTCGGTCAGGAACCGTTTGTTGAGCGCCGCTACCCGGGCCTGCCCTCTGGTCGCCACGTCCTGCACGACGACGTCGACCGGTTCGACGACGTGGGCGTAGCTCTCGGGCTTGCGTGCGTCCTTCAGCAGCGGAAAGAGATTCTGTCGGCTCTCCGCGGCGTCCAGCAGTTCCCGCACCGGACGGGGCGCGAACTCGACAGCGTAGGTCGGCCCGGCGAAATCCGCGACGTGGCTCACGGTCGTCCCGGCCGCCGCGCCGAGGTACAGCACGGTCTCGTCACCCTCCAGACCTGTTTCCATACCCTGTTCGAGCATCGCGCCGAGCTTCGAGCGGTGGGGGTCCCACCGTCGCCAGTCGCCGTCGGTCCGCTCGCCGTACACCGGCTGGCCCTGCGTGGCGAGGCTCGTCTCGCCGCCGAAGTCGTGGCGCTCGACGCCTGCCGGGAGCGTCATTCGTCGCCCTCCTCGGCTCGGGCCTGAATCCGCTCGATTCGTTCATCGAGTTCCGCCTGCAGGTCCGGCCGACGGTCGCCGCTGTAATGGTCAATTCGGGCGGCAATCGAGAGCTTCCCGGCGAGTGCTCGCGCGGCTGAGCCGCGGTCCTCTCGGCGGGTCCCGCGCACGTACTCGTGGGTGAAGATGACGCCGTGTTTCGGTGATGGCGCATTCCCCTTGAGGTGGGCAAAGAGCGCGTCTTCCGCCCCAAGGACCTGCACCGTCCCGCTCGGTTTCTTCGCCAGCGCTTCGAGGCCGCCAGCTAGTGAGATAAGCCGGGCCGCAAGTACCGGTCCGGCCAGCATCGAGAGGTTCGGCGCGACGGCGGGCGCGGTCCGCTCGATGTACGCCCGAAGCGAGTCCGCCTCGTCAGCCAACCCGGCCGTCTGTTCGGCAAGCGTCCGGAGGGCCGTGTCGCCCTCGTCCTCGTCGTCCCGGTCGGCCAGCGAGCGGGCGTACTCGACGCCGCTTCCGCTGTCACCGTACCGGCTCCCGCCCCATTCGGCGACCCGTTCGGCGAGTTCATTCGCCGTCCGCTCGCAGTCGGCCATCGCCCGGACCGCGTGGACGAGCTGCTGATCGTCGGCACCCTCCTGTTCTGCGACCGCCGCGCTGGTGGCCGCCATCGTCACCTCGTGTAGCCGGTCGTAGTAGGCCGCTTCGTCGTCGGCGAACCCTGCCTCGACGGCCTGCTGTGGCCAGTCCTCCGGCGTGTCGGCTCGCCCGGCCTCTATCTGTTCGACAGCGGCCGCATCGTCGTCCGGGTCCAGCCCGGCGAACCACCCGTTGCTCATAGCCGTGTGTGCACGCCCGACCCGAAAAAGTGACGCGGTTAGCGCCTCGCCGTCCTGTCGGTATTACTGTGCCTGGACCAGCCCTCAGCGCATCCCCGGCGGCGGTCCGCGGTCCCGTGGGTCGTCGTCGCCGTCCTCCTCTTCAAGGTCGATACCGGCCTCCTTGCGTCGGCGAATCACTGCCTGTAGCTGCCGGTAGTAGTACAGCGTTCCCACGACGCCGATGACGATGGCGATGGCCGACAGGCCGCCGAACAGCCACAAGTCACGGTCGAGGTAGTACCGGACGATGATCTGGTCGGAGGTCACCTCGTCCCAGCGGATGACCTGCTGGCCGTCGACGGTTTCGGACTCGTAGCCACCCGGGCTAATCCGCGAGAGGAACGGAATCCCGGCCCCGGTGTTGGGCGGGAGCACGACCGTGTACGAGCTGTCATCGACGAGCGTCGGAGAGGCGAAGCGTTTGCCGGTCCGCCCAACTGAGTACCCCACCTTTCCGGAGACGTTCCCGGAGAGATTGATAGTAGTTCGCTGGCGGCTCTCTGTAGCGCTCAGCGAGGAGTTAGCGGCGCTGACGACCGTTCCGTTGGGGTATCTGAACCGGAGCGCACTGATAGGGACGCTCCGCTCGCGCCCGAGGCCATCGACAGTGTACACGTCGAACGTCGTCTCGTTTTCGACGGCGTAGACGGCAGTGTATTTCGACTCCTCGATGACGATGGTCCCGTCAGCGGAGGTGTTCCAGTCGTAGCTCGCGTTCTCGTTCAGTCGGTCCGGGTCAACCTCTTCGGAGCCGAAGAAACCGGTACAGCCCGAGAGGGCGACCAATGCGAGAACGGCGACCAGCAGCAGGTGGCGGCGTTTCATAGCTCGAAATCAGGGCACGATTGCCAGCAGCTCTGACGGCATGTACTGCCCGATATCGGCGAGCAGCCCCGGCGGGTCGGTGTCCGGGTTGCAGATGATACTCTGTTCCAACAGGCCGATGCGTTCGACAGTGACGATGTCCTGAGCGTGGCCGGCACGGTTGACTGTCGCGCGCGCTTCGGAGCGCGTGACGCTGTTTGCGTTGATGCGGCCGTTGCCACGGGTCCACTCGTACAGGCGGTCCTGCTCGACCTCTGCAAGGCTTGCAGGGTCACCGGCCACAAAGCGAAGCGGCAGGTGCTGGACCAGCCCGAACCGCTTCCGGATCTGGGTTGGCGTCCCCTGCCCGAGACCGAGCTGATCGGCCGGGATTCGGACCGTCTGGCCGAAGCCGACATCGAGGACGAAGCCGTCCTCGTCCCAGCTGTCGAGGGTCCCGACGTAGGTTTCACCGTCCTCGTGGTCGGCGACCAGCTCACCGAATTCCTCACGGAGGAGGTTCCGGGCGACAGTTTCGTCAGGGCCATCGACGGTCACCGACGGGAATTCGTCGTCGCGGAGGCCGATGTCGTACTCTACGTCGAGGTCGCTGAGTTCGTTGCCGACCATCGAGCGCAGTCCGTCCAGCGTACGGTCCCGGGCATCGCCGGCGACGTACACTTTTGTACCGAGAACGACCATCAGGCTTCCACGTCCACGTCGGCGTTCAGCTCATCTCTGAGTTCTTCGATGCGGTTCTCCATCGCAGTGACGAGGCGGGTGTTCTCCATCGTCTCGACCTGGTTGCCACATTCGGGGCACTCGAACCCGAATTCCATCGCTTCGCCGAACTCGAAGCGGATACCGCAGTGTTCACAGAGGTAGAACTCGTTTTCCCGCTCGTATTCGCGGCGCTCTTCGAGGCCGTCGAGCAGGCGGTGCATCTCCTCTTGCAGTTGTTCCGGGATCTTCTCGTACTGGAACGTCCAGAGGTACGTGAGCCATCCGGAGTCCTCGTCGCGGAGCCGACGATAGGTCGCGAGGTCGTTCTCGTAGAGAATAAACAGCGCTCTGCGCACGTCGTTCAGTTCGAGCCCGAGCTCCTCGGCCAGTTCCTCGTCGGTCACTTCGCCGTCCGGCGGCGCGGCGGCGACCGGCATCCCTTTCGGTCCGACCAGCTCGTGGAGGTACTTCTGTATGACGGGGTCCTCCAAGAGTTCCTCAAAAGCCATTACCCGCACATCCGGGAGTCACGTGGTTAAAACCATCGGGTCGTCCTCTCTCGAACGCTGACACAGAGGCCGGGACCACGCTGCTGTTGAGAAGGACTCGTTGTGCCTGCAGGCGGACAGCAACAACGGCGGACAGCAGTCCCTTTTTGCGTCCTACCGTCAGCGTAGTCCGTCGCTAGAACCCCACACACCCCACTATTCGATTTTTTCGACTGGCGTCCGACAGGAGGCGCAGGTCTCTTTGTCGATAGCGACGAAGACGGAGTCACAGGACGGACACTCGTAGAGATTCGATGCAGGTTCGTCGGCCGTGTCCGCGCCGTCATTGCCGGCGGCGCCAGTCCGAACACGGTTATCCGTCACTGCACCGGCCTCTGGTCCGTTGTCTGACTGCCCCTTCCCACCCGAGAGTACATCCGAGACTGATTTTTTGATTTTGTCTAGCATCACGAGTTGCTGCAGGATAGTAGTCATTTGAATTACTTTAACAGCTGTGGTTTTCAGGACACGGACAGTTCCAGACGACCGTCTTCACTGGCGAACAGTCAGAGGTCGGCAAGCGGTCGCGGCGATGTCTGTTCGTACTCGATGACATCGAACCCGTCGTGGGCCTCCCGGGACAGTTCTGTCCACTCCGCGCCCAGATCCGGGAAATACCGGTCACCCTCGTTGCGCTCGTGGATGCGGCTGAGGAAAATCCGGCTGGCGAACGGGAGGAACAGGTCGTACACCGCCTCGCCGCCGATCACGTATGTGATGGGCGGCGAGTTACTTTCGCCAGCGCCGTCGCCGGCGAACCCCTCGGTCGCACCGGCGCGGGCGGCTGCTTCGACGGCAATCTGTGGCGTCGTCGCGTACTCGACCGTCTCCGAATTGGCACTTCGGCTGTCGTCGGTCGTCAGGACGACGGTGTAGCAGTCCGGGATGGGCTTCATCGAATCGAACGTCCGCCGGCCGAGGATGATAGGGTGGCCGGCGATCCGGTCCTTGTACTGGCGCACGTCCTCGGGATAGTGCCAGGGGACGCCGCCATCGAGACCGATGACGTTGTTCTCGTCTGCAGCGACCACGAGGACCAGTTCGGTGTCGGGTATCGTCGTCATTTGTATCCCAGCGCCTCCAGTCGGTCGTCGAGGTCCCCGGCAAACTGCGTGTCGGACGCGTCCTCGAACTCGGTGTAGCCGTCGAGTGGCGTCGCGATGTCCACGTCGGCGTACCGATCGCTGTCGAAGTGGTTCCGGACGACAGCGGCATCGATATCACCATCTTCGACCGTGCCACCACAGCCTTTGATGACGGACTCGTGGGCACTGTCGCCCCACGCCGCCCGCTTCCGGACCTCGTCGCCGGGCCGGTCGTGATAGACCAAGCGGACGTGCTTCGCAAACGGCGCGGCGTCGCCACAGACCCGTTCGGCCTCCTCGCGCATCGCTGGCCCGATGGGGGCTTGTGATGCGACGACGGTCCCGTTTGGCGAGGCGAACGCCGGGCCGTCCGCGTTGCCGTCGCCGAGTGCTATCGCGCGGACAGCGTCGGGGAACCGGCTGAGCGTCGCCAGGTCAGTGACGCGGTGTCCCTCCCGCTGGCCGGGAGCACGGACGACGAGCGGGACGTGATACATCGTCTCGTGAGTCCCGATACGGTGGCTGACGGCCGGCGGTTCCTCGGGAATCGCCGTCGGTTCGCCGAAGCCCTCGCCGTGGTCGCCGGCGAAGACGACCAGCGTGTCGTCGAGGACGCCCCGTTCGTCCAGTCCGCGGATCAGGGTCTCGAAGATGGCGTCTGCCTGTCGGACGGCACCGTCGTATATCTGTTCGAGAATGCCGGCAAAGCCAAGCGAGAGGTTCCCCGAGAGGAACTCCCAGTGCCACTTGAAACCCATCGACTCTTGCATGTCGCGGGAGCGCTCGTCGCTCCACTCATCGTACTCGGCAAGCGGTTCGTACGGGCGGTGGGTGTCCATCAGGTTGATGCAAGCCGCCCACTCGCTCTCACGCTCGTCGACCCACTCCAGCGTCCGGTCGGCGTACCAGAAGCCGTTGGGCCAGTCGCCCAGCGAGCCGTTCGTCTCGTAAGCTGAATCGTACTGCTCGGGTGAGCCGATGGCCGTCTGGAACACGTCGTCGAGCCCCGATTCGTGGTCGGTCAGGAACGGATTATCGGAGAACAACCCCGTGTCATAGCCCGCTGCTGCCAGTTCCTCGAAAATTGTATGACCGGCGTCGAGTCTAGCGGTGTGGTCGACGCCGTGTTCGTGGACCTCGTGGCCCGTGAACATGCTGACGTGGCTGGGGACGGTCCAGTTGCTCGGGCTGCGAGCCTGCGTGTACACCGTCGCCTCCTCGGCGAAGGCGTCGAGGAAGGGCGTCGTCTCCCGGCGATAGCCCAGTACGGAGGTGCTCCGGGCGCGGAGACTGTCAGCGACGACGAGCAACACGTTGTGACGCGACATCTGAGCGTGAGTTAGCGTCGAGCGATAAAAGGCCCGCGGCACAACTGCGTGGGTATCACTTTTCGTCGGGGTCGACCACTCGCTTGCCGGTTTCCTGCGGCACGACGACTCTATCGGGGTTCTCCCACTCGCGGTCCAGTTCCCGGCCCTCGAACAGGCGGTCGAGGAAGACGGCCAGTGAAGCGACTTCGGAGTGTGGCTGGTTGGTGACGCCGACGTTCCAGTCGGCGTGTTCGTACACCTCAAAGGGGACTTTCTCCGCGCCGACGACGACCAGCAGTGGGTCGTCGGCATGGGCCTCGCGGACATCGTCCTCGATCTCTTGGACCGGCTCGCCGTACATCGTCAGATGGACGACGCGACCCTCGAAATCACGGATGAGCCGCTTTGGCTCCTCTGTCGAGGCCACGTCGAAGGGGCCGCCGAACCGATCGGTGATGTCGATGACGGTGTCGGCCTGATTGCGAGCGGCGTTGGCTAGCACGACCTTGTCGGCCCCGAGCGCGCGTGCGGTCAGTCCAACGTGGGTCGTCATCCGCTCGTCCCGGCCGGGTCGGTGGCCCAGTCGAAGCACCGTCACTTGTGGCGAGTCCTTCATCCGTCGCTCCGTGCCGCTTCGATAGCTGACCGGACCGGTTCGTAGGCGATTTCGCTCCATTCGACCCGCTCGTCGTTGACATACACGGCTGGCGTTCCCTGAACGCCGCGGTCGATACCGGCCTCGCGGTCACCCGAGATCGTCGGGCGGTACAGTTCCCCCGTCGCGGCCGCTCGAACCATCTCGCCGTCGATATCTATGCCCTCAGTCAGGTCGGCGTAGGTGTCTGGCCCCAGCTGGTTCTGATTCGCGAACAGGCGCTCGGAGTAGGTGAAGAAGGCCTCGTCGCCGACGTTGTCCTGCACGGCGCGCGCGGCGCTTGCGGCCTGCCACGAGGCGTTCTTGTCGACCGGAACCGGGAAGTCGTGGAACTCGTAGCGGATGGTTCCATCAGTGAGGTAGTCTTCCCGAACCTTCGGGTAGACGGATTCCGAGTAGGTCGCGCAGTGCGGACAAGCGTAGTCTTCGTACACCGCCACGGTCACATCAGCCTCGGGGTCGCCGGCGACCGGCGTCGAGAGGGGCTGGCCCGGGAGGGGCGTTGCCGTCTCCGTTCCAGCAGTCTCCGTTTCGGCTGACTCAGAACCGCCGCCGGCACATCCGGCTAGCGCGCCGAGCGCTACAGTCGTCGCCGAGAGAACGCTACGGCGAGTGAATCGAGTCATAGCCGACTCTCACAGGGGAAGCTATAAAACGACGTTGTCATCCGTCACTTGCCTACCGACTCCCCCGGAATCGGCCGCGACCGCAACGTTTTACCTCGCATGCGAAACATCGCAACTATGGACGTATCAGAGAAGCGAATAGTCGTCACCGGCGGGGCGGGCTTTATCGGGTCCCATCTGGTCGAGCGCCTCGTTCCGGACAACGACGTCGTGGTCGTCGACAACGAAGCGAACGGGCAATCCGAGTGGGTCCACGAGGATGCGACTTACCTCGATGGCGACCTCACTGATCCCGACATCGTCGCCAAGGCTATCACGAGTGACGTCGACCTCGTTGTCCACCTCGCGGCGTCGAAACTGGTCGATACGGACACACCTCGCCGACAGTTCGAGGACAACAGCGACATCACGTACAACATCCTCGAACGGATGCAGGAAGCCGGCGTCGAGAACCTCGTGTTTACGTCGTCGTCCACGGTATACGGCGAAGCGCCGCGGCCGACGCCGGAAGACTACGCGCCGCTTGAACCCATCAGCGTCTACGGCGCGACGAAACTCGCCGAGGAGTCGCTCGTCTCGACGTACGCTCACAGCCACGACATCCAGTCGTGGGTGTTCCGGTTCGCCAACATCGTCGGCCCGCGCCTGCGCGGGGCGGTCATCCCCGACTTCATCGAGAAGCTCACCAACGACCCGTCGACGCTGACGATTCTCGGCGACGGCCGTCAGGAGAAGTCCTATATGCACATCTCCGAGTGTCTCGACGCGATGCTGTTTGCCGTCGAACATGCCGACAAGGACCACAACGTGTTCAACCTCGGGACGCGGACGACCACGTCAGTCGACCGCATCGCCAGCATCGTCGCCGACGAGATGGATATCGACCCCGAGTACGAGTACACTGGCGGCGACCGCGGCTGGACCGGCGACGTGCCGCGGATGCGCCTCTCCATCGATAAGCTCTCGGCGCTCGGCTGGGAACCCGAGCAGTCGAGCGACGACGCGGTGCGGCAGTCGACCCGCGAACTGCTCGAAGAACTCTGAGGGCAGATTCAGGCCGGGTACGTACCGTTTAGCTGTGCCTTTTCTACGACGTGGCCGCTGGCCGCGTCGTACACGTCATCCTTGTCTGCCGCCGGGGAGAGATCGAGCGTCGTGTCTAGCGCATATAGGAGGAACCGGTACGTGTGCTCCCGGTCCGGTGGACTCGGACCGCCCCAGCCAACTTCGCCGAAATCGTTCTGTCCCTCTGTGGCCTCGGCAGGTGTCCATCCCTCCGGAACCCGACCGATATCCGGCGGAATGTTCCAGACGAGCCAGTGGTCCCACACCTTCCCGGCCGGCTCCTCGGCGTCCGGGTCATCGACGATGAGGAGGAGCGACGAGGCGTCCGACGGGACGTGCTCGACCTCCAGCGGGGGATTCGTGTTCGCTGCCGAGTAGCCGTGTTCCTCGGGGATGCGCTCGCCGTCGTCGAACGCAGGGCTTCGGAGCTGTAGGTCTGCCATGTCTGGAGATATGACAGACAAACACAAAAGCATCGTCCCGGCAGCCATTTGCGGCTCCACGCCGAACCGCCGGACGTGCAGGTCGTGGGTTATCGCGCGCGGGTCGACGAACACGCCGCGCTCCTGTTGGCCGAGGACGGAAGCGTGACTACTGAGCGATTAGACCCGGGCACCGAACTCTCGTACACGCTCGGCGAGCGCCACTGTGCCGGTGCAGTCGACGACGACCGACATTTTCACTGTGACAACGGCCCCGCGCCGTACTGCCCGGAACACACCGACATCTGGCCGTGTGCCCGCTGTACCGGTGATTGCAACAAGCCAATCGACACCTGCGACGAGGAACACGCGGTGTACCTGGCGGCGTTCGCGCCGGATGTCATCAAGGTCGGGGTCACCCGCTCCTGGCGGCTGGAGACGCGGCTCCGCGAGCAGGGAGCCGACAGGGCCGCCCACCTCCGGACCGTCGCCGACGGCCGCATTGCCCGGCAGGTCGAGGCTGACATCGCCACCGACCTGGGCGACCGTGTCAGAGTCCCCACGAAGATATCGGGATTCGACCAGTCCGTCAATACGGACCGGTGGGCGTCGCTCTGTGAGCGCTACGACCCGCTTGCGACCTACGACTTCGAGTACGGCCTCTCTCTTTCGGACCGTCCGATGGCCGAGACGCTGGCGACCGGGACCGTCCGAGGGACGAAGGGACGAGTCGCCGTGCTTGAGAACAACGGCAGCGTCTACGCCGTCGACCTCCGACAGCTCGTCGGCTACGAACTCACCGACGGCGGGACCGACCGCGACCTCCAGTCGAGCCTCGGCGCGTTCGGATAACACCGGCGACTAGCGTCGCTGTCGTCCACATCTGACAGTGCAGAAGACATTTAAAGGCGGCTGTTGCCCATCCTCGTGTGCGACGTGAAACCCTCCTGACCGGTGGCGTGGTCGTGGTCGTCCTGACCATGCTCATCGGTGCAACAGCGGTCCCCGGCGCGCTCTCCGAACCCGAGGACAACGTTCGCGAGAGCTACCTCGACCTCCGTGAGACGACCATCGAACCGGCGTCGGTCGACGGCCAGACGGTGACGCTCTCTATCGACGCCCGGCTCTCGCACCGCGGCGGTCCCGCCGAGAACGTCACCGTCGAGACGCGGGCCATCGACGCGGACACCGGCCTCGTTGCGACGACGACGCGGCAGTCGGTCGGCACAGTCGAAGGGGAACGAGAGGTATCGGTGCGGTCGAACATCACGGTCGAGCGGGCGGGCGGCTATCGGATCAACACGATCGTCTACGAGGACGGTGACCGCATCGAGACCGGTCAGCAGTCCGTCCAGAACGTCGATGCACTCACGCCGGCGTACGCCCGAAGTACCGTGGCCTTCCAGCGCTTCGAGAACGCCGGCGTCCCGCTGGACTCCATCACCTACCGGATCGACGGCGTCTCGGACAACCGGACGACGCTGAACGTCTCAGTGTACGTCACGAACGCCGGCAACAATCCGTCTACTGACCTCTCACTCCGGCTCCGAGCACGGCAAGCTGACTCGAATGTCATCGCTGACGAGTCGACCGTGCGGGTCGGCCAGATCCGCCCCGGCCGGACTGAGATCGTCAGAACCCAACTGACGGTGCCTGATGACTACAACTACTGGCTCGACGGCATGCTGCTTTCGGACGGCGTCATCGTCGGGACGGAGAGTTCCCCGGCGAACCTCCATCCGACGGAGCGCCTCCAGGAGAACGAAACCAGAGAACAGGTTGGCTTCCAGTCCAGCGATTTCGAGCAGGACCGGCCAGCGGAGCAGGGGATGGACGAACCACAGCAGACCTCGGCCGATGGTCCCGGATTCACGGCACTGATCGGACTGCTTGCGGTCCTCGCAAGCGCGCTCCTCGTTGCACGGAGACAGACCAATGAGTGATACCTCCAACACCGACACAGTGGCACAGGATATCGACGCGGATACCGGCGACGCTGTCGGCGAGACCGATGACGACTCGGGTCCCGCGATAGCTACCTACGCGCAGTGGGCGGTGTTCGCTATTCTCACGCTCGTGGCACTCATCGCGACACTGCAGTTCTACTTCTCCGCGTCGTCAGCGATTGATACGTTCGTCACTGACCGGTACCGGCCGCTGTTCAACGCGGCGTTCAACCTCGCCGTGGTGCTCGCCTGTGGGCTGGGGCTCTCGGTGCTAGTCCGACGGCTCGCCTGAATCCGTCGCCAGCCATATCAGGTACCCACAGTCGGCGTTTCAGTAATCCGAGGGTTCAGGGGCGTGTCAGCCATACGTCGAGAGGTATCTGTATGTCCCGACGACGCGCGACGCGGCGACGGTTCCTGGCGAGTTGCAGCGCCATCGCCGGCGTGAGTCTGGCCGGCTGTACCGGCGGCAACGAGTCGACTGCCACTGACTCGACGCCGTCACCCACTGACGATGGTGATGCCGAACCCACGACGACAACCGACGACCCGCCGGCAACCGACACCGAGACAGCGACGCCGGACCAGGCAGCCGTCGAGACGCTCGTCTCGGTCGGCGACGACCGTGTGCCCGAGAATATGGCGCTCGGCCCTGACGGTGGTCTGTACTTCGGTATCACGGCCGGCGAGGTTCGGCGCGTCCCCGAAACAGAGACCGGTGCGACCGACCTCACGCTCGACGACACCGAACAGATTGCGACACTGCCCGGTGCGATCGGCGTCGAAACAGCGCCCGATGGAACGGTGTACGTCGCCGTCGCCACGCAGGACGATCAGGCGGGCGTCTGGGAAGTCCCAGCCGACGGCGAAGCGACACAGCTTGTGGGCATCAGTGGGTTCCCGAACGACATCCACTACGATACCGACCGGGAGCGCCTGCTGGTGACCGAGTCCCAGAACGGCGTGGTCTACGCGGTCACGACCGACGGCGAGCGGTCGACCTGGCTGGACGACAACCGGCTGGAGACGGAGAGTTTCGGCGCGAACGGGATCACCCGGGACGCCGACGGCGATATCTACGTCGCAGTGACGCGAGCCCCCGAAGACACTGGCCGCCTGCTCCGCGTTCCGGTCGAGTCGGACGGTACCGCCGGCGAGCCGTCGATGTTCTTCGAAGGCGGTGCGATAGTCGGTGCTGACGGGATTACCAGCCGGGACGGTAGCATCTACGTCGCCGCCAACAGCCAGAACCGCGTCGTCAGAGTGACTGCGGACGGGACCACGGACGCCGTCGCAACAGCGGACGACGGTTTGGTGTTCCCCTCGGACGTGCTCTTCGGGACCGGCGACCAGCAGGAGTCGCTGTTCATCTGCAACTTCGCGAACCAGTCACCCGAAGACGGCGCGATCCTCCGGACCAGCGTCCCTCGCTAACCAACCATCTACACCGACTGTCTTCGGACGGCAACCCTTTTCAGCGGCCCAACCAAAGCCGAGCGTATGGCAGACGATGAACCTGAAGACGCTGGCGAATCGGCGGACGCGACAGAGGACAGCGGTGAGGAGAAGTCCTTCCGCGAGCGGGTCGAAGAGATCCGACAGCAGCGCGCCGAGGAGCGCGAAGAAGGCGAGGGCGATGGCGAAGAGATGAGCCGCGAAGAGCGCATGGAAGAGATGATGGGCGGTGGCGGCGGCCCCGGCGGCATGGGCGGCGGCAACCCCTTCGCGCAGATGATGGGCGGCATGATGGGCGGCGGCCCCGGCGGTCCCGGTCCGGGCGGCCCCGGCGGCATGGGCGGCGGCCCGCCAAGCCAGCACGAGGAATCCGGCGGTAGCGACAACGAGGAACTCACCCGTGAGATGCGAAAGCTCCGGGACGAAGTCCACGACATGCGACGCTCGCTCGACCGCATCGCCGACGCGCTCGAAGACTAACGGAACACGACTGGCCGACGTTTTTGCGGACGAACGGGACAGAGTCATCCAAATCCCATCGACAGCATCCGCTCAGCATCGAACAGCGATAGGGTGACATGAGTCTCTGAACGGGGCCAACAAGAGCCGGAAAAGACGCTCTCCCAGTCGCTACATATCGTCAAACGAGACACCGGTAATCTCGAACCGTGCGCCGCCGTTAGCACTGTCGTGGACGCTGATATCCCAGCCGTGTGCCTCCACGACCTGCCTGGCGATACTCAGCCCGAATCCAGTCCCCTCCGTGCTCGTCGAGTAGCCGGCTTTGAACACCGTCTCCCGATCGTCTTCGGGGATGCCGGGGCCGTCGTCCGCAACGTAGAACCCGTCGGCTACCGCCCCGACCGTCACGGTCACGTCCGGCCCGGCGTGCTCGACCGCGTTCCGAACGAGGTTCTCGAATAGCTGTTTCAGACGGCTCTCGTTTGCCAGAACAGTCCGGTCGATGTCGGTGACGAGCGTGGCATCGGCCGTCTCGACGTTCGTCCAGCAATCTTCTACGAGCGGTGTGAGCGCGACCGGTTCGGGGTCGGTCACGGTCTCACCGTCCTGCGCCAGTGTGAGCAGATCAGTTAGTAGCGTGTCCATCCGCTCGTGTGCTCGCTCGACAGCGGCCAGATGCTCACTTTGGCACTGCTTGCGTGCCAGTTCCAGTCGTCCTTGCGCAACGCTCAGCGGATTCCGTAAATCGTGTGAGACGACGCTGGTAAACGCTTCGAGGCGGTCGTTGTGCTGTTCGAGTTCTCGCTGGTGGTCGCGCAACTGTTCGGTTCCCTCGACCTGCTTGAGTGCGCTGGTGACATGTCCAGCAAGGATCTCCCCGAGGACGACGTCCCGTTGGTCGAACGCCGCGGCCGTTTCCGAGCCGGCCAGCAGGATGCCGTGCTCACCGAGCGGGAGATATAGTTCGCTTTTGATCGGCGTGTCCGGGTTGTAGATGTCCGGGTCCGCGTGGACATCATCGACAGCGAGTGCGTCACCGGACTCGTAGACGCGCCACGCGATGCTGTCTCCGGGCGTGAAGGTCGGCAAATCGTTTAGCAGGTCGTATATCGCGTCGGAGGCGGCGACCGGTTCGAGGGTCCGTTCGTCCTCGTCGTAGAAGTGGATCGTGTTCGCTTCGAGCCCCAGCACAGTGCGCGCCGTCTCGACACCGATCTCGGCGACGTCCTCGCGCGTGTCTGCCCGGATCAGGTTCTGTACCGACTCGCTGAGGGCTTTGAGGCGGCGTTCGTGCACCTTCCGCTTGGTAATGTCCTGCTGGAATCCGACGTAGTTGACGACGGTTCCGTCGTCGTCGCGGACGGGTGCGATAGACACCTGATTCCAGAACATGGTTCCGTCCTTCCGGTAGTTCCGGAGTTCGACCGACACCGGGTCGCCCTCGTCAACGGCCGCCCGCATCGCGTCGACCGGCTCCGACTCGGTCGCCTCGCCCTGCAGGAACCGGCAGTTCCGGCCGCATACCTCCGACTCGGTGTAGCCGGTAAGCTCCAGAAATCGTCTGTTGGCGTAGGTTATCGGGGCGTCATCCTGCTTGGGGCCGGCGAGTGTGATTCCGATAGGGGCCTCATCCATAGCGCGTTTAATACGGGAGAGTTCCTGTTTGCCGTCCCGCTGCTCAGAAATATCTCGGACCGTACAGACCAACTCACCGCGGTCGGTCTGCGCGAGTACGTGGTCTTCCGTGAACGTGCTCCCGTCGGCACGGAGTCCTGTCGTCGTCCCGTTCCAGTACCCGGTGTCCTGAACTGTCGGGATGATCTCGTCGTTGATCCGTGGAATGTCTTCCTCTTGATACAGCAGTTCCCAGTGTTCACCGACCATCTCGTCAGGTTCGTAGCCGTAGAGGTCCGCGTACGCTTCGTTGACGAAAATGAACCGTCCGTCTTCGTCGAGGATACTGATCCCCTCCTGTGCAGTCTCGATAGCATCGAGTTGGCGGTTGCGCTCGCGTTTGACACGCTGGGACTCGACAGCGTTCGTGATTCTGTTCGCGAGCACCGCGTACTGGTCGGTGCCGCTTTCTTTCTGCAAATAGTCGGTGACGCCGGCCGATATCGCATCGCTGGCGATCTCTTCGGAGCCTTTGCCGGTATAGAGAATGAAAGGAAGCGAACCGTACTCCTCGCGGACAGCTTCGAGGAACTGGATACCGTTCCAGTCGGGCATGTCGTAGTCCGAGATGACGCAATCGATGTCGGTGTCGGCCAGGATCTCCAGTCCCGTCGCGGCGCTCGTCGTGGCCTGCACGTCTAACCGGTCGTCCTCGCGTTCGAGAAACGACGCCGTCATGTCGGCAAATCCCGGCTCGTCGTCGACGTGGAGAATACAGATGGTTTCAGCGATAGCCGTCATACCTTTGGGTAGTAGTCACACATTATAGGACGCTGAGTTAAAAGACCATCTCTGAAATCGGAAGCTAACACGTGCCCGTCATTGGCGGGCTACGTGTTCCATCTTTTGGCCCTGTTTATGTATAAATGTATTTACACTTCCGACCAATGATGCTGTGCGTCGCTATCCCTGGCCGACCATCTCGTCCTCGTCTTCCCACTCCTGTTCGCGGAGTTCGTACTTCTGAACCTTCCCAGTCGCTGTCGTGGGCAGTTCTTCGACGAACTCCACGCGGCGAACGACCTTGTAGGTCGCCAGCTGTTCGCGGGTGAAGGTTCGGAGGTCCTCGGCCGTCACACCCGGGTTGTCGGGGTCACCGGAGTTCGGGACGACGAAGGCCTTTGGCGTTTCTCCCCACTCGTCGCTTGGGGCGGGGATAACTGCGGCATCGCTGACGGCGTCGTGTTCGTAGAGCGTGTCCTCCAGTTCGATACTGGAGATGTTCTCGCCGCCGGAGATGATGATGTCCTTCTTGCGGTCGCGGATGGCGATCATGCCGTCCTCGTCGACCGTCGCCAGGTCACCCATGTGGTAGTAGCCCTCGACGCGGTCGGAGAAGGCCTCTTCCGTCTGTTCGGGCTTGTTCCAGTAGCGGTCCATCACTTGATTGCCGCGGACGACGACTTCCCCAAGTGTCTCGTCGTCGTGTGGCACGTCGTTGCCGTCCTCGTCGACGACCCGGACGTCCGTCCCGAGGTAGCCGATACCCTGTCGCTTCTTGACGCTAAAGCGGGCGTCGCTCCCGTCCTCGAAGAAGCGCCGAGCGTCCGAGGTCGTGACGAGCGGGCCAGTCTCGGTCGCGCCGTAGACGTGTTTCAGATACCAGCCGAAGTCGTCCTCGACGGTTCGGATGACGGCCTCTGGCGGGGCGCTGCCGGCCGTCGCGATGCGCACGTCGTTCGCACCGGTCGTCTCGATATCGCCGTTGTGGTCCTCGTAGCGGTCCGCCAGAATGTTCAGCACCGTCGGCGCGCCACAGAGATAGGACACATCCTCTGTCCTGACGGCGTCGAAGATGCCCTCGGCGTCGACGCCGCGGGTACAGACGTGTTTCGCACCCATGCCGGTGACCGAGAAGATGTGGCCCCAGCCGTTGACGTGGAACATCGGGAGCGTCCAGAGGTAGACATCGTCGTCCGAAATCTCCTGATGGAGCGCGACGATGTAGGCGTGAAGTGTCTCAGTCCGGTGAGTCCGACAGACACCTTTCGGGTCGCCGGTGGTCCCCGACGTGTAGTTGATCGTGATGAGGTCGTCCTCGTCCATCTCGGGGCGTTCGTAGTCGGTGCCCGCCTCCTCGATGATTTCATCGAAGGACTCCCAGTCGCCGTCGACGGCATCTGTGTCATTGGTGACGAAAATTTCGGTGGGCACCTCGTCACGGATCGGTTCGATCTTCTCGGCGTACTCGTAGTCCGCGTAGACGGCGTCGACCTCGGCGTCCGAGAGGATATATTCGAAATCGTCCGGCACGAGCCGGTAGTTCAGCGGCGTGTGGACCGCACCCAGTTGCATGGTTCCGTAGGCCGCTTCGAGCTGGTAATGCGTGTTCGGGTCCAGCACGGCCACCCGATCCCCCTTCTCGATACCGCGGGCAGCCATCGCTGCCGAGAACCCGTCGGCTCGCTCCCCGAATTCGTCGTAGGTGAAACGCTCACCGGTCGTGGCGACGACAGCCTCTTTGTCCCCGTAGTATTCCCGCGCACGGTCGAGAAAATCCGTGGTAAGCAGTGGCTTATGCATCTCAGGCTACCGTATGGTTAATCATGATAAAGTGGTTGTGATACTCCCCTGATTTTGCTGTCTCGGAACCGGTCATATTTTGGGTGTCTGTCGAACCACAGCCGCTTTGAGGATAGCGTCCCCAGTTTTCGCCAATGAGTACAGCGACGGCAGACGTTTCGAAGCGGCAGGCGTGGGTGATGGCCGCACGGCCACAGACATTGCCTGCCGGGGCCGCACCGGTCATCGTTGGGATGGGCCTGGCGGTCCACGCCGGCGTCTTCGCTCTATTGCCGGCAGTCGCAGCGCTGGTGGGCGCGCTGCTCATCCAGATCGGGACGAACTTCGCGAACGACTACTACGACGCAGTGAAGGGAGCTGACACCGACGAGCGGCAGGGGTTCACCCGTGTGACGGCTGGCGGCCTCATCGACGCCGAGGATGTCAAACGGGCGATGATAGCGACCTACGGCCTCGCTGTCGTCATTGGTGTCTATCTCGTCGCCATCGGCGGCCTTCCTATCGTTGTTGTCGGTCTCTCGGGCATCGCCGCCGGGATTCTCTACACCGGCGGTCCGTTCCCCTACGGCTACCGTGGCCTGGGCGACCTGTTCGTGTTCGTCTACTTCGGTGTCATCGCGGTCACGGGCACGTATTACGTACAGGCCGTTGCGAGCGCAGGCGGCGTCGGCACGTTCCCGATGACACTACCGCCGGGGTCGGTCACTGCCGCCGCCATCACGGCAAGTCTCCCAGCAGCCGGCCTGTCGACCGCGATTCTCGTCGTCAACAACATCCGAGACCGCGAGACGGACCGTGCCGCTGGCAAGAAGACGCTGGCCGTCTATCTGGGCTACGGGTGGAGCCGCGTCGAGTTTCTCCTGATGGTCGGGATGGCCTACGTCGTCCCGGTCGTGTTCGCTCTCGATAGTCAGTACGGGCTGCCCGCACTGGCCCCGCTGCTTACGCTGCCACTGGCAGCCACCGTCTCAAAGACGGTCCTCACACAGACCGGCGGGGACGCACTGAACCCGACGCTCGAACGGGTCGGCCAGACGCTGTTCGCCCATTCAGTCCTGTTCGCGGCGGGTCTCGCGGTCCCACAGCTACTATGAAGGTCAATTCGTTCTCGCTCCCGCTGTCAAGCCCACTTGTCACCGCTCGCGAGACAATCAGCCGGCGCTCGGGATTTGTCGTCCGCTACGACCACCGCGGCGAAACCGGCGTCGGCGAAGCCACGCCGCTCCCGGGCTGGACGGAGTCGATCGACGACTGCCGGCGCGGGCTTGACGACGCTGCCACGGTCGCGGTTGACGGCGGGCATACGGATATCCTGCTGTCGCTCGACGCCGCGTCCGTCCCCGCCGCCCGGCACGGCTTCGCGACCGCGCTGCTTGACGCCGACGCCAGAGCCGACGGCGTGCCGCTGTACCAGTGGTTCAAGCCTGACAGACTATGCGACCGGGTTCCAGTCAACGCGACGGTCGGCGATGGGTCCCCGGCGGAGACAGCTGACGCCGTCGAGCGCGCGGTCGAAGCCGGCTTCGGCTGCTGCAAGCTCAAGGTTGGAAAGCGAACCGTCGACGAAGACGTGGCGCGCGTTCGGACCGTCCGCGAGCGGGTGGGCGACGACGTGACCCTGCGGGCCGACGCCAACGGGGCGTGGTCCCACGAGGAAGCTGCAGACGCCCTCGACCGGCTTGCACCGCTCGACGTGGCATACGTCGAACAGCCGCTCCCGGCCGATGATCTCGCCGGCCACGCCGCGCTGCGGGGCAACGGCGTCGGCGTCGCGCTCGACGAGTCGCTCGTCGACCGCCGGGTCGACAGCGTACTCGACGCCGACGCGGCCGACGTGCTGATACTGAAACCGATGGTTCTGGGCGGCCCCGGTAACGCCCACACGCTGGCGATGCGTGCCCGCGAGCAGGGCGTCGAGCCGGTGGTTACGACGACCATCGACGCCGTCGTTGCCCGCCTTGCGGCGCTGCACGTCGCCGCCGCAATTCCCGACGTGGCCGCGTGTGGTCTCGCGACCGGAGACCGTCTTGCGGCCGACCTCGCACCGGACCCGACGACAGTAACCGATGGCGCGATGTCGGTCCCCCAGTCGACCGGCCTCGGCATCGAGCCGGCGGAGGTTGAAACCGATGCGTGACCCTCTTGACTGGCCGACACAGGACCTCGTCACCTACCGAGCCGACACGACGCCCGACCGGACGGCGATGGTCGCGGCAGATTCTGGAAACAAGGTCACCTACCGGGAACTCGACGCCGCCGTCGACGCGGTGGCTGCCGAACTCGACCAGCGGCTCGACGCCTCGAACGCCACCGTCGCGACGCTCCTGCCGACCCGGCCGGCGGTCGGGACGCTCCTGTTCGCAACGATGCGACTCGGGGCGACGCTCGCGCCGCTGAACGTCGAACTCGACTCGGAAACGCTCCACAGCCAGCTCTCGACGGTCGACGCCGATCTGCTGGTCTGTGGAGACAGCACCGCGTCGCTGGCGGCCGAAATCGACGGCTGTCCCGTCGTTTCGGTCGACGAGGACCTGCCCGCGGCGGCCGTTGCGGACAAGACGGCAGCGGCGGTCTCGGCTGACGAAATAGCCACCGACGTGACCCCGGCATCTCTCTCCCGCACGGACACCCAGCTGGTCATCTTCACCTCGGGGACGACCAGTGAGCCGAAAGGCGTCCGGCTGACCGTCGGCAACCTCGTCGCCAGCGCCGTCGCGTCGTCGTACCGCCTCGGCGTGCTCCCGGATGACCGCTGGCTGGTCTGCCTGCCGACATACCATATGGGCGGGCTGGCTCCGTTCGTCCGGAGCGCGCTATACGGCACTGCGGCCGTCGTCCAGCGCTCGTTCGACGCCGACGCAACACAGCAAGTCATTGCGGAACACGGGATAACGGGCGTCTCGCTCGTGCCGACGATGCTGTCGCGACTACTGGACGCGGGCTGGGAACCGCCGTCTTCTCTCCGGTTCGTCCTGCTCGGTGGCGGCCCGGCGAGCGAGACGCTCATCGAACGGTGTCAAGAGCGAGACGTCCCAGTCTGTCCCACCTACGGAATGACTGAAACAGCGTCCCAGATAGCGACGGCGCGGCCCGAGACAGCCTTCGGGCACGCCGGCACTGTCGGCCAGCCGCTGGTGTTCACCGATGTTACGGTCGTCGCTGATGGGGCCACCTGTGACCCCGGTGAACGCGGCGAGATAGTCGTCGACGGCCCCACGGTGACGCCGGGCTACCTGAACAGCGACGGTGACGCGTTCAGCGACTACGGTTTCCGGACCGGTGACATCGGCTATCGGGACGCGGACGGTCGCCTCTGGGTCGAGGGCCGCGTCGACGACCAGATCGTGACCGGTGGGGAGAACGTCGACGCGAGCACGGTTGCCGACACCATTCGTGACCACCCCGCGATTGCGGACGCGGCCGTCGTGGGCCTTCCGGACGAGGAGTGGGGCCAGCGCGTCGCCGCGCTGGTCGTCGGCGATGTGACGCCCACGGCGGTTCGTGACCACTGTGCCGAGCGACTCGCGCCGTACGAGGTCCCGAAGACGGTACGGGCCGTCGACGCGCTCCCGCGGACGGCTTCGGGCACCGTCGACCGGTCCGCCGTCCGGTCACGGCTCGAACCCCCCGACGAGTCGGACGAATCGGCATAGCGGGTCGGTCCTGCCGACCAAGCGGTTTTCTACGTCAGTAGCGTATGCAGTTCCGTGTGTACAATCGTTCTCGCGTGGCAGGTCTTCGACGGCACGCCGGTCGCGGTCGCGGCGAACCGCGACGAGCGACTGGATAGGCCGTCACAGCCGCCACAACAGCGCCACTGGGGCAGTCGCGTCGTCGCGCCGGCCGACGAGGAAGCCGACGGGACGTGGATCGGCTACAACGAACACGGCCTGCTGGCGGCGGTGACAAACCGCTGGGTCGACACCGACCTTGCCGGTGACCGCTCGCGCGGCCTGCTCGTCCGGGACGCGCTGAGTCACGAGAGCGCGGAGTCAGCCGCCCGCGCCGTCGAGCAAGCGACCAGAGACGCCGAATACTCGGGCTTCAACCTTCTGCTGGCAGATGAGAACGCCGCCGTCCTGCTTGAGTGGGACGGCCAACTCGCAGTCCAGAACTTCCAGCCCGGTGCCCACGTCGTCGTCAACGTCGGCGCTGACGGCGACTACCGGATTCCAGCCCATCGGCCCGATGCCGGCGAGGAGCAAGCAACCAATGCGACGCGGTTGCGCGAGGCACTGGTTCCGGAGCCCGGCGAACCTGCCGACGAGTGGATCGACCGGGCAGGCGAAACCATCAGCGACCACGAGTACGGTGTCTGCGTCCACGGTGACGGATTCGGCACGCGCTCGTCGTCGCTTATCACACTGGGCTCCGAGCATGAGTACCGGTACGCGGACGGGCCACCGTGCCGGACGCCCTACCGTCCGGTCGAAGGTCAGATTTAAGCGGCCGACTCACGGTGTACACAATACATGAGTTCAGCAGCGTCGGAGGCGGACCTTTCTGACGGCGAGCGGGCCGGGCTCGAACTGATTCGTGAGTCCGGTGGCATCCACCAGAGCGACTTCTGGAAGGAACTCGACGTCTCCTCGCGAAAGGGGAGCCGTATCGTCGAGTCCCTGTTCGAGAAGGACCTCATCCAGCGTGAGGAAACAGTGTACGAGGGGCACAACACGTACTACCTGACGCCCGCGGCCCGCGACCTCGACTTCTCGCTTCTGATGGCCGGTGACCAGCTCTCGCCGTTCATCGGCGACGAAGAAGTCGACCCCCACGACGACACCTTCTCGCAGTGGGTCATGACCCTCGCTTACGAGGACTGACTAACGGTTACGCGGCGTGCGTTAGTAGTGCCACGGCACGTCGTCGAAATCCGGGTCGCGACCCTCGTTAAACGCGTCCCGTCCCTCCTGTGCCTCGTCGGTCATGTAGGCCAGCCGCGTCGCCTCCCCGGCGAACACTTGCTGTCCGACCATGCCATCGGAGTCCAGATTGAACGCGTACTTGAGCATCCGCATCGCCGTCGGTGACTTCTCGTTCATCCGCTGAGCCCACTCGATGGCAGTGTCCTCAAGCTCTTCGTGGGGCACCACGTCGTTGACCATCCCCATGTCGGCGGCTTCGTCGGCGTCGTAGGTCTTGCCGAGGAAGAACACCTCGCGGGCCTTCTTCTGGCCCACCTGTCGCGCGAGATACGCCGAGCCGAAGCCGCCGTCGAAGCTCCCCACGTCGGGGTCCGTCTGGAGGAACTTCGCGTGCTCCTCGCTGGCGAGCGTGAGGTCACAGACGACGTGCAGCGAGTGACCGCCACCGACGGCCCACCCCGGGACGACGGCGACGACGGGCTTGGGGATGTGGCGGATCTGGCGCTGGACTTCGAGAATATGGAGGCGGCCGACGTTCTCCGGCGCGTCGTCTTCCACGCCGTCGCTCGTTTCTCGCGGGTCGCTTTGCTCCCCGCTCGCTGTGTCCGAGTCGCGTGGCGACTCGCTGTACTCGTAGCCGCTTTCACCTCGAATGCTCTGGTCCCCGCCGGCACAGAAGGCCCAGCCGCCATCCTTCTCGGAGGGGCCGTTCCCGGTTAGGAGGACACAGCCGACATCGGTCTGGCGCTTGGCGTGGTCCAGCGCCGTCGCGAGTTCGTCGACCGTCTCCGGCCGGAAGGCGTTGCGCTTCTCCGGGCGGTCGAAGGCGATGCGGACCGCACCCGTCTCAGTCGAGCGGTGATAGGTGATATCGGTGAAGTCGAACCGGTCGATGGCACTCCACCGCTCCGGGTCGAATATTTCAGAGACCATACCGTGGCTTGGGACGGCCCTCGCAAAAAGATTCCTCGTACAGGCTCACACAGCGGAGGAAACCCTTTGGTGCCACGCACACGAACCGACTAGCGATGCCCTCCACACCGAACAAAAAGGCGGTGATGGGGATACTTGCGGGCCTCTCCATCCTTATCGTCGTGTACAGCTTCATCATCGTCCAGCAGATTCTACTCGGCCTGATTGTGGCTGTGGTCCCCTGGCTCCTGTATCTGGTTGTACGGTTCGTGTTCACGCTCGAACGGATCGCGACGGCGCTGGAACGGCTTGCGACGGCGCGTACCCGCGAGTCGGAGTCGTACGACCACGACAGAGAGGCTGATGGAGGCGTCGAGAACGAGTGACTGAGCGGCGTCGGTGGCCGTTCCTGTCGACCCCTCGCATCCAGGTGGGACACCCGGTATGACCGAGACGTTCTACGAGGTATTGGGCGTTCCAACTGACGCGTCGACGGCGGCGATCGAAGCGGCCTATCGGGAGCGACTGAAGGAAACCCATCCCGACGTGAGCGACGCGGCCGACGCCGGCGAGGCGACACAGCGGCTCATCGAAGCCCGCGACGTGCTCACCGACGAGGACGAGCGGGCGCGCTACGACCGGCTGGGTCACGATACCTATGTCGCGGGCGAGAGCAACATAGCGGACGACGACGGTAGTGACGTGGCCCAAGCGGCACGGCGTGCTGGCTATGATGAGTCTGAATCGGCTGGCGACCGAACCGAAGCGAGCACTGACCGGACGACGTCCCGGACGAACGCCCGGGAGCGGGCACAACGCGAACGAGCCGCCAGAGACCGCGTCGCTGAGGACAAAGACGAACGCTCGACCACTGGCACCGATGCGTCGTCGAGTAACGACCAGTCGACCGATGCGGCGGGCGAGACGGCGACCGCGTCGAACGCAGAGTCGACCTGGCGATCCGGCGCAACCGCGACCAGCGGCTTCAGCGACAGTGACGGCAGCAGCGCAACCTGGAGTTCGTCGTCCGCGTACGCTGTCCGACAGACGGACACCCTGTCCCGCGGGTCGCTTCTGGAGATGCCGACCGGGCGGGGGCTGACGCTGTTTGCCATCACGTTCGCGCTCTATCCGGTGATGCTGTTCAGCGCATTGCTTCCGGCGTTCCCGCTGTGGGTCAATGTGACCATCGGAGTCTGTACCCTCTTCATGATCGGCTACCTCCAGTCCGAACCCACGATTGCGATTATGGTGTTCGGGAGCTGGAGCCTGACGACGGCGGTGCTACTGGTCGTACTGAACATCAGCGCGTTCTCACTTATCGGAGCACTCGCGCTGTCGGGGACGTGGCTCCCGTTCGGACTGTCGCTGTTGACGGCGTCCGTGCTCCGGCTCTAACAGATCAGTCGTCAGCGAGGGCTTTCCCGACCTGTTCAGCAAGCCGGTCTCTGACCGCGTGGCTGTCGCCTGCGTCGAACCGGACCTCGATGACCTGTGTCCCATCGCTCCGGACTGAGTTGCCGAAGCGCTCGCGGAACTGCCGGCGGTCGGCCACCCGCTCGAACTCCAGGGAATAGAGCGCCTCCGTCGGCTCGAAATCGAGCCCGTGTGGCGTTCGGAACTGGTCCTCGAACGTGGGGTGGTCCTCAATGGGCAGCATGTGGAAGATGCCGCCGCCGTCGTTGTTGAGCAGGACGACCGTCGCGTCCACGCCACAGCGCCCGAGTGCGAGCAAGCCGTTCATGTCGTGGTAGTACGCCAGGTCGCCGGTGACGAGCACGAGCGGGTCTGTGGTCGCGCTTCCGGCTCCGAGCGCCGTCGAGGTGATGCCGTCGATACCGCTGGCCCCGCGGTTGCCCAGCACCGTCAGGTCAGCGTCGCGGGGCCGACCGAAGCGGTCTATGTCTCGGATAGGCATGCTGTTCGAGACGAACAGCGTGGCTGGGTCCGGGGCCAGCGCGGCCACGTCTGCAAGGACACCGCCCTCCCAGTAGGTCGCCGAGGCGGTTTCGGTAACGGCGTCCCAGTGGGCCTGCTCCGCCCTGGCGAACTGTTCACGCCACGGCGCTGCGCCGCCACTCAGCGACTCGGCTACGAGCGCATCCACGGTGGCGTCGGGGTCGGCGACGAGCAGGTCCGTCGCCGTGAACTCGGCCTCCGACCAGCCGCCGGCCGGGTCGACGAGGAACTGCTGACAGTCGGCGTCACGGAGGTAGTGACGCAACGGCTTCGAGGTCGGTGACGCACCGAAGCGGACGACAACATCGGGGTCGTCCCACTGGTCGACGCCGTCGCTTCCGAGATAGCCGTCGTAGCCGCCACAGACCGGCACGTCGAGGCGGTCGACGTGTGGACCGAACCGCAGGTCCGACAGCGGGTCCGCCAGAACGGGGAAGCCCGTGGCCGATGCCAGCCGTTCAAGCGAGTCTGCACTGAGCCCCTGATCGGCCGGACCAGCGACGATGAGGCCACGCTCGGCGGTCTGGAGCGCGTCCTGCACGCGGCGCACTGTCCGCTCGTCCGGTTCAGCGACGCCCTCGCTCGTCGTGACAAACGGGCCATCGCGGCCAGTTTCGGCCGCGCTGTCACCGCCCGCCCAGTCGGCGGGAACGCCAGCCGGATCATCCTCGGCCATCGGCGTCGGTTCCAGTGGTTTCCGGAACCGACAGTTCAGATGGACAGGGCCGGGGTCGTTGCCGGTACTCTCTCTGAGCGCGCGGGCCGCCGTGGTCCGTAGCATCCGAACCTTCCGCGGCTCGGCCTCCGGCTCGGGCATGTCCCGATACCAGCGGACAGCGTCGCCGTACAGTTTCTCCTGATCGACAGTCTGGTTTGCCCCGCTGTCGATGAGTTCCGGCGGTCGGTCCGCTGTCAACAGAAGCAGCGGGACGCCCGACTGGTTCGCTTCGATGACTGCCGGGTGGTAGTTCGCCGCGGCCGTCCCCGACGTGCAGACCAGCGGCGTCGGCTCGCCGGTTCGCCGGGCGCGTCCCAGCGCGAAGAAGGCCGCCGACCGCTCGTCGAGGTGGGAGAACACTTCGATGTCGGGATGCTCGGCGAAGGCCACCGTCAGCGGCGTCGAGCGACTGCCGGGTGAGAGACACACTGCGTCGACGCCGCCCGCAGCGAGTTCGGAAACGAGCGTCTCTGCCCACAGCGTGTTGACGTTCGGGGCCGTCATTCCAGCTCGTCCAGTATCGGCCGGTATTTGAGCTGGACCTCGTCCCACTCGCGGTCGGGGTCGCTGTCCGCGACGATACCTGCGCCTGCAAAGAGGGTCGCCTCCTGTTCCGTGGCGACGGCCGACCGGATGCCGACGGCGAAGGTCCCGTTACCGGCGGCGTCGACCCAGCCAACCGGGGCGGCATACCAGCCGCGGTCGAACGCCTCCGTCTCACGGATAGTCCGTAGTGCCACGTCCGGCGGGAGTCCGCCCACTGCCGGTGTCGGGTGGAGCGCCTCGACCAGCGAGAGGACGTGCTCGTCGTCGTCGAGTTCGGCTGTTATCGACGTCCGAAGGTGCTGGACCGTGGCGAGCCGACGGACGGTCCGATCGCCGATGCGGACTGTCGAGGCAAAGGGCTCAACCTGGTCCCGTATTGCGTCGGCAACGAGCTTCTGCTCGTGGCGGTCCTTCTCGCTGTCGAGGAGTTCGGCGGCGAGCCACTCGTCCTCGGCAGGTGTGTCGCCACGCCCAGTCGAGCCAGCGAGTGCCTCCGTCCGGACGGTTCGCCCGCGGACCGAGACCAGCCGCTCCGGCGTGGCTCCGAAGAAGGTGCCGCCGGAGTCCGGCGACAGCACGAATCGGTAGCAGTCCGGGTACGTCTCGGACAGGCGGGCCATCACGTCCGGGACCGATAGCTCCGCGTCCAGCGCGACACTCAGGCTCTGTGCGAGCACGACCTTTTGGAGGTCACCGCGGTCGATACTCTCTGTGGCGGCCGCCACCTGCTCGCGCCAGCCGTCCTGTGTGGGCGTTCGCTTCCGGTGTGAGATGCCCGGCGGGGTTCCCGGCTCTGTCTCTGGGTCCGCGACCAACCGGTCGCGCCACTCCTCAAGTAGCGTCTCGGCTTCGGTCGCGGCCTCGGGTCCCGTCGCGACCGTCGTGAGCCAGGCGTCGTCGTCTCGCTTCGTTACCTGTATCTCGGGGAGAAAAAACGCCGCACTGGGGAACCCATCCCAGGGAGAGTCCCCCCCGTCGTGGCTTCCGTTGTGGAATGCGAACCCGCCGAACGCTCGCGGTCGAGCGACGCTCGAGAGGTTCTCGGAAACTGAGCAGTCATCGAACAGCGCTTCAAGCGCTGTCCGCACGTCATCGAACCGCGACTGCCCGTCGGCAGTCACAGTCGCCGCGCTCCCGCGGGCTGCGATTGACTCTGTACCGGCCGCCCAGAAGAACCGGGGGCGCGCGTCTGTTTCCAAGACCGCCCGCACCGGTGCATCGTCGAGGCGACACCCGCGTGCGACGACCGTTGTCTCACCAACCGTCGTCTCGTCACCACGCAGTGGTTCCATCAGCCATGCCTTAGGATTGCGCACCTTTGAGCCTAACTATACGCTCGATTCCACATGGTGTGGTTCGACCGGGCTGTCGTGTTCGAGCCACCTATTTTACGCCGTTCTGACCCGCCACGCGACATAGCGCCACTGAGGTTCTGGTTCGCGGAAATTAATATCTGGGTTCACAAAGTTCCTCTCTCAGTTCTACAATTGTAATTATGTAATCTCCGAACACACCCCCGTCAAGTTTAAATAGGGCATAGTCGAAGCCCCCTATGTTGCGATGCCTAAGGTAGAGATCAATATCCCGGAACATCTGGAGATGCAAATCGCGCAGCTCGTCGAGAAAGGCGAGTTCCTCAATCGCGAGGAAGCCATCGAGGACCTCCTGTCGACCGGGCTCAAGGCGTACAAAACCTCCGGACCACAGGACGAAGACGAGGAGCCAGGGTTCGAAGAAGACGGCATGATGGGCCACGACGACGAGTACGTCTTCTGAAAATACGGGCGTGAGCGTCTGGTATCCCTTCTCAAGCAATTCTTATGCACGTGCCACCGCATACTGTAGCTATGCACAAAGACGAGCTTCTCGAGCTACACGAGCAGATGGTGACGATCATGGAGTACTTCCGCGACGACATGGACTCGGTCGATCCGGAGCTGTTCGACGCCTACCAGGAACTCGACGTGCGGCCATCGGACGTCCACAAGTCGAAAAGCGAGCACAAACACGCTGTGTTCGTACTCGGTAACTCGCTGGCAACGGCGATGAGTGAAGACGAGTTCTCGGACGCGGGCCGGGTCAGCAAGCGGATGAAGGAACTGGCCGAGGACGCCGAGCGGAAACTGTAACCACGACGCTGTCGAGCCGTCTTCTCCCTCGTCTTTATTTCGACCCGTCTCCTCTCTTGGCTACGATCTCTCGCCGTCGAGCTCGGTGAACAGCTCCGGGTCCGTCTTGAATTTCAGGACGTTGTGGACGACTGAGTTCCGGACGTTCTGAATCACGTCGCCGTGGTCCTTGTAGAAGTCGTGTATCCAGCGGGATTCGGCCGTCCGACTCGGGAACATCATCACTGACTTCCACTGATATTCGCCGTCGGAGAGGAAGTAAAACAGCGTGTGCCGGTCGTCTCGAATGGACACCATCGCGTCGTGCCAGGAGTCGGCGAAGTGCTCGGGGTTGAACTTGAATTCGAACAGCGCGAAGTTGAACAGTTCCTCGTTCGGGACGATGGTCTCACGGAAGACGTCCGCGTCGCGCATTTCCCGGATCGATTCGCTGACCGTTACGTGCGACACATCGATGCCGTACTCGGACTCCAGTAGATCCGCAAGCTCGCGGGACGACCGCTGGGGGTCCGCCGAAAGTTCGCGGAGAATGTACATGTCCCGCTCGCTGAACTCCCAGTCCGGGGGGTCGTCGGTCATGTCGTGGCCTCCATCCCAGCGGGGGTACAGACGCGTTCAGCTGCGGTACTAGTGGCCGGTCGGATCTGTGTTGGAACACTCGGAGGCATTATCTGTTGGCTAGCTGGCGGGTGCTGAATCAGTGGTCGTATTGGTTACAGTCATCACCTTACTGGCCCCTGAACTCCGGGTCGCGTTTCTCGACGAACGCGGTTGTGCCCTCTTCGTGGTCGTCAGTCGTGAACGCGAGACCCTGCGCGGTGGCTTCGTTTTCGAGTGCCTGTTCCAGCGAACTGTCCAGGCTTCGGTTGACCAGGCGCTTGGCGTGCCCGAGTGCGACTGTCGGTCCAGCGGCGATGTCCGCGACGAGTTCCGAAAACGCTGACTCGAACGTCTCTGCGTCGAACACCCGGGTGAACAGGCCGAGTTCCCCGGCTGCCGCAGCGTCCAGCAGTTCGCCGGTAAACAGGAATTCCTTGGCCTTGTTCGGGCCGACGATTCGCGGAAGGAAGTAGGAGACACCGGAGTCACATGCCAGTCCGACCTGGCGGAAGCCGAAGCCGATCTGGCCGTCAGTGCTTGCGACCTGCATATCACAGGCCAGCGCGAGTCCTGCGCCGGCACCGAAGGCGGGGCCGTCGATTTTCGCGACGACCGGGAGCGGACAGCTGTGGACGGTCCGGATCGCCTCGTGGAGCGACGAGACTACCAGTTCGACCTGCGTAGCCGGCGGGCGGTCGTGTTCTACCCCCTGTACCATTGCGTTGATGTCCCCGCCAGCGCAGAACGCCGGACCCGCCCCCTCCAGTACGACACACCGGGCGTCGCTGTCGGTCACCGATTCGAACTTAGCAGTGAGTGCGTCGGCCAACTCCGCTGACAGGGCGTTTCGCGACTCCGGCTGGTTCAGCGTCACTGTGGCGATCCCGTCGTCGACAGACAGCGTCACGGTCGCGTCTTCCATACGGTGGCCCTCGACCGGCGGAAAGATAACAGTGGTGTCCGTCAGCGCCTGACAGACCAACATCGTTGGGCAGTACCTTTTGGCCGGGCTGGTCCGTGTATCATATATGCGCCTGCACTGGCACCGCCGTGACCTCCGGGCGACGGACAACGCCGGCCTCGCCGCGGCGACTCCGTCCGACCCGGTGGTCCCGGTGTTCGTCTTCGACAGGGCCGTTCTCGACCACGCCGGCCCACCCCGGGTCGCGTTCATGCTGGACGCTCTCGACAGTTTGCGTGAATGGTACCGCGACCGCGGCA
Organism: Haloarcula sebkhae; assembly: GCF_014647415.1. Taxonomy (GTDB): domain Archaea; phylum Halobacteriota; class Halobacteria; order Halobacteriales; family Haloarculaceae; genus Haloarcula; species Haloarcula sebkhae. The sequence goes on along the minus strand of NZ_BMPD01000002.1, from coordinate 553,377 downwards.
GTGACCTCGTCATTGCTGAGGGCGACCCCACGTCCGTACTACCGGAACTGGCAGCCAAGTACGGCGCGGAGAAAGTCACCTGGGGCAAGGACTATTCCGGGCTTGCACGGGAACGCGACGCGGCCGTCCGGCAAGCGCTCGACGACGCGGACGTTGCCCGCGAGGCCGTCCAGAACGCCGTGTTACACGAACCGGGCGAGATTACGACGAACGACGGCGACCCCTACAGCGTCTTCACCTACTTCGGCCGGAAGTGGCACGACCGCGAGAAGGAAGCCCCCTACGACGCGCCATCAACTGACGAGTTGGCCGATGTCGACGGCGACTCGATCCCGACGCTGGCTGATCTCGGCTTCGAGGAGCCGGAAGCGACCGTGCCCGCGGCGGGAACCGACGACGCACGCGCCCTGCTCGATGACTTCCTCGACGAGAACGTCTACGAGTACGAGGAGCGCCGGGATTTCCCGGCCGACGAATGCACCTCCCGGCTATCGGCCCATTTGAAGTTCGGAACTATCGGCATTCGGGAGGTGTACGACCGGACGCAGGACGCCAAGGAAGGGACCGGCGGCGACCGCCGCGAGTCCGTGCAGGAGTTCCAGTCTCAGCTGGCCTGGCGAGAGTTCTACACGCAGGTGCTGTTCGCCCATCCTCACGTCGTTACCTCGAACTACAAGTCATACGAGAACCCGATAGAGTGGGAGAACGACGAAGAGCTGTTGCAGACCTGGAAAGACGGCGAGACGGGCTATCCCATCGTCGACGCGGGGATGCGACAGCTTCGCGAGGAAGCGTACATGCACAACCGCGTCCGGATGATCGTTGCCTCCTTCCTCACGAAGGACCTGCTCATCGACTGGCGACACGGCTACGAGTGGTTCCGCGAGAAACTGGTCGATCACGACACGGCTAACGACAACGGCGGCTGGCAGTGGGCAGCCTCCACTGGGACCGACGCTCAGCCGTATTTCCGCATTTTTAATCCGATGACACAGGGCGAAGACTACGATCCGGATGCCGAGTACATCAAAGAGTACGTCCCGGAGCTACGGGACACCGCGCCGGAAGTTATCCACGACTGGAACGAGTGTTCGCTCACACAGCGGCGCAATGCTGCGCCGGAGTACCCGGACCCCGTTGTCGACCACAGTGAGCGCCGCGAGCAGGCCCTAGCGATGTTCGAGCAGGCTAGAGGAGACGACTAGGGCCGTTACGTTTCGCTTCACTGAACTCTCCCGGGTGCTTACACGCGAGACGAGGCCGCGTTGTGGTGTCAGTGCTGCGGGCAGATACGGCTCCGTCTCGCTGTCCTTGCCTAGTGCTACCAAATGGCTCCTAAACGTTTAACAGGCAGCCGCGCGACAGATAGTGATGGAGGCGTTTTCATATGCCCGAACATTCCAATCCCGAACTGCCACCGCTCCCGTACGACTACGACGCACTGGAGCCACACATCTCCGAACAGGTGCTCACCTGGCACCACGACACCCATCATCAGGGGTACGTAAACGGCCTCGAATCGGCCGAGAAGACGCTCGCCGAGAACCGCGAATCCGGTGACTTCGGTTCGAGCGCCGGCGCGATGGGCAACGTCACCCACAACGGCAGTGGACACTACCTCCACACGCTGTTCTGGGAGAACATGGACCCCAACGGCGGCGGTAAGCCGGAAGGCGAGCTCCTCGACCGCATCGAGGAGGACTTCGGATCCTACGAAGGCTGGAAGGGCGAGTTCGAAGCTGCCGCATCAGCCGCTGGCGGCTGGGCGCTGCTCGTGTACGACCCCGTTGCCAAGCAACTCCGCAACGTGCCGGTCGACAAGCACGATCAGGGCGCGCTCTGGGGCTCCCATCCCATCCTCGCGCTCGACGTCTGGGAGCACTCCTACTACTACGACTACGGTCCCGCCCGCGGTGACTTCATCGACGCCTTCTTCGAGGTCGTCGACTGGGACAAGGCTGCTGAAGAGTACGAGAAGGTCGTCGGTCGCGTCGAATAAGGGACAACACTCGACGTTTTTTCGCGGATGTGCCGAGAGTCCGAGAGCCGTCTGAGCCGATAGCGGTTTCTCCGGCGTTAATATCTAACGAAGACAACAAAAAATATCGGCGCGATTGGAGCAGACTACGGAACAGCGAAGTTACGGGAGGATATAGTTTTATAAGATGCGAATCAGTGGTAAGTGGTATGAGTCGCGATACCAATCGGCGAGCGTTCCTGAAGCGCACTGGGGCGGTAAGCACTGTCGGTCTGCTTGGTGGATTGGCAGGCTGTTCAACCGAACAGACCGGCGGAGACGGCGGGGATGGCGGAGACGGCGGCGATGGTGGGATGACCGGAACCGGGACCGAGTCCGGGGGCGACAGCGGTCCGGAGTCACCGGACGTGCTGATGGTCGTCGGCTATCCCCAGAGCGGTGTGCAACTGTTCAAGGACTTCTACGCCGACTACGGCGACGACGCCGCCGACATCCTCGTCACCGATGGCCTGCAGGACGGCGAACTGCCGAGTAACGTCGGCAACGATATGTCGAACGTCCGTGGCACGGCCCCGTCGGCGGCCGGGCCCGGTGTCGATACGTTTACAGAGCAGTTCACCTCCGAGTTCGATTACGACGAGGCCGGCGTGTTCACGTCACAGGCATACGACGCGACGGCGGTCCAGATTCTCGCAAACCTGCTGGCCGGCGAAAACGACGGGCAGGCCGTCCGGAATCACATGCGCGTCGTCGCCAACCCCGGGGGCGACACGTACGGCCCCTCCGAACTGCCAGCGGCCGTCGAAGCGGCCGCCGCGGGCGAGAACATCCAGTACGAGGGTGCATCGAGTGCGGTCAACTTCGACGAAAACGGGGACATGGCTTCCGCGCAGTACCAAGTCTTCGGCTTCCAGGACGGCGGGGGCGTCGAATCGCTCGACACCGTCGACTTCAGCGCGGGCGACGACATCCCGCAACCGGAACCGAACGGCTCCGGGAGCGACTCCGGACGCACGATCCGGTTCGGTGTGTTGATGCCCGAAACCGGCGACCTCGGGCCGCTCGGTAGGCCGATCCGCGATGGGGCAATACTCCCGGCCCTGCAACTCGAAGGCGAAGTCGACTTCGAGTTCGACTACCAAGTCGGTGACACCCAGACCCAGGCGCAGGCGGGCATCGACGCGGCCAACTCCCTCGTCAGCGCGGGCTACCCGTCGATTACCGGGGCAGCCAGCTCCGAAACGTCGATACAGGTCGCACGAAACGTCCTTATCGACAGCGGCGTCGTCGGCTGTTCGCCAGCGTCCACGTCGCCGACGATTACCGACCTGGAAGACAACGACTACATGTTCCGCACTCCGCCCAGCGACGCCCTCCAGGGACAGGTTCTCGCGCAGGTCGGTGTGGGCGAACTCGGTGCCGAGACCGCATCGACGCTGTATGTCAACAACAGCTACGGCCAGGCGCTACAGGAGGCGTTCGCCGGCGCGTTCGAAGCGGAAGGCGGGACCATCGTCAATCAGGTCGGCTTCGAGCAACAGCAGTCCTCTTACACGTCTGAGATCAACAGCGCAATGAACCAGTAACGGAGCTGTCAGCGCCGCTTTTTTCGAGTTATCCGCCGAGGAAGTCCTGCCGAACCTGCTCGTCGTTGAGGAGGACCGTTCCTTCGTCCTCGTAGCGGTTCTGGCCCTGTACGAGCACGTAGCCCCGATCACACCGTCGGAGTGCCTCCTTCGCGTTTTGCTCGACCATCAGAATAGCCGTGCCGTCGTCGTTGATGCGGTCGATGCGGTCGAACATATCGTCGACGAGGTCGGGGGCGAGCCCGGCGGAGGGTTCGTCGAGCAACAGCAGGTCGGGGTCGAGCATCAGCGCCCGCCCCATGGCGAGCATCTGCTGTTGGCCGCCCGACAGCGTCCCGGCCGACTGATCGGACCGCTCCCGGAGAATGGGGAACCTGTCGTACACGTCTTCAATCCGGTCTTCCGGCACCTCGTCGAGGATGTACGCACCCATTTCGAGGTTCTCGCGGACGCTCAGGGAGCCAAACACGTTTCCGGTCTGGGGGACGTAGCTGATGCCCTCGTAAATGATCTCGTCGGGATTGCGCTGGCTGATATCGGTCCCGCTGAAGATGACCTCCCCGCCCATGTACGTCGTCAGGCCGAAGACGGACTTCATCACTGTCGACTTGCCGGCCCCGTTCGGGCCGACGATAACGACATACTCGCCGTCGGCGACGTCCATGTGGACGTCACTGAGGACCTGCAGGTCGCCATAGCCCGCATCGAGGTCCCGGATGGCGAGGAGTCGTTCGGCCGGGTCAGGGAGCGTGACAGCTTCGGACTCCGTCGCGCGCTGGCTCATACGTCACCTCCCAGGTACGCCTCCAGTACCCGCTCGTCCGATTTGATAGTCTCGGCGTCCCCTTCAGCGAGGACGCTCCCCTGATGCATGACGATGATGTGTTCGCAGTTGTTCATGATGACGTCCATGTCGTGTTCGACCAGCAGGAAGGTCAGGCCCTGCTCTCGGCGGAGTTCGTGAATCCGCTCCAGTAGTTTCTCCTCTAGCGTCGGATTGACACCGGCAAGTGGCTCGTCCAGCAGGATCATCTCGGGCTCGGTCATCAGGACCCGCGCCATCTCCAGCAGTTTCCGCTGACCGCCGGAGAGATTACCGGCGTTCTCGTGGGCGAGATGGTTGATCTCGAAGAACTCCAGCGTCTCCCACGCGCGGTCGCGAACAGCCGTCTCTGCCTCGATGACATCGCCGCGCAGTCCCGGCGTCACCGACCGGATGACCGACTCGCCGACCTGTCCACCCGGCGCGAGCATCACGTTCTCTATGACGGTCATCTCGGACAGTTCGCGGGCGATCTGGAACGTCCGGACCAGCCCGCGGTTTGCGAGTGTGTACGGTGGGAGCCCGGTAATGCTCTGGCCGTCGAAGGTGACCCGGCCACCAGTCGGCTCGTGAATGCCCGTGATGCAGTTGAACGTCGTCGACTTGCCGGCCCCGTTCGGGCCGATGAGACCAGTGAGCGACCCCTCTGCCACGGAGAACGTTGCCCCGTCGACCGCGACGACGCCGCCGAACTCCTTGCGGAGGCCGTCGACTTCCAGCAGCGGCGACTCGATCGCGTCGCTCGTGACGGCGGTCTCCTGTCGCGGTGCCGCGTCGGGTTCACTCATCTGTCTCACCTCCGGACCCCGACTGCGGTCTGTCGAGGCTCACACTTGTTGCAGGTTCGTTCCGGTGGCCGAGCAGCCCGTCTGGCTGGTTCTGGATGATGTATATCAGCACGACGCCGATGAGGACGAACCGGAGCGTACTGATGTTGCTAATGGTGTATGCAAGGAGGGGAAGCGGGTCCAGCGACCCGAGTCCGGCGACTGCGTCGATGATGTTGCCAGGGGCACGAGTGCCGCCCAGCGAGACGTTCTCGCCCAGCCGCGCGGGCAGGTAGAACAGCAGCCCGGAGAACGTCGCCGCGCCGATGATGCTCCCGGTGTTAGACCCGGAGCCGCCGATGATGAGCGCCGCGAACACGTAGAACGTGATCGTCGGTCTGAACTGCTGTGGGCTGACGTAGCCCGCCTGTCCGCGGAACAGGACGCCGGCCAGCCCCATCAGCGCACAGCCGATCATGAACGTCTTGATCTTGAACCGCCGGGTGTCTTTGCCGAGTGACTGGGTCACAGTCTCGTCCTCGCGGATCGCCTTCAGCACGCGACCGAACGGCGAGTTCGTGATACGGGCGAGCACCCAGTAGCTCGCAGCCACGACCAGCAGGAGAAGTATCCCGTACGTGAGGTTCGCCAGGTTCGGCCCGGAGACGCCGACACCCTCTGCGGCAGCTACGATCGGCTGCCCAACGCCGTTGATGAACGTCGACGCGACCTCGTTCGCAGACTTGAACGAGATCCCAGTCGCGCCGCCGGTTCCGAACGGCACTCCGAACAGCGAGACCTCGGCGAGACCGTTCCAGTTGACGACGAGTCGAATGATCTCAGAGAACGCGACCGTCACGATGGCGAGATAGTCGGCCTTCAGTCGGAGTGCCGGCAGCGCCGCGAGACCGCCGATAATGGCGGCCATCACCATGCCCCCGATGAGGCCGACCCACAGCGGGAGGCCGAGCCCCGGGACAGCGCCGGCGGCCGGGTCCGTCGGCGCAGTGAGAACTGCCGTCGTGTACGCGCCGACAGCCATGAACCCTGCAATACCGATATTGAACAGGCCGGTGTACCCCCACTGGAGATTCAGCGCCAGTGCGAGGATGGCGTAGCCGCCCATGAGGACGGTCACGCTCCCGATGAAGCCGGCGGCAAGGTTCGCCCAGTTCGCCCCGCCGACAGCGATCGCCAGCACGAGCATGACGGCCCAGATACTTGCGATGAAGCCGATGACCAGTCCCACGTCCGGGAGCGTGTCCAGACGGTTTCGAACGCTGTCAACAGTACTCATGCTGTCGACACCCCCCCGAAGATGCCGGACGGGCGCAACAACAGGACGACGATGAGCACCAGAAACGCAGAGGCCCGCGTCAGTCCGGATGGCAACCAGATCAGGGCCAGACTATCGACCAGCCCGATGAGAATCCCGCCGGCCATTGCCCCGTATATCGAGCCGATGCCGCCGACGATGACCGCGGCGAAGATGAGCAGGAGCAGAATCCAGCCGAAGTTGAACGATATCGTGCCGCTTTCGAGCACAAGGAGGTAGCCGCCGATGCCTGCCAGGCCACCGCCGAGAATCCACGTGAGCCGGATCACGCGTTCGGTCGGAATCCCGGTCACGCGTGCGAGGTCTTCGTTGTCGGCCATCGCCCGCATTGCTTTGCCGAGCTTCGTCCGCTGTAACAGCAGGTGGACGCCGAGCATCAACAGGACCGACACCACCAGAAGAGTGATCTCGTTGTCGGTTATCGAAATCATCGAGAACAGCGTCACCCGAAGCCCACCGCTTGCGACCCCGCTTGTCTGTGTGCCGAAGACGAATGCAATGAGATAGCGCAGCGCAAGCGCGACACCGATTGACGCAATCAGCAAAGAGATGTTGTCCGTATTGCGCATGGGGCGATAGGTGAGGCGGTCGACGAGCAACACGACGGCGACCGACCCGATACCGGCGACGACGAGTCCGAGAAGCACTGGAAGGAACGTTGAAACAGTGCTCAACTGCCGCCCCGAATTGAGCATGAACAGTTCGGAAATCGGGGCTCCGGTCCCGAGGCCGGCGGTGATGTACGCGGCGACCCACCCCAGGAACGCCCCAGCAGTCACCGTGTCCCCGTGTGCGAAGTTGGCGAAGTCGAGGATGCTGTAGGTCATCGACAGGCCGATTCCGGCGAGCCCGACCGCCAGTCCGACAAGCAGTCCGTCCACCACCATCGAGAGCAACGAGCCCACGGTGAGGGACCCACCCAGTAATCTGGTCCCGAGGAAGAACACGGTTGTCCCAGCGAGCTTTGCAACTAAATCCAGCAAGAGGAAGCCACTTACGGCGGCCACCACTGCTGCCCCCGGCCGGTCACCCATCACCACACGGCCATCTCTTGCGAACTCGGCAATTCCCATAGGTTACCGTTCGTTGGACCTTCCTGTCTAAATAACCCACCGGAAATTCATGTGAAATACCGGTGTAGAAGCCAAGACACCGGTGTCAAAACAAGAATCGCCCCCTCCCATGGTCGCGTGTCAAGCGAGAGACTAGTGATACCACGGTACAGACTGTCGAATAGAGCCACTTCGAACCCAGTGCGGACCGGGATATTCGAGCGCTCGCACGGCGCGCGATACCAGTTTCGGTCACCACCGATTTGAGTCGTACCAGTCTCGAAAAATCACCGGACACTGGCCGGATACTGGCTGAGAACAGTGCTATTCACAGCGCTTTTATGCGGTCCATCGATGATATACGACAGATGGTACGCCTGGTCGTCGCCAGTCTTGTGCTGGTTCTCCTGCTGGGGAGCGGTGCCGCGCCGCTGGCGATGTCACAGCCGGCCGACGAGAGCGTCGGCGTCCAGACGCCCGACAGGTTCGACCGGACGACGTTCCAGGTCACGCTGTATCAGAACGGGTCCGCGGAGTGGGCAATCATCCACAGGACCCCGCTCGAGAACGAATCCGAGCAACAGCAGTTCGAGGAGTTCGCCACGGAGTTCGAGCAATCGGAGCAGCCACTGTACCGGAATTTCGTCGAGCAGTCGACACTGCTGACACGGTACGGGGCGAACGTGACTGGCCGGGACATGAGTGCGACCGACTACGACCGGTCGGCGACGGTCGACCCGCTGCAAAACACTGGTACAGTGCAGATGTCGTTCCGCTGGCGTAACTTCGCGGTCGTCGAGGGCGACGCAGTCAAGGTCAGCGACGTGTTCGACGGCGGGTTCTACATCGGGTCGAGCCAGTCGTTCGTCTTCGAGCGCGGCCCCGGACTGAAATTCGCCGACGTCCGGCCGACGCCGGACTCACAGAGCGCTCCCGATTCGCTCGAAAACAGCGAGAGCGTCACGTGGAACGGCGAGCAGTCGTTCAACGACCGCCGGCCTTACGTGGAACTGCAACCGCGCGAAACCGGTCAGAGCGCTGGCACTGAGCGAGCCACCACGGCGGGCGGTGACACAGCTGGCGAGGCCGCCAGCGGTCCGTCGTGGCTGCTCCCGGCCGCTGTCGTCGTGATCGTCATCGTCGCCGGCGGTGCGGCCGCGTGGCGGTCCGGGGCACTGGGACAGGTGCTGGGACGTGACGACGACGAACCGCCCGCTGCGTCACCGTCGGCGGCTACGGACACGGAGCAGTCGTCGACGGCTCCGCCGAGTGAGACTGCGGCAGACACCGACACAACGGAGGAACCGGCAGTCCCCGATGAAGAACTACTCACCGACAGCGACCGCGTCCGCAAACTGCTGGAGGAGAACGGCGGCCGAATGAAGCAAGTCGACATCGTCGACAGCACCGACTGGTCGAAGTCGAAGGTGAGTATGCTCCTTTCGGACATGGAAGACGACGGCGACATCTCGAAGCTCAGAGTCGGGCGTGAGAACATTATCAGCCTCGCCGGTCAGGAGCCCGACGCCGCCGGGTCACCGTTCGACGACGAGTGATACCGTCGGCTGTGCGTCTGTGTCGCGTTTCGCCACCGCAGACATCTGGTAATAGTTACAGCTGACAGCATGATAAACCAGCACAGGGCGGGGCTGAAACGCAATGATTATACGTATATCCTCGCTACGAACTTGTGTACGCTCCGTTGGTGTAGTCCGGCCAATCATATCACCCTCTCACGGTGATGACTAGGGTTCAAATCCCTGACGGAGCATTTCTCTCCGATTCAACGGATGCACAGTTACCACGTTCTGTGACCGACAGTATTTGTGTCCCCCAGTCCAATCGGGCGGTATGCGCGTCGCGGTAGTCACCGTCGGAGACGAACTGCTCAGTGGCGAGACGGTCAACACGAACGCCGCGTGGCTGGGACAACAGCTCGCAGAGCGTGGCGTCACTGTCGGCCGAACGACGGTCGTCCCCGACGAGATCGCAGATATTGCCCGCGTGGTCAACGAGTACCACGCGGAGTTCGACGCCGTCATCGTTACCGGCGGCCTCGGACCGACGCACGACGACAAGACAATCGAAGCCGTCGCCGCGGCGTTCGGGCGGGACGTCGTCGAGAGCGAGGACGCCCTCGCGTGGCTTGAGGAACACGGCGGGTACACGCGCGACGACCTGACCGACGGGACGGGGGACGTGCCGGAGGGGTCCCGTGTCTTGCCCAACCACGAGGGCGTCGCGCCCGGCTGTGTCGTCGAGAACTGTTACGTCTTGCCGGGCGTACCAGCCGAGATGAAGCGGATGTTCGAGGAGATTGCGGGCGAGTTCTCCGGCGAGCAGCGGTACGTTCGCACCGTCGACGCCGATGAGCCCGAGAGCGCACTGCTTGACCGACTCGCCGAGGTACAGGAGCAGTTCCCGGTCAAGGTCGGTAGCTATCCCGGCGACCACGTAACCGTCCGGTTCGAGGGGACAGAGGAAGAGCTAGTCGAGGAGGCGGCGGCGTGGTTCAGCGACCGCGTCGAGTCACCGACGGCGGAGTGACTACCGGTAGAGGTGGTTCAGCCAGAGAAACGTAAGCAGCAGGCCACCGAGCGTGATGACTGCGCCGGACGCGTTGATGATTCCTGTCTGGACGCCACTCTGGAGTACGACTGACATAGCAGTGCGTTCTGCGTGGGGTGGCTTGAAAGGCACGCTCCCGGGCCGCTTTTGCCGCGGGGTCGCGTAGTGACGGCGAATGCGACGAATCGGTGTTGTGGTCAACCCCATCGCCGGCATGGGCGGCCGCGTCGGCCTCAAGGGCACTGACGGGAAGATTGCGGAGGCGCGCCGCCGCGGTGCGGAGCAACGCGCACCGGACCGGGCACAGACAGCGCTGGAATCGCTCGCCGACATCGGGGCGGACGTGGAACTGCTTGCGTACGGCGACCCGATGGGGGCGGGACTCGCCCGCGAGACAGGGTTCGACCCGACAGTGGTCGGCTCCCCGGCGAATCCCGACGAGACGATGAGCGATGACACACGAGACGCGATCCGAGCGTTCGTCGAGGCGGACGTGGACGTGATTCTGTTCGTCGGCGGCGACGGCACGGCCGTCGACGTGGCGACGACGCTTGACGGACTGAACGCGGACATCCCGATTCTGGGCGTCCCAGCTGGTGTTAAGGTGTACTCCTCCGTGTTTGGCGTGTCGCCGCGTGCGGCCGGGCGAATCGTCGCCCGCTTCTCCGAGACGGAGCGCGCGGAGGTCAACGACATCGACGAGGACGCTTTTAGAGGTGGAGAAGTGGTCACTGAGCTCCGGGCCGTCGCGGAGGTCCCCGTCGCCGACCAGCGCCAGTCGGCCAAGCAACTGGGCGGCGGCAGTGTCGACTCCCTCGCCGAGAGCGTCGCTGACGCCGTCGAGTCGGGCGTCACCTACGTCCTTGGTCCGGGGAGTACTGTCGGCGCTATCAAGGAACAACTCGGGTTTGACGGGACGACCCTCGGCGTGGACGTGTGGCGTGACGGGGAGGTGCTTGCCCGCGATGCCGCTGAATCTGACATCCTCGACGCCCTCGGCGACCGGAACGTCATCGTCGTCTCGCCTATCGGCGGGCAGGGGTTCGTGTTCGGTCGGGGGAACCAGCAGCTATCGCCGGCGGTCATCAGCCAGTGTGACCTCGAAGTGGTCGCCTCACGGCGGAAACTGGACGGCATCGGCACGCTCCGCGTCGATACAGGTGATTCCGACCTCGACGAGGAACTGCGCGGCTGGCTGCGGGTCCGCGTCGGGCGACACGAACGCAGGCTCGTCGAAGTCGTCTGAAGCTTCTCCAGTCGAGCGAAATGAACCATGATACATCGCTCGCGGTATTTTATCATGTATAGTCAAGATTAAGGTATCTCACGCCCCACAAAGGACATATGGAAACCCGGAAAGTCCAGCGATTGGGACCGTCGACGCTCGCGATGACGTTGCCGGCGGAGTGGGCCAGTGAGCACGACGTTGAAAAAGGCGACGAGGTGTCGCTACGAATGGGCGGCAAAGGCACGCTGACAGTCATGCCCGAGTCCGTCCAGACCGAGGAATCAGAAGCTATCATCCACGCGGAGAACCTCGACGCCGATTCCGTCGAGCGGGCTATCGTCGCCCAGTACGTGCTCGGCCGGCGCGTCATCCACGTCGAAGCCCCGGAGGGCGAGACGCTGGAATCCTCGCACATCAACGCCGTCTACAACGCCGAAACCCAGTTGATGGGTCTCGGTGTCATCGAGGAGACACCCGACCGGATCGCGATTCGCTGTTCCGTCGACCCGGAGGACTTCACGCTCAACAACCTCCTCGAACGGTTGGAATCGACCGGCTCGACGATGCGAAACGAGGCAGTGAAGTCTCTCGCTCACGGCAACCCCGACCTCGCGCAGCGGGCGCTCAACCGCGAGCGACAGGCCAACAAGATATTCGTCCTCCTGTTGCGGCTCATCTTCACGGCCTACCAGAACCCGAACCTCGCGCGGGCCATCGGTCTCAACGACGGCTTCCCGCTCATCGGCTACCGCTCCATCGCGAAGAACCTCGAACTGACGGCGGACAACGCCGAGGACATCGCCGAGATCGCGCTGGAGACGGAGGACCACTCGCTCAACGTCGACAGCTCGACAATGCGGCGTATCCGCGAATTCACCGACCAGGTCAACGACATCACCGAACTTGCGGTGCAGGCGGCCGTCGACCGCAACTACGACACCGCGATTCAGGTCCGGGAGCTGTACAAGGACATCGGCGACAAGGAACACGAAATCCTCGACGACCTGCCCGAAATGGACAACGAGGCGCTGCTGGAAGTGCGTGAAGTGCTGGTCAGCCTCCAACAGACGGCCGAATTCGCGGTCCGGAGCGCAGAGATCGCGACGAATCTCGCACTCAACGAGGAGTCCGAACACACGACCATCGAGTGAGGCGGCTATCGCGGAAGGCGGTCGCGGTTCGCAGCGACTATCCTGTTTTCCGACTCCGTCGCTACGTAACTGAGGTTCACTAGCACGACAGGCTGCTGTGAAAAACACCTGTAGCTTTGATTGGTGATGCTGAAGACTCCAGTATGAAGCGGCCTGTCGACCCATCGACACCCATTCATGTCGCCGTCAAAGAAACCGTCGCGGCGCTTGAGGACTGTCATCCAACACAACTCGGGAGCCTTGATATGGCTGTCGACGGTGAGCGACTGGACGCGGTGCTGGACACCGCCCCAGAGGAGTTACCGATGCTGTTCCAGTACTGTGGCTACACGGTAACAGTCGATGACACGGGGACGCTCTGTGTCAAGAACTGAGGGAACAGACAAACACTACCGGCTATCTGAGGGAGTCGCCGTCGTCTGTCGCTGCTTGCTTGGTCGTGTCGTTCACGGGCGGTCCCTATCCTGTGGCTCCAGCCCGAATGAACTAAGTGGGCAACACCGAAAGCGTCGTACATGAGTTCCAAGGCGTCCAAAAGCGACATGGGGATGGGCCTGGCCCTGCTGTTCGGGCTCGTCTCGGTCGGCGCGGCCCTGTTCACAGCAACCAACAGCTACAACTACGCGATTCTGCACGCACAGGAGCTTGAGACGGGGAACCTGCTCGTGAGCTCCGGGGGCGCGTTCGGGCTCGCGATGCTGGCCGCGGCCGTGGCTATCGTGGCGATCCACGCCTACGACGCCTGATACCGGTATCAGCCGCGAGACTGTGAAGGGAACCGTTAAAAACGCAGAGACCGTATCTCTTGTATGGCCGATTACAGCGAGGAAGACCGACGCATTCTCGAATATCTCCGGGACAGCGTCTCGCGTGGGGAGAGCTACTTCCGCGCGAAGAACATCGCTGAGCAGCTCGGCCTCTCGTCGAAGCAAGTGGGCGCGCGGCTCCCGCGCCTAGCTGAGGAGGCCGACGAAGTCGAAATCGAGAAGTGGGGGCGCGCACGGTCGACGACGTGGCGCGTCACACCGACTGGATAGTCGCCCTCAGGTTTTACACACTGTGACAATCGGTGGATTCATCGGCCAGTAGTCCTCAGTACCTTGCATGACTGTCCGGGTCGAACGAACGATGACTGTGCCGGCCACACCGGAACGTGTCTGGGAATTCATCACCGACCCGGATAAACGGGCCCGGCCGATTAGTGTCGTTACAGACTGGGAGGTCATCGACGACACACACGCGAACTGGTCGATCGAGCTCCCGATTCCAGTAGTCAACCGGACGATGACGGTGAAAACCGAGGACGTCGAGCAGCGTCGCCCGGAGTACGCCCGCTTCATCGGTCGCTCGAAGGTGATGACCGTCCAAGGCGAACACGAACTCGAAGAGACAGCCGACGGCGGGACGAAACTGACGAACCGGTTCATCGTCGACGGCAAGCTGCCCGGCGTCGAGCGATTCTTCAAGCGGAACCTCGACGACGAGATGCAGAACCTCGAACGGGCACTGCGGGACGACCTCGAAGTCGAAGCATGAGGCTCACGCTTGCCCAGATAGACGTGTCATCGGGCTCGGTGGCCGAGAACGTCGGCCGTGCGACGACCGCCATCAGGGACGCGGCCGCGGACGGCGCGGACCTCGTCGTACTCCCGGAACTGTTCAACGTCGGCTACTTCGCCTTCGACCGCTACGCCCGTGACGCAGAGGGGCTGGACGGCGAGACGCTCAGCCGGATTCGCAGCGTCGCAACAGACAACGACGTGGCGGTGCTGGCCGGGAGCGTCGTTGAGGATCTATCGACGAGCGCTGACAGCGGGTTCGACGTGCCCGCAGATGAGGGGCTGGCCAACACCGCTGTGTTCTTCGACCGAGACGGGGAGCGACGGGCAGTGTACCGCAAGCACCACCTGTTCGGCTACGACTCCGCGGAATCCCAGTTGCTGGAACCGGGTGAGACTGTTCCGACCGTCGACTTCGAGGGACTCACCGTGGGAGTCACCACCTGCTATGACCTCCGGTTCCCGGAGCTGTACCGTCACCTCGTCGACGAAGGCGTGACGCTGACGCTCGTGCCCAGCGCGTGGCCGTATCCGCGCGTCGAGCACTGGAAGCTGTTCGGCCGCGCTCGCGCCGTCGAGAACCAGCTGTACGTCGCCGCGGCGAACGGCGTCGGACAGTTCGAAGACGCGGAACTGCTGGGTCGGTCGACGGTGTACGACCCGTGGGGGACGACGCTCACCAGCGCCGACGACCACCCCGCGCTGGTGACCGCCACCCTCGACCCGGCTCGTGTCGAGCAGGTACGCGAGGAGTTCCCGGCGCTTGCTGACCGCCGGACGGACTGGCCGTAACTGCAGTCGCTGTTTGACAAAAAGCGGTTTTTGAGCGTTCGCTGTCGTTATGCTCCTCTCAGAACGAATCCATGCCGTATGGCTTCGCGAGTCAGGGTCCTCGCTGTCGTCGCGCTCCTCCTCCTTGCCGGCTGTGCCGGGTTGGGTGGGAGCGGCGACACGAGCGAGGCACAGGACGGCGGTGACGGCGCACAGATGTCCAGCGGCGGCGACGGATCGAGCCAACCCGTCGAAGCCGATTCCGGGGCGAACGGCGGAGATAGCGAGAACATCCAGGCCGGCGACGCGGCGGCCGACCGGGCCATCATCCGCAACGGGCGGATGGTCGTCGAGGTGGCGAACTACTCCACGACAGCCGACGCAATCGCCGCCCGCGCTCGCACGTCCGGCGGGTACGTGAGCGACTCCAACCGCGAACTCCACCGAAATGACGGCGAGACGTGGTACACCGGATACATCGTCGTCAGAGTGCCAAGCGAGGAGTACGAACCGACGCAGTCGATGGTAGCCGAACAGGGGACGGTCCGCTCCGAGGAGACGACGACGAAAGACGTGACCGATAAACTGGTCGACCTCGAAGCTCGATTGACCAACCTCCGAGAGCGCCGCGACCGACTGCGGACCTTCTACGAACAGGCCAACAGCACGGAGGAGCTGCTCCGCATCGAGGAGGAACTGTCGTCGGTCCAGAGCGATATCGAACGCCTTGAAGCGCAGAAGCGCTCGCTCGAACAGCGGGTCGCCTATTCGACGCTGCGCGTCGAGATTCGCGAGCCAGCTCCGGAGCCGTCGGCGCAGCAGGTGCCGTACCACGAGCGGTCGCTGGTCGCTGCGTTCCTCTCCTCCGTGACTGACGTGTACGTGTTCACCCGTGGCCTGCTGGTGACGGCCGCGAGTCTCGCACCGTGGCTCGTTGTCCTCGCCGTCCCAGTCGTTGGCGGCCGTCGACTCCTCCGCAGTCGGTCGCTCCCGCTGCTGGGCCGACGTGGCACGTCTGAATCAGCCACAGAAGACGGCGACGGCGGCGGTGGCGACCCACAGCAGGAGCCCACTCCCGAACAGACTGACGAGTCGCCCGACGACGACGCGTAGCCGGAACCGAACACCGGGCCTTTTTTGCGTGTGCACTTGCTACGAGTAGCTGCCGGCAAGGCGCTTTTCACGTCGATGCCGGCGTTAACGCCCGTCTCGCTGCTCGGCCACTCAGCGTCGCTCGTCCGCCAAGGCTGTCCGGACAGCCTTTTCACTCCTCTCCCGGAGTCGACCCTTTCGCCTCTCCTCGCCTTTCCGACGGAATCGCCCGGAGAAGTATCTCAGCGGCAAGAACAGACAAACACGGTTCGACTGGGCCACGCCGCCCGGAGTGTTATCGGGCCCGTTCCCGCTCCAGCGCTTTACTGAAGTGCTCGGGCGTGATCTCCACTTCGTCGGCGTTCTCGGTGGCTTCCTCGGGTCCATAGGCTGACGCCATCTCCCGGATGGCCAGCATCGATGCTTCGCGGACGACAGCCTCCAGTTCCGCACCCGAGAAACCGTCAGTCTCCTCGGCAAGATCCCCGATATCGGTGTCGGCAGCGAGTGGTTTCCCGCCGGTGTGGACGGCGAGAATCTCTTCCCGGGCTTCGCGGTCAGGGTTCGGGACTTCGACGTGCTGTTCGATGCGGCCGGGTCGCAGCAGCGCGTCGTCGATCATGTCTCGGCGGTTGGTCGCGGCTAGCACGACCAGATTGGGGTTCTCGGTGATGCCGTCCAGTTCGGCGAGCAGCTGGGAGACGACGCGCTCGGTGACTTCGTTGCCCTGGCCGCGGTGGCTGGCGATGGCGTCGATCTCATCGAGGAAGATGATGCTCGGCGCGGTCTGTCGAGCGCGTTCGAACAACTCCCGCACGGCTTCCTCGCTCTCGCCGACGTAGCGGTCCATGATCTCTGGGCCGGCGACGTGGATGAAGTTCACGTCGCTCTCGCCGGCGACGGCCCGAGCGAGCAGCGTCTTCCCCGTCCCCGGCGGGCCGTACAGCAGGATGCCGCTCGGCGGGTCAGTATTCGTCGCGGTGAACAGTTCACCGTACGACAGCGGCCACTCGATGGTCTCGGTCAGCGTCTGCTTGACCTCGGACAGCCCACCCACGTCGTCGAAGGTCGCCGTCGGCGACTCGGCGACGTACTCCCGCATCGCACTGGGGTCGACCGTCGCGAGCGCGGTTTCGAAGTCGTCCTGATGGACATCGCCGTCGTCGCGGTCGGCCCGGAGCGCGGCCATCGCGGCCTCGGTGGTCAGCGACGCGAGGTCAGCCCCGACGAAGCCGTGTGTCTGTGCAGCGATGCGGTCCAGATCCACGTCGTCGTGCAGCGGCATGTCCCGCGTGTGGACGTCCATAATCTCGCGCCGGCCGTGCTCACCGGGGACGCCGATCTCGATCTCGCGGTCGAAGCGGCCGCCGCGGCGCAGCGCCGGGTCGATGGCGTCGACGCGGTTCGTCGCGCCGATGACGACAACCCGGCCCCGGTCTTCGAGGCCGTCCATCAGCGTGAGCAGCTGTGCGACGACCCGGTTCTCCATGTCGGCGTCCTCGTCCCGGGAGCCGGCGATAGAGTCGATCTCGTCGACGAAGAGGATGGCCGGCGCGTTCGCTTCGGCTCTCTCGAAGGCCTCCCGGAGCCGCTCCTCGCTCTCACCCTTGTACTTCGAGACGATTTCGGGGCCGGAGATAGTGTCGAAGTAGGCGTCGACCTCGTTGGCGACGGCGCGGGCGATGAGGGTCTTCCCCGTCCCGGGTGGGCCGTGCAGCAGGACCCCGCTTGGCGGGTCGATACCCAGACGGCGGAACTCCTCGGGCTCCGAGAGCGGCATCTCTATCATCTCCCGGATACGGTCCAGTTCTTCGTCGAGGCCGCCGATGTCCTCGTAGCTCACGCCGGACTCAGTCTCGGTGGTCGGCGTGTTCGCCGTCGTTGCCTCGCCGGACGACGACTGGCTCGCGTCGCTGCCACCGTCGAGGCCAGGTAGCACGGTCACCGCCGTCGCGTCGGTAACCCGGACCGGCCCCGACGGAGACGTTTTGCGGACGAGGAAGGTACCCAATCCATCGATGTGGGTCCGCTCGTCGGCCTGAATGATCTGGTCGACCAGCCGCTTCCTGACCAGACTCTCGTAGTCCTCGCTGCCCGGCATCGGATCGACCGGCTGGATGGCGATTTCGGCGGCCTCGGAGACCGACCCGCTGGTCACTGTAACCGTGTCGCCGATGTTGACGCCGGCGTTCGCTCTGGTGTCTGAGTCGATGCGGACGAACGACCCGTCGTCGTCCGCCGGCCAGACCTTCACGACGGTCCTGTCGTCGCCTTCAATGATAACAGGCGACCCGCTCAGCACGCCCAACTCGTTCCGTGCGGACTCCGGTAGCCGTGCGATACCGCGCCCGGCGTCGCGCTTGTTCGCACCCTCGACGGTGAGTTCGACACCGGCGTCAGTGGCCCCGCTCATGCCGCCTTCTTGCAATCCGACTCCCTTGAGGGTTCCCGTTGTGTTGCGGGAAAATAATATACGGGCGGCCGTCGGACTCTCTGGTATGGTTGTCCAGACCGAGCGAGACGAGGTCACGTGGTACAAATGCGAGACCTGTGGCCTGATGTTCGACGACCAGAGCGACGCGCGCCAGCACGAGGAGAACTGCGACGACGAAGACCCGTCCTACATCCAGTAACGGTCCTCGTTCCGCGGACACGGCCGCCTCACACAGGCGTCACGCCTCGACGATTTCGAAGCTTCGCTCGCCGAGTTCATCCTCCTCGAAGACGAACACCCGACCGTTCGTCACGTCGTAATCGACTTCGACTTCCGTCCGCATCTGATTGTCCCGAACCGTGACGCCCGGGAACAGTTCGTCCTCCTCGCCGTCGTCGAGGATGACCCGACCGACGCCTGTCTCTTCGAGAATATCGTCGTGTGTCCGGAGGTCGTTGACGTACACGAGGATACCCGACGTCTCTGTCTCGTCAGTAATCAGGACGTGCGTGTCTTTGCCCGGCGCAGTCTGGATACTCCCTTCGACCGTCGTTGGGACGCCGTGGTAGAACGCTTGACGGCCGTCGAGGTACTCCACGACGACGCCGTCCTCGGTCAACTCGACCGAGACGGTGTCCGGTGCGATGTCCGACCGGTTGCTCATACCGACCCTTCCGGCGGCGCGGTCAAAAGTGACGCGTTGTCCGTTTCGGCCCGTAGTCGCCCGGCGACCCATCTCTGGAACGGGTGCGAAAGGGACTAGTGACTCGCCTGTCTCCGTCTCACCATGACGAAGACCCTCGTCGTCGGACTCGACGGTGCGAGCTGGGAACTGCTCGACCCGTGGATCGAGGCCGGCGAGCTCCCGAACTTGGCCGCGCTGCGGGACACCGGCACCTGGGCGGGGACGCGGAGCTGTCTGCCGCCTGTGACCTTCCCGAACTGGAAGTGCTACTCCTCGGGCAAGGACCCCGGTGGGTTCGGTGTCTTCTGGTTCGAGAACGTCGACCTCGACGCGGGCGAAATCAACGTGATGAACGGCGGCGACTACGACACCGCCGAACTGTGGGACTACCTCAACGACGAGGGACAGTCGGCCGGCGTCGTCAATATGCCGACGATGTACCCGCCGCGGGACATCGACGACCTCGTCGTCGCCGGCGGTCCGGACGCCGTCGAGGGGGAGTACAGATCGATCAGCTCCGGCTACACCTCGCCGCCGGAACTGGCCGAGGAACTCGAATCGCGGTTCGACTACAGCGTCCACCCGGACCCGCTATTGTCTTCGAATGACGAACGCGGCGCTGAGGTCGAGGCTATTCTGGACCTGCTAGAGAAGCGCTTCGAGGTGGCGACGACGCTCATGGACGAGCGGGACCTCGATTTCGTCCACGTCACGCTGTTCTATCTCAACGTCCTGCATCACTTCTTCTGGGACGACGAGCCGAGCCTGCGCGCGTGGAAGCTGGTCGACGAGTGGGTCGGCCGGCTCGACGACCGCGAAGATCTGAACCTCGTCCTGATGTCCGACCACGGCTGTGACGCGACCCAGACGGAGTTCTACATCAACGAGTGGCTGGCCGAGAACGGCTACCAAGTTCGGGATACGAGCGTCGATGCGCTCCTCACGCGAATCGGGCTCGACCGGGAAAACCTGCTGGCGGTCGCAAAGCGGGCCGGACTGGTGGACACGCTCGCCCGCGTCGTCCCCGAGTCCATCCAGCAACTCGTCCCGCAACGCGACGGCGTCAAACGGGACAGAAAGCTCGAAGCCGTCGACTTGGAACAGACGAAGGTCGTCGCCAGCGGCCAGGGGCCGGTGTACATCAACCCCCGGTTCGACGTGGAATCGGTCCGTGAGTCGCTGATGGCTGACCTACGCGAGGTGGAAGACGAGCATGGACCGCTGTTCACTGACGTGTACAGAGGCGAAGACGTGTACAACGGCCCCTACGTCGATGCGGGCCCCGACGTGGTCGTCGACCAGCGCCCGGGCGTCCACGTCAACGACGGCATCGGCGGCGGGACCATTCAGAGCGGTCCCGACCGCTGGGCGGCCGAGAACACGCCCTACGGCATTTTCGCCGCCAGCGGGCCGGATTTCGAACCACAGGGGGAACTCGACCGCATCAGCATCCTTGATATCGCCCCGACGGTGCTGGCTGCCCACGGCTGCGCTGTCCCGACTGATATGCGCGGCAAGGTGCTCCCGGTATTCCCCGAGGACCCTGATGTCGGCGAGCGCGACCCACTCAGTATCGATGATGCACTCGGGAGCGACGATGACGACGCCGTCGAAGACCGCCTGAAGCAGCTGGGATACATGGAGTAGCCCCGTCTGTGAGTTCGACCGGCGTTCAAATGAGTGAACCCAATGGGATAAGTAGCCGCTCCCGATACACACCGGTATGGTTAGCATCGATCTGAACAACAGCCAGCGAACGATGCTTACGACGCTGGTAAACAGGTATCAACAGACCGGTGAGGCAGTTACCGGCGAGACAATCGCAGAGGAGATCGACCGGAACCCCGGAACGGTACGGAACCAGATGCAGAGTCTGACCTCGCTGGGACTCGTCGAGGGTATTCCCGGCCCGACGGGTGGGTACAAGCCGACGTCCGAGGCATTCGACGCAATCGACCGCCAGCAGATCGACGAGGCCGAGAGCGTCGTCGTCGCCCACGACTACGAGCGCGTCGACGTCACCGTCGAGGAAATCAACTTCACAAACGTCCACGACCCGGAGAAGTGCCGCGCCCGGTTCCACCTCCAGAGCTCGGTTCAGGACTTCAGCGAGAGTCAGGCGGTCATTCTCGGCCCGACGCCGATCTCGAAGCTCGTCGTCGCCGGGACGGTCGTCGCGGTCGACGAATCGAACAGCGAAATCCTCCTCGACGTCGCGAAGATCGAAGCGCCTGTGGAAGAACCGGAGAAATAAGCGTTCTGCGGGACCGCGTAGCGTGCTGTAGCGGTTTCAGGGGTCGACGCGGTCGATCCACAGCGTCGGCGTCTCTATCTCGTCTTCGGTGGGCAGGGTGTCCGGTGAGTCCCAGACGCGCCCCGCCGCAGCGACGCCGCGGGCATCGGCGACTGTGTCGAAAAACGCCTTCCCGCGTTCGTACTGCTGCCGTTTCATCCCGAGGCCGAGGAGTCGGCGCATGAGCGACGCGATGGGGCCACGTCCCTGCCGGCGCTCGTCGACTTTCCGCCGCAGGTCGTCGTACTCGTCGTCGAAGGCACGGTCCATCAGCAGTTCCGCGTAGCCCTCGACGGCAGTCATCGTCGTATCGAGTTCGCCAAGCGTCGCCCGATCGATGTTGCCGTCGGTGAGATTGTCGATGGCGTCCTCCATCGCCGTTTCGAGGTGGTCCGAGAGCCACGGGGCCGCACCGAACTCCGCCGCGTGCGTGACCTCGTGGAACGCGATCCAGCGGCGGAACCGGTCCCGCTCGACGTTCAACTGATCGGCGACCCGGTGGATGTTGGGACGCACGAAGTACAGTGCGTGGGCGTCGTTGTCCGCGAGCAGGACGGGGTCGTACTGGCCCAGGACGTTGTTCCCCAGAAACGAGAGTGCAACGGCCATCGATCCGGTGTTGACCACGCGGGCGATACCGGGGATGTACTCGGCCTGTTGTTCGATCGGCTCCATCACGCGACTGAACGTGGCGACGTTGGCATCGATCCAGTGGTGGCGGTTCTGGATCTCGACGGTTTCGGGCAGGTCAAAGGCGAGTTCGCCGACCTCCCGGACGCGATCCCTGGCGTCCCGAACGTCGGTCGCGTAGCCGTCGCGTTCGGGCGTCTCGACGGTGAGGTCGCCCGTATCCGTCGCGCCCTTCGCGGCGTCGGCGACGGCACTCCAGTCGATAGGGCCGTCGCCGGTCGCGCCGGCGACAGCCTGAACGCTGTGGTATATTCCCATACGCCTGAAATGTGGCGGGAGAAAATAGGCCTTCTCCCTGTAAAAACGACTCCCCGCGTTCGGTTCGAGAGCGAGACCTATCCGCTACAGGTCGACGTCGCTGTCATCAGCGTCTTCTGACCCGGCGAGATACAGGCGCAGAACGAGCGCGACAACTGCGACGACACCGAGCACCGCGAGCGCGAGGCGACCGACACTGGGGCCGCTGCCGTCTTCTGTATCTGTTTCGTTGCTCGACCCGTCCGTCCGCGACCACTGTGATTTGCTGTCTGATTCGTCGTCATCGTCGCCAGCGCTGAACGGAGCGTTCGCAGTGAACTCCGCACCGTCGAGATGTACTTCGAGGAAGGTGAATTCTGCCATACTAACAGTTCGACGCCCCGACTATTAGCCGTGGCGGTACCATGGCCACGCTGAGATGTCCTAGACCGTATGCCGTCCGTTGTTTTCATGACCACGGGGCAATTATCTCGTGTATGGACACACGACGACGAGAGTTTCTCGAATCGCTGCTGACAACGCCCGGCCCGTCTGGATACGAGGCCGACAGCCAGCGGGTGTGGCTCGACTACGTCAGCGAGTTCGCCGACGAGGTCCGAACGGACGACTACGGGAACGCCGTCGCGAAGGTCGAGGGCGGCGATACGACCGTTGCGCTCGCGGGCCACGGTGACGAAATCGGGTTCATCGTTCGAGACTTCACGGACGACGGCTTCGTCAAACTGGGCCGCATCGGCGGCTCTGACAAGACCGTCTCCCGCGGGCAACACGTCACCATTCACACGGCAGACGGCCCCGTCTCGGGCGTCGTGGGACAGACCGCGATTCACCTCCGGGATTCGGACGACGATTCGGTCCCCGAAATCTCCGAACAGTACGTCGACGTGGGTGCAGCGGACGGCGACGAGGTGGAATCACTCGTCGACCGCGGCGACCCAGTGACGTTCGTCCAGACGCTGAGCGAACTGGAGAACGGCCGCCTTGCCGCACGGGGGATGGACAACCGTATCGGTATCTGGGCGGCCGCCGAGGGCCTCCGCCGCGCGGCAGAATCAGACCCGGACGCGACGGTGTACGCTGTCTCGACAGTACAGGAGGAAGTCGGCGTACAGGGGGCGAAGATGGTCGGGTTCGACCTCGCGCCGGACGTGGCCATCGCGGCGGACGTGACGCACGCAACAGACGCACCGGGTTCGCCCGGCAAGGCCGCGACGGGTGTGGATCTCGGCGAGGGACCGGTCGTCGCCCGCGGGAGCGCGAACCATCCGGTCGCCGTCGACGCTCTTCGAGAGACGAGCGAGGCCGAGGACATCGATATCCAGTTGCAGGCGGCGGGCACTCGAACCGGGACCGATGCGGACGCATTCTACACCTCACGTGGTGGGATTCCATCGGTCAACGTCGGGCTGCCGAACCGCTACATGCACACGCCGGTCGAGGTCATCGATCCCGACGACCTCGACACGCTTGCAGACCTGCTCGCTGGCTTCGCCGTCCGAGCGGCCGAGCGAGCGCCGTTTAGCGTCGACGTGTAGGATAGCGGCACGGTCTCACGTGCCATCAGACAAACGGTACGTTTAAGCGGCCATCACTATCCAAACCGTACATGAGTGGACGACCGCTAGATGTACTCGAAGCGTCCCTCGGTGAGACAGTCACCGTACAGCTGAAGGGTGGCGAACTGTTCGAGGGGGAACTCACTGGCTACGACCAACACATGAACCTCGTCGTCGAGGATGAAGACACAACGATTATACGCGGCGATAACGTCGTCTCAATTACTCCATGACTGGCGCAGGAACTCCGAGTCAGGGCAAGAAAAACACCACGACGCACACGAAGTGTCGACGGTGTGGTGAAAAGTCGTATCACACGAAAAAGAAGGTCTGCTCGTCGTGCGGTTTCGGCAAGTCGGCCAAGCGGCGTGACTACGAGTGGCAGTCGAAAGCGGGCGAATAACACACCCAACACAAATGCACGAGAAGTGCGGCGTTGTTGGCATCTCTCTGGAGGACCGTGACGCCGCCCGACCGCTTTACTACTCCTTGTACGCGCTCCAGCACCGCGGCCAGGAATCGGCCGGTATCGTCACCCACGACGGGTTCCAGCAGTACAGCCACGTCGAGATGGGACTCGTCGGTGACGCGTTCGACCCCGGCGATCTAGAGGCGCTCAACGGCTCAAACGGTATCGGCCACGTCCGATACCCAACCGCCGGGAGCGTCAACGCCTGCTGTGCCCAGCCGTTCTCCGTCTCGTTCAAATCGGGGTCGCTGGGCCTGTCCCACAACGGGAATCTCGTCAACGCCGACGAGATCGGCGACGAACTGGCCGACCTCGGCCACGCCTTCACGTCCGACGGCGACACCGAGGTCATCGCCCACGACCTCGCGCGTAATCTCCTCGAGGAGGATCTGGTTCGGGCCGTCAAGCGAACGATGAACCGCATCCACGGGTCGTACTCGCTGACCATCATGCACGACGAGACGGTCCTCGGCGTGCGCGACCCGCAGGGGAACCGACCGCTGTGTATCGGGGAACTCGAGGACGGCTACGTCCTCGCTTCCGAGTCGGCCGCCATCGACACGCTCGACGGCGAACTGATCCGGGACGTCAAACCCGGCGAACTCGTCGTCTTGCACGCCGACGGCACCGGCTACGACACCTATCAGCTCGTCGAACCCGAGAACACGGCCCATTGCTTCTTCGAACACGTCTACTTCGCGCGACCGGACTCAACCATCGACGAGAACCTCGTCTACGAGGTCCGGCGCGAACTGGGCCGGAAACTCTGGGAGGAGTCCGGTGTCGAATCAGACGTGGTGTTGCCGGTGCCGGACTCCGGGCGCGCGTTCGCTTCCGGGTACGCCGAGGCCGCACAGGACGACGGCTCGGACATCGAGTTCGCCGAAGGGCTGATGAAAAACCGGTACGTCGGCCGCACGTTCATCATGCCGACGCAGGACGAACGCGAGCGGGCCGTTCGGCTGAAGCTCAACCCCATCAAGTCCACAATCGAGGGCAAAAGCGTCACCATCATCGACGACTCTATCGTCCGCGGGACCACCTCGACGCAACTGATCAAGTTGCTGAAAGACGCCGGGGCCGAGGAAGTCCACGTCCGCATCGGCGCGCCGCCAATCGTCGCGCCCTGTTACATGGGCATCGACATGGCCTCCCGCGATGAACTCATCGCTGGGAACCAGTCCGTCGACGAGATCCGCGAGGAAATCGAGGCGGACTCGCTGTCGTACCTCTCTATCGACGCCATCGCGGAGACGCTGGAGACGAGCCGGACTGACCTCTGTCTCGGCTGTGTCACCGGCGAGTATCCCTACGATATCGAGGGCGAGGCGACGGATCGGGACGTTGCCCGCCCGGATATCGGGACGCAGTCGAGCCCGGCCGACGACTAGCGTCGTCGGTGCTGCACAGCACTACATTTTTGCCCAGTCCGAGCGAGGAGTCGCCAATGTCAGGGCCGTCCTTCCTCGCAACCGATCGAACCGCCCTCCGGTCCCCGGAACGAGACGACCTTGACTGGATACAGCGCGTCTTTCACGACGAGAAGGTCTGGGGGCTGGGGACGTACGCCCGCCCGCCGACCGGCGACCAGATGGAGACCTACTACAAAGAGACGCTTTCCGATGAGGACTCGGTCCATCTGCTGGTCTGTGTCGACCCGGCCGGGAGTCCGGGCCCAGTCGAGGACCGAACCGAGCCGGTCGGACTTGTCGCCATGACGGACCACGACCCGGAGCGGGGCACAGCCGAACTGGCCTACTGGCTCGACCCGGACGCCTGGGGGCAGGGGTACGCCACCGAGGCGGCGAGCAGGCTAGTCCAGTATGGCTTCGACCAGCGGGCGCTCCGGAAATGGTCGGCAAAGATTGTGGGCGGAAACGACCGCTCCGTCGCGGTGGTCGAACGCCTGGGATTCAAGAAAGAAGGCACCCACCGGGCGGAGTGGCATCTCGACGGCGCGTGGCGAGACATGTTGTGGTTCGGCCTGCTACGAACAGAGCGCGAGTAAGCTTACCAGACCAGATACAGCATCACGTACACGATGATACCCATCGAGAAGGAGATCAGCCACAGGCTTGCGGCCAGTTTCCCGGCCCGCGGGTGGTTCGTCGACGACAGTTCCGAGGCGGGGTACGTGTAAGCCAGCAGCAAGACGTAGTACACCGCCGGGATGGCGATGATGGCAAGCAGGATGTGGACGGCGAGGAAGGGCAGGTAAAAATATGTCTCGACGACTGATGGCCCGGTGAAGTCCGTCGGCCCTGCAAGTGTTATCCGGTAGAGGTACAGTACGAGAAACAGAGCGAACAGTCCGAACGAGGAGAGCATCAGCTTCCGGTGTCGGGCGACGTCGCCGCGGCGGATCGCTCGGATACCGCCGACGATTGTGCCGATAGCGAGGGCGCTGACCACGGCGTTGGCGTGGGGGATCGCCCCGAGAACGCTCGCGGGTGCAGCGGGGAGCGCCGATCGGGGAATCGCCCCGAGAACGGCTCCGAACACGAGCGCGAGCGACACGACCGTCAACAGGCCAGTGAGTGCTGGCACGCGATACCGAGCCTGAAGATCCATACCACAACTCCGGCCTGGATGCAAAATACGGTTTCGAGTCACGTACGGCGAGGCGGGGTCGCTACGTGGTTTTCGCTGCCGGCCGCTTGACGTCGGTGACGTTCAGCCGGACCCGCTCCGTTGATTCGTTGGAGAGGGCGATTTCCCACCCGTGGCCCTGTGCGATTTCCCACCCGTGGCCCTGTGCGATTTCCCGGATCACGGCGAGGTGGAGCCCGACCCCCTCGTCACTGGAGGCGTAATAGAGTTCAAACGGCCCTTTGTTCCCCGCCTCCAGCGGGACACCGTCGTATTCGAGGGCGAATCCGTCAGCCGTGTCGGTGACGGTTATTTTGCCGGTGTCGCCCTGCTCCATGGCGAGCCGGAAGAAGTTTTCCGCAAGCTGACACAGCCGGTTGCCATCGGCCAGTATCGTCTCGGTACAGTCGATTTCGATGGTCGACCCACCGGTGTCGACCGTCGTCCAGGCGTCCGCCATCACGTCGGAGAGCGTGACTGGCTCGACGGTGTACTGTCTGCCGCCCTGTCGAGCGATTTCCATGAGATCGTCGATGAGAAACGACATACGGGTGTGGCTGCGCTGGATGGCGTCGAACTCCTCGGCGGCGTGTTCAGTGGCTAGCAGTTCGACCCGTCCCATCGCTGCCTGAAGCGGGTTCCGGAGTTCGTGTGAGATGATCTGTGCGAGCTCACGGAGCCGCTCTTTCTGTCGTTCCAATTCCGTCGTCCGCTGCTGGAGCGCGTCTTTCGTCTGGCTCGCGTCGATAGCCAGCGCGATATTGTGGCCGACCTCTCTGAACGTATCCTGTTCTTCCGTGTCGAAGATATCGACACGGTCGGCGTACACTCCGAGGACGCCGTACGACGCCCCATCGTACACCAGCGGGACAGCGAGAACTCGGGAACAGTCTGTCTCCAGTGCGTCTGTGTCATCCGCGACCGTTGCTGGGTCGATGTCTGCAACGACCAGTCGGTCCTCCGACTCGGCCCGCCGCAACGGTTCCGGTGCAGTGATGGAGACGTGGTCACGCTGTGACCCCAGCGCTCGAACGACCGGTCTGTCGTGCTGACAGGTCACCGTACAGGCCTCGCTGTATCTAGCCGTGCCCGCCAGAACCGCCGTGATATCGCGTTCGATATCCATCCGTGACTGTGAGCGGACGAGGGCCTGATTGACCAGCCGGACGGCCTCGTTGAGCTGTTTTCGCTTGTTCGCCCGTTGGCGGGCGGGGCTGGACGCGACGGCGGCGTCGACCTGTGCCAGCAGTCGCTGGTGGGCGTCGTTCACGGTACTCGGAACGTAGCCGAACACGTCGCGGCTGTACGCTTCGCGGGCGATATCGCCGTTTGTCACCTCAGCGAAAAGGACCACCGGGAGCTCGGGATGGCTCTCCCGCAGTCGTTCGATAACGGTCAGCCCACCGAGATACTGCGTCCCGTCCAGGTTCTCCACTTCGCAGTTCGTGACGACGCAGTCCGCGTCATAATCGCCGAGTGCACACTCCAAATCACGAACCCCGTCGAACTCGTGAACGGTGAGACCACTGTCCCGGAGCATCGAAATCGCGGCCCTGTCCTGACTTGGACTGCGGACAAACAGGACGGTGGGCTGTGACTTCATCACCTTTCCGAGGAGATACATACATAAAGAAGTTACACCCTAACTATCGTCACTGATGACATTTCCCGCCACAGCGACGCTCTCTCCGAATTCAGGGGACGATTTATACACGTGGCACCGAATTCTCTGCTGATGGCACAATCGGGACTGCAAACCCATCAGACCCAGTCGGCAGTCATCGATGCGATGCACTCACTTATTGACAGTGCCGAGGAGAGTCTCACGATCGCGGTCCCAAAATCGGCCCTCCATGAGTTTGTGCCGCAACTCGGCGCAGCTATCGAGCGGGATGTATTGGTGTTGTTACTGGTCCATGGCGATGAGACAGCACCAACACCCGCATACGACGATATTGCCACGGCGGTGCGGACAATCGAGAGCGGCATTACCCCACTGCTCGTGACCGCTGATATGCAGCGCGGACTCACGGGGCATTCCGAACTGCTGACTAATTCGATGGCGGACTATCAGGCGACCGAATTCGATAACGAAAACCTCGCACACGATGAGTTCACGATGTTCCTCGGGAGCCACTGGCTGATGGGAACGGAATGCTACATCGCCGACGTCTGTGTGTTCCCGCGGACGTTTTCGGCGTTCCAGTTCGCGGTGCTTGCGGCGGCGCTGGCGCTGCGCGAGGGCACGCCGATCACCGCTCGCGCCCGGGTACTCTCGACGGCGGACCGCACT
Source organism: Haloarcula sebkhae (assembly GCF_014647415.1). Taxonomy (GTDB): domain Archaea; phylum Halobacteriota; class Halobacteria; order Halobacteriales; family Haloarculaceae; genus Haloarcula; species Haloarcula sebkhae. Next base: position 524,199 of record NZ_BMPD01000002.1, on the reverse strand, counting down.
GAGACGACGATATCAGGACCGGTAATAAACGCCCGGCAGAGTATCGTCTATCCCGCATCGAGTAAGAACCCGGCCGAACGGTCGCTCACCATCGAAACCGATTCGGGACCGGTCACCGTCGGCGGCTCAGGTGCGACGAGAGAAGTCTACGAGTGTCGCGAAATCACGCTGGACAGGGGTGATGAGCAATAACGAAGCGGGAAACGTGCCGACAGTGCGGAAAAATCAGCAGTGGTGTGCCGACCGTCGCTACTGGAAGGTTCGGCTAGCCGTGCTCTCCTCGGTGACGCCGGGTTCGGCCCGGTCGAAGCGCTGTTCGATCTCGTCGTAGCGCTCGCGGGTCTCCTCGGTGACGCTGGGGCCGACTTCTTCGAGCGCGTGCTCAAAGTGGTCCATCGTCACACGGACGTTGCTGACACTGTCGCCGATCTCCTCGGGGTCCACGCTGTTGATGAACTCCCGGGTCGCGGCCATCGACGCCTCGCGGGCGACCGCTTCGATGTCTGCGCCGACGTAGCCGTCCGTTCGGCTGGCCAGTTGGTCGAGATCGACGCCGTCGGCCAGCGGCTTGTCGCGAGTGTGAACCTGGAAGATAGCGCGCCGGGCTTCCTCGTCCGGGACGGGCACGTGGACGTGCCTGTCGAGTCGGCCGGGGCGCAGGAGCGCGTCGTCGATGAGGTCCGGCCGGTTCGTGGTCGCGACGACGACGACGTTTTCCATGTCCTCGATGCCGTCTAGCTCCGTCAGGAGCTGGGAGACGACGCGCTCGCCGACGCCGGAGTCGGTCGTGCCGCCGCCACGTTCGCCGGCGATGGAGTCGATCTCGTCGAAGAACACCACGGTCGGGGCGTTCTCGCGGGCCTTGCTGAACACTTCGCGGACGCCCTTCTCGGACTCGCCGACGAACTTGTTCAGGAGTTCCGGTCCCTTCACGGAGATGAAGTTGGACTGGGCCTCGTTGGCGACGGCTTTCGCCAGCAGCGTCTTCCCGGTGCCGGGCGGGCCGTACATCAGCACGCCCTTTGCGGCTTCCAGATCCATCGACTCGAACACGTCCTCGTACTCCAGCGGCCACTGGATGGTCTCCCGGAGCCGCTCCTTGGTACCTTCGAGGCCACCGACGGAGTCCCAGGTAACGTCCGGGACTTCGACGAAGACCTCCCGGAGCGCGGAGGGCTCGATGCCCTTCATCGCCTCGCGGAAGTCCGTATCGCTGATCTCCAGCCGTTCCAGTACCTCGGCGTCGATCTCGTCGGATTCGAGGTCGAGTTCGGGGCGGATACGTCGGAGTGCGTTCATCGCACTCTCTTTCGTGAGGGAGGCGAGGTCAGCGCCGACGAAGCCGTGGGTGTTCTCGGCGTAGTTCTCGATGTTGATCTCCTCGGAGAGGGGCATCCCGCGGGTGTGGACCTGCAGGATCTCCTTGCGACCCTCCTTGTCCGGGACACCGATCTCGATCTCGCGGTCGAAGCGGCCACCACGGCGCAGCGCCGGGTCGATGGCGTCGACGCGGTTCGTCGCCCCGATGACGATGACCTGCCCGCGCTCTTCGAGCCCGTCCATCAAGCTGAGTAGCTGGGCGACGACGCGGCGTTCCACGTCGCCCTGGGTCTCGCCGCGCTTCGGGGCGATAGAGTCGATCTCGTCAATGAAGACGATAGCGGGGGAGTTCTCCGAGGCCTCGTCGAAGATCTCGCGGAGTTGCTCCTCGCTCTCGCCGTAGTACTTCGACATGATCTCCGGGCCGGAGATAGTGGTGAAGTAGGCGTCGATCTCGTTTGCGACAGCCTTGGCCATCAGCGTCTTCCCGGTGCCGGGCGGGCCGTGCAGGAGGACGCCCTTCGGCGGCTCGATACCGAGCTGCTGGAACAGTTCGGGGTGGCGCATCGGCAGCTCGATCATCTCACGGACCTGTTCGAGCTCGCGGTCGAGGCCGCCGATGTCCTCGTAGGTCACGTCAGGCGTGTCGCGGGCTTCGGGTGCGCCCTCGCCGCTGTGGACCTGCTCGGCGGGCATCTCGCTGACCTGTATGTCTGTGGAGTCGGTCACGACGACCGTCCCGGAGGGCTCGGTTTCGGCGATCTTCAGCGGGATCTTCTGGCCGGACATCGAGGAGAGCGGTCCGAGGCCGAAGCTCACCGGAACGGTCTGGCCCTGTGTGACGGCCTGACCGCTGAGGTTGTTCCGGATCATCGGGCCGACGTTGCCCCGAACCCGGAGGTTCTGGGGCAGCGCGACGGTGACCGAGGTCGCGGGGTTGACATCGGCCTTTTCGATGTTGACCGGGTCGTCGATACCGACGTTGGCTTCCTGACGAAGCTGCCCGTCAATGCGAACGATACCCTTCCCCTCGTCCTCGGGGTAGCCGGGCCAGACGCGGGCGACTGCGCGGCTGTCCTGTTTCCCTTCGAGAACGATGTAGTCGCCGTTCTCGAGTTCGAGTTCGTCCATCGCGGCGCGGTCGATAGCCGCGAGGCCACGGCCGGCGTCTTTCTGTTTGAGTGGTTTGACAGTAAGTCTCATCAGTTATCTCCCTCGTCCTCTGACAGTTCGATAGTGAGAACCCCGTGATTGATAAACGCTCGTGCGTCACCGGCAGGGATCTCTTGTTCATGTTGATGGCCGTCAGCGACGACGATGACGGTCCCATCGACCACATCGACACTCGCATCGGCAGCGGGTCCCACGTCCGCCGCGAGCACGACGCTGTCGTCGTACTCGAATCGGCGGAGGGGCGTCTCGTCGAACAACTGCTGTTCTGAAGTCATGCTAACTCAAAGTAAGCGTGACAAGTATATAAACCTATCGCCGAAATACGCCGTACGGCGGGAAAATCTTGGGAGTTGCTTGAATGCGGTTCACACCCGTTCTGGGCGCGCCAATCCTTTATCCACACCGCTTCCGAACGGTGTTGCATGAACTGGATCGAGCACGACGGGCGAGTCACGGCGTACAGAGAGACGCAGTCTGCTACAGCGGGACCGACGGCGCTGTATGTTCACGGTAGCGGCGCGACACACCGCGTGTGGGGTCGACAGTACGCGCCCTCCGGACCGACTCATCCCGCTGTCGCGCTGGACCTGTCCGGGCACGGTGACTCCGACGACATCGACGCCGATGCCGGGATCACGACCCTCAACGCCTACGCGGACGACGTGGTCGCTGTAGGGCGGGAGACGGACGCGGACGTGCTGGTCGGTAATTCGCTGGGTGGGGCCGTCGCCCAGTGGGTGGCGCTGGAGCGGGACTGGACGCCCGCGGCAATAGTGTTGCTGGGGACCGGCCCCGAACTCCCGGTGTTTGAAGGACTGCAGGAGTGGCTCGCAACCGACTGGGACCGTGCTGTCGAGTTCTTACACGAACGGGACCGCCTGTTCCACGACACGGATCACGAGGCCCTCGCCCGCTCCCGCGAGCAGATGGCGGCGGTCGGGCAGGCCGTGACCCGGCGCGATTTCATGACCTGTCACGGATTCGACGTGCGAGACCGACTCGGCGAGATTGATATACCTGTGCTGGCCGTCTGTGGCGAGCACGACAAACTGACCCCGCGGGCGTATCACGAGACGCTGGCCCACGAGATCCCCGACGGGGAGGTGTCGTTCGTCCCCGACGCCGCACACCTCGCGATGGTCGAACAACCCGAGGCGTTCAACGACATTCTGAGAGAGTTCATCGAGGACACGGTCTGAGCGGGGCGCGACCTGTGAGGATTACTCTCCGGGGTAAACCCACGGTCCAAGCGCAAAGAACAGCAGCGCGATGGCGAGCATCGCCCGCGGCCCGGCCCGGAAGAACGCCATCGGTGCGATGACGGCGACGGCTTGTACAACACCCATCGGGATGGCGTATTTCGGCCCCGGCTTTGGATAGTCGAAGGGCGCGATCATCGCAAGCGAGAGACCGAGCGCACCGACACTCAGAACGAGCGGGTTCGTGATGCCGCTCAGATACGCCGTCGCGATGATGATACTCCCGAGCGTGTTTGGCATGCCCGGCCGTTCGTCGGGTGCGTCGAAATACGTCGAGTAGAACGCCGTCCTGACAATGGAACACACGACGTACGCAGAGGCGAGCAGGGCGAGGCCGACGAACACGGCTGGATGGGCGGATTCGATACCGCCGTAGGCGTCCGTCAACAGCACGTAGAGAAAGAGGCTCGGTGTCGCACCGAACGAAACCACGTCAGTCACGGAATCCAGCAGCGGGCCGACCGCCGAGCTGTCACCGTTCCGGGCAACGATCCCGTCGATTGCATCGGCGATGACCGCCAGCAGAATGAGGCGAGCGGCCAGATGGGGGTCAGTGAAGGCGATGGCTCCGGCGACGAACCCGACGACGGCGTTGAACAACGTCACCGTGTCGGCAACACTGAGTCGTCGGCGTACCTCGAAGCCCATGGTTTCCCGGTGTGCCAGGTCGTATATGAAGGACTCGAAAGCGAACGCTCCGCAGTGCCGCCCGGCGGTCCATCACTCGTCGGGGAGGTCGTGGCCGATGCGGAGGCGAGCAGCGGTGGCAAGCGTCCCGACGACAAGGATGACCAGCTCCCAGCCGCTCCGGGCGATGGGGAACACGCGGTCGACGGTTTCGGGTTCCGGCTGTCCCGGGTTGGGGTCGATGCCAGTACTCATCTGCACCTCGCTGGAGTTGCCCATCGACTGCGTGGTCGACCCGCCGCTCCCCCCCGTACCGGTGCCACCGGATGTCTGAGCGGGCGGGTCGGGCAGTTCGACGAACGTCTGGACGATGCCACGCTGGCTCGACAGCTCTAGGTGGCCGCTGAGCTGGTAGAACTGGTCGTACAGCGGCCAGAAGAGGTTCGCACCGCCCGTAATCAGGTCTAGGAGTACGTGACCAACCACGTACACCACGACGCAGAACCAGCTGACACGGACACCGTAGGCCCCCCAGCGGCCCCTGATATACGATTCGTCACGCACGTACAGGTCGACTCCAATGAGGAGCGCCAGCACTGCCGGGATGACGAGATTCGTCGTCGCAGCCCGGTGGCCGGCCTGCCAGTAGAGGCCGAGGAACGCGTCTACATCGGGGAATGTGACGACGAGTACCGACAGGAGCAGCGACCGCTTATCGAATGCAGCACCCAGCAGCGTTGCAGCAAGTAACCCCACAAAAGCGTAGTGAACCACCAGCGAAGGCATATAGATATCAACACGACCACAGAAATGAGCGTTGTGGTGGGCTCTATCAGAATCAGAAACTACCCCACCTGATTAATATGGCCACAGTAAATACATTGTCAGTGGGGAATCGGTGGGGTGGAGCGGCACCCACTATCACTTCTGTAGACAGGCTCGACACGTCGGGTTAAAACAACGAAAACGAGAACTGCTTAATCTGCCGTGATTTCTTGCTGTGTCGTGGCCGTCTCAGTCTTCATTGGGGCGACGAGCCTGTAGACCCCGTACAGGGCCAGGACCAGAAGGCCGGCCAAGACCAGCCCGGTCCGGAGCGTCGGATCGATCATCGGCGTCGCGATGATCTCGCCTGCGTCGTTCGTCAGCGGTGCCGCGCTGTAGGGCTTCCCCGCCAGTATCTCCACGATGCCGAGGACGACGACGCCCAGCAGCATCAATCCGCCGCTGAGTGCCATCGCCGCTTTGTCGATGACGGTGGTGTGTTGTTGCATTGGTGGTCACCTCGTTAACCGAGCAGGTACCTGAGTTTCGGGTGTCGTTTGACCAGTTTGGTCTTCTCGATGATCGCATCGAGGCCGTAGTAGCGACCGGTGGCCAGCACGATCATCGTCACGAACAGTAGTATGCCCATGAAGTCGCTGTTGACCAGCCCGTGGCCGAACTCCGCGTTGCCGATCCAGAACAGGGACATGAAGAAGACCCCGAACACGGAGGCGAGTCGGACCAGTGCGCCGACCATCAGCCCGAGCCCGATGAGCGTCTCGCCCAGCGGGACCATCGCCTGAATGACCCAGCCCAGGTATTCGCCCATCAGCACGGGGATCGGACCGAGTGCCGTGCCAGTCATCTGCTTGAGGTAGGTCGGCCCGTACGTGTAGGCCAGCCCGTTCTCGATGAGCTTCGTTACGCCTGCGTGGAAGAACCACCAGCCGGTTACGACACGCAGGAACGCCAGCCAGTACGCGGTCCAAGCCCCGCCGAGCTCGAGCTCGAAGTCGTCTGCCAGGGGGTTCGCCGCTTGATAGGACATCTGTGTCACCTCACATGTGAAGTTCCGCACCACGGTGGCATATAAGGGGAAGGGTGTTCTCACAGACTGAAAACCCATCTCAGCGGCTGAGAAGGGGAACATCAACGATTTAGCGTGTCCTCGCCCGTTCGGCTGTGGTTTTTTATTTGCTCCGGAGGGGAGGCACCCACTCACGGGCCACCGTGAGGTTCAAACCCTCTATGCGACTACGATACGACACCAATGGTACTCGAACTGACGGGCGAACACACCACGGCGCGAGTGATGGTCGATGACGAATCGCTCGTCGAGAGCGGGTGTCGGGAGCAGATCGAGACGCTCATCGACCATCCCGCGTTCACCGAACCGGTGCGGATCATGCCGGACACGCACTGGGGGGCCGGCGCACCCATCGGCTTCACGATGCCGCTGGGCGAGCGGGTCGTCCCGAACATCGTCGGCGTCGACGTTGGCTGTGGGATGGCCGCGACGAATCTCGGACCGGAACTCCCGCTGGAAGACGAAGAGCGCGAGCGTCGCGTCCGCGAAGCTGTCCCGATGGGGCGAAACGTTCACGACTACGACGACGCGGTCCACTTCGTGGAGGAGTTCCCGTTCGAGCGGGCCAACCGCGTCTTCGAGCAGTTCGACACGGCCTACGCCGAGCGGTTCGGCGAACACATCGATCCCGTGGAGTTCGACTTCGACGGCTACGACGAGGACTACTTCGAATCACTGTGTGACCGCGTGCTGGCGGATCAGCGCCAGGGCATGGGGTACATCATCAAGAGCGCGGGGACGCTGGGCGGCGGGAACCACTTCGTCGAGTTCGGCCAGGCACGCGAATCGGGCGACTACTGGCTGGTCATCCACAGCGGTTCCCGTTACCTCGGAAAGTCCGTCGCCGAGTACTGGCAGTCGACGGCGACGGACCGCCGGACCATCGGTGAGATCCGCGACCAGATTCCTGAGGAGTACGTCGAGTATCTAAAGTTCGACCCCGATACGGTCGAATCCCGAGACCTCTACGCCTGGGTCACCGGCGGCATGGGCGAGTCCTACATCCGGAAGGACCGTCTCCGCCGCGAACTGGACGGCAAGGAAATCGAGGACGCCTTCGACGCGCTGGGACAGGTCCAGGACGCCATCCACAGCAGCGACGACGAGGACCGCAACACGGACCTTGACTGGCTGGAAGGCCGCGAGGCCCACGGCTACCTCGTCGACATGCTGTTCGCCCAGCAGTACGCCCGCTGGAACCGCGAACTGATGAGCGATGCCGTCTGCGACGCACTCGACATCGACCCCATCGACCGCTTCCAGTCTATTCACAACTACATCGACTTCCGCGACCTCACCATCCGCAAGGGCGCGACTCCAGCCCGCGACGGCCAGCGGCTGCTCGTCCCGTTCAACATGGCCGACGGGTCGATTATCGCACGCGGGAAGGGCAACGACGAGTACCACCAGACAGCGCCACACGGTGCAGGCCGCGTGATGAGCCGGCGGCAGGCACACAGCGAGGTCGACATGGACGAGTTCGCCGAAGCGATGGACGGTATCTACTCGGAGTCTGTCATCAAAGGCGTCCGGGACGAAGCGCCGATGGCGTACAAGGACGCCGACGCGATACTCTCGGCCATCCAGCCGACTGCCGAGGTTGTCGAGTACGTCGACGCTGTCCACAATCTGAAGGCGACAGAGTAAGCATACCTGTTAGTCTGGCAGAAAGTGATTTGCACGCGAAGGCCTTGTGTCCTGTATGACCATTCTCGTGGCTATCGCCAACGATTCGGTCTCTCCGACAGTTATTGACACGGCGGTTCGCCTCGCCGACGGGCTTGACGAGGAACTGTACGTCGTCCACCTCGTCGACGAAGACACCGCTGACGGCACGGCCATGCAACTCCGGGACGAGATGCGTGACCGGTTCCGCGACGCCACCGTCGTGGCGACGGTCGCTATCGAACACGTCGGCCGGTCAGCAATGCGTTCGGGCACGCGGATCGGCAACGAACTGCTCGAACTCGCGGCTGACGTGGATGTTCAGCACATCGTCATGGGTCACGAGCCGAAGGGGCTGGCCGGGAGACTCCGGGAAGGCGACGCCGCAGTTGCTGTCATCGACGCCGCCGACGTGCCCGTTACTATCGTCCCGGAAGGTCCGTCCGACGTGTAGGCGTTCCGAAGGTCGTTACAGGCCCAGTTCTCGGCCGAGCACCATTCGCTGTATCTCGCTCGTTCCCTCGCCGATCTCCATGAGCTTCGCGTCCCGGTAGAACCGCTGCGGGGCGAAATCCGTCGTGTACCCGTAGCCGCCAAGCACCTGAACGGCGTCTTCGGCGACCTCACGACAGATTTCGCTGGCGTCGAGCTTTGCCAGCGACGACATGCGCGTCACGTCTTCGCCCTGGTCGTACATCGTCGCGGCCTTGTGGGTCAGCAGGCGGGCTCGCTCGATTTTGCGGTCCATCTCGACGATTTTGTCCCGGACAGCGTCGAACTTCGAGATGGGTCGGTCGAACTGCTCGCGTTCGGTAGCGTAAGATTTCGCGGCCTCGAAAGCACCCTGTGCTAGCCCCGTCGAGAGCGCGGCGATGGAGATGCGCCCACCGTTAAGCGTCTTCAGCGTCTGCGCCCAGCCGTCGCCCTCCTCGCCAAGCAGTCGATCCGCGGGAATCCGGCAGTCGTCAAACAGCAACTCGCAGGTCGGTGAGGCATTCAGGCCCATCTTGTCCCACTCGGTCGTCACTTCCCAGCCATCGTCTTCCGGGGCGACGATGAACGTCGAGATACCGTCGTAGCCGGTCTCTGGATCGGTGACGGCTTTGACTAGCACCGACCCGGCGACAGAAGCGTTCGTGATGAACTGCTTGGTGCCGTTGAGGACGTACTCGTCCCCGTCCCGCTCGGCTGTCGTGTCCATGTCGCTGGCGTCGCTCCCGCTGCCCGGCTCTGTGAGCGCCCAGCCGCCGAGCTGTTCGCCGGCGGCGAGTGGTGTGAGCCAGCGTTCTTTCTGTGCGTCCGTGCCGAACAGCTCTATCGGCTTGGCCCCGAGTGACGTGTGAGCCACGTACGAGAGTCCGATGCTCCCGGAGACGCGTCCGAGTTCCTCGGCGACGAGCGCGTACATTAGCGTGTCGCCACCGAGTCCGCCCCACTCCTCGCTGATCGGCACGCCCATCACGTCCAACTCGCCGAGTTCGTCGAATACCGCCGCCGGGAAACGGTGCTCCTCCTCGATCTCCTGGGCTATCGGCTCAATCTCGTTCTCGCAGAACTCGCGGACCGAATCTCGGATCATCCGGTGTTCGCTGGGAACGTCGAACTCCATACTCGACCTATGTTTTATGTTAATAAATACCACACGGGGCGGACGCAAGCCATTTGCCCGTCCATAGCCTTCCCTAAGGGGAATGGCGTTCCGGCGATTCCTCCGCGGGACGGTCCCCTGGGAGCAACTCGAAGGCGTGGTGCAGGCGGTAATCGAACGGTACGACGAGCCCGCGGCCCACGTGACGTTTCTGGAAGCGGAGAACTGGCTCTCGACGCCGCTGGTGGTCAACGATCAGTGGTTCGTGAAAGTCATCACGGGGCAGAACTCGCTGGTCCATACGCTGCTGACCGCCGGCCGCAACATCGGCGCGTTCTCGTCAGGCACGGAGGGCTTTTTCGAGCACTTCGGGACACCTTACGAGATGGCGGAACACGAACTCGCGGCAACCCAGCGGATGCGGGAGATCGGCGTCAACGCTCCCGAGCCCATCGAAGCCTTCGAGTACGACGGGATGGGAGTACTGGTACTTGAATACATTCCCGACTTCGAGCCGCTGGACGACCTACCGGCCGAAACCGTCGAGCGACATAGCCCGACGGTATTCGACTTCCTCCACCGGATGCACGAGGACGGTCTGGCCCACGGTGACTTCCGCTGTGAGAACGTACTCGTAGCCCACGACGACCTGTACTTCATCGACGCCACGAGCGTCCGCGAGGCGGCCATTAGTGACGCTCGCGCATATGACCTTGCGTGTGCGCTGGGTGCACTGGAACCGCTCATTGGTGCGCCGGCCGCTGTCTCCGCCGCCGCATGCCACTACGATACGTCCGAGTTGCTGGCCGCGGAGGAGTTCCTCGATTTCGTCAACATCCGCCCGGACCACGACTTCGCCGCCGCTGAAATCCGCGGAGCCGTTGAAAAACGCGCATAGGACGACCCGGAACGGCCTCAGTCCGCCGGCGTTGCCCCGCTGGCTCGGCTTCTGGCGACGACGCCGATACCGATCAGCACGACGGCCCCGCCGGCCACAGTCGACGGACCCGGTATCTCCGCGAGCAACAGCAACGCTAGCAGCGCGCTCCCGACCGGCTCGCCGAGCAGTGAGACGCTGACCATGCTGGATTCGACGTGTGCCAGCGCCCAGTTGAGGACGGTGTGGCCGAACACACCGGGACCGACGGCCATCGCGAGAAACAGCGCCCACTCTCGGGGTGGGTAGCCGGTCACGGGGTGTCCCGAGGCAACGACGAAGATGAAGAGACATACAGCGGCGACGCCGTAGACGACGGTCACGTAGGGAACGAGCGGGAACCGCTGGCGGAGCGAGCGCCCAGCGAGCACGTAGCCGGCAGCCATGACACCGCCGACGAGGGCCAAGGCGTTGCCGTACAGTGGACGCTGGCCGACGGTCCCGCTCCCGAGCAGTTCGCCGACAGACATCACGATGATACCGCCGATAGCGACCAGAATGCCCGCCGTCGTGCCACGCGTGACACGCTCGTCCAGCAGCGCCCACGCACCGACGGCGACGAACAGCGGCTGGCACTGGACCAACGTGACCGACGCCGCGACGCTCGTCCACGCCAGACTCTCGAACCACGCGGCGAAGTGCACTGCGAGCGCGACACCAGTCGCCGCAGCCGCCAGTACGTCTCGTCGAGCGAGCCGTCCGAACGCCGACCGATGCCGGCCTAGCGCCAGCGGCGCTAGCAGTACGGTCGTCAACAGGACGCGGTAGAACGCCGCCACGGACGCCGCGGCCCCGCTCCAGCGGACGAGAATCGCGCTCGTACTGACCGCGAGGACAGCGACAACCAGCCCGATTCGTGGGTCGATTCGCGGCTCAGTCACGCCGATTTCGCTCCATTATCGCGCGGAAATCTCACAGCCCCATCAACTACCGCAGCGACACGTCCACGCATCCTGTGGCAGTATCCGACACTGGGATAAAGAAACACCGGATACCATAGTCGGGCCCGTGCCGTCCGCGGGCAGGCCACGTTACCCTTCAAGCAGTTCCTTCGTCTGCTGATGGCGATACCGGAACATCGGTTCCATCCCGAGACAGCCAAAGGGGCCAAGCGCCTGTCCGAGCGGCCCGCCAGGCAGTTCGAACTCGACATGGTCGTGGACGAGCGTCTCCCTGTCGCTCAGCGCACGGAAGGTGTGCGTGTGCTCCCAGTGGGGGAACGGCCCTTCCTCCATTACGTCGCGGAACATCGCTTCGTCCTCGCCTTCTTCCCGGGCAACGATGTTCGAAACCCACCGCTGGCGCGGTGGCACACCGAACGGCTTGATCGAGGATTCGACGACAGACCCGGCGGTTAGTTCGTCGGGATTCGGTTCGCCGTCCGGTCCCCGCTCTTCCTCGATGCGGATGTTCATCCAGTCGGGGGTCAGTGCAACCAGGCCGTCGCCTGTCGCGTGGAATTTCCAGACCTCTGACAGCGGAGCTTCGACGCGGACCTGCCGCTCGTAAATGTCCATACACACAGTAGGGGAAGCGCCGGCAAAACACCCGCGGTAGCCGCGACTGATTCCGGAACGCGGTCAGGGCCAGATGCCGCCTTCCTCAGCCGCAGCGACGACGCGCTGGATGGCGACGACGTACATCGCGGTCCGGAAGTTTGGCGCGCCGGTCTCCTCGTAGGTCTCGACGAGGTCGTCAAACGCGTTCGTGATGATGGTCTCCAGTTCGCTGTTCACACGCTCCTCGGACCAGTAGAAGCGCTGGCGGTTCTGGACCCACTCGAAGTACGACACCGTGACGCCGCCGGCGTTGGCGAGGATGTCGGGGAACACAGCCACGTCACGGTCGCTGAGGACATCGTCCGCGTTCGGCGTTAGCGGGCCGTTCGCCGCCTCCACGACGATGTCGGCCTGCACATCCTGCGCGAGGTCGCCGTCGATGGCGTTTTCCAGCGCCGCCGGGACTAGCAGATCCACGTCCATCGTCAGCAGCTCTTCGTTCGTCAGCTCCTCCGTTGCGCCCTCGTAGCCGGTCAGCGACCCAGTCTCGCTCTTGAACGCCTTCGCGTCGCGTGCGTCGAGTCCGTCGGGGTTGTAGACGGCTCCCGAGGAGTCCGATACGGCGACGATGTTCGCGCCCAGATCCTCGATGAGCTTCGCCGCCACAGAGCCGGCGTTGCCGTAGCCCTGCACGGCCACCGTCGCGTCCGCCATGTCCTTCCCGAGATAGTCGAACGCTTCGCGTGCGGTGAGCATCACGGATCGGCCGGTCGCTTCGACGCGGCCCGCACTGCCCCCCGACTCCGGGGCTTTGCCGGTGATGACGCCGGGCTCGGTAGTGTTCTCCAGCGTCTCATATGTGTCTTTGATCCAGTTCATCTCGCGCTGGCCGGTGTTGACATCGGGGGCGGGGATGTCCTGGTCCTCGCCGATAATCGGGCGGAGTTCCTTCGCGAACGACCGCGTTATCCGTTCGATTTCGCTGGCCGAGTACTGTCGCGGGTCGATCTCGATGCCGCCTTTCCCGCCGCCGTAGGGGATGTTTACCGCAGCGCACTTGTACACCATCCAGCCAGACAGTGCCTTGACCTCGTCGCGTGTGACCTGTGGGTGATAGCGAATCCCACCTTTGTACGGCCCTCTGTCACCGTTAAACTGTGACCGGTAGGCACGAAACACCTCAACGGACCCGTCGTCCATCTCCACAGAGAGGTTCGCCTCCAGCACCCGCTCGGGGTGTTTCAGCCGCTCAAGCACGTCGGTCGAATATTCGAGATAGTCCGACGCGTCGTCGATCTGCTCCTGTAAACTCTCAAACGGGTTTACCTCAGGCGACATACAGTCAATATCTCAGACTGTGGGCAAAAGGGTACCGCCGTCCATGGGATTTTCCAGATGTCAATTACCTACAACGGACCTGATTAATCAGACGGGGTGTCTGCAACTGAATCGGCCACGGCGACACGATACGTTCGGGGTACTAGTCCAGTGAGAGGACGAAACTGGAGGATAAGATAATCCGGCGTGGCTACAGGCTGAGCAGGAGTGTCGCGTTGATCACGACGGCCGCTACCCACGGAAGTGCCAGTCCGAGTGGCACGACGACGCCACGCTGGTCGCTCAACAACTGGCGGGTCAGCCCTGCCAGCCCGAGGACGCCAACCTTCGTCAGGCCGAGAACCGCGATTCCGAACGTCTCTATCGCGGCCCGCATCAGCGGATTTCCCTCCTGCAGGCCGTGCTGGAGGCCGACGTGTGTCAGCCACACGTCGATGATGAGCGTCACGGCGACGACAAGCCATAGCTCTCGCTCGACGGCCACAAGTTCGTCGAGCAGGGCGCTACACCATCCGTCGATGGTCCCTATCGAGACCGTTCGGTCCGTTCTGAGCACGTCACCCTCCGCAACCACGCCCCCACGTGGTCTGTTATCTGGTTGTCATCCCACGTATTAAATACACACTGTTTACTGCTGAAACCGGTGGAGTAGGGACTGTATACCCAAGGGAAACCCGATGCCACCGGATCGAGTTTGAACGACGCGTTCAATGCACCCAGTGCATATAATGTCGCAGCTACCGCGCATGCGATTATCACCTCTCATAATGGTGGCGCACCATTGATATCGGGTGCCGGACTACTCACGCATCATGAGTGCCACCGGCCACGCCCGAGAGACGCCGCCGTCGGCCAGGCGTCGTCGCTGGTGGCTTCCGCTTCTCCTCGTACTCTTTTTGCTCCCACTGCTCGGTATCGTCGGTTCCGGCACGGCCGCGGCCGAAGACACAGAATCGCCGGAATGGGGCAATGTGACGCGGGGCAATTCTACGACTATCGAGGTGTCCCTGTACGACGACGGCGGGTCGATAGACACGAGTACGATTCAGGCGGCGGATTTCGCGTTAACTGAGGGCCGAGTGGAGAACGTCTCGGTCGCATCGATCAACGCCTCCGGAGCAAACAGGACAGGGGTACGCGTCTCCCTGCTGCTGGAGAAAAAAGTCGACACAGACAACGTCACCGTCAGCCTCCGTGACACTGGCAGTATCTCAGACGAAGCAGGGAACGAGCTTCCCCACGAGTCAGTCACCGTCACCGGGATGGACTCCGTCGTACCGAAGTACCAGTCGTTCGAACTGAGTCGCGTCAATAGCTCTACTGCCCGCATCTCTGTCGGGATTCACGAACCGATACAGCAGCTCGAGATCTCCGTCGGTGGCCCGTCGATAGACACACTCAACATCTCGGGGTTCACCGAACGCACCGGCAGTACGCTCACGTATACACGAAAGTACACCTTCCCGGAGGAAGGCGAGTACTCGCTGCTGTTGCTGTCGGTAACTGACGAGAACGGAAACGAGAACTCCTTTGGCCGACAGCAGACGTTTCTCTATGACGACTCCGCGCCGAACGTCACCGTCACTGGGCCGGAGAACGCAACGGTCGGCGAGTCGGTGACCTTCTCCGCGGCGGAGACGACAGACGATCAGGGCATCGACTCGGTCCGGTGGCAAGTCGGGAGTGATACAATTCTCACAGGCAAGAACATCACAGTAGCCTTTGCTTCACCCGGCAGTCACGAAGTCACGGCGACGGCCGCTGATCCGCTCGGGAACACGGAAACAGTGACGAAAGTCGTGTCTGTGACGGGGAATGGTCCCGCTGGGAACGTGACCGTGCGGCAGCCGAACGCGACAATGGCGAACGTCTCGGTAAACGGGTCCGGTCAGGCACAACGGATTCAGCCCATAGACGGAGCGCTCGTCACCGGCCAGAACGGGACGCTAGAGCGGCTTGCCGTTTCCTTCCCGCGTAACGAATCTACGACACTCACTATTCGTTCCCGTCGTCCCACGTCAGCGTTCGCGACTGCCACTGGCCACATCGCTATCAGCCAGTTCGACATCGATCACGGCTCCGTCCCGGCTCAGGACGCGACGTTCACGTTTACTGTGGACCGTGACGCGCTGGCGGCGGTCGGCGCGATGCCCGATGCCGTGACGCTCTTCCGGAGCGGCGACGGGTGGATGCCGTTGTCGACTGAGATCGCGAGCCGGGGCGAGTCACACATCGTCTACCGGGCTGAGTCGCCGGGTCTCTCGACCTTCGTCGTTGGCGTCGAACAGACGACAGCGACAGACATGGATGCGGAGACGGCGACGAACGACTCGGAAGCGTCGACGTCCGAACCAGAGATGACGGAGAAATCGACAGAGAAGCCCGGACAGCCGGATATCGTGGTTACGAACGCTACGGCGGTACCATCGACACTCGGTCCCGGCGACCGGACTGTCATCACGGTCGAACTGGAAAACCGGGGCACCGCGAGCGGCGACAACAACGTGATCGTCGCGCTCAACACGTCGATACTGACAACACGGACAGTCACTGTTCCTGCCGGTGAGACGCGAACGACGGAGTTTGCCCGCTCAGTGCCAGAGGGGACCACTGGAAAATTGACTGTCGACGGGCAACGCGTCGGGAACGTGACGGATGACAGCGGTGGCCTCTCGATTCCAGCGCTGCCGTCGATTGGGGTTCCGAACCCGCTCTCGCTGTGGCCTGACGGCATCGTCGGAACCGTTCTCGGTGGGCTACTGGGCATCGCTGTCGGGCTGTACAGTGTTCTGAAAGGACTGGCGATCTACCTCGGCTACTGAACGACAGAATCCAGGTCGTCAGTCGATATTCGCTTCGAGTCGGTCGATCAGGTCGTCGTTCCCGAGATACAGCGGCGTCCGCTCGTGCAGCCCGTCAGGTTCGATTTCGAGTAGCGACTGGTCACCGTCGGAGGATCGACCGCCGGCCGATTCGAGGATGTAGGCCATCGGGTGTCCCTCGAACTGGACTCGGAGTTTCCCCTCAGGGCGTGACTCCAGTTCGGGGTACGAGAAGATACCGCCGTAGGTGAGCACCTGATTGATGTCCGCGACCATCGCCCCGCCGTAGCGGAGTTTCAGTTCGTGACGGACCTCTGCGGCGTATGACTCGAACTCGTCTGTCCAGGAGTCGACGCCGCCGCCGAACCCGAACACTGTGGGATCTTCAGGGACCGTCACATCGTCGTCGACGACCCGCTTGTCGCCGTCTTCGAGGATGTACTCGTGGACACTGCCGTCCCGAGCAACGACCATTGAGGTGATCGGGCCGTAGATGACGAACCCGGCGGCGAGGAGATTGGTGCCGACAGTCGGCGGCTGTTCGCTGTAGATGCCGAAAATCGTCCCCATCCCGCTGTTCGGTTCGAGGTTGCTCGATCCGTCGAGGGGGTCCATCGCGACGTGGAGGCGACCGTCTGTTGTTTTCACCGCTGCGCGTTCCTCGCTGGCGTAGGAGGCAACGCCGTCGATGCCCAGCACCCGCTGCTCAAACAGTTCGTCGGCACGCAGGTCAGCCGCGAGCTGGTCGTCGCCGGTGGGGTTGACGGAGTTGCTCTGGCCACGGTAGTCGGCAACAGCGCGGCGGACGTCCGGCGTCGTCGCGGCGATGGTGTCGATGACTTCCGTGACTGTCTGCGCGGCTTCGGTGGTCGAGGTGTCGAGTGACTTACTCATTTGTCAGATGTAGGGGCAGGGACTGGCCATCCAGTGACCAGTCGAATTTGTCTCCGAGCCTGCTGCCCGCAGGGTCTCTCATCACCAGTTGGTTCTACGGCACACCATAAGTATCTTTTTCCTGACATTTACTACATTTCGAGTGAATATTCAGTCGCGGGGCAGTGCTTGCCGCTAAGCCTGTGACTGGTTAACTCGGGGAACTCCGGCCCCGCGATGATCCGATACCGTCGGCAGACTTACACGACCACCGGACGAAGGCGCCGGTATGCATCTCGAAACTGTCGACACTGTCGGCGTCGTTGGAGCTGGAACGATGGGCAACGGCATCGCCCAGGTCGCCGCGACGGCCGGCTACGATGTCGTCATGCGCGATGTGACAGAAGAACTGGTTGCCGCCGGGTTCGAGGAGATACAGTCGAGCTTCGAGACACTCGTTGCGCGCGACACAGTGACAGAACAGGAGGCAGAAGCGGCAACAGCCCGCATCACCGGCACCACCGAGATGGACGACCTCGCGGATGCCGACCTCGTCGTCGAGGCCGTCACGGAGGACATGGAGATCAAGCAGTCTGTGTTCGAGGACCTCGACGCAGTCTGTGGGCCTGACACAGTGCTTGCCAGCAACACGAGCACGCTCTCGATTACGACAATCGCCAGTGCCACCGAACGGCCTGAGCAGGTTCTCGGACTGCACTTCATGAACCCCGTGCCGGTCATGAAAGGCGTTGAACTCGTCGTCGGCGAGAAAACTAGCGACGAGACAGTGACGCTGGGCCGGGAGTTCGCCCACGACATCGGCAAGGAAACCTGGGAAGCCGACGACAAGCCCGGCTTCGTCGTAAACCGCGTCCTGATGCCCTGGATCAACGAAGGCATCCGGGCATACGACGAAGGTGTCGCCGACAAGGCCGACATCGACCGCGGGCTAACGCTCGGGACGAACGTCCCCATGGGGCCGCTCGAACTAGCCGACCACATCGGCCTCGACGTGGTTCTTGACGCCTCTGAGACGCTGTATGAGGAGTTGGGTGACCGCTACAAGCCTGCATACCTGCTCAAGCGCAAGGTTGCAGCCGGCGATCTCGGCAAAAAGTCCGGTAAGGGCTTCTACGAGTACGATTGACCGATCCGCGGTGACAAAGGCCGACAGTAGCAGTCTGAGTACGATACCCGGCAACGGGCCGAGCGTTGGCCAACAGTAAAGACCCAACCAGCGTTAGAATCTGTCATGGACTTTAGCCCCACACAGGAACAGCGCCAGATACAGGAGATGGTCGCGGACTTCGTCGACGAGGAGGTCAAGCCGCGGGCAGCGGAGATCGACGAAACCGACGAGTTCCCGTGGGATCTCGTCGACGAGATGGCCGACCTCGGTCTGATGGGAATGCCGATTCCGGAGGAGTACGGCGGGGCCGAACTAGATTATCACAGCTACGCCATGGCCCTGGAAGAGATTTCGCGTGGAAGCGGCGGGCTCGGCACAATCGTCGCCGCACACATCTCGCTGGCCTGCAACATGATCTACGAGTTCGGGAACGAGGCCCAGAAAGAGACCTACCTCACACCGCTTGCCGAGGGCGAGGAGATCGGCGCGTTCGCCCTCTCCGAAGCGGGTGCGGGCAGTGACGTGCCCGCGATGGACACCACTGCCGAACCCGTCGACGGCGGCGACGCCTATCTGGTCAACGGCGGCAAGCTCTGGATCTCCAACGGGTCCGTCGCCGACACTGTCGTTTTGTTCGCGAAGACCGACCCCGAGGCCGGCAACAAGGGTATCTCCTCGTTCATCGTTCGCCCCGAGGAGGACGACGGCTTCATCGTCGAAGGGACCGAGCACAAACTCGGTGACAAGGGCTGTCCGACTGCCGAACTGCGGTTCGACGATATGCGCATCCCTGCCGACCGTATGCTCGGTGAGGAGGGCCGCGGGTTCGTCCACGCGCTCAAAACGCTCAACGGCGGACGCATCACTATCGCGGCCCGCGGTGTCGGCATCGCCCAAGCTGCGCTGGACGAGGCACTGAAATACGCCCAGGACCGTGAGCAGTTCGACCAGCCGATCAGCGATTTCCAAGCCATCCAGCACAAGCTCGCCGACATGGACACGAAGACGCAGGCGGCCCGCCTGCTGATGCACCAGGCTGCCGATAAGAAGATGGCCGGCGAGTCGTTCGTCAAGGAGGCCGCCCAGGCCAAGCTCTACGCCTCCGAGGTGTCCCGAGAAGTGGCGAACGAGGGCATTCAGGTCCACGGCGGCTACGGCTACACGAAAGACTTCCCGGCCGAGCGGTTCTACCGCGACGCCAAACTCAACGAGATCTACGAGGGGACCAGCGAGGTTCTTCGGAATACGATTGCCAGCGAGCTTCTCGACTAGGGAAGCGAGAGGAGCCCTTCGACCACGACCGCACGCGTGAAGTAGAACGGTTTTCCGTCCGCACGGTAGCATCTCGCGCTGGCAATTCCAAGCGCGAGAAGCACTGCCACACCGACGGTCCCGGCGAGCATGCCGACAACTACTGACGGCTGGATGGTTGTGCGTGCGAACACGTACGTCGCGACGCTGGCGAGCGCCGCAAACGGGAGAGCGTCCAGACCTGCTAGGAGGAGTGAGCGGGACAGGGACATACCTGTGTTCTGTGGGAGCGCTCACAAAAAGGATATCCCATCCATCAGTGCCGGCGAAACGAAATTCGGCAGGGCCAAGAATGAATAGTTAGCTATCCTCGCCGAGCGCCTCGCGCATCCACTCGAACTGGTCCCGGAGCCGCCGCTCGCCAGCCTCGGTCAGCGAGTACTTGTCGGCGATGCCGTCCTCGCGGTGAGCGACGAACCCCGCCGACTCCAGCGCGTCGAGCGCGCCGTAGAAGCTCTTCGGTTCGATTCGCGTGTCGTAGCGGCGTTCGAGCCGCGTTTTCAGCCGCTGGCCGGAGAGTTCCCCGTCCTCGGCAGCAGCCAGCAGGACGCACATATCGCGCCGGCGGCCGCTCTGGAGCCACTTCGCCATAGGTGTCCGGTCACAGCCGCCCGGTTTCGCGTTTGCGGTTCCGAGTGGACCGCCAAGTTCGCATACCCCCGGTCCCTAGGGCCGCCGATGACCGATTCCGAACTCCCCGTCGAGGCGTCAGCCGACGGTATCACGGCCACCTACCGAGAGACCGACGAGGAACGGCTGCTGATATTCGAGAGCGACAGCGGGAGCGCCGCGGTCGCACAGAACATCGAGGGGTACGCGATGCTGAAGGTCCGGCCGACCGCTGACGGCGACGAACTGGAGCGATACTACGGCTTCGACATGGCACTCGACCACGCGGCGGAACTGCTCGGTGTGTCCCCGAACGAGCTGCCGGTTCCCGACCCGGCTGCTGACATGGGGATGTAGCGGCTGGCTACGACAGTCGTCGGTGTGACTTGTGACCTGACAGCGTGAGTATTGTGTGGTGATTATCCTGTTCGTCGACTGGTAAGTAGGTGAGTACGAACCGGAGTGTGAGCGGATGTCGTCGGAGCCATCCAGTACGTATTCTGTAAAAATAGCAGTATTTGCGATATGTCCAGCTGGTTAGTAGTATAGCTAAAATTGATATCACAAGAGGACTCCGAATACATCATTCAGATATTATAAAACTGCTTTAATAATCACTGCCACCCCTCACTCGCATGGTCGATTTCACTCGACGGCAGGTGCTTTCACAGTCGGTGGCTGCTGCGCTTGGGGCCAGCGTCATCGGCGTGGCAAGCGGCGAAGAGGTCGAAGAGACAGACACACCTGGGGCACCGAGCGTCGCCGGGAGTCTCAAACGCTTCTCGACGACGGCGTTTGGCGCGGAGGTGACAGGGCCGTTCGTCTTCGAGGACGGGTCACTGCTGTACAGCCTCCAGCACCCGGAAGGGGAGAATCCCGAACCGTTCGGACGGGCCGCAGTGGGCTATTTCAGCGGCTTCCAGTTCGAGTTCGACGGGAGCAACGACGATTTCCCGGAGGTAGGGGTTCCGGACACCGAGGAGAAACAGCGGCAGGTCCGATCAGCGGCCGGTGACTACGAAATCCTCATACAGGGGCGCGAACCGATCAACGACGGCGAGGAGCGCCTCGGCGTGGTCCAGACGCCTGACGGGACAGATATCACGCAGGAGAACTTCGCCGGCACGCAGTACGGCGGCGCGGCGACGAACCCCGACTGTAACCAGTTCGTCCCGAGCAACGACGAGGGGACCGAGGGCTACCTGTTTACAAACTGGGAGAACAGCCCCGGGTGCGTCTCGCGGGTCCCGCTCAGCCAGGACGAGAACGGCGAGTGGAGCGCAGACACCGAGAACGCGATGAACCTGACCAACACCGACTCGCTCCGTGAACACGGCGGGACGCGGATCAACTGTTACGGCGACCTCAGCCCGTGGGAGACGATGATCTCCGCCGAGGAGAACTACGCACACCCCCGCGTCAGCCTGACGGCGACGGTAAGCGACATCGTCGAGGCGGGGTCGGGCGAGGGCCTCATCGGCGGGTGTCAGTTCTGGAACCGGCCGAACCCGAGCAAGATATCGGGCGCAATCGAGTCCTACGCCGAGAGCGGCGACCTCGACGAGAACTTCGGCCCGCAGGGCTACTGGGCGCTGACCGGCGTCGAGTTCCTCGCGTACTACCTCGGTGCGGAGCGCGACGACCAAGGGGACAGCGAGAACCTCGACACGACACTGCTCGACGACGTGTATCCGAATCCGTACCGGTACGGGTACTTCGTCGACTTCCGCGAACCGACCGCCGACGAACCTGAAGCGGTCAAGTACTATGTGATGGGGCGGGCCTCGTGGGAGGCACCCGACATCGAAGGCGACCAGCGGACCCTCTATGGTTGCTCGGACGGCGACAGCAAGGGCATCTACAAGTTCGTCGCCGACGAACCGATTCCGGAGTACGACGAACCGATGGACGTCGCCGGGACGCTGTACGCACCGAAGATCACGAACGACGCAGCCAACGCTGCCGAAGCCGGGGAGCGGAACTCTCCCGCACAGACTCCACTCGAAATCGAGTGGATAGAACTCGGCCACGCCACCAACGGCGAGGTCGAATCCTGGGTCGCCGAGTACGACGACGTGACTCAGGCTGACTACCTCAGCGCACACGCCGACTGGGCGGACGGCGACGAGGTGACAGCGGCGGTCATCAAGCAGGCCGACCTGTCCGTCATCGAGAACGGGAACCGGAACTACATCACGAACGAGGAAATCGTCGAGTGGGCCGAGCAGTACGAGGCGAACGGGCCCGACGGCGTCGACGAGGAACTCCGTCGCGTCCCGTTCCTTGAGACCCGTGCAGCCGCCAAGGAGATCGATGCATCCATCGAGTTCAACAAGGCAGAGGGCGTTGACACCGTGGATAACTCACAGCCCGGCGATTTCATCTACTTCGGTATTTCGGAGTTCAACGACGCACTCGCGGACGACGAGGGCGATATCCAACTCGACCGCGTCGACGGCGGCGTCGTCTATCGCGGGGTGCTGGAATCGGACTACAACGTCTCGACGCTCGAACCAGTCATCACTGGCCCCGATTTCACCGACTCGCCGGAGGACGCGAACGATGCGCTCCGGAACATCGACAACGTCTACACGATGCGCGACGGCCGCGTCATCTGCTGTGAGGACGGCTTCGGCGGCCCAGCGCGCTCGTACCCGAACGACGGTCTCTATGTCTACCAGCCCAACGTCGTCGTCAGCGCCAACTCCGCCGCGGTCGGCAGCGGGTCGACGGGTAGCGTCCCGCTGACTGCCTCGTCACTCCCCGCTGGCTTTTCCGGTGCCCAGCTCTCCGTCACCGTCTCGAACCCCGAAATCGCGTCCATCACCGGCATTTCATTCCCCGACGCGCTCGGACTCACAGAGAGTTCCATCAGCGACGACGGCTCGTCGGCGACAATCCGTGTTGCCGACGTCGATACGAACGTCCAGTCCGGCGCGATGGACGTGTCACTCGCAACGCTCGACGTCCGCGCCAACGGTGGCGGCACGACTGACCTGACCGTCACTATCGAGCAGATGGACGACGAGAACGGCAACGCCATCGAGGCAGAAGTTCGAAACGGCATCGTCGTGGGCGGCCCGCAGACGGTCGTCGGCGACGCCGCACCGACCGACCCCGACGGCGACGGTCACTTCGAGGACCTCAACGGCAACGGCCGTCTCGACTACGAGGACGTGCAGGTGCTGTTCTCAAACATGGACTCCGACAGCATCCAGCTGAACACCGGCGCGTACGACTTCAACGAAAACGGCAAGATCGACTTCGCCGACGTGACGGCCCTCTACGAAGAGGTCAACTGACGGCCGCGACCGGATCCCATTCCCATCTTTCGATACAGCAACACAATGACCGACGACACCACCCGTTCGATACCCGGTCGCGTCCGAACCGCCAGCCGCCCCCTCGCGCTCGTCGCGCTCGTCCTCCTCGCGGGGACGGTCCCCGCACTCGCCACAGGGCAGAGTACGCCAGCAATCAGTATCGAGACAGACTCCGTCGCTGCCGGCGAAACGATGGCCGTACCGGTCGTCCTCACCAGCGCGCCGGACGGACTGGCCGGCTACCAGCTCGAACTCTCCGTCGATGACCCCGCTGTCGCCCGATTCAAGAACGCGAGCTACCCCGACCGGTTCGGACTCACGACCGATCCCGTCGTTAGTTCAGATGGCGGGACAGTCACGCTTGAGGCGGCTGACCTTGACGGGCAGATCGAGCCCGGAGCTAGCGGTGTGACACTCGCGACAGTCACGCTCGCTGGCGTCGACGTCGGTGAGACGCAGGTGACTGTCGCGTCGAATCAGGTCGACGCCGACGGCGGCGGGGCGGTTGAGCCGGCCACAGAGGCGGCAACAGTCACGGTGACCGGCGAGACGACCGACACTGTCGCTGCCAGCTCGACCGAAGCGTCCTCATCGGCCGCCGGGTCCGCAACCGAATCGGCGAGTGCCGCGGGTGACGCGACCGGCGATGCTACGGCTGTCGGCGACCAGTCGACGACCGGAGCCGACGGTTCGATCCCGATGGCGTTGGTGCTCGCCGCAGTCGCCGGAGCGGTGGTACTCGCGGCCAGAACCGCTCGATAACCGTAACAACTCAACACTACCCATGCCACAATCAGGCACCGCAGATACACCGACGGACAGTCCGACCTACCGCGAGTACATCCTCGACGTGCGCATCGTCGAACGAACGACAGACGAGGGCAAGACACGCTACCGATTCGAGGCCCCAAACCACCAGGGGGCCGAGTTCGCGGACCCGGAGATGGCGACGCTGTACGCCGACGTGTACTTCGACGTGAACGGCTTTCAGGAGGCCGAGACTGGGGACCGCGGCGTCCCGCCGACCGTCATCCAGGCCGGCCGTGATACGCTCGTCGCGTACTTCCTCACGCAGGACGGCGTTGACATCCACTGGGCAGCGTCGTTCTACGGCGAGAAACCGGAGAAAATCGAGCGGTACATTTCGCGCGTCCGTAAGCGGTCAAAGCAGATCCGCGAGGGAGCGAAAGAACAGGGCCACGCCTGAGTCGCCACTGCAGCGTCTCCAGTAGTTCCAGCCCAATATCCACACCAGAGACGCGACTGCGTACGAACGCAATACGCTTCCAGAACGGAACAGAAAGCCATCGAACCGAAGACGTTCACGAGTGAATCCGCCGGAAACAGCGCTGTTGGAACGTGGGGCTTTTTCATATCGGGAGTGTGAGCGTCAGTTAATGGTCGGTGATTAGTGATGTCGGTTCGCGTCGACTGGCGACAGAGCGTCGCTCTGACCGGCACTGTCATCAAGTATCTCGCCGTCGCAATGCTGGTCCCGCTCGGGATCGGTTTGCTGTACGGAGAAGATACCGTTGTCTTCCTGATTTCTATCGGGATCGCCATCACACTCGGCGTAGCGATAGAGCAAGCCAGCGACAGCCACGAACTCGGGCCGCGCGAAGCGCTGTTGTTCGTCGGCCTCTCCTGGGGTGCTGTCGCAGTTGTCGGCGCGATTCCGTACGTTATCGCGGGGTACGGGACTGAATCAGCACTCGGTGAGCCTGTGAACGCGCTGTTCGAATCGATGTCCGGGTTTACCACCACTGGCGCGACCGCTACCAACGAAATATCGTTTGCTCGCCACTCCCACGCGCTGTTGATGTGGCGACAGCTCACCCAGTGGCTCGGCGGCATGGGTATTATTGTCCTGATGGTCGCCATTCTTCCGGAGGCAGCCGTCAACGGGGCGCAGTTGATCGAATCAGAAGCGCCTGGTCCCGAACTCCAGAAGCTGACGCCGAAGATAGCCGAGACCGCCCGACTCCTCTGGCTGTTCTATCTGGGCTTTACTGTCCTGTACGTCCTCATTCTGCTCGGCCTCCATTACGCGGGCTACGCACCGAATATGGATGCGTATAATGCCGTTGCTCATGCATTCACGACGCTGCCGACCGGCGGTTTCTCCCCACAGGCAGAGAGCATCGCCTACTTCTCACCGGCTGTCCAGTGGGCCGTCATTCCGTTCATGCTCATCGCCGGGATGAACTTCGCGCTGTTTTACCTTCTGTTGCAGGACGAGTACGCCGCCTTCCTCAAGGACCGAGAACTACAGGCGTACCTCAGCGCGAACGCCGGCGTGGCCGTCATCCTCTGGGGACTGCTCTTTACCGGGTCCGCGCCGCCGCTCGAACTCGGGGGCATTACACAGGGGGCGCTGGAGAACTCGCTCCGGCAAGCCACGTTTCAGGTCGCCTCGTTGCTGAACTCGACCGGGTACGCGACGAGCGACTTCGCCCAGTGGGGCAACACCGCACAGGGAGTCCTGGTGTTCGCGATGTTCATCGGCGGCTCCGCAGGGTCGACCGGTGGCGGCGTCAAAATCGTCCGATGGCTCGTCGTGCTCAAGAGCATCCGACGCCAACTGTTCACGACAGCCCACCCTAGCGCCGTCAAACCAGTTCGGCTCGGCGGGCAGGTCATCGACGAGGACGTTATCAACGCGATATATGGATTCACCCTGTTGTACCTGCTCACGTTCGGTGTCGCGACGGTGTTCCTCCTCCTCGATGCCGGTCGTGTCGGGCTCGAACTGACTGTTTTCGAAGCCATCAGCGCAAGCCTGGCGACCATCGGGAATATCGGCCCCGGGTTCGGCTTTCTGGGGCCGTTCGGGACCTACGAACTCTTCCCGGAGACCAGCAAACTGCTGATGATCTTCCTGATGTGGATCGGTCGACTGGAGATCATTCCGGTGTTCGTGATATTTACCGGGGCGTTCTGGAACGAGTGAGTGCCGGCAACTTGTTCCACCGCTATTTGTAGCCGCCAGTTCAGTTATATACCTCCCAGATAGAGATGTCCGTATGTCCAGTCCTGAAAACGGACCGACACCGCCTGAGGGGGTCCCGGATAAAGTGGCGACGGAACTGCCACAGTTGACGCCTGACGAACTCCGCAATACGATCATCTATGCGCAGGAACTCCTGCGCTTTCACGACGAGACGGACTCGCCGGTGGAACCAGGCCCCAACGAGGAAATCCTTCGCGCGACCAAACGCGATGGCTACACTGAGGTGGTGAAGCGGACTACCTGTGCTGAAGAATGTGCTGACTGTCCACACGGACCGTATCTCTACCACGTCAAAGAGGAGACCAGACCCGAAGGTGGAACGAAAGTCCGCTGGATGTTTCTTGGCGAAGTGTATCCTGACGAAGAGTGAGAGACAGCGGGCGACCGCTCAGCTACGGGTCTAGCCCGTACAGTCCAGCGCGGATGAACACGAGTATCGGGATGATCTCCAGGCGGCCGACCCACATGTTCAGCACGAACATTCCCTCCGCAAGCGGGGACATCGACGGCCCGGTGATGCCCGAGGAAAGGCCGACGTTCCCTTGCGCGCTGGCGACTTCGAACAGAGCATCGGCGTAGCCGAACCCCGGTCCCGCGACGTTGGTGAGGACGATACTGCTGGTGACGAGAATGATGAGCCATAGCAGCGTCACGATGGCCGCTTCGCTGAACTCCCGCTCCATCGACTCGCGGTCGAGCGTCCGGTCGCCGATGCGGGCCGTAATCACCGCGTTCGTCGGGAGGAACACTCGCGAGAACTGCCAGATGATCCCGCGAGCGATGGTGTATCCTCGGATGATTTTGATGCCCCCAACAGTGGACCCCGCAGCGCCGCCAAGCACCATTGCACCGGCCACGAGCACCTTGCCGCCGGCGAGCCAGCGACCGATCGGTGCCGACTGGAAGCCGGTACAGCTGAGGGCGCTGACCCACTGGAACGTCGAGTCCCGGACCGCATCAAGCTGTGCAGCGTCGAGCATCGGCACCGAAAACGGCAGGAACGACTGGGTGGCAAACGCCTCAGTCGTCGCAGGAACGGACCACGCGTTTTGTACTGAGAGCCCAGCGACGCCGAGCGCGAGCAGGATAAACAGCCAGCGAGTCTGCAGGTCCGACACCAGTTCGCGAACCTGCCTATCGTGCAAGACGACGTAGTGGACCGGGAACGCAATCGCACCGAGAATCATGATCGGCAACAGGACGGTCTCGACAAGCGGCGAGTTGTACGTCGCAATCGAGTTGTCCGTGACCGAGAACCCGCCGGTCGTGAGCCCGGTCATGGCGTGATTGAGCGCCTGCCAGGCGGCCTCCCACAGCGACAGCGACGCCGCGTACTCGCTGTCGCTGGCGAGGATGGCACCGAACAGGAGCGCAAAGGAGAGGACCGTGTAGCCGGCGACGAGTTTCCAGACGGTGCGAACGGTGGAGACGACGCTGGGATGGATCTTCTCCTCGCGGGCCTCGCTCTGGTAGAGCGCGTAACTGCCGCTGCCGGGCCGCGACAGGATGGAGACGGTCAGAACGATGACTCCGACGCCACCGACGTACTGGATGAACGACCGCCACCACTGGACGGCGCGAGGAAGCGAGGGCTCGTGAATCGCCATCGTCAGGCCGCTCCCGGTCCACCCACTCATGCTCTCGAAGAATGCGTGGAGTGGGTTCCGGAAGTACGCCAGACTGGAGAGCGTGGTCGTTCCGCCGACCCTGATCGGCTCCCACGCACTCGTGTCCGTCCCGACCGGAA
Source organism: Haloarcula sebkhae (assembly GCF_014647415.1). Classification (GTDB taxonomy): domain Archaea; phylum Halobacteriota; class Halobacteria; order Halobacteriales; family Haloarculaceae; genus Haloarcula; species Haloarcula sebkhae. The sequence continues at coordinate 496,117 of NZ_BMPD01000002.1, read as the reverse complement.
CGAACGTATCCATGACAGCAGGGGGCGTGAACCATGCGGTCAACAGAAACGGCAACGACCCGAACGCGGCGACCAGCAGCCACCCGCCGGCGGCGATGACCATGCCGTGTTTCATCTGTGGGGCTGGGGCATCGGTGAACCAACGGTTCGCGAGGCCGCCGACAGCGGCGGTCACCCCGGCCGCAGTAAAGAACCCGAAAGCGGCGTAGAACTCCTGAAAGCCCAGCGCAATCGCGGCTGTGATCGTCATCAGTCCGGCCTCCATCAGCAGGAGCGAGCCAATATCGCGGGCGATCGTTTTCAGGTCCGTCGGGATCAGCCCGCCGTTCCGTCGCGACATGTCAGCTGTGATCCTCGGAGTGGCCGAAGATGTCGGTCACCTCCGGTGTCGCACCGTCTCCCGAGTAGACCGTGAGCAGATCGTTCGCCTCAATGCGTGTATCGCCGCGGGGCGTTATCGGATCACCGTCGCCGTTGCGCTCGATGGCCACGATAAGCGTCTGGCCGCCAATGAGCCCCTCCGTGTTGGCCTCCTCTAGTGTCTTGCCTGCAATCGGAGCATCTGGCGTGACTGTTATTTCGAACACCTCCGCCTGATCGCCAATGCGCATGAAGTCGACGATAGACGGCCGTTTGACAGCCCGGTAGAGATACTCGGCGATGAGCCGCTGTGGGTTCTGCATCGTGTTGACGCCGATCTGGCGGAACACGTTCATGTGCTCGGGATTGTGGACGACGGAGACGATGTCCGGCACCTCCAGTTCCTGTGCCAGCAGACAGACCATGATGTTGGTCGCGTCCTGATCGGTTGTCGAGATGAGCGCGTCGGCACGGTCCGCACCGGCGTCCTCCAGCGTATCCTTCACCGTCGCGTCGTCGTTGATAACGAGACAGTCGTACTGTCTCGATGCGCGTTCCGCCCGCTCCTCGTTGCGTTCGATGACGACGACCTCGTTCCCCCCCGCTGTCGCAATCTCAAGCAACGGCGACCCGATATCACCCGCACCAACGATGACAATATACATTTTTGCCAGTGTACTGAACCGATCGTTGAAAGCCTACCGTTCCCAGTCGCAGTGAGGACACTGCAGTAGTTCGGGTACGTCCCGCTCCCAAACCACTATACTGTCGCCGATTGAACCGCACGATATGGCACATCTAACCGAGCAGTTCGACCATCCGGCGTGGCTGACAGCCGCCGGGACGCTCGCCGGCTACGGCATCATCCTCCTGTTCATGTTCCTGTTGCTGTTTATTCTGCCGTACCTCCTGTTCCCGGCCTGAGCGGAACCCGAGTCTCCCGATTTCACTCGTATCTCGAATCGATGAGAAACCCGAGCGAGATGAGTCCACAGACCATCGACAGGAATCCGACGATAGCGAGGCCGAACGGCGGGTTGTCGCCGGGGTAGGTTATGAGTCCGCCAAAGGAGGTGATACTGATGCCCCACAGGCCGACCGTTAGCACGAGATCCGCATACGTGTTCCAGGCGTCTTCGAGTGCGGGTTCGACGCGAGCGAGCCACCACCCGGACGTGTCCGACTGAGAGGACGACCCGCGACCCAGAAGTTGGCGAACTGCGGGCCGACCACCAGCAATGACGAGCGCAGCAGTGGAGAGCACTGCAACCCCCGCCAGCGCCGATACTGTGGCTGCCTGGACCTGTAACAACAGAAACAGGCTGACGTAGCCCAGAACCGCGATGCCCGCCGCGAGTCCACGAAGTATGTTCCCGATGCTCATTTCCCGTTGCTGGCTCCCTTCGAACTGGTCGGTATAGTGTTGTCCGTCTTACTGTGACGCGATCGCTTCGCTGCTGCGGTCAATGTGGCCGCTACAGGGGTATCGCAGTTAGTAAATAGGTCCGTGTGAGAGTACACGTCGATGGAAGGGAAGGCAGCAGCGCCCGCAGCAGGGACGGTCCTCAACGCGCTCGCGACCGGCCACGGCGCGGCGTTTGCTATCGACGAGTACACGACAGCGACCGTCACGCTCTCGACTGAGACCGACGGTGTCACCGGCGAGGTGGACGGTGCGCCGGACGCCGACACGCGGCTCATCGAGCGCTGTGTCGAGTACGTTATTGATGCCCACGGCGGTCCACAGAACGTGGGCGTCCCGGCGGTCTCCGGCGGGACCGTCACCACCGAGAGCGAGGTCCCGATGGCGTCGGGGCTCAAAAGCTCCAGCGCGGCCGCAAACGCGACCGTCATGGCGACGCTCGACGCCCTCGATGCGACCGAGCGGATGAGCCGTGAGGACATGGCCCGTCTGGGCGTCATGGCCGCTCGCGACGTGGGTGTCACCGTCACCGGGGCCTTCGACGACGCGTCGGCGTCGATGCTCGGCGGCGTCACCGTCACTGACAACGAGGACGACGCACTCCTGGCCCGCGAGGAAGTCGACTGGGACGTGCTCGTCTGGACGCCACCGGAACAGTCGTTTAGTGCTGACGCAGATGTCGAGCGATGCCGGCAGATCGCACCGATGGCTCGCCTCGTCGAGGATCTCGCGCTCGACGGCGACTACCAGCGGGCTATGACAGTCAACGGGCTCGCGTTCTCGGCCGCGCTGGACTTCGAGACGGACCCGGTACTCGACGCGCTCCAGCACGTCGAGGGCGTTTCCCTGTCGGGGACGGGACCGTCGTTCACCGCCGTCGGTGAGCGGGCCGCACTCGAAGCCGTACAGGACGCCTGGGACGAGCGACCCGGGGCGACCTGGCTGACGACGACACAAACCGAGGGAACACACACAGTATGAGCACGAATCCGAACCCAGAGGACATGTCGCTGGACGAACTGCGCGACGAAATCCGGACTATCGACCGGGAGATCGTCGAGAAAATCGCACAGCGAACCTACGTGGCTGACACCATCGCACAGGTCAAAGACGAGAAGGGGCTACCGACGACCGACGAGCAACAGGAGCAGGCCGTCATGGACCGCGCCGGTGACAACGCGGAGCAATTCGATGTCGACGAAAACCTCGTGAAAGCGATTTTCCGGTTGCTGATCGAACTGAACAAGGTCGAACAGCGAGAGAGTCGGTAGCAGAAGAACGGCTTCAATAGGACTTCTATACGCGTATTAGTGGCTTGAGTGCGATGTTACTCGCTCCACCGTCCGAACTTTTGGACTCGACGGGCAGTCGGAAGAGTTGGTCCGGTCTGTCGCACCCGTGGTCAGCATAACTATCGTGAAAACCATGATTCAGGACTGTGCAACTCTCTTTTCAGTCCGAAGTCATTCTTTGTCGGTCGGTTCGAGTGGGACTCGGTCGACCTCCACTTCTCCATAGTCCTTCTCAGAGGAGAGGACATCCAATCCCCGCGTTTCCGCAGTCGCTGCATGAAATGCGTCGAACGGCGTCATTCCCTCGTCGTAGTAGTTAACGGCTTTCAGAACTACCTGTTTCTCTTCCTCGTTTCGTACGGGGACGAGTTCGAGCAGGTTTGCTACCAGCGGAACGTAGTCGAACTCGTAACGTTCCCGAGCGAGAAGGAGTTCGAGGTACGAGAACGGTGACGTTTCGACATCGTACTCGACGAGGGCGTCCTCTGCGGAGCTCTGTAGCCAACCGGTATCCTTTGCCAGTGCGAGCAGGAAATCTGTCTCGACATACACCGTCATCTGTCGCCACCGTCCTCCTCAGCTACGTCTTTCGCTTCCGCCTCGATATCATCTTGAATCTCCTGGACGGATGCATCGTGAAGCTCACCTGCTGCCTCACGGACAGCGGTGAGTGGATCGTCTGCGACGGGGATCAGTTCGATTCTGTCCTCGTACATGACAATGTGATACTTCTGGCCGTACTTTTCGCGCACCTCTTTTGGGATATACAGCCGTCCCTGTGCATCCGTTTCTGTTGACATAGAACGGACTTAGTTACCACAGATAAAGAGTGTTACCATCAGTGAAATCCTAATGGTTCCATAAAACCCTTTTAATAGTGGTGGAGACTGTTATCGAACTGAATACGGTCGAACAGCGCGAAAGCCGGTAGCCGGACTAGTACTCCCAGAGGCGATTGATCCGTGAGTCGATATCGGGGTTGGCCGCCCGGAGCGCGTCGACATCGGTTTCGCCGTCGACGTTGATGACGTGGACCTCACCCCGTTGCCCCCCGTACACGTCCTGAAAGTCGTAGACGACACCGAACACGTCGACGGTGTCGGGCACGTCGTCGCTGCCTCGGAGGAACTCGACTTGCCTGTCGACGTTGTACTCAACGAGTCGGTTGACGGCTGCCGCCCGCTCGATATCTTCTGGGAGGTGTTCCAGTGCCGGCTCGAGATGGGGCTTGAGAACACTGAGACAGTGATCAATGCCCGCCGGTTCGTCGAGGCCGTCCGTCAGGTCGTCATAGGTTGCCGTCACCGCTCCACAACCGGTGTGGCCGACGACGACGGCAGTTTCGGTCATCGTATGCTCGATCGGGTACAGTACGTCACCGGACACCGCCTCGCCGGATGCGGTCCGCTGAATGACTCGGTTCCCGATATTGCTACAGGTAAAGAGATGCCCCGGCTCGCTGTTGCCCCACATATGGTCCTGGAGCACCCGCGAGTCGGAGCAACAGACCGTGACAGCATCTGGCCTTTGAGAGTTCTGGACGCTGTCGAACCGGTCCCGGAACTCCACCGCGTGGTCGGCGTTTCCGACAAGTAAATCACGTAATAACTGACTCATGCGTGGGCAGATATCCCCCACGCAGTAAACTCATTGGACTTAGGCAGTGTTGGCGTCCCAACTTGGAACTGATTTCGAGAATCTATGATTCCGGAATGCGCTGGCTTCGCTGAGAGCGGGTTTTTGAAGACAGATATAGATTATTTAGCTGTAATACTACGCGAAAATCAATGAATAGACAGGTCTGGAAGGGTAACAGTATGGGGTCGGAGGGTTAGCACCTATCGAGTTACTGGTGTATTTATCTTCGATTCGGCTAATCGTACTGCTGTTGAGTTGTCTAACTATCATCGGAATCTGAGAACTCCAGTTGATCGACGAAGGCGCGACGCCGCTCTTCGAGCTTCTCCACGTCGCTGGCCTTGTCGTAGTATCGCCGGAGCGTGTCCGGGTCGCTGTTCACGCGCTCGCCAACGGCCTCGTAGGACAGGCCCGAGTTCAGTTGCCACGTGATCGAACCCGTCCGCACCTGGTGGGGCGATCGCGATGACGGGCACTGACTCGCGGTGTTGCGTTCAGTCCACTCGCAGGTCCGCGGTGACTTCCCATGCGGACACGGTCCCGCGACGCACGGCAGCGTCGCCTGATAAACCCAATTCTGAATTGTCGAGCTCGCAGGTCGGCCCTGTCGTCCGACCAGCAGCGGCCGACGACCGCCCCCGTCACGCCGCTCTTGGCGAACCTGCTCAATCCACACGTCCAACACCTGGCACGTCTCGGCCGGCAGCCCAACCGGGCGCTCGCCGTCCATCTTCTTTTTCAGCGGCGTCGTGTCCGGATGGTGGCGGAACCAGACGAGCTGGTCATCGGGCTGATAGTCCGACACATCGAGCGACCGAAGCGCACCAAGACGCGCTCCAGTGAACCACGCGAGTTCGAGCACGACGTGGTTCACGCTGGCGTACTCGACGCGAGACTCCCGATAGTGCTGAATGAGCGCCTGCGCGTCCTCAGCTTCTAACAGCGTGTCGTCAGTCTCGTCAGTCTGACTGAGCACCGGGATGTTGACCTTGTACGGCAGCATCTCGTCGACCGCCTCGATGCCGGCCGCGTACTCCAGCCAGACCTTCAACGCCGTCATCTGGCCCTTGATCGTCGTCGGAGCGAGGTCCTGCCCTTGGCGGAACAGCTTGAACTGCTCCAAATGCCAGCCTGTCACATCGCCAATACACTCGATATCCTCGCGGTCCTCCGCCCACTCCACGAACTGGCGAAGTCTCGTCTCGTAGTCGCGAAGCGTCTCAGCAGTGTAATCCAACTGCCGCGCGTCGAGGAACATCTCGTAAATCTCCCGAACCGACAACTCGCCGGGGTCCTCGACCGGTGGCTGACTCACCGCGCGACACCTCCCGATACTCGACGGTCGAAACTACCAAACCCGTGGTCTGTGTGTGTTTGCATGGGTCTCTGTTGGTGACAGCGAGCGCGGCTAGGGTCCCAAGCTGAGACGCGCTCGCTGTCGAGTGACCCATCCGGAATCGAACCGGATTTCCACCAGTGGGCCAGAACCGCCGAGTCGCTACTATCAGCCGTCGTCAGTCGCTCTTTTCAGGATCGTACCGAGTCGGCTCCGTACCGTTGTTGTGTCGAGTCGACCGCGCCTTGCGAACCCCGCGCCGTCGCGGACCCGATCCTCACAGAACGGACAGACCCGGGGCTGGTCGACACCGTCGGGCGTGAATACCTGGACATACTGGTCGGTGACTGTTGATCCGCATCCCTGGCAGGTCGGCATCTCAGACCTCGCCTCCGTAGCGACGCTGCAAGCGGTCGAGTTCATCCATCAGCTCGGACGTTTCCGAGAGCGGGAGACCGGACACCTCGGACAGAAGCCGCTGTACAGGGTCGCGCTTCGTCCGGCCGTCTTTCAGCTGGTCGACAGCGTCGAACAACGCCTCGATGTCTTGTTTGGCCACTCCAGCGTTTCGTCCGTAGATGAGGTCTCGCGCGTCGTCGTCGGTGAGACCGGTCTGTCGGAGACGTTCGAGGTCGGCGGTCAGTCTGGAAACCGTCTCGGCGGCGTTGGCCAGCGACTCCAGTTGGGCGACGAACTCGTCGGCATCCAGCGTGGTCAGATTCTCAACGACAACCTCGTCGGGCCGGTCGTCAGCGTCCTCAACGAAGAGGTGGTCCAGCGGCGTCTGGTCTTGCCCGCCGTCGGTGACGAGTTCTTCGTCGTCATCGCGTTGATCGTCGGCCGGGTCGTAGACAGTCGTCACTCGGTCCATATCGGGCGCTCGGAACAGTTTGTTCGTCCCGTCGTCAGCGTAGTAATGGCTGAACTCAGCGTCACAGTCGGGACAGATCACCACCTCACGCTTCTGGTACTCCAGATCGCCGCCGCAGTCGGGACAGACGACGAATGACCCGTCGGCGTAGTGCTTGGTTTCCGCGACTATCCGCGTGCCACCGTCGGTGACGATCTCCGCGAAGCGGTCACTACAGCACTGAAGCGCTGGGCCACGAGACCTGAAGCGAGCGCCACACACGCAGTAGTGCCAGCGGTCGTCGTCGCGCCTGCGAAGTCGCTCCGCGGCCTCGGCCCACGACTCGCCGTTGGCGACGCCGATGTCCTTGATGTCGCGCAATCCGATGCTGTCGGCACTTCCGTCGCTGTCGGTAATTTCTCTCATGCTTGCTCCAGAACGCGCTCAGTCGTCAGTGCGGCCGCGCTGTGGCCACACGAGTCGATGGTCGTCCGCTCGTCCGCGGTGAGCCCGTCGACGGGCCTGCCACAGAACGGACAGGTAACGTTTGCTTTCCAGTTAGTATCCTGTTCGTAACGCGCTGAATCGTGCGGGAGGCTTTTGTCGCCCCCGTGTGTTGCGTTCATCACGGTTGCTCCTGCAACCGACGCGACACCCGTGCTGGTGACACGGTGTCGCACTCCGTTTTCCAGAGTGCTACAACCCTGAGGGAGCGTCGCGTCGACCGTAATGTCCAAATGATTCCCCACGGGTATTAGTATTTGGGGAAATGATTGGACAGCGTGTCTATATTTATAGACAATATGGGCGATTCCGAAGAGGGTTTTAGATGGCTCTTCGGGGATGGACCTATGTCTCGGCACCGAGCAAATTGGATGACAGGCAGCGATGATGCCATCCTGGAATTTTTGAAAGACACCGGTGCCGGTCACAACTATCAGGGTATCGCAAACAATTTCGAGGATAGAGGTATCGAGATCTCGTATAAAACTATTACTCGAAGATTGCCGAAACTCGAAGGTGCAGACCTTGTCCGGATTCTTCCCGGGAAAGGGAAATATTACGCTATCACCGAGCGCGGTAAGGGATATCTTGATGGGGAAGCCGATCTCCGCGACGAGCCAGATCCATCTAAATAAGACGGCTTTATCACTCAGGCTTTTGAACCCCCAAGTGGGTAATCGGCCGTTATCACCACTCCCCAAACTCACTTCGGCCGATTCCCGTTCTCCCACCCCCCATTCCATTCTCGCTGGCCGAACGCTTATGCCGCTGATACGGCAAATACGACTATAATGGCCAGTTCGACGCGCGACGGAGATATCCACGAGGACGAGATCCGGATGTGGCCCGAGGATGACAGCTGGGCCATCACTCACATCGAAACTGGCGTCACCACGCAGGGCGACACCCGTCAAGAGGCTCTGGAGATGCTCGACAAAGCGGTTGCGCTCCACAAAGGCGAGGTCGGTCACGAGCCGACCGACGAGGAACTCCAAGAGATGGGGATCGACCCCGAGGACAACACCACGAGGGACGGCGAACTCCCCGACTTTCTGCAGTAGATGGGGCGACGTACGTTCTCCGGCAGCTAGGTCGTAAAAGTGCTCGTGAACGTCGGCGGCTTCAAGTGGCGACGGACGGCCGGCGACCACGCACAGCTCTACTACGAGCATCCGACCAACAAGGACGACCGCCGCCAGGTCACCGTCCCGCTGCACGACGAACTCCGAACGGGGACACTCCGCAACATCGCCGAGAGTGCCGGCGCGGACGACTTCGACGCGTTCTGCGAGTGGGTCGACCGCAACGCGTAGCGCCCCGCTCATGCCTCGATCTCCTCGATTCCCAGCCCTAGCAGCGACTCGACCAGCCATTCGGGCAGCTCGGGCTCGACGAGCAGGTCGTCGGTCACCACGCTGGTCGAGAGCAGCTCCGCGACGGCTTCGCCGTCGATGCCGAACTCCCAGCGTTCCTCGCGTTCGACCTCGATGCGACTGCTGTACTCAGGGTCGCTGTGGTAGATGAACGCCTTCGTCTCCTTGCCTTCGACCTTCTCGCGCTTGATTCGATCTGGTGTCTGAGTACGCGGCATATTTGCGACGATGAGATGGTATGTAAAAGGACTGGGGCGCGGATGAACGGAAATAGTTTTCAGCAAGAAACAGATAATAGGAATCCCGCTCATGCCTACGAAATACCCAAAATCAGCTGATGATCGGAAGATGATCGGAAGTGAACGGAAGCTCCGCCGTCTGGCGATTCCGGAATGAGCGGTTCTGGTGGGACTATCCTATCACAAATGGCGTGCTGAATAGAGAAGATATCTTCAGTAGTGATTTCGATCAATACCAGCTCAGTGAGAGAAGAATACACCTCAACTTACTCGATTAATTCATCAACTTGGAGGAGAGTAAAAGTTCTTTACCTCCATTACGTGAGCTTTGGTCTCAACGAAATCAAAGAGATCCTGTGAGAGCCAGATAGGCGCTCTGAATTCAGCAAAGTCTCGGTTAACTACTTCCAATAGTGAGACATCTTATGCGTGGGTATGTACACTTCACTAAGTGCGGCTATCACATCTACAATACTCCGGACCAATTTTTAGCTGCCGTCCTCTTGTCGGTCCCGAAGCTCTTCGTGGAATTGTTGATAGTAGTTTCCATCGCCGTTGAGGGTATCGCTGATATTCTCTTGGAAACGATTACTCCAAATGGCATCTGGACGGAGCCACCATCCACCACGATAATCAAACGTGTTCGTCGGGTAGTCATATCTCTCGAGGGTAGACGTATAGAATCGGGTTGTACTGGTGTCGATTTCCTCAAAATTCTCTATCAGGACATCCATTAGTTCTGGACAGACGTTTTCGGGGTCATGGAATTGGCTTATCCAGGCCCCGAATATCTTGAGTTCTTGATAGAGTTGATGTAGGGTTCGATTATTTACGGTGTCGGGGGAGGGATAGCTATCTGCGAGATTTGTATATAGCTCTACCAGTGGAGTGATGAAGGTAGCTAATGCGTCTGGATCGTCTTGGTAGAAGTAGATTAGCATCGCATAGAAATCCGTAATCCGGCGGTTGATATCGAGGTCAAGATTGTCGGATTCTTCGAGACTGTTAGTGTACTCGTGTTTTATTAGGTTGGTGAAGTTGTTGTTCAGATCGCTCAGGAGGCTTTTTTTGATGTCCTCGTCGACTGGTGATGAGTTCTCTAATGCGAAGAGGAACTGTGTGTATCCTTTGTAAATGTCTTTGTGATTGTGTTCAGGGCTTTGAAGACTGATCCGCCGAAGGAAGTCGATTAATTCGGAGAGGTAGTCGGCTATGGATCTCTGCGTGGCCGGGTCCAGTCCTTGGTGTTGCTGGAGTTCCCCTCCTACGCGGGCAGCAAACGGTTCAAGTCCGAAAAGAGCAGCATAGAGCACTTGGTTTGTGTAGAAGTCGTAGTTTTCTTTGGCCTGATTGAAGCTTTCAGCGAAATCGTCGAAAAGCATCGAGACGTCGGTATCTGGGGCGTATCCTTCAGTACAGAGCATTCTGAGGAAGGTGACGTACATCCTCTGGTATTGGAGGTGGGCGTTTTGGAGGAGATTAGCGAGGAAGCTGTCGCTGGCTGTCGCGCAGAGCCGTGCGAGGGAATCGGTTTTACCTTGGTATACCCGGTATGAGTCCAAGTCACCGTTGAGAATTGCCGTTGTACTCATTTCGCCGAGCTTTCGTAGCGCAATGTGGGCGGCTGCAGTACGGTCGAATTCGAGTGAGTCTTCAAATTGGCTTTTCAGAAGGTTAGCCCACCGAGATCCAGGAGTGCCGAGTTCACGGTCTTTAGTGATTGCGAGGCCAATATCACCGACTGTCTCGACGACGCTTTCAGAGTACTTTTGTCGTGTGTAGTCATCGAACGCTGCTGCCCCGATGAACTGGAATTGATCGTTTAGTTCATTGATGAAATCGTCGTTGACTTCAGAATCATCCGTTTCTTTGAGGTACTTTTTGACGATTTCTGTGAGAGCATCTAGACAGCTATTGACGACGTTTTGTTGGTTCTGCTCAATGGCTTGGATGCAAGTACTGACTATGAGCTGAGCATCAGTATTGAGCTTTGAGACGTAGTCTTCGTCTTGGAGGGATGTGCCGAGAAAGGTAGTCCGGTAAATTCTGTCTTGGGAGATTTGTTGTTTGAGGTCTTCTGTGATGTAGTCGATAATGTTAGAAATGTCGATGAAGTATCCTGCAAAGGCGATGAGTGCGCCAACGAGTAATGCTGTTGATATGGAAAATGCGTAGCCGATCACTGTCAGTGGTGGTCCCCAACTGAAGTAGCTCCCGGAAATGTTGAAGATTGAAGCTGTGAGGATGAAACCGATTGTCCAGAGAAAGTACTTGTCATGAAGTATGACACTGGAGAGTCTGGATGAGTATTCTTGATTCGCGTTTTGGAGTAAAAATATCACGACGAGAAAGACTAGGCTGATGATACTCAGAATTAGATTGAGCGACGATTCGAAAAAACCGTTGGAAGGGTCTTGAACGAGGATTGAAAGCGAGGTTAGGTATATACCGAGTTCGCCTAATGTGATACCGATAGCGGCAACAAGTATGACGCCGATCGCTGCCCAGAAACCCAGTTTTCCGTACTGATAAAGTGAAAACTGCGACACACGTGTCCGCAAACGGATATCAAAACGGCTTGAGATGCGGGAATTGAGTTCAGACAGGTAGGGAACATTTCGCATGATGCTATCAGCTACTTACGCCTCTGTATCCGATATTTAAAACTACTATGTACTTTGGCATGAGGACCGGTATTGAGTGATCTGATTGGACGATTAATACCTTCAACATGGGGTTAATATCTGCAGGACTCATCTATATTCCTTCTCTCGCTCTTACCTAAGAGACCACGGAGGACTCATAAGGATCAGAGAGAGTATTACATGTTCTGCTAAATGTACGCCTTGCATACAGCAGAGTGGCCGAAACCAATCACCAGTAGAGTAGTTCAACACCCCAATGAACGGAAGTCAGGCGAGTGAGCGGTACGACTTCCCGCGACCGTTCCCGTCGTCGTCGATGAGATCGTACTGTTTCAGGCTCCGCAGATACCGCCGCCGCGTCGGGCGCGCCTTCGGCGAGTCGCACTGGTCCTCGTAACGAGCGTGCAACGTCCCCGCGTCAAGCTCGCCGGCTTGGTCAATAACCCGGAATAGCAGTCGCTGGTGCGTACCAAGAGCGCGGATTTTCCGCTGTTTGACTTCGCGTTGTGCATCGTCGGCGATTTCATCGACGACTTCGACCGTCAGTTCGCGCGTCTCGTTGTTCTCGACGTAGGCGGCAGCCCGCCGCAACAGAGCGATACCATCACGAGCGTTCCCGGCCGCGATGTCTGCGATGAATTCAACTGCGGTGTCGTCGACGCGTGAGGCCACCAGACCGTGGGTCACGCGAGCGTTAAGGATATCCACCAACTCGGAGTGGCTGTACTTCTCCAGGCGGACAATGGGGGCGGCGCTGAGCCGTGAGTACACTTTCTCGTCAAGATTGGCCAGCCATTCGTCCTCGTCGGTCGTGATACAGATAATCGAGACGCCGGGAATCTCGTGGAGCACGTATAGCGGGCGTTCGTCCATCACCGAGACCTCGTCGAGGATGATGATGACCTGATCATCACACTCGCGGAGGCGGTCGACAGCTACCGAGGTCGGTGTTCCTTCGCGACGGAGATCGGCCCCGAGCCCCATGTCGCGGACAGCCTTGTGCATCACCGCGGCGGCAGTGTTGTCGCTCATGCCGTTGACGTAGGCCCAGCGGACGCCGAGGTGTTCGGCTTCGAGCTGGCCGAGCGTGTACTTCGCGACGGTCGTCTTGCCGGCCCCGCTCGGCCCGAAAATGAACACGTGGTCGCCTCGATCTAGCGTCGACGGCGTGAGTTGTGACGAAAGGTGGTCGATCTGTCCCTCGCGATGGTAGAGGTCCCGCGGCACGAACTCTGGGCGAAGCGCTCTGGCATCGGTAATCATTGCATTCCGGATGGTCAGCAGATACCGTCAAAAGGGCGGGCCATGTCCGGAGTGAAAGTGAAACTGTGTCGCTAACTCCAGATAACAACGCACTCGTTAGAAAACCCCATCGCAGGTCCAGCACCTCCCGTTCAAGCTGGCCGAGATCGAGCTTCACAATCGTGGTCTTTCCAACGCCATTAGTGCTGAACAGACATATTTCTTCGGTTCGGTCCAGCGAAGACGGTACGAGAACCGAAGAAAGGTACTTGATCTGTCCATCCCGATGGTGGGGGTCTCTTTGGACGTACTCGGGCCGGAGTACTCTGGCATCTGTAATCATCGCTTAGTATACGCATACTGAGCGGTGGTAAAAAGAGAAAACCAGCCGGAGTGAAAGTGAACGTGGGAAGCAATCGGAACTGCTTATTGAACCCAAATTCTGTCGCCACACCTCGTCGGTATGATACAAGGATGACAGAATCTCGTATGTTAGCTAACAGCGACAATCTGGTGTTGCTGCTTGACTGCTATTCCAATCTGCTTTGCAAGCCGGGGGGGAACTGCGTTTCCAACCTGACTGTACTGGGGAACAGTATCCTTCCGTCGCTTACCTCCCGTCGTTCTGGGCCCTTTGAACTCAAATTTATCAGGGAAAGACTGTAATCGGGCAAGTTCACGTACAGTCGGGATGCGAGGCCATTGGTAGTGGACGAAATCATCAGGAAGCGTGGTGACAGTCGGTGCTGGCTCAAGGGGATCCCATCTTTGAAGTGAGTGTTTCTTTGTTTGGTACTCCGCTGGAAGGTCCTCTCCAGTTTCTCCTGGCGATAATTGTTTGAAGCGTTCACGAACTCGTTCCGTATGGTTTGTTGCTTTATGATTTGCAAGCCCTTCGTTCGAGTCTCTCTGCATTTCTTCTTGATATTCTGTGAGTGGTGCCAGCTTATAATCGTCAGCTTCTTCACCGTAACGAAGGAATGCGAGGTCGCCAATCGCGTCTTCTGTGGTAACCCAAGGCTCCGCCGCTGAATCGGGAACCTCCTCAGGATCAGTTGCCGGATTGTAATGCGTAGGTGAGGGTGGATCAACCCGTCCGGACTTTGATGCTAAAAAGAATACCCGTTCTCTATGCTGTGGGGCACCATAATCAGCCGCATTAAGAACACACGGTTTGGACGGGATCTCGTATCCTTCGCTCCGGAATGCCCTCACAATTCGATCTCGATATTCTCCATCACGCATCGAGAGTATCCCTTTAACATTCTCCATGACGACGATTTCTGGATCAATATATGAAACAATATTTATATAATTGGCAACAAGCGAGTTTTTAGGGTTGTCTGGGTCCATTTTGCCAGCCGTGGAGAATCCTTTACAGGGAGGCCCCCCGATCACGATATCAATATCGGAAGGGTTGATCGCAGCACGTTCAACTAGCACCTCTGGTGACACTTTCTTCATGTCCGCCTCGACCGTGTTTATATCTCCGAAATTATGTGAATATGTTTCAAGAGCCGATTCACTACGGTCGATTGCTGCCGCGATATTAAACCCAGCTTCCCGAAAACCGAGAGAGAATCCGCCTGCCCCAGCAAACAAGTCGATACAAGTAAGTGACTTTGTCATCCTGAAGTTTATAACAAATCCACCAGGTAAAACAGTTTCGGGACGATTAGCTAATTCCCTTCTAGTTTGATATTTAGGGGAGAGACCCTACTTACCGGTACAAACGGGAATCAGGGAAAATCAACTTTTTCAGTATCATCATACGTACTTATTTCTGCCTTATCTTCTAAGTATTCTCGGAAGAAACTCTGTGCTTGCTGGTCACGGAAATTTAGATTGAATGATCGTGTGAGAACTTCCTTTTCCTCGCCTTTTTCAAGTTCGGTATCAATCTCGATGGCTTCAGCAATCCGGCGGATATCGGCCACAAGATCCATAACAGTGACCTTTTCTTTCCCTTCTGCAAGGCGCAATCCACGGCCCAGTTGCTGGAGGAATATCCGGCGGCTGTGTGTGACCCGGAGGAATACGATGATGTCAACTTCAGGGATGTCAACCCCCTCATTCAGCATATTGACAGCGGTGAGGATCTCAAGGTCGCCACGACGGAACGACCGGAGTCGGCGCTGTGCACCTCGGTCTTTGAGACCACTATGAAGGGGGCGTGCCCCAAACCCACGTTCTCGGAATGCTGCTGCCATTCGCTTAGCATGGTCAATCGAGGCACAATACACAATTGCACGACCAGTATCGCTATCTCTCCAGACATCTTGGAATTCATCGATAATTTCGTCGTCTCGCTCTTCTATAAAGAGATTCTTGTTGAGGTCAGTGATTGTGTAGTCCTTGTTAGAGACTTCATGCATATGTTCCCAATCAATATTGTCGCAGTAAAGACGGTAGTCTACATCAGTAAGATAACCTTTCCGCAGGGCTTCTATCACACCAATCGTAAGCGACTCACGTACTGGACCGAACAGTTCTTCCATGGATTTGTCATCTTCCCGCCAGGGAGTCGCAGTAAGTCCCAGAAGAAAGTCTGGCTCTGTCTTCTCTAAGACGCGCTGGTACGAGTCAGCGGGGGCGTGATGAGCTTCGTCAACGACAACAATATCATATTCTTCGGCACGCGCTTGGTTAAACCTGTCAGGGTTGTCCAGTGACTGGAACGTCCCTATGTCGATACCAGCACGGTATGCTGGAGATTCAGACCCATACCAGAGATGAGTGCTGACTTCCTTCGGGAGGTGTGCCCAAAGCGATTCCTCGAATTGCCGAATAAGAGGCTTTTGATCAGCGAGTACAAGAATCCGAAGGTCGGGGTCCCCATCAAGTATACGGCTAAGAAACCTACCGGCAACGAAGGTCTTTCCAAGTCCAGTCGCAAGAGAGAGCAATGCATGATCTTCCCCGTCGTAATATAGCTGAAGTAACTTGCTGATCGGGATTTTTTGATATTCTCGGGGCTCGAAATCTGTCTCTGGCCATCGCGGGAGCTCTTTATACCGGTCCAGTAGGTCAGCCCCTTCTAACTTCCCAATATCGTATCCCTCATGATTGAGTGTTTTGCGGTAATCGTTTGCAGAACCGGAGAGCCTTGTGTTCGTTACGCAAACACCTTGCTCGATGTCATAGAACTCCATTGCACGCTTTACATCTCGCACGATCTTTTTTCCGGCTGTATGCTCGACGCTGGATTTGAACTTGACCTGTGCGACGACATCTCGTTCATCACTCGAGATAATGACATCTGCCCCATGGTCACCGGGTCCACCCACTATCGCTACATGGGGCCATCCTTTGTGCACAAAGAGTCGGCCGACGGCCCTCTCAACGGCACGCCAAGACCCTTCTTCGAGCCGGTGTTTCGACAGGAAACCCTTAGCTGATGGCATCAATCGTGTACCGGGGTTTTCGTATCGAGGAGTCTGATACTTGCAGCTGCTCTCTCAACCAGTGTTTGGCGGCTGGGATCTGCTCCCTCTACTTCAAATTCGAGGCCCTCGTCTGCAAGTAACTGTGCATCCCGGAGGTAACCGATGAAATCGTCAACGGCTTCTTGTTTGAGTTCGCTGGACGGCAAGTTGTAGTATTCTCGGTTCCACACTTCACCATCGAAGAATTCGCCGGGATTGTTCCTAAAGTACCGGACTAGTTCGCGGTGAGAGGCATACTGGAGATACCTTGTCGACTGGAATAAATCCTCCAACTCGCCAGAAGGAGCCTCATCACTAAGATACCTTCGAGTGGCCTCTTCCTGAGCGTCCTCGGGGACATTGTATTCACCCAGCTCGAATTCCTTTACTGCGATTGCCTGCTTAATCCGTCCGAGTACTTGGGTCGCTTGCTTTGCGAGTTCACTTGTCGATTGTTGCTCGTCATGGCAATATTTAGATAAGAGAGCGGCGTAAATCCGGCTTTGTGTCCATCCTCCAGGATCATCACGGAGACTCAATAGCGTACTGGCGACCTCCATTAGGACTGAATCGATCGGACTATGTCCAAACCCGTCGTATAATTCGTGTTCAGGGTCGTAGGTGATCTTACGACTTCTCATCCCGGCATATTCGACTCTCAAGGGCTCACCATTCAGATCACCACTTGTAACCCGGAAGACCGTGACCTCAATATCAGGTTCGTCTAATTCATCAAGTCCATACTGACCGGATATCTCATCTTCTTCCTCCGTCTCGAAGGTTGGCTCCCCACTCTCCTCTCCTGTTTCATCGTCTTCCGCAGTTTCTTCCTGCTCCTGTTCTGTCTGTCCATCCTCACTACCGCTGCCCGCTTCTTCCTGTCCCTCCAGTATATCTCCACTATCGCTGCCCGCTTCTTCCTGTCCCCCCAATGTATCTCCACCATCGCTGCCCTCGGGATCAATATTAAACCCGCCTGATCCACCATCATCGGTGGAATCGTTCACGCCATCCCTGTTCGAGGAGTTATCTGCAAAGGGGTTTCCTGAACTTCGCTTGGCAGTTTCAGCACGCTCGACAGCTTCCCACCACTTACTGTCGTCCCGATATTCCGGGTTTCCTTCCCAGAACTTCTCAGCCCACCGGCTCGGCTCAGCGTTAATCGCTTTCACCGATCCATCATCCAGCACTTCCCCTGGGACAAGCCGCTTTTTGCCTGCTTCATTTCCAGTTCGATAGCCCTTGAAGAGCCTCCCGAGAGGCGACCGGTTCGGCTCATGCCCGTGTTCACGGGCATATGTGGGTCGGAACGCGGCCTTACCACGGATCTCCTCGCGAACCTTTTGCCACCGATCATTTCCTTTCCGAAACCCGTCTTTCACGTTGGTGACTGGCACGAAATCAATGTGGAGTTCACCCACAATCCGGCCACCCCAGTGTTCCGTGTCGATCGGGTATTCTTTTTCGACTTCTCCGGTCTCGGGATTTTCCCAGTAGAACAACGACTTGTCTAGCTCTTCGATTACCCTTCCATTTCGGATCAGGTCAATCCCGTAGTGACTCTGGTCGAAGAAGCGTTGGATCCCGACCCATCCCCACACACGCTGCTCACGATGGACGATGTCGCCTCCATCGTCACACGTCGGGCATAGGTAAACAGATCCGTTATCGTCTTCCTCCTGACGGAGTAATCGTTCTTCCCACCATGACCAGCACCCCTTGCAGTAGTATCCCTCCCCAACTTTCCGATCAATATCTATGACTGCCGGGAATTCTTCGCCGTCAACCTCGACGCTGCGCTCTTCTGACCAGATACAGTGGGGGCGGGGCTGGATATGTTCACGATTAAATCGTATCTCGACGTTGTTGTTCTCCAAAACCGAGGTATACATCCGGCCGAGACCGGACTTAAGATTCTGTTTCCTCCGGAGAGTCCGAGCGAATTCTTCCAATTGTCCGATGACAATCTTCGTCCCGTGATCTCCCGAGTTCATTTTTTCTTCGAATTCAACATCCACATCATAGCTATTCTCGGCGACGAGTTCCCTGAGGTCGATAGTAGCGACCGCCCAGTAGTCATCTCCAGCACGAGTCGTTTTCACCGTAGTTTTGCTTCCGAGCCGGGCGGTCGCAATATTGAACCCGACTCCGAAGAGCCCCATGTTTCCCATGGGGTCTTTCCCTGAGTATCCGGCTTTGAGGTTATATTCCAGATCTTCCGGGGACATACCCGGACCATTATCCCAGATTACTACCTCGGCGTTTTCGTAGTTGTCGTCATATTCGTGGATCGTTGGTGTCTCTATCTCGATCCGGAGAGCTTCGCCTCCGGCATCCTCTGGTGTCTGTCCGGGAGTTCCGTCAACCCCCTCGTCAAGAGCGTTGTCAATAAATTCCGCAAAGCATCGCTTTGGCGGGAGGTCAACCTCTCCCAACATCTGCAGGATACGAGGTGTGGGTGTAATATCGATCGTGATATCGTCTTGGCTCGCCATGATGTAATACCGAACACTGCCAGTCATAAAAATCGAATGGAAGACCTCTTTTCTATGCAAGAAATGATAATGCATCAATTGTCGGGCGAGTTCGTTGGCCTACTGATCTTTCATCAAAGAGGGTAACCGGTTCTGAAAAAGTTCGGTATACGAGATCACGCTTTCTTTGCCAGAGTGTTGGTTTTGTTTGACAGCATTGAATACAACGAGTGTGAATCCCTCATTGGCGATTTCAGTGACTTTCTGGTCAGTCACATTACTCCGCCTCGATGATGTGAAAATGCTGTTCCCGGCTCCGGTCACAATGAACCGTGGTACATCGTCATCGTTAATGCTCCCATCGGTGAGCGATTGACGGAACCTGTCTCTTAGTGTCGTTAGATAGGAGATGTAAACGGGAGCTTCCTGACCAGTCTCTTCACGGTACAACTGGTAGAGATATCCATTACCAGCATTCTGGAGCGATTCGATTGTGTATCCTGCTTTCTCGAGCAGATTTTCCACGTGACTACGGAGCGAACTCCCGGCCCGCTTCCGTCGAGATTGTTGTGCGGACACGCTAATTGCGTCCATCGCGGGATATAACAGCGGCAATATCTCAGTAAACGCTTCCTCAAAGTCATCAGTGGACTCGTAAATTTCCTCGAGTTCTGTGAATAAGTCCTGCAATCGCGGGTATTCGGTAAAATGGCCTCCCCCAGTGCTACCAGTTTTAAATGACTGTAACGATATCTGCCCTGTGTCGTACTTTTGTTGCAAGAACACGACCAGAGCCTCACGATAGACGCGCTGCTCGCGTTCGGTATAGATTTCTTGCTCAAGCTCGAGAAGCCGTTCTAGCACTTGATCCGCCTGTTGATCAATCACGTCCGGATTCAGTGAGCCATGTCGCTTCTCATATTTGTCGAGAGCTGCCTCTGTAAGGATAGTTGAATCCGGAAGCCGGTCTGCTTTCACTTCCTCAAGAAATCCTGAACCCTGTAGTTCGTTTGCGATTTCGTCACTTAGATTCATTGTAACATATTCAGATGTATGGGATTCTTCGAGCCGGTTTCGTTCTGGCTGCAACCGTTATGTTCTTTTGGGACCGTATGGTTCTTCAGGGTAATGACTTCCGGACTGACCTGTGTCGATTTATTCTGCGGGGCGGGCGGATTCAGTCTGGGATTTTTTAATGCTGGATTTGACATAGTGGCGGCAACCGATTATCAGGAGAGCGCCAGACGTACGTATACTCATAATATTGATTCACCATTCTTGCAAGCAGATATTGCTGATTTGGCTGGCGATATCGGGCCACTCAGGGACCGTGGCAATTTCGGTGACGAAATAGTTGATGTCGTGGTTGGAGGGCCTCCATGCAAGGGTTTCAGTACTGCCGGCGTGTACAATCCGGAGGATCCCCGCTCATCGCTTTTGCATCATTATATTAGGGTGGTTAAACATCTCCAGCCGCGTGCAATAGTCGTTGAAAACGTTCCTGGTGCGAAAGGGCTGAAGAATGGTGCGTACGTTGATGCCCTGCTAAAAAACGCTCGCGAACTTGGGTATAAGACAAGAATGCTAGAGTTGAATGCTGCCGACTACGGGGTACCACAGCTCCGAAACCGACTTATTTTTGTGGGCTACAGAGATGACTCCCCAGTTTCCCCTCCAGTTCCAACGCATACCGGCGATGCACGCCAGAAACGCCTCGGTGAGGCATCTATTAATAAGGAGCACGTGACTGTCGCCGAGGCAATCAGTGATCTATCGTTCCTTAGCTCTGGCGAGGAGAGTTCTGACTACGAATTGCCCCCGCAAAGCGAGTACCAAGAGCAAATGCGGCGTTATCATGACGGGCCCTTATTCAATCACAAGGCAACAGACCACAGTGATACCGTTCAAGAACGATTCCGGACGTTAGAGGAGGGTGAGGGAATAGACGATCTACCGCCTCGCCTCCAGACAAATAAGCACTCTATGAGGAAGTATGATCGAACGGAGCCGGCCCACACGGTGACAACCCTCCCTGAGGATTTCGTGCATTACGAGCAACCTCGTATCCCAACAGTCAGGGAACTGGCCCGGCTCCAGTCATTCCCAGATTGGTTCGAGTTCAAGGGCCCACGAACAACTGGTGGTTCACGACGGATCGATTCACTCCCGCAGTACTCGCAGGTCGGGAACGCTGTTCCGCCGTTGATGGCTGAGGCAATAGGACGGCACGTAAAGGCGACTCTGACAGGACAGGATCCCAAAGCGGCCGCTGAAGCGCGACTCAATCGCTCTTGAGCGCCTATCACTCGGTAGCCAGCCGCCACGACATCGGTAAACCGTCGTGGCTTACTACATATTCCGATATTAGACGAAATAACGCTTCGTATAACAGACCGTTACAGACGTTTAATTACATCTCCCTTACTCTATGGAACGATCTAACCAAATAATGATATTACCCTTGACAACGAATCCTCCATGGATTGGTGGCGAGTCGGGCAAGTACTCAGCTATTAGCACCCTCAGGTTAGGTCAAAACCCAATTTCGCTGGAGTCAGATGAGATATCGATTCCACGGATTCTACCTCTGTCTCAACGCCGTCTGTACAGAGCAGGCCAGTGACATTGATATCGCTCGTGTCATTGCCAAAGAGATACTGTTGGTTCTCCCGAGCAAAGTAGAGATATTCAAAGAGTTCCCGAAGGCCGGTTGAAAAGGTACTTTGGATTCGAGTGTACTTCACCTCGCCAATAATAACGTCAGTCAGTATACCGCGATCTTGCTCATCTTTATTAAGACTATATTGTAGTATCAGAAAATCAGGTCGGCCGCTGTAGAAACTCCCTGCAGTGTCTGCATCCAGGAACGTATCGACGGCACGTTCATGGGCATCAAGCGCTTCGGCGTGTCGCCGTACCATCTCAGGAATCTTCGGCGACTGCAGTTCCTTGGGTGAAGGGTAGGATTCAAAAAACTCGAGCGGACCCGACTGATCATAGTACACCTCAATCCGCCGTTCGTCATCCTTGAGACGCGCCAGAACATCCGTCCCAGTATCTATACGCCGCAACTCAAGCTCTGGATGCCGACGCCGGAGTCGCCGAATCACACCAAACACACAGAACAGTTCGAAAACCTTGTGATCCGCAGAGGGGGCGATAAGCGTTTCCGAGAGAAGCTCCCGGACACGCTCATTCTCAAATCTGTTGTTGAGGAGATCATCGTAGAGCCGATAAAGTCGGTGGCTCTCGGTGTAGAGTCGATGTCGTGATCGACGTGCTGTCGTGAGATCACGCTCAGATAGCGAAATTCGCTCAGGTTCGGGTAGCGCATCGAGATGAATATTCTGCGCGAGGAGCTGTTGCAGATCGACGATATCTTGATCATTCCACATCGAGCGCCACTCTTGATCGATCGCCTCAACATCATTCGTCAGTGGTTCGGCAATTACGGCAAGCAACTTCTTCACAACCCGATTCTCAGGGATGTCATAGGCGACTTCCGAATCGCGAACAACGAACAGGGTGGGATCGTTGTATCCCGCAGCCGCTCTCGCTTGTCGCGTCTCACGCCAGTCGATCGATCCCCGTATCTCCCCTCGAACCGTCTCGGTCTGTTCCCGAGTTACTGACTTGATTCGTCGGATCCATTCAGGAATGCGGTCAACATAGTTGACGACATCAGGAGCGAGTACGAAATGCAGCTTTTTTAACTGGTCAAAGTTCTCAATGTTCAACCCCTCATAGTCAAATGTATCTGCGTACTTCTCATGGTTGATCGTCCCCGCGCCGAGGTACGTGATGAGTTCTTGTCTAATCGCTTTCCTGAGCGTCGAAACGCTTGTTTTCGACATTGTCACGCAGTAGACCCGAGTGCCAGATCCAGATCAAACATATCGTTGGCCTTCTGGCTGAGATACTGGTGGTCAAGCCGGAGGCTGATTCGCTTGGTATCGGCATTTTCGGTTGCAATCGGTTTACCTTCAGCGAGATCTTCCAGCAATCCTTTTTGTTTCGACTGTCGCAAACCCTCCAATTGCGGGAAGATGTAGTTGATGACCGTCGAGGTGAGAGCCGCGCTTCGATCGCCCCCTTCGAACGCTTCTAGTTGTCGGAGCATGTCGAGGATGATCGCCGGTCCAATCGATCGATACTCGTTGACGATCGCCCAGATGATAGATAATTCATCGTACCACGCTCCAATGGTATCCTGCAGGTCGGGGTTATCACGTTGCCAGACAGTCGCGTAGTTATGCCCTGCCGCAGGGTCCAAAAGGTCGGTAGTGACGATACCATCCTCCATCAGCGAGGGGACACCGACGTGAATGAAACTGAACCGTCGCATAAACGCGAACGAGAGGTCGTAGAGAGAGGTCTTATCGAACGTATTCATCGTTCCCAGAATCCGCCACGCCGGCGTGACTGGGAAACGATCCGGTTCCGTAGCAATAGTTTCGATATCGTCTGTGTCGCTGGCAACCCAATCGAGGCGGATCCGACTGTCTCGCTCGTAAGGTAATTCAACAGAATCTCCTGAGAGGACGGAAAACAGTGGACCAAGGGCTTTGTCGATGTTCGCACGGTTCAATTCATCAATCACCAGCCACTGGTTCCGGATCTTGTTATCATCGCCGCGGAAACACTGCAACACCAAGCGTGGATCGAACTCTAATTCCTGATCTGACCGCGTTGGGACGTACCCGCCGACGGTATCGAAGGAACTCCATTCTGAAGTTGCTGTCGTGAATGCATAGTCGTCAACAGCATCATGCGTGGTGATTTGTTCAGCGACAGCCTTCGCGATCTTGGTTTTCCCGGTACCGGGAGGTCCGGTGAAGATGATATGCTTACCAGCGTTGATCGCGGCATTGATTTGCTGTTGAATCCGAGTGGCTTCGCCGCCATAGAAGAAGAGACCATCTGGGAGGTCGACGGTGGCATCGCTCAGTTCAATCCGAGTTTTGAGGCGATCGACGTTGGTATCTTCGGCATGAGCCTGTTCCAAGATGTACTCACCGGCTTTTTTACTGAGATTGAACAGATATTGTTGGTTCATTCCAGCTTTGTTCACCGGATAATAGTTCTCCAGCCGAACGTCCTCTTTCCAGAGATATCCAAAGATATCCGCGAACTGTACTGGGTTATCGAAGCGAGTTACTTCAACATCGACTCGACGATGCTCTGCCTCATCTTCCTCGAGAATGTAGGAAGGCGAAGTAACCTCTGAGTATCCAATAATCTCCCCATTGCTGTAATTAAATACCATATCCCCGGCCTCTAGCTTTTGCAGATCGTAGTGCGGGAGATTATCTCGCGGCGCTTGGAGATATCCTTCTTCGAGCTCGTCCGGGTTTTTACTCTGGTTGACCCAGTAGTACGGTGCCGTCTCAGTGAGAATCTCGTCAGTGCAGGTGTGTTGCTTTTTTCCCATTGGATCGTCTTTGTAGGATCTTATGGCAGCTTCGATCGATCCATAAATTGATCGCAGCGTCGCCTGGCTGTCTGCTGCAGGCCGCATAAACCCTTGTACGCGGGAGCCATTCGAGTAGCCGAGATCACTGAGAACTTCTGTATATGGGAAGTCGACGTCCTCGTATTCTGTGAGCGTGTATCCGAGCTCACTCTCTGCATTATCCCATACGACCTTCCCGAACTCCCGACTCCTGAATGTCGTCCCAACGCGGCCAACCGAGAATACGTCTCCATCTTTCGTAAACAGGACATAATCGCCTGACTCCATTTCTTGCCAGTACGTCTCCTTCGTTGGCCCATGTGTCGTTCCCCAGACCCGGGCAGCATCTATCTCAGCGATTTCGTCAGGCAGCGGGATATTACTGAACTCGACCTCAGACTCGACAGTCTCCTCAAAGTAGGGCATCCAATCGTTGTTCACTGGATGAAAATACAGCTTTGTCATTAGCTACTTTCCAACTCAAGTAGGAGATTGATAGCCTTTGTCTCCTGAGAATGCGTGTGCTTCAACTCCTACAACAGCGCTTATCGACCTTACAAATCGCGAATCATGTCGTTCCGTAGAAACAGGCTGGGCCGAATAATTAGCTCATCTTGGTACATGTACCACTATGATCACCGACGATTGGTTGGCGAAATTTAACCCTTTCTAAGCACCACGGCTATCATTTTCTCTATGTATTGCGGGCACCCGTGAGCGTGTCTAACGACTTGTGTAACAAGTCGTAACAAAAACCCCGGATTACACTCGAAACCCGGTGTGTGTCCGCGCCGATCACGCCGGTCGCAGGGCCTTTAGTAACGGAAAGTAAAGCAATCGTAATGCGAATCGAAGCCACAGATGGCAACGAACACAAAGTCTGGCTCACCGATATCGAAATCGAGGACCTCCGCCGGGCCACGAACAGCCAGCGCGACGACCTCATCATCCAACTCGGTGCGTTCGTTGGCCTGCGCGCCTTCGAGATCCCACAGGTTCGTCCCGTCAATGTGAAAGCGACCGAGAGCGGACAGTACCGGCTTCGCGTTCGATCAGGAAAAGACACGTCGGGCAGCAGCGGCAAGCCACGCGACGCCTACCTCCCCGACAGCGTCGAGCGCGACCTCCAGCGCTTCCAGAACGAACACAATATCGCCCCAAAAGACTCATTTATCAACCTGACACAGCCAGGTGTCCGCGCGGTGGTGCGCCGCACCGCTGCCCGAACTGCCGAGGCGACCGGTGACGCCGACTTCGAGAAGGTGAGCACGCACGACCTTCGCCGTCGGTTCGCTCAGCGCCTCTTGGTCGACGAGCAGATGAACCCGCGTGTGGTGATGGCCGTCGGCGGCTGGGACAGTTTCGCTGCCATCGAGCCCTATTTGAATGCCCCGAGTGAGGAGATTATCGACGAAGCATTCGCAGAAGTCGGGCTGTAACCGGCTTATATTATGGCTATCTTACACCATACAAATATTTGTATGGTTTCATTGACCTACTAGATACAATAACACACTAAGGTTTACATGTTTTCTAACAGAGGAAATTGTATGCGACGGCTGTGTACCACACTTTTGCTCGTCGGACTGGTGGTTCTATCCGGGTGCACCGGTTTCGGATTATCCGATACCTCAGTAGAATCATCAGTCGAGACCTCTACGGAACCTGCCATACAAGCCGACACAAATACCGAAGCCTCAACTACGACATCAACACCGGCACCTGTCGACTCAGATGGTGATGGCCTTACTGACGCCCGAGAGCAGAAATTAGGGACGAATCCTCAAAAGAATCATTCTGATAGCGACGGTTTGGCTGACGCTGTTGAACTCCAACTGAATACCGATCCTACTGTCGCTGATACAGACGGGGACTCGATTAACGATGGCCGTGAAGTCAATAAATACGGAACGAATCCGCGGGTGGCTGATTCAGATCGAGACGGTCTCTCCGATTACACCGAGGCGGAGGGCCAATCAAACCCGACTAGATGGGATACAGACCGGGACGGCCTGAACGATCAACGCGAAGCCAAGCTTGGAACAGATCCTTCTCAACGAGACACGGACGGAGATGGCATTTCTGATGGTCTCGAAGTCAAGAGACCATCTATATATCCTGATGCAGATCCACTTCGGAAAGATGTCTACGTTGAACTAGACTACATGGCGGGTAATGGGCTATCCCGGAATGATTACGACACAGAACAGGTTGTAGATGAATTCGCAAACGCACCCACTAAAAATCCTGATGGAACAAAGGGGATCTCGCTACATATCCGTTATAATGACACTGTTCCATATCGTGGTGGAATCTACTTCTCGTCACCTACTCGTACTGATGAACTCAACAGCTTTGACGCCTACGAAGATGAATTCCGCGACTTCGACCGCAAGGGATACCACTATGCTCTCGGTGTGAACGATCTGAAACGCACCAATTCTGATGCGATGAGACTTGGGGGGAGAGCAGGCGGTGGCAAGTTTGCGTTCGAACCGGACCAGTCAATATTCGCTCATGAACTCGGCCACTCTCTCGGATTGAAGGAATTCCGTGGTATCGACTCGGAAAAAATATCCTACAGCGAATATCCTAGTGTTATGAACTACAACTCCCCTCGTGGAGCGGTCGGATACGCAACAGGGGATGAATCAGACACCGCTCAAAACGATTGGAGTGTGGTTACGAACTCGATGGGGAAGCATGTGGACACTGGCGGCGTCCGTGCTCGGTGCATCACTCCCGAGTTTGCGGGTGGGGCTGGTACCACGTCAAATCCATACAAAATAGAGACGGTCGACCAACTGAGTTGTATCCGTGCTGACATAGACGCTAACTACGAACTGACCGCAGATATCAATGCAGCTGGCCGCACCGGGTTCAAATCAATCGGTGGTCATGGGTCAGTGTTCCGAGGCACGCTTGATGGGAATGGCCACGCGATTCGGAACCTTACTCTCCGGCAACCCAAGCAGAGCTCAGTTGCATTGTTTGGTGTGACCGCGGGGACGATACGTGACCTTCGTATCATCAGTGCAGATGTGGTCGCGAAAGAGTCAGTTGCCATCCTTGCCAACGAAAACCGAGGAATGATCCGAAACGTGACTGTTACCGGAACCATTAGCGGCTCTACGACCCGTGCCGGATACGGTGGTAGCAACGTTGGCGGGGTAGTTGTGACCAATGGTGACTCAACTATTAACCGGTACAAGACAGACACAGACGCAAAACTCGTCCGCGTGACATCAGACGTGAATGTGACTGGCAATGGAGCTGGGGGAATAGCCGTAATGAACACTGGGCAGATCGTCCAATCTGCAGCTCTCGGCGATGTCAATGGTGGGTTTGTCGGGAACCCTAGCGGAATCGGCGGCCTCGTTGGGACCAATATAGGGCGAATTAACCAGTCGTTCGCGACTGGAAACGTAACCGGGGGGTGGCAGGTAGGGGGGCTTGCTGGGGTCCACGCCCGAGGACGTATTACCGACTCATTCGCGAACGGTACTGTTCATGGCCATTACCGTACAATTGGCGGGCTCATCGGCGTCAATATGCAGGGTGGGACAGTAAAACGGTCCTATGCGGCCGGTTCGGTCACTACCAGCGAGAATCCGCCACATGTCGGAGGTACCATCGGTAAGATGGACGGCGGTACCGTTACAAACACCTATTGGAATGCTTCACGGTCAGGTATCGAACAAGCTGTTGGAAGTGGGTCCGCTGATATCACCCGTGCGAACACGCGTGAACAGTTGTCGAGATTGGATTTCGAGAGGGTCTGGCGATCGACCAGTGGCGACCCAACCTTGCAGTGGACTTCGGAAACACGGCTGCCGCCGACGTAGCAGGCAGCCCTGACCCCAGAAGCTGGGTGCGGATTTGTACTCCTGTCTGGCTCTTTTCTAACTGACCGGATAGCATTCTGTAGTGAGTTCAATAAGCAGCATCATGTGCTCACGATCGCCTTCCCGAAGATGAGTATCTGGACCCTCCCCGCAGAAGATTCCTATCCAAGTGAAAATCCGAATTTCGAGCTATAAAACGCGTGCAGGTGGTACTACGGAGTTTGATTGAGTAGGGCTCGTTGCTGTTCAAAGTCTTTCTCGGGAAGTACTTGTCGACGCCAAGTGTGCTGAGGAGATTGTCAGGGTGTATTCGCTCAGCAGCGGATATTGGGCTAAAGTTGAGGCGGACGAACGAATGACCGGCAGCGCCATCACAACCGTGGCCGACCCGAGATAGGCCTACTCTACCTTTTCCCGAATACGTCTTCGTCAACGATCCGCTCGGCAGCGAGTCGTTGAATTGCCTCACACTCCGATAGCTCGGGAACGTCGCCGTCACACACTCGCACGACGTAGGCACGCTCGTCGAGTCGGTCGACAGTCAGGTGTGCCTCGTCGGGCTCGCCATCACTGTCGAGTAATCCGTCACGTTCGAGAAAGTCCTTCGGCAGCGTCACGAGACCTGACCCACTTCGGTTCTGTAATTTCTGCATATCGGAGTGGCAAGTTCGTGGTTATTATGTGTTGCTTCTATAGTGGTTCCGTGTAATGTTCGTCCCCATTTTCTGTAACTCACCGGCGGGTATATGGCCTGATAACCATATCGGCGGCCAACCCGCGGCCCAGCCGCGGGGGAGTACCCCTACCCATGACGAACAACAGTCCCGACAGCCGAAATCCGCCGGACAGCGCGGGCGAGACTGCGTATCGGCCGTATCGAATCGACTGGCACAACGTTGACGAGCGCCGTCGCGAGCGAACCCGTCGAGAAGCCGCGGGAGCAAGCCGCGACCTCACGGCAACCCTCGTCGCTGGAGGTAGCGTATGATAGACATCGAAGTCGACAGTGTCCGGCGGTCAGACCTCTCGGTTCTGGGCTGGCTCGGCGTCGGTCTCACTGCCGCCGGGCTAGCCTACGCTGGCTGGACGCTCATCACCTCAATGACCGTCGGTGGCGGCGTCGTTGACGGACTCATCGTCGGCGTTGGGGCCGCTCTCATTGGCGGAATCGTCGCCTACGGCAACGCCATCCCGGAGATGGATGCCATGTGCGACCACTGCGGCGACCGCATCGTCGCACATTCCAGTCGCGACGGCCACGACGAGTCCATCGAAGTGGCCTGCAGTTCGGACCCGCGACGGGGCCGATTAGGGCCGCTGTCGGTGGTGCTGCAGCGTCGGACGGACACCTACCACTACTGTTCGGGCGAGTGCGTGGCAGCCGACGTTGACCGGCGTCGGATGCAGATTCCGTCTCGCAGCGAGACGGGCTCGACTGCAGCTGCCCGACTCGCGGCGACCGACGGCGGCACGGACCAGACCGACGGCGGACAGACAGACAACCAGGGCGTTCCCCAGCCCGAAACCAGGGGTTCAGACCGATGATAGGACCATTCTCGACTGACAAGAACAGTTCACGACCGATTGCGCTACTGCTGGCCGGGCTCATCTGTGCTGGCATTGCCCTCGCTGGCGTCGGTGGCGCGGCCGCAGCCACGACCGAGACGCCGACAGAGACCTCAACCTCGGACACGCTGGCGGACAAGACCGTCGCGGTGGACAACCAGACCCAGCAGGTCTACCTCGAAGTGACGAACACCAGCGCTCAAACCGTCGATTACACCGTCTACGGAGTGTCTGACGGTATCACCACGCAGGTCGACTCCGGGGCGGTGTCGGCAGCCGATGGCGAGACCACCGAGAAAACCTTCGCTGTCGATTCTGGCGAGTACGATTCCTATCGTATTCTCGTCGAAGAGGACGGGACGGACAGCGACAACGAGACGGCAGAGAACATCGAGATCGGCGAGATCGTCCAGCAGGAGTCGGGCGGCGCAATCTTCGGCGGCGGCGGAGACGGCATTTTCACGCCGATGAACATTCTCATCGCGGCGCTACTGGTGGCCGCGGCGTTCCTGCTGGGGCTGTTCGACCCGATCAAGCGCCGGATTGCGGGGTGATCTGAATGTCCTCATCGTCTGACCCGAGCCTCAGCCTCGGTGACGGCAGCGGAAAGGAGACATTGAGTGGCATCACGACGTTCCTGCAGGCTGATGGTGACGCCGGCAAGGTGCTGTCAGCGTCGATTATCGGGCTGATCGTGTCGCCGGTCATCGCGGTCGTCGACGTAATCTACGCGGTGGCGAACTTCTTCAGTCAGCCGTTCAACAGCGCTGGGGACGCCATTGGCTCACTGCTCGAAGGTCTCTTCGAGGCTCCGGGGAACCTCTTGATTGCCGGGGCAGAGGTCTCGGAAAACGTCTTACGCTCAATCTTCAGTGATACGCTGGCCGGACTCTTGGCGTTCCCGGTGACTGTCGCACTTGTCATCGCTGGCCTGTTCCTCGTCGTGAGATATCTTAACGAGGATGAGACCGGAGACACACTGCCGGGCGTGCCTTTCGACGTGCCGACGGACATCTTCGGAGTCGAAGAGGAGGACACGATAGACGAATGACGGCCCGCCAGCCCCACACTTCGGAGGGCAACCCCGATGGCTGATGACTCGGGGCTGACGGCCTGGATAAAGAACGGGGACAAGAACAGCGAATTCGAGGATTATCGGATCGTCAAAACGTCGAACCCGGTCGAATGGGACCGCGTCGGAACGTCGATTCTGCTGTCTGTGGTTGCGACGCTTTATGTTGGTATTCGTAGATTTATCGACGAACTCTTCGGGATTCCCGAGCGGCTCATTAAGGGCGCGACCTCGTTCGTCGGGGACGTGAGCCCCGGCGAGACGCCTACGGGATCGGGCGTGCTGGGCGAGTTGTTCGTCCCAATTCTGAAGTGGTACCAACAGGACCTTTGGGCCGGCAGCGTCGAACAGTTCGGACTCTGGGGCTACCTCGTAGCGCTGGGGTTTACACTACTGACGCTGTTTGTCGCCGTTCGCGGGCTTCGAGAAGGTGCCCAGCGACTCGCAGGAGGTGACTGACGTGGCACCTAACCCACGGACGGAACTGCTGGAACTGCTCCCGCCAGAACTGCAAGCCTTCGCAGCCTCTCCGCTCGGGTTCATCCTCGGGCTCATTCTGACGCCGCTGTTGAACGGCGTCGAAGGCGTGGTGTCCCGAGCCATCTGGGCAATCAATTTCGTGTTCTTCGGACAGTCGCGGTCGTCGACCGACGGCGTGTTCGGGCTCGCGGATGTGCCGGTGGTCATCACGAACAAGCTCATCGACGCTGGGTCGGCAATCGGCAAGCCGATTCTCGACGGCGTCATCTCGCCGGGCGTCCAGCTGGTGATTGAGTTTTTCAACTGGACGGGACCGGTAGGACTGCTGGGGGCGGCGATTGTGTTCGCTCTCGTTGTGGTCGTGTACGCGACCGGGCTGCGAACGGCTGTCGAGATTGTGCTGGACTTCATTCCCGGCGGAGGTGCCTTCATCAACTAATGTCGCTCAAAGAGTTCCTCACCCACCCAGCAAGCGCGGCGACGGCAACAGCGACGACA
This sequence comes from Haloarcula sebkhae, assembly GCF_014647415.1. GTDB lineage: Archaea > Halobacteriota > Halobacteria > Halobacteriales > Haloarculaceae > Haloarcula > Haloarcula sebkhae. The sequence continues at coordinate 464,403 of NZ_BMPD01000002.1, read as the reverse complement.
CTGTTCGGGGCGTTCCAGTTCGACGTGATTGCAGTGCTGTTTCACTGGAGCTGGGCGAACCTCGGGCAGTTGTTCTACGGGGCGACGCTGCTGGTCAGCTCCGCGCCGGTCCTGCCGATCACGCAGTCGACAGCCTCGAAGATCGTCGCTGGGCTGGCGACGTTGCTCCTGCTGAAACTGCTGCTGAAAGCACGCGAACAGATTGACAACCGAACGGACGGCTAAACTCATGATTCAGAACGAACACTTCAAGCGGACGTATCGAACAAGAACGGCGGACAGCGTGGAGGTCGACCAATGCCCGAAGTGACGACGGCGACGCTCACCGGCTGGGCCATCGTCGGGATGATTGCCTACGTCATTGGCGAGTACACATCGGTGCTGGCAAAGACGACCTATCCGATCAAGTGGTTCAAGGGCCGCCCAGCACGGCTGGCGACGGGCCTGACGGGTGGGTTCTTCGGTGGCGTGTACGTCGGCGGGTTCCTTTGGAGTGCGGCGGCGTCGTTCATCGGGGCCGGGGCGCTGGCCGGCGGTGGCACGGTGTTCCTCGGGCTGACAGGCAAAGAGACGCTGGTCGTGTTCCTTTCGGCGCTGGTTGGGACGTGGCAGACCTCAATCATCCTCGCGAATGCGCCCATTGCGGTCGGGATATTCATCGGCTTGCTGGCGCTGCCGGTGATGCTGTCCATCCGGGACAGCGACCTCACAAAAGCCGGGTTTTTCCAGCGGAAACTCCGGCAAGGCGCAATCTCGCCCAGCGGTGAGGAAACGGTCGGGACGCGACGAGTTGCGAACAAAATAAAGAAGGTGTATCGACACGGTGAGCATCTCTATGCCCCGGTATCCGGCCTTCGGCCGATGCTGGCGCGCTACTGGGCAGACCCGGCCACAATCCCGACCGAGGACTGGAAGAGCTACGACAGTGGCGACGGTGACCTCGACCAGCTCTTCGAGGTTGACCCAGAGTCCGAGAAGGTTCTCAAGCACAAGCCGGCGCGACTGAAATTCAGTCCGTCGCTGACGAAAGACGTGCCCGAAGCGGACCTTCGAGACCCGCCGGATGCGGACGGCATTACGGCGCTGCCGGGAGCAATCTCGGCGACGGTATCGAACTGGTTTGCGCGTCGGAATTGGCGATTCATCGCGATAGCGCTGGGCGGTGGGGCAGCAATCTATCTCGCGACAGTTGCGGCGCTGGGCTCGACAGTGATCGGGCTCGGGCTGGCGACGCTACCGGCACTCATCGAGGGCTATGAGGCTCGCAACGGGTCGCTCGAAGTCGACTGGGGACCATCCCACTGGAACGACGTGCAAGCACAAGTCCAGACCGAGCGCCACGAGTACGAACAGCGCAAGACCTTCGATGATGTCCTGCAGGCAGTAACGGACCTCGAATGGTCCGAACACGAGAAAGGCCAGCAGATCGTCGACCGCGTTCGCACGGAGATTCAGAAAGCGCTCGACGACGAACACGGCGGGAACAACAGTCCGTCGACAAACCTCTCGCCATCCTCACCACAGCAGGGGGTTGACGCGGATGACTGACCCGATGGCGGCCGACGGCCACCACGCGCTCAAGTGGCTCGCGAGCGACGACGACTCGGTTGATCGGTCGTTCGCGGCGGGGCTGGACTCGCTTCGCGCCCAGCAGCGGCACCTACAACAGAACCTTCGCGATGGCTTCCAGACCCGGACGGAAGTGCTGGAATGGTGCCATGCCGTCGATGTGGTCTCTGGCGGGCAAACGCCCGAGAGATGGCACGAGGACCTCGTGAAAGACCGCTGGGAGGTCGCTTGCCTCATGGCAGATGCAACCGACAGGGTGTCAATCTGCGAGCAAGCACCGCAAGATGACGCGACGGCCGATGCGTTCCGTCGGGGGCTCATTCGGAAGGTGTTGCTGCCAGCCTTCCAGAGTGCCACTGAAATGCTGCGTGAGCGCGTTGCAGAGTTCAGCGATGAAGAGGGCGTCAAAGACGCCGAACGGATTCAGTTCGTCGCTGGGCGGCCGCGATTGCATCAGCGCGCCGTCGAACAACATGGAATTCTCCGCTGGACGCTGCGGGACCCGCCCCGGGTCGAATCTGAGGTGATGGCGTGGGCTGAGGATATCATTCACATGACCGAGGGCCACGTCCGCAGCGGGTTCATCGAGGACGTGCTGGACCGCCACGGCGAGTGGTGGCACTCGCTGACCAAGGGGCCGTCAGTCCGGCTTGAGTGGCTGCTGGCCGGCGAGATTTTCCCGGCGATGAATGCCACGCTGTCGGAACTTGTGACCAACAGCAACGAGTTGGCTGACGTTGCTGGCCGTGCCAAGGAGGTGCCGCCCGGATAATGGATATCGAAGAGATTCGAGCGGCCAGGGCTCGCGAACAGGACGCGGCGTCGCTCGTGCAGCTGGCCGAACCGACAGTGTTCGACCGCGCACAAGACGCCGTCGACGCTGGCGAGGTTGACACCGACGACGCGGTGCAATTGACGACAGAGTTGGCCGACGAACGGGCGGGCAAGCTCCTGAAGCTGGCGTCGTTCCGGGCGTCGGGGATGGTAGTCAACTGGGACGGCGTCACTGACCAGGAGCGAGCGCTCGTCGAGGACCTCGCCGACCGGATCGGCAGGTGGCGCGAGTCGATCACGCCGGACACGGAGGACAGCGATGAGTGACGAACTGTCCGACCGGGTCGCTCAGTACCTCCGCTGGCAGGTCAGCGATAAGGTGGCGCTGCTGGCTCAGCGCTACCCCGACGACACGTCGCTAACGCTGGACTGGACGGACCTCGCTCGGTGGGACCCGACGCTGGCCGAAGATATCCTCGATGCGCCCGATTCGATGCTCGACTACGTCGAGGCAGGGATTCGAGACACGCCGCTGCCCGTCGACGTGTCGCTGGGGCAAGCGACGCCGCGCTTCGAGAACCTGCCCGAATCGCACACCACAGCGCCCGGCGAGTTCAGTCCAAGCGACCGGCGCGGGCAACTGCTGGCGCTCGAAGGCCAGATCGCGAAGCGAACGCAGGTCCAGCCGCGACTGGTCGAAGCCGCCTTCGAGTGCCAGCGCTGCGGGACGCTCACCCGGATTCCCTTCGAGCCCGGGCAGTTCATCGAACCCTTCGAGTGCGTCGGGTGCGAGACGAAAGGGCCGTTCCGGGTCAATCCCGACCAGTCCCGCTACGAGGACTATCAAAAGCTCTTGCTGGAAAACCCCAGCAGTGCGGCACTGGGCGGGGACACATCCGATATCATCGCGCATCTGCAGGGTGACCTCGCGGGACACGGGGCCATCGCGAACTGTCAGGACGTGGTTCTGGTCGGTGAACTGCAGTTTCGCGGTGGCGGGCCACACCCTGAGCCACAGGTCGTCGTGAACTCGGTTCAGGCAGCCGGGCAGACCTATCAAGACACGGAGTTCACAGCGGACCAGCGCGCCCTCTTCGAGCGCCTTCGCGAGCGGCCAGCGTCCTTCGACGTTGATATCGAAAACCCGTCGACGGCTGATGTACTGATGGCCGCCGCAGCGCCAAAGTTCGTTTCTGGGTCGCACCCACGGGACCGGCAGGTCGTTCGTGGGCTCGTTCTGCAGCTGGTAAGCGCGTCGACGTTCGACGGACCCGACGGCTCGCACTATCGCGGCGACGTTCACGTCCTGCTGCCGGGCGACCCGGGCACTGGGAAGTCGGTGCTGGCGAAGTGGGCGGCCGCCGTCGCTCCTAGATCCGCGTTCGCGAGCGGCGAGCGTGTGTCTGGGCCGGGACTGACCGCAGCGGCCGTGAAAGACGATTTCTCGGATGGCGGGTTTTCGATAGAACCGGGCGTGCTGGTTCGCGCCCACGAGGGGATCGCCGTCGTCGACGAACTGGACAAAGCCGGCGACGACGCCATCGAGAAAATGCACTCGGCGCTGGCCGACCAGATATTGCCGCTGTCGCTGGGCGGGCAGTCAATGACACTGCCAGCGGAGTGCGGACTGTTAGGCGTGTGCAACCCGCTCGGTGGACACTTTTCGGGTGACGTGTCGCTGGTCGAGGCGCTGGGTATCAACAGCCCGCTGCTGTCGCGGTTTGACCTCATCATGCAGATGCGGTCGAAACAGGACCGTGAACACGTCCGCGAGTTGGCTGAGTCGATGATACGGACATGGTCAGCTTCGCTCAAAGACGCGACTGGGCAGGCGCTCAGCGAGCCTGACGCCGAAGCCATCGACCCGATACTCTCGATGGACCAGTACCGAGCGGTCCTGCTGCGGGCTCGACAGTTGCATCCGACGCCCGCAAACGACAACGTCATCGAGGCGCTGGCGGCGTGGTTTGAAGAGCAAAAGATGGCGCTACCCGAGCGCTATCGCGATGCGCTCGCGAACGCGGACGGGCAGTACCACGGGCCGCCCGTGCCGGTGACCGCTCGCAAGCTCGGGGCCGCGCGGCGTGTCGCACAGGCGAGCGCCCGAGCGAACCTGCGTGAAGAGATTACGATGGCCGATGTCGAGGTCGCGAAGGAAATGGTCAGCCGGTCGCTAGCCGACCTCGATATCCCGATTGTTCACAACGCCGGCCTCGGCGGCGGGGACGTGCAACGCCGTGAGCCGGCTGATTTGACTGGAGTGAGCTAACGATGTCACAGAGAAAACCAAAATCGGAACAGGACGGATTTTCCGAACAGACGAAACAGGGCGCACAGATTCTCCACGGAAGAGACCCAAATCCGATGTGGAACGAGGACGCCGAAGAGATTCGGACGCGATTCGGTATCCCGGAGTTCGACCCGGAAGCGTTCTATCCGCGCGAGGGGGCGGCACTGTCGGGCGTCTACCCTGATTTTCTCGTGCATATCGAGAGTTCGGCGGACGGCCCGTCGACGGTGAACTCGCCGGGGGCGTCGCTGACAATGGTCGAAGCCCCGAAGGGCTCGGGAAAGTCGACCGCTGCCGACCAGTTTGCCACGTACCAGATGGAACACAACGACGAGCGCATTGTCCGCAATGGGCGACAGAAAAGCTCGGACTGGCGGCGGATGGCCGACTGGACAACATTGTGGCTGCCCAGCGGCGTCGACGTTGATGGCCGCTGGATGGAAGCCGTCGACCGCGACGATCCCGATCCCGAGGAACTGTGTCGGGACGTGCGCTACTACTCGGATGTCCTCGAACTTGTCGAGCGGCTGCAGGCACATCCGAAAGGCACGTACAACGTCGTGTTCCCAGACCCGTACTTTCGCAAGTGCGAGGACGCACTGTCGACGGCGGATGCGACGGTCGAACAGCCGACGCTCATCCCCAAGAACGAGCCGAACCCGACGCCAGCATCCCACTGGTGGTTTGGGTTCCTCGCGGCCCGGACCTTTGACGGCTTGCGTGTCGACAGCGATGGCGAGCGGAACTGGATGACCGCCCACATTGACGAGTTCGGAATGCTCGCGCCCGAATCAGCGCCGGGCGGCGAGTCGGGCCACTGGACGCACCAGTGCATCCAGATTATGGCCAACATCGCGAAGGAAATGCGGTCGGCTGGCCTCTCGCTGGTCGGCTACGGCCATCACGAAGAAGACGTCCACAACCACTGGCTCAAAGAGTTCGATTTCTGGGTCGAACTATCGAATCACGACCGCGGGAATAGAACGACCAAGACCGAGGCACCGAAGCCCTTCCGCGATATCGAACAGGATCAAGACCTGCTGTCGAAGCGACCGAAAGGCTTCGGACTGTGCTACACTGGCAGTCGGTTCTCCGAGTTCCAGTTTTCCGATCTGGGCTATCCCCACGACACGCCAGAGTTCCAGCTGCGGCTTGGCATTCCGTCGTCGGTTGACGTGTCGACTAGCGATGATGGCGGCATGATCGTCGAGGACCTCCAGGTCGCGACCGACGACGCCGGCCAGCCGACACTTCTTGAAGAGTACCGCGCTGCCAACGGCGCTGTTCACGAGCTGCGTGTCCTCGCGCCGGGCGACGGTATCATCGATATCGCTGGCGACCAGCCAGAGGTACTCGAAGCGCTGTCGAGCCCGTATCCTGATGGCGAGTTCCCCGAACAGCCGATTCAAACGACCCAGAACCACTATGATATCATGTTCAATCCCGACAGTAGCACGGAGATCGTGGCGGCGCGCATCCCGAGACGCACTGGGCCCGGCGCGACAGCGGAGGTCGTGGCCGATGACTGACCCAGCAACGCCACTGCTGATAGACGATATCGAACGCCCTTTTAAGTTCACGACGGCCGGCTCCGGCGGGCCGGCTGGCGGGGCGAGCGGCACCGATCACCGCGAGCGGACAAAAATGTCCGTACGGTACGCGCGCGTATCTGGAACAGGAACGGAAGGGGGGACCCCCCTGAACCCTGTTGGAGGTGTCGCTGATGGACAGTGACGACCTGCCACTATCGAGTGAACAACTCTCGATTGTTGGGATGGCGCTGGCCGTCGTCGTCGTGTCCGTCGCCGCGCCAATGCTGTTCGCGCCACAGTCGAATGCTCCCGAGGACGCGAACAGTGGGACCGTGTACTCGACACCGACCGACGACGGTTCGCAGGCTGAGTCAGCGTCGACGCCAGCGCCACCAGCCAGCAATCCTATCGATGAACTGAGTACCGCGCCACGCGACCCGGACGTGCCGCTGTCGACAGTGCCCGACACGCACATCGAGAGCGACGAGACCGAGCCATCGCTGTCGGCGTCGGCTGGAGCACAGACACTCCGGGCCTCGACGACGACCGTCGACGGTGAGCCAGCGCTGAATCTCACCGACGACCGGACCCACGACGGCCGCTGGGTCGGCGTCTCGACTGAGTGGCTCAAACAACAGCACGGCTCGGTGCCAGCCGTCGCCAGCGTCGTTCACGAGTCCGGCGCGGTCTACCAGGAAGAGATTCACGTTCGCGATGGCGAAGCCCAGTTCTGGGTCAGCGGCTTCTCGACGAACACGGTCACGTTCGGTGGCACGCTGCAGATCGACGGCCAGCCCGCGACGACCGGCACCACGCATCTGTATGAGATTCGAGACCTCGACAGTGCCACGGACCCAGAAATCACGCTCACCGGACAGGTCAACACGGAACGCGACACGAAACAGGTCATTGGAGCGACCGACGGCGAGTCGATTCCGCTGTCGGTGGCTGGCGATAACCTTGCACCGCGCAATCCCGAGGTGACCTTTACCGGCGTCACTCAGACCACGACCGACGCGAGCCTGTTCGCGACGACGCTCTCGGATGGCGGGACCGTGGATTACAGCGTCGGCGGGAACCAGCCGGCAACGAACGTCTCGGCGACATTTATCGGCAAATCGACAACGAACACCGAGAGTCTGTCGCAGAATGGCCTGTCCGACGGGTCAACGATATCCTTCGTTGTCGATGGCAATATCCCCGCGAACAACGTCGCAGCGACCTTTAGCGGGCAACGGTCGTCGGTCAGTCAGACAGACTCGGCCACGGTGCCAGCCGGCGGGTCGATGTCGGTCAACGTTGGGACGGTCTACGACCCGACAGGGCCGTCAGGCAATAACAAGCCCACGCTAACAGTCACAGCCGACGACAACCCAAACCCGTTCGTTGTGGCTGATAGCAAGCTAGAGGCCAAGGACAGCAATATTCCGTATGAGAGTGGTGTTCGTTTCACAGCTAAACGACCTGCGAAACAGGTCAAAGTCACCATTGGACCGGACCATGAGCAGGGGGCAACTCCCAATAAAATCACTCTCGAAGGTCCTAGCGGATCAGAGATAGCCACGGCCACTCCGTCGAGTGTTGACCCTGGAGATGTTATTACGCTCACTCCCAATCAACCGATCCAAAGTGGCAGCGACTACACGATTATCTACGACAGTGGAAATAGTCTGTCACAATTGACAAAATCCAACGGTTATGACGACATATCAGGAAATTCGGATGTAGGCATTGACTACGCAATAAACGATGAGTACATGTATGACAATGTCGTTTATACTTTCTCTGGAATTGAGCTAACAGGACTGCCGGGGACTGTCTCGGCATCCGCTAACGATGGCGCAAGCGTCTCTCTGGGGTCACTGTCTGACGGACAGACTCAGACCGTGGAAATGCCCCTGTCTGCAGATGCCTCCCAGATATCTATCGATGCCCCGGCCGGGAAATTCGATGCTGAACTCTCCTACAATAAACAAATAGCGACTGAGAACCCTTCCATAGACCTCGACGGCGACGGGAACGCAGACGCCAGCTACAGCGGCACAGTCCTCGACTCTGAATCGGTTACCGTCAGCGCATCGACTATCCCGACGGGCTCGCACACGGCGACGGTCATGACCGACGGCGGCCAGGTCGACGCCGATATCGACTATACCGAGCGGACGGCGACAAAGAACCCCTCGCTCGATATCAACGACGACGGTACAGCTGATGCGTCCTACGATGGCGTTCTGTTAGAGGGCGAGACGGTCACGCGCTCGGTAACGGATATCTCACCGGGCAGTCAGACCGCACAGGTGTCGACCGGCCACGAGGTCGGCGTTGAGGCAGGGTCGACTGTCACCACGGTCACGCAGGACCCGACGCTGGACATCGATAGCGATGGCACGGCCGAAGCCGAATACCTCGGACAGCTCGCCGAAGGCGAGTCCCAGACCGTCCAGATTGACGAGTTCGATAGCTCGGTCTCGGAAGCGCTGGTCGGAACCCAGTCGGGCGCTGTCGACGTGGATATCGGCTACACCGAACGCACCGTCACCGAGGACGCTGGCGTCATCATCAACGGCCAGCCCATTCGGATGTCGGGTACGCTCACGCAGGACAGCACGCGCACGCTGACCGCCAATAGCAGCTGGCTGCAGTCGGGCCAGAACAACGTCACTGTCGTCGCTGGCGATGGCGACACCGGCACCGACGCTCCCGCGCCCACTGTCGAAATCGATTACCACCACGAGATGACCAGCCAGCGGGCGGTCACCTTCCAAGACCAGGCGTTCAGCGAGCGCTACAATATCACTCGCACGTACCTCTCAAGCCGCGAAAGTGCCACGCTGACCATTCCCCACGCCGAGAATATCATCTCCCTGCGAACGCTTGAGGTGCGGCTCGGTCAGTCCGGTGACTGGACGCAGATTCCCGCGTCGGCCCGGTCCATGCAGGGTACGGAACTGCAGATCGATATCGCACAACTGACCGGCGGGACCGTCCCCGAGGGAACTACTGTCGAAGTGCGCTCGGTCGGCTCGAAGATCGACGTGCATAACGGCGCGGTCACGGTCATGCAAGCCACGCCGGTTGGGACCGATTTGGACTCGCGTGTCCGACTCGACAGCTGGTCGACTGACTCCTACATCAGCGTCGGGAATACCTCGCAGGACCAGCAACTGCATTACGGCGTCAACGAGAGCTACTCGGCGGAAGGTGACTATGCGGAACTGTCGACGCGCCACCCCCAGCAAGTTCACTTCCCCGAAGCCGTCGCTGGCAGTGAGGTCGGCATCCGTGCCGCGCCTATCCAACTGTCGCCGGTCAACGGCACCATTCGGGCGAGCGTGCCCGAGCAAGCGACCAACGCCACCAGCCCGGCGTTCACCGTCGACCCGGGCCAGCGGTCGGGCGAGTCCTTCTCTGTCGAGTATCTGGGCGCGACTGAAGGCTCGTGGTACGGCATCTATGAGGTCGACACGAGCCAGCGCTTCGACCGCGTGCAAGGTCGCGAGCCGATGACGGTGCCGAAAGATAACATCGACTCAGTAGTCCGGGTGAAAACCGCATCGGCACCGACGGCGAACCCCGGCGGCGCGTCGACGATCTTCGGGGCGGCCGAACAGGGCAACCTCTTCGGACTGGTCGCACTGTTCGGCTCGATTGCGATGCTGTTCATCATTGGCCGACGGCCCGAGCGCTCCCGCGAGGTGATCGACTCGGTGGCGACCAGGGCTGGGTCGGCTGCCGGGCAACTCCCGCGCGTTGGCGGGCTCGTCGAGGACGGTGTCGCGAGCGGTGTCGAAGCGCTCGGTGACGCCATCGTTAAACTGGGTGAGAACACGCTGCTGACCAGCGCCGTCGGCGCGGCGGCACTGGTGGCAGCCATTCAGTCGGGGTACATCGAAATCGGGCCGGAACTCGGGGCGATGCTGGCCGTTGCTGGTATCGCCATCGGGTCGCTGGTCGCACTCCGGCGGGCCGAGGCATTCACGACGGCGCGGTGGATTGCGATTGTCGGCGTCAGTGGTGTCATTGCGCTGCAGGCGCTCGGTGAGGGCGACCTGCTGACGGCGCTGGTCAATTCGGATGCGTTCGTGATCGTACTGGTCATCGCTGGCTACGCGGTCATCCAGCTCGTGCGAGAGTACCGTGCGAACAACTCGCCGAACGACGACCGGCCGCAGGTGAATATCATTGCGAACCGCGGTGGTGGTGACGACTGATGTTCGTCGACGGCGTGGTCAAGCAGGTCTTAGACAACGCAGACCGGAACAGCTACCCGGGATTCGAGACCGGCGAGGACTTGGAGCGACTGGCAGGTGAGGACACAGTCGTCGTGTTGAACGACGACGCACCAAGTCGGCTGGACCAGTGGCTACCGTGGCGCTCGACGCGGCCAATGGCTGAATGGGCTCCGGTCGTTGTGATGCGTCCCGGCCGCGCTCCTGAAACTGGTGAGCGGGTCGCGTGGGAGCTGTGCCCCACGCCGGTCGACGGCGTGTTCGTTCGGGAATATCGCAGCGGAGGTGACGACTGATGTTCGACTGGTTCAGCGCGCTCGTCGCGGAGTTCGGAAAAGAGGTCGCGCTGGTGGTCGCTGTCCTGTATGGCGGCTACAAGTTCCGCCGTATCCAGAGTCTCATCGGTGGCGTAGTCGCGGCGGTCGGGACGGCTGCGACGTTCCTGGCGCTCATCGTGGGCGCGCTCGTGCTGGGCATGGCGACGGGCTGGATTAGCGTCGACGTAGGACAGATGATCGGTGATATCGTCGCTGGGGCCGGCACTGCGTGGGACGTGGCCGGAGAGGATGCACTCGACTGGGTCACAACGGAGGTGCTTGGATGACGGACATCGATGGCGTCGAGGACGATCCCGAGTGGGCGGCCTTCGAGAGACTTTCACCAGCGGCTCAGACCTGCCTGCATCGGGTCGCAGCACACGACGGCGACGGCTGGCGCGGACTCATCACACAGACCGTTCAGGAGGGCATTGACGCAAGTGAGCGCCATGTCCGGCGCACACTCTCGGAACTGGAAGCGAAGGGACTGGTCGAAGCGTCGGGACCGAACAAGCGCCGCGAAACGTTCTCGCTGACTGAGGACGGCCGCGAGGTGCTGGCCGGGATGCGGGACTGTCTTGAGAAGTCGCTGGGGGGTGTCGAAGGGTGATCGTACCCGAAGGTTCGTGGGTCGAAGAGGCTCGCGGCCACCCACGGAAGCTCGTCGCCCTGGTCGTCGGGCTGGTGCTCGTTGGCTCCGGTCATCAGCTGCTGCTGTGGCTGGGGCTCGCGCTGTCGAGTGTCGCCGTCGGGCAGTTGGCGGCCTACTGGGGCGATGAGACCGATTCGAGTGTCGAGCGGAGAGCAGCTGCGGAAGGTGAGTGATTATGATGTTACAAGCACTGACAACATTGTTTTCGGCGATTGCACAGCAAACTGCGGAGTTGACTGGTCTGGGGGCGGGGCTGGCGACCATTGCAGCGATTACAGCAGTCGGATTAGTATTGCTGATGGCAGTGATACAGGCCCTAACCAAGCGAAACATCTGGAACTACCTTTCACGCGTTAATGGAATCGGTGTTCTCGCCATCGGAACGGCGGTGTCAGTACTGTACGCGGTTGAAACCCAGAATTTCGAGTTACTGCGAGTGTACGGGACGCCGATTGCCGGCTTCCTGATCCTCGTGATTGGTATCAAATCCGAGCGGGTGTCTGGATATATTGGGCTGTTTGAGTGGCTGACACTGGATGATGCGCTACGGGCAATAATCGTCGCGGCCTCTGTACCAACGCTGGCTGTTGTAGTCAGTTCCGGCCCACAAAACGTGTCGATATCTACGTACTTGAGTGGGTTTCCAATTACCGGTCTACTGATTCTTGGGGTAATCGTAATCATCCCGGCAAAGAAACTGAAAGAGCCAGACGAGATGCAGGAACCAGACGACAACTAACGTTCAATCAGTTCACCGGTCTTAATGAGTGCCAGTGGGTCGTATCCGTCCCGGTAGACTGTGTAGAGATAATACGCAAACGAGAGTAAGACGAGCATCATCCCAATAACTATCCCGTCCATTGTTGCGTTCATGTCTAATATTAGGTAGGCTCCAATCATATTTGTTCGGGTCAGTCGTCGGTTACAGGATGTTCGACGAGCGAGCGGTAGACAGCTGGTTCTCTCCCCTTCCCGCCTTCCTTCGCTAACACTCCCGAATCGTGCATCGTCTCAAGACAGTCTCTAGCTGTCCTCTCACTGACGCCGATTGCTTGGGCAAATGCTTCGGGGCGAATCTCGTCGGTCTTCTTAAGCGCGGTGTTCCATATCTGGTCTCGCGATGTCCACTTCGCCATGTAGAAGATATCTTCACCACAAGAATGTAAAGGTTCGGTGCTATATCGCAAAAGAGATTCCGAGAACCGCTAAATCAGCCGATAGAATATATATTCTCCACAACCGGATGCGGAGCGGGGCGGGGGTGTATTTTTGCGCCCCGCAGGGGCGTGGCCTTAGCCACACCTCCTAAGGGGGTTTGCCCGCCGGATGGGACCGCGACCGGCGACGATCCGGGGAATAGACTGAGATGATAACAGAATAACTTGACCCGAAACGGTGGGGTAGGGGGCGGGCGCTATGTTACTTATAAAAGAACAGGTCGCAGAACAGTGATGCCTCTCAGCTGTCGGGCGTTATCGGAGGGTCCGAACCGGGCGCTCGTACTGCGTGCCGTCGATGCTGACCGCGACGATCGCGTCCAGCACGGTCGCTGGGTCACGACCGTCCTTCTTCCAGGCGCGCACCATCTCGCCGATTACCTCGCCGACGAGCGGTTGGTTCGTCGATTTATACTCCGAAAGCACCGTATCGATACGGACGACGGGGCGCTGCCCCTCGTACTCGGGCGCGTCGAACTCGGCCCCATACTTCGCGAGCCACCGATCGAACGCGCTCGACGCCGACTGCCGGACGTCTATGTCGACAAGATGGGCTGCCCGATCGGCTGCCGAATCGATCGCATGTTCGACGGACTCAACGAGCCCGCGTACCTCTTGGCGAAGCTTCTCCGAGACGAACCGGACGTGGCCGTTGTCGCTCGTGATGACGCCTTCCAAGCGCTGGAGCATCCGGTAGACCGTCGACACCGATGTGTCGGTCGCGTCAGCCAACTCCTGGGCGTGCATCCCTCCGTCAGTCGCAAGCGTCTCGGTCAACTGCCTGTCAGATGGAGCCATATCCCGAAGAACGGTCATCAGGAGGTGCTCCTGCTGGGCCTCCAGGCGCGGTAGCGGGTCCCCGTGGATCGGAACCGACGACTCCGCAGGGGCGGCTTCGAAGTGGTCGTCAGCGACGAAAGTCGTCCCGCCAGCGTCGACTGGTACGCCAGCCCATGAAAGCAGCGACAGCAGCCGCTCGTCGAGTTCTCGAATCACGTCGTGCCGGTCGGCCCACGCCACCGATCCCGTTGCCGTCCGACCCGCAGTGAACTTCACACCGAGCTTCGGGTGATACAGCGGATCGTCCGGGCTGAAGTTCTCCGGGTTCTCCGGCAGGTAGCTCTTGATTTGTCCACCGAGACGGTGCTGAGGGACCAGTTCCTGCGCACTCACAGACCCGTGTCTGAGTGCGTGATGGTGGCCCCGTTCCTCCTCGTTGTCCCACTTGTACTCGCCAACGGTTCCGTCCGCGTCCGACAGAAGCATCGTCAGCCGGTCGAAGACACTGCCGGTCCCGATGAGCTTCTCGTTCATCGAGCGCGTGAGCCGAAGATACCGCTCGACCGCGGTAAGGTGGCCATCGAATGGGGCGTCGAAGTAGCCGTGGTAGAGACCGACACCAGCGTCGTCGGCCAGCTCAAAGATTGCCCGCGCCAGCAGGCCCGGGAGTTCGTCGAGGTCGATGTTGGACGGCTGGGCGTGGACGCTCACACCCTCATCGGCCGCGCTGTGGTGAAAGGGGAACGTCAGTTTTTCACCATCCGGCTTTCGCATCCCCGGGAAGCGTGGCGAGACGTTGAAGTTGCACTTGCGCTCACCCTCGCCGTCGACGTGGATGTCGAACTCGTAGAGCGTGTCGCTGTCGACCGGATCTCTCGGGCGGGGGGCGATGCCTGAGGTCGAGTAGTTCAGTCGGAGATCGCATACTTCGCCGTCGATGACGATCTCGGAAACCTCGGTATAACCGTCGCATTCGTTGATAAGCAAGTCCGCGAGCGCCCAGTACGGGTCGAGCCCATCATAGTCCGAAGCGTCGCTGTTTCCTGACTCGACTGGGCCATAGTACAGCCACGCGTCGGCTTCGTGGATGTGAGGGGCGACCTGGCTCACTGGTCCTCACCCCCATCGGTCGCGAAGGCACCGAGCGTGGACGTCTTCGTTCGCGGACTCGTCTCGTTGGTATCGACGCCACCTGACTGGTGGGTGTCGACGAGACGCTGGGCGGCTGCCTTGTCACGTTCCCGTAGGTCCGCGGGCGTGACTTCGTCCTCACCGTCACAGCACTCACACGGGCGACGTGGCCCACAGGGGAGTCGGTCTGGCCGCTCGCCGTGGAGTTCGAGCCATTCCTCGCGCTGATCCAGACGCTGCATGATCTTTGCCCGCGGCTTTTCGAGCGGGTTCCGCGCTTTCTCGGCAAACCGGTTGTTTGCGAGTTTCCGCTCGATGCTTCGCCAAGCACGAACCCGCTCGATGCTGTCGATGCCGTCGATGAGCGAGAACACCAACTTGCGACGATCCGGATGCGACAGCAGGTCCTGGTCCAGCCACCGGGCAGGGTCCTCGCCGATATCCTCTTCGAGCCTTGGACAGCGCAGCCGCTCGCGTCGATCTCCTGCCTGCGTCGTCGACGGCATTACACACCGTCACCCCCGACAATTGAGGGATTGAGGATGATCGACCAGCGGAGCTGGGCGCACGTTTCTTCGCGACGATCCACGTCGTACCACCGACCGCGTAGGTGCTCGTCGATGATGCTCGCCGGCACGACAGCGATAGCGGCCAGTTCCTTCGCGGCGTCGGACTCGTAGACCGCCAGAAGGTACGTCTCGGCCTGCTCGACAAGCCAGCCGTGCTGGCCGCCATCTTTGCCCTTGAAACACCAGGAGCTGTGCACCGTCGCTGAACCTTTTGAGCGCTTGCGGACGCACGCCTTGATCTCCAATCGCGACCCCGATTCGACGAGCGGCGTCGCCCACCGAACGGGCACACCGGCCGATACCGTCGAGGGTTCGAATAGGCCAGTTGTGACGGCATCGAAGTGATCGTCTTCGTCGGCGGCCGCGTCAAGCGTGCCAATAGCATCGACAACCAACGTCTCAACGTCCGTCCCGATAGCCTTCGGCTGGGCGAACGCGTCGGTGCTCACTTGTCACACCCCCGAGTAATCAGCACTGATAACGGCGCCAGCAAATTCAAATAGGCTTCTGGAAAATGTTTAAATGCAGTCCGAAGAGCGTGTGACACTCTCGTGCGATTTCGATAATACCCGTCGCAAACAGAGGCACCCACTGAACTTTTTTCTCGTTCAACACTGTCCAGAGATTTCCCCCCGTCAGTCATCGGCTCGCCATCGTCCGGGCGAGCGCGACCACGGCGGTTCGCCTGTGCCCGGACGCGATTGGCCTGCCGTGGCTGGAACTCACAGAAGTGCCTCCAAATGAGCTGCCACTGCCGCTCACAGGGGCCACACATCTCTCTGGTTTCGCCGTCAGGCCACCGCATCCGGCAGGTCCGCCCGACTGCATCGCAGGAGTCGCACACATCATCGTGGGAGACCATCTACGCGTCACCTCCCTGCGTGTCCCACTCGAACTCGTGGTCAAGCGACGCGTCGCCGGCGAGTTTGGCGGCGAGCGTCTCCTCGGGATAGTCGTGATTCCCAAACTCGCTGGTGTCGGCGTCGTCGCCGGTATCGATACTTCGGTGGAGCTTCGACCCGTTTTTTGCTGTGAACAGGAGGGTCTCGACGTCTTTCTCGGAGACCGTTTCCCAGTCGTCAGGGAAGCACTGGTTACAAAAGCCGAGATTGTCCACGCGCGCGGAGTCGGCTGGGAGCGGCTGCCAGCGCCCGTCGGCCAAGCATGGCGTCTCCAGCGTGACTTGGGGCGTCATGGGCGACACCTCCGGCCGTCGTCGGTTGCTGGGCAGCGCTGGTCGTCCCCTTCTATGACTTGGCCACAGAACTCGCAGATGAGGGGGAGCCCCTCGGTAGAGCGACGGTCGAGGCTCACGCGGACCACCTCGTACTGACCGCTCTGGAGTGGTGGAGCGAAAGCGGTGAAATATACCGCTTTACTTTTATACGGAGTGGGGTCGGAGGGATTTGAACCCCCGATCGGCTGATATCTCCGTCCTGCGCCTCGGAACTCCAGAGGGTCATCGTCGCGAACCGGTGATCAGCCGGCCGCTCAGTATATCAGCCCTCGAAGTGTCGTCCCAGGCGCGTGGCCTCTGGAGTCAGCCGCCTTCCCGGACTAGGCCACGACCCCGCACTCCGGCGTAAGCCGACTCGCATTAAAGGGATTTCGATTGGCAGACGGCGCTCAGTCGCGGTCAGTGTCCGACCAGTCGCATTCTTGGCACTTGTATCCAGTGACAAATTCCAGCGCAGAGGGCATGTATCCCACAGAGATGACGTTTTCGCCACACTCAGGGCAGTCGTCATCGGCGTCTTCGATCGGCTCTGCATCCATGACGTCTTCGCCTTCGATGAGTTCGGCCAGGCTCTCGGGGGTCTGCATCCGACCCTGGACCACGCGATTGTCGCTCATACCGGACAGCCGAGCCTGAGAGGCCTAAAAGTTCTCCCTCGTCACAGCCACGGGGCGCGCTCTTGGTCAGGCTCGTACTCGACAGCGGCCCCTTCGTCGGTCTGCTCGTCGGCGGCGACGCCCTGGGACGCGCCGCCGTCGGCGAAGGCGGCGGTGAGGTCAACGGCGTCGGGTCGGTATTCCGTGTGACGCGTCCGGGCGTTCTCCGGATCGAACGACAGCAGTGCCGTGACGGCCAGCACGGCCAGCGCCACCGGCGCGTCGGTCGGCATCACGCCGAGGACAGAGAGGGCGAGGACACCGAGCGCGACAGCACTCCCGAAGCGGAAGCGGTCGATGTCGACGGCATTGCGGAGCCATGGACTCGCCAAAGCGACGGCGAGGGCGAAGCCGATACCGACGCCGGTGGTGGCGGCCGCGCGGAGCAGGACACCGGGTTCGATAGCGGTGACCAGCTTTGCGCCGGCGGGGTCGAGGCTCGCCAGTAGGCCGAGTCCGACGATGACGGCCGGCCGCGGCAGGTACTCGCCGATTCGGGCGCTTGCAGTCTGTGCGGCGATCGCGAGGATGACGAGGCCAGCGAAGCGTTCGAGAGTCCCCAGTTTGACGATCCCCGCGATCGTCGGGGCAAGGGCCGCTTCGACGAGCGCGATCGGCATCAGGACGGCCCCAATGATGAGTACCGCGCGCGCCTGCTGTCGGGGACCGCCTTCGAGTTCGGCTAACACGACGGCGACAGTGGCCGACCCGCCGAAGACGAGCAAACCCACTTCGAGGACGCCCATCCAGGTCGAGAGTGCCCCTGCGAGGACGAGCACCGGGAAGATGCCGTCGACAAGGGGGAGGCCCATTACGGTCGCCAGCAGCCGACCACCGCGGCCGACCTGCTGCTCAATGTCGAGTGCAATCGGGTGTCTAGAGATACTCATGTCGTGTTACGGTCGAGCGTAACCCAACTCCCGTCGGGAAGTTCTCACTCGGTCCTGACGCACACGACAGGCCTGCCAGAACTTGTTACCGAACCACGCGAACGTTGTGTTGCCCGACGCTGTGGACGTCATCTGACGGGCAGTACCGTTCCGTGCGGGTTCGGTGAGTCGCATGTTCATAATTATCCTTCATTCGCACATAACCGTTGCGTGAGAACTGCGCACATACGCCACCGCTTTTCCGGAATGCCCCGCTGTTTGTGGACGAATGTCTCACCTTCGGGACCAGGGCGTGACAAATGAGAGATCGATGGTGGATTTCTGGAAGGGGCTGCCGGGGACAGGTGTGGCATCGAACCCCACGTAGCACCGAGTCTCGCAACGTTTTTGCCGGACCGTCGTGGACGATTTACATGGCGAACGATTCCGAGCCTTTCTCAGAGAAGCTCCGAGTGCCGGAGGCGCTGACGTTCGACGATGTGCTCCTCAGACCCAAGGAGTCCCGCGTCGAACCAGACGAGGCAGATACCACAACACGGGTTTCGAAGTCGGTCGAACTAACCGTCCCTGTTGTCTCCGCGGCGATGGACACCGTCACCGAGAGCGATATGGCGATCGCGATGGCGCGGCAGGGTGGTATCGGCGTCCTCCACCGCAACATGAACGCCGACCAGATGGCGACAGAGATCGAGCGGGTCAAACGCGCCGACGAACTCATCATCCGCGACGTCGTGACGGCCAGCCCGAACCAGACCGTTCGAGAGGTCGACGAGATGATGGAACGCGAGGGTGTCTCCGGCGCACCGGTTGTCGGTGACGACAACGACGAAGTGCTGGGCATCATCTCCGGGACGGATATCCGCCCGTATCTAGAGGTCGGTGAGGACGACGCCGTCACGGATGCGATGACCGACGAAGTCGTCACCGCACCCGAGGACGTGACCCCCCGCGAAGCGCTAGAATTGATGTACGACCACAAGATCGAGCGCGTCCCGATAGTCGACGACGAGAACCGACTCGTCGGGCTGGTCACGATGCAGGGCATCCTCCAGCGCCGCGAGTACGACCAGGCCGCCCGCGCGGACGACGGCTCGCTCCGCTGTGGTGCCGCTGTCGGTCCCTTCGAGATGGACCGCGCACAGGTCGCCGACGACGCCGGTGCTGACATCCTGTTCATCGACTGTGCGCACGCCCACAACGCGAACGTCATCGAGAGCGCCCGTGAGATCAAGGCCGAAGTAGACGCCGACGTCGTCGTCGGCAACATCGGGACCCGAGAAGCCGCCGAAGCCGTCGTTGACTTCGCCGACGGCGTCAAGGTCGGCATCGGTCCCGGCTCCATCTGTACCACCCGTGTGGTCACCGGTGCCGGGATGCCACAGATCACCGCCGTCGCGCAGGTCGCCGACGTGGCGAGCCAGCACGACGTGCCGGTCATCGCTGACGGCGGTATCCGCTACTCCGGCGACGCCATCAAGGCCATCGCCGCGGGCGCGGACGCGGTGATGCTCGGCTCCTACTTCGCCGGGACAGACGAGGCTCCGGGCCGCGTCATCACGATGAACGGCAAGAAGTACAAGCAGTACCGCGGGATGGGCAGCGTCGGCGCGATGAACGAGGGCGGCGGCGAGCGCTACCTCAAGGACGACGAGGAGGGTGAGGAGTTCGTCCCTGAGGGCGTCGAAGCCGCGACGCCGTACAAGGGCTCGCTGGCCTCCGAACTCCACCAGCTCGTCGGCGGGATGCAGTCCGGGATGGGCTATGTCGGGGCCGAGACGATTCCCGAGTTCAAGCAGCGCGCCGAATTCGTGCGGGTCTCCGCGGCCGGACAGCAGGAAAGCCATCCACACGACGTGATGATTACGGACGAAGCGCCCAACTACAGCCCCGACAGCTAACGCTGACAACCGGAGTGGACGCAGAAAGCCGCAGCCGATTATAAGTCGGTTTCGCAGGCCGGACTACACGCCTCTTTCTGTGCTGCATTCGCGTCGGGATACGCTTTGAATGACTCACCACAGCTCGCACACTCGAACGTATCGAAGTCGGACATAGCGGCCCACTGTACTCGTGCCGCGGAAAAAATCATTTCGGGATCGCCGGTCAGTCGTAGTAGTCTTCGTCCAGCGGCAGCTCCGTCCCGGACGACGTGACTTTGTCGACGGTCGCCTCCAGACGGAGTGTCTCGCTGCACTCGGGGCAGATAACCGCCACGTCGACCTGTAGAGAGTCATCGGCGTCGTAGATTCCCAGAACCTCCGCATCAGAGGCGTACAGATACTCCGCCGACAGTTCGTGCTCGTGGTCGCGAGCGTAGTCGTACGTCATGCATGCCCGCTACACCCGGGTCTGTGTTGATGGTTTCGGCGGTTCTCAGTGACAGCACATACAGGGGACCCGCTCGAAGCGACGGTCATGAGCAACGTGGAAGTCGATGTCGGTTCCTGGGATGCGTTCCGAGACGCGGCAACCGCCGTTCGAAAAGCAGTGTTCGTCAAGGAACAGGGCGTCTCTGAGGATGAGGAACTCGATGGAAATGACTCGGAAGCCGTTCAGTTTCTGGCTCGTGACGACGAGTATCCCGTTGGGACTGCTCGGCTCCGGTTCCCCGAGCCCACGGTCGGCAGGGTCGAGCGAGTCGCGGTCCGTAAGCCCTATCGAGAGGATGGCGTCGGCGCGGCGTTGATGCAGGCCGTCGAAGCTGCCGCTCGTGACGATGGTGCAACCGAACTTAAACTCCACGCACAGACTCACGTTGAGCCGTTTTACCAGCAACTCGGCTATGAGACGGTCAGCGACGAATTCGAGGAAGCCGGCATCCCACACGTCAAGATGCGAAAACAGCTGGACGGCTGAGTTGCCCACCAGGCGGATCAGAAGGATATCGGATTCGCGCCACTCACGGTTTTATTCGCGGCGCAAGAATACGGGCCGGAAGGGATTTGAACCCTCGACCGACGGCTTAAGAGGCCGTCGCTCTGCCAGACTGAGCTACCGGCCCAGTGCACTCATTTCTCTGGACGGCCCGGTAAAATAGGTTTTCATTCGGACGCCTCGTGTCGGTCGGTCTCACGTTTCGTGCACACAATAGTCGGCTAGCGGCAATTGGACCTCGGCACGAGGGCTGGCGGGCGCGACTGTGACCGTTCTGGACGACGTTTGACGGCTTCTCAGACCAGCCTGTCAGGAGAGCGTTCCCAGTTGTTGGTGAAATAGCTGGCATTAAAGAGGCTTGACGCCAAGCGATACAGACACTAATGAGTACAGCCAGCGGCATCACGATGGCCTCTATGTCGACCTACGCCATCCTCGGGTGTGGGAGTGTTGGCCACGCCGTGGCGGAAGAACTCGTCGAGGAGGGGAAAGACGTACTCATCCTCGACGCGGACGAGGGGCGAGTGGAGGCGCTCCGTGACCAGGACCTCAACGCACAGCAGGCAGACATCTGCGAGACTGACGTTGCCCAGACGGTTGCCGACCGCGACGTGGTTCTCATCATGTCTCCGGACGTGAACGCCAACGCCGAGGCGGTGCAGAACATCCGCGAGTCCGGCGGCGAGCAGTTCATCGTCGCCCGCGCCGACGACCCGGTGTCCGCCGACGACCTCACGGAACTCGGTGCAGACGTGGTTATCAATCCCTCCGCGGTCATCGCGGATTCGGCACTTCGAGCGCTTGAAACTGGTGAACTGGAGTACAAGGCTTCCCAGCTCGGAGATGTCATCGACGGGACCGAGGAACGCATGGCGATACTCATCCACCGGTCGCCGGACCCCGATTCCATCGCCTCGGCGGCCGCATTGCGGGCCATCGCTGCGAGCCGTGACGTAGAAGCAGATATCATCTACGAGGGCGAGATCGGGCACCAGGAGAACCGTGCGTTCGTCAATCTCCTCGGCATCGAACTGACTTCGAACGAGGATGTCGACCTCGACGAGTACGACACGTTCGCGCTGGTGGACGTTGCCAAGGGCGGCGAACCGGCTATCGACTCGGTCGACATCGTTGTCGATCACTACGAGCACGAACACGAACTGGAACACGACGCCGCCTTCTCCGATATCCGGCCCAACATCTCGGCCACGTCGACGATTCTAACGAAGTACATCCAGGAACTCGATCTCAATCTCGACCAGAGCGTCGCCACGGCGCTGCTGTACGGCATCCGTGCCGAGACGCTGGATTTCAAACGGGACACGACGCCGGCAGACCTGACCGCCGCAGCGTATCTGTACCCGTTCGCCGACCACGACACGCTTGAACAGGTCGAATCGCCGTCGATGAGTCCGGAAACGCTTGACGTGCTCGCCGAGGCGATCCGGAACCGCGAGGTTCAGGGAAGCCACCTCGTCTCCAACGCCGGGTTCATCCGGGATCGTGACGCCTTAGCGCAAGCAGCCCAGCACCTCCTCAATCTGGAGGGGATTACGACGACAGCCGTGTTCGCCATCGCCGATGACACCATCTATCTCGCTGCCCGTTCGAAGGACATCCGGATGAACATCGGCAAGGTGCTGTCGGACGCGTTCGGCGGGATGGGGGAGACAGCAGGTCACTCCACCGACGCTAGCGTCGAGATACCGCTGGGCATCTTCACCGGCCTCGATACGAGCGACGACAACAGAGATACACTGCTGGAACTCACTGAAGAAGCGGTCAAACGGAAACTGTTCGAAGCGATGGGCGTCGACAGTTCCAGTAGCGAGAGTTCGAACGGAAACTAGGCGGGGACTTCTTCTTCTTCGTCGCCGGCCTCGGGCTGGCGGAGCCGTTCGACGATATCGCTGACGATGACGATATCGCCGACAGCCTGAACCCACCGGTACGGGATGATGACGCCTCGCGATGCGTTCACCTCTTCGTCAAACAGTTCTGTGTTAAGCTGGTGGAGTGCCAGCCCTGTCACTTCCTTTCGGTCGAGTTCCAGCCGAAGGTCTTCGACTTCGCCGACGAACACGCCGTTTTTCGAATACACCTCGCGACCCACGAGGGCTGTAATCTCCTGTGGCAGATTCTCCATTCCCATACGACGGTGGTTGGTCGGACGGCTTATAAAGCTTCTTTGCGACTGAAACGTCCGCAGTGCAGGGGATCAATACCACGCAGCAATCCTGGAATTGATTTTCAGGCTGATTCTGTCTCCCCAGTAGCACTGCCGCCACGCGGGTACCAGTCGCCTGTCTGGGTCGCGGGACTTTTGTCCCGCTCCCCCGTTCGCTCAGTATGCTCTCTCCCGGTGAACCTGCCCCGGATTTCGATCTACAAGGGACCGCTGACGGGGGTGTCGGTGCCTATCGGCTGTCGGCTGCGACGAACCGCGCGCCGGCAGTCGTGGCGTTCGTTCCCGGCGACGGCCCCGAGTCGCAGGCCGTCCTCAGTGCACTGGCCGACGCAGACTGGGCGAGCGTATCGGAGGCCGTGGCCGTCCTTGGTGTTCTCCCGGCAGATATTGACGACTGCCGGTCGCTCGCAGCGGCGCTGTCGCTTCCATACCCGTTGCTGGCCGACACCCACGGCGTCGCGACGCAGTTCGGCGTCAGAAAACAGGACGGGAGCGTCCAGCGAGCGGCGTTCGTCGTCGACCAGCGATGTCGGGTTCGGGGGGCGACTGTGTTCGACGAGACCGACGGGACCGCGCCACCCCTCGACGAAGTTCTGCGTGGTCTCGCCGAATTGTAGCTACTCACCGTGGTCCAGTTCGCCCTCTAACAGACCGTAGATGTACACGTCTTCGTAGCGGCCATCGCGGAACCAGTGGTCCCGCAGCGTCCCCTCTCGCTGGAACCCCGTCTTTTCGAGCACGCGCTGTGACCCTTCGTTACCGGCGAAGACCTTCGCGTACACCCGATGGAAGCGGCGCTCTCGAAAGGCGTACTCGGTGATCGTCCGGGCGGCGTCGGTCGCGTAGCCGTTGCCCCACGCGTCCGGCGTGAGCCAGTAGCCGAGTTCGGCCATCCCTATCCGGTCCGTAACGTCGTTCAGCCCGATAATGCCGACCGCCTCGCCATCGACACAGACGAGCAGATGCACGTCGTCGGTCTCGCCGCTGGCGACGGATTCGACCCACTCGCGCTCAGCCTCCTCGGAGATCGGCTCTGTGGCTGAGAGACCGTGTCTGACATCCGGGTCGTTGATCGTCTCTTGCAGGAACGACACGTCTTCGTCTTCGACCGTTCGGAGCGTTACCGTCTCGCCCCGGAGGAATACTGGTCCAGGCATATACAGACCGACGAGGGGGTACTGAAAGAAGCTTCGGAAGGTGTGTGAGAAGATTTCAAGGAGACCACTCATCAGCGAGCAGGCCGAACTCCAGTAGGTCGACGTACTCGCCGTCGACGAAGGCGTGGTCGCGCCGCCGTCCCTCCTGCTGGAATCCGACTTTTTCCAGCACACGTGCGGAGGCTGGGTTGGTGGTGTAGCAGTCCGCGCCGAGCTTGTTCAGTCGCAGTTCCTGAAACGCATACTGTGCGAGACAGTCGACGGCATCGGTCGCGTAGCCGTTGCCCCAGTGGTCCGGACAGATCGAGTACCCGAGCACACCAAATCCCCACGGATGGTGGTCCTCGTGAAGCATGCACGTCCCCACCGGCTCATCGTCCACACAGACGACAAAGTGCGTGTCGGCATCGCGGTTATCGAGGTCGTCGGTGGCAGGCTCGGAGAGCGGCTCGCTGAAACCGATATTGTGCCGGACCTGCGGCTCGTTTAAGAGCCGCTGTAACAGGTCGCTATCGGTTGCTTGCTGCGGGTGGAGCGTCACCCGTTCGCCGTGGATGAACACTGGTCCTGACATAGGTGAAACCAGTCGCAACTGACACAAGGCTGTTGTCGTAGTCTGTGAGGAGATACCATGCAAGTACTGGGCAGTAGAAAACGACACGGAAAAGGGAACTCAGTACTGTCCTGCGGTATGGGAACGCCGCTGGAGTCACGCGAGGAACAGGCAACGGAGGTCGTCGACCGACTGCACGAGGAATACCCCGACTCGGCGATTTCACTGAACTACAGCAACCGTCTGGAACTGCTGATTGCCGTCGTCCTCTCGGCACAGTGTACTGACGAGCGAGTCAACGAGGTCACGGCGGACCTGTTCGAGAAGTACCAGAGCGCCGAAGACTACGCCGAAGCCACCGAGGAGGAACTCGCCGAGGACATCTACGGCATCACGTTCCACAACAACAAGGGCGGCTATCTTCAGGGAATCGGTGAAATTCTGACCGGTGAACACGACGGCGAGGTGCCCGATACGATGTCGGCGCTGACAGACCTCCCGGGTGTCGGCCGCAAGACGGCGAACGTCGTCCTCCAGCACGGCCACGATGTCGTCGAAGGGATCGTCGTGGACACACACGTCCAGCGGCTCTCGCGGCGACTGGGGCTTACTGAGAAAGAGCGTCCGGAGGCTATCGAGCAGGATCTGCTGGACGTGGTGCCAGAAGGCGAGTGGCAGCAGTTCACCCACCTGCTCATCGACCACGGGAGAGCCGTGTGCGGTGCGCGGTCGGCCGACTGCGAGGCGTGCGTGCTCGCGGACATCTGTCCTTCCGAGAAAGGAGACAGCGACGTCGACCTCGCCAGCGGCGAGGCGTGGTAGCCCCGCACCGAGCGGCTCAGTCTTTGTCGTCACCGAGGCGTGCAGTGAGCACGGGCACGTCCGACGTCCGAACGACTTTTTCTGCGACGCTGCCGAGCAGATACCGCTCGATGCCCGTTCGACCGTGAGTCCCCATGACGATGAGGTCGATGTCGTTCTCGTCGGCGTAGTCAAGGATCGCGCTGTGTGGGGGGCCGCGTTCGATAGCGGTGACGGTATCGACTCCGTCGGCCTCGTCTGCCGCCGAGTCGACGATGGCCTGCGCGCGCTCCTGTAGCGATGAGTCGATGTTGTGCTCTTCGCCGACCATCCCCGGCTCCGATTCGTCGTGTTCCTCCGCAGTCATGCCGGTCGTCGCTCCCGCCGGGCCGGCTGAGGTCATGCCGATGTGCGGCGACGACGTATCGAGGACAGTCATGATGTGTAACGTCGCGTTGTGCGTTTCGGCGAGATTTCGCGCATGTTCCAGCGCGGCTGCTGCTCCGTCACTACCGTCCGTCGGAAAGAGAATGTGTTCGTACATTGGAACCACAGCTAGCGATGGACATGCAATGCTAATGAAACATCTAGTCTGTTCGCAAAAGCCGAGAATCAGGACCGCTATCGACAGCGCTCACGCCACGTACCGGAGGGCGTACCGAGCGACGCCGACCAGATACGCCAGCACCCAGAAGATGACGTAGCCGAACACGCCGATGCGGAGTCGCGAGCGCCAGTGGCTGAACGTCTCATCGCCGATTTCGTCCAGTAACAGATCCTCGTCGTACTCGTTGTAGAGGTCGTGTTCCCGCTTCGCCCGGAATATCCGGACGATGCCCGTTCCGCCGAAGGCAAGCAGCGCGTACGCTTGGAGGCCGAGCATCGCGTGGACAGCGGATAGGCCACCGAGCTGGTCTGGGAGCCGTGGGACCATCCAGAACACCATCGGGACGGTGGTCAACACCAACCCCGTCGTGACGAACTTCAGATGATGCACGAGCACGTCCCAGGTGACCGGCTCCGTCTCGATGATGTAGTACGCGCCGTACAGGAAACAGGGGAGGCTGAGACTCACCGACAGTAACGCGACTGTGGCCACGAGGCCGTCCGACACCATGGACCGACCTAGGGACAGTGCTCGCTAAAGACTGCCGGATGCAGAAGGTCAGAACTTGTAAGCCGTCGCGGTCCGTACACCCGAGCAATGGCCGACCCGGACTCGACGTCTCCCACGGAGGACGAGCGCGGGAACACCCCTGCGGACGCGGTAGCTGCCGAAACCGAGCCCGGCGAACACGGGGCTGAGGGCGACGGCGGTGAGACCGCCGGTGCTGGCGAGTCGGGCGATGACGGTGAGTCGGATGAGGAGCTTGATACGGAGGCGCTCCGGAAGCAAGTCGAGGGGAAGTACGACTTCGACAACTTCGGCCCGGCGGACATGGCCGAGATGACCGCCGAGGAATGGGACGTTGCCTTCGACGAGGACTCTTGGATCACCGGCGACGAACTCCTTGACCGGGTCACGCGGGACCTCCGAAGTCGCGTCGCAAGCCGCGACGTGTTCGCCCGTATCGAACGCCATCGGGATCCGCCGCGGGTGCTTGCGTACTCCGACGAAGGCTACGCGGTCGTCTACCCAGACGGAAGCCTCGAAGGAGAGGGAACCGTCATGCGTGACGTAAAGCCCACGGTCGCGCTGTGTTCGATGGACTCCTATGACGTGCCCGAGGACGTTCCCGACAGGCCTCTCCCCCAACCGGAGGAGGTCCCCGAAGGTGGCGGCGAACTTGGCAACTGGATGCTACAGGCGATCGCCGGGGCACAATTTTTGGCTGGGATTGCCCTGCTCGGAGGTGCGGTTCTTGCGACCGCCGGCGTCATCGGCAACAGGGGGACCAGCATTGCACTGCTGGTCGTGGCTGGCGTCGCCTTCATCGGCGTGTCGCTCGTCCTCTTTTTCACCGTCGCAAACGCGAGGCTCTCGGACACGTTCCGCTCTGAGGAGTACCGGGACAGACTGCGGGCCATCGGGCTTGAGGATGGCGAGCGACCGGAGTTCGTTCCGGAGCTCAGCCCGCAGAATTCGCGGTCTGAAGCGGGGGCTGGCGAAACTGACGAAGCCGGGTAATGACGGTTCCTGCGGGTGGTATTCGGTGGGTTTATACAAACTCAGTCCTGATTCCAGAGTGTATATGAACAGACGGGAGTTCGTCCGGACAGCAGGGGGGGCCGCCGGTGCCGCGGCGACCCTCAGTGCCACCGGCGCAGCCGCCGCACAGGAGGAAGGCGGTGGCGGTGGCGAAACCGTCCCGGACTACGGCGGTTTCCTGGATCAGGTCAGTAACTTCGACGGGTCAACCGCTGACGCGACCGGACAGGATACAGCAACTGTCGAGGTCGGCGTGAAGGCCAACGGAGGTGCCTTCGGGTTCGGTCCGCCCGCTATCCACGTCGACAACGGCGCAACCGTCCAGTTCGAATGGACGGGCAACGGCGGCGGCCACAACGTCGTCTCGAAGGGCGACGGACCACTGGACTCTGGCAGTTCGACTTCCAGTGCCGGCGTCAACTACGAACACACCTTCGAGGAAGACGGCATCTATCCCTACTACTGTTCGCCCCACCAGGGGCTCAACATGAAGGGTGCTGTCGTTGTCGGCGAGGAGTATGCGACGCAGACAATCGGTGGCGGCGGCCCCGTCGAGGTCGCTCCCCACGAAGCTGGCGTCCCGATACAGCCACACTACGTCGGGTTCGGCGCTGGACTCGCAGTCATCATCCCGCTTATCTTCACCTTCTTCCAGCTGAAGTACGGCGAGTCGCCCCACACTAGCGGAGGGAACAACTGATGGCATCCGAAGGCTCCACCTACGGTGACATCCACCGATACGAACCGCCGCGCGAGAGCACAGCAGCGGCCGTCGGCATCGTACTCCTGACAATTATCCAGGTTGGCCTTGTCGGACTCTTCACCTACGGCATGATCGCCGGGTGGGCGTCCGGCATCGGCACGTCGCTGACACTGCGGCTCATCGAGGCCAACATGTTCATGGGCGGCGTGTTGACGGCGATCTTCATCGACCTGGCGTTCATCATGCTGCTGTACCGCAAGGAGTTCCTCCCCGACGTGATGATCGTCAAGAAGCGCCGTCGCAAATGGGAGGACCTCTACATCCGTCAGGAAGACGTCGACGGAACGACGGTGGCGGACGGCGACAAGCTCGCAGAGACATTCAAACGCGCAGTGTACCCATACTACAAGAAATAATATGCCACTTGATGAAGACAAATACCCGGCTGAAACAGGCCGTCGCCGCTTCGTAAAGGGCGTCGTCGGAAGTGCGGCACTCTCCGGCGTTGGTGTCGGTGGTGCAGCAGCCGTCGACGCGACGACAGACGCCGCTGGCGAAGGTGGCGGGACGACCCCGTTCGTTGCCGTCGAGAACATCGGCGGACCGGCCCCGCGGGGGATGCCGATCATTCCTATCGAGATTAACGGTGGCGAGATCAGCGGGCACTGGCCGGAATACGATGAGGAAGCCGGTGCGGCCGTTGCACCGGACTTCGGTGGAAGCGGTATCGACTACACCTCCCAGTGGTTCCAGTACTGCGGTATCCAGAGCAGTGAGGCTGTCTACCCGCAATCGGACCGGAACAGCACATTCCTCAACGACACTGGGTCCTTCTCTTGGCAGGGTGAGTACGAGTCCGGTAAACCAGTCACAGTCGATATGTTCACTGACTACGAGGACTGGGGCAACGGCATCGGCGACTCCGGCCTCGGGAAGCCAGCAAGTGTCGCTTGGCGGACCAACAGCGAGGGAAGCGATGGGGTTCCGGTGCAGATCATCAGGTCACCTGAGGTTGAGAAGATGGCCAACGGCGAGGGCGAGTACGCGGAGCTTCCCGGAAGCGTCCAGTCGTTCATTTCCGAGGCGACAGATCAGGGCTTCATCGCCTGGCTGAACAAGTGCACGCACTTCTGCTGTGTGCCAGGGTTCAAAACGCAGAGCGGGAGCGCCAACTTCGGTGCGGCCAACGACATCTACTGTCAGTGCCACCAGTCCGTGTACGACCCGTTCAGCCCTGTGCAAGCGACGTTCGTGGCGCTGCCACGCCCACCACTGACGGAGTAACCAATGAGTCTCGAACGCAAAGACGAACACGACCACAAAGGCTGGATGGAATCGCGCGAGCTGACGCCGGTAGAATCGGTGTACCTGACCGTGCTTATCTGGCTCGATCGGCGGCTGCGCGTCGTTGACTATCTGGAGATCCTCGAAGATCTCTACTACAAGGTCAACATGCAGATGCCGAAGAGCCACACGGAACAGTACAACCTCGACAACAAGTTCTGGTACTGGTACCCACTGTACGCACTCGGGTCGTTCTCGACAGTTGCGTACATCGTTGCTGCGATATCAGGCGCGCTGCTGGGCTTCTACTACGCTCCGGCCGCCGCGGCTGCCGACGGGTCGCCCACGGTCGCGTACGATTCAGTGATGCTTATCATGGGCCAGCTCAATCTCGGCTACTTCCTGCGCTCGGTCCACCGCTGGGCCGCGCAGATTATGGTCGCCGCGGTGTTCCTCCACATGCTCCGTGTGTACTTCACCGGGGCATACAAGGAGCCGCGCGAGCTGAACTGGCTCATCGGTATCGTCCTGATTTCGCTGACGCTGGTGTTCGGATACACCGGCTATCTGCTGCCGTGGAGCCAGCTCTCGTTCTGGGCCGGCCAGATCGGCGTTGAAATGTCCCTCTCCATCCCACTTATCGGTGAGTGGGTCGCACAGCTGATGTTCGGCGGGTTCACACTCTCGCAGGCCACGCTACAACGGATGTACATCCTGCACGTGTTCTTCCTGCCGTTCATCACGACTGCCATCATCGCGGTCCACATTGGCATTGTCTGGATGCAGGGGATCGCTGAACCACACTAATACTATGAGCGACAACGACACAGACGACGTTCGCACGGACGGTTCCGGCACCGGTATCGTCTCGCCGGACGACGAGACCCCCGCATGGTCCGAACGCAAAGAGCGGACCCAGGGGCTCTCCCGGCTGACGTACGAGTACTTCGAGCGGGCGCGCCGCGAGGACCAAGACCTTCGCCAGCAGTCGGATTACGTCGAGCGCGACGTGCTCGCGTTCCCGGCTTGGCCCCACGAGATGATGCGCAACATCGCGCTCACCTCCTTTTTCGTCGGGATGATCCTGTTCGTGGCGGCGACACTCCCGCCGGAGATGCCGAATCCGGCGAACTCCAGCGTGACGCCGGCGATTATCCTGCCGGACTGGTATCTCTACTGGTCCTTCGGCCTGCTCAAGCTCGGCCCGCTGAACCCCGACCTGAGCATCCTCGGCGGTTCGAAGCTCATGGCTGACCGAACCTACGGTGTGCTGGCAAACGTCGTGGTCGTCGGCTTCGTTGCCATCGTCCCCTTCCTGAACAAGGGGTCCGCCCGCCGTCCCGTCGAGCAGCCGTTCTGGGCCGCCGTCGGGATGTCCGGCGTCATCTTCAGCCTGACCATCGCGGCGCTGTCGATCAAGAACCTCGCCCCGATAGCTCCCCACCTGCTGTTCGACCTGACGTTCCTCGTCCCCATCATCAGTGCGACGATTACCTACGCGGTGCTCAAGACGATGCGCGAGGGCTACATGTTCGACCTCAACCGTCGGTACTACCGGCTACGACCGCCGAAGTAACCCCGGTCAGTACTTTTCTCCGTCGTTTCTCACGTTCTCTGCTCGTGGCTGTCGCAAGCGGTGGCGACTCGTCTCGCCGCAGTAAAGTGGCTCCCGTCCCTACTAGTACCGATGACAGAGGACCAGTCAGCGGGGACTGAAGACGGTTCGGATCGGCGGGACGTTGTGGTGCCGCTGCGCGTGTACAAGGCCGTGACAGTGTTTTCGACGCTGTTTGCGGTCGTCAGCGTCGTCGCCGGCTTCATCCTCGTCGACGTGGCGACACAGCGGGCGTCAGCGCCCGCCTCGGAGATCGATGTGCCGGTCGGCATCGCCGGAATCGCGTGCATCCTCGCTGGCACAGTCGTCTATGCGTTTTCGACACGGTTCCGGACCGAGGAAATGGGAAAGTCTAAAGACGACGCTACCTAACGTTCGGATAATGGCTGACGAGTTCATGAAGGGGTTCGCGTGCCTCATGGTCGGCGGACTGGGTTGGATGACCATCAAAGGATGGTACAACACGCCGAGTTTCGAGGGGGCACAGCTCACGGGCGAACTTACTATCGAGGAACCGACCACGTTCGACCAGATCGCCCTGTTCATGGGCGACGCGTTCTTTTGGTTTGCGGTGCTGGGCGCACTGACTTTCTGGGTCGTGCTCCCGCTGATTAGTGAATTCCAGGCGTATCTCAACGAGCGGTCGGCGTAAGTAGCCTTTTTCACGGGACCGACGCCGAACTCAGTTCGGAGTCTGGTCGACTGGCGTAACGTCTTCGTCACGCACCTGAATGCCGCGCGAGCGAAGCGCCGTAGCGAATTTTGTTGGTGACACCCCGCCGTACGTCGCCGCCTCTTCGAGTGTGAGTGTTTCCCCGCGATACAGTGTCAGCGCCGTTGTGAGGGACCTGTGTGACATTTTGGTCTACATCGATATCCATGCAGCGGTGGCATTAAACTATTTCGCCCAATACTAGACCAAACTGTCGATAATAGTGCTCAGAAGCAAACGATAACTCAATTAAGTAGCATAGAACTATACAGACGAACGATATGGCCTAGCAAGTAGTTACCGACCGCATACACGAGGTTATCGATAAGCGCGGCTGCTGAATTGTCGCACTCGAAGTCCGCAAAAGGAGAAACCGTGTTTAGACGATGGCGCTCCAGGGACCCTTGATGACCCAGAACAGGCTCTGGTAGCCCGCGTACATGAACACTACGAGGGCGGCGACGATGGCTCCCTTCGGCCGTTCGAGCGGAATGTCACGGCGCGCCTCGACTTTCCGGGACTCGAACTCGAAGAAGTCGGTGATGACTGCACCGAGTACGAGTACAGACAAGACCATTCCACCGTGGTGGTGGAGCGTCATGTAGAAGAACGACAGCACGATCAGCGCGATGTTGGTGAACGTGTGTGCCGGGTGGCGGCTGATCGCGTCCGCGCCACCGTTTTCGTACTGCTTGACGTGGCTTCTGTGGGCGAGCTGCCGCGTGAGGAAGTTGACGATTACCACTCCAAAAATGATGTACTCAATGAGGAACGAACCGCCGACTGTGGGGTTCCCCAGAATGGTATCCAGTGGCCCAAAGAGCGTTACGGATGGCTGCATATCCAAAGCTCTGTCCACCGTCCATTAGTGTCTTTCCAATCTCACTCGAATCTGGACTGGCTCTTGTCGACGACAGCGGTCCGAACAGGGGACCCGAGCGAGATCGTGATACGCTCCTGATAGCTAACGGGGCGCGAGATCCGGTCATCAACAAGTAATTCGACAGTCGCCTCGTCGCGCTCAATCGAAGCACTGAGTCCGTCGACTGGCAACACCCAGTGGTCCGGGTCAGTCGCAAACGGTGCGATCGGTGCTACCACTGCCTGGTCCGACGGTGCCAGAATCGGGCCGCCGACACGGTGGGCGTAGCCCGGTGAGCCAGCGGCCGTCGCAATTACGACACCGTCGGCCCGGAACTGTCCGATGCGGTCAGCCGTCGATGCAATAGTGAACTCGGAGATGCGGGCCGCGTCGGCAGTCACGAGAGTCACGTCCCAGAATGCCTGTTCGACCGTCCCGTCAGGCATTGTCACGTGGAGGACCGGATGCGTCTCAATCCGGGCATCAGCGAGTCCCGACACAGCGGCGACGGCGTCGTCGCGTGGCACTGACCGGACGCCGCGACCCGCCGCGACCGGTAACACAAGCGGGTCACCCTCGGCCCGTGCCACGGCGGCGACGGCGTCCTCGCCGACGGCGACGACCCGGTCAGTATCCGGAACCGCGCCGTCACTACCCCGCTCAACAGCTATGCCGGCGTCTCGAAGCACGTCTGCCAGGGCGTCGTCACCGACCACACCAACGGGGGTTCCCATCACCTGAAACTCCGGGCCGGCGGAAAAAAACCTGCCGCACTTCGCGCGATCAGTTCAAATATCGAGGCGACGGCGGGCGTATTCGACGAGAATCGGCATGTCAGAGAGGTGGGTGAGTTTCGCAATCGCCCGCCGGTCGCCGCCGTTGATCTGCCTGAGGGTATCCTGGCCGGTGCTTCGGAGATCGGCCATTAGCTGATCGTATCGCTCGTTCGGGGCGAGATACAGCAGTTCCGTCATCATCAGGCGGGCGTTGTGTTTCGGGGCTACCTCGCTGTGCCAGAGCTGATCGTAAACAGAGAGGTTCTCCGCCGACGTATCGGGTTCGTCGGGCTTGAGCGCCGAATCGGCTGTCGCGGCTGCGGCGCGGGCCGATTTCATCCCTTTGTGTATCCCCTCTCCCCACAGCGGGTCGACAGTCGGGACGGTGTCGCCGATAGCCATGAAGTTGTCCGTGCTCATCGAATCGGGTGGCTGGATGTGGGCCGATCCGCGGTGGGCCTGTGTGCCCTCAATTCGCTCGGCGTCGTCGAATCTTGGGTCCGAATCGAGCCAGTACTCCAGATAGTCGTCGATGCCCATCCCGTCTTTGGCGTACTTCTGGTGGGAGCCGTTCTGGATGTAACAGAGACCGACCTTCGCCGTATCCTCACCGGTGTGGAAAATCCAGGAGTAGCCACCCGGGGCGAGGTCGTGATCGAGGCGGAGCATCATCGCGTCCCTGAGGTCGGCGTAGTCGTCGTGGTTGACTTCCACGCCCTCGAGCTCGTACTCGACGCCGATGGCCTGGTGGTCCCGCTGG
Organism: Haloarcula sebkhae; assembly: GCF_014647415.1. Lineage (GTDB taxonomy): Archaea > Halobacteriota > Halobacteria > Halobacteriales > Haloarculaceae > Haloarcula > Haloarcula sebkhae. Next base: position 430,126 of record NZ_BMPD01000002.1, on the reverse strand, counting down.
AGGTTACACACGTCGAGTTTCTTCGCCAGCGGCGCGGCAGGGCCGGTGGCGTCGATGACGATGTCTGCGTACACCTCTTCGTCGCCGTCGTAGCGGACGCCGACGATCTCACCGTTCTCCATGATCGGTGCCGAGACGCGGGAGTCAAAGCGGTAGGTCGCGCCCTTATCGCGCCCCTCAGAGACGAGCCACTGTTTGAACTCCGCGAACTCCAAGACTGCGCCGGTCTGACTGCGGACGTAATGGTCGTTGGGGGACTCAAGCACGACGTTGTCTGTGTAGTTCATCACCACGTCATCAGGAATCGCAAAGCCCGTCATCGCCGACATAAACGTCCCGGCGGTAGACTTGTTGCTCTGACGCGGGAACCCGTCTTCGGGCTCGCTTTCGAGAACGAGCACCTCGTAGTTTCGCTCCGCTAGATCACGGGCACACTGCGCCCCGGCAGGGCCGGCTCCGGCTATTACCACGTCAAAGCGCTCGCGCATGGTTGTGGGTATTCCCTGTCAGTAATCAGTCTTTCCGAATACACCGAGGGCGTTCTCGAAAGGGTAAAGACGGCCCCACTACCATGACGGGAACACCCGGGGCGACATACAATGGTTCTCAAGACAGGCGCGGGCGTGCTCGCGGACAGACGTCGGCTTCCCACGGCAGTACGGGCAGTGCTGGGATACTACGCGGACACCGGTGTGTTCGACGCCGGCAGCCTCTCGTTGAAGTCTGAGATCGACGATCGGACAGAGTCGATGGTCGACGATGTCACTGACCGCATCGAGGATGCCCTCGAAGACGAGTTCGGCCGTCCGGTCGAGTTCTCCTATGACACGAAGCTCATCCTGCCTGCACAGCTGACGCTCGGCTACGTCTACCGCAACGCCCGTCAGCAGGCACCCGGTGACCCCGTTATCGATACTATCGCCGACGGCGTCCCGACGGTCGACGAGACGGCACTGGAAAAGGGGCCTGCACAGGACCTCGCACCCCGCGAGATGGTCGTCCGCGCCGAGCAGATGACTCGCCTCTCCATCGAGGCACTCATCGATGGCGACATGCGCGACGCCATCAACGACGACGAGTTCGAAGATTTCGAGGTCGACTTTGACGTGAGCGAAGCTGACCGTCGTCGCGTCGCCGAGGTCGCCCAGTCCGCGCTGCAGTCCCATCTCGACGGCCTGTTGGAGGACATGCCGCCTGTTGTCGAGAACGCCTATCAGTGGGCTGTCGACTACAGCGAGGCTCATCAGGACCGCGACGACTACTTCCGGGAGCTGATGACCGCGGCCGAGGACGGCGACGCCGATGCCCTGACCGATATCCGCGAGGCGTACAAGTTCGCCGAGTACGACGAGGAGCCGGCGACCCTCACCGAGACAGAGAAGGAACTCCCCTACAGCAAGACCCAGTACGCTCGCGTGGGCGTCCTCTACGACGGAATGCTTGATCTCTACCGACTCGCTGGCCTCGACATCGACGACGAGTTCGCGAAGGCCATCGTCCTCGCCATCATCGGCGCACAGGTGTGGCTCGACGACGTGGACGACTACGAGGACGACCGCGCGGAGGGACAACTGACGCCCGTCACCGCCGAGTACCTGCTCGCGCCCGACGACGAAGCCGCCTATCGGCGCGTCGTCGACGTGACCGAACAGTACCTCGATCTCGCGAAGTCCTACGCCACGGCCGCCGACTCGCCGCTGACCGGCGTCGCTGTCGAGTACATCTACCGCTCCGGCGACCCGGATGTCCTGCCCGGGAAGCCTGAGTAGGCGCACGAGCGACACCAACTCGACCCAAGCGCCAGAATTTATATCCCACCGCCCGCACTGGAATCTGAATGCTTCACTCGCGGGTGGGCAGGGTTACAGCTATCGCTGGACTGTTGGCCGTGTTATTCGTACTCATGATCGGACTAGGGACGATTACACCCACGCCAGCGATGGGCGACTACCCCGGTGGAAACTCGTTGGCTCAGCATCCGGATAGCTACGTCGGCGAGTCCGTCCAGGTGACCGGCACTGTCATCGGAACGGAGCCAGTCGAGACCACCGTCGGGTACGAGTACGCTGCCAACGGGGAGTACCACAGCGGCACATTCACAATTACGGTCCGGAACGTCGGCACAGCCGTCACTGAAGGCGAATCGCTGCAGGTGTACGGAACGCTCGGTCCGGAGCTGACTGTCACCGCGGAGAACAGCGTGAGCGTGCCGGCGCGGAACTACGCTGCGATGTATCTCGTTTCTGCCCTCGCTGGCTTTTGGACCCTCGGGCGACTGGTCTGTGGCTGGCGGCTGGACTGGCAGACAGGAGCACTGTGTCGGCGAGAGGAGCCACTCAGGCCGATACAGGCGCTCCGTACAAGAATGCAGGAGGTGCGTGCCTGATGCCGGACCTGCTCTCGCATGCCTTCATCGCGTTCACCGTCTGTACTCTCCTCTCACTCAGGTATGACTGGCTCACCGGCGAGTACGTCACTGTGGGGATGGCCGGTGCGTTCATCCCGGATATGGCGAAGATCAAGATTCTTGTGGACGCTGCGGCCGTCGAGGCGGCGCTGGATCTCCCGTTCGACTGGCTTGGCGTCCACACGCTCGGCGGCGCGTTCGTCGCCGTCCTCGTAGGGACGGTCATCGTGAACCGCTCAGACCGACGGCGCGTGTTCGGCCTGCTGTCGCTCGGGGCGGCCAGCCACCTGTTTGCCGATGCACTTCTGCTGAAGGCCTCTGGGCGGTCGTACGAAGTACTGTGGCCACTGACACAGTACCACCCGCCGACCCCGGGGCTGTACCTGAGTACGGATATCTGGCTCACGGGCGTCACCGGAACCGTCGCGGTGGCAGCGTGGCTGTTCGCGTCCCGGTCGTGATTATACGGAGACCACTTGCCAGTCTCGCGACCATACTCCCCGGGATGACAACTGTATTACTATTGTACATCTAACCAGTTCGCATGGCACTCAGTGCCCGGAACAACCTCAGCGGGACGATTCGTTCAGTGACGATGGATGAAGTGATGGCCGAGGTGGTCATCGAACTGGACGGCGGCGAGACGGTCACGTCGACGATCACACGCGGGTCCGCGGACCGGCTCGACCTCGCAGAAGGCGACGAGGTGTCGGCAGTCATCAAGGCCAGCGAAGTGATGGTCAACAAGGACTGAAAACGGCGTCAGCAACGCTCTCGAACCGACTAGCGCTTCCCCAGCGCCGTCTCGAACACGCGCTGTGCCCGCTCGTAGGCGGCGTTCCGGTCGACGATTGGGTGGTAGTAGTTTGGGGCCAGGTCCTCGCGTTCGCCGTCCGAGAGCGTCGGCCAGTCGACGATTTTGTTCGCCGGAACGTCACGAAGTTCCGGCACGTACTCCGTAACGTAGTCCGCCCCGCTGTCGTACTTGCTCATCTGTGCGACCGGGTCGAAGATTCGCACGTCCACGGAGTCGGTCCCGGTCGAGGCCGTCCACTGCCAGCTGGCGGCGTTGTTAGCCGGGTCGTGGTCGACCAGTCGCTTCCGGAAGTGCCGCGCCCCCTCACGCCAGTCAACGAGGAGGTGTTTCGTGAGGAATGACGCGACGTTCTGGCGCGGCCGGTTGTGGATGTACCCCTCCCGTTCCAGCTGGCGCATCCCGGCGTCGATGAACGGATACCCCGTCTCGCCGCGCTTCCATGCCTCGAAGTTGTCCTCGTCGTTTTCCCACTCGATGCGGTTCGGGAACGACTTGTAGTTCTCCGACAGCAGCGTCGGGTTGTGGTACAGCAGGTGATAGCTCTGTTCGCGCCACGAAAGCTCGTAGCGGTACTTCTGGATGTTCCGCTGGGCGTCACCGGTGGCTTCCGTATGTCGGTCGGACGCGTCCCGCCACATCTCGCGGATGCCGATCATCCCCGCCGCGAGGTACGGCGACATACGCGAGACAGCGCTGCTCGGCCGCTCGACAGCAGCCCGCATATCATCCCGAGTGTCGTTGTACGTCTCGATGCCGCCGGTGAGGAAGTCGTCATACCGCTGCCGTGCGCCCTCGTAGCCGGGCGTCGGCAAGTCGATATCCGTCTTGATGCTCGGGGCCGTCGTCGAGTCCGACACGTCGACGAGCGAGTCGCCTTCCGGACGTCCTACCGGCGGTAGCTTGTGGTGGGCCTGCCAGTCGTCGTAGAAGCGACTGTGGTTCTGGTACCGGCTATCGAGCCCCGCCGGGTCGACGAGCACGAGGTCTGTCAGCGATTTCGTCGGGAGTTCCCCGTCCACGCGGCGCTGTCGGTTCCGCCGTGCAGGCCGGTAGTGTTCGTTGTAGTACACCCGGTCGGCATCGTACTCGTCAACGACATCTGAGAGCACCTCGACGGCGCTTCCCTTCCTGACAAGTAGATACCCGCCGTGGTCCCGATACGCCTGTTTCAGCGCTCGGACGCCGGCCAGCAGGAAGGCTCGCTGCCGCTTCCCGACCTTCGACAGCAGGTCTGTGTCGAGAACATACACCGGCAGTACTTCCTCGTCTGCGGCGGCGGCAGTCAGTCCGCGGTTATCCGGTATCCGGAGGTCCCGCTGGTGCCAGAAGACGTGCATACCTGTTGTTAGGGATGCCCGCATATGGGTCCAAACCCGATTCTATTGTGTAGGCGTCGGTCCCAAAGCCAATGTGCTGTCGCCGGGTGGTCAGCGAGTCAAAAATCACAGTGGTCAGCATACGGCGGCCGCAGGCCGCCGTTTCACCGGAATCGAGGCCGATCCTCGATTCCGGCCTTTTTCGCCCACGTTTTTCGAGGAGCCTTCCCACAGCGCGCTCTGTGATCGCGCGAGGAAAGGCGACGCTGAAAAAGGTGGTCTAGTAGAACTCGCGGACGAGGTCCATCGCGCCCTCGGGCGCACCGTCCGGAATCTCGGCCATCGAGCCCTCGACGCCCTCACGCTCCTCGAAGGGAACGGAGTCCTCGTCCTGATATAGGACACCCATGTACTCCTTCTCGCTTTCGAGGATCTTGTCCTTGGCCTGGTCGCGGTCCGACGGGTCGTGGTCGGTCTCGTCGAGGTCCACGATGGCGTCGCGGAAGTAGTCGTAGGTGTCCACGTCGTTGAACGTCACACACGGCGAGTAGACGTTCACGAAGCCGAACCCGTCGTGTTCGACGGCCTTCTGGACGATTTCGGCGTGTCGCTGCGCGTTCGAGGAGAACGACTGCGCGATGAACGTCGCACCGGAGGCCAGCGCCAGCGCCTTCGGGTTGACCGGCGGCTGGTTCGGTCCGTCGGGCGAAGTCGAGGTCTCGAAGTCCTCGCGCGAGGTCGGTGAGGCCTGCCCCTTCGTTAGCCCGTAGATGCGGTTGTCCATCACGACGTAGCTCATGTCGACGTTCCGGCGAACGGCGTGGATGAAGTGGCCGGCACCGATGGAGTAGCCGTCGCCGTCGCCGCCCGAGACCATCACTTCGAGGTCCGGGTTGGCCATCTTCACGCCGATGCCCACCGGCAGGGCGCGGCCGTGAACGCCGTGAAGCGCGTAGCTGTGCATATACGTCCCGATCTTGCCGGAACAGCCGATACCGGCGACGATGAAGGTGTTGTCGGGGTCGTTGCCCGTCTCTGCCAGTGCCTTCATCATGCCGTTCATCGTCCCGAAGTCACCGCAGCCGGGACACCAGGTCGGTTGCTTGTCGGATTTGAAGTCTGTGAAGCGAACGTCGGAACTCATTGTGTTGCCTCCGCGGGTGTGTCAAGCGTTTGCTTGATCTCGGTCGCCAGTTCGTCTGCTTTGAACCGCACGCCGTTGTACTTGTTGATTCGCTGTACCCGTTCGAGGACGTCGTGCTCGATGACGTCCGCGAACTGGCCAGTGGCGTTACACTCGACGACGATGACGTCCTCTGCGGCTTCGATCTCTTCGGAGAGGTCCGGCCGCGGGAAGATGTACGGCACCGAGAGGAACCGCACATCGTAGCCGTCCTCCTCCAGCAGCGTCAGTCCCTCACGCAGAGCCCCTTCGTTGGAGCCCCAAGAGATGACGAGCGTGTCGGCGTCGGGGTCGCCGAACTCGCGGTAGTCGAAGTCCTCCTGCTCGCGGGCGGTCTCGACTTTCCGCTGGCGCTTGTCGACCTGCTCGATACGCACGTCCGTGTCTTCGGTCCGGCGACCGAGTTCGTCGTGTTCGAGGCCGGTCGTCATGTGTGCGCCGTCGGTCGTGCCGGGGAATGCACGCGGCGAGACCCCGTCGGCGGCCGCAAAGTGGGCCTGGAAGCGGCCCTTCTCGTCCAGCCAGGTGTCGATTTCGTTCTCGTCGACGACCTTCCCGCGGTCGATTTCGACCTCGTCCATGTCGAAGGTCTCTGGCGAGAAGGTCTGTTCCGTCACGGCCATCGCGAGGTCCGAGACGAGGAAGACCGGGGTCTGGTACTTCTCGGCGAGGTTGAACGCCTCGACGGTCTTCCAGAAGCACTCCGAGACGGTCGTCGGCGCGACGACGAACCGCGGAATCTCGCCGTGGCCGCCGTACAGCGTCATGTTGAGGTCGCCCTGTTCCTGCTTGGTCGGCATCCCGGTCGAGGGACCGGAACGCATCACGTCACAGATGACCAGCGGCGTCTCGCTGGTGGCGACCAGCCCGAACGTCTCGGTCATCAGGTCGATACCCGGACCGGACGTTGCGGTCATGGCTCGGGCACCGGCGCGGGCCGCGCCCAGTGCCATATTGATGGCCGAGAGTTCGTCCTCGGCCTGAACGACCTTGCCGCCGAACTGGTCGACGCGGCCAGTCATGTACTCCATCACGTCCGTCGCCGGTGTGATGGGGTAGCCGGCGTAGAAGCGACAGCCGGCGGCGATAGCGCCCATGCCGATGGCTTCGTCGCCGTTGAGGAGCACGTAGTCCTCGTCGGTGGTCTCCATGTCGTAGTCGAACTCGCCGTACTCCTCCTGGACGTAGTGCTGGCCCTTCCGGGCGGCCTCCTTGTTGTTCTCGACGATGGCCTCGCCCTTGTCGCCGAAGCGCTTTTCCAGGCTTTCGTCGAGGTTCTCGATGGGGAAGCCGGTGACCTCACACGCCGCGCCCAGCGCAACGACGTTGAGCATGATGGCCCCGCCCGCGTCCTCGGCGAGCCGTTTCAGCGGTACTTCGAGTGCCGTCGCGTCGCCGGGAACCTCCACGTCCTGCATCGTCGAGCGCTCACCGTCGTAGATGATGACGGAGTCCTCGTGGAGTTCGTCCTCGTTCTCGTGGATGGTGCGCTCGGTGAGTGCAATCAGGATGTCGAGGCGGTCAACGACACTCTCGACGCGGTCGACTGACGTCCGTACCTTGTAGGCAGTGTACCCGCCACGGATGCGGGAGGCGAAGTCCTTTGAGGTGAAGACGTGTCGACCAGCCCGGGAGAGTGCCTGCGCGAAAATCTTCCCGGTGGAGTCGATTCCATCGCCGGCTTCGCCGCCGATGGCCCAGTTCAGGTCCTCTGGCATTATATCCCTCGGGTAGCCAGCGTGGTAGGAAAAGCCTTCCGTAACCGCCCGCGCGCGCACTACTCGCATTCGAGTGAATACCGGTGTAGTTTCGAGCGGATACCGGCATAATACACCGTATGTGGGAAAACACCGGCAATCGATGCCGACGAACGTGAAACTCCGCGACCGTAACCCCCTTGCCCGGTCACGGTAACTCCCGAGTATGGATGAACGAGTCCTCGACGTGGTTGCCGTCCGGGATGTCGGACCGGATACCGTGGCGATCGACTTCGAGACACCGGACGCCTTCGACGCACAGCCAGGTCAGTTCGTCAAGCTGACCCTGCCCGTTGAGGGGGAGGACGTCTCGCGGTTCTACACGATCTCCTCGCCGACAGTCGAAGGGGCGTTCGAGATCACTGTCGGTATCGACCCCGACGGCGAACTAGCCCCCCAGCTCGGCGCGCTCGAAGCGGGCGACGGTGTCCGCATTGCCGGGCCGTTCGGGTCAGATTACTACGAAGGGGAGAGTCGCGCTGTCGTTCTCGCCGGGGGTTCCGGTGTCGGTCCGGCCGTCGGTATCGCCGAGCGCGCGCTGGACGACGGTAACGAGGCCGCAGTCGTGTATCAGGACGATGCACCGGTCCACGAGGAGCGGCTGGACGCGCTCGCCGAGGCCGGAGCGCTCGTCACGGTCATCGGCAGCGAGGAGTCCCTGGCCGAGCCAGTCGCCGACGCCGTCGAGGACGGCGGGCAGGTGTTCATTTACGGCTTCGCGGACTTCCTCGACGCCGCCACGGAAGCGCTGGAAGCTGCTGGGGTCAACACTGACGACGCGAAGGTCGAAAACTTCGGATAGTTAGTCGAGCGCCGTTCGGTGCTGTCTTACCGGCTGGCCGTCCCTACGATAGGCCGCTGGTAGCGGCGTTATTGCTCCTCACCGGCGTCCGACGCTCGAACAGTCATCACCGGCACCGGCGAGGTTCGGACCAGCTTTTCGGCAACGCTGCCCAGTAGGTAGCGGTCGATGCCGGTACGGCCGTGAGTTCCGATGACGACGAGGTCGGCATCAGCTTCCTCAATAGCGTCGAGGATAGCCCGATACGGGACGCCGTGCGCGATAGCTGTCTCGACGGTTTCGACCCCCATCTCGGAGAGTCGGTCGGACGTATTCTCGACTGCATCCGTCGCGACTGACTCCAGCTCGTCGACGATAACGCCCGATCCGACATCGACACCGAGCGACCGCGTGTCAACGACCGAAACGAGATGGACGGTGGCATCTGTTACGCTTGCGAGCGCGCCCGTCGGTTCAATCGCTGCCTCTGCGCCGCTACTGCCGTCGGTTGGGAGCAGAATATCGTCGAACGAAACGGTTCCCGGCTCCGCGTCGGCTTTGACCGAGAGGACTGGCACGTCGGCGAGACGGACGACCTTTTCGGTAACGCTGCCCAGGAGGAACCGCCGGACGCCAGTTCGACCATGGGTCCCCATGACGATGAGATCGATGTCGGTCTCGTCGGCGTAGTCGAGAACCGCGTCATGGACAACTCCCTCGCGGACCGCGGCGGTGACGGACAGGTCCTCGGTGTCGACGTGGTCGGCCTGGGATTCTATGAAGGCCGCTGCTGGGGAGTCGCCGTCGTAATCCCAGTCGTCCGTGGGTCCGTGCTCGTCAACGACCGAAAGGACGTGAACGGTGGCGTCGTGTGTTCTTGCGAGCGTCGCGGCGGCCTCAAACGCGCGCTCGGAACCGGGGCTGCCGTCGGTCGGAACGAGTATTCGGTCGAACATCGGGTGTCGCTATTCACCGCCGTCGGTGATAAAGTATCGTGGCGGATGGAGGAACTGGCCAGGAGACGGCGACGGTGGTGCCACAAGAACAGAACAAAGCCTATAACAATCGGATGCCAACTTCTCCCATGCGCGAGGCAAGTCGGACGACGCGCCAGCGCATCGCTGACCAACTACGCGACGAAGCGATGGCCGCCGGGACAATCGCGAACGAGTTCGAGATACAGACCAGCGACGCGCTCACACACGTAGAGCATATCTCGAAATCTCTGGAATCGACCGACGAACAGCTTCTCGTCGCGCCGCCCGAGTGCGAGGAGTGCGGCTTCACGGACTTCGACGACCTGACGAACCGACCGAGCCGGTGTCCGGAGTGCAAATGCGAGGCCGTCTCGGAGCCGGCGTACCGGATCAGCTGATACAGGACCGACTCCCAGCGGCACCGGTTCTGTGCGTTCAGTTCCCGGAGAAGCCGATGCGACCGCGCGATGAAAGGTCGTGGTCGCCCGACGGTCCCTGATTTTCGAATTCGTAGCGCTCGTCGGTCAGATAGACGTCACCGTCCTCGGTGGTGATAGCGACTTCCTCCAGAACCGCCCCTTCGCAGGGACCGTAGCTACACAGTCCCGAATCGGATGCAAACGTCGCCCCGTGTTTCTCACACACCAGTTCCCCGTTGCGGATCGTCGCTCCACTACCCTTGTCCAATCGGACATCCGTCCAGTGGGGACAGTAGTTCTCGAACGCGACGACTGCATCTGACAACTCGACAATAATCGCTTCCTTGGTGTCGAACCCGTCGCGAACAGTGAACAGAAAGGTTCCGTCATCAGGTACCTCGTCCAGTGCGACGATACGGCTGTCCTCGTCCATACTACGCATCCGTAAGGATGTAAGCCGTTTCAAACCGCCGGTCACGGCGAGTAGCGCGGAACGTAGCTCCGCAGACCTTGTGGTGGGAATCAAGTCGCCAAAGCCGTGAACGGCCACCAAGCGGGTCCCGGATGCGAACCACTCGTCGGGATTCTGATGTCCACTGGCACGTCGGGATTCTGAGTTGCGTCTCGCTATTGGCGGTGTGGAGCGCGAAGACGTGGTGTGAACGAGCCGCCTCGATACAGAGCGAGTTTGCAATTAAGCAATCAAATAAGAAATACGTTCCCAACGCTGTATATATCGAGAGTCAGAAGTGGGTATAGATAGCGGCTCTGTCGACGATTCTTTCCCTGATTAGCATTCAGGTTCTCTCGAACTCTGACACATAATTCTACTATTACTACCGACTATTTATTGTGATGTAGTGTTTCATCATTCTTTGCAGATGTGCATGGTAAATAACATGAGACACACCTTCGATTCCAGATGAACAGAACCCAAATAACCGGCAGTGGCCGAGCGTCTCGGCGAACTGTGCTGAAAGGGATTGGCGCGCTCGGTGCTGCAGTATTCGGCACCGCCACATCGGTCAGCAGTAGCGCCGCCGTCGGTGATAGCGCGGTGTACCAGTACTACCACACAGACTGGACAGAAGTCACAGCGACACTGGAAACAGTTGCACAACAGGGCTACGATGCAATTCAGGTTCCACCGGCCCATCGGAGCCGCCTCGATCGGAGCCATCAAAACGGTGTCACCGACCCACCGCTGGGGTACCAGCCCGTCGACCTGACGGATTTCAACAGCGTGTTCGGCACAGAGGCCGAGTACGAGGCGATGGTTCAGGAGGCCCACAATCAGGGCCTCGACGTCGTCGCCGACGCAGTCATCAACCACATGGCTGCAAATGACGACTTCCGGGACGCGCCGGGCATTACGTTCGAGGACCTCCCCCGGTTCAGCGAACGCGACTTCCACCCGAAAGACGACATTAACTACGACGATCCAGAGTCGGTCGAGGACGACTGGCTCGTCGGGCTGAAAGACCTGAAACAGCAGTCCGAATACGTCCGCGGCGAGTTACAGAACTATGTCCAGAAGTACGCGGACCTCGGTGTCGACGGCATTCGCTGGGACGCCGCCAAACACGTCCCCGAGTCGTTTTTCGCCGACTACGCGAACCAGTGGGCCGACGACCTCGATCTCTGGACAGTGGGTGAGGTGCTCGACGGCGATGTCAGCGTCTGCCAGGGGTACGCCGACACGGGGATGTCCGTCACTGACTACCCACTCTATTACACGATGAAAGAGGAGACATTCCACAGCGGCGGCGATATGCAGGCGCTCGACGGCGCCGGCATGGTGAATCAGTCGCCGTTCCAGGCGTTCACGTTCGTTTCAAACCACGACAGCGGGCCGCCGGACTACGAGAAACTCGCGTACGCCTACATCCTCACATACGAGGGGTATCCACGGGTGTACAGCAACCGTATCAGTGTCGACGACGACGACATCCGGAACCTCCTCTGGATCCGGAACAACCTCGCAAGCGGCGACGCTCAGACCCGTCACGTCGATCAGGACCTGTACGTCTACGAGCGCAAAGGGAACCTCCTCGTCGGCCTGAACCGTGCGAGCGGCCAGCGGAGCAAGTGGGTCCCCACAAGCTGGACGAACCAGGCACTCAACGATTACAGCGGCAACGCGGGCAATATCTCGACCAACGGTGACAGCTGGGTCCAGATCACCGTTCCCGCAACAAGTTGGGTCTGCTACGCACCCGAGTAGGCCGCGGACGCGGGCACCAGCCAGCTAGCACGCCAGCGATCCACGCTGGCTTGCTTTTTACCCCCTTCAGTGCAATCAGTACTGTTGCTCCTCAATGCGCTCGTCGAACAGCCGCTGGAGGAGCTTCGTCATCGGCCCGCTCCCGACGGAGATGCCGTCAACGGTCTCGATCGGCCGGATCTCCCACGTCGAGTTTGTGAGAAACGCCTCGTCGGCGTCGCGCAGGGCATCGAGCGAGTAGTGGCCCGTCTCGACGGGGAAGTCCTCGCCGCGAGCGATGTCCATCACCACGTCACGGGTGACCCCCGGTAGCAGATCGAGGTCCGTACTCGGCGTCCGGAGACCGTTGTCCGTGACGAAAAAGAGGTTGCTCGTCGCCCCTTCGGCCAGATTTCCGTCCACGTCCCGGATGAGACACTCGTCGGCGGGCTCGCCGCCAGCGGCGGCTTTCCGGAGTTCGAGTCGGCCGAGAATCCCGTTGAGATAATTGTGCGTCTTCGCATCCGCCGGGACGGCCTCGCTAGGAATCCGCCGGGTCCTGACCGTCTGGACCGACGCCGGTTCGTCCCAGACGCGCTCACCCTCTAAACCGCCCCGTTGCAGTCCCTTGCATATGACGACGACAGTCGGGTCGACGTCGCTCCCCGGCGTGAGCTTTCCGGGCTGGACGCCCCGCGTGACAGATAGCCGGACGTACGCCTCCTCCAAGTCGTTAGCCGCTAGCGTCTCGTCAACGCGCTCCCGGAGATCACCGGGCACGGCGTCGGCGAAGCCCAGTGTCTCGGCCGTCCGCTGGAGACGGTCGCGGTGGGCGTCCCACCGGAACGGCTCGCCGCCGTAGGCCCGAAGCGTCTCGAACGCCGCGTCGCCGTACATGAACCCGCGGTCGCGCACCGACACCGTTGCCTCGTCCTCGGGGACGAGCGTCCCGTTTACGTGGTATTGCATAGCAGGCAGAAGTTCTCGATCATGGTCTTGCCGTGGTCAGTCAGGATGCTTTCGGGATGGAACTGCACGCCGATGTGCGGGCGGTCGTTGTGGCGGACGCCCATGACGACCTGCGACTCGTCCGTGCCGTCGGCGGTGGCAGCGTCGTCCGAATCAGATGCCATAGCGGTCCCAGCAGTATCGCCGTCACTGACGGTGTACGCTGTCTCGGTCAACACGTCGGGGAGGTGCTCGCGGTCGACCGCAAGCGAGTGGTACCGGCCGACGTCGAACGGGTCCGGGATGTCTTCGAACACGCCTGTGCCGTCGTGGGTAACCGACGAAGATTTACCGTGGACGACCGCCTCGGCGTGGCCGACGGGTGCGCCGTTGGCCGCACACAGTGCCTGATGGCCGAGACAGACTCCCAGCGTCGGGTACTCCAACTCTTCGAATATAGGCATCGAGACGCCCGCCTCCTCGGGCGTCCCCGGCCCCGGCGAGACGACGATGCCGTCGGGGTCCATCTCTCGGATGTCCTCGATATCGATGGCGTCGTTGCGCCGCACAACTACGTCGTCCTCAGTCCCGCCGAGGCGGAGGACCACCTCACCGACGTACTGGACGAGGTTGTACGCGAACGAATCGTAGTTGTCGACGACCAGCACGGTCGGCGCCAGTGAATCTGTTTCCGGACCGCCCGCGGCGTCGGTGCCGCTATCGCCGCTACCACCGCTGTCAAAATGACCGCTCATCCCTCGCCCTCCATCGACAGGTCGACGCGCCGCCCCAGCGCCTCGTCGACGGCGTTGACGAGCGCGCGGCCCTTGTCCAGCGTCTCCTGATACTCGCTGTCGGGGTCCGAATCGTGGACCACGCCGGCACCGACGCGGAGGTGGTACTCCTCGGCGTACCGGACCAGGGTCCTGATGACAATGTTCAGCGTCGCTCTGCCGTCGAAGCCGAACAGGCCGATAGAGCCGGTGTATGGTCCCCGCCGGGTAGCCTCCACCTCGTCGATAATCTCCATCGTCCGGGGCTTGGGCGCACCGGTGATGGTGCCGCCGGGGAACACCGCGGCGATGGCGTCCTGCAGGGACGCGCCGTCGCGGAGTCGGCCCTCGACGACCGAGACGAGGTGCATCACCTCTGAGTAGCGGTCGACGCGGCGGTAGTCCGACACCTCGACGCTCCCGAATTTACTCACTTTCCCCAGGTCGTTGCGCTCCAGATCGACGAGCATCGCGTGTTCGGCCCGCTCCTTCTCGTCGTCGAGCAGGTCCGTTTCCAGTCGGTCGTCGGCATCGGGCGTCTCGCCACGCGGCCTGGTACCGGCGATGGGTTCGGTCTCGATCCGATCACCGTCGCGGTGCAGGAGGAGTTCCGGGCTGGCGCTGACGAGGTCGACGCCGGGGAACTCAAGCAGGGCCGAGTACGGTGCGGGATTCACAGTTCGAAGTGCGTCGAAGGCCTCGACCGGGTGGACTGCGGCGGGTGCGCGCAGGCGTTGCGAGACGTTCGCCTGGAACGTGTCGCCGTCGCGGATGTACTGCTTGACTGTCCGGACGCGGTCGGCGAAGGCCCCGCGCGTGCAGTCGCTCTCGAAGGTCGCTTCGTCGGCTTCGACCGGCGGGTCCTCGACTGCAGGATCGCCCTGCATGGCCGCCCGAGCCAGATCCAGCGCGTGTTGCTTGCCGAACTCGTAGGCCAGTTCTGGCGTCTCAAAGTCGCCGACCCGCGGGCAAGCCGTCACGCGCAGCGTCACCGACTCACCGCGTGGCTCTTCCCAGGCGGCGAAGCGGTCGTAGCGAGCTATCTGGAGGTTCGGGAGCGCGCGGTCGGCGTCGGCGCTGTCGGGCAGTGACTCCAGTTCCCGTGCCACGTCGTAGGAGAGCCAGCCGACGGCTCCGCACGGATACGGCACGTCGCAGTCACCGCGGACCAGTCGTTCGTCATCGAGAAACTCGGTCAGCGCGGCGAGGGTCCCGCCTGCTCTCGGATCGACCTCGCGGAAGTCCGCCGGAGCGGTCCCGAAGTAGCCCCACCCAGACTGGCCGCCGGTCGTCGCCAGATACACACCGCCAGTCTCGTCGCGCGCCCGGCGATAAGCGAGAAACGGGTCATCGACGTCCACTCGAACCTCGACAGGGACGCGCGCTTCTGAGGGCGCATCGGCTGCGAGGTCGGTGAACGTTGTCCGGTCGGTTTCGACCGATTGCATTACCGAACAAAAACAGTGCGGCGACTAATTCCCTTGCGGTTCGGCGCACAAAGACGGAACGTCAACGGTCTCAGAAGTCTTCGGCCCGCTCGATCCAGCCCGAAACACGGCTCTCGGAGAGGTCAGTGTCTGCGGCGATGTCTGCTGCATCCGCGACGGCCAGCTCGCCCACCGTCTCGATACCGATATCGGCGAGTCGATCAGCGTAGGCGGGACCGATACCTTTGATGTCTGTGACAGGGGCGGTGCTCCCCTCCTCGATATCGGTCGAGTCATTGTTGGATTCGGCTGGCTCCGCATCGGCCTCGGCCGGGTCCTCGTCAGCGGTGGCCTCCGAGTCGCCGGCTTCGTCGTCGGCCACCGTTTCTGTCTCGGAGTTCATAGAAGAATCATCGGCCGAAGATGTCGATTCGTCATCAGTAGTGGTCGGTGACGCGGCAGTCTCCGACTCGTTCGTGTGAGCGGGCGTCGCACTCCCATCCCCTGATTCAGTACCGTCCCCAGCCGCGGTATCGGATGTGTGGGTCTCGGTAGTCGTCGCGGTGTTCGTCCCCTTCACAGCGTCTTCGTCTTCAGTAGAGGGCTCTCGCTCGACGGTCACGTCCACGTCGCGGTTAGTTCCCGACGTGGATGACCCAGTCCCGTCAAGCCCGAGGGCGGATTTCAATTTCTGAAGCAGACCCATACATGAACGTATTTATCCCCCACACAAATCTCTTGCTGGTGACCGCTCCGCTACAGGTGGTCGCGCAACTGGTCGTTCATCCGGTCCACTGGCGCATCTTCGCCAGTCCAGCGTTCGAACGCTTCGACCCCCTGATACAGGAGCATCCACGCACCGTCGACTGTCGTTGCGCCCGCGGCCGCCGCGTCCTGTAGCAGACGGGTCTCGATCGGCGTGTACACCGCATCGAGCACCGCGAGGTCACCGTGCAACGCGTCAGCGGGGACCGGTGTCGTATCTTCTTCCATGCCGACGCTGGTGCAGTTGACGAGGACGTCGGCGTCCGCAAGCAGGTTGGGGAGCGAGTCGAGCCCGTGGCCGGAGGCGTCCGGGACCTCATCGGCGAGTGCGTCGGCTTTCGATTCGGTCCGGTTCGCGATCCGCACCGACAGTCCCTCATCGGCGAGGCCGAACGCGACCGCTCGTCCCGCACCGCCCGCCCCGACAACGACCGCCGTGCCCGACAGCGACACGTCGTGGTGCTCTAGCGCTCGGACCGCACCGACCGCGTCGGTGTTGTAGCCCGTCGGGGTCCCGCCGTCGAAGTCGACGGTGTTGACCGCGCCGATGCGCTCAGCGAGCGGCGCTGGGTCGACGGCGTCTAGCACGTCCTGCTTGAACGGGATTGTGACGTTTAGGCCGTCAACCCCGAGCGTTGCTGCCGCTTCGATGGCTTCGGCACCAGAATCCGCTGGTGGTTCGAACGTAACATAGCGTGCATCAAGTCCCAGTGCCTCGTAGCCCGCCTCATGCATTGGGGGCGACAGCGAGTGCCCGACCGGGTTGCCGATGAGTCCGTAAACGTCCATACCAACGCCAGCGCGCCCCGGTCGTATCAACGCCACGCTCTGTGGGAAGCACGGCCTTAGGCCGACACTTTCGCAAGCTTTTCAGCCGGACCCAGCCACATTTCCGATAGTGAGTCGTTTTCGCCATCCACTGATGCAAGTCGCAGTCGCGCTGGCCCTGACTGTCGGCTGGATTTACCTATTTATTTCCGGCATTGAGGTCGGGAACGTGACCACCGTCGCGGTCAGTGGGCTCGCCGTCCTCGGGGCGTCGTTCCTGCTGGCCTGGGGCGCTGAAACCGCAGAGAAAGACGTACCGAGGGCGTTCGCTATCGCTGTTCTCGCTATCCTCGCCGTGGCTCCCGAGTACGCCGTCGACGCGCTGTACGCCTGGAACGCCGGGGCTGGTGGCGCGACAACGGAAGCCTGTCGGCAGTTCACGGCGGCAGAAATCGAGTCCGCGACCGGGGGGCTCGCTCGTGCCTGTCACGACGCGAACCTCGCGATCGCGAACATGACCGGCGCGAATCGTATACTCATCGGTATCGGCTGGGCCGGCATCGCCGTGTTCACCGTCTGGCGCGCCGCAAAGACGCGAGACGCGGCAGTCACGAAACGCGACGGGTTCCTGAAAGACGCTGTCCAGCTGGACACCGACATCGCAACCGAGATTGCATTCCTCTTTCTGGCGACGATGTGGGCGTTTCTCGTCCCCCTCGGTGGCGGTATCGGTATCTTCGATACGCTGTTTCTGGTTGGCCTCTACGTCGCGTACATCGGCCTCGTGCTCAAGTCTGACATCGAACACAGCGAGCACACTGTGGGCGTGCCGAAGTACTTTCAGGAGTGGTCGCTACCGTGGCGGCCGCTCGTCGTCCTGGCGCTGTTTGGCTACTCCGGCGTGATGATCTTCACGGCTGTCGAGCCGTTCGCCCACGGGCTCGAAGAGATCGGTGTCGCGAACGGCATCCCCGAGTTCTTCATGATCCAGTGGGTCGCCCCGCTGGCCAGCGAATCGCCCGAACTCATCGTCGTCGCCGTGCTGGTCAACAAAGCCCGGTCGACGGCCGGGTTCAACGCCCTCATCTCCTCGAAACTCAATCAGTGGACGCTGCTCATCGGGACCATCGCGGTGGTGTACTCTATCGCGCTCGGCGGGTACGGTGTCCTGCCGTTCGACGCCAGACAGGGCGCTGAGATCTGGATTACAGCGGCTCAGTCCTTCTTCGCGCTCGCCATTCTGGTCAACTTCGAGATCAGTATCCGCGAAGCCGTCGGGCTGTTCGTGCTGTTCATCTCGCAGGTGATTTTGGAGTTCGCTATCATCAGGGATCTCATCGCTGTGCCGATATCGAGTCACGACCTCCTGCTAGCGTACACAGGGCTGTACGTCGTCGTCGGGGCCGGACTGTTCGTCCAGCGTCGCGAGGCGCTGAAACACCTGTTCGGACTGGCTGGTGACGCCGTCCGGACCGCAATGGGCCGTGAACCGGTCAATCTGGAGAACGCGGACTGATGCTTGGAATCGTCGTCTCACACGCTGACTCGGCGTCGACTCACATCGGCGAACACCTGCGTTCTCTGCGTGACTGGGAAACGAGCGTCGATGAAACGCGGCCCGACGCCGAGGGCGGTGGCACGGTGTTCCGTACAGACAGCGTGGAACTCCGCGAGTTCGATGCGTTACATCTGGACATCGAAAACGTCGCGGCGGCGTTCGACGACCTAGACCTGCTGGTGTTCGCTTCAAAACACGCCGGCGAGACGGACGAACTCCTGACGGCTCACCACACTGGGAACTTCGGTGTCGCGGAGTACGGCGGCGAAGACGGGCAGTTCGCCCGCGCCTGTCCCGGTGCTCACAAGGCCGTGGTGTCGGCGCTCCAGCGCCACGCTCCGTCGGACTACGAAGTCGGGATGGAGTGTACGCACCACGGTCCCACGGCGGTCGGCGTCCCGTCGATGTTTGTCGAGGTTGGCAGCGCGGAGCCACAGTGGGAGGACCCAGACGCCGCCGAGGCCGCTGCGAGGGCGATACTGGACCTCGCCGACGAACCGGCAGACAAGCCGCGGGAAAACGGGACGCGCCGCCACCTCCTCGGTGTCGGCGGCGGCCACTACGCCCCGCGATTCGAGCGGGTCGTCCGTGAGACGGACTGGGCGGTCGGGCATATCGCCGCCAACTGGTCGCTGGACGCACTGGCGGAGTGGGCTGACAGCGACGAGGAGCGCGATACCGTTCTCGAACGGGCCTT
Source organism: Haloarcula sebkhae (assembly GCF_014647415.1). Classification (GTDB taxonomy): domain Archaea; phylum Halobacteriota; class Halobacteria; order Halobacteriales; family Haloarculaceae; genus Haloarcula; species Haloarcula sebkhae. The sequence goes on along the minus strand of NZ_BMPD01000002.1, from coordinate 411,330 downwards.
CCGGGCCAGCGCGGCCGACTATGCCCTCATGGAGGGCGACCGGCCGGACCTCGAGGCAGCTATCGAGTCGCTGGGCTACCGTGTCGTCAGTGAGACGTTCGTGCAGGAGACGACCGGTGTCGATCTTGGCCTCGTCGAGACGCTGGAAGACGCTGTCCGGCCGGTCGACGATGGTCTCAGGTTCGGAGAGCTTGCACCCGGATACGACGGCGAGTGGACGGTTATCGATCTCCCTGATGAGCTTATTTCGGACGTGCGCGGCGTCGATAGCGAGGCCCTGCGCGAAACTGTCGAACGGCAGTCCATCGCGTACGCGACCGAACAGAACGGAACCGTCCTCACCGGCCCGATCGTCTGTCCGGCGACGACGGACCTGCAAACGGTCGTCGACCCACTCGTCGAAATCCTCGAACGGCGCTTCGACACCGTCGAGTGGACTGCGGACGAACTCGTCGCCCGCGAGACGGCGTTCGACCCGGACCTCGCCCGAACTGCTGGCATCCCGGAGGGGCCGAAGTTCGGGAAGCTCGCCTCGGGCGAGTCAGTCGAAATCGATGGGGAAGAGATCGACCCAGAACGCTTCCAGCGCGAGCGTATACGTCGATATACGCTGTGAACACTGGCGTGTCAGCCGTCGAAACTGGCGCTCAACACGTCAGACGAGCGTCAGACACAGGGGGAAAACTAATAACTGCTCGTCTGCAAGGACGCTTTAAATTATGGATTCGATAATTGACGACGCTATCGACGAGGCAGAACAAGATGGGGAGGACGCGGCTGGTGGCACTGTCGACGAGACGACATCGACGCCGTCACAGGACATGTCGACGTCGGGGACGATGTCCGACGAGGAACTGGCAAGCGTCGTCAAAGACCTGGAAACGAAGATCACGGTCGTCGGTTGTGGTGGCGCTGGCGGGAACACGGTCACTCGGATGATGGAAGAGGGCATCCACGGGGCCAAACTCGTCGCCGCAAACACCGACGCACAGCACCTCGCCGACGAGGTAGCCGCCGACACCAAGATTCTCATCGGCCGCAAGCGTACCGGTGGCCGCGGGGCCGGTTCGGTCCCGAAAATCGGCGAGGAGGCCGCCCAAGAGGACATCGAGGACATCCAGCAGTCTATCGACGGCTCGGATATGGTGTTCGTCACCGCCGGTCTCGGTGGTGGCACCGGTACCGGCGCGGCCCCGGTCGTCGCACAGGCCGCGCAGGAAGCCGGCGCACTCACCATCTCTATCGTCACGATTCCGTTCACCGCCGAGGGTGAGCGCCGCCGTGCCAACGCCGACGCTGGCCTCGAACGACTCCGCTCCGTCTCCGATACGGTCATCGTCGTACCGAACGACCGTCTGCTGGACTACGCGCCGTCGATGCCGCTCCAGGACGCGTTCAAGATCTGTGACCGCGTGCTGATGCGCTCGGTCAAGGGCATGACCGAACTGATCACCAAGCCCGGCCTCGTCAACGTGGACTTCGCCGACGTTCGCACCATCATGGAGAACGGCGGCGTCGCGATGATCGGCCTCGGGGAGTCCGACTCCGAGAACAAGGCCCAGAACTCCATCCGCTCGGCGCTTCGCTCCCCGCTGCTGGACGTGGAGTTCGACGGCGCGAACTCCGCACTCGTCAACGTCGTCGGCGGCCCTGACATGAGCATCGAGGAAGCCGAGGGCGTCGTTGAGGAGATCTACGACCGCATCGACCCCGACGCCCGCATCATCTGGGGCGCGTCGGTCAACAACGAGTTCGAGGGCAAGATGGAGACGATGATCGTCGTCACCGGCGTCGAGAGCCCACAGATCTACGGCCAGAGCGAGGCCGAACAGGAGAAGGCCGCCCAGCAACTCGGCGAAGACATCGACTACGTCGACTAAACTGCCTCGTCGTCTCAGATTTTTCACTCTTTTTTAATCACCAAAACGTACAGATTCATCTACACTCTCCCTATCATAAATGATATTCTCGCCGAAAAGCGTTTATCCAGAAATTCGGACTCTTTGTCTATGTACTCAGACTCGAGGCGTGGTGTTCTCAAAAAATGTATTGCAGCTGGGAGCTTGGGGCTCTCGTCTGGCTGCCTTGGCTCTCTGAGCGGGAGCGGTGACACTGTACAGTTTGGTGCGCTTCTCCCACTCAGTGGTGCGCTCGCCCCACTCGGGCAACACGGCAAGCGGATGGTGGAACAGGCAGCGAGCGACGTCAACGCGGGCGGTGGTATCCGCGGGAACGACCTCGAAGTGACTATTCTTGATACTGAAGCGAACGCCGAAACCGCTGTCGAGCAGTACGGGACGCTCGTCGACCGTGGTGTCACCGGCTTCGTCGGTGGCCTCGTCAGCGACGCGTCGCTCGCCCTCGCACCGGAGGCGGCCAGCGACGAGATCATGGAAGTCAGTCCTGCCAGTACTGCCCCACAACTGTCGACAGCCGGCCGAGCCAACGGGCGGAAATACTTCGGCCGAACGGTACCGAGCGACGGGACGCAAGCGCTGGTCATGGCGAAGGTCGTCGACGACCCGCTGTACATCGATGCGGACTCCGTCGCGTTACTGAGCATCGACAACTCGTTCGGTGCTGGACTGGCAGACGCACAGCGTGAGGCACTGGACGCCGAAATCGTCGCCGACGTTCGGTACGACCCGTCGTCGGGATCGTTCGACGACACGATCGCGGACGTGTTCCAGAACGACCCTGATGCCGTCAGCTTCACCAGCGTCTCCGGCCAGGAGCGGGGTATCCTCGAGGCATACAATCAGTCGGAGTACGACGTTCCTTGGGTGTTGTCCGCGGGGATGTTCGGCGGCGACCTCCCGTCGTACTACAACGGATTCTACAGTGCGTCGCTGTCCTCCGCTCGGACGCAAGCGTACTTCGAACTCGTCCGCCGGCTCTCAGACATCGACCAACCCAGAGCGTACTCTGTCAATGCCTACGACGCGCTGTTTTTGATGGCGTGTGCCGCTGAACAGGCCGGTGAAGCCAGCGGGCCGGCAATCGCCGAGACCATTCAGTCGGTTTCCGGCGGGTCTGGACACACTGTCTCTGTCGGCGACTTCGGCCGCGTTCGGTCACTCACCGACGCAGGCCGAGCAGTGAACTATCAGGGCGCGTCCGGAAGCGTCGACCTGACTTCGAACCTCGAACCGCTGAGTTCGTACCTGATCGAACGAGTCAATAACGGGTCAGTCGAGTCGCTGGAGCTACTGCAGTCACGGTTCTTCAAGTCAGGAGGCAACCAATGAGTTCACTTCCAAGCCGGATGGTTCAGGCGACGGAGCGTGCGCTCCCTGACGTTATTCGGCGGCGGTACGCGGCGAAGTTCGGCGTCTTGTTGCTTGGCGTGGTCGTCGTGCTTGCGCTCGGCGGCGCAGCGATCCACCTCGACACGGGGTCGCTGGTCGAGTCACAGACCGAGGAGCAGATTCTCGGTGTCGCAGAGTCCCAGTCGAGTTCCGTCTCGAGTTGGGTCTCGAACAAGCAATCTACGACGTCATTCCTTGCGTCATCTATCGGTGACCGGTCCGAATCAACCTCGGATACAGACCACCAGCGGTGGCTCGAACAGAAGCTCATCGGGCTCCCGGGAGATGTCCGTGCGCTGCACTACGTCGACGCCGCTGACGGTACAGTCACCGCCAGCACTGACGACGACCTGAACGGCGTTGCACTGAGCGACGTTGACGACCCGTGGACCGACGAGAGTGGGGCAGTCGTCTCGTCGGGACCGACAGGCACGTCCGAAGCGTACCAGAGCGGGAACGAATCGGTCATCGCGTTCGTCCAGCCCGTCTCCGGCAGCGACGAATACGTCGTGCTGACGGCGTCACTTGAGGCGCGCTCCCACGAGTTCACGTCACCGTTTGCGACCGGCGACGTGAAAGTCGTCGGGTCGGACGGCCAGATCATACTCGACAACCGGAAAAGCTCGATTCTCGAAGAGTACGCGGCAACCGGGGACGCGACCGATACGAGCGTCGAAGCAGCGCTGAACGGCGAAACCGGCTACAAATCCGTCTCCGCCAGAACGGGGATGGAAGACGGGCAGTACGTGATGGCGTACACGCCGGTGACCGGCACTGAGTGGGCGTTGCTGTATCACGTGCCCCAGGACCGCGCGTTCGCACTGCAGTCGGCTGTCTCCAAGAACATCGCGCTCCTGGTGGCGCTTGCCGTCGGAGCACTGTTCGTCGTCGGTGTGACAATCGGGCGCGGAACCGCAAACGCACTCTCTCGCGTGGCTGAAAGCGCCGAGGACATCGCTGCCGGTGATATCAATAGCACCCTCCCCGAGACCACACGCGTCGACGAGATGGGACAGCTGTACGACTCATTCGCGTCGATGCAGGCGTACCTGACGACCGCCGCTGACCAAGCTGACGCGCTCGCGGAAAAGCGGTTCGACGACCCGGCGCTCGACGAAAGCATCCCCGGGGAGTTCGGCGCGGCGCTGGAAGAGATGGGCGAAGACATCCAGACGTTGATTACCGACGTCGAGGCCGCCAGAGACGAGGCGGAGGCGGCGAAAGAAGACGCGGAGTCGATGGCGTCTGCCCTCGAAGCGAAGGCAGCCGAGTTCAGCAACGTGATGGACAAGTCGGCGGCCGGGGACCTCACCCAGCGGATGGCCACCGACAGCGACTACGACGCGATGGTCGATATCGCGGAGAGTTTCAACGAGATGATCGCGGAACTCGAACGGACGGTCAACCGTATCGAAGGGTTCGCCGGCACCGTCGACAGCTCGACGGAGACGATTTCCGCGAGCGCACAGGAAGTGCGGTCGGCCAGCGAGTCGGTGAGCGAGTCGGTGCAACAGATCGCCGAAGGCGCTGACGAGCAAAACCGGAACATCCAGCAGGTGAGCGACGAGATGACCGATCTGTCGGCCACTGTCGAGGAAATCACTTCATCCACCGACGAAGTCGCATCGAAGTCCCAGCAGGCCGTCAACGACGGCGAGTCCGGCCGCGAATACGCCGAGCAGGCCGCCGCCGAAATCGAGGCGCTCGAACGGAAGTCCACCGAGGCAATCGAACAGGTGGAGTCCCTCGCGGAGGAGATGGAGCGCATCGGCGAGGTCACGACGCTCATCGACGAGATCGCGGAACAGACGAACATGCTCGCGCTCAACGCGAACATCGAAGCCGCCCGGGCCGGTGAGGCGGGCGAAGGGTTCGCTGTCGTGGCCCGCGAAATCAAGACGCTCGCTGAGGAAACCCAGGAAGCGACGACTGACATCGAGTCGATGATCGACGACATCCGGTCCCGGACGGACACCACCGTCGAAGACATGCGGGACATGGGCGAGAGCGTCGACACCGGGAAAGAGACGGTCGAAAACGCGACCGACTCGCTGACCAGTATCGTCCAGCAGGTCAACGAAGCCAACGATGGCGTGCAGGCTATCAGCGACGCGACGGACGAACAGGCGGCTTCGATGGAAGAAGTCGTCTCGATGGCCGAGGAAGTCGGCTCGATCAGCGAGGAGACATCCGCCGAGGCCGAGAACGTCGCCGCGTCCGCAGAGGAACAGACGGCGTCGATCACGGAGGTCACCGAGAAGATCCAGTCGCTCTCCAGTCAGGCGACCGACCTCAAGGAACTCATCGACCAGTTCGAAACCAGCGATGCCGATGGCAGTAGTGAACCGGGGTCACACGGGTCGGACGGAACCGCGCTGACCGACAACTGACTGAACGAGTTCAGAACGCCCGTTCCGATTATCGGTCCGTTCTGTCGGCTGCTTTTTTCTGACACTATACAGTCCGCTCTGTGAAGGGTCGGACTCGTCGCCGCGCACCACAATATAGAAAAGCCACCAGTGGGTACGACCCACTATGGACGTTCCATACGATCTCACCTCCTACATCCGCGTACTCAAACTGGCGAGTACGCCGTCGTGGGAGGAGTTCTCCCAGATCGCGAAAATCGCCGGCGCGGGCATCGCGCTGGTCGGACTGCTCGGGTTCATCATCTTCGCCGTGATGACCTTCATCCCTGGCAGCAAGCCGGTGTAAACCGATGGGGATCTACGCAGTCAAAACCACGGCCAGTCAGGAGCGCACCGTCGCGGACATGATCATCTCCCGCGAGGAAGACGAGATCCACGCCGCACTCGCGCCGGACTCGCTGACGAGTTACGTGATGGTGGAAGCGGACGATCACAACGTCTTCGACCGCATCCTCGACGAGATTCCTCACGCCAACGGTGTCGTGCAGGGGGAATCCTCGATGGCGGAAGTCGAGCACTTCCTCTCCCCGAAACCGGACGTGGAAGGGATTGCGGAGGGCGACATCGTCGAACTCATCGCCGGCCCGTTCAAGGGCGAAAAGGCGCAGGTCCAGCGTATCGACGAAGGCAAAGATCAGGTCACCGTCGAACTGTACGAGGCGACAGTCCCGATTCCGGTTACCGTGCGTGGTGACCAGATTCGGGTGTTGGATAGCGAAGAGCGCTGAGCGCAGCGAAGCGCGCCTCGTTCAATTCGAACGGGGAGCGTAGCTGTCCGTGAGAGACCGGAATAATCCTTCTTCGGCGACGTACCGATTGATACGCCGTCTCCGTTTTCAAAAACGCGCAGTCGCTACGCTTCGCCGCCTTCCAGTCGGTCGATGACCTCGCTCATGTTGGCGGCGGCCTCGACGGATTCCTTGATCTGTTCGCGGCGGCGGACCTCGGCGGCGGAGGCGTCGTAGGCGCGAACGTACTCCGCGCGGGAGTGTTCGTCGAAGGCGTGCTTGATGGCGAAGTAGCCGTCGGGGACAACGGCACCACAGACCTTGCACTCGATACGGTCGTGTTCGACCGACTGGTGGATGATGAGCTCCTCGACGCGGTCGAACTGTCTATCGTCCCCTTCGATGTCGCACTCCCAGCGTGGCATTTGCTCAGTGGCAGGCGACGCGGGGTTAAAAACGTTGGCTGCTACCTGTCAGGAGTCTGTCGCTCAGATTGCCAAAACGGAAACCCCTAATGGCAGTACGGAGTTAGCGTTCACCGTGCAACCCGAGGGGTACGCCGTTGATCTCCACGTGAAAGTGCTCGACGATGGGGTTGTCGAGCGCGCGAAGGCACGTGGCCTCGACGCGCTGGTGTACGCGCCGCATTTCACGCGGCTACCGGAGATACGACGGCAAGCTGAGGCGTTTTCCGACGAAGAGCTGACTGTGTTTCCAGCCAGAGAGATATTTACTGGCACCTGGCAACAGCGCCGGCACGTGCTAGGCATCGGACTCGAAGAGCCGATCCCGGATTTCATTACCTTCGACGGCGCGATGCGAGAACTGGATCGCCAAGATGCGGCTGTACTGGTTCCGCATCCCGGCTTTCTCAATGTCAGTCTCGGACTGGACGACATCGAAGCGTACGACGACAGTATCGACGCGCTGGAAGTGTACAACCCCAAGCAGTTGTCCCACCACCGGGACCGCGCGCAGTCGTTCACGTCGGAAACCGGTCACGAGCCGTTCGTCTCGTCGTATGCTCACGTCCGTGGGACCGTCGGCGAGGCGTACGTGAACTTTACCGAAGCGTTCGACGACGTGGCGGCGCTCAGTACGGCGCTGAAAAACGACGTGGAGCGATCGCTGTTCCATCGCGACGGTCTCTCACACGACTTGCGGCGGGCGGTCGAGTGGGCCCATCTGGGGCTGGAAAACACCTGGGGCAAGTTCGACCGGTTGATGTTACAGGGAACCGAGCCGACGCATCCTGACCACGTCGCGTACGACGGTCGATTCAACGACGTGAAAGTGTACTAAACCAGAAACGCGCTGTTCTCGACGACGAAGGTTCTGACCGTTGGCGGCAGATACTGTGGGAGTACGTGGACAAGCAGGGCAACCGCGAGCAGTTCGAAGGCAGTAATCACGACGGTGACGGCTTCAGCGCGGTCGCTTGACGTTGTCACGCCTGTCGGCGAGCCGTACTCTGTGTCCGAGAACGGGTAAAACAGCGCGATGCCCCGTCGGGAGCCGAAGTAGTCAAGCACGTAGTGCGTGAGGACGCCGAGCCACACCCACTGGAGATTACCGCCGTGATACAGCGGATGGGCCAAGAATATGAGGAGGACGGGGATGTTGTGCAGCGTCTTGCGGTGCTTGCCAAAGGCAGTGTCGACATCGGGGAACAGCGCACCCAGGACGATGGGAAGGAACACCTCCGCGATTGTCGCGAAGGTCGTCACGTCGCCCGAGGGATCGAGAACGTACCCCAGTCCGATGCTCAGGAGGACGGCGTTCAGGACGTGCCCACGTTTGTTCATCTATCTGACCGTCCGTGTCCCAACTAAAAGAGCTTACTACTCCTGTAATGCGGTTTCCAAGTCCCGAAGCGCCTGTGTCGCGATGGCCGCCTTTATTTCGCGACGGGTGCCGTCGAACTCGTAGCGGGAGACTGTCACGCCAGATTCGTTGGTCCCCCACGGGGCGGCCTCGGCAACGGCGATGTACACCGTCCCGACGGGTGTCTCCGGTGAACCGCCGCTCGGCCCGGCGACGCCAGTCGTGGCGACGCCCCAGTCGGTCCGGGCGGTGTCGCGAACGCCCCGAGCCATTTCGATAGCAACCGGCTCTGAGACCGCGCCGTGGGCGTCCAGCGCTTCCCGCGAGACGGCCAGCAATTCCCGCTTGGCCTCGTAGGAGTAGGTGACCAGCGAGCGGTCGAAGTAATCGCTCGATCCGGGGATGTCCGTTATTTTCGACCCCACGAGGCCACCGGTACAGGACTCCGCGGTGGCGACCGTAGCAGCAACTTCTCGGAGACGCTTGCCGACGCGCTTCTCGACCGGGTCCGCTGTCTCGTCTGCCATTGCCGGTGTTTGTCGTGACAGGCGAATAAGCGTTCAGGGCGGGATACTTTCAGTTCAGAGATACAACTGCGTATGTGAGCTATCAGACGACGCTTGGCTGGTCACTCGTTACGTCGGGCCTCGTGACGCTGTTCCTCTGGGTCTTGCCGGGGTCGGACCTCCTGTGGGGGCTACTGCTGCTGGTCCTCGGCGGGCTGACGCTGTACATCCGCCAGTAGACAGAAAAGCAGACGGGGCCGGCGGTCGGAGTGTGCATATGGACTACACGGAACCCCAGTTCTTCCGGGTCATGCAGTACGCGTCCCGGGCCGATCGGGACGTGGTGGACATGGTGTCGGGCAATCCCGACTGGGACCCACCCGAGGGGCTTCGGGACGGGCTCAGAGACTACGCCGAAGCCCCGGCCGACGACTACCAGTATCCGCCAAGCGTGGGCCTCACGCCGCTTCGCAATGAAATCGCCGCTCGGCGTGGTGTGGATCGGAACCGCGTGCTGGTCACGAATGGCGCTGGCGAGGCGAACCACCTCGCGATGACCGGCGGGCTCCACCATTTCGACGGCAACGAAATCCTCCTGACGGACCCCGTCTACCCCTACTACGCCGGCCGGGCGAATTTCATCGGCGCGGACATCTCCTTCGTCCCGGTCGACGAGCACAACCGACTGGTCCCCGCGGACGTTCGAGCAGCTGCAAGCGAGGAAACAGCCGTCATCGTCGTCAATTCGCCGAACAACCCTACCGGCGCGGTGTACGACGCCGACGCGATGGCCGAGTTCGCGGCCATCGCCGAGGAGTACGACGCGCTGTTGCTCAGTGACGAGGTGTACGACCACTTCGACTACGCGGGTCGGTTCAGTTCAGCACTCAACGCTGACTCCGACCACGTCGTCGCCACCAACTCCTTTTCGAAGACGATGGCGATAACAGGATTCAGAGTCGGCTATTCGATTTTCCCGCCGGAGGACGGGCCGACTGGGGCACTGCTTGAACGCGCTCGCACTCAGCACATGCTCACGAACGTCACCGGGAGCCGGCCGGCCCAGTACGCCGTCCTGCGGGCGCTGAAGACGACGAGTCCCGACTACTACGCCGCCTGTCGACATCGTCTCGAAGATCGCGTCGACGACTTCTGTGCCGCGCTTGCGGAGGCCGGTGCCGAGTACAACCGCCCCGACGGCGGGTTCTACGTGATGGCGCGCTTCCCTGACTTCCCCGGGTCGTTCGAGAACGTGTACGAACTCATCGACGAGGCCGGCGTCGCCGGGATGCCCGGCGAGGCTTTCGGCGAGTCCCGGCGCGACTGGATACGGTTCGCGCTCGTGACTTCCCGGGTGGACGAGGCAGCCCAGCGGCTGGCGAACTATTTCGAGTGAAAAGCTGTTGCTGGCTTAGCCGAAGATCAGTTCCACGTCTCTCGCCCGCGACAGCAGGTCATCGTTGTAGTACTCCTCGGTCTGGGAAGGGTGCGTCTCGTCGATGGCCCGGACCGTTTTGACGGTGTTGGCGAAGTTTTTGTAGGTCGCTTCGTCGACCATCTGGCCGTCGACGACGACTGCGCCGGTCCCCTCGCGCTTGGCCTCGTTGAACGACTCGATCTTGTGGAGGTCTCGCTCCATTTCTTCCACTGTCGGCATATGGATTCGATTCGCCTGTTCGGTCTGCTTGGGATGGAGCGACCACGAGCCATCGATCCCGATGGTCGCCTCGTACTCCACCTGATCGGCGTATCCCTCGGCGTTGTAGTAGGTGACACCGGCACGCTCGTGGAACAGCTGGTCGAAGGGGCCGCCGATAGCGACGATGTCTGCCGCGCTCGTCTCGTTCGAGAGCGCTTCGAGCAGGCCATCCCAGCGGGGCCGCTCACCGTCGAGCGTGCGCCCGCCGAGTTCCGCCGTGTAGTCGACCGGTCCGAACACGAGCCCGGAGAGCCGGGAGTCTGTTGCGTACTGGCAGATCTCGCGAAGGTCCGAGCGACCCGGTGCCGTCTCAAGAATGATTGCCATCTCCAGCGTCCCCTCCGCAAGCCCGGCGTCGCGCTCTGCGTCAGCGACGACCCCTGCGGCATCACGAACGTCGTCGAGGCGGCCGGTCTTCGGGAAGACGAAGCCGTCGAGTTCCTCACCGACTTCCTCGGCCAAGCGAGTCACCTGCTCGATGCCACGCTCGCGGGCATCGGCGTCGTCGTAGGCCCACTCGACTCGGGGGAGGATGTCCCCGGCGAAGTCGTCGGCATGGTCCGGAACGTGCTCGACGATGTTGTCGACGGCCTCGTCTTTCATCGATGGCGCGGTGCCGTCCTCAATGTCGGGGACAAGCCAGTCGGGGGCCTGAAACCCCTCGCTGGTGAGTCCCGAGACGAGGAATTTCGCGCTGTTGTCGTTCGGTATCGCGGCCGGTGCGGTCTGGAATGAGCGACAGAGTCGTGTCATGTATTTCGCTGAATGAGTGCGGTTCGCCGGCCCGAGTAGACCGGGGTCTGCTCCTGATTGAACGCGACGTGCTCGAACGTGACCGCGCCGGCCTGCTCCGGTCCGGCGTCGGGGTCGCAGTCGAGGACGCGGGTGAAGCCGTAGACAGTGTCTCCCAGCGTAACGAAGTCGTGGAACCGCTCGTCAGCGAAGCGACGCTCGCGGTAGGTCGCCTCATCGGAGCGAGCGTGTGCCAGCGCAATTGAGCGGGTCACGTCGCCGTACGCGACGATGTCGCCCGACGGCGAATCGGCCATCTCGTCACGGTTGTGGTGCTGGCGGGCGGTGTTGAGCGTCGCCAGCGGGAGGCCAGCGACCAGTTGGTCGTCCATCGTCCGTCCACGTTCGTGGCGGTAGGCGACGGCCGTGTTCTCCTCTTGGGTGGTGTCGAGCGCCCGCCGGAAGTCCTCGAAGTACTTGCCATCTGGAGAGACGAGGGTATCGGGCAGCGCTGGACCGCCTTCGTCTTGCTCCCCGACAGCTCCGCCGTCGGTGGCCGCTGGCTCGCGGCGCGGTATCATATTCGTCCGCTGGTAGGATACCAGTGTCTCGCCGGTTTCGCGATCCCGGCCCTCCGTCTCCCAAGTGACGATTCCGTACTTCGGCCGAGAGGACGATGTCTTGGTGTCAACGACAGTCGAGGTGACTGACAGCGGCGTCCCGGCCGTCACCGGCTGATGGAACGTCACGTCGTCGCGGCCGAGGAAGTACCCGCCCTTCTCTGAGAGGTCCTCGACGGTGATGCCCATCACACACGCCAGCAGGTAGTCCGGGTGGACCGGGCGCTCGTCGAAGCCGCGTTCGCGGGCGGTGTCGGCCCGCCAGTACGCCGGGTCGTGGTTGAGCGTCTGGCCCATCCACTGCTCGCTGCCATGGTGGGTGAGCTGGAGGCCGGGCTCGTGAGTGAGTTCGTCGCCCTCGGCGAAGAACTCGAAGAAGTGTCCCTTCTCTCTGGTGTCAGCCCGGTCCAACAGTGAGTCGAACGTCTCGCCGTCCGAGAGGTCCAGCGCGTCGGGGTCAGTCCAGTCAGTCATCAGCCGGCACCTCCTGTGTAGCGTCCCGTCTTGCAAGCGCCCGCCGCATCTCGTTCGTGACGACCATGAACCCCTCGTCGAAGCCCATACCCGGTTTCGCGAGTACCTGCGCGGCGTCGGTCGCCAGCGCCACGTGGGCACAGGCCCGTGCGGAGGTCACGGTCTCGTTGCACGTCCCGCCGACGTAGGCCCGGGTGTCCGTGCCGTCGCAGTACAGCACGGCCTCGGCCGAGCGTTGGATGCCCCCGAGGTCCGGTGTCTTGATCTGGACGAGGTCGGCCGCTTCCGCGTCGACGAACGCCTGCACATCCTCAAAGGTGTTGCACCACTCGTCGGCGACGATGTCCACGTCGACGCCCGCATCGGCCAGTCCCTCACGGAGTTCAGCCATCTCGGTTATTTGTGCCTGCCGGCCGCCGGCGTCCATCGGCCCCTCGACCTGAAGGGGGTAGGGCGCGGCGGCCTCCCGCAGCGTCTCGAAGTAGTCTGTCACCTCGGTGCGGTCATAGGGCGGCCCGAACACCTTCCCAAGGATGCCGTACACGTCGACGTGGAAACGCGGCGAGTACGGCTCCGGCCCGAGCGCCGTTGCCCGGTCCGAGAGCCAGGCAAGGTAGTCACGCAGTCCTTCGCCGTTCTCGCCAACCTTCTCGACGCTGTTGAACAGGCCGTGGGGCAACACCGGCACGCCCTTGATGAGCATCTTTTCGGCGTTGATGCGGCGCTCGTCACCTGACTGCCCGAACACCGGAATCGGCGAGGTCGCCGGCTCGGTGTCGTAGGTGTCTGCGAGCACGTCCGTCGGCGTCACCCCGCGTGCTTGTGCGGCGGCGTTCAGCAGTGCCTGCGACACGCCGTAGCGGACCGCTGTGTGGAGCTGGTCGCCGCCCGAACGCTGGGCGGTCATCTCCTCCAGCATCGTCGCGTTGGCCCCGAACTGGGTTGCGTCCTGCCCGCGTAGCGCGTCGGCGACGGGACCCTCGACGACCGGGCGATACTTCTCGGCCCGGAACAGCGGGTCGCGGCCACCGGCCCCCGAGTACTGGACCGCGGCGCAGTCGCCGGTCGCAATGGAGCCGTCGGCGAGTTCGATTTCCACGATCAGCGCTTCGCCGGCCTCGCGGATGCGGTCGAACCCCTCGGTGACCGGCTGGCCGTCGTAAGCGAACCCGCTCTGTGTCGCCCCGTCCTTGATCGCCTGCTGGTCGTCGAAGAAGAACCCGGAGAGGCCCGGAACCGTTCGAACGTTCTCAATCCGCATCGCTTGCACCCCCAGCGGGGCTGTTGTCGCCGGCCGGCCGCCCGATGAGCTTCCCGTCACTGATGGCGTCCACGTCGTCGGCGACCATCCGGAACGACTGGTCGCGGCCTTCGGTCTCGGCCCGCTCGCCAAGGCGTGCAGCGTGAATCTCCTTGATGTCGTCCGGAAGCGCGAGGTCCGCGAACTCGAAGATGCGGACTCGGCCGTCGTCGTCTCTGGCCGGCAGCACCGCGCCCTTGGCGGCGTCGCTGGGCGCAAAGGGCACGTCCAGCGCGCCGCTGTCGAAGGCGTTGATAACTCCCTGTGCAACGTCGCCGTCGCCGGCCTCGTAGATCGCGTCCATCAGCGCCCGTGTCTCCCGTTCGATGAGCGCCTGTTCCTCGTCGATACCCCCGAGGTCGATGTCCTGTTCGATCATCATATCGATAAGCTGTCTCGTCGTTCGCAGTCCAGCCGCGTTGGCCTCCTTCGTCGGCACGCCCTGGAACTCCTGGGCGGACTTCGTGATGACTTTGTCCGGCTGGGCGACGGCAGCCGTCGCGCCGCCGAGACTGATGACACCGTTGGCCCGCGCCTCGTCGGGCGGGAAGCCCCCCATCCACTCGTGGAAGACAGTCGTGACGGTCACCTCGTCGCGAAGGTACTCGTTACCGAGCTTCCGAAGTGCCCGCAGCGCCGCCACGTCCTGCACGAGGTTTCCGACCTGTCCGTAGCCAAGCGTGAGCGACCGAACACCCTGTGTCGCGGCGAGTTCGCCCTCGACGAGCATCACCGCGATGGCAATGCTCGGCGGGACGAGCGTGCCGGTCAGCGGTCCGAAGGGCTCGCGGTTGATAGTCACGCCGCGCTCGGTGTAGGCCCCGCAGAGCCGGTCGACGAACTGCCAGTGTTCGATGGTCGTCGCGAGGTCGTGTCGCTTCGTGTAGGGGATGTTGTATGAAATCGGCCCGCCCTCGAAGCTCTGGAAGCCGCCAGCGAGCGTGACCATCGCCAGTAGCCGGGCGTCGGGCGTTCCGTGGCGGACCTCCACTGGGGCGTCGAGCGCCCGGATGAGCCGCCGGCAGTCCTCGACGCCGTGGTTCACCGCGGGGAAGCCGTTCAGTTCGTTCTCGTCGCTGCCGCGGGAGGCGGCCAGTCCCTCTTCGGCTTTCTCGTACTCGTTGTCCCGCGTGTAGGAGTCGATGGTCGTCGGCAGGAGGTCCGCGCCGCCCTCGTCCTGCAGGTACCGCAGCAGGTCAATCTGTTCTTCGAGGCAGGGAACACCCGCCCGTGGCTGGAGGAGCGGCTGATCGGCGGACTCCAACACTTGGGCGAACTGTTTTGAGGCTGGCAGTGACTCGTGGAAGGCGATAGCTTCCTCGAAGTCGACTTCGCGGCCCGTGTGCCAGTTGTCCCTGAGGTCGTTTGCGATGCGCTGTAGCTGGTCGTCGCTGAGTCGCTCGTCAGTTGGCATAGTCACCCGTCAACCCTGATCTGCTCCGCCTCTGTTGTCGTCAGTTGCAGGTCTTCGCGGAGCATCTCGATAGCCTCCTCCGGGTCCGTTTCCGCGTCGAAGACGCGGTCGAAACCCATCTGTCGGAAGGTCGCCTGCGTCTCCTCGAAGTCGGACTGTCCGACGGCGAGGTTCCCACCGACGTAGGTGAGCACGTCGAGCCCAGCGTCGTCGAGCTCGTCGTGCAGCCCCTCGCAGTCCTGGCGGGCGTGCCCGTACAGCGAGGATACCAGTACTGCCTCGGCGTCGTGAGATTTCGCGGCGGAGACGAACTCGTCCTGTGACGTCTGGACACCGAGGTTGATGACCTCGAAGCCAGCGGCCGAGAGCGCCTGCTCTAGAATCGTGATGCCGACGACGTGCGCGTCGGAGCCAATCACGCCGAGGATAACGGTCCGGGGCATGTACTACGTCGTCGTCGGCGGGTAGTGATAAACCTAATGGTCTTTCATGATAATATGGCCTTAAGGAATTTATAACGGACGTTCAAGAAGGTTTATGCGGCCGCCCCGTCGTGGTTTTCGCATGGGTGCGCTTGACGACTTGCGTGTGCTCGACCTGACACAGGTCCTCGCCGGACCGTACTGTACGATGTTGCTCGCGGACATGGGCGCGGACGTGGTAAAGGTCGAACGCCCCGGCGGCGACCTCATCAGGTCGAACCCGCCGTTCGTGAGCGACGGCGACGAAGAAGCCTACGGCGGGTACTTCCAGAGCGTCAACCGTGGGAAACGCTCGCTCGAACTCGACCTCGGGGACGCCGATGACCGCGAGGCGTTCCTTTCGCTCGTCGAGCGCGCAGACGTGGTGGTCGAGAACTTCAAGGCCGGCACGATGGAGAAGTTCGACTGCGGCTACGAGACGCTGCGAGAACACAACCCGGACCTCATCTACTCTTCCATCCGGGGCTTTGGCGACCCGCGAACGGGCGAAACCCACCGACAGGGCCAGCCGTCGTTCGATCTCATCGCGCAGGCGCTGGGTGGCGTCATGGAAATCACGGGGCAGTCGGACGGCCCGCCGACGAAGGTCGGCCCCGGCGTCGGCGACCTCTTCACTGCCGTACTGAACGCTGTCGGCATCCTTGCGGCCGTCCATCACCGCGAACGCACGGGCGAGGGCCAGTACGTCGATACGGCGATGTACGACTCGATGGTGTCGCTGTGTGAGCGAACGGTGTACCAGTACTCCTGTGACGGCGAGTCGCCGACCCGGCAGGGGAACTCTCATCCGACACTGTTCCCGTACGACTCCTTCGAGGCCGCCGACGGCCACGTCGTCATCGCGGCGTTCGCCGACGGCCACTGGGAGGCGCTGTGCGAGGCGATGGAGCGACCGGACCTCGCCGCGGACTATCCAGACGCCGGCAGCCGGATCGCGAACCGGGAGTCCCTGCGCCGCGAGATTGCCGACTGGACCGCCACCATCGACTCGGAAACCCTCCTTGACCTGCTCGGAGGGCGCGTGCCGGCTGCGCCGGTCCAGAACACCGCTGATATCTTCGATGACCCGCACATCCACGACCGGGAGATGCTCACCGATGTCGACCAGCCCGGTGCCGACGAACAGATAACCATCGCCGGCAGTCCGATAAAGATGACCGAGACGATGCCCTCGCCCGGTGGTCGCGCGCCGCTACTAGACGAGCACAGGACGGAACTGCTTGATGAAGTCGGGGTTGAAACGGACACTAATCGCGTCGAAAGCGACGACTAATCGGCAACTGCCGGCAATTTTCACCACATCAGGGCAGGACCATTATCTATCATGAGCCGTAGAATAGCCTATGGTCGAAGTTCCAGATGCACTCAGTACATTGTTCAGTGCGCGAGTAGAGACTGACGGGGACAAATATATCGTCGAGATTCCGAAAAGCGAAGTGTCCCACGGAGCGATTTCGCCGGGCGAGACCTACCGCGTTGGCCTGCTATCGCAGGTCGATGCCGGCTCGTCGACGACAGCCCAGCCGCAAACGCCTACACAGGATGCCGAACCGGAACGAGCCGACACCGGCGTCCCGCAACCGCCGGTCGACGAGGGCGAAATCCGAAACGTGACCATCGAATCTCTCGGCGACCAAGGCGACGGCATCGCCAAGGTCGAACGCGGATACGTCGTCATCGTCCCCGACGGCGAACCGGGCGACTCGCCGACCGTCGAGATCGAGACCGTACAGGAAAACGTCGCGTTTGCGAGCGTCGTCGACAACGACGGCCACACTGTATAGCGGTATCGTCGCGTCTTCAGCGGCCCAGTGACCGCCGGGCTGGAAGCCTACTGGGCCGGAACAGACGGCCACAGCAGGGTCGCTCAGCCGGCAGACCCCTACTTGAATGGGATCTGTCGGACGTTGTAGAGGTCGAAGAACGACTAGTAATCACAGCATCACAAACGTTTATATGATTTAAATCCGGTATTTAAAACACTATATGGTCGACCCAAAAGAGAGCATTGACATCGAAAATGTCGTTGCTTCGACCGGTATCGGACAAGAACTCGACCTTGAGAGCGTCGCGATGGACCTCGAGGGTGCCGACTACGACCCAGAGCAGTTCCCGGGCCTCGTCTATCGGACACAGGACCCCAAATCTGCCGCGCTCATCTTCCGGTCGGGCAAGATCGTCTGCACGGGTGCGAAGTCGACGGACGACGTCCACCAGAGTCTGCGTATCGTCTTCGACAAGCTCCGTGATCTGAATATTCAGGTCGACGACGACCCCGAAATCGTCGTCCAGAACATCGTCAGCTCCGCGGACCTCGGGAGTTCGCTCAACCTCAACGCCATCGCCATCGGCCTCGGGCTCGAGAACATCGAGTACGAGCCCGAGCAGTTCCCAGGCCTCGTCTACCGACTTGACGAACCCGACGTGGTCGCGCTGCTATTCGGTTCGGGGAAGCTCGTTGTCACCGGCGGGAAGCGAAAGGAGGATGCGGAGGAAGCCGTCGACACCATCGTCGAGCGGCTGAGCGACCTCGGCCTGCTGGACTAACGGCTCGGTGCCAGTGACTGGGCGGCGACCAGTCACAGCCCGTTTTTCGGTTCACTGCGGTCCCGACGCGACTCACACTGAGCGACTGCGACGGACGGGAACCCCGCGGTTCAAATACCGGGACGACTAACCCCGTCTCGATGGGAGACCCCGCCTCGACGGGCACGGAGTCCTGGCGTACGTATTTCGGCTTCGACGAGCCGTACGAGAATCAGGCCGACGCCGTCGAACGAGCCATCGAGGCGGGCAAGGCACGCGGCTTTCTCGCGATGGAGGGCCCATGTGGGACGGGCAAGACGATGGCCGCGCTCACCGCCGGCGCGACCCTGGTCCGCGATACGGACCTGTACGAGCGAATGGTCGTCGTCACGCCGGTCAAACAGCAACTCCAGCAGTTCGTCGACGACCTGCGAGCGCTGAACGCCGGTATCGAGGAGCCGTTCGCCGGCATCTCGCTGGTCGGGAAGCGCGACCTCTGTCCGTACGGCCGTGAGGGGCAGTTCCCGGACGACGTGGGGACACACGACCGCTGTGAGGACCTCAGGGAGGCGACAGCGCGGTTAGTCGAGGACGACGGACACTCGGACGGCGCGGCCGTCGCGGACGCCGCAATCGCCGGTGAGGCCGACGACGACCAGTGGTGGGACCCGCGGAAAGGGCAGGACCTCGCCGCGGCCGCACGCCCCGACGCGGCCGATCAATCGACCCTTGGTGACGACACGCTTCGGACGGCCGGTGCGGCCTCGCCGTACCGGCAGGCCCAGCCGACGGCCCCAGAATCAATGGCGGAGGGATCAGACCCGCCGCTGTACTGTCCATTCGAGGCGGACTGGTACGCTCGCAACAAGGGTTCACCCGTCGACTTCTCGGCTGGGGAAGAGCACGTGGTGACGATGGACGACTACCTTCCGGCGGCGACGGAACGCGGGACCTGTCCCCACCGGGTGATGAGTGTGATGCTGAACGAGGCCGACGTTATCGTCGGGAACTACAACCACCTGTTCGATCCGGGCTCCCGCCCGCTGCTTGCGGACGTACTCGACAACCAGACGCTCGTCATCGTCGACGAGGCCCACCGACTCGAGGAGCGCGTCCGGGACCTCTTGTCGGATCGCCTCGGCCGCCAGAGCATCGTGCAGGCGCGCAACGACTGCACGACGCTCATCCAGCGCGCCCAGCAGAGCGCCGACCACAAGGCGCAGGTCCGCGAGGTGCTGTCGGCCCGTGAGGTCCCACTGGATGCGGTTGACCAGGCCCGGAAGTTCTACGACGAGCTCATTCGGTGGCTCGACAACCGCATCGAGTCCTTCCTTGACGCCGAACACGAGGGCTGGCGCGCGGACCCGTCGGTGCTACCGGAACACGATAGGGAGATTCCGCTCCGGGACCCCGACACGGTCGAGCAGGACGAACTGACCGAGTGGGCCGAGCGGAAGGGCTACGACGGGTCGCTGTGGCGCTCGCTGTCGAAGGTCGGGGCCGCTGTCGAGGACGCAATCGACCAGCTCGGGCTGACCCGCCAGCCGGTGTGTGCCGCTGTCGGCGTGCTGGCTGGGCAGTGGTGGGAGCGCGACCACGCGACGTTCCTCCGGGAGATTGAACTGGAGCACTCGCCGAACCACGGACAGAGCCTCGATTCCGATTACCAGGCTGTCTACACGCCGGGGCTGCTGTGTTACAACTGTATGCCCGCGACGGCCCTGCGGAACGTCTTCGACGACCTCGGGGGCGGTATCCTGATGAGCGCGACGCTGGAGCCGTTGGACGTGTTCACCCGCGTGTCGGGACTGGACTCGATGGCCGAGACGGGCTCGACGGCCCCCGATGAGCAATCCGGCGACGGACGACCGGTCCGATCAACGACCTACGACCTACCGTTCCCGCCCGAGAATCGAGCGTCGTACCTCGTCGACGCGACGCCGTTTACTGCGCGCAACCGGGGCGACCCCGAAATGATGCGCCCGCTCGGCGACAACTGGAACCCCACCCGCGACGAGTACGCACAGGCGCTACGCGCACTGGCCCGCTCACCGGGCAACGTCATGGTGGCGATGCCGAACTACCGGGAGGCGCGCTGGGCCGGCGCGTATCTGCAGGAGGCCGTCGAGAAGCCGGTCCTCGTAGACGAGTCATCGAGCAACGAGGAGACTGAACGGCTGAAACGCGAGTTCTTCAGCGGCGACGGGAAAGTCATGGTCACGTCGACGCGCGGGACGCTCACAGAGGGCGTCGACTACGACGGCGAGAAGCTCTCGACCTGTGCCGTCGTGGGCATTCCGCTGGTGAACATCGGGTCGCCGCGCGTCAGGGGCGTCCAGCGAGCATACGGCGACGCCTTCGGCGAGGACAACGCCTTCGAGTATGCCCTGACAGTTCCGGCTGTGCGGCGCGCGCGCCAGGCCATCGGCCGCGTCATCCGCGGCGTTGACGAGGTCGGCGTGCGGGCGCTAGTCGGCCGCCGGTACACACCAGATGCGCGGCATTCGGTGTACCCGTACCTGCCCGCCGGCGAGCGCGAGGAATTCACCCGGATGACGCCCGATTTCCTCGCGAGCCAACTGGATTCATTCTGGGCCGACCACCAGTAGCGCCGCCCGGTGATTAACCGGAAGATTTCGTTGACAGCGGAAGGCATTTACATCGTGGAACGAGTGTACCTATAGATGCCCGAGTGTCAGAACTGCGGTGAATTCGTAACCGAGCAGTACGTACGGGTTTTTACACCAGAAGCCGTCGAAGGTCATGGCCCCCGGGTCTGTCCGAACTGCGAGGACAAACTCCGGGACGGCGCGGACGTCCGTGAAGCGCGGTCTTCGAGACAGTAGGACACCTCTTTTTCGGGAAGTACTCAAGGCCGGACGAGCGTAGCTTCTGGCATGAGCGAACTCGACGTCGAGGCAGTCGACGACATCGATGCACCCGCGGGAATCGACGCGGCGGAGTACGTCCTCTACGGCGGGAAAGGCGGCGTCGGCAAGACGACGTGTGCTGCGGCCACGGCGCTTGCCTCCGCGCGTGACGACACGGCGACACTCGTTGTCTCCACGGACCCTGCCCACTCGCTGTCGGACACACTGGAGGCGGACATCCCAGCAACGCCGACGCGCATCCGCGAGGATATCCCGCTGTACGCCGCAGAGATCGATCCGGAGGCCGCCGTCGGCGAGGGGCCCCTCGGTGTCGAGGAGGACGCACTGGGCGGTGTGGGCGAACTCCTCGGCGGCGATGGGATGTTCGGCGGTGGCGCGGGCGGCGCAGCAGGTGCAGGCCAGACCGAGGACCCCATCGGCGGCGAGGAGGGCCTCCTTGGCGGGTCGATGCCCGGAGCTGACGAGGCCGCGGCGCTCCGGCTCCTGCTGGATTACGTCGACGACGACCGCTTCGACCGCGTCGTCATCGACACCGCGCCAACCGGCCACACCCTCCGTCTGCTGGAACTCCCCGAAACGATGGATTCGATGGTCGGGAAGATTCTCCAGCTCCGCGAGCGGTTTTCGGGGATGATGGACAACCTCACGGGAATGTTCGGCGATGATCAGGATGTCGACGCCGAGGCTGGTATCGAGGACTTACAGGAGCTGTCGGACCGGATCGAGCACCTGCGGTCGATTCTGCAGGACCCACGGAAGACGGACTTTCGCATCGTGATGGTGCCTGAGGAACTGTCCGTTGTCGAATCCGAGCGATTGCTCGCACAACTCGGCGAGTTCAACATCCCCGTTAGCACCGTCGTCGTCAATCGAGTGATGCAGGACCCGAGCGAGGTGCTCGGCGAAGACGTGGACATCGCTGGCCCGAACCACGCCGACTGTGAATTCTGCGCGCGACGCTGGCAGGTCCAACAGGACGCGCTGGCCCGGTCACAGGATATGTTCCGTGGCCACGACGTACGCCGTGTACCGCTGTTCGCCGAGGAAGTGCGCGGCGAGCGGTTGCTGTCAGTTGTAGCGGCCTGTCTGGACTGAACTGGGCGAGGGCGGCGGTTAGCTCGTCAGCTTCCGGATGACGCCGAACGCTGCATCGCGCCACCGCGCCGGCAGGTAGTCGAGCATGAGAAGTAGCTGTGCGCCCTGTCCGACAGGATACCGCGGTTCGGGATCGCTGGCGTTGGCAGCGTCACGGATGGTCAGCGCAACCGTCCCGGGCGTGACAGAGAGCGCGTCCTGAATACCGACGAGATTCGAGTCTTCGTGGGCCTGATACAGCCAGTCGTACGCACCGGACGTATCCAGGTCGTCGAGTTCTTCGTCGGCGCGGTCGTCGAAGTTAGTCTCCACGGGTCCGGGTTCGACAAGTACCACGTCGATGCCGAACTCTTCGACCTCCATCCGGAGCGCGTCGCTGAGCCCCTCAAGGGCGAATTTCGAGGCGGCGTAGCTACCCTGATTCGGGAACGCAATACGGCCCGCGACGCTGGAGACGTTGACGATAGTCCCGTTCTCCCGGGCACGCATGTGCGGGAGTGCCTCGCGGATGAGTCGGTGCGGGCCGTAGAGGTTCACGTCGAACTGCTCGTGTAGTGCCGCCGTCGACACGTCCTCGACCGCACCAAACTGTGCGTAGCCGGCGTTGTTCACGAGACAATCGAGCCGCCCTTCGGACTCGATGAGCGCCTCGACGACACGCTCGCATTCGCGCGGGTTCGTCACGTCGAGTTCGGCGGTTTCACAGCCGTCTTCGCCGAGCTCTTCGATGTCCGATTCCTCGCGGGCAGTCGCCCAGACAGTCCAGTCGTCGGCCAGGAACGCCTCGGCACTCGCCCGTCCGATACCCGAGGACGCACCCGTAATCAGCACCGTCTTCGCCATGTGTTGGCCGGGAGAACACACCCCGGGAAGTTATACTGTCGGTTATTCGGACGGATTATTGACGGCCGTCTTCGCCTCGTCGGCGTAGCTGTCGGCCAGCCGGGTCGGCTCGGGGAGCTTGTAGCCGTCAGCGGTGGCTTCGACGATATCCGCCGCGGAGCTTGCGCTGACGCGATGGCCGGGGCTGACGATAAGCGGATTGATATACCGATTCGGCGAGTCGTACTGGCGCGTCTGGACCGCGTGACCGATGAGAGTCCTGTCGGGGCAGGTCTCGACGCTGTCGTCGGCTGCAATCGGAATCCGCGTTCCCTCCGGGTACGTCTCGTCGAGCGACTGTTCCGGCGTGCCACAGAGGAGGCTCTTGGCAACGCCGACGGCTGGTACGTCGAGCGTGACGCCAATGTGCGTCGCCAGCCCGGCTTCTCGGAAGTGGATGCGGCCGCTGCCGTCGACGAGTACCACGTCGGGGTCGGTCTCCAACTCCGCAAACGCGGCCAGGATTGCGCCGCCTTCGCGGAACGACAGCAGACCGGGAATGTATGGAATCTCGGTGCGTTCGACGGCGCTGACTCGCTCGATGACCTCGCCGTTCCGCAGCACGACGATAGCCGAGACGGCCTTGTCATCGACGAACGCCTGGTCGACGCCGGCGACGAGCGGCGCGTCCGTCGTATCGTCGCCAGCACCCAGCGTGGTCTGGTCGCTGTCCGGCGCGTCTCCGGCGGGCGCGATTGTCTCGGGCAAAACGTCCATCTCGTCCTCGAACCGCGCAACCTCGGCGATGTCGCGTTGCAACTCCTCCATCTCAGCCTGCGAGAGCGACGGGTCAGGGACGAACTCGGGGCGAGCTGGATTCATCGTCACGGACGACGCCGGCCGGGACCGCCCGGTCCACCAGGGCCGCCTGGGCCGCCGCCACCGCCGAACTGTATCTGGCCGGGCATCCGGGTCTGCCCCTTGATTCTCTGGCCGTACCAGAGCCCGATGACGAGGCCGATGAGGTGGGCGAGGTGGGCGATATTGCCGCCGAGCAGCCCTGCGCCTCCAATGCTAAACGTCCCAGCGATGCTCAGAAGGAAGTAGAAGCCAGTGATAGCCCAGATTGGTACCGGGATCAGGAAGTACAGGTAGACGCGCAGATCCGGCTTCAACACGGTCAAGAATGCCATGATAGCCAGTGCAGCCCCGCTGGCCCCGAGGACGCCGTAAGCGGGGCCGCTCAGGAACATCTGGAGGCCGACCTGACCGAGGCCCGCCAGTGCGCCGGAGACGAGGAAGAAGATCGCGAACTTCTTCGATCCGATCTGCTGCTCGACGATCCGGCCGAAGAAGTAGATGATAATCCCGTTCCCGAAGATGTGATAGAACCCGCTGGGGTCATGTGAGAACACCGACGTGACCCATGTCCAGACGTATTCGGGGTGGCTCGGGCGGAGGACAAACAGCGTGTTGAACGCCTCTGGTCCGAGGGAAAGGCGGACAATGTTTTCGAGGATAAAGAAGATACCCATAATGGCCAGGAACAGGTACGTGACGTTCCCCCGGAAGTACGCCAGCGGCCCGCCCGGCCCGGTGTTGATACCGAGCCGGTCGGTGACGCCGCCTCCGGAGGTCTGGCCACTGTTTACACTCTCGTCGAACCCGCTGTCGAACACGCCGCCCGGATCGCCCCAGTTGTCAAGTCCGGGGCAATCGTGGGCCTCGGGCAGTCTGTGTTCCGCACAGTAGGTCCCGCCACAGTGCCCACACTGGTACGGCATGTTCTCCTGCTTTCCACAGGCATCGCACTCCGACATTGTACCATGATACGAGTGGACGGTGGAAAGGGATTGTGCTTACAGTGGGCCAGCCACTGGCAGACCGCTACGATACTTCGATGTCTGCGCTAGTAGAATCAAAAGGCGGCACACAGCAGCTAAACGGCGACTCACTCGCCAACGTCGGGGTTGCTTTCGGCATCTCGAAGCACACCGATCCACGCCGGGTCGCCGTCGTACTCGATCGACCCGCCGGACACCTCGATAGTCCGCGTTTCGCCGTCAGCCTGTCGGCCCTCAAACTCCGAATGGAACGTTTCGAGCTCGTCTGAGTCCGCTCCTCGAAGTGATTCGGGAAATCTGTCGCCGTCGCCCTCCGCCGCGAGAAGGGTCGGGGATTCGTCGATGAGATCACTCTGGTCATAGCCGAAAATGTCCGCCAGCTTCTGGTTCACGTAGACGAACGATCCGTCCTGAATGATACAGACGCCCGCGAGCTCCTGTTCGACGAGCCGTTGATACCACGAGAGGGCGTTCCAGAACCGTTGCTCGGTGCGATGTTGCTCAACGGCGTTCTCGATGCGATTGGCGAGAACGTGGTACGTATCTGATCGACCCCCCTTTTGCATATAGTCCGTGACGCCCGACGCGATCGCCTCGCTCGCGATTTCCTCACTGCCCTTGCCAGTGAACAGAATGAACGGGATGTCCTGGTACTGCTCGCGGACGAGTTCCAGAAACTCCAGTCCGTCAGTGTTTGGCATATCGTAGTCGCTGACGATACAGTCGACCTGCTCGGTCCGGAGGAAATCAAGCGCGGCGACGGCACTGGTCTTCGTCACGACGTCGAAGTCGTCGTTGATGCGTTCGAGATACACCTCAACCAGTTCACCAACCTGTGGATCGTCGTCGACGTGCAACACAGTACACTGCTGGGACTGCTCGACTTTCGCCAGCGGAATCGGGACCTCTGTCCGCATCTCGTCGCGTCGGTCCACTGATTCAGTCCGGAGAAGCGGTGTATGTCTCGTTGCCGCCCGTCGGCTTCCACTGATGGCCGCGCTGGATAGCTCCACTGTCTTGTCGCCGAGCCGCCACTGTTCCTCAGAAGTCATTTTTCCTCCCGGTGCTGCAAAAAGAGCCGCCAGCAATCATCGATTCCACCAAGTTAGTCGCGATTGTTGCATGCATCGACCCCCCCTGCGTCCGACCCCTGAAGCGAGCCAGCAGGACGTATATATCCTGAATAATTGTCTTCTGATTTCCATTTAGACATCAATACTAAACCCTGATTATCAATTACGCACCTGCATACTAAACGGTACTGATGGGGGGTATCGGTAATTTCTCCGCGTCTGCACGCACAATCCCTGTGTGATTTTTCCCTCTAAACTCGTGATCTTGGCCTTGTGAATGTTAGTTTCCGGATTTGACTGTTAATTCTATCCTTAATACAATATATAATATGTAGGTACTTTTCAAATAAATTTAATTATCTACCCACCATCATCGAAGTTGTATCATGTCAGATACCACCATGCGCGAATACCTCGCAGAGCACCCGAAAATGGCCGGCGCACTGTTCACCCTCCTGATGCTACTGTCACAGGCAGGGAGTGCAGCAGCCGCTAACAGTTCAAGTTATGTCGGGCCGTAGAGGACACGCTAAGTAGAGTCTGTCAATAGTTTCGCTTTCCTTCAGTAACGATCCGCTTGGTCCCGCTTGTACCTGGCAGTTTACATTATCAATCAAGGGATAATGATGTACTCCAATGGAGCCCGTTTTCTGTTCGCACTGGGACTTCCTCCATATTGAGGAACCTCAATAATTCCGACTCAGAAACACTAAATTCACTAATATTTCCAGAGATGAGGTAGTGCTTATCAATATTTTCGATATGTGGTATTATCAAGCTCCCTAGCCCTCTGTTATCTGTAGTGTATGTTATCATCTTCAAAGTATAACCATTATCTTCCGGCTCCACTTTGAGCATATTTGGTGTTCCGCTCTCGGCTTGGGCTACAGTAACACTACCGTCACCCACAACAATGTACTGCCCACCAAGTACGCTCTCACCGCGTGCGATAGTAAGCGCCGCTCGAAGGGGAAAGCCGCAGTTCAGCAGTCGGGCGACTGCCTCACCGATACGAATCGCGCCGTCGTTCAGGACTTCGTTGAGCGTGACGATGCCGGCGATTGCACCCTTCTCGACGAGTGCCAAACCCTGATTGTACGAGTTGCAGGCGTTCAGCAGGAACGTGTCGATGCCGACCGAATCGACCGTCGTCACGTCGAGCTTGCCATCGGAGCAGACGAAGCCGTCGTGTTCGGTGTGGCCGATGTAGTGGAAGAACTCTGCGTCGGTCGTGAGGACCGTTCTGAGTTCCGCCGTCGTCAAGTCGTCGTGGACCGTGACATCGAACGGCAGATCGTCCCGGGTACCGTACACGTCATCGACGACCTGCCGTTCCTCGTCCATCCGGGCGTCGTTCTGGACGACGCGAATCGTGATGTCCTCGGCGTTCGTATCGCGGTCAAGTCGGTGTTCGAACGCTGCTTTGGTCAGTTTGCTCGCACCGATGGGGATGCTGTCTCCGATCCAGGCCTGTTCGAGTGAGTCCTCGGCCTGTGGCTCGACGTAGTCCGTCTCGGCTGTGGCAGTGCCAGTTTCGGAACTCGCGGCGCGGGTGATGACATCGTCGCGGGTGAATTCAGCCTCGGCTTCTGCCGGCACGCTTGCCTGATTCAGCCGCTGTTGCTGATGCGTTCGGACGATAGCCAGATCGTCGACGACGTACGGGAGCTGTTCCGCGTTCGCCGGCACCGGGTCGATATGTGTCGTCAGCCGCCACTTCGGAATATGGTCCTCGATAACGTCGTACGGGACCTGCAGATAGGTGGCGACCTGCTCCGCCACCGGCCGCTGATACAGTGATTCGAAGTCGAGATCGACGTAGGGCTCGATGGCCGCGCGCTCGTGCAAGTCGATCTGGTGGAACCCCTCAGTGCGTGTGACACAATCGAGGAAGAACAGCCGTTTGAGCGTCCGTCCGACCTCGGATTCGAAGCCTCGTGCGGTGTCGAGTGAGTACGTGAATCCCTTGTCAGTTACGAGTCGTGGCTCAGATGCGGGAGCAAGTGAGGCACCGAGGTAGTACGAAAGCGGCGCGGCGACGAAGATAGACGCGAGATCGGGCGGGAGTTCGAGCGTGACACCGGTATCCGGACTGTCGATATCCGCTGGGATGCCCAGCGTATCACCGATTTCAAGCGCCGGCGGGTGGCCGCGAAGTGTCGGATAGGAGCGCTCCGGGTCGTGGGCCTTGAGCGCCGACCCGAAGGTCTCGACCGCTGCCATCACGTCCGCCGGTTGCTCGGTCGTCGTGACCGTGGCCGCCGGGCGGTCGTGCTGGGAGCGAGCGCCGATGAGCAGGTCCGTCGGACTGTCGAACTCGATACGGGTCCGGTCCGAGTCGACGGTGACCTCGACTTCGGTGTCCTCGACCCGCATGTACGTCTTGATCTGCGTCAGCGGGTCCAGTACGTAATCATCCGCCGGCAGCGTCTCAGACTCGAACTGCGCAACCTCGGCGGCTATCGCTCCGTCGTCGTCACGGACGTACACCATGACCACTGTCGGTAGTTCGATAGCGCGCGTCTGTATCCGGACAGCGTCCCCGACGGGATACTGAAACACGTCGGTCTCCGCCTCTCTGAGGGCGATTGGGGTCAGCGTGTGTATCCGGTAGCGCTGGCGCTCGATCTGGTCAATGACCGCGAGCCCAGGACGGTCGTCAAGCGGTTCGAACGTTAGAGTCATATAATAAACGAGGGGGGCAGTATTACTCTCGTACGATGAGAACGACAGAGACAATGAAAAAGATATCGCCGACTTCGTTTATCTCAGTCGGGACCGCTCACTGAGTCTCCCTGAAACACGGAGGCTGAACGGGCACACGTGGGTAGAGCAAAAACAGGCACCGCCGCGCAAGCCTTAGTGGCCGATGGGCGAAGCGGGTAAGGGCACCCCGGTCTAACATCCGGTAGTGAAAGAGTTCGAGCGCAAACAGTTGCTGGAGCGCATCGAACGCGACAGCGCGACCGTCGGTGCTGACATTCCCGATGAGATCACCATTCAGGGCGAGGAGATCGAACTCCAGTCGTTCGTCTTCGAGATCAAGCGTCGGGAGACGATTCCGCGAGGCGAGCGCGAGCGCGTCGAACAAGCTAAGAAGAACCTGCGGCGCGAGCGCCTCCAGCGCAAGCAGCGGATCGAGGACAACGAAGTGAATTACGAGCGCGGTGAGGAGCTTGCCACGGCTATCATCGGTATCGACCGTGCGCTCAACGCCCTCGAACAGCTCGGTGCGGCGGACATCGAGAAGGAAGCACAGGCACAGGAGGCGGCCGACAGGAAGCGCTGGATGAAATTCCTCCAGAAAGCCCTCGGACACGAGGACGCGGACTCCGGCACGGGTCGTGCCGGACGGAGCTACTAACATGAGTCGGAACGACGAAATCGCGACATTGCTCGAAGAGTTCGCCGACCTGCTAGACGCGAAAGGCGTCGAGTACAAGCCCCGAGCCTACCGCCGGGCAGCCGAGAACATCAGGGACTTTCCCGGTGCCATGGAGGGGCTGGCGGCCGAGGGCGAAGCCAGCGTCGGTGAGATAGACGGCGTCGGCGACGCCATCTCCTCGAAGGTGGTCGAGTACTTCGAGACCGGCGAAATCGAGGAGCTGACCGAACTCCGTGCGGAACTCCCTGTCGAGATGGCCGCCCTCACAGCAGTCGAGGGAATCGGGCCGAAATCAGTCGGCTCACTGTACGAGGCGCTGGGTATCACCACCCTCGACGAACTGGAAGCCGCCGCCGAGGCCGGCGAGATACAGGAGGTGTCGGGCTTCGGTGCAAAGACGGAGCAGAACATCCTCGACAACATCGACTTCGCCCGCGAGGCTCACGAGCGGTCGCTCCTCGGCGAGGGCCGGCCGCACGGCGACAGGGTCAGGAGCTACATGGCCGCCGGCGACGCTGTGGCCGAGTGCGCACTCGGTGGGTCGATTCGTCGCTGGCGACCGACCATCGGCGACGTGGACGTACTCGTCGGAAGCCCCAACCCCGAGGCAGTCGTCGAGCGGTTCGTCGACTGGGACGGACTCGACCGTGTCATCGAGTCCGGAGACACGAAAGCCAGCGCATACGCTGACGACGTTCGGGTCGACCTGCGGGTCGTCGACCCCTCGGAGTTTGGTGCGGCGCTCCAGTATTTCACCGGTAGCAAGGACCACAACGTGGCGGTCCGCAACCGCGCTATCGAGCAGGACTTGAAAGTCAACGAGTACGGCGTCTTTGATGTCGAGGGCGTCGAAGACGACGACCAGCGGGCTGGCGAACTGGTGGCCAGCGAAACCGAGGAAGCAGTGTACGACGCGCTGGGAATGGACTGGGTTCCACCGGAACTCCGGGAGAACCGCGGCGAGGTCGCAGCCGCCGCCGACGGGTCGCTCCCGGACCTCCTCGCCGAGGGCGAGGTCCGTGGCGACATCCACACGCACACGAACTGGTCGGACGGCAGCAACAGTATCACGGAGATGGTTGAGGGTGCCGCCGACTTCGGCCACGACTACCTCGCCGTCACGGACCACGCGACGGGGCCGGGGATGGTCGGCGGCGTCGGTGTCCCGGACGAGAAGCTCCGCGAGCAGATCAGCGAAGTCGAATCGGTTGCCGCGGACGCCGACATCGACGTGTTCACCGGCGTTGAAGCGAACATCGCGGCGGACGGCAGCATCTCAGTCGTCGACGACCTGCTGTCGGAACTGGATGTGGTCGTCGCCTCGCCCCACGCCGCGCTCGACGGGGACGGCACGGATCGCCTCGTCGCGGCCGCACAACACCCCGACGTGAACGTCATCGGGCATCCGACAGGCCGGTATCTCAACCGTCGTGAGGGGCTGGACGTGGATGTGGGGCGCCTCGCAGAAGCCGCCGCTGACAACGACACGGCGCTGGAAATAAACGCCAACCCCGCCCGCCTAGATCTTGGCGGTGGCGCGGTCAAACAGGCCATCGAGGCTGGGGCAACAATCGCGATCAACACGGACGCACATAGCCCAGCCAACCTCGACCTCCTGCGCTACGGCGTCCACACGGCGCAGCGGGGCTGGGCCGAAACGGGCGACGTGCTGAACACCCGCGACGCCGAGGGCCTTCGCGAGTTCTTCGATGCCTGACGACACCCCCAGCGACCGGCTCGTGCTCGATGCGATGCTCGGCAAGCTCGCCACCTATCTGCGGATGTGTGGGTACGACACGGCCTACGCGCTCGATCGAGATGCCGAGGCTGACGACGACCTTCTCGCGATAGCGGAACGTGAGGACCGGCTGGTGATAACTCGGGACAGCGACCTCGCTGCCCGCGCATCCGAGAGCGTGCTCCTTACCGAGCGGGAGGTTGACAATCAGCTGCGGGAACTCGCTGACGCCGGCTTCCAACTCTCGCTCGCTTCGGAGCCGGGCTACTGTGGCGTCTGCAACGGCCCGGTCGAGGAGGTCGACCCGGTAGAACCGACGCCGGAGTACGCACCGAGTGCCAGTGACGAGCGGGTCTGGCGCTGTACGGACTGCGGGCAACACTTCTGGAAAGGGAGCCACTGGGCGTCGGTCAAGTCAACGCTGGAAGACCTATAGAATACAGACAGTTGGCGGGCGTCGCTACAGTTCTTCAGCGACAGCGATGGCCTCGTCGGTCGTCCCCTCAACGACCACACCAGTCGTGACATCGTCCTCGGTCCAGTAGACCACAGCCCTGTCGTCGCGCTCGATTGCGGTCGCGTTCTGCCCGTTCACCTGCACCGCCGTCCCGTTCTCCGAATCGTCCAGATAGCTCGATGCGCCGGTTGCGGTCAGAACCGTCACGTTCTCCCCATCAGCGTCGTACTGCTGAGCGACGGCTGTACTGTCGGGCCGGCTGATGTACCGGGCTTCCTCGAAAGTCCCGTCCTCGTACGCTGGTAGGTCCATATCTGTCGCGGACTGGGCTGCGTCGTATGAGTCGTACGTCTCGACGGTCGTGACGGCGACCCGGTCAGCCGGCGGGGCGAACTGGCTGTCGTCGATACTGACGTTGAAGTTCGTCTCCTCGACGGTGAGTTCCGTCCGGTTCGTCCCGTCGTCAGTGGTCATCTTGTGGACGCGGTAGTCCTCGGTATCGACCCACAGCGTCGTGTTCGGCGCGTCGATGCTCTCGTTGGTTGGTTCGAGGTCGAGAACGTACGTCGATTCGCTGTTGACCTCCTCAGTCCCCCGGAGCGTCGCAGTGACGTTCTCCTCGGGAACCGGGTCGGTGGTGTCGTTCATCGCCACGGACTCCTCGGTCAGTTCGCGAGCATATGACTGGTTCTCGCCGACCGCCCAGACGACGGTCCCGTTCGTCCCCATCTCGTAGGACCGGTTCTCACTCGTGACGGCGGCCCACGTTTTGTTCGGTTCAGCGGCGGCGTACTCCACTGTCGCAGCCTTCGATTCCGAGTCGTTCGTAACGGTCACTGTCGCAGTCCCGGTAATTGTTTCGGCCGCGTCGTAACGCTGTTCGGTTTGCTCAAGCACGTCGTCGCCGGACGGCTGCCCCATCTCGCTGAGGCCGGACATGCCGGCGACCGCCCCAGCGGCCAGTAGTCCAATGGTGACGAACACCGCAACGATAGCCAGTTTCCGTCCGGTATCGGCTGTCATTGTCCGGGCTTAGGACTGGAATGGTAAGTGGGTTGCTCCTGTCACAGCGCGGACTACTATGACAGAGGGCGAACCCCTCATTGCCGTCCAGTCCGTACGCGTGGCCGTGAGCGAGTCAGCGAACACGACTGTCCGCGTCGACGGCGTCAGCAAGCAGTACGACCTCGGCGGGACGGTGACAGCGCTGGACGACGTGAGTCTGGACCTGTCGGCGGGGTCGTACACGGCGGTGATGGGACCGAGCGGCTCCGGGAAGAGCACCCTGTTGAACCTCATCGGCGGGCTGGACACGCCGTCGTCGGGGCAGGTGGTGGTCAACGGACAGGATGTTTCGGCCGCCAGCGAGGCCGAACGGGCTGACATCCGCGGCACCGAGGTCGGCTTCGTCTTCCAGACGTTCAATCTCATGCCGCGACTTTCCGCGGTGGAGAACGTCGCCCTGCCGCTCGTCTTCGACGACTGGGACCGCGCCCGTCGCCGCGAGCGGGCGAGGTCGCTCCTCTCTGAGGTTGGACTTGGGGACCGCACCGACCACGTCCCCTCTGAACTCAGCGGCGGCCAGCGCCAGCGGGTCGCCATCGCCCGTGCGCTGTCGACCGACCCGGCGTTGATTCTTGCCGACGAGCCCACCGGCAACGTCGACACGGAGACCGGCGCACAGATACTCGACCTGTTCGACGACCTCCACGCGGCGGGCAACACGTTCCTGCTGGTGACCCACGAACGCCACGTCGCCGAGCGGGCGGAGCGAATCGTCCACGTCGAAGACGGCCACATCCAGTCCGTCGAGGATGTCTCCGGGGGCGAGCACTGATGGACACCGGCGAGAGCGTTCGTATCACGCTCCGGTCTATCAGAGCGCACAAGCTTCGGTCGGCGCTGACTGTCGTCGGCGTCGTTATCGGTATCGCGTCGGTCATCACTTTCGCCACGTTTGGGGCCAGTGTCGAGGCCGAAATCGTCGGGGACATCGAGACGTCGAACGCGGGCAACATCTACGTGTTCGGGACCCCTTCGGGCGATGACGACTTCGACCGGACGCTCCAGCCGGTGTTTACCGAGCACGACATTCAGGAATTAGAGGGGATTGCTGGGGTGCAGGCGGTGCTCCCGCGTGGAATCGTCCAAACGCAGTCGGTACAGCACGGGAACCAGACACTCGCCAGACAGCAGGTCACAGCGACGCGGCCGGCCAGTTTCACGCCAGGTGTCCTCGTCGAGGGTCGCTCCTTCGAGACTGACGAGGAAGCCGTCGTCGTCAACGAGCGTATGGCCGGGTCGTTCTCCGAGAACCTCACGGCCGGCGAGCGGCTCACGATGACGATGCCGGACGGGAGCGAGCGGAACGTCACCGTCGTCGGCGTCGTCAACGGGACACGCGGGGAAGTCCCGGTCAGTGAGTTCGCCCGCCAGCCGCGGGTGTACGTCCCCATCGACCCCTTCTATGAGTCCGTCGTCGAGAGCCCATCGGCGGGCGTGCGACAGCGGGCATACCCGCAGGTGACACTTGTCGTCGACCCTCGGGAGATTCCGGAGACGCAGTCGGCGATTCAGACGTACCTCACCGGTGCGTCTGACGCGCGGTCGCTGTCGGCCGACGACACGGAACTGGTCGCCCGGTCCGGAAACGACTTCGTCGAGGAGATTAGCGATGTCATCGAGCGAATCACTCGCTTCGTCACCGGCATCGCCGTTATCGCGCTCGTCGTCGGTGCTATCGGTATCGCCAACGTGATGCTCGTCAGCGTCACCGAGCGGACCCGCGAAATCGGCATCATGAAAGCCGTCGGGGCGCGCAACCGCGACGTCATGCAGGTGTTCCTCGTCGAAGCCGCACTCCTCGGCACGATCGGCTCGCTGCTCGGCGTGCCACTCGGACTGCTCGTCGGCTACGGAGCGACCCGGTACGCCGAAGTGACGTTCTCGCTCGCGCCGCTGTGGATGGCGCTGGCGGTCGGTGTCGGTGTGCTGGTCGGCGTCGTCGCCGGCCTCTACCCGGCGTGGCGGGCGGCACGGGTCGACCCAATCGACGCGCTCAGACACGAGTGAACCTTACCCGGATGCAGAACACCGAAATACGTGGTCGTCGTACCGACGGGCCATGACTCTCTCGGAGGAAGCCCGCGAACGGCTCGCCGATATCGTCGAACTCCAGCCGACGAAAAACGGCGAGTTACAGGAGCGCTGGGACATGGACAGCGGGAGCGAGGTCCACCAGTACCTCGAATCTGAACTCAAGGAGCATTACTACCGCAACGACAACAGTCTCATCTGTGCGACGCCGGAAGCGACGACGCTCATCGACGGAGAGGACTCCGAGCGGATTCAGACGGTGACGGTCACCCCGCTCCAGCAGGCTATCGTCGACGTGATCGCCGGGCCGGACGAGGAGAGCCAGAGCGTCGTCGCCGTGTTACACGCACTCCGTGAGGTCGGCGAGGACCGCGACACCGACGACGTTCGCTCCGCGCTTCGCAGCCTCGCAGACAAGGGTATCGTGGAGACAGTCGAAAAGACTGTCCCGACGTTTAAACTAGCCGTGCCGCGGGACGAACTGGATATCGAACTGTCCGAAGAATAAGTTCGGGTCAAGGAATCGGTCCGTTACTCAGACAGTCCCGGCCGTTGTCGTCGTCGACGCCGCGTTAACAGCCGTTTTATCGCCTTGCCCGGTCCGCCGTCGAGCGGCCAGTCCATCGACCGCCACGTCGGTGGTTCCGGCTCGTAGGACGGACACTGTCCTCGACACTCCGCCGCTGTCGGCAGACAGTCTTTCGCCGCACAGTGAGGGTACACGCCAGTCTCGTCGGCGCTGAGCTGGAAGTGCCTGCAGTCAGGACGCATCGTATCCGCGTACGCTCGCCACCCACGAGCGTACGCCCGTTCGGCGATGGCGAGACGCCGCTCGTGCTTCCAGTCGGTGTCCACGTACTCGAACCGCGCCGCGCTGGTGTCGTCGTCCGGTCGGTCGAGAATGCGCGTTCCGGGCTCGTCGACCGACAGCGACCGCGGTTGCCAGACCGTCTCAGCCGTGCCGGATTCTGGGTCGACCGTCAACACACCGGCGGCTGCTGGCAGGTCCGCCAGCAGAATCGGTTCCACGCGCTCGTCAGTCGTCGCCGTCGCAACCCACACCTCGTCGGCCAGCGAGAGCGCGATGTCCCGCTCCAGTTGTGGGACGAGATTCCTAGCGGCGCTGGCCGTCAGATCGGGCTTGTTCTCGATGGCGATGATCCGCCGGAGCCAGTCTGGATAGGGGCGCACCCGACGGATTTCGATGCGGTTGCTGCGCTTTCGGGTCTCGATAGCGTCCCGGTCGGCCGCCTCGTGAATCGACTCCCGGACATACCGCCACGGATAGCCCGGATCAGGCAGCGCGTCGCGGTAGTAGGTCCAGTCGGCCGGCGCGTGCCGGAGGACATGCAAGAGGTCCGAGTGAAACGATTCTGTCCCGAACTTCGCCCGTTCCTGGAGTCCGACGGGATCACACTCCAGTACAATCGTATCCCAGCGGCGGTGTTTCGTCCCGAACTGTCTGGCGACCAGCACCGCTGCGTCGTCAGATGGCGACCACGCTCGCTCGGCCCACTGGCAGACGGCCAGCTCGAAGGCGAACTCGGAACTGGTCATAGCACTGATTTGGCTTCGGTCCAAATAAACCCGCTTTCTCTGGGTAACTCAGTCACTTCGGCTCATCCTTCGTCATTTGGTTCCGGTCCGGAAACAAGATTACTGAATTTGATATTGAGAGCTAAAGCGAATTGGCTGTGAAAGTGCGTTTCTTGTTAAATAAGTATACAAAGAATTTATTCCATATGGGTCGAGATGAGTGAGTGCATGTCAGTACTCAGTAGTTCGATTGGTAGTGTCGGAACAGCGTTACTCCAGTCTGGCGGTGGTGGTACTGCCGCTGGAATTTTTGGAGGCCTTTTCTTCATAGTCCTCGCTCTGCTCGCGTTCGGTGCCTTCATCGCATATATTGCAGGAATGTGGAAAGTCTTCGAGAAAGCCGGACAACCGGGCTGGGGATCATTCATTCCGATATTAAATATCCTCTACATGTTGGATATCGCCGACAGGGAAACCTGGTGGATAATTCTATTTTTCATCCCAGTAATCAACGGACTGGTGTTCATCGTAATCAATATTGATATTGCGAAGAACTTCGGAAAAGGACCCGGATACGGACTCGCGATGTGGCTCCTCCCATTCGTGTTTTGGCCACTGCTCGGGTTCGGTGACGAGTCATACGTTGGCGACACCTCTCCCGGCGTATAACTCACAACAGAACTCACTTCGTCCCGTATTGGCCCTGAGACACAGTCCTGCTGCTCATAATTTCACTGAGCAGCCGCTATCGACCGCGACTGGCTCTACTTCTCGTCTTCTCGTTCGTCGAGGAACTCGTCTGCCTGTTCGAGTATCTCGCGGGGACCGTCCTGCGTGACTGTGTTGATGGCCTGTTCGTAGTCGCGCCACTGCAGGTCGCGGTGTTCTGTGGACAGTTCGGCTGACGCTTCGAACGATTTCGCGACGAACAGGTGGACCGTCTTGTGGATGGTGTTGCCGTTCGCCTCGAACACGTAGTCGTAGTCTTCGCGGAACCCGTCTAAAAGCCGGAAATCGCCGATCCCGGCCTCCTCTTTCACTTCGCGTATGGCGGTCTGCTGGAGCTCTTCCTCGCCCTCGACGCCGCCCTTGGGGAACTCCCAATCGCCGGGTCGGCTCTTGAGCAGGAGGTACTCCCGCCGGCCACGCGTATCGCGAAAGAGGATGGCTCCCGCGCTCGTGGCCTCTATCATTATCGGATTTTATGACACCGCTACTTAAGAGAATATCGGAGACACAACGGAAACAGATGGCCTTTTGTCACTCGCGATTGAGTGTTCGTCTACAGATGCCCTTTGTCACGACGCTTACCTTCACCAGTGGGGACCGACATCGCCTTGAGGACATTGTCACAGAGATCAAAGAGAGCGCCGAGCAGAAGGGGGTCGAACTCAAGGGTCCGCATCCGAAGCAACCACAGGAACTGCGGATTCCACAGTCGAAAACGCTGGGACCGGACGGTGGCCGCTTCGATTCCTGGACCCACACCGTCTACACCCGGACGATAGAGATCGTCGGGTACGAGGAGTTCGCCCGGGACGTTACCCAGCGAACGTTCCCGAACGCCATCCACGTGGAGGCCGGCGTCGAACAGCGGACGCAGGTCGGCAGCGGTTCGTAGAGCCGTCGTCCATTCCTGTGGGTTCTTATAAGTAACTGTAACCCGTTTCGCCGGCATGAACGAGGCCCGACAGGAGCGGCTCAGGTCCGTCCGGCGCGACCTACACAGCTATCCCGAACCCGCATGGCGGGAGTTCTACACCACCAGTCGCATCGTCGACGAACTCGAGCGTATCGGCGTCGATCAGTTGTACACCGGCCGGGATGTCGTGGATGGCAACGCGCGGATGGCTGTCCCCGACGACGATGAACTCGAAGACTGGCAGCGGAAGGCCCGCGAAGCCGGAGCCCGTGGGGACGTACTAGAGGGCGCTGCCGGGGGATTCACCGGTGCTCTCGCTGTGCTCGAACAGGGCAAGGGACCGACTGTCGCGCTCAGAGTCGATATCGATGCGCTGCCGATAACGGAGGCAGACAGCGTGGCGCACGCCCCGTCGACGGAGGGGTTCCGTTCGACGAACGAGGGGTACATGCACGCCTGCGGACACGACGCCCACGCGACGATTGGTCTTGGCGTGCTTGAGGCAGTCAAAAAGAGCGATTTCAGGGGCACGTTCAAAGTCGTCTTCCAGCCGGCCGAAGAGGTCATTGGCGGTGGGAAGGCTGTCGGCGAAAGCGGTCATCTGGACGACGTGGACCACTTGCTGGCGATACATATCGGTCTCGACCATCCGACCGGGGAGATCGTCGCTGGCGTCGGCGGCTTCCTCGCAGTCCGGCAGTTCGAGGCGACATTCTCCGGTGAGACAGCGCACGCCGGCGGGCATCCGGCACAGGGACGGGACGCTGTCCAGGCCCTCGCAACCGCCGTCCAGAACCTTCATGCGATTCGCCGGCACGGCGACGGCGCGACGCGTGTCAACGCTGGAGTTGTCGAGGGTGGGACAGCGACGAATATCGTCCCCGGGGAAGCGACACTGGAAGGGGAAGTCCGGGGTGAAACGACCCCGCTCAAGGAATGCATGAGCGAGCGGGCGGACACCGTCATGTCGTCGGCCGCAGAGATGCACGACTGTGAAGTCGCTATCGAGACGACCGCGGAAGCGCCGAGTGCGGTAAGCGACGACGCGCTCGCGGATGTGGTGTACGACGCGGCAGACTCGGTTTCCGGCGTTACCAGCCGCCTTCGAACCGACGACCTCGGCGGCAGCGAGGACGCGACGTACCTGATGGACCGCGTCCAAGATCACGGCGGAACGGCGACATTTGTCGGTATCGGGACCGATCACCCCGGCGGCCACCACACACCGACGTTCGATGTCGATGAAGATTCGCTGACTATCGGCGTCGATGTCGTCAGCGAAGCGATCCGTCAACTGAGCAAGTGACGACGCTACGGCGCTTCCCAACTGGCGAGCTGAATTGATTTGCCGCTATCCGGCGACTTCCAGTTTAGCGTGACCGTGGCGTCAGAAAGGTCCGACGTCTTGGAAAACGTCACCTGCGACCCGGCTGTGATTTCCGAACTGGCCGCCGGTGCGCCACTGAGACTCGGGAAATCGTGCTGTCCGTTAGCGCCTGAAGCCCCGCTAACAGTGATGTACAGATTTCCGGCCCGAATCGAGTCGCCGCTTCGGTGTTCGATTGTTAGGGTGTCGGGACCCTCAGAGTCGTAATCGAACGAAAACGCTGCCTGTGGCGCGCTCTGGCCGAGGTTCCCGGAACCGAAATCGAGGAAGAACGTCGCTGCTGTCGCCGCCAGCAGCACCGTTATTGCAACCATTAGTATAACTCCCACAACTGGCGAGACTGCACTATCGTCGGATTTGAATCTGTGTGCTAGCATGATTGACCCCCACTTGGGCGACGGTCGACACGCTGTCTCCGTCTCGGTGACCCCCCGGTCGACCGACCCCAGAGTGACTTCATTTTGATATTATGTTGTCGAATAATAAAACTTGTCGTTCAAAATTATAGTTTATGTGTTACTCAACTACTATCCAGACCAAATTCAAAACGCTACATCTGCCCTTAGCGAACTCATGCCAGAAGATCAAAACCAACCGAAAAACGCATCGAGCCGCCGGATCAGTACTTGGGCTCTGCGCCAGTGACTTCGTAGATATCGTCCATAATCGAGTCACGCTCGCGTTGCCAAGACTCGAAGCCGGAACGGTCGCTGGGGTAGGATTCGTAATGGTCCAGCAGCCGGTCGGCGGCCTTCTTCGTCTGGTAAAGGTCCCGGATCGTCCCGAGGTGGCCGATGCTCTTGACGGCCATCTTGAGTTTGAGTCCGAGCCCGATGCTGGTCGAGCCGCCGTACAGCGCTTCGGCGAGCTTCTCGCCGGGCAGTGCGGCCAGCAACGCCATCAGATCGTCGACATCGTAGGCAGTGGTGAAGATATTGTACACGTCAAGCGCAGCGTACCGGGCCCCGAAGTGGTCCATCACGCGCTCGTTGTACTCCCAGAGCGCGGCTTCGTCGTCCGTTCGGCCGGACTCGATAGCCTCGATAGCCTGCTCAGCGGCGTAGGTTCCAGCATAGGCTGCACCGGCGATCCCACCGCCGGTCGTCGGATTGACGTGTCCAGCAGCGTCGCCGACGGCCATGAACCCGGGCGCGACGGCCGAGTCGTACGGCCGACGCGTCGGCAGCGCAGCGCCGAGTTTGTCCTGTACCTCCGCGCCCTCGAACTCGCTTCGGCCCTGAAGATCGCGCTTGAGGTCGTCGACTAGTTCCATCGGCTCCTCGTTCATCTGGAAGCCGAGACCGGCGTTGATTTCCGTGTCCGTGCGCGGGAAGTACCAGAGGTAGCCAGCAGAGCGCTCGGTCGGCTTGAACACGAGCGCGTCATCCCATTCGACCGGCTCATCTACCTCGATAATCTCCCGGTATGCCGAGCAGAACTGCGAGTACTGGACGTTCGTATCGAAGGTCGCGTCTTCGAGGTCGGTTTTGTCCTGCAGGATCGACAGCGCGCCGGCCCCGTCGATGACCATGTCACCCTCGTACGTGACAGGGTCGCCCTTCCGCATGGCTTTCACCCCGGTCACACGGCCACTGTCGTCCTGTCGCACGTCCTGAACGACC
The DNA here is from genome assembly GCF_014647415.1 of Haloarcula sebkhae. Taxonomy (GTDB): domain Archaea; phylum Halobacteriota; class Halobacteria; order Halobacteriales; family Haloarculaceae; genus Haloarcula; species Haloarcula sebkhae. The sequence goes on along the minus strand of NZ_BMPD01000002.1, from coordinate 370,700 downwards.
GTATCGTAGTGGAACTCCACGCCGCTATCGGATGCACCCTCGATGAGACAGCGACCGTACTCCCAGCGATCGATGACAGCGAGTTCGCCCGGAACGGGGATTTCGAGGACAGTGTCCTCCTGCGGTATCTCGAAGCGGCCGTGGTCGACATCCGTGTTGGTAAAGGCCGGTTCGAGCTGGGACTTCGGAATCGCGTCGGGGAAGTCGCTGGCTCCCTTCAGTGCGTCCCCACAGGCGATGTGGCCGGCTTCCGTCTCGTCCTTTCGCTCTACGACGACGACGTCGTAGCCTGCATCCGCGATAGTCGCGGCGGCGTAACAGCCGGATGTTCCGGCCCCGACGACGACAACGTCCACGGAAACGGTCCGTGCCGTCGCCGACTCTCCGCCGGCGTTGCCGTCCTGGTATGTGGTCATGCACTCTCGTCCTGCCCGGAGAGAGAAAATTATTCCGCTACGGGTTTCAGACGGACTGCTGGAACAATTTCTCGCGACGGACGGGTGTTTGATGCGGCATCGACGGATAACAGTCCGTTTCACTCCGGGACAGCGGTGATAAAGAGTTTTGCTGGGGGGTATCAAATGGCCGAGCATGACCGAGCATACGGTGACATTTGTGGGGACGGGTGAGGAGATTACCGTCTCAGAGAAGGAGACGATTCTCTCCCGGTGTATCGAGGAGGGTATCGCTCAGGAGTATTCCTGTCGCGTGGGGATGTGTCTGGCCTGTTCGGCGAAAATCGTCGAGGGGTCGGTCACCCAACCCGCCGCTCGTGGATTGACCGACCGGGAACGGGAGAACTACGCACTGACCTGCATGGCGCGCCCGCAGTCGGACCTGAAACTCGACCGCGGGAAGTACCCGCCCAGTATTGAAGCGGATGTCGACCTAGAGGACGGCGACCCCACGCCTGCAGACGACTAGTAGGCACTGAATACCGCTAACATATGGCCTACTAGAATATCTCTAAATACCTTTAACATACGTCTGAAGAATTCCCTGATATAGAGCGGTGAAACTGCGAATGAAGGACAGGTCATATAAGCAAGTGGCCCCTAAGGAATAGTGACTACAGCGTCAGCGGACGGCCTTCGACGACTGAGACACGCTTCCCCAACCATGACCAGCCGCGTATACAGACTTCACTCGACACTTGAACTGCCACTGGAAGACGCCTACGATTTCTTCGAGGATCCGGACCTTCCACCTGAAATCGCTGACATCGACATTACTCGTCGAAATAATACGCTAATCGTCAGCGCCGTCGCCAAGGACGACTCCATGAGCAAGTACACCCCAACGGCCCAACTCAAGGCCAGCGTCACCGAGAACCGGGTGTACGAGGAGGACCCCGACGAGATGGGTCCACCCGGGGCTGCGAGTACCGGAAGCTCCGGCGGTGGCCCCCAGTGGGGCGCACTCGAAGAGGAAGAAGAAGAGATCGAGTCCGAACTCGTCGAATACGCCTGTTTCAAGGGTGACCGTGAGACCGTGCTCCAGAACACCGCGCTCCAGTACGCGATGTTCGAGGTCTTGTGTGAGGTCGCGAAAGTCGCAGAAAAGGGCACGTTGACAGCAATTGCGGCGGTCGACGAGGAACTCAAAGCTGTCCGCATCGTCGATGGGGAAGAGCGGCCCGCTGCGATCAACGTTGCAGAGGAACCCCGCGACGGCGAGGAAGAAGAGGGCGTCAACTGGCGCGACAACGAGTTCATCTCGTAACGCGGCTCGCATAGCGTCCAGTCACGGATTCAGTTTTGTCGAGCCGTAGCTCAATAGCGAATAGCAAACGGCTTAGACCGCTACGCCGGCGTGAGGCCTGAGAGATCAGCGTCGGTAAATCGTGACGCGATTTCGATGGTGAGGTTCGCTTCGATGTAGGCAGCAATCACGATTAGTACGGCGGCCGTCGCAAGTAACCATCCCGCTTCTCGGATCTCCTGTCCAGTGACCAGTTCCTTCGTACGGCCGCGGATATACTGTATCGTGCGCCATCCGAACCGCAGTCCAACGGCGGCGACGATGAGCAGTGCGGGTATCTCGATAAGCCCGTGTGGGACGATGAGCGCGGCGACGACGACGGGCGAGACCTGCTTGAGTGCGATACCGACGACAACACCGATAAGCAGTCCGTTCAAGACGAGCGACAGAACCGTCATCGAACCGAGCGAAATCGCACCGAGCGACATCACGAGCAACGCACCGAGGTTGTTAATGGTCAGTGAGACTGTCGTTAGCTCAGCCGGCATAAATGGATTCTCGCCGGTCGTTCCGGGGTTCTGAAGCCACTCTGCGGGGACCTGACTGCCGAGCCCGTACCCGAGCAGTCCACTGACGATCAGGATCAGCGCGGCTACAGGGACATAGCGCAACAGCCAGCGGTGAAAGAGACGGGCTGGGAGGGTTGGGCGGTCGTCCATACCACACCTTCTGCGCCGGCAGCAAAAAACCCGAGTGACCGGAACGGACGCGGCCGTCATTTTATTTGCCACCGCCTCACACACCTGTCGGACATCCAAAAAGTACTTGGCACTCGTAATTATATCTCATTACACTATGTCCGAATCAGCAGAGTTCCCGGACTATCTGGACGTTGATTACACTGACGGGGAAGGCGAAGACCCCGAAGAGTACCCGACCGTCAACCACAAGATCGAGAAGGCTATCGAGGTCACGAAGACCGGCCTCGAAGAGTACAAGAACCCTGTCGTGATGTGGACTGGCGGCAAGGACTCGACGCTGACGCTGTACTTCGTCAAGGAAGTCGCCGAGCGCTTCGACCTCGAAGTTCCGCCGGTTGTCTTCATCGACCACTACCAGCACTTCGATGAGCTCATCGACTTCGTCGAACACTGGGCCGACGAGTGGGACCTCGATGTCATCTGGGCCCGCAACGAAGACGTGGGCAACTACGTCGACGAGAACGGTCTCGAACCAGGTGACGACATCCCCGTCGACGAACTCTCCGAACACAACCAGCACCACATCCGGAACATCCTCGAATACGAGGAGGACACGTTCCCGTTCCTGCTTGACACTTACGTCGGTAACCACCTCCTCAAAACGGTGGCGCTCAACGACACTATCGAGGAACACGATGTGGACGGTATCCTGTCGGGCATCCGCTGGGACGAGCAGGAGTCCCGCGCCGACGAGACGTTCTTCTCGCCGCGTCACGACCCGGACATCTACCCGCCGCACGACCGCATCCAGTCGATCCTCCAGTTCGCGGAAGCCGACGTGTGGGAGGCCTTCTGGAACTTCGTCGTCCCGGACACGGTCGAGGGCTACCCGGACGACGGTTACGTCCCACAGGGTCAGGACGACCTCCCCGAGGGCATCGAGAAGGAAGACGTGCCGGTCTCGCCGAAGTACTTCGCCGGGTTCCGTTCGCTCGGGAGCGAGGTCAGCACCGACAAGTCCGCCGAAGAGCCCGCCTGGCTGCAGGACATGGCGAACACGACCGAGCGCGCCGGCCGCGCCCAGGACAAGGAAGACCTGATGGAGCGCCTGCGCGACCTCGGCTACATGTAACGGCCACGGAACGACACCGGTTCCGTATCGCTGTTTCTCTTGCTGTCTCAGTAGCGATGTTCGCCACACCAGACGTAAGTACACAGCCGAATCCGCCTGTCGACCGAAACGGGCGGTCTCCAGTAGCGGACCCCAGAACTCAGAACCTGCTAACGGCCCGTGTATTGCCACTCCAACACTTCGACAGAAGTCGATGTAGGCTGCGCCGGCAGCAATCCCGGATCCGGTGTGGTCGAGCGCATAGAGCGGACACGGCTGCCGGTATATGCGTGGCAACAACTACAAGCGTCGGCCAACGCTCGTTTTAGGCCCTTGTTCATCTTTTCTGAATGATGTAATTATCCGTCCCACAAGCTGGTGGATTGCAGTCTAAGCCTCGCTACATCCCATAAAACGGCGGAAGAAGTGCTATGGACAATTGTCGAGAAAAGGTTTAGGTACTGTCGAACACTACCAGTGCGTGAATGAGTTCAGATCAGTACAACTGTCCGAACTGCGGGGCGGAATTGAGCTACCAGACGACGAAGCACAACGGCTGTTCGAACTGCGGGTTCGTTCCGCCCCACGGCGCTGAGTAACGCGGATTGACCGGGTTAGCGGACGCGCTGTTCTGTCGTCGGTAGTTGTAGTGGTCGACGAGTAGTGTGCCGTATTTTGGTCCGACATCTATTTTTCTCGGCTCGCTGTATGGTTGTCTGTGACGGACCGTACAGACCGGGGCGTTCTCGCGGGCGTTATCTTCGCCGTGTTACTGGCGCAAGTCTTGCTGTATCCGGGCGTCGACAGACTCGTTCGGTCGCTTGGTGCGACGACGGACCTGAACGCGAGTATGTGGTTCCTTGCGGCCGAATTTGGGGCGTTTGTCGTTTTCGCTGGTGTGTGGGGCGTATTCAGCGACGCGACCGGACGGCGCACACCGTACATCGCCGGCGGAGCGGGCGTAGGCGCAGTACTGTATGCCCTCATCGCGTGGCTCCCCGGGGCTGTCTCGCTCCCGTTTGTCGGCGTGTTGGTCTTGCGAGTCCTTCAGGGCGGGGCAACGATTGCCGCGTTCTCCCTGGCGATGACGATGCTGATGGATCTCGGCGGCGGCCACGGCAAGAACATGGGAGCGGCAGGAATCGCTATCGGAAGTGGGACAGCGCTTGGTGCGCCACTCGGCGGCCAACTGTATGAAATCCAGACCACGCTCCCGCTGTACGTGGCGAGCACGCTGTCGCTTGTCGTCGCGGTGGCCGCCCTATTCGTGACCGACCGCGCACCGTCGGACGGGCGATCGGGTCTGGCTGCGACCGTGTCCGGGCTCAAACAGCGGCCGACGCTCGGCGTGCCGTACGCCTTCGGGTTCATCGACCGACTCACTGCGGGGTTTTTCGCACTCGTCGGAACCCTGTATTTCAGGGAGACGTTCGAACTATCCCCCGGGGAGACCGGCGTCATGCTGGCGCTGTTTTTCGCCCCGTTCGCCCTGCTGCAGTATCCTTTTGGCGTGCTTTCTGACCGTATTGGCCGTACTATTCCTATCGTCCTCGGATCGGTGCTGTACGGCCTCACGGTCATGGGCGTCGGGCAGGCTCCGACGGTGGCCATCGCCGGGGCAGGAATGGTTCTGACTGGCGTTATCGGAGCACTGATGGCCCCGGCGACGATGGCGCTCGTCTCGGACCTCGCCGGCGAGACGGAGCGCGGCACTGCGATGGCCGGGTTCAACATCTTCGGTAGTGTCGGCTTCCTCGCCGGCATCCTCATCGGCGGGACTGTCGCTGGAGTCTTCGGCTATCCCGTTGCGTTCCTCGTCGCCGGCGGGACGGAAGTCGTCCTAGCGGTGCTGGCGCTACCCGGACTGTTACGACTTGAGAAGCCCGCCAAGGATGCCGTTGGGAGCTGATTACGACGCTTCGCGGATCTCGTCCAGCGCCGCGGGGTTCTCGATGCTGGACATGTCGCCCAGGTCCTCGCCGTGGTAGACGCCAGCGATGGCCCGGCGGATGATTTTCCCGCTCTGAGTCTTGGGGAACTCGTTGACGAACAGCACCTCGCGGGGCCGGAACGGCTTGCCGAGTTCCTCGCCGACAGCGGCGCGGATATCGTCCCGGAGGTCGTCGTCGGATTCGTAGCCGGGTTCCAGCACGGTGTAGAGAACGACGGCAGTGCCGGTGGTGTCGTCCGGCGCACCGACGGCGGCGGCCTGATTGACCGCGTCGTGTTCCATCGCCGCCCCTTCGACCTCCGCCGGTCCGACCTTCCGCCCGGCGACGTTGAGCACGTCGTCAGCCCGGCCGTGGAGGAACCAGAGGCCGTCCTCGTCTTTCTGGGCCCAGTCGCCGTGGTCCCAGACGTCGTCCCAGGTCGACCAGTACTCGTGCAGGTAGCGTTCGTCGCCCGACCAGAGCGACCGGGTCATCGACGGACAAGAGTCCCGAGCGACCAGATAGCCGCGCTCGTGCGTGTCGGCGATGGACTCGCCATCGGAATCGACGATATCGATGTCCATCCCCAGCCCTGGACCGCCCAGCGTGCAGGGTTTGAGCGACTGGATTGGCATCGGCATGAGGAAACAGCCCATTATTTCGGTCCCGCCCGAGATGTTGATGATGGGACAGTCCTCGTTGCCCACGTGCTCGTAGAACCACTGCCAGCTCTCGGGGTCCCAGGGTTCACCGGTCGAGCCCAGCAGCCGCAGGCTGGAAAGGTCGTGACCTTTCAGCCACTCGTCGCCTTTCTTGCGGAGCGCCCGAACCGCGGTCGGCGAGACGCCGAAGGTGGTGATGTCGTGGCGGTCGATCATCTTCCAGAAGCGGTCCGGCTCGGGGTGGTCCGGCGCGCCCTCGTACATGAAGACCGTCCCGCCGAAAGCGTGGTTGCCCAGCAGCGTCCAGGGGCCCATCATCCAGCCGATGTCGCTCACCCAGAAGAAGCGGTCGCTCGGCTTGTGGTCGAAGCCGAAGTAGATCTCCTTGGCCGCCTGCATGAGCGCGCCGGCGTGCGTGTGGACGATGCCTTTCGGCTTCCCGGTCGTTCCAGAGGAGTACAGCAGCATCGACTCCTGATTGCACGGGAGTTCCTTCGCCGCATACTCGTCATCAGCAGTCTCTATTGCTTCGTCCCACCACTCGTCGCGACGTGTCCAGCGGATGGTTTCGTCGGGGTCGTCCGCGACGCCGAGGCGGTCGTAGACGACTGTGTGTTCGACCGGTGTCGTCCCGAGTTCCTCGCCGGCCTGCTTGATGGCCTCGTCGGCGCTCTCCTTGAGGTGGACCTCAGAGCCCCGGCGGTAGAAGCCGTCGCCGGTGAAGAGGACAGAACACTCGGCGTCCGCGATACGGGTCGCCGTCGCGTCGACGCCGAACCCGGAGAAGATGGGCACGGCGACCGCGCCGACCTTGAGACAGCCGTACAGTATCGACGCGACTTCGGGCACCATCGGCATGTACAGACCGACGGTGTCGCCGGTGCCGACGCCGACGGACTCCAGATAGTTCGCTACCTTGCTGGCCTGCCGATTCAGTTCGTGGTACGTGACTTCTCGCACGTCGCCGGGTTCGCCCTCCCAGATGAGTGCGACCGTGTTTCGAGTCGGGCTGTCCCGCGCTGCGTGGCGGTCCAAGACGTTGTGGGCGGCGTTGATACTCCCGCCGGTGTACCAGTCGGTGAACTGTGGGCCCTCACTGTTGTCCCGGACTTGATCGTAGTCTTCAAAGAACTCGATGTCGAGGTACTCCGGGAGCAGGTCCCAGAACCACTCGACGCCCGAGTCGGATTCCTCGGGCAGATCTGTGGTCGTTCGCTCGATGAGTTCGTCGTAGTTGTCGATGTCGTATTCCTGCATGAACTCCCAGACGTTCGTCGATTCGACGAACGAATGGCTCGGTTCGTGGACGATGGAGTCTACGTGGTTTTGTTCGCTCATTGCGTCAGTATTCCGTAGTGTTTGGTCGTCTGGTATAAACTGGTACCGCCGTCCGGCACGCGATACGCGTGTGCCGGTCGGGTAGCCCGATTCCGCACCGTCTGTGTGTGGCGCATCGGCAGTTCATCGCCTCACGTCACTGTCTCACTCGTACGTTTTTGTCATGCCGCCGTCGAACAGCAGGTCCCCGCCGTTGAGGTGGTCGGCGTGGGTCGAGAAGCCGAATACGAAGAGGTTCGCCACGTCGATGGGGTCCATCATCTCCTTGACTCGGGCCTGTCCCAGCATCACGTCGTCGATGACCTCGTCGACGCTGATGCCCCGTTGCTCGGCGGTGTCGGGAATCTGGTCGACGACCAGCGGCGTCTTCACGTAGCCGGTACTGATAGAGAACCCGCGGAGCCCGTCACCACCCTCGGCGGCGATAGACTGTGTCAGCCCCCGGAGGCCGAACTTCGAGACGTTGTAAGCCACCTTGTCCGAGGTGACGTAGTGGCCGTGGACCGACGCCATGTTCCCGATGGCACCCACGCCGTCGTCGGTGCCGCGGATGTGCGGGATGACGCGCTTGGAAAGTGCGAGCGGGGCACGCAACATCACGTCGTGCATCTGGTCGTACTTCGCCATCGGGAAGTCCTCGATGGCGTCGATGTGCTGGAGACCGGCGATGTTGGCGAGGTAGCGCACGGTGCCATGAGAGGCGGCGGTCTCGACGATGGACTCGATATCCGCGTCGTTCGCGAGATCGCCGGTCACCGTCTCGACGGTTCCATCGAGGTTGAGGTCCGCCGCTGTGTCCGCGACTTCCGCGAGGCCATCCGCGTCGATATCCGTTGCGACGGCGGTCACCCCGTTGGCGGCCATCGCCAGCGTCGTCGCTCGGCCGATACCCGACCCGCCGCCGGTCACCAGACAGACGGTGTCGCTCGTGTAGTGGTCATCGTCGACGAACAGGATCGAGGACTCGTCGATCGGCTCGACTTCGAGCCGTTCGTGAGAGGTGCTGGATGCCATTCAGTCACACGTTCTCCAGACATCTCCGAATAGGGGCGGGTTGACATGTATACCCGACTGGCTGCTGCCGTGCTGTCGCAGTCCGCCCCGAGAACGCTGTTCCGTCATCTCACCGGCGACGTGGTTTACGTGTAAACCTCCCGTTATTCGGGGGTTACGTCGGAAGACTCAGTCATCCCTGTGAGCGTGGCACACACCACGTGACCAGCTTCCCCGGATTCGTCCGGGATGTATTGGGACACACCTATGAAACGAACGACGACGGACCATGACAGCGAAGGTATCGGCAGGCGACAACTGCTCTCCGCCGTCGGCGGCTCAGCCGTCGCCGCAGCGCTCGCTGGCTGCTCGACGCTACTGAGCGACGGCGAGGCGGCGGACCAGGGTGGGCAGTCCGGTGGCGAAATTTCCGACGAACCGATACAGGCCGGGCTGTTGACCTTCACCCGCGGCGCACCGGGCGTCCTCGGGATTCAGGCCCAGCGTGGAGCCGAACTCGCCGTCCAGCGCATCAACGAGGCGGGCGGTATCGGCGGGCAACGCGAGATCGAACTGGACGTGGTCAACGAGGGGTCGAACCCGCTCGACAGTTACAACCAGTTCATCGAAGAGGGGAAAGAGGTCACCTTCGGCCCCATCTCTAGTGGCACACACAGCCAGATCGCTCCTGAAGTCGAGAAAAACGAGGTCATCAACGTCAGTACCGACGGGACGGTGACGACGCTCTACGAGGAGACGGTCCCCGATCCGACCTACTCCTTCCGCTTCCAGAACTACGACATCATGGAAGTGGTGACGATGGCCCGGGAGGCCGTCGAGCGCATCGGTGCGGACAACATCTCGACCGTTGCCGGGGTCAACCCTGGCTACTCCTTCGGCGAGGACGAGATGCGAGTGTTCACACAGGCCATTCAGAAACTCACTGGCGCCGAAGTTGTCTACGAGGGGTTCCCGGAACTCGGGGCTAGCGACATGGCGAACCACATCACGTCGATCAACAACGAGGAACCGGACGTGACATTCTCCAGCCTGTGGGGCGGCGATGTGACGACGTTCGTCAGGCAGGCCAACGCCAACAACATGTTCGAGAACACGACGGTGTTCGGCACGACGCTGTACAGCGCAGCCGGCGATGTGCCGGGCGATGCACTGGCCGGGACAGACATCTACTCCGGGTCGCGGAACTACTACTGGGGCCTGCCGGCGCTCGGCAACTGGCAGCCCGGCCGCGAACTGTTCGACGCCGCAACACAGCAGGAGGGCGTGACAGTTCCGACGGCGCACTATATGAGCGGGTATGGAGCCGTCACTGCCTGGGCGACGGCCGTCGAGAAGGCCATCGACCTGCTGGGCACCTACCCCAGCCAGGAGCAGATCGCGCAGGTCCTGGAAGGACACGGCTTCTTCACGCCGGCCGGCTACCACAACATCGCCGAAGACCACCAGGGAGCGTCCAACTCCTTCGCCGGGAAAATGGTGTATGACGACGACCTCGGCGCGGCCAGGCTCGAGGACGTGAACACCTACGCGGCGACCGAGACCGCGCCGCCGCCGGGCGTCACCGGCAGCGACTGGCTGGATAGCTGGAGCGCCTGATACCGAGCCATGGCCGTAACACCCACAGCCGCGCTCGTCCAGACGCTCAACGGCATCCAGTTCGGGTTCATCCTGTTCATGATCGCCTCGGGACTGACCGTCATCCTGGGCATTCTGGACGTTCTGAACCTCGCCCACGGGGAACTGTTCTCACTGGGCGCGTACACCGCCATCGGCGTGTTCGGGTTTATCATCGGCATCATCGGCCCGCCGGGTGACGGCGTCGTCGGTACCGCCGTGTTCATACTCGCAGTTCTCGCGGCCGTTCTGGTGACAGCAGCCATCCTCCTCCCTGTGGGGACCCTCTTTGAAGCGGTGTTCCTGCGCCAGATTTACGACCGCGATCAGGTGTACCAGCTGGTACTGACCTTCACCCTCTTGCTCATACTCCTCGACGTGAAGAAGTTCATCTGGGGGGACAGCTCGATCCGGACAGATGCCGTCTACAGCGCAATCAACGCGATTCCGACGAGCGAACTCGTCGGGCTGAACTACCCAACCTACAACGTGTTTGTCATCCTCGTCGGCTCGGCCGTCGTCGCGGGGCTGTTCTGGTTCTTCGAACGGACGAAGACCGGCCGCATCATCCGTGCGACGGCCATCGATCGCGAGATGGCGACCGCCATCGGCGTCAGCACCGACCGCGTGTTCACGCTCGTGTTCGCGCTGGGTGCGTTCCTCGCCGGCTTCGCCGGTGCAATGGCGGTGCCGCCGACGTCGGCGACCTTGGAGATGGGCACCAATCCGCTGGTGCTTTCCTTCGTCGTTATCGTCATCGGCGGCCTCGGCAGCCTCCGCGGGGCGTTTGTCGGCGCACTCCTCGTCGGTGTCATCCGGAGCTGGATGATTACGCTGTACCCGCCAGGCGAGATCGCGGCCCCGTTCGCCATCATGGCGCTCATTCTGCTGGTCAAGCCAGAGGGCCTGTTCGGGACGTGGGGTGAGACGGCGTGATGCCGGAGCGCGTCGACCGCGACGGGACGCCGGCGTATCGCTTCCTCGGAGTCGAAGTAACGCGACGAGAAGCAGCCTTCCTCGTCTTGGGGGTCGTGTTCCTGTTCGTCATCCCCGATATTGCGAGCCTCTCGGACAGCCTCCAGCTAAGCGTCATCCACCAGGGCCTGCTGTTCGGCTTCGTGGCGGTCGGGCTGAACCTCCTGCTTCGGCACACGAAGCTCACCTCGTTCGGCCACGCGGCCTTCTTCGGCACCGGCGCGTACGCGACCGCGGTCCTCGCGCGCTACGCCGGTGTCCAGAGCGTCGGGCTGCTGTTGCTCGGAGCCATCGCCGCCGCGACGGTGATGGCGGCCATCATCGGGGTGTTGTCGCTGCGACACACCGGGCTGTACTTCGCCCTCCTGACGCTGGCCTTCGGCCAGCTGCTGTACGCCATCGCGCTGGGCCAGAGTGCCCTCGGCGGGAGCGACGGGCTCCCGATCCGGCCGGGGCCGGCGAACCAGCCGCTCCTGTTCGGGACCGCGTTCAGCCCGGACGTGTACCAGGTCCTGACGTACTACCTGACGGTGGTCGTCATCCTCATCGGGCTGTTCGTGATGTACCGCATCACGCAGTCACCGTTCCGCAACGCCCTGGACGCCATCGGGCAGGAACGGACCCGAGCGCGGTTCATCGGTCTGCCGGTCCGGCGGTACGTCTGGGCCGCGTTCGTCATCTCCGGCATCTACGGCGGCGTCGCGGGCGGGCTGTACGCTGTTGTCCGCCAGTACGTCCGCCCGGAGGGGACGCTGTTTTTCCTCCGGTCGGGCGACATCCTGTTCATGGCGATTCTGGGTGGGTTCCGGACGCTTGTCGGCCCGCTCATCGGCGGTGTCGTCCTCGTCTTCCTGCAGGACGTGGGCCAGGACATCACCCAGTACTACGAGTTCCTGACCGGCGTTGTGCTGCTGATACTGGTGTACGGGTTCCCGCGGGGGATCGTCGGGTCGCTCCGGTCTGGCGGCATCGTCAACGCGCGGCTCAGCGAGCTGCGCCGGGAACCGTCCGTCCTGTCGACGTGGGGTCGGACCGCCGCGCAGTCGATAGAACGGAAGGTGACAGCGGCGCTGACCAGCCTGCGGATAATCCTCTTCGGAGTCGACTGATATGCTCGAAGCACGCAATCTGCGGAAGTCCTTCGGTGAACTGGTCGCAACTGACGACATCACGCTCGAGTTCGGTAAGGAGGAGGGCGAACTCGTCTTCATCGTCGGCCCGAACGGGGCTGGGAAGACGACGTTCATCAACCTCCTTACCGGTTTTCTCTCGCCGGACGAGGGGTCCATCGTCCTCGACGGCGACGACATCACCGGCATGTCGGCAAACGGGCGCGTCGATGCCGGCATCGCCCGGAGCTTCCAGGTCGTCAAGGTGTTCGAGGAGATGACCGTCCGTGAGAACCTCCGGACGGTCGTGTTGACCGAACAGGGCAAGACCTGGAGCCTGTTCTCCATGGCTGACGGCCACGAAGAGGTCGAGTCACAGGTAGAGGAACTGGTCGAGAAGTTCAGGCTCGAAGACGCGGCTGACACCGTCGCCGAGGAGCTCCCCCACGGCGACCGGAAACTGCTCGACGTGGCGATGTCGTTCGGCCTCGACCCGGACTACCTCCTGCTTGACGAACCGACCTCGGGCGTGTCGACCCGCGAAAAGGAGTACGTCATCGAGACGATTGTCGAGGTCGGCCGGGCCGAGGGCGTCACGACTGTGACTATCGAACACGATATGGACATCGTCACGGAGTACGCCGACCGCGTCGTCGCACTGCATCAGGGAACTGTCCACGGGGTCGGCCCGCCGACGATGCTCGAAACCGACGACGAACTCCGGCGGCTCCTGCTGGGGGTGGGCGACGATGAGTAGCGAACCGCTGCTGTCCGTTCGCGGCCTCAACGCCGCCGTCGAGGGGTTCCAGGTGACCGAGGACATCGACCTCGACGTGAACGCAGGCGAGGCGGTCGGACTGGTCGGCCGCAACGGGGCAGGCAAGACGAGTACCTTCCGGGGCATCATGGGCCTGACACCGGTCCGGAGCGGCTCAGTCAGGTTCCGTGGTGAGGAGCTGACCAGCATCCGCTCGGAGCTGATTCCCAAGCGAGGCATCGGCTACCAGCCCGAGGACCGGAAGCTGTTCACCGGGATGACTGTCGACGAGAACTTCCGGCTCCCGATCTGGACCAGCGGGAAGGCCCGCGGTATCGATGACGAGGACGCGGTCATCGAGAGCGTCTACGACGTGCTCACCGAACTCGACGACCGCCGGGACGCGAAGGTTCAGAACCTCAGCGGCGGCCAGGCCAAGATGGTCGCCATCGGCCGGGCGCTGGCGCTCCAGCCCGATTTGCTCATCCTCGACGAACCGCTGGAGGGACTGGCTCCGGTCGTCGTCGAGAACCTCAAGCGCTACATCCGGGCCATCAACGACCAGGATATCGCGGTACTCATCGCGGAGTCCAACGTCACGCACGTCCCCGAGGTCGTGGACCGCCTCTATGTCATCGAGCGTGGGGATATCATCGCTAGCGGCGACCCCGAGGAACTGGCAGCCGACGAGGAAATCCAGAAGTTGATGCAGGGCAGCGGCACGGAGTAGCGGAAATCACAGTCCTGCCCTTCTCACTCGGTCACGTCATTCATCGCCGTCGTGACGCGGTCGAGTATCTTCCGTTGACTGCGCCGGAAGTTCTTCGAGATAGCCATCTTCGACACGTCGAACTCCTCGGCGAGGGAGGAAAGCGTCGCGTCCCGGGGCGTGTCGAAGTAGCCGCCTTCGACGGCTTTCTCCAGTGTGTTTCGCTCGACTTCCGACAGTTCCCGACAGCCGTCGACCAGCCGTTTTGCAGAGTCGATGTTCTGAAGCAGGTCGTAGTAGTCCTCCAGGTCGACCGACTCGCGGGATCGGATCGTGTAGTCGTTGTCCCGTTCGAGTTCCGACAAGGTCCCTTCCGCGACGCGCTCGGTGTCGAAGCCGACGTGCCAGATCTCGGACCCGTCCCGGATGCGGAACGGGCCGGTGATGTAGCCACTGTGGTCGCGGATGACGCTCATCGCGTTCGTCTCGTCGATCCGTGAGCGGATGAGCGCCAGATCATCCTTCCGACGAAGGAGCTGGTAGGACTCCATGTGATCGTGGGTCTCCAGTGCGTTCAGCCCGCGATCTAGTTCCTCACGGTCCGCGCCGTTGACCATGATCCGCGTCTCAAGCTCCCGCTCGACAGGGTGGAAATCCCACTGCTTGGCCAGGAACGACACCTCGTAGTCCCGTGTCGTATCGATGTACGGACAGTCGTACTGGACCATGTCCATCTCGAGCGAGATCATGGGTAATCAATCATGTTGGACTGTCTTAGTGGTTGCCTCTCAACCAGGTCGTCTCCTGTCTCAATCACGCCGCAAACCCTTTTGACTGCGGCAGTCAAGTTTAGAGCATGTACGTCCGGGATGCGAAAAACCGCGAGGAAGTCTGGTTGCTCGACCGTATCGAAGAGATGGGGCTGGACGAGACGGCTTTCAGATCCCGGGACTACGTCGTCGCTATCGACGAGGAGAGTCACAAAAAAGCGGGTTTCGGCCGCATCCGTATCCACAAGGGCGGCGACGAGCCAGTCTGTGAACTGACCAGCATCGGCGTCCTGCCCGAATGGCGCAATCAGGGCGTCGGTGCCCACGTCATCGAGCGTCTGGTCGAGTACGCGGGCGACGAGGGGTTCGACACCGTCTACTCGCTGACGAACGCCTCGGAGTACCTCGCGCAGTTCGGTTTCGAACGCATCGAGCCGGCCCAGTTGCCTGACCCACTCCGGGACCGACTCGCGACTAAGCAGGAGAACATCCAGCCGGATGCGGTGCCGCTCCGGGTTACCGCCGACCGCTTCGAAGTGCCCGGCCACCTCCGCAGGCGGTTCAAGCAGGCCAGTGCCGGGGAACCCGAGGAGCCAGAGCCCGAGGAGGGTCCCGAGGACTTCGGTATCGATCCCGATGAAGCGACCTACAAGTACGACACGGGCGACTGACCAGCTGTCGACGGCGGATTCACTACCGGATGTCGACGACTTCGATGTCGAACACGAGTGTCTTACCGGCCAGCTCGTGGTTGAAATCCACCTCAACAGCATCGTCTCGGACGGCAGTCACATCCCCGTGAAGCCCGTTTTCGGCCTCGACGTGGATTCCGACTTCCGGCTCTTTTCCCACCATGCCCTCGAACGTCTCGGGGTCGTACTCGCGGATGCGGTCGGACTGGAACTCGCCGTATGCTTTCTCTGGGGGCACCGTGACGGTGGCCTCCTCACCCGCGGCCATGCCGACGAGCGCCTCGTCGATCCCTTCGATGATCTCCCCTGCACCGACGGTGAAGGAAAGCGGTGCGTACTCGCTCGCCTCGACACCCTGTGCCTCCATGAGTCCGTGCTCCCTGGCGACTTCGGGACGTGACGTATCGAAGACGCTCCCGTCTTCGAAGCGGCCGACGTACTCGATGGTGACGCCGTCTCCCGGTTCGATTGGCATACGTCCTCGGTAGAGACCGACGATATAAACCCACCTCGGAACAGCGCGCTGTGAATCCCCGCGGGGTGAAGATTACAAATCGTGAAGGATTTAAGAACCCTTAAGCCTCCGCCGTCCGACAGTCCGTCCATGTTTGACCCCGACGAGCTGGAGGAGATACGGGAGTCGAAGGCTCAGTGGGAGGAAGACGATGTCCAGCCCACCGTCGATCGCTTTGGCGAACGCAAGGAGACGTTCACCACGGACACCGAAGGACACGAGGTAGACCGCCTGTACACCCCCGAAGACATCTCGGATCTCGACTACGAAGAGGATCTGGGTTTCCCCGGCCAAGAGCCCTACACCCGCGGCGTGTATCCGACCGGCTATCGGGGCCGCCTCTGGACAATGCGCCAGTACGCCGGGATGGGGACCGCGACGGAGACCAACGAGCGGTTCAATTACCTGCTCGACCAGGGCCAGACCGGGCTCTCGATGGCGTTTGACCTCCCCACGCAGATGGGCTACGACTCCGACCACGCGATGGCCGCCGGCGAAGTTGGCAAAACCGGCGTCGCCATCGACTCGCTGGACGACATGGAGACTGTGTTCGATGGCATCCCGCTGGACGAGGTCTCGACGAGTATGACCATCAACGCCCCTGCGTCGGTGCTGCTGGCGATGTACATCGCCGTCGGCGACAAGCAGGGCGTCGACCGCGAGGAACTCCGCGGGACTATCCAAAATGACGTGCTCAAGGAGTACATCGCCCGGAACACGTTCATCTACCCGCCGGAGCCGTCGATGCGGCTCATCACCGATATCTTCGAGTTCTGCGCCGCCGAGACGCCGAAGTTCAATACTATCTCTATCTCCGGGTATCACATCCGCGAGGCCGGCTCGACGGCCGCTCAGGAGATCGCCTTCACTCTCGGCGACGGCATCGAGTACGTCGAGGCCGCTATCGAGGCCGGGCTGGACGTGGACGAGTTCGCTCCACAACTCTCCTTTTTCTTTGCCTCCTATAACAACATCTTCGAGGAAGTGGCGAAGTTCCGGGCAGCGCGTCGACTCTGGGCGAAAATCATGGACGAGCGCTTCGACGCACAGAACCCCAAGTCCAAGCAACTGAAGTTCCACACCCAGACCGCTGGCTCGACGCTGACCGCCCAGCAAATCGAGAACAACGTCGTCCGCGTCTCCTACCAGGCTCTCGCGGCGGTCCTGGGCGGAACGCAGAGCCTCCACACCAACGGCAAGGACGAGGCTATCGGCCTGCCGACAGAGCAGTCTGTCAGAACTGCACTGCGGACCCAGCAGATTCTCGCCCACGAGTCCGGCGCAGCGGACACCATCGACCCGCTGGCCGGAAGCTACTACGTCGAATCACTGACCGACGAACTCGAAGCCGAGGCCCGTGAACTCATCGAGGAGGTCGACGAACGCGGCGGGATGCGCCGCTCCATCGAGGAACAGTGGGTTCAGCGCCAGATTCAGGACGTGGCCTTCGAGCGCCAGCGTGAACAGGAAGCTGGCGAACGCATCATCGTCGGCGTCAACGAGTATCAGGTCGAAGAAGAGGGCGAGCAGGACATCGAAGAGGTCGACGAAGCGGTCGAGCAGGCCCAGCAGGACAACGTCGCTACGGTTCGGGAGGAGCGCGACGAGGAGGCCGTCGAGGCGAAACTCGACGCGCTCCGACAGGCCGCCGAGGGCGACGAGAACGTCATGCCCTACATCATCGACGCCGTGAAAGTCTACGCCACGACCGGCGAGGTGTGCGACGTGCTCCGGGACGTGTTCGGCGAGTACCAGCCCGGCTCGTCAATGTAGGCTCGGTCGAGACGCGGATATTGCCTGTTTTTCCAGTCCTCCGTGCTCCCAGAATTATAAGCCATCCCGGTGTACGGCCGTCCATGCAATTCGATCACGCTGGTATCGCGACAGACGACGCCGCCCCGCTCGCAGAACTGTTCGCCGAAGCCTTCGGGACACCGGTCGTCCACGAGGAGACATTCGACGGGCTACAGGTGACGTTTCTGGAGATGGACAACGGCTACTTCGAACTGCTAGAACCGCTGCCAGACGCCGACGGCGCGATTCCCAGATATCTCGACAGCAACGGGCCGGGCATCCATCACGTGGCTCTGGAGACAGACGATATCGCCACCGCGCTAGAGACCGTTAGTGACTGCGGCATCGACCTCATAGACGAGGAGCCACGGCCGGGCGCGTGGGGGCACGACGTGGCGTTTCTCCATCCGAAAACGACTGGCGGGGTGCTCGTGGAGCTAGTCGAACACTAACGGAGGGCTCCCGGATTCCGGAGTCACTTGTCGCCGAGGAAGGCCGCGAACCGGTCTTCAGCTCCGGGGGTCAGGCGTTCCGGCGGCTCCGCGAACCACGCCGCGCCGACGAGTTCAGACTCGTCCACGTCGAGGCTCCCCTTCTTGTACTCTGCTTCGAGGAAGATGTCTAGCGTGTGCACCGACCCCTGTGCATCGGTGTCCGGATAGTACTTCGAGTGAACGACCTCCGCGACGCCGGTGACCGTACAGCGGATGCCGGTCTGTTCGTTGACGCGGCGGACGGCAGTCCCTTGGACCGACTCGTACTCGTCCCCCTTGCCGCCGCCGGGCAGCGCCCACATGTCAGCGCCGCGCCCAAGCACCAGCAGGACACGGTCGCGGGTATCGCCGGCTGCCTGCTCTGGTATCTGGTCACTTAGCTCCGGGAACTCTGAGCCGTCTCGGGTGACGAACACGACGCTGTTCCCGGAGTACCCAGTCCCGCGTGTCGCAGCGAACACGTCGGCGTATTCGTCGGGCGATAGCTCGAAGGTCTCCTCGGTGACCGGAACCTCGTCGTAGGCCGCTTCCAGGCTCGAAATACGCTCGTCGACGTTCGTCTGGTTGATCTTCTCTGTGAGGTTCGCATCTCCCGCCCCAGTCTCAGGGCCGTCGGCGTCGTCAGTCATACCGGGTTGTACTCCGGGCCACCGATAAGTGCCGTGGTCCAGCCGATGAAAAAGAACTTGTATTCTGGTTGTCTGCTTCCGGACATGAAAGCGATTGTCCTCGCAGGCGGGTACGCCACCCGGCTCTGGCCTGTCACCAAGCACCGGCCCAAGATGCTGCTCCCTGTCGGTGAAACGACCGTCATCGACCGGATTCTCGGGGAATTAGAGGAGGACGATCGAATCACTGACGTGTTCGTCAGTACGAACCAGCGGTTTGCCGACGACTTCCGGGACCACATCGCCGCGAGCAGTTTCGAAAAGCCGTCGCTGACCGTCGAAGAAACCGCAGAGGAAGACGAGAAGTTCGGCGTCGTCGGTGCGCTCGCCCAGCTAGTCGACCGGGAAGGACTCGGCGATGAAGACCTGCTCGTCATTGCCGGCGACAACCTCATCAGCTTCGACATCGCGGAGTTCATCGACTACTTCGAACAGTACGACGACCCCACGCTCGCCGCCTATGATGTTGGGTCCCTGGAAAAGGCCAGTTCCTACGGCCTCATCGAACTCGACGGCGAGGAGGTCACGGACTTCCAAGAGAAGCCCGACGACCCCAACAGCACGCTCGTCTCGATTGCCTGCTACGCGTTCCCGGCCGATGCGATTCGCTTCGACGAGTACCTCGAAGACGGAAACAACCCCGACGAACCCGGCTGGTTCATCCAGTGGCTCGTCGATGACGGGCCGGTCCGTGCGTTCACGTTTGACGACGCCTGGTACGACATCGGGACGCCCGAGAGCTATCTGGAGGCCGTCGCGTGGGAACTGGACGGGGACAACGTCGTCGCGGAGGACGCCACCATCGAGAACACCACGCTCGGCGAGAACGTTCACGTCCTCTCGGGGGCGGAAATCGTCAACTCCAGCCTCGACGGGACCATCGTGTTCCCGGGCACGACCATCATCGATTCGGACATCCGCCAGTCGATTATCGACCGCGACACGCAAGTCGAGAGTCTGGACCTCGCCGGTGCGCTCATCGGCGCACACACGCAGTTGACCAACGGCGATTAGTCCCGCCCAGCCGTTTTGTCTTTCCTGATTACGCCAGCCACGCGTCTTCGATCTGTACCGTCCCACGACTGCCGTCCCACTGCGTCTCGTACTCCAATTCGATCCGGCGGTCCATGTGTGGCCCGTCGGTGACGAGCGTCTCGAACTCCCCACCTTCGCCGAGGATGTGGACGCCGTACTCGTCGTTGAGTGCCTCCAGTTCGTCGAGCGCGTCGGCGTCGAGCGTGCGACCCAGCCAGGACTCGTCGAGGCCGTAGGCGGCAACACGGATAATCCGAATCTCGAAGCCAGCGTCGAGCATCGCGTCAGCGAGGTCGCGGGGGTTTTCCTGCCACAGCGGCGCGAACACGTTGGCTTCGAGGCGGTCGGCCATCGATTCGATGCGGGTCGTCTGGTACTCGCTTTCGACAGCGCCTGCGGTGACGCCGGTGATGCCGCCGTCCAGTTCACCGTCGAGTTCACGCAGTGCTTCTTCCAGCGGTTCGAGTTCGGCGTCGCCCTGCTCGCCCGAGTCAGGCACGTCGTCGGCCTCGAAGTCATCAGGTTCGACCTCGACCAGTGGGATACCGATACTCTCGGCAGCCAGGCGAGCCAGTCGTGTCGCCGGAACGTGGTACATGTAGGAGTCGCCCTCCGGGTGGACCGTCACCAAGCGTTCGACGGGGTGGCCCCGTTCCAGTGCCCGGTACAGCGCCCACGAGGAGTCTTTGCCGCCGGAGAACAGCGAAACCCACGCGCCGTCTGTCATAGCCGCCGGTAGCCGTCGGCGGCGTAAATCGCTGTCTATTCCACCAGTTCGTCCTCGATATCGGTATGGCTGACGTAGGTTGCGACCCGGACGCCGACGAGGCTAATGAGGATGCCTGCGAGGATGAACAGCCCGAGGCGGGTCCCTGCATCCAGCGAGAACCCCTGAATCTGTACGATACTGAGGTTCGTCTCCGGCACCTGAAACGGCTCGAACACGCCACCGCGTTCGAGGAAGTACGCAGAAAAGCCGCGAACGACGAGCCCGACCGCGACTGCACCGAACGGGAGGTTCACGTACGCGCTCCGGACTCCCTCTTGTTGGATGAGTTCGTCCAGTAGGCGACCGAGCGAGGCGGCCAGCGCTGCGCCGGTCAGCCACGGCACGGACGCGAAGGCAAAGCGGTTCGCCAGCAGGAAGGGACTGATATCGCCGACCGCAGAGACGCCCAGCACACCGGCGAAGACCCCGACGAGCGAGAGGCCGGCGGCGACAACATACGTCACGAGCGACACCTGCCCCGAGTACAGCGCTTCCCGGGTCTGGCTGGGGAGGCGTGAAAGGTACGCGTCGATACCCAGTCCCTTGTAGATGAGGAACACGCCGATGGCGGCCGCGATAGCGCCGACGGCAATGGTCGGGCTGGTGACGACGAGCAACAGCGGGAACGCGAGCATGATGATGCCGACAGGGACCAGAACCGTCTTGCGCAGTTCTTCATCGGCGAGGAACTGCTTGAGCAGGTAGTACGTCGATTCGATGTCGCGGGCCTGGCGGACGACGACGCGGTCGACGGCGTCAACCTGAACGCGGCTCTCGATGATGGGAACCAGCCGCTCGTCGTCGGCGCTGTCGACGACAACGACCGCCGAGTCGGGGTCGTGTTCGGCGACCAGACTGTCGATTTGACCAGCGATCTCCCGGTCCGAGCCGACGCTGTCACTCCCGCCGCCGACGACGGCGAGGACCGGCGAAGACCCCTCGGCTTCGAGTTCATCCGCGACTGCGAGCCCTTCGAGGAGGCAGTTGACCCGGCTGTCTTCCGGGTCAACGACGCCTGTCTGGGTGATGAGTGACTCGACGGCGTCGCGGCCGACGACGGGACACGCCGCTGCGGCCGGACTGTCCCTGTCGATACACACCACCAGCGTAGTCACACTACGGCGAAGGCGGTCCCCGAATAAAAAACCTCCCGAGCTATCGCCGGAAGGAGAGGCCCTCGATATCGCCGTCGGCGACGCCGGCGATACCCGCGCCGAGGGCGAAGGCGACCTGCTGTGCGCCCCCACGGAGTTTTCCTGTCAGTCCGCGCTTGGGCTCGTACTCCTTGACAGTCACATCCTCGCCCAGCCGTTGCTCCAAGCTCGCCTCGACATCGTCTCGCGTGCCGAGTCGGTCGACGAGCCCGCGTTCTTCCGCCTCATCGCCGAGGAAGATGCGCGCTTCGGTGTCTTTGAGCGTCTCGGCGTCCATCTCGCGGCCTTCGGCCACAGTGTCGATGAACTGGTCGTAGTAGTCGTCGACGATGCCCTGCAGGTACTCGCGCTCGTCTTCGGACATTTCCTTCAGCGGGACGCCGGCGTCTTTGTACTCACCGGCGGTGAACTGCTCGTAGGAGAGGCCCAGGCGGTCGGCCAGTTCCTTGGCGTTGACCCGCGAGCCGACGACGCCGATGGACCCGACGATTGAGCCATCCCGCGCCCACAGCTCGTCGCAGCCGGCGGCGATATCGTAGCCGCCGCTGGCACAGACATCCGTCGCGTAGGCGATGGTCGGCCCGTCGAACTGCTCGGCGGCGATACGGATGTCCTCGCTGGGGACGATTTCCCCGCCCGGCGTGTTCAGCTTCAGGAGCAGTGCCTCTGAACCTCGGTCGGAATCAGCGCGTTCGATCTGTTCGACGATGTCATCGGCGGAGGCACCGACCGGCGGACTGGTGATGCCACCACCGCCGTCACGGCTGATCGGCCCTTCGACGGCGACTTCCGCGACGTTGTGTGCTGGGAGGAGGGAGCCGGCGATGTTACTACCGATACGGGCAGTGGCGACGGCGACAGCGACGACCAGCAGGACGCCGAGCAACTGGGCAAGGTTGTCAGGTGTCCTGACAAACAGCACCCACCCCAGGATCGTCCCGATACCGACGATAGCTATGACCAGTAACCCGCGAACGATGTCGTCTGCGCCCGCCATTACTGATACATCCCGAGCGGTCGTGCGCTCGTGCTCTCCTCTTGATTCTCCTGCAGTTGCTGTGCTAGCTGTGCCTTGGCGCGCCCGATTTCCTCGGCCTGCTCGACTAGGGCCTCAGTGTCGATCTCGAAGTCAGTTAGTGGACTGATGCCTGTCTGGAGCAGTGCCCGCGCCGCTTCCGGGTCGGGGAACTGCTGGTCGGCTTCGACGATAAGGCCGACGCTCGTTAGTCCGACCCGCTGTGATTCGTGGACCAGCGCACCGGTCGGGCCGGTGATCGCGCCGTTCTCGGAGGGCGGGTTTACGTCCGCCTCCTCAAGCATTGCCGCCCCGTCGCCTGTCGAGACGCCGTACACGGCCGGAACCCCATCTTTCTCCGCAGGACGGCCGCTGAGGTAGATCGGTGTCGCATCGTTGGTCTCGAACCAGCCGACCATACAGCTGGCGAACTCCTTCGCACCAGATGGGGAAACCGGTGCGTCGCTCTGGAGGACGAGCAGGTCGCGGTCCTCGTCCGCGTACAGCCGGACCGGCGGGCGAACGTCCGGGTCGTCCGTTCCGTACACGGCGATTTCCGGCAATCCCTCGCAGTGGGCCGACGCGTAGTACTCCATGTCGTAGACATCGACAAGGTGGTCAGCGGCTATCTTGCCGACGAGGCCGACGCCCGGGAGCCCCTCGACCAGTGTCGGGGAGTCGAGGGAAATGTCGTCGCGGTGGACCTGTATGTGTGCCATACCTCAGATATCGTCCGCCGACGGCTTGAAAGCCATGGGCCGGTGCCGTTCGAAACCCACAAACCGACCGCCAGCGAACGCCGGACAATGGAACCACTCGACCGCTACCGACCCATCATCGACGACTTCGAGGCGTTCATCGACGCGTGTGAACGCCCGCTGCCGTCGGCTATCAGGGTCAACACGATCAAAGCCACCGTCGAGCGGGTCCGGACGGCGCTCGCGGATGCAGACATCGCCTACGACCCCGTCGACTGGCACGACGGCCTGTTCGTCCTGCCCGAGGACTCCCCCGGCGCGAACTGGCCGTACTTCCACGGCTGGATTCACGGCCAGGAGGAAGTGTCCGTGATTCCGGCGACCGTATTAGACCCTCAGCCCGGTGAGCGGGTCTGGGACGCCTGTGCGGCACCGGGGAGCAAGACGACCCAGCTCGCCGCCCTGATGGAGGATACCGGCGAAGTCGTCGCAACCGACAATAATCTCGGACGTATCTCAGCGCTGCGGACCAACACCGAGCGACTGGGGGCGACGACGGTCGCCGTTACCCACGAGGACGGCCGCAACCACTCGCTCAAGCCCTTCGGCGGCGAGGGATACGACCGGGCGCTCGTCGACGTCCCCTGTTCCTGTGAGGGGACGATTCGCAAGAACCCGGATACGCTGGAGGACTGGTCGCTCTCGCACGTCGAAGGCATCTCCGGCGTGCAGAAGGGTATCCTCAAACGAGCTGTCGAGGTGACCGAGCCCGGCGGAACCGTTGTTTACTCTACCTGCACGTTCGCCCCGGAGGAAAACGAGGCCGTGCTGGACTACGTGCTCGACGAAGTTGCCTGTGAAATCGTGGACTACGACCTCCCGCTCGATCACGCACCGGGAATCACCGAGTGGCAGGACGAGCGCTTCGACCCGAGGGTGACAAACGCCAAGCGCATCTACCCGCATCACAACGATACGGGCGGGTTCTTCTGTGCGAAACTGGAGGTGCCTGCAGAATGAGCGACCAGAGCACTGAGTTCACGCGACTCCCAGAGACGGACGAAGCGCGCGACGACCCCGAGCGAGCGACCCGACAGGAAGTGCTCGGCTTCTGGGCTGAACGCTTTGGCGTCCCGCCGGAGACCTTCGAGGGGTACACCTTCTGGGAGCGCGGTGCTGGCAAACTGTGGCTGTATCAGGGCAGCCCGCCGTCGCCAGTCGATATCGAAGGACTGGGAATGACGTTCCTGCGGACACGTCAGGAACACTGGAAGCCGACGCTGGAGGCCGTCCAGCGGTTCGGTGAGCACGCCAGCCAGAACGTCATCCACCTCGATGCGGACGCTGCCCGGGCGTTCGTGGCCGGCGAGGATCAGGAACTCGACTGGGACGGTGACTGGGGGTATCTCGTCGTCACTCACGACCTTGCTGGTGAGGCCGAACCGGTGGGCGTCGGCCTGTACGTCTACGGCGAACTCAGATCACAGGTCCCGAAGGGCCGGCGGCGAGAGGTCTGACAGAGGGCGGTACGACCACTTGGACGAGAACGGCTCAGCCGCTGGAAGACTTCGCGGCTGCCGTTCCTTGCATCGCGTACAACTCCGCGTACGTCCCGTCGACGTCGAGCAGTTCGGCGTGGCTCCCCCGTTCCGTTACCCGCCCATCCTCGACGGTGTATATTCGGTCGGCATTGGAGACGGTCGAGAGTCGGTGGGCGATTGCGATCACGGTCTTGTCTCCGTCAAGCGTCTCGACGGTTCGATGGATCTGCCGTTCCAGATTCGAGTCGAGGTCGCTGGTGGCCTCATCGAGCACGAGTATCTCTGCGTCCGTCAGCAGCGCTCGCGCCAGTGCGACGCGCTGGCGCTGCCCGCCAGACAGTTTCACGCCGTCGTCGCCCAGTACCGTGTCGAGCCCCTGCGGGAGGTTATCGAGAAATTCGAGAACGAGGGCCTTCTCGGCGACTTCGTAGAGCGTCTCGTCGGAGATATCCCGTCCGGCAGTGAGGTTGTACCGTAACGTGTCGTTGAAGATATGTGGGTCCTGTCGGACCATCGCAACGGCGTCACGCCATTCGTCGAGGGCATAGGTCGAAATCGGCGTCCCGTTCGCTAGGATGTCACCGCTATCCGCCGCATAGAGCCGAGTGAGCAGCGAGACGACTGTCGACTTGCCGCCGCCGGACTCGCCGACGATACCGATGAACTCGCCTCGCTCGACAGTCATCGAGAAGTCTGCAAGCACTGGCTCGTCTTCGTAGGCAAACGAGACGTTTTCGAACGCGATCTGCCGGATTCGGTTCGGGACCGACTGCCCGCCAGCTGGCTCCTGCTGGGCTTCGAGGCGGTCGATGAACTGGTGCGTTCGAACCAGATGTGGTAGCTCTCCCTCGATAGCGTAGACGGTGGAGTTGAGCGAGCTCAGCCGGGGCGCGAGTCGGAGCATCGCGAACAGGAACACGCCGAGTTCCGGGATAGACAGCGCCCGGAAACTGAGTGCAACGTAGACGAGACCAAACAGGAGCAGCGAGACCGAGAGCCGATAGAGGCTACCGATTGCGACCTCGTTCCGGCGAACAGCGATGCTGGTCGAAGTGTACCGGTCGAGCGTGGCCCGGAACTCGGCAATCAGCCCGTCGCCCATGCTGAACAGCTTCACGTCACGGATACCCTGCGTCCCCGCCTGTGTTGTCTCCTGTAGCTGTTCGTTTGCCGTCGCCACACGGTCGCCGACGGCGTACCCGGGCTCGATGCCGTATCTGATGATCGCTGTGACACCGCCGAGAGCGACAGCAGAACCGACTGCCAGCATCGGTGCGATAGCCAGCGCGATTCCGATATACACCAGAGAGAGGATTGCCTGCTGGAAGAACTGGATAATCCGGCCGATGACACGCCCGGCGTAGCGGGTCTGTGTCAGAATCGTGTTCATGATGTCGTCGGACCCCTTATCGTCGTAGTAGGCAACTGATGCGCCCATTGCCAGTTCGTAGGCCCGGTCTTTGAGGTCACGTTCGTACGTCTGTGTGAGCTTCGCCGCGAGCCATTTCACGGTAAACGACGCCGTGTACCGGACGACCATCACGCACGCGAGGCCGGCCAGCAGGAATTCGAGTGTGAGCGGCAGTCCTGCAGCGGCGTACGCGGAAAGAAATTGGCCGGTGACGCCGTCCGGCTGAAACGGGAGGCCCTGGCCGGCCTGTGCGGCGTCG
This sequence comes from Haloarcula sebkhae, assembly GCF_014647415.1. GTDB lineage: Archaea > Halobacteriota > Halobacteria > Halobacteriales > Haloarculaceae > Haloarcula > Haloarcula sebkhae. The sequence goes on along the minus strand of NZ_BMPD01000002.1, from coordinate 344,264 downwards.
AGTATCGGAAACAGGAACGAGAGGCCGACGCCTTCCAGCAGCATCACGAAGAGGCTGGCGGCGACGATACTCCCCGTCAGCGCCGGACGATACAGCGCCACGCGGCGCAACGATGCGTATTTTTCACTGACCGAGGGAGTGGCAGCCATTGTTCGGGATGCGGTTTCTATGAGGCATAGTTACCGGCTTACTACGGCCGGGTCGTTCGGGAGCGAAGGGCACGTCTACCGGCAGTTAGAGCGGCGGCGGGGAGGAAAAGAGGCCATAACAAATAGTGCGAGTAGCGCGGATATCCGTATGGTCGCAATAGATTCCGGATTGACTGTCGTCGCAACTGATAACTGTGTCACCACGACTATCAACGGGGAAATCGTGTTGCTCAACAACGAGACGGGGCGGTACCAGGGCCTGTCGGGAGTCGGCCCGGATATCTGGGAGCGAATTCAGGAACCGACTGAGCCAGCGGACATCGTCTCGGCGCTGGTCGGGGAGTACGATGTCGACAGAAACCGAGCGGCAAATGACGTGGAACACTTTCTGGAAACGCTTGCCGGGGAGCAACTCATCAATGTCGATGCGAGCCCGACTCCGTGAGTGCAGAGCGTTGCCTCGGGGACAGAAGCTTTTGCTCTGTGAAGCAGTGGTACTGATCGCTGCGAGCAAGGTACTGCTTGCAGTCGCTGGGCTGGAGGACGCGGAGCGATATTTCGGTACGGCCGCTCAGTTTCTCCCCTGCCATCGACAGTCTGCGTCACCGGAGTCTGTCCGCTGGGCGGTTCTGACAGCAGGATCGTGTCTACCGGGCACCTACGATTGTCTCGACAGAGCACTCACTGGTAGTACACTGCTGGTCGCCAACGACCTGCCGCATCGTCTCCGCTTCGGCGTGGATCCGCAGTCCGATACGTTCGAGGCACACGCTTGGATCGAATCGAACGGGGACGTCCTTATCGGAGATATCGACGACTTCGGGCGTTTCCGAACACTCACCGAACGCGAAGTACATGGCTAACGAGTAGTAAACACTCTATTCTGAAGTAATTCAATAGTAATAGATACTATAACAAACACACCGACATCTGAAAGCAGGGACGGGGGTAACCCATGAAGGAATACGAAACGCCGTCGGTCGAAACGTACGGAACTGTCGAGGAAAAAACGAACTGGTGGGACCACGACGACGGATACGGGAAGTGGAGCTAACGTCCACAGCCGGCCCACATATCTAACAGCCTTCTCTTTTATTGGTACTCGACACTGGCGACGTTCAGTGTATTCACCGCGACGGTTCTATCGATATGTGCTGGGAGTAAAGAGCCCATTCTTATCCACCACAGCAGTCAAGCGGTCTGCTATGAACCAGGGGTGCCGTAGATGGGGTGTGTTTCAACATAGATGGAATCGGTGGACAACCACGCAGGGAGGAAACTAGCCGGATGGCGACGACAAACGCGGCCACGTACGAAGCCTTTGGCCTGACGGTCCGCTCGGCTTTCGACGTACCGGAGCTTCCGCCCGCTGAGACAGCGCCCGACGGGCGAGTTGATGTCACCATCACCGAGGAACGGATTCCCCGCCCACTGTCGGCTGCGTCCGGGACGACTTTTCACGTAGTAACTGAGCGCGAATACTACCTTCTATACGACGCCGCAACGGTCAGAATTTGCGACGGCACGTCCATTGCTGTGGACCCGGCCGCGGGCGTGCCCAGCGAAGTGCTCCGTCATGTATTGGTCGGCCCGGCGTTGAACCACCTGCTGGATCAACGGGGCTACTTCGTGCTGCACGCCAGTACTGTCAGCATCGACGGGCGTGCAGTGGCGTTCGTCGGGGAGTCGGGGGTCGGAAAAACGACAACTGCGATGGCCTGCCTGCTCGACGGACACCGTGTCCTCAGCGACGACGTGGCTGCGATAGCGCTGGACGATGAAGGACCGATTGTCCGGAGCGGCTACCCATCGATGAAACTCGATCCGGAGGCAGTTGAGGCGTTCGACCCCCCGGTCGAACCACCGGAACAGGTCCACGACGGGCGCCCTCGACACTTCTACGGGCTCAGGCACGACCAGCCCGCGACTCCGGTACCGTTAGAGCACATCTACCTCCTCGAAGACGGCGAGACAATCGAAGTAGAATCAGTCAGGCCGAACGAGCAGATCATGGCGCTCGTGAATAACACGTACACGCTGGGCGCGCTGGAAGCCGACGGTCAGGCCGTGTCTAACTTCGACGCCTGCGGGGAGATCGTCGACAACACAAATATAAGACGGCTTCGCCGGCCACGAGATCTCGATACGATTCGGGATGTCGCAGCCAGGATTCAGTCTGATCTCAAGAGCGATTCATGCTGACGGAGGCTGAACCCGAACTTCAGGTGGTGCTCAACTGTACTCGGACCGCAATTGTCACCGACGCTTCCCCCGAGCCTCTCCCGCTGGATGACACGCCCGACTGGGACCGCGTCGTTGAACTCGCCCGGTATCACGGCGTCGTGCAACTCCTCTATGAGGGGCTGGAGGTGATGGCACGCGAGAGTGGTGATGAGTTCACCGTGCCAGCGGACGTGTTGACACGACTTAGCAGCATCGTACAGGGAAAACGGATGCGAAATCTCGCGTTCACGGCCGAGCTACAGGAGATACTAGAGCGCTTCGAGACACGCGGTGTACGCGTAATGCCGTTCAAGGGACCGGTGCTGTCTGCCGTTGCGTACGACGACGCAACAGCGCGTGAGTACAATGACCTGGATCTGCTTGTCCATCCGGAAGATATCCCCGTTGCCGCGGATATTCTGGAAGAGCGAGGATACGAGTGGCGGGGGGGCACGCCGCGGTTGGACGACGCCGCACTGTTGGGCGGTCCTGTGACGAAAGCAATCGTTCACGAGTACGAGATGCGAGGGCCGGAGTTCGACGTTGAGCTTCGCTGGCGGGTTGGCGACGCCGAGCGGCCGTTCTCAACACCCTTCGATGAACTCTGGGACCGCCGCGACGCAGTGGCGGTCGGCGGCCAACCACTCCTGGCGCTTGCACAGTCAGACCGGCTGCTCGTGTTGGCGTTTCACGGAACCAAGCACCGCTGGTATCTCCTGAAGTGGCTCTGTGACTTCGTTGCGGCGCTGGAGTCCGCAGATGCCGACTGGTCACACGTCCTTGCCCGGGCACGAGAAACTGGCGTTGAGCGGAATCTACTGCTCGGGGCTGCGCTCGCCCGTGCCGTCTTCGGGTATGCCCTCCCAGCGCCGATACTGGACCGTCTTCGCACGGACGGTCGCATCGCTGAATTAGCTGAAGCCGTCGTCGAGTCGCTGGCTGCCGGGACGACAGAGGCGCCCACGCAGTTCGAAGCCGCTCGGTTTTATCTGGCTGCCAGCGATTCGATAACTGCGCTGGTGCCGTTCCTGCTGTTGCACTCGTCGCTTCACCCAACGTACTCGGAATACCAGTTTTGCCCGCTCCCCGGTCCGTTGCATCCGCTGTACTACGTCATCTGGCCGCTCCGACTCTTCCTCGAAACGCCACAGTGGCGGCGACAGCCTTCCGAGGAGCAACTTGACGAACCGGCCTGAACGCCGGTTGCTCCCTTCATTGCGGTGGGGATCCGCTGTACTTGGGAGCGGATTCCCCGTCGTTTCTCACAGCCAGCTCACTCCCGTGGCTGGATTGTCCCCTCACCCAGTCCTTCCCAAGCAACGCGGTAGCCAAGGCGTGCGAGCGCAGCGCTGTCGTCCTCGATGTCATAGTCGGCCAGTCGGTCAATCGCCGCCTCGTATGCCATTTCGGGTTCGATTTCCTCGGCCAGTTCATCAAGCACAGCGGGGTCTACGAGCGTGCGGCCGACGCGCTCGTGAGCTGGAAAGGCCACGTCTGCCAGCGCATCCTCGCTGACACCGTACTCCACAGCGAGGTCAGCGAGCGAGATTACTTTGGCATCTGGCCGCAGTTTGTCGGGCATCTCCGCCACGCTCTCACGCACCAGTCGCTCCTCGTAGGGTCGCAGGGCATCCCGCACGTCTTTCACGCTGACCGTACCGGAGTACGGGATTGCTCGATTGTCCGTCGCTTCGATCTCCTCACCAACGCCAAGCGATTCGTCGACAGCGACCAGCATCTCGATGTCATCTAGCGCATCGAGGCGAGCGAGTTTCTTCTCGACGTACTCCGGCGTCCAGAACCCCATAATCTCGAAGAAGACGCGGAGGGGGTCGTCATGGCCGGGTTCATCCGAATCTTCCACACCACGCCCAGTATCACGAACACCGGTGTCAGCGCCGGGCCGCCACTCGAAGGCGAAGTCCGGAATGACGACGTGTTCGCCCGCGGCAAGGGGTTCCGGTTCGCGTATCAGGTCCCAGTCGAGGTCCAGCGCGGCGAACCGACCGGCGAAGTCGGCTTCGACGCCGCTGTCGTAGCTTACCTCCGTTACGGGCTCGACACCGGGCACGGAGACATCCGCGTCCGAGAGCGTGAGTTGCCGCTCGGTGCCCCGGTCGTCGATAGTCGCCGTCAGCTCCCACTCGCTCGCGGTCGCGACCGTCCGCAGGAGACGAGCGAAGCGGGTCCCGTACCGGCGTGTGTTCGAGAACAGCGCGTCCGGTCCTGTAACGACGACTTCTCGACCGGCCTCAGTCCGGCGGATCTCGTACATCAGCCGGAGACGTTTGACGGCAGAAATGAGCGCTTTCGGCTCGGAGGAGCGGACTCGTACTCCCGTCGCGTCGAACAGCGCTGTCTGTGCCAGCGAGAGATTGTACTGGGTCCGCAGTTCGGCCGGTCCCCAGCGCGAGTCGACATCGGTGAGGATCTGCCGCGAGTCCCGGTCGGCGTACAGCGCGTCGGCCAGCGTCGCGGCGTCCGTGCCGAAGTGATCGGCTGCCTCGGTGAGTGTTTGCTGGCGCTCGGCTTCGCTCACGACCCCGATGTCCGCAGCGGCTTCGAACACCCGACGACGGGCGCGAACGGGGTCGACCGGAGCTTGCGTCTCGAAGGTAGCCTCCCGTTCAACGAGTTCCGCCAGCCCGCGGACCAGCTTGAAATCGTCGGCCTCACGCTCTATATCCGCGAGTGCAGCCTCCAGTGTCTCGCGGGATTCGCCGACGTGGCCCTGATAGATGCCAAGCACGCGGGCCGCAAGTCGCTCGGCGTCGGTGTCGGCGAACTGCAGGTGATAGCCGCCGCCCGCCCGAGACACCCGCAGGAGGTCTTTCGTCAGCACACGCGTGTTTCTGCGACGGAGCGACAAAAAACAGGGAGTCAGGCAATCCCATCGGCAGGCTCAGGAGCCGCCTCGATGCGCATCGCTCACTATCTGCGGCGCCTAGCGACCTGCTCTTCCGCAGTCTCCTCGGTCACGAGTTCGTACAGCAGTGCCCGCCCGCCGTCGGCTTTCGGCCGTAGAATCCGGCCGAGTCGCTGGGTAAACTCCCGCTCTGAGCCACTGCCCGAGAGGACGACGGCGACGTTCGCGTCTGGCACGTCAACACCCTCATCGAGGACGTTCGCCGTCACGACCCGGGAATACGTTCCGTCACGGAACCGCTCTAAGATCTCTCGGCGCTCGCTCGCGCCAGTCTCGTGCGTTATCGCCGGAATGAGAAATCGCTCTGAGAGGCGGTACACGAGGTCGGTGTGGGCGGTGAAGACGATGATCCGGTCCTCGCGGTGGCGGTCCAGAATCGTCGCCAGCCGGTCGACCTTCCGCTGGGCGTTCATCATCACCTCTCGAGCTCGCTGTTTCGCCAGTAACGCCTCGCGAGCCGCCGGGTCGTTGCCAGACCGCTTCACGAGTTCCTGATAATCGCTGCCCGACCGGAGCTGGATGTTGGACTGCTTGAGATAGTCGGTGAACGTCCCCTGATACTCCTCGTAACGGTCCCGTTCGTCCGGCGTAAGTGAAACTTCGAGTCGCTTGATATCGTAGTCCGCGAGGTGCTCACCCGCTAAGTCGTCAATGCTGACTCGCTGGACGAGCGAGCCGACGAGGTCCTCGATGGCCTCGTGGGCTCCGTCCGGCCGCTCGAACGTCGCTGTCAGTCCGAGTCGAGCCGGCGCAGCGAGTAGCCGAGCGATGTCCCGATACCCCTCCCCGCCAAGGTGGTGAACCTCGTCGAAGACGACGAACCCGAACCGGTCACCGAGTTCATCGGCCCGCAAATATGCCGAGTCATACGTCGACACTGTGATATCCTCGACGTGCTGTTCGCCCCCGCCCATACGGCCGACGGAATGGTCGAACTCCTGCTGTAGCTCGCCTTGCCACTGCTCCAGCAGATCGATGGTCGGGACGACGACCAGCGTCGGTGTCCCCAGCGCCACCATCGCCGCGATGCCGATAACGGTCTTGCCGCTCCCCGTCGGTAATTCGAGACAGCCTCTGTCATCGGCCCCTCGCCAAGCGTCCAGTACCGCCTGCTGGTACTCCCGGAGATCGTACGCCGTCGAGAGCGACAGCGAGGGGAACGCACCGATGTGGTCCTCATATGCAGCCCCACGCTCATCGAGTTCGGCAATCAGTTCGGCGTACCGGTAGGCCGGCGCTCGCCCTGTCTGTGACCGCTGGTCGTACTTGACGCCGGGCAGGTCCGACGGGGGGTCTCCCGTTACGCGGATGGTCCCCGACTCGTACGTCAACTCCAGCACACCCAGTGGTTCGCTGGTCCGGCCGATAACGCTTTCGCGCGCCGCGCTGCCGAGTATGTCGCTGGTATTTCCAGCTTTACCGCAGCGGCCTGTCGCCGACGGGTGAAAGAACACTACGGTTTACATCTATTCGGACCCTACTATTCCAAATATGAGCGACACGCGTACGAGACTACCTGCCCTCCTGTTGTCGATCATGCTGACACTGGCTGTCGTGCCAGCCGGCGCGGCTGGAGCCCAGACAGGACAGGAGACGCTGACCGTCGATAAATCCGGGAGTGCTGATTATCGGTCGATACAGGCCGCCGTGAATGCCGCCGACAGCGGTGACACTGTCGAAGTCCAGCCGGGTACCTACTACGAAGAGGTCAGTGTCAACGAGAGCATCACTCTCGTCGCACCCGACCGGGCAATACTGGACGGGTCGCGGTTCGTCAATGGGACCGGCGTCACGGTGGCCGGCACCGCCGAACCGAACGTCACCGGGTTCACCGTACGAAACTACCGCTTTGGCGTCGCCGCTAACGGAACCAGCGGTGATTGGACGGTCAGTGACACGACTGTTATCGCTGCTGACGTCGGCGTTTACGCACCAAACACGACCGGGAACTGGACTATCGAGGACGCCGCCGTCGCCAGCACGACCTACAGCGGCGTGTTCGCCCGTGGCACCAGCGGCGACTGGACGATTCGCGACACCCGCTTTGTTGAAGTCGGCGGTGACGGCGCCGACGTCCGTGAGTCCTCCGGCGACTGGACGATCACAGCGGTCGTCGTCGACCGGTCCGGTGCGGACGGCGTCGACGCCTCTGGGACAACTGGTGACTGGTCGGTCCAGAACACGGAGGTCCGCCGAAGCGATACAGGGGTCAAAGCTATCAACAGCGATGGTGACTGGACGGTGACCGACCTGACGGTCAGTCGAAGCGACATCGGTCTCGTAACCGCCTTTTCCGGCGGCGCGTGGACACTCGAAGATTCCACTCTCGACACTCGCGATATCGGGGCCTTCACCGCACGAACGACCGGTGCGTGGACCATCCAGAACACGACCATCGAGAGTCGGCAGCAAGGAATCCACGCCATCAAGACCAACGCGTCGTGGACTGTCTCTGAATCGACTATCTCTGTGACTGCTGAAAAGAATGCCATCGGTATCGACGCTCGGTCCGCGGCTGAGGGCTGGTCGCTTGAGAACGTCACTATCGACAGTCCCGATATCAAAGTCGCCGACTGACACGCGCCCGTTGAACCCCCTCGCTGTCACTGGTTTCATCCTATTGGGCCGCCGAGAAAACGAAGCCCTTAATTAAACCACCCTCCTCTCACGAAGTGCGGGACCGTGGGGTAGCGGTATCCTCGGCGCATGGGGTGCGTCGGACCTGAGTTCGAATCTCGGCGGTCCCACTCCAAAATAAAGGATAGCGGCCTTCTATGCCGCTTTTTCACTTCAACGAGGTGGTCAGCGTGAGCCGTGCGACTGACCCCTCCACCCGGCAAATCTGCCGGTTCTGTGGCTTCGTTATCGACCGTGAACTGAAGCGGTGTCCGGCGATGGACGAGGGGGTGTGTCGGCCATGAGCCGTGCCGAGCGCAGCTGGCAGCCGAGCGACGATCTCCCCGGAACGGTTGGCGGGCCGTCGCCACTGTCGATGCCCGATGACTGGACGCTGTCGACGGCGTGGCAACGCGCTCAACAAGAGAGCGACAATGGCGGCGCTATCAACGACGCCGAGCGTATCGTCACCCTGTCCGACGGTGACGACTACCACCGCGTTCAGTGGGCGCTCAAAGGCCGTACGCTCGTCGCTGAGTGCGACGGTGATGGCTATCACTACAACGACAGTTGGTGTGCCCACGTCGCCTCTCTGTGGTGGCAGTGGGTTCGTGGGCAGATCGTTGTGACTCATCTCGACACCGGCCGCGAGTACCCAGCGCCACCAACATGGCTCCGCCTCGACGACGACCCGACCGCTTTCGACCAACTCACTCCTGCCGAACTCGATGCGTACCTCGCCTGCGAACTCGGTAGCTTCGGCGTTCGGGAGTTCGCCCGCTACACCGACCGGGCGGCTGGCACGATCGGGAACCTGCTGACCAACGCCCGCGAGAAGACAGGAGGCCGCCGATGACGCACGCACACACGCCCGGCCTCACGCGAGACCTTCTGGCGACCCCACGGGGGGCTGTCCTACAAGTACCAACATCGGCATCAGTCACGCCGCCGTGTGGGGATTCGGCCCCGTCTTACGAGGAGGTGGCTAGTCAGACATGACTGGTGGAAGCCAACTTCACGAGGAGAGCGGGAGCGACAAGATCACGTTCCGACTGCCGACCCACCTGAAAGAACAGTACAAGGAACAGGTCGACAACATGAGTGCCGACCTCGAAGAGTACGTGCGGCGGAAGGTTTCAGAGCCGACCGAAGACGGTGGCGTGGAACCCTACGCCGATCCAGACGACCGAGACCTCGCCGTCGCTTACCGAACGCTGTGCAAGAAGCGTACCGAGAGTGGAATCGTCCGGGGTGAAACCGCCAAACGGGCACTGGCGCAAGCTGTTGACAACATCGACCAGCAAGGCGCACAGCGCCTTCTCAACCGACTGGCAAAGCGTGGGTACGTTCGCCTACAGAACGGGATTCCACCGAGTGACTACATGGCTGTTCACGTTCGGCCGTTCTCCCGCCACGAACCTGCTCAGGGAGGTGCAAAAGCCGATGTGTGAGTCGTCCGGTACTGAACATACGCACTACTGTGACGACTGTGACGAACCACTCTCGTTACTCTATGATGACCGCAACGACGACAGTGTCCCTGTAGTCTGCGGTCATTGCGGCGGTACCAACACGCGGCGGTTACAGGAGTCGAGAGTTCCGAGTCAGTAATGGCCTAATCAGTCATTCAGCCATTCAGCGGTGCGTTTTACGGGCTTTTAGCGATTCTGTTTCTGCGTATGCTCGCTTATCGAGTGGTGATAGTTTGACGGAGCGAATCGAGTACGGAAGTAAAGACGCCGCAGACGCGGCGAGAGAGCGACACCCCGAGTACCTGTGTACCGACGACGACCGCCGGCTCAAGACTGTTGCGTGGGCAGAAAGCGGCACGCCTGAGTGGGTCTTAGAGCAGGAGCGGCTGGAAGCGGCCGACAGCCGCGACGATGGCGGCGACGACGGCGGACAGGTGCCACTGTCCGACACTGAGCGCGAAGGCATCGACTTCTTCGACGGCCGAGCAAACGTACTCCATGCCCGCTCTGTGAAGGGTATCGCCCAGTCTGAGGGGGTAGAGGACTGGGTGAGCTACTACGACCCCACACTGACCGTAGATGAGCATCGAGAGGTGATGCAGCAGGCCGGCCGAGAGAGTGGGAAGCGGTCGGCCGACGAGACTGCCGACGAGAAGGCAGCCCGAGCGGCCCGGTCGGCACAGTCCAATCAGTGCGATCATGCCCGAGGGCACTGCCTGAACGGCGATCCCGAAGCGTGCGAGTTCCTCCAAGAAACCTGCCAGATGTCGCTAGACGATGTGATGAACGACGTACTGGCTCGGAATGAACCCGACCGGCGACCGGACCCAGAGCAGCCCGACGCCCCTGCTGACCCGGACCCAACCGAACTTACCGGCAAACAGAAAGGGGCGCTACAGCGGTCTTGGGACGGCTACAAGGCGGCGATGGCCGACGTGGAAGAAGCACTGGAACAACTGGCCAACAACTGGGTGCAGGCCCAGCGGGCCGCCCGTGCTATTAACGCGATACGCGGAACAGTCGGCCAGACGCCGCTCCACTTCGAGCGGTTAGAGACCGAGCAAGCAGCCCTGATGGACCTAACCCGGGAGATGGCCGCCGACTGCCACGAGTGCCATGCCGACCACTCTGAACACAGTCACGAAGTGACCGATGGACCCCGAGAGGAGCTGCCGAACGCGGTGGTCAACGGGGCGGCCGATACCCCTGTTGGAACCGGTGACGAGGCTGAAATACTCGAGACAGATGACCAGCGCACACTTTCGGGAGATCGAGCGGACGACCAAGCGCGCTTAGCCGGTGGTGAGCGCGGTGAGCGCGCTCAAGGTGAGGTGGTTGAAGCGGTCGAAGAGAATCCCGGTGGGCTACGGAGCGACGAGCGCGCCGATAGCGGCGGCTCAGGCAAGACAGAACAGCAGATACCCGACGAGTTTGCGGTTGCTGAAGGCGGTCAGAACACGTTATGACAGGACCAACTTGCCCCGCTGAGGGGTGCGACTACAACGAGAACGGCGAGAAGAGTAAACAAAGCGTCCGGCGGCACATCAACGCGAAAACCGACGACGCACACAGCGACACGGAAGCACTCAGGAGCGCGCTGAACCGCCCTGCCGAGGGGGACGAAAAGGGCGCTGAACAGGGCGATCAGGGCGCTCCCGACGACACCGAGGACGACGAGCAGGGCGAAGCGGCGCAAGAGCGCCCTGAAGCGGACGAAAACAGCGAAACAGAGCACCAAGAAATGGACCAATCAAGCGAGTACGAGCAGCAGGTAGCGCGCAACACGGGCGAGGAGAGCACCGACGAGGGGACCGAAACCGAGGGACAGCAGGGGAACAAGACCAGCCAGACGACCAGCGGTCGAGGGGTGCCTGTAGGGGCCATTGTGGCTGGTCTCTTGCTGCTCGGGGTGCTGGCCGTCGCCCTCTCCGGCAGCAACGACCAGCCGACCGAGGTAGACAGCGAAGTGGTCGAGGACACGGACGCCGACCCAGTGGCCGACGACCCGGAGGCTGATGTGCAGTGGTAGAGACCGAGCAGACCGACCCGGCCGAGCAGGAGAGCGACGAGGGCGAGACCGAGGACGACGCCCCGGAGATCGACCCTGACGAGAAAGCCGAAATCTCTCTCGATGAGATCGATGTGGACCCTGAAGATGTGGAGCAGGAGGCAGGGGCCGCAGCAGACGACGAGGGCGACACCAGCGATTCGGACGACGCCGACGCCACTTCGGCCGACGAGACGGCAAGCCAGCCGGCGATGCCCGACGGAGAGACGTGGGGCGACCAGTACGTTTCGATGCTGGCGCTCCTGCTCGGGGAGATCGCGGAGTCGACCGAGGGCGAGCCGGGCAAGACCGCCGAGGATATCGAGGAACTGGCCCGCGCCCCACCTGTCGAGCTAGACGAGAACGTGGACGAGTGGCTACAGCAGGCCGGGATGGGCACCGAGATACCGCCCGGCAAGGCCGTAGCACTCGGGACAGCCGGACTCGTGGCCGTCGTGCTGCTGACTGAGACCGACGCGGCGAGCGACCTGATGAACGGACTGAGCGACCAACTGGCAGACGCAGACCTACTCTAAGACAATGATGGACAAAATCAAGCAGATTCGAGAGGCAAAGCACGAAATCGAAAACCCCCACGAAAGCGAACGTATGCGGGCGCTGGCGGCGATACTGGCAGAGATCGAGACCGCCCAACGTGCGGCCGTCATCGACCAACGAGAGGCGGCCGGCATCGACCCCGACGACGGCCGGGACCGCATCGACAAGGAGACCCGGACCACCGAGATCCTGGACCTCGTCGACGGCTACGGGCCGGGGGGCAAACCACTGTCCGAAGTCTGGGTAGACGAGTGCTGCCCCGTCGACGGCGACCCGGCGGCGCTCTCACACTACGCCGAAATGAACGAGTCCGAGTGGTCGAAGCAGATCGAGCGGTGGGCCGAGACTATCCGCAACAGCCAAGCCGGGGAGATCGACGCGACAGACCGCGAACTCGCAGACCACCACGTCAGCAAGAAGTGGGGCGTCAGCGTCGACCGCTTCGAGCAGGAGGTTGTAGCCTTCGAGCCGGCCGACGCGCTCGAAGACCTGCTGGCCGGGCCGTCGAAAGAGACCGAGCAGGCCATCGAAGCAAACACGGAGGCGCTGGCATGAATATCCCATCGGCCTACCGAATCCAAGACTACGCCGAAGCGGCCGCGTGGCTGCTATTCTGCGCACTTCTGGCACACACAATCTGGCAGCACACCCGGAGCGACAACGACGACAGCGAGCAGTCCGACTGGGCAACTCTCACCCACTGCGACCTGCAAGCCCTCGGTGACGGGGACGCTCAGACTATCCAGACCGGCAGCGGCGACCTGTACCGGCTCGAAGCCGTCGACGTGGAGACCAACGACGACTGATGAACCTCGCTTTCGTCGCACAATCTGGCTGGGGCAAATCGTACCACGCTCAGGCGTGGATGGAGAGCAACGCAGAGGAGTACGGCGCTCTCGTCGTGATGGACTACTGCGCGGAGTACCGGGGGCTTGTCAAAGCCGGTATTGCTGACCATCTCATCGTCGGCCCCGTCGAAGCTCAGTGGTCGGTACAGGACTGGATGGCGGTCCTGAAGGCAAACCCGCGCATCGTCTTGGAGCGGCACAAGGCGGAGATCGGCACCGACCGCTGGCGTGACATCTGTACCCGAATCGCCTCGGCCGTCCGCCGACTCGACCGTGACCAGCTTGTCGTGGTTGACGAGGCTCATTTCGTCGCGCCCCAGCGGACGAAGCTCCCGCAGCCCATCAAGGAACTGGCGACGACCGGCCGGGGAGCGGGCACGTCGACCATGTGGGTCACACAACGGACCGCGGAGATCGACAAGACGATTCTCACGCAGTGCCAGGCCCGGATGATTGGCGGCTTCGATGGCGCGGAGATCGGGCCGCTTGCTGGCTCGATCAACTACCCGGCCGACCTGCACGACCCCGGTGCGGACCTCCTCCCGTCCAGTGTCCCAGACGACCTGCTCCCGACCGGCAGAGAGCGGCCTACGTCCCTGCAAAAGACCAAGGACGACAGCGGCTCTATCACCGGTACAGAGTGGATTTACTCAGACGACGATGGGGACCGTCGCCGAGTCGACACCGGCACCGTCTCGATGACCAGCACGCACTACGGCAGCGAGGGCAACGACCTGAACCCACCGGAGTACGCATGATGACACAAATCACGCTACGCGGCGACGACAGCGACCGATTCGAAGAAGCACGCGAGCGAATCGACCGGGAGCTACCCGGAAGCGAACCGAGCAATGCCGAGGTGGTTCGCATCCTGATAGACGACTCGCCGTACTAACCCACACCGAAGCAGGCCGAAGCACCCCGAAGCAGACCGCTTCGCTTTTTCGTCGGTTCTTGATGGTACACCCATCCAAACCCCGGAGTTGCATGGACTTTGGTAATGCAATGTCGACGCTGGCATCCGAGGACTACGTTGTGGACGTGGCCCTCGTACTCGCCGGGTTCGTCGGCCCCGCAGTCGTCAAGTACGGAGTCGAAGACCAGATGGGCAAGGACCTGCCCGACGAGGCGTACGGCGCTACTGTTGCAGTCGGTGGCGCTCTCTACGGTGGCGAGGGCCGGAAGGTCGCACTCGGCGGCGGCGTACATGTTGTCGAGTCACTTCGAGAGCGGTTCATGGGGGATGACTGAGCATGTCCGAGGACCTATTCGCGTCTGAGGGCGAGAGCGCGGAGGCTGTCACGGTCGCCCAGAACGCGCCGGCCAGCCCCCGCCCAACGCCGATTCTCGAAATCGGGCCAGAGCGCGGCCAGTTCCTCCGGTTCCTGAACCGCGTGGCACAGGGCCAGCAGGACGGCATCCCCGTCTACGCCGACCTGCGAGACGCCAACGGCGACCCGATGCCGACCAACACCTCGCTGTACTTCGCGGTCGAACCCAGCGGTCACGAGTCGACCATGAAGGTCTCGGAGGTGCTGAAGAACATCTCGCAGTACGTCAAGCTCACCATCTCCGAGCAGCGCAACGTCGATAACATCGACTCGGTGAAGATCGAGCTACAGGCCCCGGAGAACGCGCCGAACGGCGGCGACTCCGTGCCCAAAATTGACGTGCGCGACATCGACACGCTGTATCTGATGTGCGACTCCCCCGCCCAAATCGACTGGTCGCAGTCCGAACTGTACATCGAGAGCAACGCCGTCGAGCAGCACGGGCGGCGGTGATTCACCGATGAGCCTGATGGACAGACTGGCCGATGCACGACGCCAGCCCGGGCACATCACGCCCGACGAGATGGACACGACGGTCAACTCGCAGGGCCAGCGGTCCCGAATCGGCCGCTACCGGGCCACCACAGCCCACATGCTCCGAGAGGGGCGAGACAACCCCTTCAAAATCGCCGTACCTGCCTACCAGCAGTTCAGCACCAACGCCTCAGCCGACGACTCCGAGACGTTCGGACTCACTCACTCGGTCACAGACACGCCGGTCACGCAGGCCGTCGTGGTGTGGCTTGACGGCGAGTACTACGGGACTCCCGACTCGGTGGACTACGACGCCAACGAGATCACCGTCACCGACCCGGGCACTGACAGCACCGTCCACGTCTACTACGTCAGCGACAAGGCCGCCTCTTTCGAAGTCCGCAAGGCGGCGAGCAATGCGGACAGCGGTTCTCAGCGCGTGTTTACGGGCAACCTCGGTCTCATACATGAGGCTCCGCAAATCGAGCAGCCCGAGTACATGCGGCTCAACCAGACGCCGCTGCACCCGTGGGTCGGCACTGACATGACTGTGGACGTGTATCTCGACGCGCCGTACACCGTCCGATGGACTGACCCGGACGGCGACGGGACCGAGCCGACAAACGCACTGCTGCACCTGCCTGCCATGATCGGCCAGAGTGAGGTTCAGGGTCTCACGTCGGCCGTTTCGGCAGATATGGGACGGCAGCCGTAGGGGCTTCTTAGCCATGTTTTCGGTAGAAGCTACACCTGTCTGGGAGGAAGGACAGCAACCGGCCAGCGGCGGCAACAGCGGACACAGTGGGGGTAACTCCATGACGGTCACGACGACCGACGCCGACACGGTGGCCGGCAGTAATAGCGAGACGAACGGGCCGCTGACGGCTCACGTCGCACGCTCCGAGTGGACGACCGACGACGTGATGATAGCCCTCTCAGCCGCGAACGTGCTGATGTTCGCGCTCCTGCTGTACCTGTCCTACGGGGGTGACAATTAATGGCCGAGTGGTTGCCCGACGACCTCGAACCCGAGGACGGGACCATAGCCGACACGGCGGCCGATGCGACTGGCAGTTATGTCGATTGGGCAACTTCGCCAGTCCAGAAAGCCACAGGAGTCGGCCCTACAACGTCCGAGGCAGCCGACTTCCTATACGGAGCCTACGGTACAACTCCCGACGAGGAAGGCGAGTACAATCAGGACGCGGTTCTGACCGGCCCCGCTCGGGACGCCTACGACTACGCATTCGACTACAGCGGGGAATGGGGCGACCAAGAGGATCAGCACGACGTAGCTGGCCCCTCGGTCGACTTCTCGGCCCTGCTGGATGCACAGAGCGACGACCCGGTCTTTCGTCGACAGTCGGACCCCGACGCCGGGAGCGGACTACTGGGCTACGGGATGGTCGGCCCGAAGGAAGCCGGCGGTATCCTCATCGCGCTGGGACTGCTGTGGTTGGGCGCTCCGTACGCTCAGATGGCCGTCAGTGCAGGAGGGAGCGCCTGATGCTGGGGCTTCCCGACCCGCTCATCTACCAGATGGCGGCCATCCTCGGAGCGTCCGGCGTGGCCGGTCTCGCTCTCGAAGCGCGGTGGCACCGGAACGCGGTACTGAGACACGAGCGGCAACTGTCTGGGACCGACCACCGGAAAGGCGTCCTAACGCTGGTGAACGAGCATCTGCGCGGCAAGGAGACCGATGAGAACTAACATCGAAGCGGAGGTAATCGAGATGGACGAGCAGGAGATCGAGGAGCAACGGCGACGTATCGAGGAGGAGGGGGGTGCAGCGTGATCGTCCCCGAACCCTCTCCCTCGGACGTGCCGTACAACGACCCCATCTCGCGCAAGATCGGGCCGGGGAAGCAGCTGGTCGTGACCTTCGAGCCGACCCAGCAGGTGACGGAATTTATCCTGCCGACGCTCGCCATCTCGAAGCACCCCAACAGCAGTTACGAGGTGTGGCGAGACGACGAAAAGGTGTACGGCCCAGCGCCGATTCCGCCGACAGACATTGACGACCTGACGGCGACGTGGATACCGGCACGGAGGTTCAGCAGCAAGCTCCGTATCATCGTCCGCAACCTATCGGAGACGACAGCGCGGACCTACTCGGTGCAGCCTATCGGCTGGGAGGTGAGCGGATAGTGGTTCTCGACACAAACGCGGATGTCGAGCGCATCAACAAGGTCCAGAACTCCGAAGGCGACGACACGACGCCGGCCAACGAGGACCGGCAGAAGGCCATCGAGGAGGCGCTGGGGAACCCGACCGGCGCGACCATCGAGACCTACTCGACAGACGGGACCACTGCCGAGCAACTGCCGGACCTGCCGATTCCCGACGGCGTGACCGCGCTCATCGTCTACCTGCCCGGCAATGCCGGAGACGTGTTTCTCGGTGACGACGCCGAGCAGTTCATCCCGCTGACAGACTCGGGCCACGTCTTCGAGTGGGAAGGCGCGACGACGGCCGACCTGCACATCAAGACCAACACTGCCGGCGACGGCGTGGGCATCATCTTCGAGGGAGGTGGGGCCTGATGGCAGGACTCTCCGCAAGTTCCGGCGGCGGCTGGGACTACATCCAAGCCGCGGAACCGGCCGACCCGGAGATAGGCGCGCTCTGGTTCGACACGGATGCGGGTCCTGATGGACAGGGCGAGGCGAAAGTCTACGACGGTGGCGGGACATGGCAGGCTACGGGCTACATCAGTCACGACCAACTCGACAACGTAGCCCCTGCCGACCATCACGACCCTGTGACGGTCTCGGAGCCACTCACTCGCTCCGGGCAGTCGCTCGGAGTCGATGAGTCGGGTATCTCGCTCTCAAACCTGTCGGGTTATCCCATCGGAACCGGCGACCTGAGCTTTGACACGGCCACACAGGCAGAGTTAGACAACCACGCGAGCAACGCGACGGCCCACCACTCGAAGCCCGGACAGACGCAATCAGCCAGTCCCGGAGAGTCGTGGGTGACGGTGGGTTCTGGCCTGAGTAACGGAGACACGCTCAATCTGCCCCAACCAGTCAATGCAATCCGGATTAGCGCGCTCTACGATAGCAATGCGGACGACAAGTATGACAGGGATGTGGTAGTCTACGAGACGACAGACTCCGATGTAGCACCGAAAGAACTCTACACTGAGAATCTGCTCCCGGGAGAGTCAACCACCGCAACGGCAACAGCACAAAATCCCTCTGGGGGTGGGTTCTTGTGGGCTATCAATCGCATAGAGATCGACACGACATCGGACATGATCGTTGATATTGAGGCGCGAGTCCTCGGCGCACCCCACCAGCATCAGATATGATTCGGGACTACACAGTGCTTGACACGTCGCATTATAGCAATATGGGCGTGGATAAGACAATCGAGCTGAAGGTCAAAGTCGAGAATAGCGGGACCGGTCCCGGCGGCTCGTGGCACGCCTTCAACGACCGGCTGAAATTCGTCGTTGTGAACCGCGTTTACGGCAGATCTCAGTATCTGACCATGCGGGACGGAGAGCGGTTGCCCGTCGAGATCGGCGGCGTCGAAACGACGATGATTGAGGTGCCAGAGGATGAGGCATATGGAGAGCGGCAGTTTGTCGACATCCCGGTAACTGTCAAAAGCGGGACTCACACGGTCACAGTCGACGGTGTGGATATCGGACAGATAGAGGTTTACAACCCCGATTACCCGCCCGAATCGAAATCGACCGAGCCGGACGTGCCGGGGACGACCGACAGCGATCAGACCGATCAAGCGGCCGCCTCGACGCCGACGGCCGACAGTGAGTCGACCGGACAGTCCGACAGTCAGCAGAGCGAGACGACCGGACAGTCCGATAGTGAGCAGCAGGGGAGCAGAGTCACGACGAAGACGGTTGCGGCGGCCGGTATCGCCGCACTTGCACTACTGATATGGGTACGCTAATCACAGGCGGCAGCTACGACGGAGACGCGGGAGAATCGTATGACGGGGTAGTCATCGACGCGGGCGACTACGACTCGACTGAAGAACTGAACGACGCCAACGACGAGGCCATGACCGACGAGTGGGCCGAGGAGGTAAGCAACGTCGAGCATCTGGCGGAGGCTGTCGAGTCGTCCGATAGCAGTCTCTCGCAGGACGAGGTGGAGGCTCTGGTAGAGGCCAGCGACGGCAGCCTATCGGGCGGCGATAGCACTGACGACAGCGGCGAGCCGCAGCCGGACTCCGGCGCCGACGACGGCCAGCAGTCGACCAACCAGCCCATCATCGTACCGCCTTCGAGCGGCGACGACGACGGCGGCATGGGCATGGGCAACCTGCTGTTGGTCGGCGGTCTGGCCCTGCTCGGCGTGGCGGTGGTGACTCAGCGATGATTCCCTTACAGACCATCCCACAGATTACCCCAGACCCGCAGGTCATCAGCCTGTGCCTGCTGTTTTTCATGGGTGGGCTGGCAGTGCCGACCCGCTACGGGATGCAGCAAGTGGAGGGGTTCGGCCGCCTCGTGGCGTCTCAAATCCCGACCAAGAGCAAGTCAGGGGTTGAGCCGTCCGAAACCGAAATCCCAGAGGAGGGTGATAAGTGAGCTTCCCGTATCACGCGGTACCTGACGGCAGCGCAACGCTCCCGCATCACTACGTGACGATGATGGTGGCCGCACTGGTGCCGCTACTCATCATCTGGGACAACCACCCACGACGCGAGCCGTGGATAGTGCTGTGCGGCGTTCTGAGCGGTTTGGTGGGGTTCCTGCTGATATGGCCCCGCTATCCTCGCATCGGCGCGAGTCTGACGCTGGCGGCTAATGGAACAGTGTTACTCGCCCCCCTCCGGCCGGGATGGCGAGAGTGGCCCCGGCGGCACGCTGTGGCGGTGGTCATCGCGGGGCTGGTAGCGGCCGACGACTCCCTACAGCACGCACTCGGCTGGGTGACGCCGATAGACTGGGCTTGGAAGGCCGGCGGCCGAGCGGCCCTGGTGCGTATCTTCAAGATGGTGGCCGGTGCGGTCTGACGACTCACCGCCGCGATAGCTGTCCGGTTCTGCGGTGAGACTCGGACATTCCAGTGCCCAAAATCCCATCCTGTTGTATACCTATCCACTTTCCAGATGATATTTTGATAAAATTCTTGAGCAAGCTACTCCCTGAAGATGTCGAGCGTAAACTCAGGGTTCCGCCAAAATGCCAGCAAGTAACAATATTCCTAAGCATACTATAATGAACCCACCAACTGCAAAGACTACGATATTCAAGGTAGCTCCTAAAACCAGTACATCTTGAGTCAATGAATTATGAATAGTGGATACTATTTTTCCCGGCTCAATTATCCCAGATGGAATGAATTCGAATACTCCAAAAAGGAGCATCCCAAGTGGAGACACTCCTTTTGCAAAGTAGTCTACGGCCCGCCGAATCTCACTTGATTGTTTTATTATATCTGTGCCATGAGCTAACATCAGTGAAATTGTCATAAAAATAAGTGCTGCGCTCAGTGGTGAGACACGAACACGGAATAGCCAGAAGCCTACCAGTATAGTAGATGCTCCTAGATATGCAGAATGCAAACTGGATCCTCTATCGCTGATTGCTCTGCCATAATAATGTCCAGCAGTGGAACCAATAAAATACGATACTAAAAGGGCTGAGTAACTGTTGATGATCCCACTAGACGACATCCCAGATACAGAGTTAATAAACGCACCTCCGGCTATCAGCGACAAAATAAAAAACGCACCTGAACCAAATCCTCGCCAGTCTATCTGTTCGGACGACTGAGTGGCTTCTTTACCTAAATTTTTCTTTGATTGATTGTCGCTTTGTTCAGACACTGTCTGCTTATTTACTATTTACATACAAATCAGTTGCTCCTGATGGTAGCAATCTTTTGGATAGTTCTGCGCTTGGGAATCCGGTAATCCAGTGCAGTCATGTCCGGTTCTCCTCTGAGACCCGGACACATTCGGCCCGATTTTTCCACCTGACTCCCCGAAATGACCCCAAGATTCTAGGATATTGACCGCAAAGCAGAATTTACGGACACCAGATGAACTTAGAGAACTACGACGATCAAGACGGGATGAAAGCATGGCTCTCGGAACAAGAGGTTCAGCAGCTACTCGACCAGTTCGACGACACCGAGAAACGGATAGCGGTCTCGCTCGCGGTCCGGTGTGGTCTCCGGTCGGCGGAGGTGCTGGACATCGCCCCCGAGCATGTTGTCGACACCGATGCGGGCACCATGCTCCGGGTGTGGCAGTCCGCCAAGACCGGCGAGTACCGTGAGACGCCGATTCCGCCGAACCTTGCCACGACCATCCGCACCGTTGGCGACGTGCGAGAGGAGCCGACAGACGCGCCTCTCGTGGACTCTACGACGCGGACCCTCCGGCGGTGGATGGACCGTGCTACGAGCGACCTACTCGAAGAGACCGGCGACGACGGTTGGCAGTTCGTCGGGATGCACGACCTTCGGCGGACGTGGGCCACATCGCTCCGATCTGCCGATGTTGACGCGATGGTAGTCTGTGACTGGGGCGGCTGGGACGATCTACAGACATTCCTCGACCACTACCGCGGGACGCACACGCCTGAGGCTCAGCTGCGTGAGCGCGAGAAAGTCGACTGGCTATAGCGCTTTAATATGTCGTAGCCCTACTTACCAGATTAATACTTTTTTGTTACTAGTTGTCTACGTCTACCGTATGCCGATAGAGCCGCATCTGATGGATGACGAGCAGTTACAGGAATACTGTGTCACAAGTAGTTGGAGTTGGGTTGCAACTAACAAACGTGTAATCAAATATCGAGAGTCCAACGAAACCGTAACCGACCTACACGACCTCTCTTACAGCGAAATAAGGGGTATTAGCCTCGAAACAGACGACCGGAATCATTTCTATGCTGCGTTAGGCGTGAGTGCCTTGATTGTATCTCCGTTCCTTATCCTTGGAACCGCGTTACCCGCCCTCGGAGGACTACTTATTGTTGGTGGTCTGCTCTCTCTGATTAAGTGGTACTTAGATGCTGAAACCTCATATTTTGAGTTTCGGGGAAGTGGTCTAATAGAGAAAGAACCAGACCAGTGGAAACTAGAGGCTGATGCCGATTCAGACGACGCAAGAGAGTTTGTGAAGGCTGTCCGGTCACAGCTGTAGTTCAGCCACGCAAAACACGTTTTACCGCTGGTTCTGGGCGGTGCTGTGCATCTATCATACCATGCAAATATAGAATACCATCTGTCGTCAATTCGTACAGATCGCCGGCATATGGTGATACAAATTCTATATCACGAAGCATCAGACACCGCTCCTCGATGTGCCCCTCAGAAGCTGTGAACTGCTCTGTTCGGGACATCATCCGTGGGGACGCCCACCCATCGGTGTAGAGGTGTTCTAATATGCGTTCATCCAACTGCTTCATCCAGAAAGCCGACTTTCTCTTTTGCATGGATTAGACGTTTTCCTTGGTGTCACCTGCGCTGGATCGCTTTTCATTAGAGGACTTAACTCGGTCGGGGGCGTCTTCAGATGTGTCTATTTCTCCACGAAGGTACTGCTCCCCACGCTCTGTGATCGCATAGACGCCTCTCCCGAGGTTATTCACCAAACCTTTGTCAGCCATTTTTTGGCATCTTTCTGAAACATAGCCGTTTGAGTACCTAACAAACCCGCTTTTCACCATTTCCCCAGGTGTTGCAGTTTCAACTTCACTCAAGTATTCGAGGATTCTGTCATCTGCAAGCACCATCCAGTCACCCGAGTAGCGCTTATTCATGAATGATTGAATCACTATTAGCCGGTGTCTGGTATTATACCACCGCTCGATCACTTTACAGGCCGCTAAATAGGCCGGTATATCGAGTACCGTTAGCTATATCTATTCCCTCTCGTTATTGAATGATTGCATGCCACACGCAAATGTGACTGTGGGCATGGAGCCGTCCATGCTTGCGGACATCGAAGAAGAACGGAAACGGCACGGAATGAGCCGAGCGGAGTATATTCGCCACTGTATCCGGCAAGCACAGGATTCGCCATTTGAGGTTCCTGAGACGATTCTGTGTGCGGATGAGAACCGACGACCTGAAGAATCTGAGACGGGGGCCGCCTAAACTATGTCCAGTAGCAGTCAGGCCCCCACGTCCGGAGACGAGTCGGACGATCAAGAGAGTGACGACGCGACGGAGGACGGCCCATGAGCGGCGACGACACAGAGGCCGTCGATGTAGACCCAGAGATGTTTCAGCGCGGTCTCGATGCACTAGAAGCCGCTGAGTCGTCGCTGGAGCAACTCGGTGAGGAGATCCACGAACTCGACACGGGGCTGACCCATAGCGACACAGTGGCCCTGCTGTACGGCCGTGCGAACTCGCTCAACAAGACGGAGATACGGGACGCCTTCGACACGCTCGAAGATGTGCGCTCGAAGCAGACGCACACTCTTCTGAAGCGACTGCTGGCCGACCAGTCCGCCGAGTTGAATCTGAAGGAGGCCGATGCCTTTCTGGATGAACTCGACCGGCTGACCCGGCGCTACGGGGAGGGTTCGGCATGAGCCTCGCCGACAACCCGGACCCGGAGAACCTGACCAACGTCGACAAGCCGGCTGTTGTCGACGTGGACGGGGCTGGGAACGTGTACGTTGCATCCGCGAAGGTCCGCGACAACGGCTGGCTGTGGCTCAAGCAGTGGGACGGACAGACATTCAAACTGCCGCCTCACCGTGTGAACGCCGTCCAGAGAATCCGAAAGGAGCGGTACGGCGTAGCCGACGATAGGGGGATGAAACCCCAGCGCATCGCCGACAAGAACTGGCGACGGCGAGCGCGGGAGATGACCGCCGAAACTGCCGACGCCGACGGGGCCGGCGAGGCCGTGGTCGGCGATGACTGAAGACGCATTCACCTACACGGTCAAGCTGAAGCGCGGCGACGACACCCAGAAGTGCAAGGTCACCGCACCGGACATCGAGACGCTGACCGAGCGCGTCGACGCCGTCCGTAGGAGGCTGGGTGAGTGGGCGGGCGACTACCGGGAGATTCAGCCCGACGAGGAAACTCGGCTCGCTGATGACCAGAGCGAACTGGGCGAGGTAGGAGCATGACTGAGAGACCGTCACTCTCTCCGCGCGAGGCGAGAGACCGCTATCTTGCCCACCGCCAAACGGATGCGGCCGACGCTTCGATCAAATCGTTTCGGTACCGTTTGAAGCACTTTGTCGAGTGGGCAGAAGAGCGCGATATCACCGCTATGCGAGAGCTGACCGGTTGGAAGCTCGATGAGTACGAGACCTTTCGTCGCGGCTCGGAGGTATCACCGGCCACGCTGAACGGTGAGATGCAGACTCTCAAGAACTGGTTAGAGTATCTGGCACGCATCGACGTGGTTGATGAAGACTTACCCGAGAAAGTCCACGTCCCTACGATACCCGACGGAGAGGAGTCCAACGACGAGATGCTGGAGCCGGAGGCAGCCAAGAAACTGCTTCGAGCTATGCGGTCAGACCCTACGCATTACGGGACTGCGAAACACGCTATGCTCGAACTTCTTTGGTTCACAGGGTGCCGTGTCGGTGCAGCTCGTAGCCTCGATCTACGGGACTACCACAGCGGCGAGCGGTTCGTGACTTTTCACCATCGAGAAGAGACGCCGTTGAAGAACGATAGCGATGGTGAACGAGCGGTTGGTCTGCCGGAGGCAGTCTGCGAGGTACTGGATTACTACATTGAGCATCACCGGGAGAGTAGCCACGACGACCACGGCCGCAAGCCGTTGTTCACCACGACTCAGGGCCGTGCGAGTGAGAACACCGCCCGGGTGTGGACGTATCTCGCTACTCAACCGTGCCTGCATGGCCCGTGCCCCCACGGGAAGGAGCGAGAGACTTGTGCGTATCTCCACATTCACAGCGCGAGTAAGTGCCCGTCCTCGCTCTCTCCCCACCGGATTCGGACGGGGAGCATCACGTGGCAGCGTGACTGTGGCTTACCGGCCGAGGTGGTTTCGGAACGGGTGAATGCCACTCTCGAAGTCATCGAAAAGCACTACGACCAGGCAACGAAGCGCCAGCGGTTGGAGGAGCGCCGACGCCCCTACATCACCAACTTAGAACTCGACTTAGAGGCCGATTCATGACGAATCCACCATCACCAAAAAAGGTATTAAGCGGTTCAGTACGGTACAGTGCGCCAATTTTCCTACGAGGGAATTCTCGGCGGTCCCACTTCAACTTCTACAAAGCCAGATCGGATAGCGACAGCGTTCCATCGCTGAATTGTGTACTAAATCAAGCGAACCGTGGCAGACACGAATAGACTAACAGCGAGGTGAAACTATGGAGGCTGGAAGTGGAAACGAGTGTCGTGTAGCCGTGACGGCGTGAAACTGATTTCCTCTACACTTTTGTAACGCCGATAGCAAGCGAGGGGTATGGGAAAGGCAAACGACGTAGACTACGCTGACCTGCACGACCCGAACGCAGAGTACACGATGCGGGAGCTCTCTGCGGAGACAATGGGCGTTACTGCCAAGCGCGGTGGCGGCCGTGACGTGGAGATCACCGATGTCCAGACGACGATGGTCGACGGGAACTTCCCGTGGACGCTCGTTCGAATCTACACCGACGCAGGCATCGTCGGCACGGGCGAGGCCTACTGGGGCGCGGGCGTCCCGGAACTCATCGAACGGATGAAGCCGTTCGTCGTCGGCGAGAACCCACTGGACATCGACCGACTCTACGAGCACCTCATCCAGAAGATGAGTGGCGAAGGGAGCGTTGAGGGTGTCACAGTGACGGCTATCGCTGGCATCGAAGTCGCACTGCACGACCTCGCGGGCAAGATCCTCGAAGTGCCGGCCTACCAACTTCTCGGTGGGAAGTACCGCGACGAGATGCGCGTGTACTGTGACTGCCACACCGAGGAGGAGGCCGACGCCGACGCCTGTGCCGAGGAGGCCCGCCGCGTCGTCGACGAACTGGGTTACGACGCCCTGAAGTTCGACCTCGACGTGCCGAGCGGCCTCGAAAAGGACCGTGCGAACCGCCACCTCCGCCCGGGCGAGATCCGTCACAAGGCCGAGATCGTCGAGAAGGTCACAGAAGAGGTCAAAGACGAGGCCGACGTGGCATTCGACTGTCACTGGACGTTCTCGGGCAGCTCCGGCAAACGCCTCGCCGATGCCATCGAGGAGTACGACGTCTGGTGGCTCGAAGACCCCGTCCCGCCGGAGAACCTCGAAGTGCAGGAGGAGGTCACCAAATCCACGACGACGCCGATCACTGTGGGCGAGAACCGCTACCGCGTCACCGAGGAGCGGCGGCTCATCGAGAATCAGGCCGTCGACATGATCGCGCCGGATATGCCGAAAGTCGGTGGAATGCGCGAGACGCGCAAGGTCGCCGACGTGGCGAACCAGTACTACATCCCGGTCGCGATGCATAACGTCTCCTCGCCCGTTGCGACGATGGCGAGTGCCCACGTCGGGGCGTCTGTTCCGAACTCACTGGCCGTCGAGTACCACTCCTACGAACTCGGCTGGTGGGACGATCTGGTCGAGGAGACCGTCATCGAGGACGGCTACATCGAGATTCCGGAAGAACCGGGCCTCGGGCTGACGCTCGATCTCGACGCTGTCGAAGAGCACGTCGTCGAGGGCGATACCGTCTTCGACGAAGCGTAAGGTTCGGCTCCCATCGTTGGTGTTGACTGGGACGGCACCGGGTGACGTGGTGGTCACCCGATACCACTCACGGCGGCATAGTTACGCCGTCTCGAACTCGACGCCGGTGATCTCGAAGCGAGCACCACCGGCGTCGCTTTCTGCGACTCTTATCGACCAGCCGTGGGTATCGACGATTTGATCGACGATTCGGAGGCCGAACCCGGGCCCCGAAGCCAGCGAATGGCCGCCATCGAACACGTCCCCTCGCTCGTCGGCCGGAATCCCGACGCCGTCGTCCGCGATATAAAACCCGTCGTTCAGTTCACCGACGGTTACCGTCAGGTCGACGGCTGCTTCCTGCGACTGTGAGACCGAGGGTGTCGCACGCTGCTCGCCGGTGTCTTCCTGTCTCTCGGTGTGTGGCGTCTGTCCGTGTTCTACGCTGTTGCGGATCAGGTTCTCGAACAGCTGCCGGAGTCGGCTGGGGTCCGCGCGGACTACGGCCGAGGTCTGTAGCTCCAGTGTCGCGTCGCCGGTCTCGACGGTGTGCCAGCACTGCTCGACGACGGTCTGGAGCGGCACCGGCTCGCTGTCGAGTGCGGCCTCGCCGTTCCGGGCCAGCGTCAGGAGGTCCTCGATGAGCTGTCCGATACGGTCGTGGGCTCGCTTGACTGCATCGAGATGCTCGCTGTCGTGTTCCATCTGGGCGAGTTCTAGCTGGCCCCGGGCAACGTCAAGCGGGTTCCGGAGGTCGTGACTGACGACGCTGGCGAACTCGTCGAGGCGCTCGTTTTGTTGTTCAAGAGCCTGTTGATGACTGTCGCGGGTAGAAATCTCCCGTCCGATACCGGCCACGCCGAGCGTCGAGCCGTCAGCAGCTGTTATCCGGCCGCCGGTGAATTCGTACGGGACTGTCGTTCCGTCGGCGGTCAGCAGATCGGCTTCGAACGATGTCTCACCGGTCTCAAAAGCCGACTCGATACTTTGGCGAACGGTCTCACGATCGGATGTGGCGAAGAGGGCTGCCAGAGTCATCGATGCGAGATCAGCGTCTTCGTGTCCGGTGTCTGCCGCCAGTGCGTCATTCCAGCGAATCAGATCGCCGTTCTCGTCGAGTTCATAGAACAGATCTGGCACTGCATCGACCGGCGTGTCGGGGCTATCCAGTTCCGTAGCGCGTTCGGACTCGCGTCGCTTCCGCTCGGTGATGTCACGCGAGGCCCCGACGATTCTGGTGACTGTGCCATCCTCGACAATGGGTTGCGCCTCGGCCCGCACCCAGCGCTGTTCGCCATCCGGTTTGGTGATCCGGAATTCGAGGTCGGCAGCGTCGCCGGCTGAGACGCGTTGCATCGCCTGTATGACCCTCTTCTGGTCCGTGTGGTGGATTGCTGTCATGAACTCCGCGGGGTTCGCCTGCAAGGAATCCACGGAGCGGCCGTAGATCGTTTCGTATGCCGGATTGACGAACTGTATCTCGGACCAGTCCCCGGAGAACACCCACAGCAGTTCGTTCGACTGTTCCGCCAGCTCCCTGAGTCGCCGTCTGGTCTGGCTAGCGATCTCTGTCGACTGGTGATGCTCGACGAGCAACCGAATCCGATTGGCGAGGAGGTGGCTATGGTCGACAGCCGCGTCTCTTCTGAAAACGTCGGTGACCCCGTTCGAGACCGCGTCACTGGCGACGGATTCCGACTCGGTCAGCAGCAGTACCGGAACAGTGCTGTCCCGCTCGCGGACCGTGTCAGCGAACGCACGACCGGACCGGTCCGGGAGGTCGTCCGCGACAACGATGCCATCGATAGCGTCGTCTTCGAGATGTTCCAGCGCACTGTCAGCCCGGTCAGTCGTAGTCAGTGTAAACGAATCCGGTCCCCGTCTGTCCGGGAACTCTGCGGTCTTGTCGAGTAGCGGGGTCTCATCTACCTGCAACACGTGTATTGAGTCCGCAATTGCATACGTGTCAGACATATTGTGTAAATAGAACTGCATCATCCCTCTTGAAGTTACGCCTGCAATGACGGATTACGCCCCGAAGCGGTCCGAAACTGCACCCCGATCTATTTTGTCCGGGCCGCTTGTCGGCATCGCCTCGACGAACGCGATGTCACGGGGGTGTTTGTACCGGGCCAGACGGTCATCGAGGAACGTCCGGAGTTCGTCGAGGGTCAACGGCCGACCGTCAGCATCGTCCGAACGAACGCCGGTGGCGGGTTCGATCACGGCCTTCCCGACCTGTCCCCACCTGTCGTCGGGAACCGGAATCACGACGACTTCACCGACCGAGGGATGGTCGGCGATAGCGTCCTCGACCTCCGCGGGATAGACGTTTTCGCCGCCGCTGACGAACATGTGCTTGGTGCGGCCTTCGATGTAGTAGTAGCCGTCCGCGTCGACGCGAGCGAGGTCACCGGTGGACACCCAACCGTCGCCGAACGTCTCGGCAGTGGCCTCGGGATTGTCGAGGTAGCCCGTCGCGGCGTGGGGCGAGCGCAACTGGAGTTCCCCGACGGTGCCGGGATCGACCGACTCGCGTGGACCGCTGGGGCCGCCTTCGTCGTCACTATCTTCCGGCTCAACAACTCTGGCGTCGACGTGCATCGCCGGCTTGCCGACCGAATCAGCCTTCCCTCGGGGCCAGCCCTCGGGCATCGCGAAGTTGTTCGGGCCGCATTCGGTGAGGCCGTATCCCTGTGAGAGATTGACACCACGATCCCACCACGTCTCCATCACGCTCTTGCGGCAGGGGCCACCCCCGGACTTGGCGAAGCGGAGTGACGAGAGATCCGTCTCCGTCCAGCGGTCGTGCTGGGTCATCATCCGCAGGATTGCCGGGACGGCAACGAGGACGGTCCCGTCCTCCGCGTCGATGGTTTCAAGCACGTCGCCGGGGTCGAACTCGCGGGCGATGACCACTGTCCCCCCCATGTGCCACAGCGGGACGGTGAGGACGTTCCAGCCGCCGGTGTGGAACATCGGGAACACCATCGGCGTCACGTCATCCTCGCGCAGACCCCAGGCTGTGATCGTGTTCAGGGAGTTCCAGACGATGTTGCGATGCGTGATCTCCGTCTCCTTTGGCGTCCCCGTCGACCCGCCGGTGTGGAGGAGCAGGTGCGTGTCGCCGGGGGCCGGTGTCGCTGTCTCGACGGGCGTGTCGTCCTCGGGGAGGGCCGAAGCGTAGGGCGTGCTGTCGAGCGTGGCAGCCGAGGACGCACCGTCGGTGGCGGTTTCGAGATGGATGAGTTGGGGAGCAGCCGTATCTGCACGCTCCAGAGCGGCCGAGACAGTCTCGGCAAAGGGAGCCTCGACAACGAGGATTTCCGGGTCCACACGGTCGAGAAGTTCGGCGAGTTCCGGGGGCGCAAGTCGATGGGACAGTGGGGCCAGTCGGCTCCCAGTCTTGCCGGTAGCAAAGAACAGGTCGACGACGGCGGGGCGGTTCCGCGAGACGACGGCAACGGTGCCGGCAGCGTCAGAGCCAGCGGCCTCGTCGTCCGCGCCGACACCGTACTGCCTGAGCAGTCGAGCAGTCTGGTTCGCCCGCCGGTCCAGTTCGGCGTACGTGAACCGCTCGCCGGTGGTCGCGTCGATCAGTCCTTCACGGTCCGGCGTGAGCGCGGCCCGGCGCTCGCTCCAGGCACCGACCCACTTTTGTGGGGTTTCGAGACCTATTTTAGACATCGTCGATAAAATTCTGGATCTGTGTGTTGACACGCTCGTACTCTTCAATGAACAGCAGATGCGGACCCCCGTGGACGGTGACGAAATCGGCGCTCGGCAGGCCCTGCGCCAGCAGTTTTCCGTTCTCGTAGGGAACCACCTCGTCGGCGGTCCCGTGGATGACGAGGGCTGGAACTGTGATCTCACTGAGGCGGTCCGACGCGTCGAACGCCTGGACCCCCGCGCCTTGCCATTCCAGTGCCTGGTCGCTGGCGTCGCTGTCGATGCGCCAGTCGATGATGCGCTCGATGAGGTCCTCGTGGGCGCCCATGAACGAATCCGAGAGCGCTGGCTGCATCTTGTACCGCCGGAGTTCGCGCTCGTCGAGGTCATTGGGGACGGCGAACATCCGCTGCTGTGTCTCCTCGGGGACAGGCTTCGCCTCCGGGCCGCCCGGTGAGGTACACATGAGCGTCAGCGATCTGGCCCGGTCGTACTCTAGGGCGTACTGCTGGGCGATCATCCCGCCCATGCTGGCCCCGACGACGTGGGCCTGCTTGATGCCGGCGTCGTCGAGTACGGCCTCCAGATCACTCGCCATCTGACTCATCGTGTACGGCCCCTCCGGTTCGTCGGAGTCCCCGGTGCCGCGGTTGTCCCACACGATGGTCTGGTACTCATCGACGAGCGTCTCCTGTTGCCACAGCCACATCCAGCGGCCGTAGCCAATGCCCTCGACGAAGACGACGGTCTCTGCGTCGGGCGGCCCCTCGCGCTCGTAAGCGAGCGAGACGCCGTCGTTGGTTGCGTATTGCATACTCTCCGTTTCTGGTTGGATTTTCTTCAAGTGGTTCGGTTCCGCGTTCATTGCTCTACTGGCTCCCTCTCCAAGTGACCACACTGCGTGTCGTTTCCCTGGCGATGCCGCTCCATAGGACGGCCGGGCAGTGACCGGCCACCCCACGCCCAAGTCGTCGTTCTGTCAGGCGGTTCGACGGTCGTTTTCACTGGTTTCGTCATTCCGAATCACCCCAGAGCTTCGCCGGCAACGCCTCGGCAAACGTCCCGCCGAGACGCGCCCGGAGCGTCCCCAGCAGGCCGTCGGGGACGTAGAGGACGAACAGCACGAACACGAGGCCGACGTAGAGGCTTGCGTGGCCGTTCAACAGCAGGTCGATGAGCCCGCCGATGGTCGTGTCCCCGACCAGGGTCGCGTCAAGCGTTTCCTGCCCCAGCAGCGCACGGAGGTAAGGCAACAGGCCGCCGCCCTGCCCGGCTTTCGAGAGGAACTCTCTCACCGTTTCGTCGAACAGGTGGCCGTACAGCGAGCCAGCGAGGGTCCCGAAGCCGCCGATGATACTCGCCAGCAGGGCGTCGCCGGTCACCAGAAAGTAAAAGGCGTTCTCCGGGCTGGCCGAGCGCTTGAAGCCGGCGAACAGTCCGCCGGCGACCGCGGCGAAGAAGCCGCTGATGGCGAAGGCCCCGAGCTTGTACAGATATGTGTTGTAGCCGATAGCAACGGCGCGCTCCTCGTTTTCCCGGATAGCGATCATCACCCGTCCGAACGGGGAGTGGATGACCCGCTGCATGGCGAAGTAGCAGGCCAGGACAACCAGGCCGATCATGTAGTAGGACACTTCCGTGCCGGACAGCGTCGACCCAAGCAGAGCCACCTCGTCGCCGGTGAGGACGCCGATCGACAGCGATAGCTGGTCGATACCGGGGACCCCGATCTGAAAGCCCTCTGCGTGGCTCGGCCCGACCGCCGGGCCGTCCCGGGGGTTGGTCGCCACGTAGTCCCAGCCGCGGACGAACACGTAGAAGACCTGTGCGAAGCCGAGTGTGATCATCGCGAAGTAGACGCCCGACAGGCGGAACGAAACGAGGCCGACGAGCATCGCCAGCACAATGGCGATGAGACCGCCGACCAGCAGCGACAGCATGAACGGCGTTCCGGGACCGAGTAGCGGCAACTTCCCATTAGCGATGAGGATGACGGTGTACGCGCCGGTACCATAGAACACCGCGTGGCCAAACGAGAGGTAGCCGGTGTAGCCGCTGATGAAGTCAAACGAGATGGCAAAGAGGCCGAAGTACAGGACGCCGACCATCGTCTCCACCGTCGGCAGGAGCATCTGTGTCTCGGCGCTGACCGGCGAATTCAACAGGATGTGATACACCGGCGGGTACAGCGCCAGCAGGGCGATGACGAGGATGTGAGCGGTGTGGTCCCGCAGGTATTCGCGGGGCCATCCAGCTTCCACAGTCGTCGCCGGTGGCTCGGACGCCGCCTCAGCGTCGGCCTCGGTTTCGGCGCTAATGGCCGCCCACCTCCTCGACGCCGAACAGGCCTTGCGGGCGGACGATAAGCGTCACCACGAGGACCAGAAACAGCACGAGTTCCGGCAGACCCGTGAACTCGATGGCGTTCTGGAACCACCAGGTCGTCACCGCGTCGGCCATCCCCACGACCAGTGCGGCGACGACGGTGCCTCGGAAGGTTCCGAGGCCGCCGACGATGACGACGATGAACGCCGGCAGCAGCGTCTCGGCCGCGAGCGGGACGCTCGCACCCCAGGTCGGGTCCCACATCAGCAGCGTTCCGGCTGCGCCGGCCAGGCCGATACCCAGCGCGAACACGACGGTAAACACCTGGCGGACGTCGATACCGAGCGCCGACGCCATCTCCGCGTCCTCGCTCCCGGCGCGGATGTACAGGCCATAGCGGGTCCGCGTGAGGAACGCCCAGATGCCAAGCACCGTGACCGTCCCGAGGAGTATCTGGAACAGCGACATCCACCCGGCGCTGACGGGACCGAGGGCGACCGGTTCGCGCAGGAACTGCGGCTTGGTCGCCAGCGCGGCCTGCCAGTCCGACAGCGGCTGGAGGCCGTAGACACCCAGCACAATGCGAACGACCTCCTCGATGACGAGCGTCAGGCCGAACGTCAGCAGGATCTGGTATATCGGCGGCCGGTCGTACAGCGGCCGGATGATGGTTGTCTCGATAGCCCCGCCCAGCATCGTCAACAGTGCGAAGACGACGACGATGGCGACAAAAAACAGGCCGAGGCGGGTCAGCGGCGCTGTTCCGCCAGTGACTGTGACCACCATCAGGAGGCCGCCGAGGTACGCCCCGACCATCGTCAGCGACCCGTGGGCGAAGTTCAGCACGCCCATGAGGCCGAAGATGAGTGTGAGGCCGCTGGCGATCATCACGTACAGCGCCGACTTGGCGAGTCCGTTGACGATGACACCACCGAGTTCACCGAGGGTCAAAAACTCCGCGAGCGCTTCGACAATCATGCCGAGAGATACCTCCTGAACCGCTCGTCGTCAGCCGTCACCGCCGCTGTCTCGCCGTCGTCGACGACGCAGCCCTTGTCGAGGATGTAGAACCGGTCGGCGAGGTCGAGCGCCAGCGGAAGGTTCTGCTCGACCAGCAACATCGTCACCTCC
This sequence comes from Haloarcula sebkhae, assembly GCF_014647415.1. Classification (GTDB taxonomy): domain Archaea; phylum Halobacteriota; class Halobacteria; order Halobacteriales; family Haloarculaceae; genus Haloarcula; species Haloarcula sebkhae. The sequence goes on along the minus strand of NZ_BMPD01000002.1, from coordinate 310,855 downwards.
TCGCTCGCCTTCGACAGCGCCTCGGCCACGTCGGCGACGATCTGTGGGGCCAGTCCTTCGCTCGGTTCGTCGACTAGCAGCAGGTCGTTATCGCCGACCAAGCCGCGAGCGATGGCAAGCATCTGCTGTTGGCCGCCCGACAGCGTGCCGGCGTCCTGCCCCCGCCGCTCTTCGAGGATGGGGAACGAATCAAAGGCCAGTCGGAGGCCGTCGCGCACGTCGTCGGGGTCCGGTATCGCCGCCCGGAGGTTCTCCTCGACACTGAGTTGGCTGAACATCCGACGGTCCTCCGGAATCCAGCCCAGTCCGCGCTCGGCGACCTCGTGTGTCTCCAGCCCGACCAGCGACTCGTCGCGGAACGTGATCGACCCCTCGCGAGGCGGCGTCAATTGAAGGATGGTCCGGAGTGTCGTCGTCTTACCGACGCCGTTGCGCCCCGCGAGTGCGACCACTTCTCCCGCCTCGACGGAGAGGTCGACGCCTTCGAGGATGTGGCTGTCGCCGTAGTACGTGTGGACGCCGTCGAGTTCGAGCAGGCTCACGCCATCCCCTCCTCCGAGTCTCGGTCGGACCCGGCCGCAGTCGTATCGTCATCCAGACTGCCCGGTTCGTAGCCACCGAGGTATGCCGACTGTACGTCGGGGTTGGCCCGCACCTCCGCCGGCGGCCCGTCAGCGATGACTGCGCCCTGATGGAGTACGACGACGCGGTCGGAGACACCCATCACGATGTCCATGTTGTGCTCGACCAGCAGGACTGGGTAATCCTCCGCCACTGCTTCGATGAGGGCCCGGATCTCGTCGACGCTCTCCGAGGAGACGCCGGCGTTTGGCTCGTCGAGCAGGAGGACCGTGGGGTCGCCCGCTAGCGCGATAGCGACTTCGAGCTTGCGCTTCGCACCATGGCTCAGTGTGCTCGCGAGGTCCTCTGCCCGGTGGGAGAGCCCCACCCGGTCCAGAATCTCGTGGGCGCGCTCGGTGAACTCGTCGTAGTGGTCGACGTTGCGCCAGAACGACGTGGCGTCGTCGCTGTGGGCCTGTTCCGCGACCCGGACGTTCTCCAGAACCGTGCTGTTGGGGAAGACGTTCGTCACTTGGTAGGAGCGGTGGATGCCCTTGCTGGCCGTCTCGTGGGGCGACGCGTCGGTGATATCCTCCCAGGTCCCGTCACGACGGAGTTCGACCGTACCCTCGGTGGGCGAGAGGGTCCCGGTCAGCAGATTGAAGAACGTCGTCTTGCCGGCCCCGTTCGGGCCGATGAGCGAGCAGAGTTCAGCGTCGAGTTCGAAGTCGACGCTGTCGACGGCGGTAAGCCCCCCGAACTCCTTGGTCAGTCCCTGTGTTCTGAGCATACTTACAGTGAACAGTCCATCTGGTCGCTGTCCTGCGGAATGGTCGTCTCGTCGGCGCTGATGCGGGCGAGCGGTTCGCCGGGCATAATCGCAGCTCCCCAGTTGTCGGCCCACTCGTCGGTCGTGGGAATCGGGTTTGCGACGGTCATCGCCGAGCGCGCCTGGTTGTTGTACCCTTGGAAGGTGTAGGCGCCCTCGCCTTTCGGCGTGTCGGTGACAGTCATTCCTTTCAGGGCATCGGCGATGTCCGCACCCTCGGTCGACCCGCTCTCCTGGACCGCCTGGTGGATCGCCGACGCACCGGTGAAGGTCCCCGCCGAGAACAGGTCCGGGACGACGCCGTACGCGCTGGTGTAGCTGTCGACGAACGCGTCGTTGATCGGGTTGTCGTACTGGTTCCAGTGGTAGCGGGTCGTGAACGGCCCCAGTCGGGAGTCCCGTATCTTCTCGGCTGTCAGGGGCTCGCCGAGCACGCTCTGCATCGTCCCGCCGACGACGCTGTTGGTGATTCGCGTGGCGAACCCGCCAAACACCCGATAGGAGTACTCGCCCGAGAGGAAGGCGTTAAACATCGCGGGAAGCGTCGCGACGGTGAACCCGCCAACGACGCCCTCGGCACCCGCTTCTTCGGCGTTGTCCAGCAGCCCCTCCCACTCGGCGTAGCCCTGCTCAACGAAGCGTTCGCCGACGATATCGACCCCTTCGGCTTCCAGCACGTCCCGGTAGTTGTTAACCACTGCCCGGCCGAAGCTGTAGTCCGCGCCGAACAGATAGACGCTCGACACGTCCGTCTCTCTGGCGACGTACTTCCCGCCCGAGCGGGCGTCCATCGCGGTGTTCTCGCTGGCCCGATAGACGAGGTCGCTACAGGTATCCGAGTTGGACGTGATGTCGGCCGACGCCGCCGGCCCGAGCATGATCGGGACCTGCGCCTGATTGACGACCGTCGTGACGACCCGGCTGGCGACTGCTGAGGACGCACACCCGGCGAGCATGTCTACGTCCTCGTTTTCGACGAGGTTCGTCGCCGCTGTCTGGGCCGTATCCGCCGAGAACTCCGTGTCCCGTATCAACAGGCGATACTCTGTGTCACCGGCGGTAATCGTAATCTCGCCGCTGCCGGGGTCAGTCGGTGGGTCGGTCTCTCCCTTGTATGCCAGCCCGGAGAGGAACCCCCACAGCGACTGATCGCCGTAGTACTTCAGGTCGCCAGCGCGGGGCTGAAGGACGCCGATACTGACCGTCTGCATCGAGCCGCCGCCCGATTCACCGTTCGTGCCACTGTCCGTCGTGCCGCCGTCCGAATCGTCCTGTTCAGTCATGGATGAGTCGTCACTGACACAGCCGCTGAGCCCGACAACACCGGCACCGAGCGCGCCGAGAACGCGCCTCCGTGTGGCCGTATTCTGCATAACAAATTATTGTAGATCTGCCGGCCACATAGTGTTCTGAGTTAACATGTTAATGCAGCGGCCAGAACGCAGTTCTCGTCCGTATCAGGACTGGCACAAAAACGGCGGCAGATCGCCTATATCGTTCCTCACTCGGCGAATTATACACTCAGGACTATTTGCCATCTGCTACGTAGCTGCTTCAGCAGCCGTTATCCGGTACACCTCAGCGGTCACCCACGTTAGTAACGGTGGAATAGCAGAGAGTCCCAGACCAAGCGCCACCACGAACTGTGTGTTAGACGAAATAGAGTAGACGTCTGCGACAAAGGACACTTTGACCGCGGCTAGCCAAACAAGGACCACTGTCGGTATCACTGGGCGCTGACGAAATGATGCCCACACAGACACAGCCAGTAGCGTACTGCCGAAGAGCAGGTACACGAGAGTTATAATTTCGGCTAGGAGCCCGAGTTCGTGGCTGGGATCTATTCGCAGTGTCTCTGATACTCCCTGATCCCCACCCAACAAACATAGAGGCCAGCTAAGTTGAGAACAATAGATGGAATTTGATCCCGAAGTCTCCTACCAATTTCCATGGACGGAATCCATTCTCATATTGTGAAGATCTTGTGTATATTTTCCCACATCCCTGCCGGTGTCTCCCGCAACTTGGTGAGGATGCAGTGAACAGTCCTACTGTATTTAGAACGTTTCACAGTCCACAGCGTGAATCAGGGAACTGGGTATCGGCGGAATTAGATTCTAACCAAGAATGGGTCGTTACTAGCCGTCTCAATCGCACTACGTAATTAGAGAATTTCGTGGTCAGTGTACCGATGCAGGATACCGAGGATGACCACCCACGGCAACATCATTCCGACGGTGATTGAAACCAGAAATCCAATCCGACGGTTCACACCGAGGAAGTCAAACAGTTCCATCCCTCCCGCGAAACCTGCGAAAATGAACACTCCGAGGAATCCGGCAATTGGGATCAGGATGGCCCCAGCAAGCAACCGCCTTGCAAACCTACGATACGGTGCGAGTATAATTCCCAAGAGTAGCCCGAATACCGTTTTGAGGGCTAGCCCAAGCGCTGAGAGTAGTCCTCCAGAAGATGATTCGGCGTCTTCGCCAGCCATTATTATGTCAAATATGGCGTTGTATAAAATACTTTCAGTCGAGATATTATACCCGTCGGCTCCGCTTCTGCACTCATACTGAGTCCGGACATAGGAATGTGACGATCAGCTCACAGTCCCGAAATCATGCGCGGCAGCCGGTTTCGCTTTGTCTCTCTGGATGGAACCAGCGGGGACGGTCTATATTTTGACCCACAGCATCAGTGTTCTCTTGTGGCGATGGAGGTCTTGTGACGGTCTATTACTCCCAGCGGAGAAACGATTAGACCGACCGGGACATCGAACTCAGTTCTCGATGTCGTCCAGTGCTTCGACGACGCGCTCGATCATCTTCCGCTCGCCGCGCCGGAGGTTCTTCGAAACGGCAGGTTTGGACACGCCGAAGTCTTCGGCCAGCGACCCCAGCGTCGCATCACGGGGTGACTCGAAGTACCCTTCGGAGACGGCGGTTTCCAGCGTCTCGCGTTCGGTATCCGAGAGGTCGCGACAGCCGTCGACGAGCGTCATCGCCGCGCCGGCGTTCTGGACGAGGTCCTGCAGCTGTGGGAGCGTCGTCGACGTGCGTTCGATTACGTCGTACTCGTTGTCGCGGTCCAGTTCCGAGAGCGTCGTGTCTGCGTCCCGGCCGCGGTCGAAGCCGACGTGCCATGTCTCGCTGCCCGCCTCGATGTGGAACGGCCCAGTGATGTAGCCGCCGTTGTCCCTGATGGTCTGCATCGCCGCCGTTTCTTCGATAGTTGTCCTGATGTGAGCGGCGTTGTCTTCCCGGCGCAACAGCGCACAGTTGTTCATGTTCTCGTGGGCTTGCAAGCTGTCCAGCCCCGTATCGAGTACCCCCGCATCCTCGGCTTCGACGATCATCCGCGTCTCCAGCTCCCGCGCGCGCTGGTCGAAGTCCCAGTGTACCGCTGCAAAGGCGACATCGTGGTCTGCCGTCGTGTCGATGAACGGGCAGTCGTACTGCTCCATGTCCAGTGCGATATCTATCATTGGCAGTCCACTGTCTCGTGTGTGATTCGTGTGATACGGTAAAGAATCCCACGATTAATAATAGCTATTTCCCGCAACTGGGTTCTTCACGAACGTCTATCCCTGATACACCGTTTCAATAGTGTTTTAGGGCTCGGTTCTGGATGAAGTGGTATGACTTTGCACGCCAGAGAGATAAACCAGGACGTACGGGAGCTGGGTGCGCTCCTGGGCGAAGTGCTGGAGGCACAGACCTCGACCGAGGCATTCGAGACGGTGGAAACGATCCGGAACTCGTGTATCGACTACCGGCGTGGAGACGCCGAGACGCGGGAGGAGGTCCATCGGGCTCTGAACCGACTGAACCCGGAGACGCAGGATATTGTCGCACGCGCATTTACCACCTATTTCGAACTTATCAATCTCGCCGAGGAGCGCGAACGGGTCCGCGAAATCCGAGAGGGCAGTCAGGAAGGCGTGCTGGCCGACAGCGTCGAGGAAGCTGTCCGCGATTTGGCCGAACGCGGTGCAGACCCGGAGGAGTTCGAGCAGGTCCTCGAAGACGTGCTCATCCAGCCGACGTTCACGGCCCACCCGACCGAGGCCCGACGGAAGACGGTGAAGGCGAAGCTCCGGTCGGTCGCCCGTGACATCGAACGACTCGACGAACGGCGGCTCACCGACCGCGAACGGAAGCGCATCGAGCGGAACCTCGACGCCGAAGTGACGAGCCTCTGGCAGACCCCACAGGTCCGTGACCGTCGCCCGGAGGTCACCGACGAGGCGCTGAACGTCCAGTGGTACCTCGAAAACGTCCTGTTCGACGTCATCGACGAGGTGTACGACGAACTCGAACACACCTTCGAAGACGTGTACGACGAGGACATCGACATCGACACGCTCTACGAGTTCCGCTCGTGGGCCGGGTCCGACCGGGACGGGAACCCGTTTGTCACCACCGAAGTGACCGAGGAAACGCTGGAGCGCCAGCGCGACACTGTCCTGCCGCTGTACCGCAACAAGCTCAAAGAGCTCTCCGGCGTGCTGAGTCAGGACGCCTCGAACATCGCGACTGACGCGCTGTTCAACGAGCGACTGGACCGCCACAAGTCTAGGCTCCCCGGCATTGCCACTGAGGCCGAGGAACGGTATCCCGATGAGCCCTACCGCCAGAAGCTCCGGTTGATGCGCGAATCCGTCATCCGAGTCAGCGATGTCCGCCAGGGCGGCTACGAGAACGAGGAGGAACTGCTGACCGACCTCCGCGTCATCGCCGACAGCCTCCGGGAGAACGACGCCGAAGTCATCGCCGAGGCCCACGTCGACCCACTGATTCGCAAGGTCGAGACGTTCGGCTTCACCCTCGCTAGCCTCGACCTACGCGACCACCGGAAGATGCACACCGACGCCATTGCCGAGGCTGTCGACCGGCAAGGCATCGACTACGCGTCGATGGACGAGGACGAGCGTGTCGAGTTCCTGACCGAGGCCATCCTTCAGGACAACCCCGTTATCGACATGGAAGACACCGAGGGGCTCTCGGAGGACGCCACCCGCGTCCTCGAACGCTTCCTCGCGGCCGCCGACTGGCAAAACGAGTTCGGCATCGACGCCATAGACACCTACGCCATCTCGTGGTGTGAGGAGCCCAGCCACGCGCTCGAGGTCCTGTTCCTCGCCGACCAGGTCGACATCGTCGACCTGCCCGGCTACTGCGGGTTCGATGTGGTCCCGCTGCTTGAGTCGGAGTACGCCCTCTCCGGTGCCCGCCGCATTATGGGCACGCTGTTCGAGAACGAGGCCTACTCCCAGGCACTGGAGGCCCGGGACAACATCCAGGAGATCATGCTGGGGTACTCCGACTCGAACAAGGAGAACGGCTTCCTCGCCGCCAACTGGTCGCTGTACAACAACCAGAAGCGACTCGCGGACATCACTGACGACTACGACGTGGAGATGCGCCTGTTCCACGGCCGCGGTGGCTCTATCTCCCGCGGTGGCGGCCCGATGAACGACGCCATGCTGGCCCTGCCAAACGAGACGGTGACCGGCCAGATCAAGTTCACCGAGCAGGGCGAGGCCATCGCCGAGAAGTACGCCAACCACGACATCGCCGAGCGAAACCTCGAACAGATGCTCAACGCCCAGATCCGGGCGCGGCAAAACGCGATCGAGGAGCCCGTCGAGGAGATCCCCGACGAGTGGGAAGAGGCGATGGAGATAGCGGCCGACGCCGCCCGCAACGAGTACCAGGACCTGCTCGAGACCGACGGCTTCGTCGAGTTCTTCGACCAAGCGACGCCCATCACCGTCATCGAGAACCTCAACATGGGTTCGCGGCCGGCCTCCCGGAGCGAGGACCGTAGCGTCGAGGACCTCCGGGCCATCCCGTGGGTGTTCTCTTGGACGCAGGCCCGCTGTATCATCCCCGGCTGGTACTCGATCTCGACCGGGCTGGACGCCTACCTGGAAAACGGCGGCGACATGGAAACCTTACAGGAGATGTACGAGAACTGGCCGTTCTTCCGGACGAAACTCGACAACGCGTCGCTGGCGCTCGCCCGGACCGACCTCGGCATCGCCGAGGAGTACGCCGACCTCGCTGACCCCGAACTCCGCGAGCGCATCTACCCGCGTATCGTCGAGGAGTACGAGGACACCGTCGAGAAGGTGCTCGAAATCACTGGCCAGGACGGCCTGCTCTCGCGGGACTGGCTCAAGGAGAACCTCGAGCGCCGGAACCCGTACGTCGACCCGCTGAACCTGTTGCAGGTCCGCCTGCTCAAGCAGTCCCACCGGACCGAAACCGAGCGCCGGACTCTTCGGCTGACCGTTCAGGGTATCGCAGCCGGGATGAAAAACACCGGGTGAGCCACTGAATCTCACCGGTTGAGGCATCGCTGCAACGACTTACTACGAAAGTAGTACCCATCGAAGGATTTACGCGTCTGCCCCCGGAGTAGCCGGTATGGCACTCGAAACTGTTCTTCTCGCAGTTGGACCGAACGACGCCGACCGAATCGACGAACTCGCAGACGCTGTGCTCGATATCGCGAGCCCGGCCGGTGCGACGGTCATCGTCGCACACGTATTCACCGACGACCAGTACGACGGCGTCGTCAACAGGCTCGAATTCGAATCGACCGGCGAAGCCGACCCCGACGAAGTTGCCGACCGTCACACAACCGTCCGGGAACTCGTCTCGCGGTTCGACGACGCCGGGCTGTCGACACAGGTGCGCGGTGCTGTGGGCAACCACGGCGAGCAGATCGTCAGCCTCGCCGAAGCCACGACCTCAGACCTCGTCGTCGTCGGCGGCCGCAAGCGCTCGCCGACCGGGAAGGCCGTCTTCGGCTCCACCGCACAGGAAGTCATGCTGAACGCGCCGTGCCCGGTCACGTTTGTCCGCGGCGAAGACTAAAACCGCAGAAAACGAGCTTTTTCAGTTACTCTACAAGCGCGGCTTCGAGGAGTTCGAGCGGATGTCGGATCTCGTAGCCGCTGCCGTGTTCCATCTGCATCGCACAGGTCGGGCACTCGGTCATGCCGGTTTCACCTTCGGCGTGCTCCATGTGCTCGAACATCTCCTCGCCGATCTCCATCGATTTCTCGTATTTCTCCTCTTTCCAGCCGTAGGTCCCCGAGATGCCGGAACAGGAGTCGCCGACATCCTCGACTTCGGCGCCATCCAGGTCGCGGAACAGTTCGACGGCCTGTCGGTCAAGTCCCTGATTCCGTGAGTGACACGGGGCGTGGTAGGCGAACTCTTCGGCGAGGTCACCGTCCACGTCGGCCGCCTGCACTTCGCCCTTGAGGTCTTCGTGGATACGGAGGTACTCAACGGCCTCGAAGGTGTTCTCGGCGACCTTGTCGATGCCGTCGATATCGAACAGTTCGGGGTATTCCTGTCGGAGTGCCATCGAACACGAGGTACAGGAGGCGATAGCGTGGTACCCTTCGTCGACGAGTTCGGACATCGACGAGACGTTCGTCTCGGCGTGGCGGCGGGCGTCGTCGAGCATCCCGTTGGCGAACATCGGCGTTCCAGAGCACTTCTGCTCGGGCGCGACGACCTCGTAGCCGAACTCCTCGTACACCCGGACCATTGCCTTGCCGACTTCCGGCGTGTTGTAATTGGAGTAACAGCCGTGGAAGTACGCCACTTTCTTGTCGGCATCCTCAGGGAGTCCACGCCGTTTTCGTGCCGCCTTCGCGTTCTCCCGTGACTGGACTTGACCGCCGCGGTCGGCCCACCAATCGCGGAAGGTCTGTTTTGCGAAGGCAGGGAAGTCACGCTCGCTGGTAACGCCGAGCGTCTTCTCCATGACCCAGCGGGCCGGGCCGAAGTTCATGGCGAAGTTGGCAAGTCGGGGGACCTTGCTCGCGAAGAACGCGGAGGTGCGGTAGTTCGCGAGGATGCGGTTCCGGATGTACTCGACGGAGAGCTTGTCCATCTGCTCGCTGACGTACTCCCCGCGGGCGGTGTTGTGCATCTGGCTGAGCGGGACGCCCGACGGGCAGGCGTTGTCACAGCGCATACAGTTCGAGCAGTCCATCACCGAGTCGTCGATCTCGTGGTCGTCGTCGGACTGCTTGAGCCGCCACTGTTCGGGGCCCTGGAACTTCGGGCCGGGGAAGTCGTCGTCGACCTCCGCGACGGGACAGTTCGTGTCGCAGGTCGAGCATTTGTAACAGGAGTCCGCGCCGGGACGGAGGTCGAAGTCGTCGCTGTCGGGGAAGACATCGACTGGTTCGAACTCCTCGCCTGTATTCGGTGCTACCGGGTCAAACTCTGTCTCTGGTGGGGTTTCAGCGTCACTCATCGTGCCTCCTGTGCGGCGCGCTGGCCCGCCGCGTAGCCTGTTGCGATCGAGACGCCGCTACCGGATTTCTCGGCGGCGAAGTCGTAGCCGCCCAACACCGAGCCGGCAGCGCGCAGGTTCTCGAACTCGCTGTGCTCGCTCTCATCGAGGGGCCGCAGATCATCGTCGGTCGCCACGCCGTAGCGAGCGAACTCGTGGTCGCCGAACAGTTCGCCCTCGAACCAGTCGTAGCGGTCCGCAGCGTGGGGGACGTGGCAGTCGAAGACGGGTTCGTACACGCCCTCGCGGTCGGACTCGACGCCCTTGCCGACGAAGCCGCCGGTTGCGAGGACGTACTGGTCGGCGCTGTTGGGGATCTTTGCGCCGTTTTTCTCGATGCACACCTTTTCGATTCGGTCCTCGCCCTCGAAGTCGACGACGGGATTCCCGGTCTCGATGCTGGCCCCGGCCTCGTCCAGTGCCGAGAACAGCGCGTCTTCGAGGCGGAGACCCGGCAGGGATGGCGGCCCCATCGGGACCTCGAACACGTCGACGCCGAGGTGGTCGCCCAGTGCGTCGCGGATCGCGCCGGGGTTGTCGTCGCCGAGAATCGCCGGGAAGCCGACCCGCTCTTCGCCTTCCAGCAGCGGGTTCACACGCTGGGCCAGCGCCTCGCGGGCCGGGACCATTCGCCCGCGAACCGCAACCTCGCTGTTGGTATCGAGCAGTTTGGCATACCGTGTGACCTTCGCGTCCGCGCGCAGGTCGCCCGGGAACCGGATCGTCTCGCCGCGGACATCGAAGGGCACGCCCGTCGCATCGAGATGGGAAGCGACGTGGGGCGCGTCGAAGTCTACCATCTCCTCGATGCCGACCAGCAGCGTGTCGCGGGTGTCGCTGGCGAGGCCAGCACTGGCTCCAGCCGGGTAGCGGGCGGTCGGCTTGATGCTTCCGCCGTGGGTCGGCAGGAGCGCGTTTGTGTCCGTGTGCTCGCCTTCGTAGGTCGGAACCGCGTCGTCGAACAGCGACAGTGCGTCCCGGACCGTTTCGACGCCAACTTTCCGGTACGGATGGGATTCAGGCAGCGACGGGATCGCCTCGTACGGATCGGTCAGCGGGCCGTCACCGTCCGGCGTGTAGCCGAGCACGTCCACCAGACCCGACGCCTGTCGAAGCGTACTCTGTTTGTAGGACACCAGTCGCACGTCCGCTCCCTCGCGGGCGGCCGCCAGCGCACTGGTCAGCCCACCAAGGCCGCCGCCGATAACGAGTACCTCAGACTCAATAGCCATCTGTCCCTCCGTCGGCGGCTACGTCCGCGCTGTCGACGCTACCGCCTGTTTGCCCACGGCCCGAATCGAACGCCGAGAAGTCGACCGGGTCGCCGTCCGCCGGGTCCTGATCGCGGTTCTGCGTGGTGGCATGCAACGCGTAGTTCAGTGCCGCCTGGGAGAGCTGCTCGCCCCAGAGGGCGTGGCGCTGACCCTTCCAGCGCTCCTGAAGCAGTTCGTCCCAGGCCTCGCGGACGACCGACTCGTCGTACTCCGAGTGGAGTTCGCTCGCCATCCGGTGCGAGCAGAAGCCGCCCTGACAGTTGCCCATCGACGCCCGGGTTCGGATGCGGACGGCGTTGAGGTCCGAGCCCGACCCCTCGATAGCGTCCTGAATCTCGGCGCGGGTGACGCCCTCGCATTCGCAGACGGTCGGGTTCGGCCCGTCGGTTTTGAGCACGTCGTCGGCCCGGGAGCCGAGTCGCTCGACACTCCGGCGGCCGATCGGCGACCGGAGCCCGAACTCGTCCATGTAGTCCCGGAGGACCGAGAAGTCCTCGCTGCCCGGCAGTGGCTCGTCGGCGGTCCGGCAGTCAGCGTCGATGCCGAACTTCCCGCAGACGTGGTCGGCGATCTGTTCGCCCATCATCCGGTAGGTGGTGAACTTCCCGCCGACGATGCTGGTCATGCCGGGCAGGTCGTCGCGCTCGTCGTGGTCGAGCAGGAAGAAATCCCGCGTGATGTCCGTCGGGTCGTCACTGCCGACGTCCGGTGGTTCGTACAGCGGACGAACGCCCCAGAACGAGCGGATGGTCCGGGCTTCGTCAAGCATCGGAATCAGCTCCGAGAGGGTGTCGATCATCATGTCGACTTCCCACTGTTCCTCGGGGTAGTCCTCGGGGTCTTCGACCTCCTCGTCGGTCGTACCCAGAATCGCAGTCGTCTCGTGGGGCACGACGATGTCGGCGTCGCCCTTGGGCCGACAGCGGTTGATGACGGTGTCGACTTGCCGGATGTTCATGATTGTCATGACGCCCTTCGAGGGGCGGACTTCGATGTCCAACCCGGCCATGTCGCCGATGCGACCGGCCCAGGCTCCCGTCGCGTTCACGACGTAGTCAGCACGGATTTCCTCGGTTCCGCCCTCGGTGCCGTGGACCCGCTTTCCGGGACCGGAGTCGTGTTCGACTTCGATGCCGACTACTTCGCCGCTCTCGACGATGAGGTCGGTGACCTTAGAGTGGGTCTCGATGCGTGCGCCGTGTTCCTGTGCGCTTGCGGCGTTCGCGACGACCAGTCGGAACGGGTCGATAGCCCCGTCAGGAACGCTGATGGCCTTGTCGATGTCCTTCGCCAGGTGTGGTTCCATCGCGCGTGCCTCCTCGCCCGAGACGACCTCGGCGGGAATACCGCATTCCTCACAGCCGTTGAGCTTCTTCTGGAAGTACTCCTCAGAGTCCTCAGGACGCTTGACGAACAGGCCACCGGTCATCTCGACACAGTGGCTTGCGATATCACGCAGAACCCGGTTTTCCTCGATACACTCGGTCGCACTGGCCTGGTCTGAAACGGCGTATCGACCGCCGCTGTGGAGCAGCCCGTGCATCCGACCGGTGGTCCCGTGGGTCAGATTTCCCTGTTCTACGAGGGTCACGTCGAGCCCGCGCATCGCGAGGTCCCGCGCGATGCCCGCCCCAGTCGAGCCGCCACCGATGACGGCGATGTGTGGTGTCGGTCCCATCTATCTTTCCGTGGGTTTGGAGCGCATACACTTCACTTTACCGTTGCTGGTGTTTGGGTAGTAAATTTTCTAAGTAATCATGAGGAATAGCTCAGACGCATACTGTTAATTGTGGACTATTAGCATACAAGTCCCACTAACTATTGAGCGGGGGAACTGTACACTCTTTACTATATTCGAGTAGTAGGTAGAAATATTCAATTTTCGCAGCTTCAATACGGCTGTCTTGGCACTGTATCTGTACCCGAACAGTAGTTATCACTCCTACCGTTTCGACAGTAACTATTATATATTTTGATAGTGGACTATTCCCGAGAACGTGTTGGCCGTTCGGCCAACTGGAGTGACAATGAGTAAATGGAACCCACTTGACTCAGAAGACGACCCGCCTGATGGAGAACGTACCGACGGCGGCGTCACAGAGGGGCGGGATGGAAACGAGCCGGAGACCGAACCGCCGTCGGCAGGAGCCCTCCAGAAGGACACAGAGACCGAAAACGACCCTGAACAGGCGGAACTGGAAGCACGATGTGAGCAACTGGCGGTGGAACTCGAACAGGAGCGGGCGGAACGTGAAGCGCTCGAAACCGCTGTCGACCGTCTCACTTCTGTAGCCAAGGCAAACGCCGATGGCGACCTGACTGCGAAACCCGGGCAGCCACCATCTGAGGCGGCTAAGCCGCTGTACGACGCATACAGTGAACTGCTCCGGGAATGGACTGACACCGTCGACCGGATGGCGTCGTTCAGTGAACAGGTGACCGCCGCGACGGAACAGGTCGACACCCGCCTCGGGTCGGTCAAGTCCGCCAGTCGGGACGTGAGCGGCGCTGTCGGTGAGATTTCGACCGGTTCGGACGAGCAACGCGACGAGATACAGTCGATCTCCGACGAGATGCGGAACCTCTCGGCGACGATAGAGGAGATAGCGAGCGCCGCAAACGAGGTCGCAGACACGTCCAGCGAAGCCAGCGTTCGAGGCGAATCCGCACTGGAGTCGGCGTCCTCGGCGATGACGACGCTCGACCGGCTGACCGACAACGCCGAAGCGACCGTCGACAAGGTCGAACAACTGAACGACCTGCTGTCGGACATCGAGGAGATTGTGGGCTTCATCACGGACGTCGCGGATCAGACCAACATGCTGGCACTGAACGCCAACATCGAAGCGGCCCGAGCAGGGGAATCCGGCGACGGGTTCGCCGTCGTGGCCGAGGAGGTCAAATCGCTCGCGACCGAGACGAAGGAAGCGACCGACGAGATCGCGGCTTCCATCCAGGAAGTGCACGAACAGGCCGACGCAACGGTGTCAGAGATGTACGACACTCGGGAAAGCGTCGAGGACACTCGGTCGTCGGTCGCCAGCGCACTCGACGAACTGGATTCCGTTGTTTCGATGGTCGAGGAAGTCGATTCGAGCGTTCAGGAGATCGACGATGCGACGGATACGCAGGCCGACTCCACACAGGAAGTCGTCTCGATGGTCGACGACGTCGAGGACATCAGCACCCGGACGGCTGAAGAGGCGGCTATTGCCGCCGACGCCGCAGCGGACCAGACGACGGAACTCGCGGAGGTTTCGACGCGGGTCTCGACGCTCACCGAGCGGGCCGAATCGCTGGACGCGTCGCTGGATTCGTTCGAACTTGCGACCGGTTCGGCGGCGGCAAACACGGACGGAACCGTCGTCGAGTTCTGGCACGCGATGGGTGGCGAAAAAGCGCTACTGCTTGAAGAACTCGTTCGCGAGTTCGAATCACAGACGGAGGGTATCAGTCTCACACTGCGGTCGAAAGGGAGCTATCGCGGAACCCTCGATGCGACGCTGAACGCCGCCGAAAACGGTGACCCACCGGCGATTGCGCAGATATTTGAGATCGGTACTACGCGTGCGCGCGACAGTGGACACTTTACGCCCGTCGAGGAACTCCTCCCCGCAACTCATATCGACTCGCTACTTGACCCGGTCACGAACTACTACCGGTTCGACGGGACGCTCCACTCGCTGCCGTTCAACGCGTCGAACCCGGTGATGGCCTACAACCGCGACGCGTTCAGGGAGGCGGGGCTCGATCCCGACTCGCCCCCTGAAACTCTCGCTGACGTGCGAAGTGCGGCTGCGCAGCTCGTCGACGGGAGAGGCGTGGACACCGGTATCACGTTCGCGAACTACTCGTGGTTCGTCGAACAGTGGTTTGCCGAGGCTGACCAGCTCCTCGTGGACCAGAACAACGGGCGGTCCGGGTCACCGACGGAGAGTTATCTCGACGGGCCGTTCGCCCACGACTTGTTCGAGTGGTGGAAAGGCCTCGAAGCGGATGGACTGTACCACGACCCCGGCATCGAAGCCAGAGGCGCAGCTCGGGCCCATTTCGCCGAAGGGAACGCCGCGATGCTGATCGGCTCGACGTCGTCGCTGAACAGCATCGAAAGCAGTGCCGATTTCGATGTCGGGACCGGCCGGTTCCCCGTGCTCAACGACCGGACCGGCGTACTCGTCGGCGGCGCATCCCTCTGGGTCGGCGATGCCGTTTCCGAGGCCGTACACGACGCTGTCGGCGAGTTCCTCACCTGGCTTACCGAACCAGCCCAGCAACGTCGGTGGCACCAGGAAACCGGGTATTTCCCGGTCCACGAAGAGACGATTCCACAGCTCCGGGCTGACGACTGGTTCGACCAGAACCCACACTACAAGACGGCGTTCGACCAGCTCATTGAGACGCGCGATACCACCGCAACGCGGGGCGCACAGATCGGCCCGTTCGATACGGTTCGAACAATCATCGAAGACGCAGTCGACAGTATGGATGGGCCCGATTCAGTCCCGGTCGCACTCGATCGACTCGACACACAGGTCACAAAGCAGCTTGAGCGGTACGATTCCGACCGGTAGCGCCGTCTCCTCCTTTCTTTACTAGCCAAACATCACCATTAGTAATCTTTATAATGGTTCACTATGTTGTTTACTGGCAAGGTGGTAGCTTTCATAAATAAGCTACCTCCACCACGGAGAACACAACAATGGCAGACACATACGTTGGCGCGATCGACCAGGGAACGACCGGGACCCGCTTCATGGTGTTCGACCATAGCGGCCAGGTCGTTGCGAACGCCTACGAGAAGCACGAACAGATCTACCCGGAGCCCGGCTGGGTCGAGCACGACCCCGTCGAGATCTGGGAAAACACGCAGGAAGTCGTAACGAAGGGGCTGGCGGATGCAGGTGTCGGTGCCGAACAGCTTGAGGCGCTCGGCATCACGAACCAGCGTGAGACGACGATCGTCTGGGACAAGGAGACCGGCAAACCGGTCCACAACGCGCTGGTCTGGCAGGACCGCCGAACCACCGACCGCGTCGAGGAAATCCAGGAAGAGGACAAAGTCGAGTGGATCCGGGGGAAGACCGGGCTGGAATGTGACGCTTACTTCTCGGCGACCAAGACCGAGTGGATCCTCGATAACGCGGAGCCGCTCAAGATGCAGAGCTCGCGCGGCGCTGACCTCCGCGAGCGGGCCGAAGACGGTGAACTCCTCATGGGCACCATCGACGCGTGGCTCATCTACAAGCTCACCGGGAACCACATCACGGATGTCTCGAACGCATCGCGGACGATGCTGTACAACATCCACGACATGGAGTGGGACGACGAACTCCTCGAAGAGTTCGGCGTTCCGAGGTCCATGGTTCCGGAAGTCCGCCCGTCCTCCGACGAGAGTCTGTACGGGCACACTGACGCGGACGGCTTCCTCGAAGAGGAGGTCCCCGTTGCGGGCGCGCTGGGCGACCAGCAGGCCGCGCTGTTCGGCCAGACTTGCTTCGATAAGGGTGATGCGAAGAACACCTACGGAACCGGCGCGTTCTACCTGATGAACACTGGCTCCGAAGCAGTCGCCTCGGATAACGGCCTGCTGACGACCGTTGGCTTCCAGATGTCCGGTGAGCCCGTCCAGTACGCGCTGGAAGGCTCCATCTTCATCGCTGGCGCGGCCATCGAATGGCTCGAAGACGTCGACCTCATCAACAACGCCGCCCAGACGGCGGAACTGGCCCGCTCGGTCGAATCAACCGACGGTGTCTACATGGTGCCGGCCTTCACGGGTCTCGGCGCTCCACACTGGGACGGGCGCGCACGCGGGACGATTGTCGGTATGACTCGCGGAACGCGAAAGGAGCACATCGTGCGTGCGACCCTGGAATCCATCGCGTACCAGACCCGCGACCTCGCGGAAGCGATGGAGGAAGACTCCGGTGTCGAGATGACGACGCTGCGAGTCGACGGTGGTGCAGTCAAGAACAACTTCCTCTGTCAGCTCCAGTCCGACATCATCCAGACGGACATCGCGCGACCGCAGGTCGACGAGACCACAGCCCTCGGGTCGGCATACGCAGCCGGCCTCGCCGTCGGGTACTGGGACACCGTCGACGAACTCCGGGACAACTGGCAGGTCGACGAGGAGTTCTCGCCGGAGATGGACGTCGAGAAGGCAGACAAGATGTACGCCCGCTGGGACGACGCTGTCGACCGTTCCCGCGACTGGGCACAGGAGGAATAACAGATGGCAATCGCATTCGGACTCACGGCAGTCGATATGCTCGTTCTCGCCATCGCGGCGTTCGCGGGCGGCGCGTTCGGAGCATCTATCGGTGCACTCCCGGCGTTCTGTTTCACCGGCTTCATGGTGCTGATTGGAGAAGCCGGCAACGTCGTCTCAGAGTCGTTCGTCGGCGGTTCGCCTGACGTCATTTCCGGTGCCGCCGGTGGGTACGGAGCCGGCATCGTCGGCCCGCTGGCTTTCGGTCCCGTGTTCGGGCCACACGTCGCCTTCGCTGGTGGTGTGGCAGCAGCCGCTTACGCCGCAAAGTACGACGGAATGTACGAGCCGGACGACGGTGACTACCACCCAGCGAAGGACATCGCCTACGCCCTCGGCACCCGACCGGACGTCCTTGCTGTCGGTGGGGTATTCGGTATCCTGGGTATGGCGATCCGGCAGACGTCCGGTGGACTCGGAGTTCCAATCGATCCGCCTGCAGCAGGCGTCATCCTGACCGCTGTTATCGCCCGTCTGGTCTTTGGCTACCCGGTTATCGGCCGTGCCCGCGGAAGCGGCCTGCTCGATATGTCACCGTTCGAGAGCGGAAAGATGCGGTCGGGTGAGGAAGTCGCAACGGACGGTGGAATGGCCGCCGAGCGACCGGCTGTCGAGCCGTGGCTGCCACACCAGTACAAATGGACACACGTCGCAATGCTCGGCCTCATCACCGGCATCCTTGGTGCATACATCTTCGCGAAAACCGGGAGTCTCTTCCTCCCATTCGGTATCTCAGCAGCGAGTCTGCTGTTCCTGAACCTCGGTGTGGAGAAATTCCCGGTTACGCACCACATGACGCTCCCGTCAACGTTCGTCGCCAGCATGGCGATGACGGATGGAGCGAGTGTCCTAGTCGCGCTCGGCCTAGGCGCGTTCTTCGGTATCCTGGGTGCGCTGTTCGGTGAGGTCTACCAGCGCATCTTCTACGCGCATTCGGATACGCACTTTGACCCGCCAGCCGCATCGATCATTACGACGACCCTCATCCTGGGCATTCTGGCACTGGCTGGAGTGTTCACGACGTCCGCAGCTGTCCCCCTGCCGTAAGAACTCATACGGCTTTTTATTTACAGGTCCAATCGAATATACACACGATCTAATTTCCAAGCATGGACATCGAAGCGAGAATCAAGCGTCGACAACGCCGGAACGGTGAGCCACGGCTCATTCAGGATTACGAGTCGATCTCACCGATCGTCCACATCGAGGAGCCGGCTGACCGGGGTCCAGTGCTTGAACGGCTTCTCGACCACCTTGATCCGGTGTTCGACGGGCAGCTTCCGCCGAACGCGTACGTGTACGGACCCCGTGGTTCAGGGAAGTCCGCAGTTATCACAGCGCTTTTCGCCAATTTAGAACAGCTTCCCACGGAGCAACAGGCGATCATCCACACGACGACCCGTGCACAGCCACCGACCTCGCCGTCGTTCGTGTACGTGAACGCCCGAGAGACCGCAAGCGAGTTCGCGTTCTACCATGCAGTGCTGGACTCGCTTGTGGACGACTCGGTGCCGGAACACGGGATCGGGACGGAGACGCTCAAGTCGCGACTCCACGAGCTAGTCCGAGAGCAACGCACAGGTATCGTCATCGCGGTCGACCACATCAGCGAACCGGAGAGCATTCAGGCCCCGGCTCTTGTTGACCTGTTTGCTGGCTTACCGAGTAACGTCAGCTGGCTCGCTATCGGTCGGGATGACCCGTCGACGACTGAACTGACGCGGTACACCGCTGAGTCGATCAGTATTGACCGCTATCAACGGCAGATGCTTGTCGACGTGTTGATGACCAGGGCCTCGAACGGACTGGCCCAGCAGGGACTCGACCACAGTCTGGCGAGGCATATCGCCGATTGGGCGGACGGAAACGCCCACGATGCCCTTGCCGCGCTGTTTATCGCCGCGGAGTTTGCCGAGGAACAGAGCCAGAACCGCATCACACAGGCCAACGTCGACGCGGCCATCGCAGAGGTGCCCGATCCCTGCGTTTCGTTGGGGGTCGTCCTCTCCCTGCCGACGAACCGGCAGGCCGTCCTCAGAGAACTCATCGACTTAGAGGAGAGCGAACGCTCCTCGGTAACGGCAACGACGGAGGCGATTGCGTCGGTAGAATCGGTCGATCTCTCCGCCGGGACCGTCAAGCGGTTCCTCTACGAAATGGCGGAATCCGGCGTCGTTGATCGCGTCGAGGCGACGGTCACTAACGGTCAGGGACGCCCGCCGAGCCGTGTCGAACCGCGGTTCCCCGCGACGGCCTTCCGGCGGCTGTACGACCTGCAACAGTAGCCCGACACTCCGCGGGCTGATCGACGCTTTTCAGACGCGCTGTGATGGGTCACCTGTGCCGCCAGTCAGCGCGGACGCCAGTGCACCGCGAACCACAACGTCGTCGCCGAACTGCGTCAACTGGATGTCCGGGATGTTCGACATCACCATGTCGTCAAGCCGCTCCCGGATCGGATCTAGCACTTGATCGGGGTTGTTGAGCGCAACGGCCCCGCCGACATAGACGACGAGTGGCGCGTACGCGTGAACGATGTTTGCAACGCCGATCGCGTTCCAGTGACAGATCTGATCGAGGACGTGGGACGCGAACTCGTCTTCGCCAGCATACTCGAAGATATCCGCCGCCGAAAACTCCTCAGTCTCGATTGGGAGCGCCGTCTCGACGGGGTCCTCCCGGTGTAACTGCGTGGCGTATCGCGGGATGTTCTCGCCCGAGCAGTACGCTTCCCAGTGGCCGTCGTGGCCGCAGCCACAGGTCATGAATCCGTTCGGATCGATTGTCAGGTGACCGACCTCGCCGGCGTTGCCGTCCCAGCCTGACAGGATGTTCCCGTCGACGGCGACCCCGGCACCGACTCCGGACGAGATAGTGAGATACACCATGTCATCGGGGCTCCGGTCCGAGTAGAACCGCTCGCCGATGACGCCGGCGTTGGCGTCGTTGTGCAACGACACCCGCTCGCTGCCGATGAGGTTTTCGACCGGCCCGGTCAGCGGAATCCGGTCGATGGTGTCGGGAAGGTTCGCCGGGTTTTCCACGACGCCTTCGGCCAGATCCATCGGACCGAAGGAACCGATCCCGGCGGCAACCACGTCTGTGGGTGCGATGTCGGCGGCATCACAGGCCTGCCGGATCGAGTCGAGGACCGCCTCCGTGACCGCGATACCTGCCGGTCCACGCGGTGTCTCAGTTTTGTGTGACGCGACGATCGAGCCCGTCTCGTCACCGATAACAGCCCGAATATGTGTCGCTCCGAGGTCGACCCCTGCGTAAGCGCCCATGCTGGTCGAAGGGTTGCCCCACCGATACTTAACTACACAGATTCTACTGCGGCTAGTAGTCTCGCTCCCTGCCCGAGATATCCTCTCGCCCAACGGCCTCCTCGTAGACGACGCCGCGTTCGGAATCTAGGGTGACGGTCGACCCGTCCGAGACAGCATCAGGCAGGTCTGCGTTCGATATCATCGGAATCGACAGTTCGCGGGCGACGATGGCCGCGTAGCTCGTCACACCCTCGTGGCCGTCGATAATGCCGCCGATGCGGCTGGTGTCGCCGACGAACTCGCCGTCGAACCCTTCCGGAACCGCCAAGATCGCCCCGTCGGGGACGTTCGAGAGGTCGCCCGGCGACTCCCGGGGCGGGGCCGTCGAAATCCGATGGACGGGGCCGGTCACCAAGCCGTCGACGATGGACCGACCGCTGGCGACCGTTTCGGCCGCGACGTGTACTTTCAGCATGTTTGCCGTGTTCATCCCCTCCAATTCGGTCATCATCCCAGACAGGACGACGACCGTGTCACCACTGTCCGCGGCCTCGGTGTCGAGGGCCGACTGCACTGCTGTCTGAATGACGGCATCAGCGCCCTCGGTAGTGTACTCGGTCGTTACAGGCGTGATGCCCCACGAGAGCGCGAGCTTCCGGCGGACGCGCTCGCTTGGCGTCGACGCGACGATGGGAATCGACGGTCGGTACTTCGCCGATTTCAGGGCGGTGTAGCCGGACTCGGACGCGGCGACAATCGCCGATGCCCCGATGTCGCGGGCGAGGAACCGACCGGAGCGTGCGAGCGCGTCCGTCCGGGTATCTCCGGCGTTTGGCACGCGCTGTTCGCGGGACTCGGCGTACTCCTCGCTGCCCTCGACATCGCGGATGATCCGATCCATCGTCTCGACGACGCGAGTCGGATGGTCACCGATCGCCGTCTCGCCGGAGAGCATCACTGCGTCAGTTCCGTCGAGCACGGCATTAGCCACGTCGGAGGCTTCCGCGCGTGTCGGCCGCCGGGAGTGGACCATCGAGTCCAGCATCTCGGTTGCCGTGATGACCGGCACGCCAGCCTCGTGGCACCGGCGGATGATGCGCTTTTGAATGATCGGGACATCCTCAAGCGGGCATTCCACGCCGAGATCGCCGCGGGCGACCATCACACCGTAAGCCTCGTCGATGATCGAATCGAGGTTCTCGACGGCCCCCGCCCGTTCGATCTTGGCGATGATCGGGATGTCGACGCCGCGCTCTTCGAGTGCCTGGCTGATCTCGTAAATGTCCTCGCCGTCGCGAACGAACGACGCGGCCACGAAATCGGGCTCCTTCTCGGCGGCCACGTCGAGTTCTTGCCTGTCGTTCTCTGTGATGGTCGGTAGGTCGAGTTCGACGCCGGGAACGTTGACGCCCTTGCGGGCGGACAGCTCGCCGCCGTTCTCGACGGTCGCAAACACTGTGTCACCCTCGACGCGTTCGACAGTCGTCTCGATGCGTCCGTCATCAAGCAGCACGCGGTCGCCCGGTTCGACCGCCGTAATCGACTGTGAGAGACCGACCTCCTCCGGTGTCGCGTCGTCACCGACGACGTACCGGATAGTAGACCCTTCCGTGAGCTGAATCGGTTCGTCGATCTCCGCGGTCCGGACCTCCGGGCCTGGCATGTCGAGCATGGCCGCAACTGGCTCCTCGACCGCTTCGTCTACCTCACGGATTCGGTCGATCATTTCACGGCGGTGTTCCGGCGAGCCGTGGCTCGCGTTCAGTCTGGCAACGGACATGCCGGCCTTTGCAAGCGACGCGATGTCATCGACCGAGTCTGACGCGGGACCGAGAGTACAGACGATCTTTGCGCTACGCATTGTGACCTCCGTCTCCGGGGACCCACAGTTTACAGCGTTCATAGTTAATCATACCCTGCCGTTCCCCGCGAAGGGATAAGAAGCTTGCTGGACGGCGTAGCTACCGCGAAATCGCTTCCGTGTCGCCACTGAGAACCGAGCGGACTTCGTCGGGCGACACGACCGCAATGTCGCCCGGGATGGTTCGTTTGAGTGCGGCCGTCGCGGCACCCCAGGCAAGCCCGTCCGCAACAGTACCGCCGGAGAGATACTGCGAGAGGAAGCCACCGACAAAAGAGTCGCCGGTCCCGACCGGATGTGCGTCAGTCGACTCGAACGTCGGCTGCTCCGTTACGGTCCCGTCGGCAAGCGCGAGCGCGCCGTCGCTGCCGCGGGTGATCACCGTCGCTTCGAACCCGTACTCGGCTGCGAGGTCCCGAGCAATCGTTTCCGCATCACCGGTCCTGTCCAACACGACGTTTGCGTCGCGTTCGGCGACGACGAGCACATCGACAGACGGGAATAGATCGGTCAGAACTGAACGGGCTTTCGCCGGCGTCCAGAGCTTCGAGCGGTAGTTCAGGTCGAAGCTCGTGGTCGTACCCACGTCCTGTGCGAGCGAGAGGAGGTCAGCAGTGGTCGATTCGAGCGTCTCGGAAAGCGCTGGTGTGATACCCGAGGTGTGGAATCCCGCAGCGTCTGTGATGGTCCCCGTCGGAAGTTCAGCGGGTGTAGCGGTTGTGACACTGGCGTTTTGGCGGTCGTAAATAACATCGTTACCCCGTGGTGGACTGCCCTGTTCCAGATAGTAGGTGCCCTGCCGGGCGCTGCCGGATTCGTCCCAGGCAATCTCGACCGACACGCCGTGGTGTTTGAGTTCACCCGTGACTCGGCGACCGACCGGTGAATCGGGGAGTTTCGAGGTCCACAGCGAATCGAGCCCAAGCCGCTGAGCGGCGACTGCAACGTTTGATTCTGCGCCAGCTGCCCTGACAGTGTACTGGTCTGCGGTCTCCAGTCGCTCATCGTCAGGTGGCGATAACCGCAACATTGTCTCGCCGAACGTCACTAACTCCGTCATATCCGACGTTGCTCACTGGCTGGGTATAAATCCCGGAGAACCAGTCGTCTGACGGGGCTGGTAGTATCCGCTTACTATATTATAGTCAGTTACTTTGTAGTTTTAATTGTTGAGTACCGTCAGCATTAGTTTTCTCCAAAAGTTTATGTGCTATAGTAATTTACACACGCCAGTATGGATTCAGGGAGAAATGGTGGTGGGCCGTCTGTCTTTAGGCGGAACCTACTCCGCTCGATTGGTGCGGCCGGGCTGGCCGGACTTGCGGGTTGTGGTGGCAGCGAGGGTGTGACAAATGGGGACGAGACGCCGACCCCAACTCCAGTTGGAAACTTTCCGGTGTCCGGGGATTCGGTGACGTTCGGTTTTAACGTCGCTTCTTCGGGAGCGTATTCAACGGCCGGTAAGCAGGAACTACGGGGTTTCAAACTCGCGGTCAAACACATTAACAACGGTGGTGGGTGGGTAACGAGCGAGGCGTACGAGTCGCCGCTTGACGGTGATGGCCTCCTGGATAAGGAGGTCGAATTCGCCGTCGAAGACACGGGCGGCAGTTCAGATACCGCCCGGAGCAACGCACAGCGGCTTGTCGATAGTGAAGATGTAATTATGCTTGCTGGTGGCACGTCCAGCAGCTCCGGTCTGGCCAATCAGGAGGTTGCGGCGCAGAACCAGGTCATCTACATGGCAACGATGGGTAACGCGAACTCGCTGACGGGTGCTGACTGCAACCGGTACTCCTTCCGCGAGATGTTCAACAACCGTATGGCGGCCGAAGCGCTGGCCCCGGCCCTCAGTGATGAGTTCGGAGACGACATCAACTACGTCAAGATCTCTCAGGACAACGAGTGGGGACGGACACTTCGGGACGATATGGATGCAACCCTCGGGGACCTCGGCTGGGCACCTGTCTGGGATACGACTGCACAGGTCGGAACAAGCGACTACTCCCAGTACGCAGCAGACATCAAGTCGGTCGATTTCGACGTGATCGTCCTCGGGCTCGGTGGCCTCGACGCAGTAAACGCACTCAGAGCGTTCCGAGACGAGTTCCCGGACTCGAATATCGTCCTTCCGATAGCCTCGAGAGATATTGCCCAGACCGCAGGCGGTGCGATAGAGGGCGTTATCGGAACAGTCGCCTGGAGTCCGGAGATCAACTCGCCGCTGTCGAATACTTTCCGAGAGACGTTCCGTGAAGAGTACGGCAGTTCGACGGGGACCTCGAAATCGGCGTCCCCATCAGGAGCAGCCCACATCGCATACACGCAAACGTTACAATATGCCAGCGCAGTCGAGCGGGCGGGAACGTTCAACCCGGTCGATGTCATCGGAGCGCTCGAAGGACACGAGTACGACGCCGGTCTCGGAACACAGACCCTCCGGGCCTGTGATCACCAGGCGATGCGTCAAGTGCCGATTGTGAGAGGAAAGCCGGAGGTGCGGCAGTCCTATGGCAGCTACTACGGCCTAGTTGGAGAACCAGCGGATGTACAGTACGCCTGCGATAGCGGGCCAGCGGCTAACTGTTCGCTTGGGGGGAGCTAAGTATGAGTTCAGGAGATACACAGATACCAGACAGTTCAGAGACCGATTCGAACACCTCCGGTGGGATTCTAGCGACAGTCGTCCCGGATTTTATCCGGCGAAACTTCGCACTCAAATTCGGCATCGTCCTCTTCATTATGGCGCTGTCGGTTGGGCTCATCGGCCTTGCCGCGACAGAGCAAGTCAAGAACTACACCGAACAACAGGTTCTGAGCGACTACGAAAACGCCGCCGCACAGGAGGCAGACATCCTGTCACAGTGGGTTGACCGAAACCGCCTATCGACCCAATTCGTTTCTTCCGACGATATCTGGGCCAGTAGTGATACCGACGATATCGATATCGAACTTAACAATCGGAAAGCCGCCTTGTCCGCAGATGCTACCGACATCCATCTGGTCGAACGGAATGCCGGCCAATCACAGGTTGTCGCCAGCACATCTAACTCACAGGTGCTGACTAACTCACCGCTCGGATCGACGAGCAGGGCTTGGCTTACCGGTACGAACTTCGAAACGGCAAGCGATGTCGTCGTCTCCGACGTGTACCAGACGAACTCCGGCCCGGTCGTCGGCTTCGTCAGTCCTGTTGATGCCTCGCAGAACCGATATATCCTCATCGAGTATTCGCTTGACGAGATCGCGAACTCGCTTCAGGGGAACAACAGGGCCGAAGGCGGATTCACGCAGGTCGTCAACGGATCGGCGGTCGTCATGATCGACGAACCAAGAGACGGGAGCCGCGGCCTCGGCGAAAACATACTGCAGTCGTATAGCTCGAACAGCCCTGCTACCGAACCGATCGACGCGGCAGATGGCCTCCGCTCGTCGGAGCAACAGTCCGGCGTCACCGCTGACATGCCGGCGACCGACGTACTCAACGAGCGCTACACTGTCGGCTATGCACCGATTCAGGGCACTGACTGGGTCGTTCTCGTACACGCACCCAACTCCGCGGTCTTTGGCTTCGTCCAGAACGTCCAGCAGTACGGACTTATCGGCACGGCACTGATGGTGTTGCTCATCGCGGGTGTCGGTGCGATACTCGGGTACAACACGGCAACGTCGATCGACCGCCTGACCCGAAAAACGGACCAGATGCGACAGGGGAACCTCGACGTCGAGATCGCCACAAGTCGCATCGACAATATCGGCCGCCTGTACAGCGGGTTCGCTGATATGCGCGACGGACTCAAACAGCAGATCAACGAGGCCGAGCGTGCACAGAAAGAGGCGGAGGTTTCCCGGGCCGAAGCCCTTGAAGTCAACAAATACCTCCAGAAGAAGGCCGAAGAATTCTCCGATGTGATGGAGGAGACGGCCGCTGGCAACCTCACCGAGCGGATGGCAACCGACGGCGAGAACGAGTCAATGGACCGTATCGCCAGCGAGTTCAACGGCATGGTCAATGAACTCGAAAAGACGATCGGTCAGCTCAACAGCTTCGCCGACGAAGTCGCGGAATCCGGCGACGTCGTTCTGTCGAGTGCGGAGTCCGTCCGCGATGCATCCGAGCAGGTCGCCGAATCGACACAAAAGATCTCCGACGACGCTTACGATCAGAAGGATCGCCTCGCGACCATCTCAGAGGACCTCGACACCCTCGTGGACACGCTCGAAGAACTGGAAGCGGACAATCCGGACATCGATCTGGGCGACTCGCTCGAACGGTTCCGGACAGTTGCGACGACACTACAGTCAGCCGCCGAAACGAGTGACCAGATGATGGCCGAAACCCAGACCGTCGCTGGCGCAGCCGAAGAGCAGGCCGCAGAGCTCAACGAAGTGTCGTCACGGGCCGAACAGCTCAAACGCTACGCGAAGCCACTCGGGGATATCCTGAACCGCTTCGAAACCGAAGCCGAGCACGAGTTCGTCTTCTCGGGCGGTCCGTCACAGAGTCTTGGCGAAGAGGAAGAAGAGTAACCCGACCCACCGCTGTCACCGAAACCGATTTTCACGCCGGCGACGTATCTCGCTTAATGAGCGACGACACGGGCGATATCTCACGGCCTGAACTCGCCGAGTACTGTCGAACCCAGGCTGCGATTCTTGCGGGGCATCTGGACCAGCGTAGTGCGGAGCTCTCCGATTTGCTCGAAGAAATAGAACGGGACACTGCTAACGCTCGTACGACATTGGCCGAGCGTTCCGGGCCGGATACCGATGCGGAAGCTACTATCGCCGAAATAGAGACCAAACAGGAGCGAGCACAGGCGCAGCAGGAGGAAATCAACGAATACCGGACGCTCGCTGAGGGATATACTGATCTTGCCGAACAACTCGCCGGGGGCTCCGGTGATCTCGAAACCGTTCTTGAATTCGAAATCGAAACCGACGCGCCGACGTATTTCGACGCAGAGACGACGATTCTGGGAGTTGCGACGGGAGAAGACCGGGGCTGAAGATTTTACCGGGCCTGATCAAGACCAGGCTGTCATACAACGCTGACATCTGCTGACGGCCATCGTTCTCACGGTGACCCAGTGCTGAATTCGAATAGCTTACGAGCAGAGACGATCCTCACTGCGAGGGTACGTGGCCCGGCTCGGCCCTTCTAGAAGTAAGTTGCCGTCCCAGCACGATGTGGCTACGCTCATCGAGATATTGATTTCCAGTCCGAATCGGTAGCGCCGAGCCCAGATTAGATATAGCGACATGGGATTTATTTGTCCCAGGTAGGCCACTGAGATGTAGTATGAGAATTACCAATAGTAATCACAGAATCACACCACCCACGAAAATCTTAGCCAGGAATCCCTGCAGACCTGAGCTTACGAATTGAACGTGCGCTCGACGAGGTATTTGACCAGATAGAACCCGCCAATAAGAGAGATAATCATGACTACCAGTACAATCGCGATCATGAACAGAAGGACAAGTGCGTCGTTAGCCATCAGGCTCACCCGCCTGAGAGGGGGCGTCTCGTCGGGAACGCATATCGTTAGCTTCAGCCTCGGCACGCTAATGTAGCAGGGTTTCGGTTCACCAGTCTATGGCACTCGTAATCTATCTGGCCTCCAGAGATCAGAAGTACTCAGTGTTACGTGCGTAGAACTAAGTGACAGAGCCACGTCGATGGAGGACGGCTTGAACGGAGGGCAGCGCTGCTTTCGGAGCACTGACCACTCAGCAGGTGTCGGTAGACCGTGAAGCTTGGTGCGGATGCTTCGATACGAACAACAAGTGACGAGCCGAATACGTCGGTCATAAACACTACCCTACCGGCTTCCGTGGCAACTATCGCGATGAGCATGTACGCAAAGACATCATTCGCAACATAGCATGTATGTCAGATTAGACGAACGATCTCGGCCTGCGACACCAATCAAGAGCGAACTGAAAGAACCGATACAATCCCGGGCGTTCCCAACTGGAAATCGCTGACAGCCCGAATTAGTCGACTACGGGAAACGGGGCTGTTGGACCGTGGTATGACGGGATTGATCACTTCTGCGGAGTCTCTCAGCCCGTGACTGCTTCTGGCGGGGCACAGGACACGCCACTGGCCGACGGAACAGCCGTGCTAGATAGCGGTGCGAATGCTCCCGTCACCTGTACCACCACAGCCGGCGAGCAATACCTGCGCGAAGGCCGTGAACTGTTCCAGCGATTCCGTGTGATGACGCGAGAACCGCCCAAATGCAGTCTGAATTGCCCGACAGACGAATTCTTTCGGCAGCAAGGAAGGCAGAGTCTTCCGGACGACTACGCGAAGGCCGATACAATAGCGGATGACTCCGACAAGTACCCGAAGCTACCTGATGCCGCGGTCACGCCCGAGGAACACTATCCCCTGCCCTGCTGACACGGCTGTATGAGGTGACGTAGACACAGTGTCTCTCGCTCAAAAGCGTGTGCCTGCCTGAAGTGCTCGCGTGTGCCGGCACAGGCCCGACGGTACGGCATCAAGGCCACATTCACTGTCGTCATGCGGGCCGACAGCTCCGCCGATCTTAGGGTGTTAGAAACGGTTCTGAAGCGGCACGTAGAACCGGCAGTCAAGCCGGTGGCACGCTCGTGGGATTGAATGGGACGACCACGTCTAGCCTCGGCTGATGTATCATGGATGCTATGTAGTGTGGGAGATTCAGGGAATAACCGTGCAGGCAAGTCAGTGATATCGAACTGTTGGAGGGCTGCCAGCCCTGCACGGCTGGCTTGGCTGGGTAGTAAACCAGATCTAATCGACCCGACTCATTCCGCGTGGTCGTTCACTCTATCTAATCAAATATTGGGGCCTGTTGACAGGCAGTAGTCTGCTTATGTCCCCCTAAATCTGGCCGGGCAGGCGAGCTACCCAGAGAGAGTACAGCAATCTGCGGACATCTTTGTATTTGTGAGTGTAGTCCTACTCTTTGATTTAGTGTCAAGATATTGCCAGTATAGCGGCAAATAGCGGCGAAATAGGGTTACACATACCCAAATAAAGGCTTTTATCTCCAAGTATGGGACTACATTGAAGTCCCCCGCGTCCGAGGGGTAACTGTGTCCAGTGACAGCGAGCGAACGACGGTTCGGACGTACATTCCGGCCTATCAGAAAAAACAGTGGCAAGCCCACGCTGAGGAACTGGATATGAGTCAAAGCGAGTTCGTCCGGACGATGGTACAGGCGGGTCGAAGCGGATTCGAGTCAGCAGCCTCCGAGACACCTGAATCGGACGCCGCTGAGAGCGATAGCGAGGAACCCCGTTCTCCGGACGCTACCCCTGGGGGTGACGGGCTGAAAGACCGGGTCCGAGAGATTCTGGCTGACGGGGATTACTACGAGTGGGACGACCTGCTCGCCGAACTGACCGATGATATCGAAGAACGACTCGAAGATACGCTACAGGAACTGCAGTCCAACAACGAAGTGCAGTACAGCGGGCGACACGGGGGGTACGTTCGAGACGAATGAGCACGGATACAGCCACACCAGACGCCGAGTCGGACCCAGTCGGGTATTTCCTCGATGACATCACGTATCACGGAAAGAGCGACCGGACTCGTGCATCCTACGAGCGCGTCCTTCGGGACTTCGAATCCTATCTGGCTGATGGCCACCAAGCCATTCCCATCCGAGAGGCTTCCCACCGAGACTGCATGGCATATGTCCACAGCCTTCGTGGAAACGTCGAAGAAAGCACAGTCGCAACGTATGCATCCTATCTACACCGGTTTTTCGCGTACATGACCCAGGTGGGGGTCTTCGAATCGAATCCGATG
Source organism: Haloarcula sebkhae (assembly GCF_014647415.1). GTDB lineage: Archaea > Halobacteriota > Halobacteria > Halobacteriales > Haloarculaceae > Haloarcula > Haloarcula sebkhae. The sequence continues at coordinate 280,648 of NZ_BMPD01000002.1, read as the reverse complement.
ACGCTGGTCATGGAGGAGATGGACGAGTCTATCAACACCGACCCAACCCGCCGAGAGATAGGCCTCCATTCGATGCGTGCGTTCGTCGACAGCATCTCCCATCCGCTTGAGCAAGCTATCGTGGTGACGCTATTGAAGACGGGAATGCGGGCCGGCGAACTGTGTAACCTCGATATCCGTGACCTCAACCTCCAAACCCCCGGCTCCAGGCCGGAGATACCGGTCCGGGCGGGGCTCGACGGGCGTCCGGACTCGTTGTTCGTCGCAGCGGAACCGGCCCACGGAGAGACCAGTAATGGGGAAGAACGAACAGCATCCAACAAGCGCAAGCGCGAGACAACAGTCCCAATCGATGCAGAGCTGGGCTCAGTACTGCGACGGTGGCTCGCAATCCGACCAGACACGCAGTCCCCGGCAGCGCCGCTGTTCGTCTCTACGAGCGACAGCTGGGGAGAGCGGCTCACACCGAATATGGTACACCATATCGTCGAGTCTCACGCCCGCGAGTTCGGTTGGTACACGGAGGGTGGGGGAGCCGAAGAAAACGTGACGCCGCACTACTTTCGGCACTTCTTCACGACGCATCTCCGGGATCGGACCGGGGACCGTGGCGTCGTCAAATACCTCAGGGGCGACGTGGCACAGGATGTCATCGACACGTACACCCACGAATGGGGGACCCGAGTCAGGGATGTGTACGAGGCCGAAATCTACTCGCTACTGTGACTGTTCTATTAGTTATCTAACACTACAGCGACAGTGTGAATGGTAGCTGTGACACTCGTAAATCATATGCCGCTATATAGAAATAGTCGGATTCTGCTTCGCAGCTGTGCTATCTAATGGACGATCTCAGTGACCGCATACGACAGGGGTATCATCGGCGCGAACGGAATGTACCCCAGAGACCGAAGACGCCAAGACTACACACGTCTCGGGGCTATCTACCCGGATGAAGTACTGATAGGGCTACTCGGGGTCCAGAAGCTTCGACTCGGCAGTTCTGAGGTGTTCGAGGAGCGTCGTCTTCGAGATGTCCATCTGGGCGGCGAGCTCGCGAACCGAAATTCCACGCGGCCACTGATAGTAGCCGGCTTCGCGGGCCGCTTCGAAAGCCCGTCGTTGAGCCGGCGTTAGCGAGTCGGTTCGCAGCCCACCCACCGACCGCTCGGTATCGCTGTCCGGCGTGACGATGGATTCGACCGACACGTCAGCGTCGGCGTCGGCTTCGACGGCATCGAGTGCGGACTGGATTTCGGGCCGTTCGCCGGTAAAACTCACCTGCCACCGTTCGCGACCGTCTTCAATGCGAACGGGGGCACTGTGGACGAACCCGTGTTCGAGCAGCGTCGGACAGACCAGCTCCTCCGGATCGTACTCCAGTAGGAACTGTCTGACGACGGTTCCCGGCGCGTTGCGCTTGTGTCCGATACGTGCCTGAAGCTCCTGTATCTCTCCGGCGTGGGGCGATGCACGGACTGCGTCGAGGCAGTTTTCAACGTCTGACTTCGTGGCTCCATACGCGGTAAACACGCCGTTGACCGATGCTGTCGACGACTGTACGCTCTGTTGCACCGTGTGTGCTAGGATGCCGCCATCGGTTCGGTCGGTGGCTTCGATAGCCCAGCAGTTCGGGTGCCACAGGTCGAGTGTTAGCCGTGCTCCGGCGCTATCGGTTTGACTCATGAGATGTGCTGCAATGTTTGATTGGTAACGGTAAGAGAGTAGTCATTGTCTGGTGTGTCCGACACCGGCGGTTGCGGCGTGCGATTCGACGCGGTCCATCAGTGCTGATGCCGACACGACCAGCGCCAGATACAGTATCGCTACCAGCACGAACAGCTCTGTATACTGGTACGTTTCGTTAGCGATAGTGCTTGTCCTGCCGTACAGTTCCTGAACGGTGATGAAACTCGCCAGCGAGGAGTACTTGATAAGGTACACGAGTTCGTTCGTCCAACTGGGAAGCGCGAGTCGGAGGCCCTGTGGAACGACGACGTACCGTATCCCTTCGAGCTTCGAAAGCCCAATGGCACGTGCGGCAGTCAACTGCCCGCCATCGACCGATTCCAGCGACGCACGCAGGTATTCGGACTGGTAGGCGGCGCTGTTCAGCGTGAAACTGATCACGGCTACCCAGAACGCCTGTGCCGGGACGAAGCCGACACCGACTCCGGGGACGCCCCTGAGAACCTGCGTCAGTGAGGTCGCGAAGTAGAGCACGAACAACTGTGCGAGCAATGGCGTCCCGCGGATGAGTTCCGTGTACGACAGGGCAAGCCAACGGGCCCACCGCCCCCCGTACACGCGGACGACGCTGAGCGGGAGCGCCAGCGTGAACCCGAGACAGACGCTGAAGACCGTCAGTAGGATCGTCGTCCAGATGCCATGCGCCAGCGCCGGCAGATACGCCGTCGCGTCGGCAGTGAACCGGAGCGTATCAGCGACCCACACTAGAGGCGCTCCAGCAGCACCAAGTGGCGTGGCGAGCGACGCGACGGCATCCGCTGTTGTCAGGAACGGGGCCGCCGGAATAAATGGTGTGCCGCGGTCGAATCCGGAGACTCCTGCGAGGACGAAATCAGTGGTCCAGCGGGCGAGAACCCAGACCCAAAACAGTGCCAGGCCCACTGTGAGTGGGCGGACGGTGAAGACCGTCCCGATGCGGTCCCAGAGCCCCGGGTTCGGGGATGTTGTCGATTCAGCTGTGCTCATGCCGTTTCCTCGTGTGCGTGCAATCTGCTCAGGAACTGTTCGGTTCGGTCCGCAGTGGGGTTCTGGAACAGTTGCTCCGGCGGGCCGTGTTCGACGATCTCACCGTCGTCGAGGAACACGATGTCCGACGCGGCCGACCGGGCGAAGTCCATCTCGTGACTGACGACGAGCATCGTGATGCCTTCGTCGGCGAGGTCGCGCATCACCTCGACGACCTCGCCGACGAGTTCGGGATCGAGGGCGCTGGTCGGCTCGTCGAACAGCAGTAGTTCCGGGTCCATCGCGAGTGCGCGCGCGATGCCGACACGCTGTTTCTGCCCGCCGGAGAGTTCAGCGGGGTAGGAGTCCGCTTGTTCCAGCAATCCGACCTGTTCGAGGTGGTTCCGTCCGGCCGCTTCGGCGTCAGCGGCGTCCATCCCGAGTACTTTTTTCGGGCCGAGCGTGACGTTCTCGAGCGCCGTCAGGTGCGCAAAGAGGTTGAAGTCCTGAAACACCATGCCGACCTGCTTTCGCAGTTCGTTGACGTCGGTTTCGGCTCCAGTCACGTCCTGCCCATCGAGGGCGATCCGGCCACTGTTGATCTCCGTCAGTCGGTTCACACATCGGAGCAACGTGGACTTGCCCGAGCCGCTGGGACCGATAAGGACCGTCACGTCACCTTGGTCCATTTCGAGGCCGACGCCTTCCAGTACCTCTTCGCTCCCGTAGGACTTGTGCAGATCGTCGATTGAGAGTAGTGGCTGTGTCATGTCGTTCCTTCCGGTACTGCGTAGTAGTCGCTGAGTCTGTCGAGTGACCGATTCGTCGCGAACGTCAGCACGAAGTAGACGAGGCTGACGGCGAGGAAAATCTCGAGTGCCGCTGTCGACTGTCCGCCTTCGTAGAGGTTCTGTCCCGTCGTCAGCAGCTCGCCGATTCCGATGACGATGGCGATGCTTGTATCCTTGAGGACGATAGTAAACTCGTTCTGGAAGCCCGGAACGCTCCGGCGGAGCGCCTGCGGGACGACGACGTGCCGAATCGCTTCGAATCGGGACATCGCGACGGCGCGTGCCGCTTCCAGCTGCCCGTCGTCGACGCTCTGGAGCGCACCGCGGAAGATCTGTGACTGGTAGGCGGCACTCCGAAGGCCGAGTGCGATAGTCGCCGTGACGAACGCGCTACTGGAGATAGAGAGGCCGAAGTACAGGATCATAATGATGACCAGCAGCGGGGTACCACGGAGGACAACCCCGATCTGTTCGACCACCCGCCGGGCCCTGTCCGAGCCGTACACTTCTATCGCACCGGCCGGAAACCCGACGACGAATCCCAGGAGAATGCTGGCTACGGTGAGCGCGATAGTGACGACTGTCCCTCCGAGCAACAGGCCCATGTTGTCGATGACGAACAGCCAGTCAGCGGCCTGCAGTAGGATTGCTGCCATGGCCTCACTTCTGTCCGAACCACTTCTCGGTCAGGTCCCGGTACGTCCCGTCGTCCTCAACTGTGGTCAGCCCACTGTTGAGCGCGCCCGCGAGTTCGTCGTTACCAGACTGAATCCCGAAGCCGAATTGCTCACCAGTCTCATGGACGAACGCGGATTCGATGGGGCGATCTGCCACGAACGAGTTCGCGACTGGGACGTCGATGATGATGACGTCGACGTTTTCGTTCAGTAGATCCTCGACGGCGAGCACGTAGTTGCCGTATGCGTTGTACTGGGACGCCGAAATCGTCCCCGCGTCGATCAGCCGGTCCTTGATAACGGATTCACCGGTCGTCCCCTTCTGTGCCCCGACTGTCGCTCCGGAGAGATCGTCCAGCGACGACGGCGAGAACGACCCGTTCTCCCGGACGATGATAGCCTGATTCGAACTGTAGTACGGGTCGGAGAAGTCGATCGCTTCGTCACGGTCGTCGTTTATCGTCATGCCCGCCGCGACGATGTCGACGTTACCGTTGTTCAGCGCTGGAATGAGTGATTTGAACTCCAGTTCCTCCCAGCCGCTCAGTTCGTACTCCGTCGCCGCGACAACGGCCTCCAGCAACTCGACGTCGAAGCCGACGAGTTCGCCGTCCTGTTTCATCTCAAACGGCGGAAAACCCGGCGCTGTGCCCGCGGTGAGCGTCTGTGAGTCCCCGCTGCCCGATTGACAACCAGCGACCGACAGGGTCGCGACAGTGCCACCGATTGCCTGCAGATACCTCCGTCTGTCTACGCGTGCCTCTCGTGGCATAGTGCCACAATTGAATTAATCATATTTTAACATTGCGGTTACCGCAAAAGTAGCGAGAGTCAGGCCGACGCGACAGGGTCTGCAACCTCGGTAAACACCGAATCGAGGATGTCGAGACAGAGTTCAAGTTCACGCCCGGTGACGTCGAGTGGCGGAAGGAGTCGGAGGGATTTCTGGCCACAGCCGAGCGTGAGGAGGCCGTGCTGGAGCGCTGTTTCCATCACGGCGTCGCGACGGTCGGCCGTATCGAACTCCAGCGCGGTCATCAGGCCGAGGCCACGCACGTCCTCGACCAGCGGACGGTCCGCCGAGATATCGCGGAGTCGGTCCATGAAGTACGTCCCCTTCTCGGCGGCGTTGTCCAGTAGGTCGTGGTCCTCGATAGCGGCAAGCGTCAGGGCGCCACGCATCGAGCCGAGGATGTCGCCGGCCCCCCACGTCGAGGAGAGCCGAGACGTTTCCGACGGGAAGATGTCCGACCGAGAGATGGTCGCGCCGACCCGGAGCGCTTTGGCGCTCGTGATGACGTCCGGCTCGATGTCGTAGTGGTCGACGGCCCACATCTCGCCTGTGCGGCCGGCTCCCGACTGGATTTCGTCGGCGATGATCGGGATGTCGTGTTCCCGGCAGAGGTCGTCGACGGCCGAGAGGAACTCGGGGTTCGGAACACGATAGCCGCCTTCACCCTGTATCGGCTCCAGAATGAGGAACGCGACTTCTTCAGGCGGGATGTGGCCGGTGTCTGCGTCGAGTTTCGACCGGAGGCGCTCGACCCCGGCCTCCGAGTACTCCACGTCGTGAATCCCGCTGAGTTCGGGGAACTTCCGTCGATAGACCGACTTCGAACGGTTCAGGGAGAGTGCCCCCAGGGTCCGTCCGTGGAACGCGCCGTCGAAGGTAATGCCGTACTTCGGCGTCTCGCAGTTGTCGTAGCAGATCTTCATCGCGTTCTCGACGGCCTCTGCGCCGGAGTTCGAGAGGAAGACGGTGTCGAAGTCGTAGTGACTAGTAATGTCGGTCAACCGATCCAGCAGGTGAGCAGGTCCCGGCAGCGACGTTTCGTCGGGCGAGCCGCCGGTGCTGACGTAGAAGTCCTGGCCGGCGATTTTCAGCGGGTCGACCATGTCGAACTCGTCGGCCCGGTCGAGCACTTTCGGGTTGTTGTAGCCGAGCGGCGACGCGGCGACGTGGCAGGTGAAATCGAGCAGGACGTTGCCGTCCGCGTCTGTACAGAACGGACCGATTGCGTCCTCGGTGATGTCCCAGACGAAATCGTACACGTACGTACTCGGCGCGGCGGTTTCGTGGTGGTACTCGACCCACTCGCTGCTCCGTGGGCCAGGAAGGCTATCGACACGCGGCTCCGCAGTATCGCGGTCCATGCTAACATAAAGGCAATCATTGGTAATAAATCACTGTGTTCCGGCCCGCGTTGCGGACACGCAATTGAGTCCGTGCTGCGGTTCGAAACTGGGCTACAGGATCCGCTTGCCGAACGCGCTGGCGGCGAGTTCGGCCGCTCGCTCGCCCGTCGTGTTGCGCTGGTCGAGGATGGGATTGACCTCGACGACGTCGAGCGAGCGCAGCACCGATTCGGCGGCGTCGCGGTCGGCGACCCGTTCCATCGCCGTATGTGCCTCCCGATAGGTGACGCCGCCTGGGACTGGTGTCCCGACCCCTGGCGCGTCGTCCGGGTCGAGCCAGTCGAGGTCGAGACTGACGTGGATGTCGTCGACGCCGTCGGTCGCGATATCGAGCGCCTCGTCGGTGACTGGTCCGATACCACGCTTGTCGATGTCGGCCATCGTAAAGACGGATATGTCGCTCTTACGGAGGACCGCTCGTTCGTCGGCGTCAAGGCTCCGTGCGCCGACGATGACGGTGTTCTCCTCGGCGACGTTCGGGGCAGTGGCCCACGGCATCTCTGCGAAGTCGCCGTAGCCGTGGGCGGCCGCAAGCGGCATCCCGTGGACGTTCCCGCTGGGTGACGTAGTCGGGGTGTTGTAATCGCCGTGGGCGTCGAACCAGATGACGCCGAGTTCCGATGACTGAGCCGCACCGCGCATCGTCCCCATTGCGATAGAGTGGTCACCACCTAACACCAGTGGGACGCTGCCGTCGGCTATTTCGGTCGCCACCCGGTCGGCGAGGGTGCCGGTCATTTCAGCGATAGCATCGAGGTACTTCGCGCTGTCGTCGTCGGACACTGGCTGGGACTGTAGCGTCGGCGGCGAGAGGTCGCCAACGTCAGTGTAGTCGACGCCGGCCGTGTCAAGCGCGGCGGTGAGGCCGCCGTAGCGAATCGCCGACGGGCCCATGTCGACGCCACGCCGGTCGGCACCGAGGGCGAACGGGACACCGAGCACCGCGACAGGTGACACGGAACGACTGTGGTCTCGCGAGTGGGTGGACTGAAGCGACATCCGTTGCTACGGCCATAGCCCACGGGCGTTCATAGCGTCACCGATTCGCGAGAGCGCGACGATGTAGGCTGCCGTTCGCCACGTGACATCGCGGTCCTCGACTTCAGCCTGAAGCGCTTCCCAGGCATCGAGCATCTCGGCTTCGAGTTCCTCGTTGACCTCCTCGCGCGACCAGCTTCGTCGGTTGATGTGTTGGAGCCATTCGAAGTAGCTCACGGTGACGCCACCGGCGTTCGCCAGGATATCCGGGATGACTGGGATATCGCGCTCCTCGAACACTGTATCAGCCGCTGTCGTTGTCGGGCCGTTCGCCCCTTCGACGATAATGCTCGCCTGCACGTCCGCGGCGTTCTCCTCGGTCAGGACGTTCCCGACTGCTGCAGGAATGAGGACATCGACATCGAGTTCCAGCAGTTCGGCATTGGATAGCTGCCGTGGTGCGTCAACAGCCCCTAACTGGCCGTGTTCGTCGCCGTCAGCGGAAATGGATTCGATATCGAGGCCGGATTCGTCGTAGATGCCGCCGTCCACATCGCTGACAGCGACGACGGACGCACCCCACGAGTCGAGCAGGCGTGCGGCGTTCGCGCCCACGGCACCGAAGCCCTGAACGGCGACAGTCGCACCATCGATGTTTCCGTCGTAGTAGTCGAGTGCTTCGCGGGCGACGATAGCGACGCTTCGGCCGGGTGCCTCCTCACGGCCGTGTGTCCCGCCGACCGCCGTCGGTTTGCCTGTCACGATGCCGGGTACCGTCTCGCCTTCCTGCATCGAATACGCGTCCATGAACCAGGCGACGGTCTGCTCGTCGGTCCCCATATCGGGTGCAGGGATGTCTTTCGTCGGCCCGACGACTTCCCGTAGCTCCTCGGCGAACCGACGGGTCAGTTGCTCGGTCTCCTGTGCGTCGAGTGTCGACGGGTCGACGACGATGCCGCCCTTCGCGCCGCCGAAGGGGAGGTCCATCACCGCACACTTCCACGTCATCAACATCGCCAGGGCCGTACACTCCTCGGCGGAGACGCTCGGGTGGTATCGCATACCGCCCTTGTACGGCCCTCTGACTTCGAAGTGCTGGACGCGATACCCGCCGAACACCTCGACACTCCCGTCGGACCGCCGGATCGGGACGGACACCTCAACGGTTTTCGATGGGTGGCGGAGCTGTTCAAGCATTCCCTCAGAAAGGTCGAGGTGTTCGGCCGCTTGCTCCAGCTGGTGGCGGGCAGTCGCGATTGGCGATTCGTCCTCGTCTGTTGCTTGCTCTGGTGGCTCCTTCTGTGTGCTCATGATTGGTTTGTGTTCGGTGGTGCGTACGCCCACTTGCTTCGGGCAAATGGAGCGAGTACGCTACGTCGTTCAGCACGCTGATTCCGTCCTCACTGTCACCATCCGACGGCTGGAGTGAGACAGTGTATCGGCACCAATACCGGTATTGTTAATAAACATTTGGGACTGTCTGCGAGACAGCTAGTTTGAATATAGCAAAATCCTCTGAGTACCCTTATTCGACGCTTATAGAGTATTATGGGGTATTTCAGTGACTTATATGCGGGATGTCTCACAGATACGAGCTTGACATACTCAATATAGATGCGGCCACATTGGTCAGCTGATGCCCCGACAGATGGGACAAATATCGATGTATGCATGCTATGACCTGATCTAAGCACTGAATTGAGAATCGGCCAGTATTTTGACTACCTCAAAAATAGATTTGACATGCAGTGGCGGAGTACTATACTGGAAGCGACCACCCACGACAGGTGTCAGTCCCGCATCGATCCGCTCGAAACAGCCTGTAGGCATGGCTATCGGGCCTGCTGCGCTATCACCGACCTCTTACTAACGATGGTACGACTGTTATTGTGGCTCATTTGCCGGGAGAACCGCTCCGTTCGACGGTCACAGTAGCGCAGCCGGGATTTGAGCTATCCAAATGTCGGAAACCGGACGCCGTCGTCGTTTCGTGGTCGTCGCCGACACATAGCGACAAGTGTACGACGCCGTCGTTATGTGCCCCGATCGAACGATGTCATTTCGAGATTGACTTCGATGAGGTTTGCGGCCTCCATCACCATCTCGGGAATTTCGGTGTCGAACCGGCTCCCTTTCAGACGGCTGGTCGGTGCAGTCACACTGACCGCGCCGACGACGGTCCCGTCGTTGTCCAGGATCGGCGCACCGACCGCCCGGAGGCCACGGATCTCTTCCTCGTCGTTTGTCGCGTATCCTCGCTCCTGAATTGTTTCTAGCTCGTCACAGAGCGTCTCTCGGTCCGTAATCGTATGCTGTGTCTGTCGTGAGAGGCCCTCCCGATCGATTATTTTCTCGACGCGCTCGTCCGGGAGACACGAGAGGATTGCCTTCCCCGAAGCGCTGTCATGGAGGTGTTGTGGTGCCTCCCGCAACTGGAGGTGGTAGTCCATCCCGACGGCGTGTTCGCCCCGCCGCTCGTAGATGGCGACTTCGCGTCCGTCGTTTTCAACGACCAGATGGACGTACTCGCCGGACCTGTCGGCCAGTTTGTCGACTTCTTCCTGGCCGGCAGTGTAGAGCTCTGTTTCGTTGCGGACGTGTTCGCCCATCGTGACGAACCGAAAGCCGAGCTGGTATGTATCATTGTCCTTCGTGAGAAAACCACAGTCGGTCAGGGTCGCAAGATACGTGTGAAGCGTTCCCTGGGAGAGCTCGATTCGCTCGTTCAGTTCCTGCAACGTCGCGCTGTGTGACTCCTGAACGGCTTCGATGATCTCACAGGCGTTCTCCACGGACTGTATCCGCCGGCCCGTGTTTTGTGTGTCGGCGTCGTCGGTCATTACCCGAGTAGAGTTGCCGTCATTATTTAAAAACCCGGATGTGAGCGATGAGCGACCGGAACAACTGATCGACTGCTACCGACCGACAGATAGCAATGCATAGCACGGTAAAACCATTTGACTCCTCCGTTACAGAATTACTTGGAGACGAAACATGGCGAAGTCCACAGTTCTGATCCCACAACTGCCATCTGTCGAGATATGTAGTCATATGCCATCATAGTATATTCAGAAATAGCTAATGCGCAACCATATTTTGAATTTATACCTACAAAGCTCGTTAATTTTGCCTGCCATTCCAGTTTTCACATTATACCGTTCTAAATAGCACAGGTCTATGAGCAAATCGGAAATTGATGCTCGTTCTCGAAATCAGATGCTATTCTACGGGCACTGACACTGTTGAGAGAGCGAAACCGCACGACACACCCCGATCCCAACACTGTTGACGCGCTGAGACTATATAAATAGCCGTCCAGAACACGGGGGTGTTGACCGGTAACTAAAACACTTATTGTTGTTACTGAACGAGACACTAGTATGGCAACGACGCCTGCGCAGGACGGCACGCAGTGGTTCCTGCATACATGGCGAGACCACATTCTCGAGCCGATAGAGACGGCTCTCACTGTTCTTGACGAGGAGCATACGGAGCTTGCCGCCGAGCAGGCTGGTCTCGAAGAATTCCTGCAGCGCCTCCGTGCCGTCGACCCCGTCGAACAGCCCTCCTCCCCCGTCGGTGCGCGAAGTCGACAGTCCGTATCCGATCCCGTTGAAGCGCTACGGGACGCCTATGCTGACACGGTGCTGGCTGTCGACCACTACGAGTCGGTATACGATGAATCACTGGTCGAGAACGTCGCTATCGAGTTCGGGCCGGACTACGCAGCGCTGTTCCATCCTGAGACAAATGTCGGATTCTCGCCGCCGCTCAAACGCTCGCTGGTGGCCGCGACCGAGCAAGCAATCGACGAACGGACCTCGCTGGACCGGGCTGTCAAAATCGAACAGGAATCGATTCGGGAGTACCGCGGCAGTCTGCGAGAGATCATCGAGACACTCGACAGCACAGTCGTTCCCGAGTGGTATCGCGAGACGTTCCAGAGCGACGTTACTGCGCTGTTACAGCAGCGACAGGACCAACTCCACTCAAGCGTCCACCGGTTCGAGACCCACGAGTTCTGCACGTATATGTACGAAGAGCAACTCTGGACGTATCCGGTGTTGACCAGTCTCGCGCGGCTACAGGAATCTGTCGACAGTTGAGCGAAGGCGGTCCCCGGGGCAGACAGCTGTAGGCGTCACCGAAGCGCGGTGCACTGGATGCTGCCACTCACCACATGACCCGGGGACCTCAGAGACGATTGCATAGCCGTTGTATTTTGTGCCGGCCTTCACGAGTAGTCACCATTCACTATTTACGGGGGAACATATTCGCCCCACTTCCTGCGAGCTGAGAGTGCGGTTCCCTATATATACAGGTAGGTCTTCGAGTTGCAGCCGTGAGCTACAATGGCAACGCGTAGAACATTCGTGCGCGGTCTGGGCGTCGCGGCTGGAGTCGCGCTAGCTGGCTGTTCATCGGGCGGCGGGTCCGACAGCGGCGGTGACGGCGACTCGGGTGGCGGCGGTGACGGGTCAGACGGCGGCGAGACTGAGTCCAGTGACGGCGGAAGCGGGTCCGAGTGGACCGAGACGAGCACCGTCGAAATGACGGATGAACTGGCATACGAGCCGAAGAAAATCCAGGTCGAGGCAGGGACGACGGTCACGTTCGAGAACGTCGGTAGCATCGGCCACACGGTGACAGCCTACGAAGACAAGCTCCCCGACGGTGCGGACTACTTCGCGTCTGGCGGGTTCGACTCCCAGCAGGCCGCGAAAGACGGGTACAGCAACGGACAGGAAGGTAACATCCCGAAAGGCGAGAGCTACGAGGTCACGCTGGAGACGGCGGGCACGTACGAGTACTACTGCATCCCTCACGAGATGAACGGGATGGCCGGCAAAATCAAGGTGGTCTGATATGAGCAAGAACGAAACCCCACGCGATCCGAACGAGGTCCTCGAAGAGTACGAAGAAACGCTCGACTCGGTGCTTGCGGAAGTCGAGTCTCCGGACGAAACGACCGAAGACGACGACCTCTCGCTTGGACTGCCCGGCCTCTCGCTCGGCCGCCGGGACTTCATGAAGGCCGGCGTCGCCGCCGGTGCAATGGGATCTGTCGCCGGCTGTTCGGCGCTGACCGGCGGCGGTGGCAGCGCGGGCAGCCAGTCGACCCCTTCGGGCAGCGGCGCGAGCCACACGGTCGAACCCGGCGAACACGACGAGTACTACGGCTTCTGGTCCGGCGGTCACTCCGGCGAACTGCGGGTCGTCGGCATCCCGTCGATGCGCGAACTCACCCGCATTCCGGTGTTCAACACCGACTGTGCGTCGGGGTACGGGTACACCGACGGCACGCAGGAGATGCTCGAAGAGGGCGGCGGGTATAGCTGGGGTGACAACCACCATCCGAACCTCTCGGAAACGGACGGCGACTACGACGGCGAGTACCTGTACGTCAACGACAAGGCCAACGGCCGCATCGCCCGCGTGAACCTCACGTACTTCGAGACGGACGCGATCACTGACGTCCCGAATATGCAGGCCATCCACGGCTGTACCGTCCTCTCACCGGACACGAAGTACGTGCTGGGGAACGGCGAGTTCCGCGTGCCGCTACCCAACGACGGGACCGACGTGAAGAATCCAGACAACTACACGTCGCTGTTCGTCGCCGTCGACCCCGAATCGATGGAGACCCAGTGGCAGGTCAAGGTCGATGGGAACCTCGACATCGTCGACACCGGTAAAGAGGGTCGATGGGCCATCTCCTCGGCGTACAACAGCGAAGAGGCCACCGACATTCAGGGTATGACGAAGGACGACCGGGATAACGTCAAGGCCTTCGACATCCCGGCCATCGAGCAGGCCGTCGAGAACGGCAACTACGAAGAGGTCAACGGCATTCCCGTCGTCGACGGGACGCAGGACAGCCCGCTCAATAAGGGCGACCGTCCGATCGTGAAGTACATCCCGACGCCGAAAAGTCCCCACTGCGTCGAGGTCGGACCCAACGGCGACTACGCCTTCATCGCGGGGAAGCTCTCGCCGACGGTGACGATGCTCGACCTGGACGCGCTGGCCGACTCATCCGACCCCGAGGAGGTCGTCGCCGGGCGGCCACGCGTCGGACTCGGGCCCCTTCACACCACTTTCGACGGGAACGGGCACGCCTACACGTCTCTGTTTATCGACTCTCAGGCGGTCAAGTGGGACATCGAGGCAGCCGTCGAGGCCGAAGAGGGGTCCGAAGACCCCATCATCGAGAAGCAAGACGTCCACTACAACCCCGGCCACATTCAGGCGCTTGAGGCGATGACGACCGACCCTGACGGGGAGTGGCTCGTCAGCCTGAACAAGCTCTCGAAGGACCGGTTCCTCCCCGTCGGCCCGATCATGCCTGACAACGACCAGCTCATCCACATCGGGCAGGGCGAAGAGGAGATGGAACTGGTCGCGGACCACCCGGCTTACCCCGAGCCACACGACTGCGTGTTCGCCCACAAGGACAAGATCGACGCGAAGAAGGTCTACGACAAGGACGACTACGAGGAGACCTACATCACCGAGGAGGACTCCGGTGTCGAGCGCACGGGCGAGAGTAGCGTCCACGTCAAGATGACGACCAAGCGCTCGGAGTACGGCCTGCCTGACTTCACAGTGCAGGAGGGCGACGAGGTCACGCTGACGACGACCAACATCGAGGGCGTCCAAGACATCATCCACGGTGTCGCCATCCCCGAACACGACATCAACTACGCCGTGGCTCCCCAGGACACTCGCGAGGTCACCTTCACGGCGGACGATCCCGGCGTGTACTGGATCTACTGTACGTTCTTCTGTAGCGCCCTGCATCTGGAGATGCGCAGCCGAATGATCGTCGAGCCGGCGGAGGGGTAGCGCCACAACCCATTTCAGAGGTGTTCAGCCATGCAACGACCCACCATCGACGACTTCCGCGAGATCCGGCGGGGCCTGCCCGCGGTAGCGGCGCTGCTATTCGTCGCAGCGCTCGCGTTCCCGATGTGGCACATCAGCGTCGACGCCGTCCAGTACCCCAGTACAACGCTGCACCTCAATCTGTACGCCTACCCGCGGCTGACAGGAGACTACACCGAGATGGCGCGGTTGAACCACTACATCGGCTTCTACTTCCCGGACCCGGTGTTCCTCGAACCGAACTACCCGGTGAAGGCGCGGGCCATCGACGTGCCCGAATGGGCGCTCGGGCCGGTCGCGTTCGTCGGCGTGTCACTGCTGTCGGTGTTCGTCGCCGTCGCACCGACTACCGAGAAGCTCAAGCGCGGGCTGAAATACCAGTTCGGCGGCACCGTGCTGGTGTTCACCGTGATGCTGGCCGACATCCAGTACCGACTCTGGCAGGCCGGCCACACGCTCGATCCCGGAGCGCCGGTGATGGGCGTCGCCGGCTTCACGCCGCCGCTGTGGGGCCAGTATCAGGTCGCAAACATCACCAGCGTCTCCCGGTTCGGCCTCGGCGCGTACATGGCTGCCACGGCCGTCGGACTGCTCGCGGTTTCGTACTACTACCGCGATCAGGCAGCGGCGTTCAGCGAACTCCCCGCCCGACTGCGCGACGGACTGACCGGACTTCCCGACGCCGTTCGGGACCGCCTGGGTAGTGACGGCGACAGCGACGAGGAAGACACCCCGCACCGTCCGACGACCACCGCGGCCGAACCTGACCAACCGGAAACACACTCATGAGCCCACTGTCCCACGATTTCGAGCGTGTGTTCGCCATCGGTACCGCGGCTCTGCTCGTGCTGTCGGTCGTGGCTGTCGGGATGGCCAGTGCCGGCCCGACCGGCAGCGACGACCTCGCCTTCGATCCCGACGTGCCTGACACCGACTCGTTCACTGCCCCGTCGGCCGACGGCACCGCGACGGTCGATAGTGAAACGTACGACAGCGCGCAGGCAGCGGTCGATGCCGCGGACCCCGGCGACACCGTCACGCTCGACGGTCGCTTCGACGAGACCCTCGTCGTGACGACGCCGAACGTCACGCTGTCCGGGAGCGGTCCCGGGTCGACGCTGCTACATGGCGACGGCGCAGGCGATGTGCTCGCCATCGAAGCGCAGGGCGTCACCGTGGCGGACCTCTGGGTCCGCAACAGCGGTTACGACACCGCAACGAATGACGCCGCGATATTCGTCAACGCCAGCGACGTCACGGTTCGCGACAGCCGCGTGACCGATATGACCTTCGGCATCTGGCTCGACGGCGTCGACGACGCCGAGATCCGCAACAACACCATCGTCGGCCGCGAGGAGATTACGCAGTTGACCAAGCGCGGCAATGGCATCCAGATCTGGAAGACCGAGGACAGCGTCATCCGGAACAACGACATCACCACTGTTCGGGACGGGCTCTATTTCAACTGGGCCAAGGACGTGAACGCGACCGGTAACACCATGTGGGACCTCCGGTACGGTGTCCACTACATGTACTCCGACGACTGCCACCTGCGGGACAACACCGCTTTCGACAACGACGTCGGGTACGCGCTGATGGTGTCGAAACACCTCGTCATCGAGGACAACGTCGCGGTCAACAACAGCGGCCAGTCCGGCCACGGCATCCTCGTCAAGAGTATCGACGACACGGACATCCGCGGTAACCACCTCGTCAACAACGAGAACGGGCTGTTTATCTACAACTCCGTCAGCAACCGCATCGTCGGGAACCTCGTCGTCGGTAACGACATCGGCGTCCACATCGCCGCCGGTAGCAACGACGAAACCGTGACCAAGAACAGTTTCATCCGCAACGACAGGCCGGTGCTCGCGGTCATGGGCGACCAAGTTCACTGGAACGAGAGCGTCGGGAACTACTGGTCCCGGGCGAACCCGACGGATGTTGACGACGATAGTATCGGCGACACCCGCTACCAGCCCGCTGGGACCGTCCAGCAGGTAACCGCAAAAAAGCCCGCCGCGCGGGTGTTCGCCAGTAGCCCGGCCTTCGACGCCGTTCGGCTGGCCGAGTCGTCCGTGCCTGTGGTCAAGTCGCCCGGCGTCGTCGATGCCCGCCCGCTCACCGAACCACCCCACGAGAACTGGAGGAGCTACTATGAACGTGATTGACGTCGACGACGTATCGAAAGCCTACGGCGATGTGCAGGCGCTTGATGGACTGAGTCTGTCTGTCGAGCAGGGGGCCACCCTCGGCGTGTTTGGCACGAACGGGGCCGGCAAGACGACGCTGTTCAAACTGTTGGTCGGGCTGAACCGGCCGGACGATGGCAGCGTCTCCGTCGCCGGCGCGGACCCGACCAACGGGACCGCCGTTCGCGAGCGGGTGCGCTACCTGCCGGAACACGCCGGCTTCCCGCCGAGCCTGACTGGCCGCGAGATACTCAGTTTCCATGCCCGGATGCGCTCGGTGCCCCGGGGAGACAGAGACCACCACGTCGAGCGCATCCTGCACACTGTCGGACTCGCCGACGCCGCGGACCGCCGGGTCGGCGGCTACTCCAACGGGATGAACCGCCGGCTCGGCCTCGGCACGGCGCTCGTCGGTGAGCCGGCCGTGCTGATACTCGATGAACCGACCGCGGGGCTCGACCCCGACGGTATCCGGGCGTTCCACGAGGTCGTGGAGTCCCTGGCGTCGGAGACGGACGTGACAATCGTCTTCTCCTCGCACGCGCTCGGGGAGATTCAGCGGCTCTGCTCGGAGGCAGTCATCATCGCTGACGGACAGGTGGCGACTGCGGGCCCGGTCGAAGAGCTTCGCCGCGCCGCCGCCGACGAGGTGACAGTGTCGCTGTCGCTGGCATCCGAGGCGGCTGCGAGCGATGTGGCAGGCATGCTTCGCGACCACGAGGGTGCATCGAGTGTCAGCCGTGCCGGCGTCGACCTGACTGTCACCGCCGCCCCGACCGACGCCTACGACCTGCTAACCGCCGTCGGTGAGGGGTACGACATCGACCGCTTCGAGGTCCGGGAACCCGGCCTTGAGGCCGCGTTCCACGAGGCCGTCAGGGCGGATGGCGGCGATGGCTCCGGCTCCGACGGCACAGCGGCGACAGCGGCTGCGGAGGCGGCGACCGAGGACTCGAGAGGTGAGCCGGCATGAGCGAGGCTGACTCCTCGACAGATCCGACCCCGGACGGCGGCGTTGTCGCGGCCGACACTCCAGCTACCCGGTTGCACGATGGCGGAACCGAGACGGGGACGGCGACGGACGCGGCCGACGAATCGACGCTTGCTCGGCTCGCCGACAGCAGCCTGCTCACGATCGCTCGCCGGGAGTACCGGCTAGCCGTCCGGTGCCGGTGGGCATTCGGCGTAGCGCTGCTGTTCGGCCTCTTTACGACCGCAGTTGTCCAGTTCGGCGCGAGTTCGGTTGGCCCGGGTCGCTTCGACGCGGTGATCGCGACTATCGCCGAACTTGGCGTCTACCTCGTGCCGCTGACGGCGCTGGCGGTCGGCTACGACGCCATCGTCGGGGCCGACGAGCGCGGGTCGCTGGAGCTCATGCTCGCGCTCCCGGTGACGAAAGGCCGTGTCGTCGTCGGCACTGCTATCGGCCGGGCGGCGGTGCTGTCCGGCGCGATGTTGCTCGGCTTCGTTCCCGGCGCACTGTTGACCGTCCGATACATTGGTCTCGCCAGCGTCGGCCAGTACGCGGCGGTCGCCCTCGCAGCGGTGCTGACCGCCTGTGCGATGCTGGGCGTGGCGGTGTTAGTCTCGACGGTCGCTCAGACCAAAACACACGCACTCGGTGCCGTACTGGCCATCTGGCTGTGGGTCGCGCTGTTGCACGACCTGATCGCGCTCGGGGCGGTCGCAGGGTTCGACCTCGGGTCCGGCGCTATCGCCGCGGCGATACTGCTCAACCCTGTGGACTGCTTCCGCGTGCTCGCGCTCTCGCAGGTGGACGTGGTCGCCGGTGGCTTCGGTAGCGTGCTGGCACAGGCCGGGCTGACCCCGCCGATGGTCGTTGCGGGGCTCCTAGCATGGGTCGTCGTACCTGTCGGCGTCGCTGCGAAACTCATCCAGCGGCGGCGTCTCTGAAGCTAAATCGACTGCAGCGCTGTTTCTTCTGGCTCTTCGAACAGACTGGCGACCTGTTCCGTCGTCTCAGTACGCTCGTGGGCGTTTTCCAGAAGGACAGTCTCGCTGGGGAACAACTGCTCGCCGAGTTCGAGGCCGTGATCGCGAGCAGTCGACCCCGTGACGGTGAGGTAGACGCCGAGGCCGGTCGCCGCGATGTCTGCTTCCTCTTCACCACCCTCCATGGGATACGTAAAGGAGACGCCGTCGAGCGCACTCGTCCCGAGAACGGCTTCGACGAGCCGCTCGTACCGCGGTGAGATACAGAGTTCGCCCTCGTAGTTGGTGACGAAAGTCCGGTCGAGGGGCCCATCCTGTGAGTCCATGACCTCCGGCGTCGCCAGGAGCGTGTGGTACACCGTATCGCCCAGCCCGGTCACGACCCGCACGTCAGTGTCCAGCGGGTCGATACGGTCGTTGATTTCGTGGATGGCGGTCAGCGGCTCGTCCCGAAGCTGGACAACTTCTTCGAGCACGAGGTCGGCGCTGTCGAACCCGAGCGCGAACTCGTGGGTCCGGAGCGCCCGAAACGGTTCCTCGCGGCCGACCAGCTGGACATCCCCGTATTCGGTCGGCACAGTAACGCTGTCGAAGACGATTCGTCGGGGCATCCCGTCGCGGTCGTCACGGAGCAGCGTGTATTCCGGCTCGTATGGCGTATCGAGCGAGGAGTAGTCGCTGATGCGATGGTACACGTCGGCGACCGCGTCCTGTTTGCCCTTTGTGACGGCCTTCTCGTAGCGAAGCGTCGAGATGATCTCGTCGGCCAGGTCGGTCGTCCCCGTGCGTCCGGCGAGTCGCTCCAGCACTGCTTCGAGAGGCCGGCCCTTTCGCGGAACGGCCACTCTCGTCGTCGTCATTATGCAGGCACAGACGGGGGATCGGTAAAACGAGTTCGGTTAGTCGCCGCCGCCGATAACCGACGATAGCTGTTCGCGCCACTGTTTGAGCTCCTCGATCTCCGATTCGGTCTCGTCGATCCGCTCTGCGAGGTCACCCTCGTCTATCTCCTCGCGGACGGCTTCGATATCGTCTTCGAGATCGTCGAGCTGGCCTTCGACGCTCTCGACTTCCTCGGAAAGGTCGTCGACCTGATCGGAGGCCGAAGTGGCTGTGTCTGTCGCCGACTGGACTTCGTCCTGGAAACCCTCCAGAGCCTCTTCGAAGGAGTCGAGGCGCTCGCCGAACTCCTGAATCATATCCTCGCCGGTACCGTTCTCTTCAAGGAACTCTTCGAGGGCATCGGTGTACGCACGGAGGTCTGCGACATCGCTCTGGATGCGCTGGATCCGGGCGTCGTTGACGCCGCCGGTGTCACTGTCGTTGTCATCTTCGGAGACGGCGTCGAGCGCACGCTTGAGGAGCTTCACGTCTTCGGGGGAGACGTTCTGGTCGCGGATTTCCTGTGCCATCGTCGCGACGACTGCGCCGGATTGGACCTCGGAATCTGCCGGCGCAGCGTTGCTCTCTTCGGGTGCTTCGACGCTTGAGTCCGGGTTGTTCGGGTCAGAGAGGTCCAGCGTCTCGATGTCTTCGTCGTTATCGTCTTCGAGGCCGGGAACGCTGTCGGCGTCACCGGCGATGACGTCCCGAACAGCCTCGTCGCCCCCACCGACGAGGTCCTCCTCGTCCTCGTCCAGGGGTGGGTCCACACTCTCGATTTTTGGTTCCGTCAGGAACTTCTCGACGTCGTCGGTGCCCGTCGCACGGATACCGTAGACGGTCGTGTAGTCGGCTTCGGGTTCGAGTTCTTTCTCGAAGGCGATCCGGTTTTCGTTGATGTCCCAGTACTCACTGCCGTACTCGGGGTGGAAGCCCAGATCCTCGACCGCTACGTCTTCTGGAACGGTGTCGACTAACCTGACTGTCACCGCAACAGACCGTCGCGAAGTGAGATTGAACGCTATCGCGGGTACGGGGAACTCGTCCGCCTCGAACCGCTTGGTCACTGTCACGCCATCTGCGGCGACAGTGACTTCGTCGTAGGCTTGCGAATTGCTCATGGTCTGTATGGTCTCAGCAATAGTATTAAAGGTACGTACCTGACCAACATTTACACCTTTTTTCTATACTATACTAATTAATATAATCTAGAGACGTAACCTCAGTAACACGAGCAGGACGTGAGCCAGCAAAGACGGACAGTCCGCCCGTGTGGTACTGGCGAGTCGTTTTCAGTCGAGATCGTACCGGTCGCCGATTTCAACAATTGAAAGCGTCGAGGGATACGCGAAGCTGTTGGCGTGGTTGTGCAGGACGGTCGGCTCCGTCGTCATCCCCTTCCACATATCCCAGTGGGTCGGGACGAGGGTGTCAAGCTGGAGTTCGTTCGCGGCTTCGATAATCATGTTCTCGTCGTTGTACCACTGCGTTCGCGTGGGTTCGCCGGTCTCCTTGTCGTCGATCATCCCGACGGTCCCGAACGCGAGGACACCGACATCGATGTCGTAGCGCTCACCGATGGGTTCGAACTCGCCGGGACGGGCGTCGCCGCCGTGGAAGAACGTGCCGGAGTCGTGTTCGAACACGTACGACACCGGATGCTCGGCGTCGGGGTCGTTGGCCGGTTCGACATGGATCGTCAGGTCGCCGATTTCGAGCGTGTCACCCTCCGTGACCTCGTGCAACTGGTCGTCGGTGACGCCGTAGTTCTCCAGCCACGCTTCCTCCCGGATGACGTCGTGACCGCTGTCGGTCGTGTAGTAGTCCGCGCCCGTCCCAGCGAGAATCGGGGCCTGGGACGGCCCGTGAACGTGGTCGGTATGTTCGTGGGTCCCCAGAACCGCGTCGCATTCGGTGATGTCCTCGGGGTTGAACGGCACTGGGACCATCCGAACGGTTCGCGGCGGGTCGCCCGTACCGAGATACGGGTCGATGAAGACGGTCGTCCCGCCGCTCGATTTCAGGATGAAGCCGTTACAACCCAGATACCAGAGTGCCAGTCCGTCAGGCGTCGCCGACTCCACCGCACGCGGGAGCCAGTCATCCCAGTCAGATTCGACTGTCATGTCGGAAGATGCCACGCCCGGTCGCTAAGATGTTTCGAAGACGCCAGGCCGTCTCCCGCTATCTGAGAACGGAACCCTCAGTTTATTTCCTACCTGAGAGAAATTCGACCTGTATGTACGATCACATCCTCCTCGCCTCAGATGGGACAGAAGCCTCGACCAACGCCGAATCCCACGCGATTGCCCTCGCAGCGGAACACGGCGCAGTTCTCCATGCGCTGTATGTCGTCGACGAAGACGTCTACACGGCCTACAGCGGCGACGAGTACGTCGACGAATCGGAGGGACCGGAGCACGGCCTCGAAGAGACAGGCCAGGAGACGCTGGCCCGGATAGAGGCCGATGCAGAGGCATCCGGCGTCGACGTGACGACGACCCTGAAACACGGACGACCGGCCGAATCCATCATCGAGACCGCCGACGAGGCGGATGTCGACCTGCTCGTCCTCGGGACGAAGCGGCGGCCAGCGGAGTACCGGAGTCTCCTCGGCAGCATCACCGACAAGGTGCTTCGACTGACCGAGCGACCGGCGGTCGTGGTGAAAACCGAAGTCGAGGAGTAACTGCCCAGTCGGTCGAGTGTGTCACTGACTGGCGATAACTGTTGGCGGCATCGGCAGTCCTGACCGGCCGCTTCAGAGTCGGCGAAGAGTACGACCGCGAGAAGTACCGCTGTTCAGTCCTCGCAGCAACCGCCGGCTTTCTGGCCGAAGTCGACGGCCAGTTCCTCGGAGACGATCTCGTTGAGTTCCTGCAGGCGCAGTTCGAGTTCGTTCTGGGCCTCCAGATAGTCACTCATTACCGGGATGTCGTGGAGTTCCTCCTGCTTCTGCTGGACCTTTCGGAGGTCTTCCTGAGAGGCATTACCGGTCTGGCGGGCGAGCATGAACTCCTCACGGATCTGCTCGAACTCCTGGATGGCCGCCTGCGCCTCGTCGTGGTTCTCGACGGCGTCTTTCGTCTCCTTGAATCGCTGGTACACCGGCAGATCGGCGATCGCTTCGCCGAACTCTGTAGCGAGCGCCTCGACGTGGTCACCGTCGATATCAGCGGCGGTATCGGTCTCGATGCTCATCACCGATTAGTATGAACTCGGGCGGTATAGACCTGCCGAAACCGGGTTGTTCTCTGCGGGATATCGGTCCCTGACAGCGTTCCTGCCGTGCTGTCGCTCGCATCGGATTCTCGGCCCGGCAGTTGTTCAATGTTGAATCGGGAAGCCGTGTGTATCGCGGTCATTGTGGTCTGCATGAGCGCCGCTATACTGGTCGCTCTGTAGCTTCGCTCCTGGTGAGATTCGCTCAAACCAGTTATCAGCTGATATAATCAGTCGAAAACGGTATATTAGTTTCTAAGATAGGTCTTACAATGGCAAAAACTGCATCCGAAGACGGGCTGCTACCGGAGTCCGTGGACGACAGCGGAGAGTTCTGGCTTCACACGTTCGAATCGCTTGTTGAGGATATACCGGAGGCGGCATTTGTAGTCGATACAGACGCTAATATCACACACTGGAACGACACGGTTGGACAGATGCTCGGGCTCCCGGCGAGCGAGGCGGTCGGGATGAACGCATACGACGTGTTTGGCACAGAGGGGCAGGACGAAACGCTCGCTCAGGAGGTCATCAGGACGGGAGAGCCAGTCTGTGAAAGTGAGTTCCGCTCGGCCGAACGGCCAGACGGGACGATGGCTCACGCGCGGGCAGTGGCAATCCCGCTCAGGGGTCCTGGTGGGGACACTATCGGTGCGCTGGAGCTACTGATCGATTTCAGTGATATCGTCGAACAGCGTGAGGCGCTCCAGAACCTCCAGTCACAGATGGCGACGGACGTCGAGTCAGCGGTCGGTGAAATCAGCGACTCCGCCGCAGCCGTTACCGAGCAGTCCGACGAAATCAAGGAGATGGCAGGCGAGCAGTCCGACAACCTCGATGAGGTCCAGTCCGAGGTCTCCGGGTTCAGCGCGACCGTCGAGGAAATCGCCTCAAGCGCTGAGGAAGTGAGTAGTCAGAGCGGCGAGGCCAGA
Organism: Haloarcula sebkhae; assembly: GCF_014647415.1. Lineage (GTDB taxonomy): Archaea > Halobacteriota > Halobacteria > Halobacteriales > Haloarculaceae > Haloarcula > Haloarcula sebkhae. The sequence continues at coordinate 257,246 of NZ_BMPD01000002.1, read as the reverse complement.
GAACTCGCCGAGGAATCCGTCGAGACGGCCGAGGACACAATCGAACGCGTCGAGGATGCGACGGAGTCCGCCGAACAGGTCGCGTCGGACTCGACGGAGCTCCGCGGCCACATCGAGGAAATCGACGAGTTCGTCGAGGTCATCAACGACATTGCGGACCAGACGAATATGCTGGCGCTAAACGCCAACATCGAAGCCGCACGGAGCAACAGCGACAGTGACGGGTTCGCGGTCGTCGCCGACGAAATCAAAGAGCTGGCAGACGAGTCGAAACAGCACGCCGACGAGGTCGAGCGAATCGTCGGGGAGGTCCGAGAGATGGCCGACAGCACCGCCGAGAATGTCGAGGAGACGACGGGCGCGATTCAGCAGGCGCTCACTGACTTAGAGACGGTGCTCGACAACCAGCAGGCCATCGTCGACGCGACCTCAGAGACAGAACAGGGTATCGGCGAAGTCGCGGCGGCGACGGACGACCAGGCTGCAAGCGCCGAAGAGATCGCTAGCATGATCGACGAAATCGCCCAGCGTGCTGCCGAGGTGTCCGAGTCCATCGACGAGCTGGCTGGCGCAAACGAGACCCAGCACCGGATGGCTCAGGACTTAGAAGAGAACATCGAGCGGGTCGAGCGCCGACTCGCCGAGATTATGGAGTGACTGTCGCTCACCGAAACACGGGGGTTATCACTCTCGAACGGATACAGGGGTGCAATGAGTCAAGAGCGGACTGACGGCGACCTCCGGAACACCGGACTGTTGCTCAAGCACGACCGCGAGTGGGATTACGAACTCGACCGAATCATCGAAGCTGTCGAGGAGCGCGACGCCGAGAAGGTGGGCCTGCAGTTCCCAGAGGGACTGAAGCGCCGCGGCCCGGCCGTGGCCGATGACCTCCGCGAGCACCTCCCCGACGACGTGACGGTACTGCTCTCGGGCCAGCCCTGTTATGGTGCCTGCGACCTCGATACGTACATGATGCGCCGGACGGACGTGTTCGTCCACTTCGGCCACTCACCGATGAAGGAATCGGACAAGATCATCTACGTGCCGCTGTTCTCCAACGTCGACGTCTTCCCCATCATGGAGCAGGCCCGCGAGGAGCAACTGGCCGACCCCGAAGAGGACCCCGACGTGGGGCTGGTGACGACGGCCCAGCACATGAACAAGTTCGACGAGATGCGCGAGTGGCTGGAGGAGCGCGGCTACACCGTGCACACCCGGCGCGGCGACGAGCGACTGACCCACGAGGGACAGGTGCTCGGTTGTAACTACGCCAGCGCCGACGTTGACGCCGACCAGATGCTGTACGTCGGTGGCGGAAAGTTCCACCCGCTGGGGCTCGCGATGGAACACCCCGACAAGCACGTCGTCATCGCCGACCCGGTCAACAACGTCGTCACCGTCGCGGACACGGAGAAGTTCATGAAACAGCGCTACGGCGCAGTCCACCGTGCGATGGACGCCGAGTCATGGGGCGTCATCTTCTGTACCAAAATCGGACAAGGCCGCTGGGATCAGGCCCAAGAAATCGTCGAGAACAACGAGAACGCCTATCTCATCACTATGGACGAGGTGACGCCGGACCGGCTGACGAACTTCGGGATGGACGCCTACGTCAACACTGGCTGTCCGCGTATTACCACCGACGACGGTCCGCAGTTCAAGAAGCCGATGCTCACCCCCGGCGAGTACGAGATCGCCATCGGCGAGAAGCCGCTCGATTCGCTGGAGTTCGACACCTTCCACGGCACCTGGTGACCCATGGCCCGGAGGGGGGAACACGAACCACTCACAGTCGCTGCCGTCGGCACAATAGAGCGAGAGACACTTGAACTCGCCGTGGATGCCGTTGAGGAACACTTCTCGCTGACCGCGCGCGTCGATCATAGGCAGTTTCACACCGACGGAATCCCCGACAGCGCCCAGCCTACCGGTGATAGTGATCAGTACGACGCAGTTGAGCTGGCGAAATACGTAGCTAGTGAGACGGATGGCAGCCGAACGCTTGTTGTGACGAATCAAGATGTCTCACAAGGCCGGCGGCAGTCGCTGTTCGGAATTGGAATCCGGTACGGCCGGACATCGTTACTCTCGACGTTCCGTCTGGGTGAGAACAAGTTCGACGACCGGGTTCGAAAACTGGCTGTCAGTGAGGTCGGGTACATGCTGGGGCTTGAGCTCTGTCCAAACGAGCAGTGCCCGTTCAGGAGAACAGACTCAGTAGCGACGCTGGATGCGGTCGACGAGTCTCCCTGTGAGGCCTGCCAGACGAAACTTGCCGAGGCCATCACGTCTGGCGATGCGACAGCGGACTCCGAGTCGGCAAATAATGGACGCACTGAGAAATCGGTGGGCCAATCAGATAACACACCGCAAGATCGTTCGACGGATCAATTGACACACCTCCTCGCTGGCACTGCTCGCTTCTGGACGTCAGTACTCGGCTACGGCGTCGCATTCATCGTGACGCTGCTTGTTCTGATTGGTCTGCTTGAAGAAGTCGTCGGACTCGCCATCATGGACTCGGATGCAGCTACCTGGGTGATTGTCGTCATCACTGCTGCTGTTGCATGGGTCGTCTACAGGAACTGTCGAGCGATTATCAAGGTAATCAGCCGTGTAGTTATCGAGAGTATCCGGTAATCTACGCGCCGAGAAATATCTGTGCGATACCCGTCAGCCAGAGAAACACAGCCAGCGAAATGACTGCAACGGCGATGCCGAGCAGCCCGTTTTTCGCAAGCACGAACCGTCGCTCCCGGAGCAGCTCGTCCGGATTCTGGTCGGAGAGGAAAAACAACCCATCGCGGCCAGTCAGGACGAGCGGTTTCGATTGCTCCCCGGACAACGAGTTGTCCAGTTCAGCCGTCCCGTACGCATACACGGTATCGCCGGGTTCGATGTACGCCATCTCATAACGTCGGTCGTCACCGGCCCGCAGGTCCGGGATTTGCCAGTCGCGCTCAAAGCGCGCCAACTGATCGTCAGGCGAGGTGTGGCTCTTGCGCTTCTCGCTCCAGCGACGGTCCTCGGAAACGTGGAAGTCGAACTCCGCATTGCAGACCCGGACCGAGCCCTCATCAGTCACAATGTCGAACGGTACCGCTTCCGACTTGTTGACGTGTGTCCTGCTCGAATCGCCTCCCGTGTCCTCAATTTTGAGTTCGTAGGCAACACAGGCCTCGCAGTCGTACAGCGTTCCGATATGTCGATCAGCAGGTTCGATGCGACCCTGGACTGCTGTCGGACCAGCAGCAACTGAATCGAGTTCCGAAAGCGGTGTCGTTCGAATTGCGTGCTCTTCCTCGTAGCGGTCAAATCCCATCAGTATTGATCCGATTCCCCAGAGAACACCAAACCCCGAGAGTGCCAGAATACCGAGATACAGCAGAATGGCAAACAGCATCAGTTTTGAAGACGGTCACGTACGGAGAATTCTCCTTTTGCAGCCTCGTCAGCTTCAAATGAGTCACGAGGCTTGTATCCCCTGTGGGCCGCGAGATACCGCTCTGGGATCTGTTGTAACAGCGCGTTGTACCGTCTCACGGTGTCGTTGTAATACTCCCGACGGTTTTCCAGTCGCTGCTCGATGGTTTCGAGAGCATCGCGAACGTCGTCGAACTTCTCGTCGGTTCGCAGTTCTGGCGTCTCCTCGGCAATCGAGTAGAACTCGCGGACAGATTCTCGGACGTCAACTTGGGCCATCGCTGCCTCCGCAGGCGTGCTTGCATCAATCGCGCTCTCGCGAGCCTCGACCATGCCAGCGAGAACGTTCTGCTCCATGGACATGTACTCGTCAGCGATTTCGATGAGGTTTCCGACCTGATCGTGACGGCGCTGAAGTAGCACTTCGACGTTCCCCCAGGCAGCGTCACAACTCTCGCGGGCCTCGACAAGATTGTTGTGTGCCCATCGAAGGTACGAACCGACCAACCAGGCAGTGAGGAGGATACAAAACCCTCCAACGATAGATACATAGAGCGCCATATTCTTTCAGGATATCTGCCGCCAACATATAATTTCACCCATCTAATTGAGGACAGAAATAGTACGCTGAACAGAAATAATGTGTCCCTTGACTGGAATATAACTCCCAATCTTGGTGGACTCTACCTCGGCCCGCGTGTCTATCAACTCAGTGTAGATAAGAATCATATATGATAACAGAAAGCGTACAGTCTTGTAGCCTGCCAACGCACCACACGTATGGCTTCTACGGAGGACACTGCTCTTTTCCGCGACGTGTTTCAGGCGAATCCGGACCCGATTATGATCCACGACGCCGACACCGGGACTGTCGTCAGAGCTAACGAGGCAGCGGGCGCGTTGCTCGGGCGTCCCCCAGCAGATGTCGTCGGGATGCATGTCGGCGAGTTCAGCCCGCCGGGGTTCTCGACGGCGGACGCAAACGCCCTGATTACGGAGGCAGCCACGTCGGGGTCGGCGCAGGTCGAGTGGACGACACAGGGCCCGGACGACGAGAGCCGGCGGGTCGAAGTGTCGCTCGAACGCGCCGTCATCGACGACGTAACCCGTGTTGTGGCGTTCATTCACGACGTGACCGAGATCCGCCGACAGGAGCGTAAACACACTGAACGGAGCAGACAACTCCAGACGCTGATCGAGAACCTCCCGGTCGTCGTGTTCACACTCGACCCTGATGGCGTCTTTACCTACTCGGCCGGGAAGGGGCTGGACGAACTCGGGATCGAACCCGGCGAGTTCGAAGGGGCCTCTGTGTTCGAGGTCTATAGCCAGTATCCGGACATCATCACTGCCGTCGAGCGAGCGCTGGACGGGGAGGAGGTCCGGGTGACCCAGGAGATCGACGGCCTCGTCTTCGAGACGTGGTATCGGCCGGTGTTCGACGACGGAGAGCTAACGCAGGTGGTCAGCGTCTCCCGCGACATCACTGACCTCAAACAGCGCGAAGCACGCATCGAAACACTCAGCGAGGCGACGAACGAACTGCTGTACACTCGCACGGAGCGTGCGGTCGCGGACACGGTGACGCAGATCGCACAGCGCATCATCGACCAGCCGCTGGCGGCGATGTGGTCCTACGACAGCGACGACGACACCCTCTATCCGATCGGTGCAACAAGCGAGGCGGCAGACTTCGCGGCGGTGGAGACGGCATCTGACCTCCCACCGATGGGTCCCGAAAGCGACGAAAACCGCCTGTTCCACGATGGCAGCCCGACCGTCGTCGAGGACTACCAAACGCTATCGAACCCATCAGTCCCTCAGACACCGCTGCGGACGGTGCTGTTTCTCCCGCTTGAGGACTACGGGATGCTGTGTATCGGCTCGCCAACTGTCGAATCCTTCGACAGCCACGAGCGGTTCTTGCTCGAAATTCTTGCGAGTACCGGGGCCGCTGCGCTGGACCGGGTCGAACGGGAAACCCGGCTCAAATCCAAGCAGACGGAACTCGAACGATCGAACGAGGCACTTCAGCAGTTCGCCTACATCGCGTCGCATGACCTACAGGAGCCCCTCCGAATGGTGTCGAGTTACGTCGACCTGCTGGACAGCGAATACGGCGACGACCTCGACGAGGAGGCGGCCGAGTACATGGCCTTCGCCGTCGACGGGGCTCGCCGAATGCAGGAGATGGTCAACGCCTTGCTCCGGTACTCGCGGGTCGAGACAAACTCGGGCGACTTCGAGGAAACAGACCCGGAGGCGGTGCTCAACCGGACGCTAGACGCCTTGCAGATGCGAATAGAGGAGGTGGACGCGACCATCACAGCGGAGTCACTGTCACCCGTCGAAGCCGATCCGAACCAGGTCGGGCAGGTGTTCCAGAATCTGCTGGAAAACGCCATCGAGTACTCCGTGGAAGCCGACATCGAACCCCGCGTCAAGGTCAGCGCCGAAGAAGACGACGACATGGTGACGTTCACCGTCTCGGATAACGGGCCGGGGATTCCGGTTGCGGACCACGAGGAGGTGTTCGACATCTTCCACCGCGCCGGAGCCCACGACACGGAGGGAACCGGCATCGGGCTGGCCGTCTGCCAGCGAATCGTCCTGCGCCACGACGGGCGTATCTGGGTCGAACCGTCGGACGACGGCGCGACATTCAAATTTACGCTGCCCGCGGTGACGGAGGTGAGTGGCGATGACTGAGTCCTCCGAAGGTCGGCCAGTGGAGATTCTGCTGGCGGAGGACAACCCCGGCGATGTCAAGCTGACCGAGAAAGCGCTGGAGAAGGGGAAGGTGCTGAACAATCTGCACGTGGTCAACGACGGCGTCGAGGCACTGGCGTTCCTCCGGCAGGAAGGAGAGTACGACGACGCACCGCGGCCAGACCTGTTGTTGCTCGATCTCAACATGCCACGTAAGGGAGGACAGGAGGTCCTCGAAGAGATGAAAGACGACGAGTCGCTCCGGCGGATTCCGGTCGTCGTGCTGACCAGTTCCGAGGCGGAAGAGGACATCATCGAATCGTACGACCTCCACGCGAACGCCTACCTGACGAAACCGGTCGACTTCGACGGGTTCGTCGACATCGTGAGCAGCATCGAAGATTTCTTCCTCACGGTCGTCAAGCGGCCGCCGAAATAACGATGGCTGAGTCGGTACATCTCGACGTGCTCCTCGTCGAGGACAACCCGGGCGACGCTCGACTCGTCGAGCACCACCTGAACTCGCCGGCTGTGGCGCACTTCGTCGATGACGTGACGATTTCCCACGTCGAGTCGCTAGCGCCGGTTGACGAACAGTCGGGGGCAGCCTACGACGTGGTGCTGCTCGACCTCGGACTCCCCGAGTCGACAGGGCTTGCGACGCTCGACCGGGCAACCGAGATCGTAGAGGGGGTGCCGATCATCGTCCTCACTGGGATGCAAGACCGGGAGGTGGCTATCGAAGCGATCAACCGGGGCGCACAGGACTACCTGCCGAAAACGGATCTGGACGGCGATCGACTCGTGAGAGCACTCCGGTACGCAGTCGTCAGGAGCCGCCAGCAGCGTGCGATTCAGCGCCAGACCGACCAGATGGACTTCTTCAACAGCATCCTGCAACACGACATCCTCAACGGGATGAACGTCATTCGGGCGCGGGGGGAACTCCTCGAAGACACGCTCGACAGCGAGGAACGCGAGTACGCGTCGACAATCGTCCAGTGGAGTGACGACCTCATCGAACTCACCGAAAAGGTCCGGTCGGTGCTGGAGACGGTCACCGAAGAGGACGGACGGGACCACGAACACCGGGAGATACAGGCCGTCCTCGACAATGCGGCGGACCGCGCCCGATCGGTCAGCGACGACTGTACCGTCACAATCGAGCCACAGGCGGTCACTGTTGTCGCTGACGAGTTACTCGATGACGTGTTCGGGAACCTCTTTCTCAACGCAGTCGAACACGGTGGCAACGACGTGACTATCGACGTGACGACGACGGTTGCGGACGGCACTGTGACTGTCTGTCTTGCGGACGACGGGGAGGGTATACCGAGCAGCGACGCTCGCCGCATCTTCGAGCGTGGTGAGAAGGGGTCTGAGTCCGGCGGGACTGGCTTCGGCCTCTACTTCGTGGACACGATGGTCCGGAGCTATGGCGGCGACGTCTGGGTCGAGGACAGCGACCACGGCGGCGCGGCGTTCTATGTTGAACTCCCGCGTGCAACTCTATAGGGATGATCGATCGTCATACGATTATTGCTCGGCCGCATTTCAGCTTCTGAGAAACGGGTCCGAATCTTCAATTCCGGGGAGGTCGACTCACCTGCTATGGATGATCCGCTGGACGGGACCGAAGGTAGCGATTCGGAGGAGCGAGATCGCTATCTGGCAGCTATGCAGGACCTCACTGCGGCGATGGCGGCCAGCGGAACTACCTTTCAGGAGCGTGTAGAACCGGTCTTGGCCGTCGGGCGAGAGCATCTGGGGTTCCCGAACGGCCACATCACGGTCGTCTCTGGGGACGAACACAAAGTCGTCGCCAGCAGTGGTCTGGCATCAACGATTGCAGCGGGCGTCGAACGCCCACTCTCCAAAACGTACTGTAAGCACACCCTCAACGACTCCGGGATTCACATCATCACTAACGCGAGCGAATCGATGGCGGCCGACCCTGCATACAAGGAGGCCGGACTGGAGGCGTACGTCGGCACGACGCTTCGGGCGAACGGGTCAGAATACGGGACGCTGTGTTTCGTCAACGATGATGAGGCGATTTCGGAGTTCTCAGATTGGCAGCAGACGCTGCTCAAGCATCTGACGCAGTGGGTCGAAGCGGAGATTGAACGCGAGATCGCTGTCGATTCACAAGAGGAGAGCCAGCGGCTGTTGGAAGCGACGTTCAACTCACCGGAGACGTTCATCGGCATCCTTGAGGCCGATGGAACCCTTATTAGGGCAAACGAAACAGCACTTGGGTTCATCGAGGGTGACGCTGAAGGCATCTCAGGAAACGCGATCTGGGAAACGCCCTGGTGGAACCACGATGCGGCGACAGCGCACCGTTGTCGGGATGCTGTCGAGCGTGCGAGTGAGGGCGAGATGGTCAGGTTCGAAGCCGAGCACGTCAGCGCGGACGGCCAGCGCATCTCGACCTCCGTCGTGGCCCGGCCGGTAACGGTCGACGGGAGCGTGCAGAAAATAATCGTCGAGGGAACAGACATCACCGACCTCAAGCGCCGCGAAGAGCAAATGGAGTTTTTCAACAGTATTCTCAGGCACGACATCCTCAACGGGATGACGGTCATCGAGGCGCGCGCAGAAACGCTTGCAGACGCACTTGACGGGACACAGGCGACCTACGCCGAAACGATTCTGGACTGGAGTCAGGACATCGTCGACCTCACACAGAAGGTCCGGAGCGTCCTGAGCACGATGTCGGATGACGGGCTGACAGAGGCAGAGACAATCGCCCTGGGACCGGTCGTCGAAGGGGCAACGAAAAAAGCGGCCTCGATGGACGAGGACTGCACGCTCAGGACGGACATCCACGGCGATATCGAGGTCGTGGCTGACGACCTTCTCGACGATGTCGTCGGAAACATCTTGACGAACGCTGTCGAGCACGGCGGCCCAGGTACCACAATCGAGGTGACGACGGAACGTGTCGGGCCGATGGTTCACCTTCATATTGCTGACGACGGGCCCGGGATACCACCCGCAGAGCGTGATGCAATCTTCGAGAAGGGAGAGCGTGGAACCGAATCGACAGGGACCGGGTTCGGACTCTATTTCGTCTCGGTGATGGTCGATAGCTACGGCGGCAACATTTGGGTTGAAGAAAGCGACCTCGGCGGCAGCGAGTTCGTCGTTGCGCTCCCGGTAAAATAACTACTGGGCATTTCCAAACGTTTTTGAATGAATCGGACGTATCTCAGGTAATGCCGACAAAGAGTGCGCTCGCCCAGCAACTCGCCGTTGTCGCCGGGTTTGACAACCCGCGGGCCAGTCTCGAACAGTACCGGACACCACCGGATCTGGCCGCCCATCTGGTCCATACGGCTGACCTCCAGGGCGACATTCAGGGACAGACGGTCGTCGACCTGGGCTGTGGAACCGGGATGTTGGCGCTGGGTGCAGCGCTGCGGTCGCCGGCTCGGGTGGTCGGGCTAGATATCGACCCCGCACCGCTGTCGACGGCGCGTGAAAACGAGCGGAAGGTGGGGTCGACGACGCCAGTGTCGTGGATTCGAGCAGATGCCACCACAGCCCCGCTGTGTCCGCCTGCCGAAGAAACCACCGTCGTCATGAACCCGCCCTTTGGCGCACAGTCGGACAACGAACACGCCGACCGACGGTTCCTCGAAACTGCCGCGTCCATCGCGGGCGTCTCGTACTCGATTCACAACGAGGGAAGCCAATCGTTCGTCGAATCCTTCGCCGGGGACAACGGCGGCGAAGTGACCCACGCCTTCGAAACGGAGTTCGACCTGCCGCGACAGTTCGACTTCCACGAATCGGATCGACAGGCCATTACGGCGGAAGTGTACCGCATCGACTGGACCTAACTCCGCGTCGCTTGCTGGCGGTACTCGGCGATTTTGACGCGAGTGCCGTCCGTGCGTGCATACAGCTTCGAGCGGTTCCGCTCAAAGGTCAGTCCGCCGATCCGCGTCCGCGTCATGTTCGCCGGGAGCGGTGCCTGCCCGAGCGTTTCGTTCCGCCGTGTTACGACCACATCGAATCCGTTCTGCCGGGCCGCCACTGTTACGTTCCGTCCGTCGAGTATCACGTCCGCCGTCGACGGCTCCGAGGTGTACGCCGTCCGGGGCTGGCCGCCCTCACGCCTGAGTTGGACCCGGTAGACGCTGGAATTGCCGAGGACCGACCAGTCCGTCCGGTTTGCGTACACTGACTCGCGCCAGGTCGCCCCGCCGACCGTGACTCGCTCCTGACCGTTGACGGCGAGCCGGCCCGGTTGGACGGCGGCGATCCAGACCTCCCGCTCCGCGCTGGCGACGATGACGCCGCTGGCGTTGACGCTTGTCCCCGCTTGCTGCGTTGGAACCCAGATGCTCTCGAAGTACGCGTTCGGGACGTTCTCGTCGTAGGTCACCACGTAGTCTCTGACCTCAATGCCGTCTTCGGGGAGCTGGTCCGCCTGCAGGTCGACGACGTTCGTCGGGACGGCAGCGAGACTCAGTGCACCGAGGACGACAAGCAGAACCATCACTGCGAGTGACGCCGGGCGTCGGTCGAACGACGGGCGAAAACGCCGGTCAGAACCGATGGTCGCCGCGGCGACGACGAGCGCGAGGACAAACACCAGTGCCGTCCCGACCCAGCGGAACAACCGAAACCGGCCGCCGCCGAGCGGGATGTACACTGCCCAGAGTCCCTGTGCGACGGCAAACACGAGCGTCGCGAAGAACACCCGCAGCGTATCGGGGCGTTCGTCCCGGTTCCACAGTAGCACGAGGGCCACGATGACGCCGGCCAAGATACCGATAGCGTGTCCCTGAATGGCGATGTTGGACCACCACGGCGTCACGAAGCGGGTCTGACCCGAGGCCGTCGACACGGGGTAGCGAAGCGCCGAATACAGGAGGTCGAGCACGCGATTTCCGAGAAACGCACCGAGAAACAGCGTCGGCCGCGTTACGAGCGCGAACCCGGCAATGGCAAACACCACGCCCGAAAAGCCCACAACCGGCCCGATAGCGAACACCGCGGAGAACACGCCCACAACGAACATGGTGACGGGAACGGCCAAAATCCGGGCGAACGGGTTCGTCCGAAGCGACGTGAAGGTCTGGACACCCCGCTCGCGAGGGTAGTGTCCCCAGACGTACTCGGCGACCGTTCCGTACACCAGTGTCCCCATGAGGTTCCCCGTGATGTGGCCCTGACTGCCGTGGGTAAAGGCCCCGGTGAGCATTCCGAACGGGTAGAAGTACGACCACGTCCGGAACGGGGTAACAAGCGGGTTCCGTGGATGCCACCACGCGCCCTGCAAGAACAGGTACACTGCCGCGACACCCGCAATCGTCAGCAGCGTTCCCCACGGGACTCCGAGGAGGAGTCGCGCCCGTATCCCGTCGCCAACTCGCGCATCCGAGAAGCGCCGGACGGCAAGGAGGACAGCGAGCACCACGGCGAGGACGACCGCTTCCTGCCACGGGAGCCATGCAGGCATGGCCGGCGTCGGCAGCGACTGCATCATTCACGCACAGTTCAGGTACGGGACGGCTTATGGATGGCGGCAGGTGTCATTCCCGAATAGTGATTGGTGGGGTACGGGCTGTGGTCAGGCGACCGGACTAGACAGGATCGCCGCCTCAGAACAGGGACAGACCGACGCTGTATGGCCACGCCGTGCCGGCCACCGCAAGCAGCGACAGCGCGCCGCCAGCAAGTGCGATGTTCTTGAGGAACTGCGTCATCTCGTCTTGCATCTGGTCGTCCGGGACCGCCCAGAAGTCGTGCATGGTGATGGCGGAAGCGATGAGGAACGTCGCCAGCGCCCCGGCTGCGATGACGGGGTACGCACCGAGGATGACGAGGATACCGCTGACGAGGAGCAGTCCGCCGCTCCCGTAGACTGACGCCGCGGGTGCCGGGAGCCCCTTCGCCTCCGCGTAGGGGGTCATCTGTCCGGCGTTCTGGAAGTGATTTAGGCCCATGAAGGCGAGCACCCCACCGAACAGGAGTCGGCCCAGTAAGAACAGTTCGCCCGCACCGGCGGACTCGAACGCCATCAGGCGCTCACCTCCGGGGCAGAGATAGTTTCGCTACGAGACTGTCGAACCGCGATTGGTGGTTTCATTACGTTACTTGGTTCGTATCCGAACCTATTTGTACGTTCCCGGACAAAGAGGATACCAGGTAGCACCGATGTCATCTGAAGTATTCACTGCCGCGGACGAAGAAGAAGAGAGCGGACCGTGTGCCGTCATCGAGTCGCTGGAACAGATCGGATCGCGCTGGCGACTGGTCGTGCTCCACGAACTACAGAAGGGCGAACAGCGGTTCAACGAACTCAAACGCGCCACCGACGCCAGCTCCCGCACCCTCTCGCGGGTCCTCGACGACCTTCAGGAGATGGACTTCGTCGACCGACGGCTCGAAGAGGACGCACCCGTCGCGACGTACTATCAGCTCACGCCGAAGGGTGAATCCCTCTGTCCGGTGTTCGACGAAATCGAGGACTGGGCCGCGGAGTGGCTGGCCGGGTGCAAGAGTTGAGCCGACAACGTAGACTTTTCTATCCCCCGGCCCCATCGCTTTAGCAATGGGAGTACGGCCACCAGCCGATAACAGCGACGAGCCAGACGTCATCGAGTTCGGTATCGCGGCACTCGACGCCCGCCTGTCGGACGTGGATATCGAGTATCCCGCGACACCAGGGGAGGTTCGGGACGCCGCCGGCCACATCGCGGTCCCGTTCGACGCGTCGGGCCACTCGATGACCGTCGCCGAGGCGCTCGAGGAGACGAACGCCACGGAGTTCGACAACGAGCAGGAGCTACTCAACGACCTCCATCCGATATTCGAACGGAAACGGGAAGCCACGAAAAACAGTCTTCTCTCCCAGCTTCGCGCGCTGGTCCCGTTCTAACTCACTCGTCGGGCTGGTACGGAGACACCGCCGGCTCTGTCTCTGTGTCGCTATCTTCGGTGCCCTCTGCGTCGCCGACCTGCTGATCGTCGAGCAGGTCCACCGACCGATTGCGGCTCTCGTGTGTGAGTTGGACGGCGATATCCTCCAGCCGGCGCGTCTGTTCGCGGTTCACTGCCACGAGCATATCGGACAGGACGCCGAACATGAGAAGCTGAATCCCCAGCAGAATAGCAAAGGAGCCGATAACTGCAATCACTTCGTGTGAAATGCTGTTGACAACCCAGTCGTAGGCCACGTACGCGCCGAGCAGGAACCCGACCACGGTGCTCCCGAGGCCGACGCTCCCGAAGTAAAACAGGGGGTTGTTGGTCTTTGCCATCTGGTACAGCGTCAGAATGATCGTCGCGCCGTCACGGAACGGGCGGAGGTTCGTGTCGGACTCGTCGGGCCGGGGCTGGTAGGTGATCGGCACCACCGCCGTCGAGATGTTGTGTTTGACACACTCGACGGCCATCTCCGTCTCGATACCGAAGCCCGACGCCGTCAGCGAACTCCGCTGGAAGGACTGTCGTGTGAAGGCTCGATACCCCGAGAGGATATCGGTGAGGTCGCGTCCGTGAATCGTTTCGAAGGCACTGTTGATGATGCGGTTGCCGATCTGGTTCAGTTTCGTCATCGCGCCGGGTTGCATGTCCGCAAACCGGTTGCCGATGACGTGGGCGGCCTGGCCCGACAACAGTGGTTCCAGTAGCCTGTCCGCCTCGTCGGGCCGATAGGTCGCGTCGCCGTCGGCCATCAGGACGTACGGCTGCTCGATGTGGCGTGTCACTGCCTCCCTGACAGCCTGTCCCTTCCCCGAGCCGGACTGTTCGACGATTTGTGCGCCGGCCGATTCGGCGAGATCCTGTGTCCCGTCGGTCGAGCCGCCGTCGATGACGAGGACGTTGTCAAAGCCCTGCTCGCGGAACCCGGACACGACCGACTCGATAGTCTCGGCCTCGTTGAATGTCGGCAACAGTATACAGACGTCGTCTCGGTCGGCCATTGATTCAACGTCATCCACCCGAAGGCAAATAAATGCGGGTCTGGCCGCGTCCGGGTTTTCGGTCCAGATCCTTGCCAGTCATTGGCGAAAAAGCGGTGACAGCCGGGAATAGCCGACGACAACCGTGTCAGTCGTCGCGCTGCTCGCTCATGTGCTCCCAGACCTCCGCACAGCCACAGCCGTCTTCGATGTCTGCCAGGTGATCGTCGTCCTCGGTCTGGGATGTCGCAGTCATGTTACTCACTCTGCGAGTAACTACTTGCCGCCACCCACTAATAGATTCCGGCGTCGGGCGACGCGTTTTACATCCCCTGCCACACATGGGCGTGTATGAGCGACCCTGCGGACGTGTTCGACCTGGTTGGGCTGACCGAATACGAGGCGACGGCGCTGGAAGAGTTGCTCTCGCTCGGCCGGACGACGGCCCCGAACCTTGCGGAGGCCAGCGGCATCCCGAAAGCCCGCGTCTACGGCGTGCTGGAGTCGCTGTCCGACCGGGGCTTCATCAAGGTGATCCCCGGCCGTCCAAAGGAGTACCAGCCGAAATCTCCTAGCGACATCCTCGACCGGGCTGTCGAGAACCGCAGGCAGTCGTACGAGTCGTTCGCCGCGGACATCGACTCCTACCGCGACAGCTTCCTCGCCGAGTACGAACCGCGGTTTGAACGGGCGAGCGAAGACATATCACCGACAGCTGAACTGTTCCACGTCGTTGACGTGGGCGAACCGAGCGAACGCGAGACCCGCCGGCTGTACGACGACGCAGAGGAGACACTTCGCGTCATCACCAATAGCTTCGCGTACCTCGATAACGTCGAGCGCGCACTGGCAGAGACACTCGACCGCGGCGTCGATATCAACGTTCTCTTTCTGCATCCCGATGCACTCCCACCGGAGAAAGCTGCTGTGCAGGCCGACATCGTCGACCGACTGACAACGGAGTTCCCCGCCGTCGACCTGCGGTTCAGCACGGAGAAGCTCCCCTGGCGCGGGACGCTCGTCGACCCGAGCATGGACTACGACAGCGGCGAGGCGATTCTACTGGTCGAGGAGCCGGACGTTCCAAACCATATGCGACAGGCCGCAATTACCGACAACGGCTCGTTTGTCGCTGGGATGAAGCGCTACTTCGATCTGATCTGGGAATACGAGAGTATCGCTACGTTGGGCTAGCTGTAGGTACTGAGATTCTGTTTCTTACCGCTATCAAAAACAGCCAGAGGGACGTTTGGCTCGTCCGACATGGCTACATGTATCCGAGGTCTTCGAGGTGCTCTTTGACTTCCGTCCCCGACCGACTGCCCTCGTCCGATGCTGTCACCTGCGGCGTCGACGTGTGGTCGGTCTCGTCGAGTTCGGCTTCGATAGCCGCTCGGACATCGACGACGCTCTCGATCGCATCGACCATGTCGGGGTCGGTCCCCGCGACCATCGCCTCGTCGGTGTGGACGCCGTCCTGCAGGCCGTGGTCGCTGACCAGCAGTAGTTCGTCGTCGTCTCCGAGGTCGTCCCGGACCTCCCCAACGAACTCGTCGAGTTCCTCGTAGGCGCGGTCCTGCAGCGAGGGCTGTTCGTACGCGACGTGACCAATGAGATCGAGTCCGCTCGTGTATGCAAACACCAGTTCATGTCGGCCACCTCTGAGCGCCCGTCGTGCGCGAGCGAGGCGAACCATCGACATTTCGAGACACTGCTCGTAGAACAGCGCCGGGTCTGTCGACGAATGCCCGCCTTTTGCTTCGAGATCCCGCTCGAAGAGGTCACCGAGGTTCCGTCGGAGGCTGTGTTCGCGGTCCTCTGTGTCCGGATCGATCACATAGTTGGGGATGCCGATCGGTGCCGCCTCCCGACCGTCGAACACCGTCGTCAGATCGTTCTCGTCGTAGTAAGTCGCCGGAATCCGGAACGCGTCCTGTTCGGTATTGTTCAGGAGCCACGCTCCGAGACGCGTCTGTAGCCCCGACGGGAGGAGGTAGTCCGCGGCAGCACTCCCGAATCGGAGGATGGGATTCTCCCACGCGACGCCGTCGTCGAGCGTGATGCCGTGTTCCGGGGGCCTGAGTCCCGTAATAATCGTCGGCCAGAGTTCGTGAGTGCTGGGGCCACCTTCGACGCTCCTGATCGTCTCGATGGCGTGGTGGTCGGCGAGCGTCAAGTTCGGATGTGCCGTCGAATCTACTAGTTCCGGGTCGAGTGCATCGATACCCAGCACTACGAGGACCATATCTACCACGAACGTCTCAGCCGACGGCTTAAGACCTTTCGATGCAGGTGATAGACAGCGGCACAGCGTTATGTGGACAGTGAACGGTACAAGTCGAGGTACTCTTCCGCGATCTTTCGCCAGTCGTACTTTTCTTCGACACGGTGTCGCGCCTGCCTGGAGATCTGTTTCGTGAGTTCGTAATCGGAGAGCAAGGTAGTGACAGCATCAGCGATTGGCTCCGGGGACTCTATCGGAACGACAAAGCCCTCCTTCCCGTCCCGAACCATCTCGTTTGCTCCAGAGACATCAGTAACAACCACTGGACATCCACTCGACATCGCTTCCAGACGGACCAGTGAGAACCCCTCTGACCGGGAGGGGTGGATGAAGGCGCGTGCCCGAGACAAGTGTTCCCGAACGATAGACTGGTCAACGTACCCGTGGAACGTGACGTTTTCGTCTATGTCGAGGCGCTTGGTCTGCGCGACCAATTCGTCTTCTAAGGGCCCGTCACCAAAGACGTGGAGGTGGACCTCGGGATATTCCTCCTGAATTTGGTCGAATGCTTCGAACAGGATATCATAGCCTTTCCGTTCCCGAAGGCTACCGATGGCTACGAGTTCCTGTGAGTCGTCTGGTTCACTGTATTCGAAGACATCCGGGTCAACGCCCAGCGGTATCGTCCGGAGCTTCGATTCATCAACGAGGTCAGCATACATCTCGTAGGCTTCTTGATCGACAACCACAATTCGGTCTGCGGCGTCAAGCGTCCGCCGGAACAAATCCATCCGGGGTGGATCAAGGATTACATCGCGAGTCGCATCAACAATTGTGTGAAGTGGATCAGTAAGTGGCCTCGGAAGGTTTCTCCCCACCCAGAAAGAAAGCATTCGATTGAATTCTTCAGCCATGATGGCATGCCCCGTTTGGCACGGCCCAACGACGACAGGAATATCGGCATGAAGTCCCGATACGAGGATTGGATTGAACCACCTGTAGCTAAGATTCATGTGATGATATATATCAGCAGCCCCTTTCCGAAGCTCTGTAAAAAGCCTATAATATAGCTTACTATAGAACGAGATCCTGTTAGAGCCACCCAGCGGATACACAGTAACGTTTTCCGGGCTAAGAGTATCAGAAACTGTTCTCGTGTATATGTCGACGGTAAAATTATCGTCGTACAGGTTATTCAGGAGATTGTAACTCTTACCGTACTCATTATTATGAATGTTTGTTTTGGTCGGTCCGATGAGAACTCGCGGCATAACTGATGGTGGACGATGGGGGAATTAACAGTTATTCTTGTCGTCTCTCTATCGGCCAGATAGCTATAGAGTATATTCAGATATGACCGTCATTTATACCCCAAGGCCTCAAGTTGCGATTCACGGGCAGGCGTTTGATCATCTTCGCTTCGATCAGAGTTGTTATATTCCGGAGTGTATTCCTCAGTATCTATCCCGTCTAATGTGATCCAGGGAACTTCTCTTACAGCACTGACCGGCACTCCTTTGGGGTGTCCATATACCCCCCATTCACCTTTTGCATTGCCGTGGTCAGCGGTTAGAGCGATGGAGCCATCAATAGACGTCGAGAGGATGCTAACTTCTTCCAGTATCCACTCAAGATTGTCAATGTATGCAGTCCAGAAGTCATCGTGCGAAACGGTTCCATCACAGAGGCGCCACCAGACTTTGCTACCGAACTTCTTCGTACCTTTGAATTCACGAAACCACTCTGGGCGCGACCGGAAGGGTGCATGCGGTTGCATATAATGAATAATCATTCTATCAACGCCCTTCTCGTCGCGTTTTCTCCAGGTATTAATCGCGTGATCAGTCAGTTTCCGAGGCGAAACCGTCCGAATATCATACTCCGTACTGGCAATCCCAAAGTGGGTGAATTCTGAAAACTCGTCGTATTGTATCTGGTCCGTGTATGGATTACCCGTTATATATGCTGTCTCTTTGATCTCTTCCGAATGTTTTTCATTAAACGTCTTTTTTATCCATTCAGAGCTGGTACCACCGACTGACCAGCGTGTCTCAAGCTTGCTATCGGAGAAAAGAGATTGATAAGAAGTTCCCTGTACGATCTCTTCCATGGCGTCGGCCCTGCATCCGTCTAAAATAACCAGTATATCCCAGTCTTCATCCCAAACCACCTGCTCTTCCTGTTGCTTCGGGACGAATCTCCCGAGCAAGCCAGCCCATAACTTTCTGAGTGCTATCTCGACATTTTTTGGAGAGGGATCTGATTGTAGGCGGTCCACTGTATCAAAAAACCAATCAGAGAAGCTCATCTGTGCTGTGTTGATTTGGTGGTCGAATGAATGTTTTGAAATGACACTCTGTCCATTCCCGAATAACCAAATACGGTACAATAGAGTGGTGGCCTAAATGGTGATATCTAGCACGGTTAAGGTTCCCAGTTGTTTTAACAAGAACAGAATAATAATCACATGGGAGAAATCCACAGATATCGATGGACATCGACCGATCGAGTGTTATTATATATGCCAGTAATATCGTCCTGAGTCTAATTGGCTTTGTTGGAACCGCGTACTTTGCTCAGACCCTCGGTGAAACGGTTCTTGGAATCTTTTTTACTTTCGATGCGGTCACGAGCGTGCTGATGACCGGAGCACGGCTTGGTGTCGATACTGGGATAGAAAAGCGCATTAGCGAAACGACGACTCAACGGCGCGGGTCGTACCTGACTGCAGGATATCTCATAACACTTGTTCCAATCGCAGTCATGTCTCTCGGGTTGTTCGTACTTGAGAACCGTGTAGACGAATATATCGGTGTAGCAGCTGTTCCCTTATTGATTGTCTTTATTGTATCCAGTACCGGGAGATGGCTTACTGGAGCGGCCGTTCGTGGTGAAGGTCGAGTGGCGCTTAGTTCTCTCATTGAACTCTTCGGAGAAGTCATTCGAATAGTAATAAGTATTGTACTGATCATAGCCGGATTAGAAATATTTGCTCTGCTATATGGTGTTCTGATTGGTGTTGTCGTGAAATTCATTATATTTTATTTCTCGCTATCAAGTACGCTATCTATCCCGACTTGGGAAACCATCAGAGATCTCTGGGGATTCTCGAAGTACACGTCGTTCAATAGCGTGAGTTCGCTAGCGTACAACTGGGCAGATACGCTCGTATTGGCGTATTTCGCGTCAAAGTCCGCTGTTGCTGTATACGAAGCTTCTTGGAAGGTCAGCGTAGTTGCAGTAATTGCTAGTCAAGCCCTGAGCCAGGCTGTGTTTCCGTCGATCAGCGAGTGGGCGTCCCGGGATGAATACGGTCGCATTGAAACGGCTCTAAGCGAAGGCTTCACATATGGTCTCCTGCTTGTCATCCCCGCCGTCGTCGGTGTAGCGATACTCGCCGATCCATTCATGAAACTCGTCTATGATTTCGATACGGGTGGGTTGATTCTCATCCTCCTGATGGCGGAGAAGTTGTTACAAGCGCCGCGAATCCTGATCCAGCGGACGCTTACGGGGATCGGTCACCCGGACCTCGTGTTTCGGACAGCAGCACTGACCCTCGTTGCGAACGTTGTACTCAATCTGTTACTGGTTCCGGAACTCGGATCGCTTGGGGCAGCGGCGGCAACGATAACAACAGTCAGCATCGCGCTCGTCATTCAGATCGTGTACCTCCAGCGGTTCATCACTGTGACTGCAAACTGGCGAGCGCTCGGAAGGCAGACAGTCACAGCGTTAGCGATGGGCGCAGTAGTGTACGCGGCGGCGACCATTTTACCGCCATCGACACTGTTGAAGCTTGGTGGTTTAGTCGCACTCGGCGTCGTGGCGTACGGCCTCGGAATGGCGACGGACCGCGAAATCAGAGAGCGCGTATTACAGATGGTGTAGTGCCTACTGAGTACACGCTGCAAGTATCAACCTGTACCGCTCACAGGCCGCCTCAAAGCTGTATTCGTACTCAATCAAGTCACGTCCATTCTCACTGACACTTTCCAAATCATCTCGTTCCAAAATATTGAGTATGGTCTTCCGGAGAGCCGCTGGTTCTCGCGAATCGAGCAGGAACCCCGTTTCGCCCTCGCGGACAACGTCGGGAATGCCCGAAACCGGCGAGGCCAGTACCGGTGTTCCACAGGCTAGCGCTTCCAGAATCGTTGTCGGGAGTCCTTCGGTCGGCTGTGACGGCAACACGAGCAGGGAGAGGGCGTTCAGTTGGTCCGGAACGTCGTCGTGGTCAACCCAGCCAGTGAGTTCGACAGCGCCGCGTTCGATTTCCGCCGCGAGTTCGGTTTCCAGCCACTCTCGGAGGTCACCGTCGCCGATGAACCGAAAGGTCACGTCGTCGGGCAGCTCGGCGGCGACAGCAGCGAGCTCCCGGATGTTCTTCTCTTCATCGAGTCGTCCGAGGAATCCGACGATAGGGTCGCGGTCGGCGTAGGGCCGCTGGACATGAAACTCGTCTGTCCGAACGTAGCGCGCCCCCGACGGATACACAGTCGGGGATTCCGGATGCAGGTCCAGTTGGCGAGCCATCTCCGGCGTGTAGGTGACAACGCCGTGGGCTGCGGCGAAGCCGGCCCGTTCGAGCGCACGCACCGCGCTAGCGAGTACTGCGGCCATCTCGTCAGGCAACTGCTGTTCCCAGTTCAGCCGGAGCGTTAGCGGTACGTCGCCGCGGGGTTCGACGAGAACCGTTTTACCGAGCAACCGACCCACGACAATGGGCAGCAGGTACGATGTCGCACCGAAAAACAAAATTACGTCTTCGTCACGGTTGGCGATGACGCGGCACATCCGGAGCTGGTTCAACAGGAACCGGAACGCAGCAGTGACGACGGACTCACCCGCGCCTTTCCGCGTGAGTTCGACGAGTTCGTGACGGTCGCGAATCTCGGAGTCAGCCGGCAGATCAGCCGTTACAAGCGCGACTGATGTCACAGCCGACAGAATGTCTAGCAGGCTTCGTGTGGCGTTCTCGCCTGCGGCGGCGAGGGGATGGGTCACGACGCAGACGCTCGGGGGTGATTCGTCAGTCACGGATTCTGACCTCGTTCGTCATCGCGGTTGAAACGCTGGCTTCCAGATACCGTCTGTGAGAGGAGAGGGAAGGTCGAGGAGGGTGGTTTCGGCGCACAGTTGTCATCAGCAGGTCGGTTCATCGTCTATCCGCTTCAGCACAACGATAGTCGGGTTCCCGTCTTCAGGGAACGATGAAAACCCAGCGCTGTCTTTGAATTTCCGTTCGGCGCTGAGTTCAGTATCAATTGGCGGGCCGAACGTCCGGACAATTTCGTAGTCCTCCTCGGCGAGCAACGCCGACATGCGCTCAGTCACGTCGGGGAATACTGACGGGTCCTGGAAGAACCGATAGTAGTGATAGCTCGAGAGAACGACGTACTCAGGCGCATTACAGTCCAAACGTTCAAGACCTGGTTGCCAGTTTTCTCGGGGAAAAGTAGAATGGATTTCATATCGATTCACAGTTGTCTCCTCGGGAAATTCTGGGAGGTACACTTGCTGCGAGTACACGTCAACAGTGTCAGAGCTATCTAAATTGGCGTGTGTCCACGCCGTGGCCTCCTGGCGAGATTCGTTGATCTCGGAGACACCGACAGTCGTGTGTACGCCCGAAAAGACAATGACAAGCGTGAGAAGTCCGATACCGACCAGACGGACCGGATGAGAGAACTGACTTAACTCCGAGCCAGCGAGACCAGCGAGGACCGCGAGAATCGGGAAGAGCGGCATTACCCGAGGGAACTGTGTCATATTCCCTTGCGTGATGACGATGAAGTACGGGATGGCATAGACGAGCAACAACCAAACCGCACTGTCGAGCGTCCCTCGCAAGAGGAAGGTGACGACAAGCAGTACGGATAGTATAGAAAACAGGAATAGCACGATTCCCTGCCCTTCTGCGAGGTGTGCGAGCTGGATGAGCCACCCGGGGTCCGACCAATTGTACGCGACGGAATCGCTCGTACTTCGGTAGACGTATCGAGATATCTCATCAGCCCACGAACCCGGATGGACGAATATCGATGGCGTCGTAGTGACGTAGCTAAGTATCGTCAGCGTTGGGTATAGCCAGACTGCCTTGACGAACTCAACAACGGTTCCCGACTCGTCCCAGTGGCGCTCAATGATGACGATGGCGATGGGCAGGACGAGGAGTCCGGCGGTCGCCTTCGTCGACGCTGCCAGGCCTGCGACCAGCGCCGCAGCCAACAGCGTTCTGGTATCCCCTGAATGAAACGAACGAACCGTCAGAAGGAAGCCAAGCATGAGGAAAAACGTCATCGGGACATCTTCAGTCGCGTAATGGCCGGTGATGACGTACCCGACAGAAGTCGTGAGAAACACCGATGCGAAGATTCCGGCACGCCGGTCCAGCAGTTCCCGGCCGAGGTAGTAGAGGACAACCACAGTCCCGACACCGAACACGACAGAGACAAGCCGCCCGGCGAACAGCACGTCGTAGAACGCTGTGAGGAGATCCGGAGACACGCCCCAACTCGGTGAACTACCCACGCTAGCCGCGCCCGACATGATCTCGCCGAACTGTCCGGTCACGAGCCAGTACAGCGTCACCGGAACAAAGGAGAGCGCAAGCAGGTAGAGGTGGAGGTTTCCACCCTTCCGGAAGTTGTCTATGAAGGGATTCTGCTCGTATCCCATCCTGAGAGCGAGTTCGATAGCGCCGGTTTCATCGGGGAAGGTCAGATGTGGCCGTAGTCGCCAGGTGCCGAAGAACATCAGCAGGAACGCAGCAAGCGCAACGAGCGGCACAAACGGCTCGCGTCGGACCGACGTGCGTATTCTGTTCCACAGACTAAAGGGCATTTTCTCGTGATTGACCACTGACTGTAATAGTCTGTGCGATTTCAGGAGAGCACTCTCCGCACGTGGGTATCGTAACTTGTTCTCTATATTGTCATTACTGAGTATTGGCGGCCATCATTCAGACCCGGGATACAATTAATAACAACTACCGAGACTACGATTTATATCTGGTTTCTATCCTGAACAGCATTGGGAATGACAACTGTTAATAAACCTGCTTAAAGAGTCACAGTCACGGCATTAGATAATGGCGACGACAGAGGACGTGCGGGATAACGCAAGCGAGTTCACAGGCGAAGACCGTGACAGGGTTCGGACCTCCGTTGTACTGCCAGCGTACAATGAGGTGGATAATATTGAACCGCTAATCGAAGAGATCCAGTCAGTATTCCAGACCGAGCCGACGTTTTCGCCATATAATATCGTTATCGTTGATGATGGTAGTACCGATGGTACTAGGGGTGTTATCCGTGACTTGGCAGAACACAATGAGAACGTTCTCGGATTATTACTGTCGCGTAACTTCGGACAGAGTGCAGCGTTGAACGCGGGTATCAAACAAGCAACCGGCGAATTCATCGTAACTCTCGATGCTGATCGACAGAACGACCCACAAGACATTCCAGACCTCCTCAATATGTTGGTAAGTGGGGACAGCGAATCCGATAGCTATGATTGCGTCAGTGGTTGGCGGCGAGACCGGAACGACCCGCTGACAAAGACGATACCATCCGCGATACAGACACGGATGGCACGCTGGACTGGTCCAGACATCCATGATTTCGGCTGTACTCTGAAGGCATATCGATCAGATGCTCTTGCTGAAATAGAGTTATATGGCGAAGGTCACCGGTATATTCCAGCAAAATTGTACAACCGGGGCTACAGAATTACAGAGATCCCAGTCAACCATCGGCCCCGGACAGAGGGCAGTTCAAAATATGGCACAAAACGACTCATAAGAGGTTTTGTTGATCTCTTGTTTCAGGTATTCTGGAACCGGTACTCAACCCGACCGGTTCACTTCCTCGGTGGATTCGGGTTGGTTTCGTTTGGGACAGGGATGTTGATCGGGATTCACGCAGTGCTCTCGAAGTACATACTGGGTGTCCCACTACTTCCAAACCTGCCCCGACTTGTGCTAACGGTTGCACTCGTTCTATTTGGGCTTATCTTGATTATGTTCGGATTCTTGGCCGAGATGATTACGAAGTTGCACTACATTGAGAGAGACCCCTATCGTGTCGAAGTAGTTATCGGCGGTGGCGCGGACAACAAGTGACCTATAGCTGACACGCCTGTATTAGTATGTCAATAAGAGACACAGACCTCCGTAGCATCCTCTCGGCTTTACTTCGCGTTTCTATCAGTGTAATACTACTCTGGTATGTAATCAGTAGAGTCGGATTGGACACACTCATTGAAAACTTCCAAACGCTTGAGCCTATCACGTTGGTTATCGCTGTTGGCTTTAGCGTCCTTGGTGTTGGCCTTAGTGCTTGGAAGTGGCGAGTTCTGCTCGCTGTAAAAGACATAAGACTCACCCTTCGTACCGCTTGGATTTACTACTATATCGGTCAGTTCTTCAACGCGTTCCTTCCATCGATTATCGGTGGAGATACTGCACGGATGTACTATCTCTATGCTGATACAAACGACGGATCCGCATCAGTTTCTTCTGTCGTGATTGAGCGGATTGCTGGCCTCTACTCGATCTTGTGCATCGTTCTGATTGCGGTCGCATTTGGCTACGAACTAGTTCCGACTCGGATCGCAGATATGGTACTCATCGGCTGTGCGGTTGGGATAGTTACAATACCGCTATTGTTATTTACTGACCTGTTGCGTCCGATCCTGGAAACAACGATTTTTGACTTACAAGTGCTCGACATCGGGAACCGGGCTGAAAGATTGTACACCGCAGTGTACGAGTATCGGCAAGCCAAACGAGCAGTGGTTATTGCACTTTTACTTTCCGTCGTGTTCCGGGTCTTACTGATTGCCAGCAACTATGTTGTCGCCTTGGGGCTTGGAATCGAGATACCACTCGTGTACTTTTTTGTATTTATTCCACTAGTGGAACTCTTCCTCTTTTTGCCGATATCAATCCAAGGGTTTGGGGTACGTGAGAGCGCGTATCTATATCTTTTCACTTCGGTGGGAGTCGGAGACGGTGTCGCGTTGACGTTCGGGGTTGTAATGCAGCTCATTCTCCGAGTAATAAACAATCTTATCGGTGGCGTTGTGTATGCCGTTCATACTCTTCGCTCCTGAAACTGCAGAGCTCGATTCAAGAAGGGATATAGTACCCGACAGTCTATCTAAATCAAATGAACGATATCGTGCTGATCACAGCTGATTCGGTTCGACATGATTACATCGAAGAGATGGAGTTTCTCTCGGGATATCAGACGCAATCTGGAACGACAGTCGGTCATTACACTAGGCCAAGTTTAGCAGGTCTCATATCTAGTCAGTATCAGGCAACTATGAAATCAGCTGTGACCAGGCCAACGATACCAGAGGTCTTGTCGAACGCCGGGTACACGACAATTGGTCTGGCCCCAAGTCCACAACTTGACGAAGTGTTCAATTTCAACCAAGGGTTCGATAAGTACGAGAATTTCGTTGATGCAGGCAATCGCGGCAGCAATCGACGGGAGATTCTCGGGCAGTTTGACCTTCTTCGAAAAGTCTACCATCGGTTCTTTCCGCCACATGCGAAAATGTCTGATCTTCCGAGTGATGAAACAGTTGTCGAGCAAGCAATAGAGCAGTTCAACGAAGCTACGGGACCTCGGTTCATGTGGGTACATTTAATGGGTAGCCATCGGCCATATGGCCGTGGTGATGACGCTATTTCGAGGTCACTCGATAGGAAAGCCCTGTTTTCACCGTCCTCGCTCAAAGATTCCGAACATCAACAGATTACATCAGCCTATAAAGACGCCCTCTCAAGAGTCGACACCGTCATTGAACATCTTTTGATGGAGCTCGATGGGGATCCGACGTTCATATTCACCTCAGATCACGGCGATGAGTTCGGGGAAGAGGGGTACTACTATCATCAACCACAGCGCAGGCGAACAGCCGATAAGCTGGTCACCGTTCCCATTGTAAGCAACGACATTTCGCTCACTGGAGATCGGTGTAGTCTCCTCGACATTGGGCCGATGATCGCTAATCAGGCGGACATAGATCCGCCCGCAGAGTGGAACGGTATCGATATCCAATCAGAATCCAGGTCGTATACGTTGACAATTGCGCCCTGGCACAATACGGCTTCACTCCGACTCGCAACCGACGATTACACCGTTACCAGCACCGATGGACGTGTATCGATGACGGAATCAGGTACTGATATCCATATCGAAAGGAACGAACAGGCAGAAGAGGTTCAGGAGCGACTTCAAGACCTTGGATACGTTGAGTAACGTTCGTACTGTAGACCGCTCAGTATTATCTCCAGACGTACATTCCGTAAAGGTATCCGACGCCGACGCTGCCGGTGAGAAGAAAGAGAAAGAACAGCTGCAGAACTGCGCCGAGCGACGGGGACGCAACTAGTTCACGGAGACGTGACGGGAGGAACCGAAACAGCAGGTCTCCGAGGAAATCGGACTCCTCACCGGTCGATTCGGGAACGAACACTTCCATCCCGCGCTTCGAGTACCCCTGCCAGAACGCGCGGTCGACAAGCCAGCCGGGATCGGTCCGGTAGTCGAATATCTTGTGAGCGACGAGCGCATCCGGTGTGTAGTACACACCTTCGTCGTATTCCGATCGCAGGCGCGCGCAGAGTTCCGTCTCACCACCCTGCAGGTTCTTTTCGCCCTGTCGGCCACCGATATCGTCGTCGAAGCCGCCCAGTTCGAGAAACACGTCCCGGTCGAAGGAGATGTTCGAGCCGAAGGTGTTGCGAACGACGCCGGGTTCGTCGGGGTCGCCGTTCGGTCCGAACCCGCGGTGTGTGACACCGATGAGCCAGTAGAACTCCGCGGGCAGAAAACTGGGTTTGCCGGCGACCCATGCCGGCGTCATCCGGCCGCCGACCGCGAGCGCGTCGTGCCGTTCGTAGGCATCGACTAGCGCCGCGACCCACTCCTCGTCAGCGATCGCGTCGTCGTCGATGAATGCGACAACGTCTCCGGTAGCGACTTCGGCCCCGTTGTTCCGGCTCTCTAGCAGCCCGACGTTTTCGTCGTTACAGTGAGTCAGGACATCGTCACGGTCGCCGAAGTCAGACTCGTACTGTTCGTACATGTCCCGGTCACCGTCCGAGACTAGCACCAGTTCCACGTCGTCGTAGGTCTGGGCTAAGACGCTCTCGGCCGCCGCCTGGCAGTCGTCGTATCGCTCCATCGTGTGCGTACAGAGCACGACCGAGACTCGCATGGTCGGTGGTGTGCCACCGGTGCTGTTATGCGTTTCCATCCTGCGCTCGCATAGAGGTCAAAAGGCTTATGCGCGCCTTGGCAGTTTTTCCGTGCAATGAGTCAATCACGGGGCTATCTTGACGACAACCCCGAACTCGAGTCCGCCCTGGAGTGGGCCGAGCGCTGGTACCACGTTCCGGTCCTCCTGGTACTGCTCGGGTTCATGCTGTGGAATCGTGTTCAAAGTTGGGAGAACTTCATTGTTGACGGCGAGGTACTCTTCAGTGGGAACGACGCATGGTATCACTACCGTTCGACCCAGTACGTCGTTAACAACTGGCCCGCGACGATGCCGTTCGACCCTTGGACGGCGTTCCCATACGGGACCAATAACGGGCAGTTCGGGACGCTGTTCGATCAGATCGTCGCAACGGTCGCCCTGATTGTCGGTCTGGGTTCGCCCAGCGATCAGACTGTTGCAATGACGCTCCTGTTTGCTCCCGCCGTACTCGGGACGCTCGTTGCGATTCCGACGTACCTTATCGGACGGCGACTCGGCGGCCGCCTCGGCGGCGTAACTGCAGTTACTGTGATGGCATTCTCCACGGGGTGGCTCCTACGACGAAGCCTCGTCGGGTTTTCCGACCACCACGTCGCAGAAGCCCTCTTCCAAGCACTCGGCGTCCTTGGCGTCATGGTGGCCGTCAGCGTCGCCGCGCGGGACAAACCGATCTACGAGCAGTTCATCGAACGAGATATAGACGCACTCCGGGATACCATCAGCTGGTCCATGCTGGCCGGTGTGGCAATTGCGATGTATCTCTGGGTCTGGCCGCCCGGTGTACTCCTTCTCGGGATACTCGGTGTCTTCTTCCTGATCCGACTGTGTCTGGAATATGTTCACGACAGCAGCCCGGAACACACGGCCATCGCGGGCGCAATCACGATGGCGACTGCCGCTGTGGTGAGTGCATCGAGAATTACCGTCCTAGAGGTCACAGCAACCTCTCAGTCCCTGCTACAGCCGGGACTGGCGTTGGCTGTTGGCTTCGGTTGTGTGTTCATGGCGTGGCTAGCCAGATTCATGGAGCAGCGCGAGTACGGCCGGTACGCGTATCCAGCGACCGTGTTCGCAATCCTCGCTGTCGGAGCCGTTCTGATGGCAGTACTGACTCCGAACTTGTGGAATTTCCTGACGCGGAACGTCATGAGAGTCATCGGGTTCAGTATCAGCGAAACGGCCGGCACCGTCGGCGAGGCCGCGCCACTACGGGACGCCGGAGTCTTGTTTGAGGCCCATGGGTTCGCTGTCATCGTTGCGGCGATCGGTGGCCTCATTTTGCTCGGGAAGCAGTTCCTCTCGGACGACGCCCCTGCAGAAGAACTACTCGTCGTCGTCTGGGCGCTGTTCATTCTATCTGCGACGTTCACCCAGCAGCGATTCGCGTACTATCTGGTAGCGCCGATTGCAGTGCTGTCTGGGATGCTTGTCGGTCGCTTCGTCGTCTGGTTTGATTTCAGCGCCGACGACGGGGTCGAGTATTATCAGGTTATGACAATTCTCACGGTACTTCTCGTCATCGTTGTCCCGCTGTTCGCCTTCGGCACGACGCCGGTCGAAGCCGGCGCGGATAACGGTCCCGGGCCGAGTATTCAGGGCTGGGACGAGAGCCTGCAGTGGATGGAGGCGAACACGCCCGCGGAAGGGGCATACGGCTCCGGTGGTGACGCGACACTCGATTATTACGGCACCTACCAGCAACAGGAAGACTTCGACTATCAAGAAGGGCAGTACGGCGTTCTGTCGTGGTGGGACTACGGGCACTGGATTACCACCAGAGCCGAACGGGTTCCGAATGCGAACCCCTTCCAGCAGGGAACGGATACGGCCGCGCCCTTCCTGATCGCACAGAATGAAACGCAGGCCAACAACATCCTCGACAGCACGGACGAGGACGACGCGAAGACGCGGTACGTCGCCGTCGACTGGAAGATGGCCGAAACCAACGGCAACCTCGGTGGCAAGTTCTTCGCCCCGCCGGCCTTCGTCGATGGGGTGCAATCCAGTGATTACTACAGTCAGCTGTACGTCCAGTCTCAGGGCGGTGTCCGACAGGTGACGTTCCAGCAGCAGGCCTACTACGAGACGACGGTGGCACGACTGTACCGGTTCCACGGCAGCGCCGCGGAGCCGCGACCGGTCGTCGTTGACTGGGAGAACAAGCAGACAAGCCAGGGGGCGCAGTACCGCGGGGCGCCGACCAACGAGGAAGAACCGGAGGGCCAACAGCAGGGACGGGTTATCCGTCAGTTTGAGAACCTCGAACAGGCCCGTCAGTACGTCGAGCAGGACACGACCTCGCAACTGGGTGGCTACGGTGACAACCCCAGCGAGCGGGTGCCCGCAATGGAGCACTACCGCATGGTCGGTTCCAGTGAGACCGAGGCATTCCCGAACAGTCCGCAGTACCGGCACTCCGCCTGGACGAAGATATTCGAGCGCGTGCCCGGGGCGACGGTCGAAGGGACCGGACCGGCGAACACGACAGTGCAAGCCGCCGTTCAGATGCATAATCCGGCGACGAACAAGACGTTCTTCTACCGCCAGCGCACCCAGACAGATCAAAACGGGAACTTCGAGATGACCGTTCCCTACTCGACCACTGGGTACGACGACTGGGGGACTGACGAGGGCTACACGAACGTGAGCGTCCGTGCCGAGGCCCAGTACCAGTTCAGGGCAGTCGGGACCAACAACGGAGAACGGACCGGATTCATCGGCACTACCGATGTCACCGAAGGACAGGTCATCGGCGAGGACGACGCTGCCGCAACCGTCGAACTGGAGCCGATATCGATTCAGCAGGGCAATGAGACCAGCGATGAATCGCGCGCGCCGATGAGCGAAGACGCGGCTGAAGCGGGCGCATAGCGAGTCCTAACGATCGATCGCTAGCCGGCCGCCTGTTGGCTACCGGAGATGTTTTGCAGGATTCTGTTGTCGGACTTCGTTCTATCAGGGACGTGCCTGTCTATCGAAAAGTCGACAGCAGCGGAACGGTGAACTCACTCGGCCAGCGGATTGAACGTGCCGTTGATGTCCCACTCGTGAAGACAGTGCGGGTCGCCGGACTGCTTGGTGCCGTCGTCGGTGACGATACGCCAACTGTGTTGGTCCGGGTCCCACTCGTCGACCCGCCCACACCGTTCACACTCGCGTTTGCGTGGGGTGACGATTTCAGCCATATCTGGTGCAAGCGCGTGGGTGATTATCAGGCTGCCGGTCCCTGACTAGTCGTTCGGAACGATTCAGCGCCGACGACCGGGAGTGCTGTACCGACACTGACGACAGGGGGTGCAACCGCTGCCGTGCTCAAAAGTCTGGGAGGTCATCCGCGCCGACCTCCTCCGCTTCCCAGTCGATGTACTCGTCGGCCAGCACCTCACAGACGACCTGTCCGAACTCGGTCAGTCCGGCGTTGATACCTGAAACAGTGCCCCAGGAATCGATGTCCGGGTGGATCTCCCGCTCGCGCCAGTCCTCGGGCAAGCCCGGGGCGTGGTAGCCGACACGACCTGCGAAGGAGTCCCAGAAGAAATCGAACTCCTCGATGAGTCCCAGATCCGTGACGATCTCCCACTGATCGACATCGAGCGACGCGTCCGCGGCCCATTCCTCGAAGGCGGCCGCCCACGCACCGTCGTCGAGGGCCTCGGCGAGGTCCTCGCGACGGTATTCGTCGCCCTGTACGTCCGCATCGTCGTACTCGTCGGCAGCGACGCCGGTAGACAGCTCCGGCCGCTCCGGCGTTTCAACATCGAGTGTCATAGTCGTGGTACGTGGCGGAGCCGAATAAAGCTCATACTGTTGGCTGTCTCTTCGTAGCGGTGTTCGTCACTCCGAGATGACAATACGATGATTGCAGCAGACGGTATCAGCGCTTTGCTTCCCCATCGAGGGCACCCTGCCGCAGTCGTTCACCGCGGTCAGTGTCGGTCGTCACGTCGGGAACGGGAACCGGGTTCCTGTCTTCGTCGACCGCGACGTACACCGAGTACGACTCAGCGGTCGACTCAGTCTCGCCGGTTCTGATATTCTCTCGGGCGGCCCGGAGCCGAACTTTGACGCTCGTTTCGCCAGCATCGTAGACGAAAGCTTCAATCAGGGCCGTATCACCGACAGGTATCGGACGCTTGAAATTCACCTGATCCATCCGAGCGGTGACGCAGGTTTCGCCGGCAAAGCGCATCGCCGACATCGCTCCGAGTTCGTCCATCCACTTCAGCACGTTCCCCCCGTGGGTCGAACCCAGATGGTTCGAATGGTTGGGCTGGACCATCCAGCGGTTCTCGATATAGGTTTCCAATACCGTTGGCATGGCCCGAGGTTGGCCAGCACTTGGGTTGAGTCTGTCGGACGGGCTTCGAAAACGTTGCTACGCCGAGACGTACTGCGCTTCCCACTCTTTCCGGGCGTCGAGTTCACGCTGGCCGCGCTTGGTCAGCGTGTAAAAGTTCGTTCGGCGGTCGCGTTCGCCCTTCTCGATAAGCGCTTTCTCGACGAGCGTGTCGAGGTTCGGATACAGTCGGCCGTGGTTGACCTCGCTCTCGTAGTAGTTTTCGAGTTCTTCCTTGATCGCTAACCCGTGGGGCTCGTCAAGGCCTGCAATGACGTATAGCAGGTCCCGCTGGAATCCAGTCAGGTCATACATTGTATATCCGATACAGTCTGACCCTGTACATATCAGTCTTTTGAATCGGTAAATCTATTACGTATTTATAGATGCCGTCAGCGTCCAGTAGTTACCACGGCATCTGCGGCTGTATTAACACGAGAGTGCGTAATAGCTTCGCCCCGTGACGTGAACATACAATGCCACAAACATGATTTTGGCCCCCGTTTCTCGGCGGTCACTCGGACCCGACAAGGGTAAAGGAAACGAATGTGTAACGCGGGTGATGACCGAACACGCGGAGTCGGCGGCAGACGAGTTCCCGGAACCGTCAGGGACGGGGCGCGTCGACGTCGTCGGAACCGCTCACGTTTCCGAGCACAGCGTCGAAGAAGTGGAATCAGCGATTGAGGAATCCAAGCCCGATATCGTCGCCGTCGAACTCGACGAGGGTCGGTATCGGCAGATAAAGGGCGAAACGCCCGACGACCTCGATGCGAGCGACCTCCTGCGCGGGAACACCGTCTTTCAGTTCCTTGCATACTGGATGCTGTCGTACATCCAGACCCGGCTGGGCGACCGGTTCGATATCGAGCCGGGGGCAGACATGAAGGCGGGCATCGATACCGCCGAACGGCTCGGTCTGGGCGTCGCACTTGTCGACCGGGACATTCAGACGACCGTCCAGCGGTTCTGGGCGCGGTTGACGGCCGTCGAGAAGCTCAAGCTCGTCGGCAGTCTCGCAGCCGAGATGGGGCCGCCGTTGACCGTCGGGCTGACCGTCGGTGCTGTCTTCGGCGGACTGTTTGCGGTCGTCGCCGGGGCCTTCGGTGGTCCGTTTATCGTCCCGAGTGGAGCGCTTTCGGGGGTTTTTCCGGGCGGCCTCGGTGGGACGGTCGAGGGCCTCCTCGATACGCTGTTGCTCATCTGTGTTGCTGCAGCCGGTATCGGGATTCCCATCGCCGCGCTACTGGTCCAGTTCCGTGGTGAGGCCGATGTCGAGGAGTTCGACATGGAGAAACTGACTGACACCGACGTGGTCAGCGCGATGATGGAGGAGTTCCGTCAGTTCTCCCCCGGCGGCGCGGAGGCGCTCATCGACGAACGCGACGCGTTCATCGCCCACCGGCTCGTTGCTCTCCGCGAGGCCGGCTATCACGTCCTCGCCGTCGTCGGTGCCGGCCACCGCGAGGGCATCCAGAACTATCTCGACAACCCGGAGACGCTTCCGCCGATGGAGTCGCTCACCGGAACCGAGGGTGGCCGTCGCGTCTCGCTGTACAAACTCGTCGGCTACGGCTTCGGGGTCGTCTTTCTCGTCTTCTTCGGCCTACTTATCCTCGGCGGCGCGAGTCAGGCCGTCTTACTGCAGCTGTTCGTCGCACTGGTGGTGGTCAACGCCGTGCTGGCCGGCGGGCTGGCGAAGGTGGCCGGCGCGCACTGGTCGAGTGCGGCCGCCGCCGGGGCCTTCGGCTGGCTGACGAGCCTGTTCCCGCTGCTCGCGGCGGGCTGGTTCGCGGGCTACGTCGAACTGCGATACATCTCCGTCAACATCAGCGATATCGCGACGCTCAACGAGATACTCAACGATCAGGAATCACCGGTGATGGACCTCGTCAGCCGGATGCGTGCGGTACCGCTGTTCCGCCTGATTCTCGTCGTCGCGCTGACGAACGTCGGTAGCGCAATCGCCTCCTACGTCGTGTTCCCGGTGCTGATTCCGTACATCTCCTCGGACATCGGCGGGATGCAAGGTGTCTCACGCCTGCTCTGGCAGGGTGTCCGCGAAGGGACTCAGATACTCGTGGGAGTGCTCTGATGGCGGGCCGACAACGGCGAACCGCCACGGGCTGGACCGTCGCCGGGCTCAGCTTCAGCCAGCGCGAACTCCGGGACCTTCTCGTCGCTTGGCTTGCGCTCGGACTGGCATTTACCTTCTTCCTCGAACGCGAGTTCCGCCGCATCGTCTTCCTCCAGTTCGGAGGGCTGTCGGCGGGCGAAATTCTCAGCACGTTCGCGGTCAGTCTGCTGACCGTCGGCGTCGGCTTCCTGCTACACGAACTGGCTCACAAGGTCGTCGCCGTCCGCTTCGGTCAGATCGCTGCGTTCCAGGCCGACTACCGGATGCTCGGGTTTGCAGTTCTGGGCGGCCTCGCTGGCTTCCTGTTCGCTGCGCCGGGTGCGGTCGTCCACCGCGGCCGCCTCACGGCGAAGCAACACGGCCTCATCGCCGTCGCCGGCCCGGTGACGAACCTCGCGCTCGCTGTCGTGTTCCTCGTTCCCTTCATCGCGGCGCTGCTGTTGAGTACAAGCGGCTTCCTCTGGGAGGTCGCGCGGATGGGCCTGCAGATCAATCTCTTGCTCGCCGGGTTCAACATGCTTCCCTTCGGCCCGCTTGACGGCCGAACGGTTCGGGAATGGAGCACACCAGTGTTTCTCGCCGTCGCGGTGCCGTCGATTCTGCTTGGAGTCGGCGCCCTGTTCGTCCTCTGAGACGGGCGGGGACGCCTCCGCCGGAACGACGCTCTTTTGCCCGCGCCACGCACGCTCTCGGGTATGACCAACAGCGAGTCCGAGGCTGACGACACAGACGACGAAGATGCGGAGGGGTTGACTTACGCAGAGACCGGTGTGGACATCGACGCCAGCGAGGCGGCCACAATGGCGCTCATCGGCGCGGCCGGCGAGTTCGAGGGCGACTACGCGGGGCTGGTGGACATCGGCGACCAGTACCTCGCACTCGCAACGGACGGCGTCGGAACGAAGCTCTTGGTCGCAGAAGCCGTCGACGACTACTCGACTATCGGGATTGACTGCATCGCGATGAACGCTAACGACCTCATCGCGACCGGTGTCGAACCGGTGGCGTTCGTCGACTACCTCGCGGTCGAAACACCCGACGAGGAGACGAGCGAGGACATCGGCGCTGGGCTCCGAACAGGGGCTGAGCGGGCCGATGTAGCTCTCGTGGGCGGCGAAACTGCTGTGATGCCGGATGTCATCAAGGGGTTGGACATCGCCGGGACCTGTGCCGGACTGGCACCGAAAGACGCCGTCTTCCCCGGTGAGGCCGAACCAGGTGACGCTATCGTCGGCTGGCCATCCTCGGGCATCCATTCGAACGGGCTCACGCTCGCTCGCGAGGCAGTCACACAGGATCACGAGTACACCGATCCGTTCCCGCCGAATCCCGACAGGACCATCGCCGAAGAGCTGCTGACGCCGACGCGGATCTACAGCGAGGTGCTTGCGCCGTTGCGGGCCAGCGAGACGCACGCGGCCGCACACGTCACCGGCGGCGGCTGGACAAACCTCACGCGGATGGGGAGCCACCGGTACGAGATCACGGACCCTTTCGAGGCCCAGCCCGTCTTCGAGTTCGTTCAAGCGGAAGGCGAGGTCTCTGACGAAGAGATGCATCGGACGTTCAACATGGGGACTGGGTTTGTCGCTGCGGTCCCCGAGGCCGATGCTGCGGAGATTGTCGCCGACAGCGAGGATGCCCGCGCGATCGGCGAAGTGGCTGACGGAGATGAGGCGGTGTCGATTCGTGATCTCGAACTCACCGAGTGATCTATTCGGGGGCTGCCAGAAACCGATCAGGTGAGCTCAGGCGGACAAGATGTCTTTGCCGGCAGTCTCCTCCGCAATCCGAATCTGGAGCGCCTGTCGGATGTGGTATCTAGCCGCTTCGCTTTCGGCGGTTTCGAGGGCCTTTTCGAGTTCGGCATACAGTGGGTCGCTGGGATTGACCATATGCGTACGTCTCTCATTGGTGAGAATAGACATATACCCCTGACACTGTTTTCGGTAGTAAGCCCCTCCTACAGGTAGTACGCGACCACTATCACAGTTCGTGCTTCTGAGAATTAGAGTTAGCTGACCGTACGCGCGATGTCCGCTTCGGTTATGACACCGATAGTTTCCCCACCTTCGACGACCATCACAGCGGCATTATGGTTCAGGTACGCATCGACTTCGTCGATAGGTGCATCAGGCTCGACGGTTGCGATAGATTCGTTCATCACTTCAGCCACCGGGAGGTCGCCGACGTTCTCCTCGGGCCGCTGGCGGATGTCGGAGTTACCGATGAGTCCCTGCGGTGCCCCGTCCCGGATGACGGGGACCTGTGAGTACCCCTTCTCGTCCATCACGTCTTTCGTCTGATGGACAGAGTCGTCGGGCGCGACGCCAACAACGGGTGAGTTCATCAGGTCGCGGGCCTTGATGATGCCGCCTTCAGCCTCCTCCAGAGCGGTCACGATTCGCCGAAGTGTCGACAGCCGTGGGTCCACGTCGCCACCTTCGATACGCGCAATAAGGGGTTGGGAGACGTCAGCCCGCTCCGCCAGTTCGCTCTGGGTCAGCCCGAGTTCGTTGCGGCGCTCCCGCAGGTCCTGTGGCGTCGGTAAGTCCATACCCGTAATTACCACGGGTAATATAAAAAGCCCACGGCTACTGCGCCAAGCGAATCAATAGGACTTCGATTATGCTTCGGCTTCGGCTTCGTCCTCGTCGGCTTCGGTCTCGAATACCTCGACGACTTTCAGCGGGACGTCCCGGAGTGCGCCACCGATCTCGCTCTTGGCGATCCGCTGGGCGTGCTCTGGGGATTCGGCGTTGAACACGTCCATCTCGAGTACCAGTCCGACGAGCGCCGTGTCGGCTGCGATGAACGCCGAGTCGAACGGTTCGCCACAGGCCGGGCAGCCGGTCGCGCCGACCTCGACCTCAACGTAGTCCATTTCGGCCTCGTTGAGCCGCTTCCCCGCTTCGCTCACTGCTACACCGATAGCGTCGTCGATGTCGTCTACGTCACGAACCAGCCAGGCTGCTTCCATCGCCACGAGGTAGTTCATACACTAGCTCTCGTGGCCCGACTATTCGATAGTTTTGATTCACGTCTGTTGCGCACGTCACCATTACTATCTCTATAACTTATGCGAACCAGCCATCTGACACACACTCCCATTATGTCTGATCGAGGAGTCGTTCGTGTAGTCGTCCGTTCTCTCAGCCATTTCAGCAAATCGCAAGACGGTGGCCCCATAGTTCTTCACAATCGATACTCCGTAACTGAAATTCGGTGACAAGACTTATATACCGGACTCACTCTGGAATGACCGAGGAAGATGGTAGCTCGACTGTACACCGCAACGCTGTTCGCACTGTATCAACTCACCCTGCTACTGGGCATCATGCTGCTGCCGGTGGCGATGCTCACGGAGCAGTTCGGACTCCGACTGCCGATGGACCGAGCCGTGTCGGGACTCAACGAGGCCTACGATCAGGCGAACGCGTAAGACGGAGCAGCCGACTGAACCTGCCCGCAGCGGTGGCGGCCAGGTTCGTCAGGAAAAGAGGTTTTATCAGCGCCCGACTAGTACCCCACAGTAATGCGAGATATGACTCCGGGGCCGGACCTTTCTGGACCCCAGGCTGCTGACGAGTTCCAGAGCGACCCGTACGCGCCCGAAGTCGGCGCGCTCCCCGAACAGTCCGCACAGGATTCGGAGAAGGTGAACAAGACTGGCACAACCACCATCGGTATCAGTACCTCCGAAGGTGTCGTCATCGCGACAGATATGCGTGCCTCGCTTGGCGGGCGCTTCGTCTCGAACAAGAACGTCCAGAAAGTCGAGCAGATTCACCCCACCGCAGCGCTCACCCTTGTCGGGAGTGTCGGCGGCGCACAGTCGTTCATCCGGACGCTTCGCGCGGAGGTCAACCTCTACGAGGCCCGGCGCGGTGAGGACATCAGCATGAAGGCCCTTTCGACGCTGGCCGGCAACTTCGCCCGCGGCGGCCCTTTCTTCGCTATCAACCCCATCCTTGGCGGCGTCGACGACGACGGCCACCACGTCTACTCCATCGACCCGGCCGGCGGCGTCATGAAGGACGACTACACTGTCACTGGCTCCGGCCTCACCGTCGCGTACGGGACCCTTGAAGACCGCTACGAGGACGACATGACAAACGAGGAGGCAAAAGAGGTCGCTGCCGCCTCGATCAACGCCGCCGCCGAGCGTGACACCGGCTCCGGTAACGGTATCTACCTCGCCGATGTCACCGCCGAGGGCGTCGACATCAACGGCTACGACTTCGACGAACTGCTGTAGCCACACGAACCAATCGTTACGGTCGGGTCTCGGCCCAGACGTTTTTCGTGCCGAGGTCAGCTTTGTTCCACCGCAGTGAGAGACTACAAGGCGACGACTGGCGCACTCTGTCTAAGCTGTAGATATATGCAACCGTGTAATGTGATCGTGAAACGACAAGTATAGGTAGTTAGTCTGAATAACTTATCTAAATGATATCTTCAGACGCCGTCGTTCAGTTTGCATCCCGGACCGGAGTCAAACCACTACTCAACCGGTGTTACAACCAGTATCGTGAAGTCTCGTACTGCCTTGCTGGCGATACATACGTGGTCACAGTCGATGATGTCAGCACAGAGTTCCTGATACCAACCTACAATGAGTTTACTGACCTATGGAAGATAGACGAACGACCGGTACTCGCTGATCTGCTGGAGGAACTCCAGCCCAACGACGTGTTCTACGATATCGGGGCTAATATCGGTCTGTATGCCTGTCTGGCATCGGAGGTGACCGACAATCCGGTCATCGCATTCGAACCACACCCCGACAACGCCGAGCGGTTACGACAGAATATGCAGCACAACCGCGCCGATATTTCGCTATTCGAACACGCGATGGTCGATGAGGACGGTGAAGCCGAACTCTCCATTACGCTCGAAAAGATCGGTTCAGCCGGGCATTCGCTGGTGACGACAGCGACAGAGCACGAGACAATCACAATTAGCAAGCGACACGGCGACGAGTTCATCGCCGACAACCAACTGCCGACACCGACTGCGATCAAAATCGACGTCGAAGGGACTGAGGGCGCTGTTCTCAATGGTCTGTCGGCGACGCTCGACCAGCCCTCGTGTCGGCTCGTGTACTGTGAAGTCCACGGAAACCGACTCGAGACCAACGGTCATTCCGTTGCTGGCATCCGGAGTCGACTGGAGGGACACGGCTTTGCTGTGACCAAGCGAGTTATCCGTGACGGCAAGGGCGACACCTTCCTTATCGGGAAGAAGTGAGGGCCGAACGAGAGAATTATACGGTCGGCTTCCGCATCGCCGGTATGGAACTGTTCGGGACCGCGGGGATCCGCGGTGATGTCGTATCGAAGGTGACGCCGGACCTCGCGCTGCGAGTTGGACAGGCAACTGGGCAGGACGGCGAGACGTTCGTGCTGGGGTACGACGGTCGCGTGACCTCGCCAGCCCTCGCTGACGCGATGGCCGCGGGACTGCAAAGCGCCGGCGCGCGAGTCGTCAGAATCGGCCGCGTGCCGACGCCGACGCTGGCTTACGCCTCGCAGGGCCGCCACGGCGTGATGATTACCGCGAGCCACAACCCGCCGACGGACAATGGCATCAAAGTATTCGCCGATGGCACCGAGTACAGCGACGACGACGAGACGCGCATCGAAGGGCGAATTGAGGACGGCTCGACGCCGACAGCCTGGGACGACTGGGGCGACACAGAGGCGGTCTACCACCTCGACGAGTATCGGAGCGCTGTCGCCGACTACGCCGAGTCGCTTGGTGGCGACCCAGCAGGGCTGACGGTGGCAGTCGACTGCGGGAACGGGATGGCCAGCGTGGCGACGCCACAGGTCCTCCGAGAACTGGGTGCCGACGTACTCGCGACGGAAGCGAACGTAGACGGGACCTTCCCCGGCCGCGAGAGCAAGCCTACACCGGAGACACTGGCCGATTTCCGCGAGTTCGTTGCCGAGTCCGACGCCGACTTCGGGTTCGGCCACGACGGTGATGCCGACCGTATCGTCGTTGTCGATACCGACGGTGATGTCATCCACGAAGATACGATACTCGCGATGCTGGCCGAACACTACACGCGTGCCGCGGACATTTCGGACCCCGTCGTCGTGACGACGCCCAACGCGTCCGGTCGTATCGACGAACGGGTCGAAGCCGCTGGCGGCCGCGTCGAACGCATCCACCTCGGCTCGCTCCACGTGGGAATCGCTGATGTCCGCGCGGACGCGACCGACGAAACCGAGGTCGTCTTCGCCGCAGAACCATGGAAACACATCCACACCGCCTTCGGCGGTTGGATCGACGGTGTCGCCAGCGCAGCCGTGCTGACGCGCCTGTTCGCTGCGGAGGGTGTCGCTGACAGGCGGGCCGTCATCTCCGAACGGCCGTACGAGAAGGTGAGCGTAGAGTGCCCCGACGACGCCAAAGCCGAGACGATGGGGCGACTGGAATCCAGCCTGCCCGAGACGTTCCCTGAAGCCGATGTCTCGACGGAGTACGGCGTCCGGCTCTCCTTCGACGACGGGTCGTGGACGCTCGTCCGGCCGAGCGGCACCGAGCCGTACGTCCGGGTGTACGCAGAGAGCGACGATATCGACGCGCTGGTCGCCGACACCACACAGGCGGTCCGCGACGCTGTCGCGGCCGTCAGCGCCGCCGACGCCTGATACCTGCAAACCGACTGCTACCGAGACCGATAGAATTTCTACACGGCCCTGCGACGCCCAGTGCATGGAGGACCTCCTCGACGCAGCGAGAGACGCCATCGACGAGGCGTACGCGCCGTACTCGGAGTACACCGTCGGCGCGGCGCTGGAAACGAGCGACGGTACCGTCTACACCGGCTGTAACATCGAGAACGCGAACTACAGCAACAGCTTACATGCCGAGGAAGTGGCCATCGGTGCGGCCGTCAGCGACGGCTACCAGTCGTTCGAACGCGTCGCTGTCACCTCTGGCAAGCGAGACGGCGTCACCCCCTGTGGGATGTGCCGCCAGACGTTCAGCGAGTTCTGTGACGAGTCCTTCGAGATAATCACCGACGGCGACGAGCCGACGGTGTACGAACTCGGGGAGCTCCTGCCGACGACAATCACCAGCGACCATCTGGACAAATGACAAGTGACAGTGAAGACCCGAACGACGACGTACAGTACCATCTGGAAGTAAGCGATGACGATGTGGCCGACAGCGTCCTGCTGCCGGGGAACCCCGAGCGGGTCGAAAAGGTCGTCGACTACTGGGACGACCACGACATCGTCGCCGAACACCGCGAGTACCGCACGGCGACGGGTACCCACGACGGGACGCCCATCTCCGTGACCTCGACGGGTATCGGTGGCCCGTCGGCCGCTATCGCGCTCGAAGAACTGGCCCGCGTCGGCGCTGATTCATTCATTCGGGTTGGCTCCTGTGGCGCAATCCAGGAGGAAGCCAGCATCGGCGACCTCGTCATTACGACCGGCGCGGTGCGACAGGAGGGGACCAGCAAGGAGTACGTCCGCGAGGACTATCCTGCCAGCGCCGACCATCGGATCGTTTCGGCGCTCGTCGCCGCCGCCGAGGAACTCGGCTACGACTACCACCTCGGCGTCACCTGCTCGACCGATAGTTTCTACGCCGGGCAGTCACGCCCGGGGTTCGAGGACTTCGAGGCCAGCGGCAGCGATGAGCGCATCGCGGCGCTTCAGGAGGCCGGCGTCCTTAACTTCGAGATGGAGGCCGCAACGATTCTCACGCTCGCGAACCTGTACGGCCTACGGGCCGGCGCTGTCTGCACGGTGTACGCCAACCGCGTTACCGGCGAGTTCCGCACCGAAGGGGAGCGTAAAGCGGCCAAGTGTGCTAGCCTCGCTGTGTCGTATCTGGCGGAGATGGACGCGGCTGTCGAGGAAGCCGACGCCGATGGGTGGCACGCTGGCCTGTCTATCGACCGATAGTCCCATTCATACGCGGTGCTGGCCGTGAGCAGATACGTTCAGAGTATAGTTGCGGCGCGGTAGAAACAGCATACCGCGCGAGCGGAGCGAGCGCGGTTTCCCCGGACTCGCCGCCTCGCAGCGAGTCCGGCCTTTTTCGCCCACGTTTTTCAAGGAGTGGTTCGCGCGGTCAGCGCGAACCCGACGCAGAAAAAGGTGGTCTCACATGTCAGGCCAGGCCTTGGCGGCCCGACCCACGCTGGTCACGTCGTTGATCCAGCGGGCGGCGATCGCTTTCTTCAGCAGTTTCGCAGGCAGCCCGCCAAAGGTTTCGATAGGCATGTTCACCACGTCGTGGGCGACAGCTTTCTCGCCGACCGAAACGACTGTGCCCTTGTCCTTGTGGGTCCAGGTCTTGAGCGGTTGGCCTCGCGCCGCGCGAGCGAGGTTTTCGCCGGCGACCTCGGCGGCTTGCCAGGCGGCCTGAGCGGTCGGCGGGGCGGGCTGGTCGCCCGGCTGATCGATCAGTGCCGAGTCACCGATGGCGAAGACGTGCTCGTCTTCGGTCTGGAAGTTCCCTTCCGCGTGGACGCGGTGGTTGCGCTCGTCCTTGTCAAGGTC
Organism: Haloarcula sebkhae; assembly: GCF_014647415.1. Taxonomy (GTDB): domain Archaea; phylum Halobacteriota; class Halobacteria; order Halobacteriales; family Haloarculaceae; genus Haloarcula; species Haloarcula sebkhae. The sequence goes on along the minus strand of NZ_BMPD01000002.1, from coordinate 214,672 downwards.
AACGTCTTGCATGCAATCGCGGCCGGTGATGCCGCCGGTCCAGACCAGTACGTCGTAGTCCAGTTCGTCCTCGTCGCCGATGTAGACCGTCTCTTCGTCGACCTCGCCGATGAACTCCCCGCACTTGATGTTCACGTCGGCGGCTTCCAGACGCTTGCGCAGGGCACCCTGGAGTTCGGGGTCGCTGTTGGGCAGAACCTGATCGAGGCCCTCAACGAGGTGGATGTCGATGGGCGCGTTGTGTTCGTCGCGGAACTCGGCAACCTCGCCGGCGGTCTGGATACCGGAGAGGCCAGCGCCGCCGATGACGACCTGTGCTGGGTCGTTTGTAGAAGCGTCGCGGGCGGCC
>NZ_BMPD01000002.1:0-214193 GCF_014647415.1 Haloarcula sebkhae | reverse complement strand
CCTTCGATGCCGAAAAAGGCCGTCTGGGAGCCCAGCCCCACGAGCAAGTAGTCGTACTCGACGGTGTCGGAATCGGCGAGGTCGACTTCCTGAGCATCAGTGTCGATGCCGACGACCTCGTCCTGAATGAACTCGGTCGAAGGCTGCTTGATCTCGTGAACGGGGATAGCGATATTCTCCTGGACGCTCGGGTCCCGGATGCAGCGGTGGGACTCGTGCAAGACCAGATGATAGTCCGTCTCAGAAACCCACGTAATATCAACATCCGTCTCACCATCTAACTCGTCCTCTAAACTCTTTATTGCCCCCGCGCCAGCGTACCCCGCTCCGAGCACGACCACGTTCTCTGTCATACCGGAGACTCCGAAACCAACTGATACAAACCCTTTGAAATCCCTCTCAGCGGGGGAAGGATTCTCCGGCGAGATCCGGAACCAATGCGGTATGATGCGGCCCCGGTGACCGCAGAAAAACAATTCAAAAAACCAGAGACACGGACTAGTGTTCCGGTTCGCCCGCCGGTGCCCGCATATCGTCGATAGCGAGGATGAGTTTGTTGTTAGTGTCGTCCTTGCCTTCGAGAGTCCCGATAATCTGGAGCTTCGACAGTGGTGTCGGCCCAACTGTCACCGAGTCGCCTTCGTGGAATTCGGACATCGTACCCTGAAGCTGAATCTCCGCACGACACTCCTCGGGGTGGTGGACGCTGGTCAGGTCGATCTCCTCGACGTTCGAGTGTTCGACGAGCTCGCCGTTATGGCGTAGCGGGACTTCCGCAGCCTGGTCCATGTCCTGAATCTGGAGCGCGTCGTAGGCGTTGGCGGTGGGCTTGTACCCACCTTTGGGGCCGGGAACACCCTCGACAAGCTGCAGGGCCTTGAGGCTCTGCATCTGGTTGCGGATCGTACCGGGGTTTCGGTCGACTTTTTCGGCAATATCCTCGCCTTTGACAGCGCTTTCACTTTCCCGATAGAGATTTACCAGTTCCTGCAAAATGTTCTTTTGACTGGGTGTCAGTTCGATAGATGACATAATGTCCTGTTCGGTACAGCCGTCCTTAAATGCGACGGTAAACCGTCTGGAACCGTCTTAGAATCGCGGAAAACGTTAGTACTTTATTGCATCGCTGACCTGACACAGATATGGAAGATAATCGTATTCTGGTGACCGGCGGTGGGGGGTTCATCGGGACAAACCTCGCGAACAAACTGGCCGAGAACAACGATGTCGTCGCCCTAGATGACGGGTACCTCGGCACGCCCGAGAACGTATCAGAAGACGTAGAATACGTCGAACAGAGCGTCCTCGATGACGACCTGCCGACCGACGTGGATGTCGTGTTCCACCTCGCGGCACTCTCCTCCTACGCGATGCACGAGGACAATCCGACCCACGGCGCTCGCGTGAACGTCGAGGGGTTCGTCAACACAGTCGAGCAGGCCCGGGACGACGGCTGTGACACCGTCGTCTATGCCTCGACGTCTTCCATCTACGGCAGCCGAACCGAACCCTCGCCGGAGGACATGGATGTGACGGTCAACACTGGCTACGAGGCCTCGAAGATGGCCCGAGAGACGTACGCCGAGTACTTCCAGAACCACTACGACCTCACGCTGGCCGGGATGCGCTTCTTCTCGGTGTATCAGGGCTACGGCGGCGCAGAGGAACACAAAGGTGAGTACGCCAACGTCATCGCCCAGTTCGCCGACGACCTGGCCAGCGGCAACGCACCGAAGCTGTACGGTGACGGCGAGCAGACTCGCGATTTCACCCACGTCGACGACATCGTCCGTGGGCTCGTCCTGGCCGCCGAGCACGAGCTAAACGGCGTGTACAACCTCGGAACCGGCGAAGCCTACGACTTCAACACGGTCGTCGAGATGCTGAACGACGAACTCGGAACGGACATCGAACCGGAGTACGTCGAGAACCCGATTCCCGAGGACGTGTACGTCCACGACACCTGCGCTGACTTCTCGAAGATGCACGAGGCGACGGGCTGGGAACCGGAGATCAGCTTCGAAGAGGGTATCGAGCTGGTCTGTGCGCCGTATACATAGGAAGCCGCGCCTGTCGTCGATCCAACGCTGGGTCTTTATTCGCCGCCCGTGGAGGCGATAGTATGCAACAACAGGTTCGCGTGCTCGGCGTGCCGATGGACCTCGGTGCCGACCGGCGTGGCGTCGATATGGGGCCGTCGGCGATACGGTACGGCGGCCTCGCCGACCAGCTGACGGACATCGGTATCGACTGCATCGACGGCGGAGACATCGCCGTGCCACGACCCGAAGAGAGCGACCCTGATGCCGGCGGGCTGGACAGTGGGCGCGCGAAGTTCTTCAGGGAGACGAAAGAAGTCTGCGAGGACGTGACGACGGCAGTCGATGCGACCCTCCAAGAGGGACGATTCCCGCTCGTTCTGGGCGGCGACCACTCTATCGGCATCGGGACCATCGCCGGTGCGGCCCGCGAGGATGAAGAACTGGGCGTCATCTGGTTCGACGCCCACGGCGATTTCAACACACCGGAGACGACACCCAGCGGGAACATCCACGGGATGTCGCTGGCTGCTGTCCTCGGTCTCGGTGTGTTCTCGGACCACGAGTGGGCGCACACGCCAGCGGTGAGCGAGGAAAACGTCGTTATCGTCGGTCTGCGAGATGTGGACGACGGGGAACGCCGGCTGATCGAAGAAAGTGATATCACGGCATACACGATGTCTGATATCGACGCCCGGAGCGCGCCAGAGGTCGTCGACGAGGCACTGGAGATCGCGACCGACGGGACGGACGGGATACACGTCTCGCTCGACCTCGACTGGCTCGACCCGACGGAGGCCCCCGGCGTCGGGACGCCGGTTCGTGGCGGCGTCTCCTACCGCGAGGCCCACATCGCGATGGAGTACGTCGCCGAACACCACGACCAGCTGCGCTCGATGGAACTGGTCGAGGTGAACCCGATTCTCGACGAACACAACCGCACCGCCGAACTGGCCTGTGAACTCGTCGCCAGCGCTTTCGGCAAACGCGTGCTGTAACTGTTTAACCGCAAGAAGGCGATACAAACCACGCGACCGGGAATCGAGCCTTACTCTTCGGTGGTGGCAGGGACCACAGTGACGCTCGCCACGCGGTCGTCGTCTTCGAGTCCCATAATCGTCACCCCGCTTCCACCTTTTTCCCGCTCGGGTGGCCATAGGCCACCGCTCGCGGCAAAAACGTGGGCGAAAAAGGCCGCTCGCTTCGCTCGCGGCTGCTATTCGGTTTCTGCCGGCACAACTGTCACACTCGCCACGCGGTCATCCTCTTCGAGTCCCATAATCGTCACACCCTTTGTGTTCCGACCGACTTGCGACACGTCGCCGGCGCGGATGCGCATGATCTGGCCCTGTTCGGACATGATGACCAGATGGTCCTCGTCGGTGACCGCCTTGGCCGTTGAGACGCGACCGTTGCGGTCGTCAGTCTTGATGTCGATGAGGCCCTTGCCGTAGCGGGACTGGGTGCGGTACTCATCGAGTTTGGTGCGCTTCCCGAAGCCGTGTTCTGTGACGGTCAACAGCGACCGGGGGTCGTCGTCGTCAGTGGCGACCATCGCCGCAACCTTGTCGTCGTCCTGCAGTTTGATGCCGTTGACGCCGCGTGCGGAACGACCCATCTCGCTGACTTCGCTCTCGCTGAAGCGAATGGTCATTCCGGCCTCCGTGGCGATGACGAGGTCGCCATTGCCGTTGGTGACGTCCACGTCGATGAGTTCATCGCCGTCTTCGAGCTTGGCGGCGATGATACCCGTCGAGAGGATGTTCTCGAACTCCGAACAGCAGGTCCGCTTGACGTAGCCGTTCCGGGTCACCATCGTGATGCACTCGTCGTCACCGAACTCGTCGGTCGAGACGACGGCGGTCAGTTCCTCACCGTCGTCCAAGTCAATGAGATTGATGGCGGACTTGCCCCGTGCAGTGCGGGACATTTCCGGGATCTCGTAGGTCTTGAGCCGGTAGACCTGCCCCTGATTGGTGAAACAGAGCAGGTAGTCGTGGCTGTTGGCCCGGAACACCTTCGAAACCCGGTCGTTCTCCTTGGGGTCGGCCCCGATGATCCCCTTGCCGCCGCGGTTCTGGGGATCGAAGTTCTCGACGGGCATCCGCTTGATGTAATCGTCCTCGGTAATGACGACGACGCAGTCCTCCTCGGGGATGAGGTCCTCGTGGGTGACCTGCCCTTCGTCCTCGATGATGCTCGTCCGACGGTCGTCGTCGTAGTCGTCTTTGACTTCCTGGAGTTCGTCGGCGATGACGCTGTCGAGCTTCTCGCGGCTGTTGAGGACGGATTCGAGGTAGTCGATAGTGTCCTGTACGTCCTCGTACTCGTCCTCGATTTCGGCCGCTTCCATCGAGGTGAGCGAGCCGAGTTGCATCCGGACGATGTGGGCGGCCTGATCCTCCGAGAATTCGAAGGACTCCTGCAGCCCGGTCCGAGCAGCGTCACGGTCCTCGCTGTTGCGGATGAGTTCGACCACGTCCTCGACGTTTTCCAGCGCCTTCAGCCGGCCTTCGAGGATGTGGGCGCGGTCCTCGGCCTCGGCGAGGTCGTACTCGGAGCGCCGGCGGACGACCTCGCGACGGTGGTCGATGTAGTGCTGGAGACTCTCCTTCAGTGAGAGGACCTTGGGCTGGCCGTCGACCAGTGCGAGGTTGATAACGCCGAACGTGGATTCCAGATGGTGGTCGAGCAGCCGGTTTTCGACCACGTCGATGTTTGCCCCACGCTTGAGTTCAATGACTATCCGGACGCCGTTGCGGTCGGACTCGTCCCGCAGGTCGGAGATGCCCTCGATTTTTCCCTCGTTCACGTCGTCGGCGATACGCTCGACGACGCGGGCCTTGTTCTCCTGATAGGGGAGTTCGCTGATGACGATGCGACCCTCCTCCGGGTCGACCTCATACTCTGCGCGAACTCGCAGACGGCCCCGGCCGGTCGCGTACGCCGAATAGATGGCGTCGCGGCCGACGATGTTGCCGCCGGTCGGGAAGTCCGGTCCCTTGACGTGCTCCATCAGGTCCTCGACCGTACTGTCGGGGTTTTCGAGCAGGTGGACCGTTGCGTCGACCAGTTCGCCGAGGTTGTGCGGCGGGATGTTGGTCGACATGCCGACAGCAATCCCGGACGACCCGTTCAACAGGAGGTTCGGTACTTTCGACGGCAGTACGTCGGGTTCCTGCAGGCGGTCGTCGTAGTTACTGGAGAAGTCGACAGTGTCTTTCTCGATATCTTCGAGCAGTTCCTCGGCGATGGGGGCCATGCGGGCTTCCGTGTACCGCATGGCGGCCGCCGGATCGCCGTCCATCGACCCGAAGTTCCCCTGCCCGTCGATCAGCGGATACCGCATCGAGAAGTCCTGTGCCATCCGAACGAGCGTGTCGTAGATGGCCGAGTCGCCGTGTGGGTGGTAGTCACCCATCGTGTCGCCGACAATCGAGGAGGACTTCCGATGAGCGGTGTTCGAGGAGACGCCCATCTCGTGCATCGCATAGAGGATGCGCCGATGGACGGGTTTGAGGCCGTCCCGGACATCCGGGAGCGCCCGACCCGCGATGACCGACATCGCGTAGTCGATGTAGGACTGCTCCATCTCGTCCTCGATGCGGACGTGCTTGATCTGCTCAGCCGGGGCGTTCGCGTCGTTCGCGTCAGAACTCATATGTCGACCCACTCCGCTTCAGGCGAGTGCTCCTTGATAAATTCCTTGCGCGGTTCGACGGCGTCGCCCATCAGGATATTGAACATCTTGTCCGCGGCCGCGGCGTCCTCGATGGTAATCTGCTTGAGAATCCGGTTGTCGGGATTCATCGTTGTCTCCCAGAGCTGATCGGGGTTCATCTCACCGAGGCCCTTGAACCGCTGAACCTGCGTGGGGTTGCCGTCACACTTCTCTTCGATGATCGTGTCGCGCTCTGCATCCGTCATCGCATCGTAGGTGTTTCCACGGTAGCGAATCCGGTATAGTGGTGGCTGGGAGGCGTACACGTAGCCTGCTTCCAGCAGTGGCTTCATGTGCCGGTAGAACAGCGTCAACAGGAGCGTCCGAATGTGTGCTCCGTCGACGTCTGCATCGGTCATCAGGATGATCTTCTCGTAGCGCAGGTCGTCGATGTCGAACTCGTCGCCGATACCGGTCCCGAGCGCGGTGATGAGGTTCCGTATCTCGTTGTTCTCCAGAATCCGGTCCAGCCGGTGTTTCTCGACGTTCAGGATCTTCCCTTTGATAGGGAGGATCGCCTGAAAGTCCGGGTTCCGGCCCTGTTTGGCGCTGCCGCCCGCAGAGTCACCCTCGGCGATGAACAGTTCGGCTTCCTCGGGGTCTCGCGTCTGGCAGTCGGCCAGCTTTCCGGGCAATGCGGTCGAGTCGAGCGCCGACTTCCGACGGGTGAGTTCCTCGGCCTTCTGTGCTGCCTTCCGTGCCTTTGCGGCCTCAACGGCCTTCCCGACGATGGCTTCGGCCGTGTCGGGGTTCTCCTCGAAGAAAGTCGCCAGTCCGTCGTGCATCGCCGATTCGACGATGCCACGGACCTCGCTGTTGCCGAGTTTCGTCTTGGTCTGCCCCTCGAACTGCGGATCGGGATGTTTGACAGAAATGACGGCCGTCAGTCCTTCCCGGATGTCGTCGCCTTTGAGTGTATCGTCCAGATCTTTGAGCAGATTATTGTCGGTCGCGTAGTCGTTGACGACCCGTGTGAGTGATGTTTTGAATCCGGTGAGGTGTGTCCCGCCCTCGCGTGTGTTGATATTGTTGGCGAAGGCATGGATCGAACCCTGCAGGTCGTCAGTCCCCTGCATGGCAATCTCGACCTGGACCGGCCCCTCCGCGATTTCCTCCTCGTCTTCGAAGTAGATTATATCCCGGTGGAGCGGGTCCTTGGTCTCGTTCAGGTACTCGACGAACTCGCGGATGCCGCCGTCGTAGGCGAACGTCTCCGTTTCGCCGTCGCGCTCATCGTGGATAGAGATGGCGACACCGGAGTTGAGGAAGGCGAGCTCACGCAGTCGGGACGAGAGCGTCGAGAACTTGAACTCGCCGGTCTCGAAGATTTCGTCGTCGGGCCAGAACCGGACCGTCGTCCCCGTCTCTTCGTCGGGTTCGAGGTCGCGGACCTTCTTCAGGTCGTACTCGGGCTTGCCGTGGTCGAAGCGCTGCTTCCAGAGCGCGCCGTCGCGCCTGACCTCGACTTCGAGCCACTTCGAAAGCGCGTTGACCACGCTCACCCCGACCCCGTGGAGGCCACCGGAGACCTGGTAGGACTTGTTGTCGAATTTCCCACCCGCGTGGAGGATCGTCATCACGACCTCGACGGCCGGGCGGCCGTGCTCTTCGTGGGTATCGACGGGGATACCTCGCCCGTCGTCGCTGACAGAGACTGAACCGTCGTCGTGAATCGTTACGTCGATGTTGTCACAGTAGCCGGCGAGCGCCTCGTCGATCGCGTTGTCGACCACCTCATAGACAAGATGGTGGAGGCCACGAGCGTCCGTCGACCCGATATACATCGCGGGTCGCTTCTGGACGGCTTCCAGCCCTTCGAGGGTCTGGATCGACTTTGCGCCGTACTCATCAGACTCTCCTGACATAGGAACTTACCCGTCCTAATAGAGGGGCACGTATAAAGCTCCCGCACGCGCGCGGGACCGCGGTTTCGGGGACAGTTTTCACTTTCACTCTGGTGGCGATTACCTTTTAACCCCGACGCGGGTACGTACCGCACGACAATGACCTCGTATCAGTCGCGACTCGGCGAGGGCGAAGGGATCGCCGAGGAGTTGGCCGAATCCCAGCGGGCCATCTCCATCGCCGAGTTCTTCGAGAAGAACAAGCATATGCTGGGCTTCGACTCGGAGGCCCGGGCACTCGTCACGGCCGTCAAGGAGGCCGTCGACAACGCGCTCGACGCCTGCGAGGAGGCCGGTATTCTCCCCGATATCTACGTCGAGATTCAGGAGTCCGGGGACTACTACAAACTGGTCGTCGAGGACAACGGCCCCGGGATTACGAAGGAACAGGCGCCGAAAATCTTCGGGAAGCTCCTGTATGGCTCCCGGTTCCACGCCAGAGAGCAGAACCGCGGCCAGCAGGGGATCGGTATCTCCGCGGCTGTGCTCTACTCGCAGCTGACGTCGGGCAAGCCGGCAAAGATAACGTCCCGACCGAAGGGACAGGACGAGGCACAGTACTTCGAACTCATCGTCGACACGGACACCAATGAGCCCGAGATCAGCGTCGACGAGACGACGACGTGGGAGCGTCCCCATGGGACGCGTATCGAACTGGAGATGGAAGCCAATATGCGGGCCCGGTCGACACTGCGGGACTACATTCAGGACACCGCTGTAGTCAACCCCCACGCCCGCGTCGAGTTCGACGAACCGGGGCTGGACGAGTCCCTGAAGTTCGAGCGGGCCGAGCGCGCGGAACTCCCGGACGAGACGGAAGAGATCCGCCCGCACCCCCACGGCGTCGAACTGGGGACACTCCTGAAGATGCTCGAAGCGACGGATTCCTACTCTGTGTCCGGCTTCATGCAGGAGGAGTTCACCCGCGTCGGTGGGAAGACCGCCGACAGCGTCATCGCGAACTTCAACGACCGCCACTACGGCCGCGGCATGGCCTGGCAGCCGCCGAAAGTCAACGAGGACGCCGACATCGAGCGCGCTGTCGAGGACGCCGTGGCGAACAAAGGCGCTGAGACCACTGCGACGTTCGCAGCCGCCGTTTCCGACGCCATCCACGACCGTGACCGAGTCGCGTACCACGAGGTCGAAGCTATCGTCGATTCGGCGGCCGAAGACGCCGAAGCGGACGGCGACACGACGTTTGGCGCGACAGTTCGAGAAAACGCCGTCGAAGCCGCCTGGGGTGCCGTCAGCGACAACCTATCGAGCGATCTCTACGCGCTCGTCGACGAGGTAACAACGAAACGCAAAGACGACGCCGCGATCGAGGGGCTGGCGAGTCGACTGGCCGACAAATTCGACGACGACGGCCGCCACCGGCTGACCCGCGACGAACTCCGGGGCTACATCGACCGTGCGGCCGACATGACCGAGGAGCAAGACGACGCCACCTTCGGTGAGACGGCCCGCGAGAACGTGCTGGAGGCGCTCTGGACGGCCGCCGAGGGTGTTCCGGAGGAGCCACCAAAAGTCTCCGACATCGCCGACGACCGCGATACGGCGAGTGAACTGCTGTCGGCGATGCGCGAGACGGATATCATCGCACCACCGACGGACTGTCTCTCCCCCATCAGCGCGGAACTGGTCGAGGAAGGACTTCGGAAGGAGTTCGACGCGGACTTTTACGCCGCCTCGACGCGGGATGCGTCGGTCCACGGCGGCGACCCGTTCATCGTCGAGGCCGGTATCGCCTACGGCGGTGAACTCGAAAGCGAGGGGACCGTCGACGTGATGCGATTCGCCAACCGGGTCCCGCTGGTGTACCAGCGCGGGGCCTGTGCGACGACGGACGTGGTGAAGTCCATCCGCTGGCGCAACTACAACCTCGACCAGCCCGGCGGCTCCGGCATCCCGAAGGGGCCGGCCGTCATCATGGTCCACGTCGCCTCGACGAACGTCCCCTTCACCAGCGAGTCCAAGGACGCCATCGCGAATGTCCCCGAGATGGAAGACGAGATCGAACTCGCCATCCGGGAGGCCGCCCGCGAGCTCAAAAGTTACCTGAACAAGCGCCGCTCGATGCAACAGCGTCGCGAGAAACAGGACAAGCTGGCGACCATCCTGCCGGAGATGGCCGAGAAGCTCACCGAAGTCACCGACAACGACGAGCTACACATCGACGACTCGCTGGCCCGCATCATGAACAACGTCCTCGTCGAGCGCGAGGTTGAGGGCGACACGGTCCGGGTCCGCATCGAGAACAACGACGACACGAACGCGGACGTGGAACTGACCGACATCGTCACCGCCGAACCACAGGTCACCAACGGCGCATCGGTCGTCGAAATGGACGGCGAGTGGTTCGTCAAGTGGTCCCCGACCGTCGGGGCTGGTGAAACCGCCGTCCTCGAATACAGCGTGACTGGCGAGGCCGAGTTCACCGTCTCGGTCGACGGCATCGAAGAAGAGAAACTCACGGTGAACGCCTGATATGAGCACCGACTCAGACACCACACCCGACACCGAGGAAGCGCGCGAGCAACTCATCGACCTCGCGGCGGACTTCTACGACCAGTTCGCCGACGGCGAGGTCCCGACAATGACGATTCCTACCCGGACCAAGTCCAACATCGTCTTCGACGAGGACGAGCAGGTCTGGGTGTACGGCGACCGGAACTCTACGCGGTCGGCCAAGACGATATCCGGGGCCGAAAAGATCCTGAAGGCAGTCTACACCATCGACTTCCTCTCACAGCAACTGGAGGAAGACCGCTCCTCGACCCTGCGTGAACTGTACTACCTCTCGGAGTCCTGGGACCTCGACGAAGCCCAGTTCAACACACAGGACGAGTCGAACAACCTCATCGAGGATCTGGAGATCGTCTCCGACGTCAAACGCGAGGACTTCCACATGCGCCCGGAGGAGTCCGGAGCGAAGGTGATGGGGCCACTGCTCCTCCGCGAGCAGACCAACCGCGGGGACCGCGAGATCCACTGTCAGGATGACGTGGGGCAGGGCGGCTACCAGATCCCGAACAACCCCGACACCATCGAATTCCTCGACAACGACGCGAAGTTCGTCCTCTGCGTGGAGACCGGTGGGATGCGCGACCGACTCGTCGAGAACGGGTTCGACGACGAATACGACGCGCTGGTCGTCCACCTCGGCGGCCAGCCCGCACGGGCGACCCGGCGGCTGATCAAGCGGCTCCACGACGAACTCGACCTCCCGGTCACGGTGTTCACTGACGGTGACCCGTGGTCGTACCGTATCTTCGGGTCGGTCTCCTACGGCTCGATCAAAAGCGCACACCTCTCGGAGTATCTGGCGACGCCCGAAGCCCAGTTCATCGGCATCCGCCCGGAGGACATCGTCGAGTACGAACTGCCGACGGACCCGCTGTCGGACTCCGACGTCAACGCCCTGGAGAGCGAACTGGAGGACCCGCGCTTCCAGACCGACTTCTGGGAGGAGCAGATCGAACTCCAGCTCGACATCAACAAGAAGGCCGAGCAGCAGGCGCTCGCGTCTCGGGGGCTCGACTTCGTGACGGAGACGTACCTGCCCGAGCGGCTAGACGAGATGGGCGTGCTGTAGAAACAGCGCCAGCGAGACGTTTTTTCAGTTATTCCAGCGCGTACACGGTATCGTCAGCGGCGACATATCCCCGTTTTTCGTCGACAGAAAGATCGGTTAGGTCGCTCTCGACATCGAACGCCCACCGTTTCGTTCCTGCCGTCGTATCCAGCGCGAATTTGAACCGATTCCGTGGATCGCCGTACGCCCACGAGTCCACGTACAGCGTATCTGACACGACTGCCGCCGGAACCACCCCTTTAACGTTCGTCTCCGGACTCCACGTCCAGTCCAGTTCACCGGTACTACTGTCGTGACCGCGAACCACGTCGCCACCCGTATAGAGAGTCCCGTTCTGAACCGGGGCCTGTTGGACGTCCCCGGACTGGTCCGTTCGCCACCGTTGCTCGCCAGTCGTCGGGTCGAGCGCGGCGACGTGTGTCCCACCAGCGTAGAGCGTCCCGTCGTGGAGCGTCGTCGATGCGATGGACCCTTCCCCGTGGGTCCAGAGCGTCTCCCCAGTGTCGGAATCCACGCCGAGTAGCGTGCCCCGAGTCTCGTCCATATCAGCAGCATAACAGAGCGTGTCGTCGGTGGCGACCATCGTCTGGGAGTGGTAGTCCGAGACATCGTTGGCCCACCGTTGCTCACCGGTCTCAGTGTCGTACGCGTAGAATCGGCCGCGCGAGGCCACGTATATCGTCCCGTTTCGAACGGCCCCCTCGTACTGATTGCCGACTTCGCCGGACCACTGTACCGACCCATCAGAAACGGCGAGTGCATAGAGCGTCTGTCCCTGCTTTGCCCGGGTGTCAGTGTTCGTTCCGACGTACACTCGCTTCCCGGTCGCGCCAAGCAACTCCAGCCACCACTCTCCGGGAGCGAACGTCCACTGCTTCGAGCCGGTTTCGGTGTCGAGTGCGACGACGACGTGGTCCTCGTACAGCCCCTCTTTCCCGGTTATGACGAATATGGTGTTCTCGACACGTCTCGGTTGCGAGCGGATGGGTTCGCTCGCGTCGTAGGACCACTGCTGGCTCCCGTCAGCAGTTGCGAGTGATGTGACCGTGCCCGACTCTGTGCCGACGTACAGACGGGTCCCCGTACTGATTGGCTGGGCAGTGATTTTTGCATCGAGTGACTGCCGCCAAGCGACAAACGGTTCCGTTTGCCCGCTCTGTGTGGGGGTGGCAGTCCCAGTCTCTGATTCCGTCGCTGTACTGGTTTTCGCCGGCGTTGGTTCCGTTGACTCGTTCGAACCCAGACAACCAGCGGTTGCCAGTCCGAGGGTCGCGGCACAGCCACGAAGGTATCGCCGACGGGAGGAGGGCATTGACAGTCTAACTCCAGTCGCTCGGTAAGTGTTTTCTGTCAAATGAAGGGTCGGTGCAGTCGGAGGCGTACGATATCCGCGATCTGAGTAGCAGCGAGTCAAACCGCGTTTAGCCCGATTCTACGTGGCGACCGATCAATCGTTGTTAGCCGACTGCTTCTGGGGCGGTAGTTTAAGCAAAGAACGGACAGATCGCCGGAAAGAGGTCCGTATCTGCTTCCCGACGGGCGTAAACACCAGCGTCGCAGCGAGACAGATCGAACTGAACTGGAGCACAGCCGTGGCCCACGGTGTAGAGGGCGGAACGAAGAGAAAGATGGCACCGAAAAGCAGGACTATGTTGATGACCTGTTCGGTAACGAAATACCCGAAACTGGCCGCGAGTGAGGGGTGAAAGCCGACTGTCCAGAACAGCACGACGACGACCGTTCCGAACAACAAGCCTGTCCCCATCGTCGATAGCGGAAGTTCGACCTGAATCGCATCAGCCACCGTAGCACCGAGAGACCAGAGGGACGACCCAATGAGGACCCAAACTAGCAGTAGGTGCCCAAACGAGGGCGCTCGATCAGTCGAGGACCGTGCCTCCCCTGCTCGTTTGCTGGAGCGTTCCATCACAGTCGTGTTCCTATGAGCGATTTAATATTGTTTTGACTGACAGGTGAAGTTGGGTGCCCGTCGTCTCAGGTCACGTGGTCTGGCTGTTGCACCAGCTAGCTTTCGTCCAAGACGACCGGGACCCCGCGTTTGGCGACGTCCTCGGCAAACGCACCGGAGTCCGCTTCCAGAGATTCGAACGTGTTGTAGTGCATCGGCAACACGAGGTCAGGATCCATCTCTTCAGCGAGGTCAGCGGCTTCGTGGCGGTTCATCGTGTAGTTCTTTGCGATAGAGGGGACGAACAGCGACACGTCGAGTTCGGCGTGGCCGTCCAGCACGTCGGTGTCGCCGGGCCAGAACACGCGGGTATCGTCTAAGGAGACGAGGAAACCACAACCGATTCCCTTCGGGTGGATCGGGCTGCCGTCGTCTTTCACATTTCGGCCGTCCTCGTGGTTGTACGCCGGCATCGTCCAGATGGGAACATCGTCGACCAGCACGTTGGCCTCCATCGACACCTTACGGACCTCATAGTCGAGATCGGCGAGGCGGTCGAAGTCGCGGTCGGTGGCGTGGACGTTGATGCCCTCGAACGCGACGACGGTGGCGTCCTCGCTTGCGACGCGGCGGATGCCGTCGGGGTCGTAGTGGTGGATGTGGGTCACACAGACGATGTCGCCGTCTTTCGGGGCGTAGTCCTGCGTCGGCGGGTGACCGATACCGGGCGTGTCTGGTTCCCACTCGCCAGTGAGGACGCCGTACCGGCCAGGGTCGAAGTAGACAACCGTCTCCTCGCCTTCCAGCCGCAGGGTCGCGTAGCCGAGCCACTCCGCGGTGATGCCGTCGTGTCGGACTGTCATGAGCGGGTGTTCTCGGAGACGCCCATTACGCGTGTCGGTCCGTCTCGAAACGGCCCAGCGGCGCTACTGTGACTCGGCCAGTCGCTCGACACGCTCCAGCGAGTCAGCGCTGTCAGGCGTCTTGTCCTCGCGGACCGAGAGGAACCGCGGGAACCGAAGCGCGTAGCCCGAGGCGTAGGACTGCGAAGCCTGTATCTCCTCGTACCCGACCTCGAAAACGACGGCCGGGTCGAGCACTACGTCGCGGCCGTCCTCGCTCTGGATGTACGGTTCGAACCGCTCGGTCAGGTCGTCCAGTTCCTCGTCGGTGATGCCAGTCGCGACGTTCCCGACGGTGGCGTAGCCGTCGTCGGTTCGGACAGAAAGCTCGAACGAGCCAAGCACGTTCGCCCGGCGGCCTTCGCCCCACTCCGCGCCGGTGACGACGCAATCCAGCGTCTCCACGTCGGGTTTGCGCTTGCGCCAGTGCTTGCCCCGCTTGCCGGGCGAGTACGCCGCTGTTGGGTCTTTCAGCATGATACCCTCCTGTCCGGCGGCGAGGGCCTCAGCTTCCAAGTCTTCAATCTCCTCGGAGTCGCCTGACAGCCACATCTGGGAGACAACATCGCTGTCAGCCGGGAACAGTGATTCGAGACGGTCGTGGCGCGTCTCCAGTGGGGCATCGAGCAGGTCCTCACCGGCGGCGTGCAGACAGTCGAATGCGTGTAGCCGGACGGCCACGTCCTCGCGGGCCGCAGCTACGTCGTGTTTCCGGCGGAAGCGCCGCAGCACCTCCTGAAACGGGAGCGGGTCGCCGTCGGCGTCGACCGCGACCACCTCGCCGTCGAGGATTGCCGGTGCGTCTAGCGCCGATTCGACAGTGTCGACGATCTCCGGAAGCGGGTCGGTGACTTCCTCCATGTTCCGGGAGAACAGCCGCGCGTCCTCGCCGTCGAAGTGGACCTGCACGCGAGCGCCGTCGTACTTCCACTCGACGGCGGCGCGGTCCCAGTCTTCGAGCGCGCCGGCGACCGTACCCGCCTGTGCCAGCATCGCCTGAACGGGGCGACCGATCTCGAGGGTGACGGTCGCCAGTCCGGACTCCCCCTCGTCGCGGGCCACTTCGGCGACCATGCCGTAGTCGTTCGACACCTGTACGGCCCGTTCGACGGCCTCGACTGACACGTCAAAAGCGGCCGCGACGGCGTCCCGGACCGTCCCCTCGCCGACGCCGATACGCATCTCCGAGAGGACGAGGCGGGCGAGGTAGCCGGCCTCCGTCGACGAACACCGCGAGAACAGGCCAAAGAGGATGTCGACTTTCGTCCCCTGGCTTCCGCTGCCGTCGACAGCGGCCAGCTCCCGTAGCTCGGTGTCGAGTTCCGCGACGGTCAGCGCGTCGTTCCCTCCGCCACCAGCGCCGAAGGCGGCGAGTCCCTGCTGGCCGCCGAGGTCGTAGCTGGCTGCGACAGCACCGATTTCACCCACATCCGCGAGGCGCTGCTCCACATCGTCGGCACTGATGTTCTGGCCCGCCGCCCGGGCAATCGCCTCGTAGCAGAGCCGCGGCCCGATATCGAGCGTGCGGGACTCGTAGGCCGGAAACACCCGGCCCTGTACGAAGCGAGCGAGCGTCGAGAGATCCGGCCCTGCGTCGGTGAACAGGCCGGTCACCGCCTCGGTTATCGCGGTGTCGGAACTCTCGGCTTCGATTGCTTCGGCACGGTCGGCGAAGGCGGCGAACTCCATCAGCGCCTCCTACCCGATTCGGCACCGTAAATCCAGCGTCACTCGACCGTGTACTCGACAGTGACGTTCTCGCCGGCCGTCGACGACGCATACGGCCGGTCCGGCGACCCTGAATTGCTGCCGAAGGGATAGTCGAGTTGCTGGTTCCCGTTGGTGTCCTGATGGGCGACGAGTACGATCGACTGGCCGGTCGACGGCGGCCGGTCAAGCGTTATCTGTACATCGCTGTGGGACCCCGACGGAAGGTACTCGGAGGTCCCGAGCACTCTACCGTCTTCCTCGAACTCCCTGACAACGATGAACCCACCCTCTGACAGCGATGCCGATTCGACCGTTATCTGGTCGCCGGAGACGGCGGGGCTGGTGACCGTCATCGATGCGACCGGCGAGGAGAGGAGAATGAACGCGACGTAGGCGACGCCCAGCAAAATCGCGGCGTGTTTCGCGCCGTCCTTGAGCGTCCCCTCGCCGAGTTGACCGCCGATGAAGCCGGTCAGGACCGCCTGAATGAGGGCGGTGTGGAAGAACACGAGCGTGTACGCGGCTTTGTCGACGCGACCGAAGCGAGCGAACTGGTCGACGTTGACGCCGAGGCGGTTCGACTCTCCGGCCGGCGTCGGTACGCTGGAGGGGAGGCTCGGGACGAGCACCTCTTGGACGGCAACGATGATGACGAGAAACACCAGGAAGGCGACGTAGATGACGACGAGGTAGGTGAGCATCTGCTGGCGTCGTCGCCGCTTCAGCCGGAGGTCGGCCCGCGACTGGGTCGCCGCGATGCGGAACACCGGGCCGAGCTGGCCGGAGGCGTGCATCGCGTGGGTCAACAGCGTGACGATGCGCGTTATCGCCGTGGTCTGGACCCGGCGGCCGAACCGGACCAAGGCGTCGTCGACGTTCGCGCCCATCCTGATGTCGGCCCAGATGCGGTGCATCTCCTGCGTGAGGACGCCGATGTCACTGCCCCGGACACGTCGGAGGCTTTCCACGACAGTCATCCCGGCTTCGTTCAGGCTCGCCAGCCGTTCGAGCAGATCCGGTGTCGCGTTCTCGATACGCGAGAGCCGCTGGGTGTAGATGAACCGCACCAGCGCGAACGGCCCAAGAATCAGCAGGAGCGACTGGATGGCGAGGTCGTCGAGGATGCGGATGTTAACAGATGACGTCTGGAACGCCACGGGGGAACGGACGAGCAACAGCACCACCGCGACGGGTATGGCAAGGTAGAGAACGTACACCGGGTTCCAGACGAGCGACTGGATCGGGGAGCTAAGCAGCTCCCGGAGCGACTTGATGCGGTCGTAGAACCGGAGGCGGAGCCAGTTCGCCTCGTCGGCCGGGACGACACCGCCGTCAGTCAGGCCGAGCCGGCCGGTCCCCAGACTGGGTTTCCCGAGTGTCGCCGTTTCGTACCGATCAAGAATGTCCGTCGTCCCGCCGCTCCCGATTCCCAGCGACTGAAGCTTGCTATCGAGATACACCATGAACCCGACGTTGGCCAGCGGGATGACGAGATACGCCATCATCTGTAATAGCCAGAGCGTGTCCGTCGTCGTTAGGCCGAAGACGAGCAGAATCGTCATCAGGAAGAGCACAGCGGCGACGAACACGGTGACGTACGCCTCGGCGACCGTGGCCAGCCGTTCCAGCAGGTCCTCCTGACGCTCGGCGGCTTCCTCCTGATGGCGCTCGTACTGCTCGCGGAGGAACGGGGCCAGCGACTGGCCGCTCTGGAGGACGCTGGAGAGGTTCTCGGTGAAGGTCTTGAACTGTTCGCTGGGGGTCCGCCGGGAGACGTGTTCGAGCGCCGAGATCATGTCCCGGCCGAACAGGTCCATCTCTCTGACGGCGACGCCGACCTCTCTGGCCGTGTCGCCATAGATCTCTTGATTCCGGGCCAGCACACGCATCACGTCGGGGAAGGACATGCCGCCACGAGAGAGCGCGTACATGAACGCGATGGTACGAGCCATTCCCTCGTCGATATTCCGGCTCCGCACGTCCGCCTGATTTTTCAGCCGTTCCCAGCGGTAGAGGTACGTGAGTCCGGCCGTCGCTGCGCCCGAAAGCACACCGCCGCCGATGAGGATGTACAGCGTCTGTGTCGGCGTCAACACGAGTTCGAACGTTCGCAGGCCGAAGGCGTTCACCATCGTCGAGGGGAGCCCCTGTGCGAGGTTCACCAGCGCCGGCAGAATCAACAGCAGGCCGCCGATAGCGTACGCCCCGGTGATAGCTCCGCCAACGGCACCGACACAGGCGTACACCAGCGTTCTGGCAGCGTAGCCGCGGTACGTCTCGTCGACGTATGCAGCTTCGAGTTGGCGTTCCCGCTCGGGCGACTGGCCCACGTACCGGCCGAAGAGCCGTCGGGACAGCCGCGTGACGTTGCGGTCGAATCGCTCGTTGACAGTGCTATAGCCGACTAACCCGAGAATCCCGACGACAACGGCGAGCGGTGCCAGACCGAGCGGGTTCAGCGCCATGTCAGGCTATCGCGTCGTCGTCGATGTTTGCCATGACCTGCTCTTTGTCCGCGTAGTACTTGTTGACCATCGCCGTGAACTTCCGGTAGTCAGTGATGCCCTCGGACTGGAGATAGCGGAGGAACCGCTGGCGGTTGCGGAGTTCGGTCAGCAGTTCCGACTGCGTCCAGCCGCGCTCCTCGCGGATTTCGTCCAGTAGCTCGCTGTTGTTCTCAGAGAAGCGGTCCTCGGTGGCCCGCCAGTTGTACGTCGTCGAGTAGTCCAGTTCGCCGGTCCGCTGGTCGATCCCCTCAATCTCGGCGAGCGTCTTCGCACGACGGACGCGCTCGTCGCCCGAGCGGGCCAGCACCTGGACACAGAGGATATCGAGACTCTGGACCATCGGCCGTGGGACGTTGATCGGCTCGTTCTCCAGCCGATTGATGACCGTCTGGACCGAGTCCGCGTGCATCGTCGAGAACGTCGTGTGCCCAGTGTTCATTGCCTGAAACAGCGTGATAGCTTCCTCGCCACGAACCTCGCCGACGATGATGTACTCGGGGCGGTGCCGGAGCGCGGACCGCAGCAAATCGTACATCGTGATGTCCGAGTCACCCAGCCGCTCGCGGGTGACCGAGGAGAGCCAGTTGTCGTGGTACAGCGACAGTTCACGGGTGTCCTCGATGGAGAGTACTTTCGATCGGGGCGGGAGAAACATCGCCAGCGCGTTCATCGACGTGGTCTTGCCGGCTGCCGTCCCGCCCGCAAAGATGAGCGACTTGTTGGACTCGATGGCAAGCCAGAGGTAGGCCAGCATCTCGACGGAGAACGTGCCGTACTCCAGCAGTTCGATGGGTGTGAACGGCTCGTCGGCGTACTTCCGAATGGTGAACGCGGAGCCGCGGGGGGTCACTTCCTCGCCGAGCGCCAGTTCGATACGGGAGCCGTCCGGGAGCGTCGTGGAGACAACAGGGTCCGAGACGGAGACGTGCCGCCCCGAGCGCTGGGCCAACTGGATGACGAAGTCGTTCAGTTCGTCGGCGTCGTAGGCGATGTTCGTCTCGATGTCCGTGTAGCCGTCGTGGTAGACGAAGATGGGAAGGTTCGCTCCGTCACAGGAGATGTCCTCGATGTCAGGATCGTGCATCAGGGGGTCGATGTGACCGTAGCCTTGGAAAGAGCGATGCAGGTAGTAAAACAGGCGGTAGAACGTCTCGGGCTCGATGACGACGCCGTACTCCTCCAGCCTGGCTTCGAGTTCCTCGGCGAGGACGCGCTCCGGGTCGGTATCGACGTCGTCGCGGTAGATGAGCGGGATGCGGATGTCCTCGAACAGGCGGTCGAGCAGTTCCCGCTCGATGTCGCTCAACGACGGCTCAACGACGTGGTACAGGTGCTCGTCGCGGTCGGGATCGTGATTGATAGAGGCGAAGGCGAAGGGAGCGTTCAGCCAGTAGCGGTCGACCTCGTTGTAGCCGTCCAGACCGTCGAATTCGACCAGTGTCCCGTGGCGACTGGGGTCGTAGTTCGCCGTCGGAACTGCTGACCCGCTCAACACCGTCGCGGTCCGCGAGAGCCACGACTGGATGTGGCCGAGCGGGTCCGAAACGAAGTCACCGGGTTCGGGAGATTCTGGGTTCGACATCGGTGTTGCAGTGGGGAGCAGACGGTGCTCCGCGGAATATACCTCTGCTATCGTATCCACCTACTTAAATTCGCTCGCCAAATTATCAGGAGTATAATCGCCAGCGGTCGGACGAACAGAACTGGACTGGCTGTTACGCCCGGTCAACGGTCAGCAGCAGATAGGCGAACACGAGGGCGACGACCGCCCCGATGGGGACGGTGATGCCGGGAAACGACGTGATGAACAGCCCACTGGCCGCGAGCGTGAGGACGCCCACGAGTCCAAGCAGCCCGCCGAACAGCCGGACAGGGTCGACGGGCAGGCTCGCTTCGACGCGGTCCTCAGCGGCGTAGTAATAGAGGCTGAGGCCGAGCGGCAACAGGAAAACGGCCAGGGCCGCGACCCCGAGTGTCCCGGCGAGCGCAAGCGGCTCCGACTCTTGGAACGCGGCAACCTGCCACGCCCAGAGAAACGGCCGCTCTCCGGGGAGCGACGCTCCGAAGATGAACTGGAACCGGAACGGGAGAAAGCGAAGCCCGACGACAGTGACCCCCTCAATCTCGAACAGCGACACCGACCACGGGGCCAGCCCCACGAGCCACGTCGCAAGCACCGCGAACTCGCCCGCGTACTCTGATTTCACCCAGGCCATACTACTGTCAGAGGGTAGGCCGGTCCGGTAAAAGCTACCGATACCAACAGTCGGTGCGCCGTTACGTTCATTTGGCCGGGCCACGTACCTGTAAACACCGGAATGAGGCGTGATTACTTCACCGTCGACATCCAGGCTTCGGCCACCGACAACGACGACCCCACGATCAAGATTGTATACGACGGGCCGACAGGAGAGCTCCGCAAGCGCCTCACCAAAGTAGACGGCGGCACACTCGATGGCGACGAGATCGACGTGACCTTCCGCCGCCAGCCAGAGAGCGACGGCGTGCTCTCGTTGACGAACCGACTCACCGGTGAGTACGTCTTCGAAGCGACAGCACCGACAGCTGACATCGACGCACTCGTTTCCACGGCGGACGCTCAAGAAGACCCACAGTTTACAGTCCGTCTCACCGATGGCGAGGGCGAGTCACGGACCTACGAGCTACGGACGCTGCTCGTCTACGACCACGACGGGAGCCTCCTGCGCGGGCAGAGCCTGATTCCCGGCGGCGTCGAGTTGTAACCCGCTACAGCCGCTCGACAATCGCCGGGAGCACCTGCGTGACATCGGCGCGAAGCACGTGCGCCGCACTCGCGTCACGCGGCGTCTCCTCGTAGTTTACTACGATCAGCGTACTGTCTCCCTCAGCCGCTATCTTCGGCAGGAGCGACGCCGGCTGGACCGACAGCGACGACCCAACCGCCAGAAACACGTCACTATCCCGTGCGAGACGCTGGGCCTCGTTCATCGCTACGTCGGGCATAGGTTCGCCGAACAGCACGACGTCCGGGCGGTAGACGCCGCCACAGTCACAGCGCGGCGGCAAGTCGCTGCTTTCGGCGGCCTGTTCGAATACCGCTTCCGCGTCCCGGCGGTGACCGCAGTTGTCACAGACCACGCGCCGATGGGTTCCGTGCAGTTCGACGACCCGGTCCGTCCCGGCGGCGTCGTGCAGCCCGTCGATGTTCTGCGTGAGCACGGCGTCGAGGTGGCCGTCCGCTTCAAGCGCCGCCAGCGCCTCGTGGGCGGCGTTAGGTTCGGGGTCTAAATCGCCGTAGATAGCCTCTCGAAGCGATATTCGGTCCGCCCAGAAGCCCGCTGGGTCGGCATCAAGCCGACGGCGGTGGAAGTCTGCCGGATCGTGGCGCTCCCAGATGCCGTCGTCACCGCGAAAGGAGGGGATGCCCGACGCCGTCGAGACGCCCGCGCCGGTGAGCGCGACGCCGGTTTCAGCGGTACGAAGCGCTTCGGCCACAGCACCGAGTGTCTCGTCGGCGACACCCTCAGCTCCGTGTCTGTCGTCAGCCATACGCTCGCTTCGGGGTACGACGCTGTGGGTTTATCGGATTGACCCCGACGACTGTGGGCGCACCCTCATGTCCCGAGTCTCCGTACTGCATCATGGCCTGCGTGCGCATAGCTCGCTCTCGACGCCCACAGTAAACTGGGACCATCCTCGCTTTGGTCGCAGGAAGAGAAACGGACGGATTTAAATCGCCACCGCTCGCCTTTCTGCATGACATGCGCTTGCACGAATACCAGGCGAAGCAAGTCTTCGCTGACGCGGGCATCCCGACGCCCGCCTCGCAGCTGGCCGAGACAGTAGATGAGGCCGTCGACGCGGCCGAGGAGATCGGATATCCGGTCGCCATCAAGGCACAGGTCCACGTAGGCGGCCGCGGCAAGGCCGGCGGAATCAAGCTCGTCGAGTCCAAGGAGGAGGCTCGCGAGGCCGCCGAGGACATCATCGGGATGGACCTCAAGGGCTACCACGTCTCGAAAGTGCTCGTCGAGGAAGCCGTCGACTTCGTCAACGAGCTGTACGTCGGCGTGACGATGGACCGCGGCGAGGGCCGCCCCGTCGCGATGGTCTCGACGAAAGGTGGCGTCAACATCGAGGAGGTCGCCGAGGAGGACCCCGATGCCATCGCCCGCGAGCACATCGACCCGGCCTTCGGAATGCACCCGTTCCAGGCCCGGAAGGTCGTCTACGAGGCCGGCGTCGACCGCGAGGTCGCAAACGACGTAGCGAGCGTCCTCACGACGCTGTACCAGCTCTGGGACGACCGCGACGGCGCTGACACGGAGATCAACCCGCTGATGATCACCAGCGACGACGAGGTCATCGCGGCCGACGCCGTCATGAACATCGACGGCGACGCCCTGTTCCGCCAGCCCGAAATCGCGGAGATGGGCGAGGAAGCAGCAGAAGGCGACGAACTCGAACAGAAGGCCGACGAGTACGGCTTCGACTACGTCCGACTCGATGGCAACGTCGGCATCATCGGGAACGGTGCGGGCCTCGTGATGACGACGCTGGACCTCGTCGACTACTACGGCGGCGAGCCCGCTAACTTCCTCGATGTCGGTGGCGGCGCGAAGGCTGACCGGATCGCAAACGCGCTCGATATGGTGTTCTCCGATGACAACGTCGATTCGGTCGTGTTCAACATCTTCGGCGGCATCACCCGCGGCGACGAGGTCGCCAACGGCATCAATCAGGCGCTGGAGCAGTTCGACGAGATTCCAAAGCCAGTCACCGTCCGACTCGCAGGGACCAACGCAGAGGAGGGAATGGAGATCCTGAACGAGGATCTGGTGACGGTCGAACATACGCTGGAAGACGCCGTCCAGCGTGCGGTTGAGTACGCAAAGGAGGTGGAAGCATGAGTGTTCTAGTTGACGAAGACACCCGCGTCGTTGTACAGGGAATCACCGGCGGTGAAGGGAAGTTCCACACCGAACAGATGCTTGAGTACGGGACGAACGTCGTCGCCGGCGCAGTGCCCGGCCGCGGCGGCCAGGAAGTCGCCGGTGTGCCGGTGTTCGACACGGTGCAGGGCGCGGCCCGCGAGGCCGACGCGAACGCCGCCGTCGTGTTCGTGCCGCCGGCCTTCGCCGGTGATGCCTGCTTCGAGGCGCTCGATGCGAAGGGTATCGACCTCGTGGTCGCCATCACTGAGGGCATCCCGACGCAGGATATGGCTCGAGTCTACCGCAAACTGCAGGAGACCGACACGCACCTTGTCGGTCCGAACTGCCCCGGCGTCATCACGCCCGGCGTCGCCAAGCTCGGCATCCTCCCGGGGAACATCTTCTCCGAGGGGAACGTCGGCCTCGTCTCCCGCTCGGGAACGCTGACCTACCAAGTCGTCGACAACCTCACCAATCGCGGCATCGGCCAGTCGACGGCCATCGGTATCGGCGGCGACCCGATCATCGGGACGGACTTCATCGGCGCGCTCGAACAGTTCGAGGCCGACCCCGACACCCACGCCGTCGTCATGTGCGGCGAGATCGGCGGCGAGGACGAGGAGGAGGCCGCGCGCTTCATCGGCGAGCACATGGACACGCCGGTCGCCGGCTTCATCGCCGGTCGGACCGCACCACCCGGAAAGCGCATGGGCCACGCCGGCGCTATCGTCTCCGGCTCCGGTACCGGGACCGCGCAGTCGAAGATTACCGCCTTGGAGGACAACGGCGTCCCGGTCGGTGACACGCCGGAGGAAGTCGCCGACCACGTCGAAGACCTGCTGTAGGGCACCGTCGGTTTCTTATCACCTGTTTTCGTAATATCAGGGGATGACGCCTGCTCGTGGGACTGTCTATCTCGTGGCCGGTAGCGGAGTGACTGAGCTTGCTGAGGCACTTTCCGAAGCACTGACCACGGACGGGGTAACAGCCGAGGCAATCCCAGATACGAGCGACGTACAGGACCGGCTGAGTGACGGGGATATCAGGGGTGTCGTCATCAGTGACGACGGTGACTGCGACGGGGTTGCGGTATTCGAGGCACTACGGGCAGCGGACACCGATATTCCGATTGTACTCGTCGGGACCGACCCTGATCCGGATCGAGTCTCCGAGGCGCTCCGGGCCGGCGTCACTGAGTATGTGACCGCAGAAACGTCGGCGTCCTTGGTGGCCGCGAAGCTCGAAGCGTACGCGACCCGGTGGCCGACTGACTGGTGGGTCGGTGCTAGCCAGTGGGACGATATCTCAAGCGGCATCTCCCACGACGCGAAGAACCCGCTCAACGTCGTCATGGGTCGGTTGGAGCTACTCGACATCGGTGAGCCCCATGAAGATGCATTGTTTCGGTCCGTCAACCGGGTCGAGTCACTGCTTACCGACCTGTCTCACATCGGAAGCATCGGACGCCCCGTTTCGGAGACCGAGTCGCTCTCGCTGGCGGATGTCGCCACTGAGGTCTGGGCCACCGCGAGCTACGAAAACGCGGCGCTTGAGGTGGTGACAGACGCAGCTGTCGACGCCGAAAACGACCGACTGCAGTTGCTCCTTCGCGAGCTGTTCGACAACGCCGTCGCTCACACCGAGGGACCGGTGACTGTCACTGTCGGTGCCACCGAGTCGGGGTTCTACGTGGCCGACGACGGCTCGGGGATTCCCGAATCGGACCGCGACAGCGTGTTCGAACAGGGGTTCGGGACAACACGGGAAGGGGAGGGGTATGGGCTGTTCCTCGTCGACACCGCAGCGCGGGCACACGGGTGGACGGTGTCGGTTGGGGACAGCGAATCCGGCGGCACGCGGATTGACGTGACGACAGCCTAGCGCTTTTATAGCGTAAAATAGAGCTGGGCCATTTTGACACGGCTTCTGGAGTGTTCGGTCCCGAACTGGCTGCTGGAGAAATGTGTACATCGGTAGTCAGTATTGTCAACCATTACTGTCCAAGATATGAGGTGTATGAAGTATCGAAAATCGACGGACAGCGGCCGACCCGAAACATCCGTCAACGGAAAGAAGCGGCCGTGAACGTTCCGGTATCGCTATAAGGGATGAATCTGTATTTTCGAATATGCCTCATATTTGTCGGAACTGCAAGCGGACCTTCGGCACAGAACTCGAACTCGAACTGCACCGCGACACGTGTTCGGACGGGCAGCTCTACTGTGACGAATGTGGTGACCGATTTACAGAGCGAGCGGCGACGGAGGACGGCTGGCACTATCGATGTCCGAATGACGACTGTGACGGCTCCGGGATCGACGACGATATCCACAAAGTATCGGACGCACGCGTGACCAAACAGTAGCTAACGGGAAGAACAGACCGAGCTAGCAGTGCGGTGGACGACAACGCCGGGAAACACGACGCACGCCTGTTCCGTTGGCCAGCAAATGTAAATGCACATCTAACAAATCGGTGCGGAAGTGACAGATATAGATCGTCACTCAGATCGCCTGCCAGCCATTATTCAGGGAGTCGGGTGGCTGTTCCTCCTTGGAGGCGTCGCCAACTACTTTTATTTCTCTGATTCCGGACTGACAGCTGTTTTTACTGCTGATTTCGCTGTCAGTATGCTGGCAATCGTGCCGTTTACAGCGGCGATCATCGTCGGCGGGTTCTGGCTCAGTGACTCGAGAATCGATCCGGACCATTATCGGCGTATCGGGGTCTGGTTCGCTGGCGGACTCGTCTCTTTTCTACTGTTGAATGTGGTGATGATTTTCACCTGGCCGACGGGGTCGCTGAGTGAAGACATCGGCTGGGCGCTGTTCGCGGCTATCGTCGGCGGCTTTGGTGGCCTCATGATGGGTATCTTCGAAGCGCGTGCGATATCCCGAGCCGTCGAGGCCGAGCGACAGCGACTCCGCCGGGCGGCCATCGAGCAGCGCAACGAACGCCTCGACGAGTTCGCGGCCGTCGTGGCACACGACCTCCGGAACCCGCTCAACGTCGCGTCCGGTCAACTGGAACTCGAACGAATGGACCGCGACTCGGAACACTTGGAGACGGCTGCGAAAGCAATGGATCGGATGGAAACGCTCGTCGACCGGACGCTGACGCTGGCTCGAAGCGGACACGTCATCAGTGATACGGAGGCCGTTGCTCTCGGAGAACTGATCGATAGCTGTTGGGAGGCCGTGCCGACGGCGAATGCGACACTACAAAACGAAATGACAGCCATCATCGACGCCGACCCGGATCGGCTCCGCCACCTGTTTGAGAACCTATTTCGGAACGCCGTGGAGCATGGCTCCACGGGCAGTCGGACGCAGTCCGGCGACAGTGCAGAACACGGTTCAACAAGCAGCCGACCGGCGGCTGATGACGATCTTGAACACGGCAGTGCTGACCTGACGCTTCGTGTCGGCGAGATGGCTGAGGGGTTTTACGTCGCGGACGATGGCTCCGGAATCCCGGCTGAGATGCGTGATGCGGTGCTCGACGACGGCTACACCACAACTGACGGCGAAGGCGGGCTGGGTCTAGCAATCGTCCAGCGCATCGTCGAAGCCCACGGCTGGGAAATCGACGTGACCGAGAGCGATCGGGGCGGGACACGCTTCGAGATTACGGACATCACGAGGATCAACGGCCCCGAGGAAGACACCGACACGCGCTCGAAGACGCCAATACAGTCCTGACGGGTCGGTGCGATCGCTGACTACGCTTCGCGCTGCTGTGCCAGCGCAGCGATTCGCCGGCACGCTCGGGCACACACCGGAGCGTAGCCAGTCGCCAGCGGCGGGATTTCGAACCCGACGACGGAGCCGTCGGCTCGTTCTTCGACGAAATGACCTGTCGCGGGGAGCCGTGCGACGTTCCACGTCCAGCGGTACGGTGCACACGCAGTCACCTCGAACGGGAGCCACATCGCGCCGGCAACGCGAACGCGGCCGGTCGTCCCGTCATCGATGTACTGATCCGTCGTCTCGACGGCTGTGACCGACGGCCCCCAGTCCGACCAGCAGCCGGTATCGGTCAGGACATCCCACACGGTGTCGATCGACGCGTCGGCGTCGTGCCGGACGAGAAGGCGTCGTCCGTCCGGTGTTTTCTCAAGCGAAACACTGTTCATGCCGAGTTCGAGAGCCATTATCAGAAGCAATAGGCCGGAGCCAAGGTATAGGTTAGTTCACCCACAACCAATCGGCAGATGATTGACGCCCGGGACATTCGGAAAGAGTACGGCGGTTTCGTCGCTGTACAGGGCAGCTCGTTTTCGGTCGACCGCGGCGAGGTATTCGGTATCATCGGGCCGAACGGGGCCGGCAAGACGACGACGCTGAAGATGCTCGCGGGCCTCCTGGAGCCGACGAGTGGCTCCGCCGAGATAGCGGGACTCGACACCGAAACCGCGGAGATGCGCCAGCAACTGGGCTTTCTGCCCGAGGAATCGCCACTGTACGAGGAGATGACGCCGATCTCCTATCTGAAATTCTTCGCCGACCTCTACGACGTGGACCCGGACGTGGCCGAGGAGCGGATGCACGACACGCTGGACAAACTGGAACTCGAACACCGCGACCGGAAGCTCGGCGACATGTCCAAGGGGATGAAACGGAAGGTCGCCATCGCCCGCTCGCTCATCAACGACCCTGACGTGCTCATCTACGACGAACCGGCGTCGGGGCTGGACCCGCTGACGACGAACTACGTCATCGAGTTCACCGAACAATTGGCGAAAGAGGGGAAAACCATCGTCTTCTCGGCCCATAATCTCTTTCACGTCGAATCTATCTGTGACCGGGTCGTCATAATGAACGAAGGAGAGATCGTCGCCCGCGGCGATCTCGAAGAACTCCAAGCCGAGTACGGCCACACGCGGTATCACGTCTACACGACCGTCGACGTCCCCGACGCGGTGCAGGAGAACGGGTCCTACAAGCGCGTCGTCGAGAGCATGGACGCCGTCGAGGAGACGCGTGAGCGGGCCGAGGCCAATGGTGGTGACGTGGTCGACATACGAACAGAGGAATCCAGCCTTGAGGAGGTGTTCCTCAACGTCGCCGAGGCCGGCACGCGCGGCACGCGGTACGTCGAGGAGGACACTGAGTAGATGCAACTGGATACGCTCCTGCGCGTCGCGAAGTGGGAGATGACAAAAAACGCCGGCGGCGTCGATAAACGGACCATCGTTGTGATGGCGCTGTCCCTCGTTGCGATGGGGGCGGTCGCCGCGATAGCCGTCAGTGGCGGTGCCGGTGCGGGGATGGACGACGGCATCTACCGGATCGGCGTCGACGAGAGCAGCCCGTACTACGGCGTTGCGGCCGATGATTCGACCTTTGATATCCGTGAGCCGGACCCAGCAGCCATCGAACGGCGCCAACAGGAACTCCTGTATCGTGGGACCCAGCTCCAGAGCGTTCCGCGAACAGCCAAGGAGCGGGCCGCGCTCACCGAACTCCGCGACAGCACGGCGCAGTATAACGACCGAACACTCGCTCGGGACGACAACCAGACCGCCGCGTTCCCCGTTTCTGTGACGCTTGTCTACGAGCAACAGTCGGGGAGCAGCCAGCTTGACCCCCGGAGCGGCGACGGCAGTGACGGGTCGGGTCCCTCTGCCGGGGGCTCCGACGCTTCAGACGGGAGTGGATCGAGTACCGGTGGCAGTGGTGACGGTTCAGATACGGGTGGTACTGGTGGGTCAGCCGCGAGCGGCGGCGGTGACGGCGGAACCGCTGGCGGTAGCGGCGCGAACCTCGGCGCTATCGGCGCGCGCTTGACTGGTGACGTACAGGGTGGCACCCCGTCGGACATCTCGCCGCCGTTCCCCTTCGAGTCGCTCGTGCTCGCCTTCCTCTACATCGTGCCGATGAACTTCGTCATCCAGGCCTACGGCTCGTCGATGCTCTCGGAGCGGTTGAACCGCCGGGGTGAACTCCTGCTGGTGACGCCGGTCTCGCGGGGCGATATCATCGGTGGCAAGACGCTTCCGTACCTTGCGGGCGCTGTCGGTGTGGCGGCGCTCATCACCGCGGCGCTACGGTTCGGAAATATCGCACCGGCGGGGAGTTACGTCGCGGTGCTGGCGGTGGTCCCGCTCGTCGTCCTCTTCCTCTCGGCGACGTTCTGCGGGGCGATGTTCGCCCGCTCGTTCAAGGAACTCACCTTCGTGACGGTGACGATAACGGTGACGCTGACCTCCTACGCGTTCGTCCCGGCTATCTTTACAGACGTGACTCCCATCGCGCTCATCTCGCCGCTGACGCTGGTCGTGTTGGACCTGACTGGCCAGTCCGTGGGGCTCTCGTCATTCGTTTTCTCGACGGTCCCGCCGCTGCTGACTGGGCTGGTGCTGTTCGGTCTGGGAGCCGGCCTCTACCGGGAAGAGGACATGTTCACCCAGCGACCGATTCCGCTGAAAGTGCTCGATGCGCTGGCCGGTGGTATCAACTCTCGCCGGAGCGCGCTGAAGATGAGCATCGTCCTGTTGCCGCTGGTCATCGTCGCCGAACTGGCGGCCATCGCGTTCCTGTTTGTCCTCGATTCGGTGTCGCTGAACGTCTTCGGGACGAACCAGTCGCTCGGTATCGTGCTCGTGCTCGGTGTCATCGTCGTCATCGAGGAACTGGCAAAGAGCCTGCACGTCTACGCCGGCTACGAACACGCCCGCTACGAGCGGACGCTCCGGTCGGCACTCGGCGTCGGTGCGCTCTCCGGGCTCGGCTTCTTCATCGGGGAGAAAGGGCTGCTTATCGCCAGACTCTCTGATCTAGAAAGTCTCCCTATCGGGGAAGCGGCTCTACAGGGCGCAACGTTGCCCGCCGGCCTCCCGCTGTGGGTTGCGGGGCTGCTGTTCATGCTGCCGCTGGCGTTGCACACGGTGACGGCAGCCATCTCCTCGGTCGGCGCGAGTCGTGGGCGACGGGCCTACGTCGCTGCGCTGACCGTAGCTATCGTGATTCACTTCGCCTACAACTTCACGGTGGTGAGTACCCTTGTCTGATGATCGCCCCCTCTGGCGCGACCCGCGAGTCGTCGTCGCCCGGCGAGACGTGCGGTCGCTGTCCCGCGAGAAGACCATCGTGCTGGCGTTGCTCATCCAGTTGTTCGTCGCGGGGTTCTCCTCGTTCCTCGTTGTCGGCCTCACCTCGTTGTACGACCCCAGCTCGGTTGCAGCCGGCGAGGTAGAGATGGCCGTTACCGGCGACGCCCGCGAGGAACTGGAGGCCGCGGCCGCTGAACAGGACGGGACCAGTGTCACCGCCTTCGAGAACGAGGCCGCCGCACAGCGGGCGTTCGACCAGCGCCGGGTCGATGCGATCCTGCGCGGCGAGTACGTGCCGTCGACACGCGGGCCAGGGGAGCAGATAGCGGTCACCGCTGTCGTGCCGGAAGGAAGCATCCGGTCGACGCTCATCGTCGTCGAGGTGCGGCGGGTTCTCAATGCGCTGGAGCGGCAGGAGCGACTGGAGCGGACGCCGTACCTCGACCAGCCGCCCGTGCCGCTCCCGGACACCGTCAGCGCGAGCCAGTACTTCGGGTTCACCTACACCATTCTGATTCCGCTGTTGCTGTTCCTCCCGCCGTTCATCAGCGGCTCGGTGGCCGTCGACACTGTCACCGAGGAACTCGAACGCGGCACGATGGAACTACTCCGCGTAGCTCCGGTGTCACTGCTCGACATCATCGACGGGAAAGCCCTCGGAATGGTGTTGCTTGCCCCTGCACAGGCGCTCATGTGGCTCGCGCTGCTGTCGACGAACGGCATCGCGGTTTCGAACCCAGCGGCGATTCTGCTGTTCATCACCGCAGTCACCGTCGTCGTCGTGACGCTCGGGGTCGTGCTGGGCATCACGCTCCAGAACCGTCGCCCGGCGCAGTTGCTGTTCTCCGTACTCACACTCGTGCTCTTCGGCGGGGCCGTCATCCTTCCGGAACACCCGGCAACGACGGTGGCGAAGCTTGCGGTCGATAGTCCGACCCTACTGACCTACGGCCACGTCGGCGGGGCGGTCCTGCTGGCGGTCGCCGGCTACGCCGCCGCCAGACTGTACATCGGTCGGGTCGCGGCGGAGTCGCTGTAACCGACGCCGAACCTTTTTCGCCAGCGCGGACGCGAACCCGAGCATGGAGTACACCACACTCGGGTCGACTGGCATGGAAGTCAGCCGGCTCTGTCTGGGCTGTATGAGCTTCGGAACCTCGGAGTGGCGCGATTGGGTGCTTGACGAAGACGAGAGCCGCGAGGTCATCGAGCGGGCCATCGACCTCGGCATCAACTTCTTCGATACGGCCAACATGTACTCGATGGGCGAGTCCGAGCGCGTCCTCGGGACCGTCCTCGACGATTACGACCGCGACAGTCAGGTCGTGGCGACGAAGGGGTACTTTCAGATGGACGAGGACAACCCCAATTCTGGGGGACTCTCGCGGAAAGCCATCGAGCAGGAACTGTCGAACTCGCTGGATCGGCTCGGGATGGACACCGTCGACCTGTACCAGATCCACCGCTGGGATTACGACACACCCATCGAGCAGACGCTCCGGACGCTGGACGACGCCGTCCGGCGGGGGCAGGCACGTTATCTCGGCGCATCGTCGATGTGGACCCACCAGTTCGCGGACGCCCTGCGGACGAGCGAGCGCGAGGAACTGGAGCGGTTCGAGACGATGCAGAACCACTACAATCTGCTGTACCGCGAGGAGGAGCGCGAGATGCTGCCGCTGTGTGACAAAGAGAACGTCGGCGTGATGCCGTGGAGCCCGCTGGCCCGGGGCTATCTCACCCGCCCACACGAGCAGGTCGAGGAGACCGTCCGGGGCGAGACGGACGATTACGCCCGCGAGCACCCCTACTTCGAGGGCAACGGCCGCGAGGTCAACGAGCGCGTGCAGGAACTGGCCGACGAGTACGACGCCTCGATGGCACAGATCGCGCTGGCCTGGGTACTCGACAAGGGGTGGGTCGACGCACCGATTATCGGGACGAGTAGCCTCGAACACCTCGAAGAAGCAGTCGCAGCGCTGGAAATCGACCTCTCGGCGAGTGACGTGGAGTGGCTGGAAGCACCGTACGAGCCAGTTCGGGTGTCGGGCCACGAGTAACACTGTCGGCTGTACGCCCCTTTGGAGTGTCGCCGCCCCGAGCGAGTGTCCTGAAACCAGTATAGACAGCGATCTATCCCGCCGAAATGGTTAATATGCAGTGAGATAAAGACCTAGATTGAGGAAAGGTAACAATGACCAACGCTCGGGGACCGGGCAGCGAGACACTCGAGGAGACTACTGGCAGTGACGCCTGTGTCTGCTCAATAGGGAACACAGTCGAGCATTACGTGACCGGAATACTGGGGCTCGTCGCGACGCTTGTCGTCGGTGTGCAGGCGTATCCGTGGTTTCAGTCCGTCGCTGGAACCACGGCTTACCTCGGATCGACGTGGCTGGTGTTCAGTTTCGCCACGGTATGGCTCGTCTGTTGGATCGCACTGGAACTCGCCTGGGAGTGGCGTGCCGGACGCATACACCTGCTGTAGCGGATAGTCAGTCGAGAACGTCGGCCGCGACCCGTTCCATTTCCGCGAAGTCGTCGTCGGAGTAGGCGATGAGTCGCACGTCCCTCAAGGATTCGGGCTGATATTCGTTGATGACCGTGCAGATAATTCTGATACCTTCCTCGAAATCGAACCCGGCGATTCCACAGCCGATGGCCGGGAGAACTATCGACTCGCAGTTCAATGCGTCCGCTTCCGCCAGTGTGTTCTGGGTCGCGTCGCGGATGCTCTCGGCGGTCGACTGGCCGCCCGGCGGCATCGCAGCGGCATGGATGACGTACTCGGCGTCAAGGTCGTACGCGTCGGTCGTGGCGACACTGCCGAGGTCGACCGGTCCCTTCGCGATGGCCTCGTCGTCCAGTCCTGACCCGGCCGCACGCTTGAGCGCCCCGGCGACGCCGGAGCCCATCCGCAGGCTCGTGTTCGCCGCGTTGACCAGTGCGTCCGCCGACTGTGAAGCGATGTCGCCCTGGATTACCTCGAACTCCATACGCGATGCTGGGAGTGGGACGGTGAAAGTTTTAGTGCCGACACGGCCAGACAGCACTCATTGTTGTCTGTCATCGCGCCCCACGACAGGCAGAAACCCGTCTGGTCCTACAGACAGGTATGGACCTGTTGACGATGACGTGGCGGGATGTGGGGTTCATGCACTGGCCGGTCGAGCCCGACAGTGTCCAATCGACGCTGCCGGACGGGCTCAATGTCGACACGTACGACGGGCAGGCGTGGCTCAGTGTGGTTCCGTTCCAGATGGCGGACATCAGACCGCGAGGCAGTCCGATCGGGCGGTCCTTTGGCGAGCTCAATCTCCGGACCTACGTAGTCGCTGACGGGACGCCGGGGGTGTACTTCTACAACCTCGACGCCGACGACCGCCTCAGCGTCACGCTGGCCCGGCAGCTGTTCCAACTGTCCTACTACCGGGCGTCGATGCAGATCCGGACCGACGGCGACAGCGTCGAATTCCGGAGTCGCCGGACCAGTTCGCGTGCGCCCCCGGCGGATTTCCACGCCACCTACGAGCCGACTGAGCCGCCGTCGTCACCCGAACCGGGGTCAGTGGAATCGTTCCTGGTGGAGCGGTACCGCTTCTACGCCGCGAGCGACGACGGAGCGGTGTATTACGCCGACATCGACCACGAACCGTGGCCGCTCCAGCGTGGGCGGGCAGATATCCGGACGAACGGGCTGTTCGCCGCGTCGGGGTTCGAAAGGCCCGACGGGGACCCGCTCGTTCACTACTGCGCCGAGATTCCGGTGACTGCCGGGCGGCTTCACCGGCTTGATGCGGTTGCCCAGTACACTGATTAGCGTGTCGGCCTCAGTGAGGATGTGGTCGCCCTCCGCCCGCTGCAGGTCACGCTCGACGACGTCTGCTTCTGTCACTGGCCGGTCTCCGAGACAGCGGTGCAGGCGACAGTCCCCGACTGGCTCACCGTCGAGACAGCCGACGACGACGCTTGGGTGTCAGCCGTCGCGGCGACCGTTGACCGTGTCGAAACGTTCGGTATCGAGGTCGCCGGACCGTCGGAGTTGCTCACGGTTCGGACCTACGTCCGCGGCCCGACCGGCCAACGCGGGGTCTGTGTGCTAGGGCTGTTCGGTGACGACAGACGGACAGCGACAGCGGTTTCGGAGCTGTTTCGTATCACGGTTGGTGATGCCGTCCCGCGAACGATCCCGACGGCCGACCGTCGGCGGGTCCTTGACGCCGGGGAGCGACGGCTGTTCGAATGCCGGTACACAGTCAGTGGTGGCCCGGCGGCGATTCCACCGGACTCGCTGGCCTCCTTCCTCGTCGACCGACAGCGATACTTCACGACCGGTCGTTTCGGGACGCACCTCGTCGGCAGCGTCGGTCACGATCCGTGGCGACTCGACCGCGTTGACGCTACCGTGACCGGATCTGTCCTCTCACTGGTTGACATATCTGCTTGCGAGGCAGAGCCGTTAGTCCATCACAGTCCTGGGCTTCGAGTTTCGATTGCCCCACCGGTGCCGCCATAGCCGGGACCAGCGGGCAATCTGGCTCCCTTGAAATATAAGTACGGACAGACCGTTGGGAGGATAAGGACCCTGCCGCCCATATGACATCTGAAACTAATATACGAACGCTTGTTGTTGACGACAGCGATTTTTTCGCGGAGATGACCGCTGACACGCTCACCCAACAACACGGCATCGAGTCCGTTGCTGCGAACAGCGCTACGGAAGCGCTGGAACGGCTCGACGGGGGCGGGTTCGACTGCGTCGTCAGTGACTACGAAATGCCCGAAATGGACGGGCTGGAGCTCCTTGAGGCGATCAGGGAGACAAACCCCTCTATCCCGTTCATTCTGCTGACTGGGCGGGGGGACGAAGAGACGGCAAGCGCGGCTATTGCGGCGGGGGTCGCCGACTACCTCCTGAAGCTCGAAGTCGTCGAAGACAAGCAGTACGGTCGGCTTGCAAACCGGATCGAGAACGTCGTTTCACAGGAGCGAACCCGCAAGAAGTTCGAATCGCTTGTGTCGGACTCGCCGGACGGTATCGTTCACCTGACGACTGACGGGACTATCCTCTCAGTGAACCCCTCGATGGCACGCAGACTGGGTGCCGACGCCGACGCGCTCGTCGGACAGCAATTGAGCGAAGTGATGGACAGCGAGGCGGCCAACCAGCGTCTCGAAGCCGGAAAGAGCGCGGTCGAAAACGGGACCGCGACACGCTCCGAGGACGCCGTCGGGGGACGACATTATCACAACCAGTATATCCCCGTCGACAGCCATCGCAAGTCGGATACCTTCCAGCTGGTCTCACGCGACATCACTGAACGCGTCGAGCGTCAGCGGGAACTGGAACGCCAGAACGAGCGGCTCGAAGAGTTCGCCAGCGTCGTCAGCCACGACCTGCGGAACCCGCTGAACGTCGCTCAGGGCGCGGTCGACCTGCTCACGGAGCCAGACGATAGCGAGGAGGCCGAACTGGTCGCCAAGATCGACCGATCGCTGGACCGGATGGGCTGTATCATCGAGGACGTACTCACGCTGGCGCGGCAAGGCCAGACGGTCAGCGATCCACAGGAGACGGAACTATCGACGCTAGCGTCGACCGCATGGACCTGGATCGAGGCCGAACAGGCATCCATGTCGGTCGAGTCAAGCACGGAACTCGCCGCTGACAGCGGGCGCGTGCAGGACCTGCTGGCGAACCTGTTCCGGAACGCCATCGAACACAACGATGGCGACGTCGAAATCGAGATCGGACTGCTGGAGTCCAACGACGGCTTCTACATCGCAGACAACGGGGAGGGTGTCGAGGGCGACGCCGAGGACGTGTTCGAGATGGGGTACTCTTCGACAAAGGACGGAACCGGGTTCGGCCTGGCTATCGTCGAACAGGTCGCTGAGGCCCACGGCTGGGAAGTATCACTGACCGAGAGCGACAGCGGCGGGGCGTGCTTTGAAGTGACAGGCGTGGAACTACACGACTGAGACGGACTTTTCACTGGCGGGTTCCGAGTAGTGGTAATGACAGTCGCGGGGGCCATTATCGACTTGGATGGAACGGTGTACCACGGAGACACGCTGTTGCCGGGGGCGGCGTCGGCAATTGATGTGTTCAGGGAGCGCGGCCTGGGAGTCTGCTTTTTTTCGAACAACCCAATCCACGACGGGAGCGAGTACATCGAGCGGTTGCGGGGAATGGGTATCGACGCCCGCGAGGGCGAGGCCTGTTCCTCCGGTGTCGTCACCCGTGAGTATCTCAACGGGTCCCATGCGGGTGACGGCGTGTTCGTCATCGGGAGTGGACCGCTCCGCAGTATGGTCACGGAGACAGAGGCACGGCTGGTCGAGGACCCTGCCGAGACTGACGTGTTACTGGCCTCCTGGACGGATGACTTCCACTACCACGACATGGTCGACGCGCTCCGGGCTATCGACGACGATACCGTCTTTCTCGGGACCGACCCGGACCGGACGTTCCCCGGTGAAGACGGCGACCCGGTCCCCGGTTCCGGGGCGATAATCAACGCCGTCGCCGGCGTCATCGAGCGGGACCCGGATCGGATTCTCGGGAAGCCGTCAGAGATTGCTGTTCAGGCGGCGCTAGAGCGACTGGACTGTGCGCCGGCGGATTGTCTCATCGTCGGGGACCGGTTGGAGACGGATATCGCAATGGGTGAGCGGAACGGCATGACAACCGTCCTTGTCCGGACCGGCGTGTCCAACGAACGGTCGCTGGAACGGAGCGCCGTGACGCCAGACTACGTCATCGATTCACTGGCGGACATCGACGAAGTGCTTGCGTCGCTGGACGTGTGACACGAAACTGGTAATTCACCTGCGACTTTATTTCGACGGCGACCGTAGCTATCAGTGGTGTTCCCAATGGGCAAAGACATCCTCATGATCGTCGGCGATTTCGGCGAAGACTACGAGATAATGGTGCCGTTCCAGGCGCTGCAGATGGTCGGCCACGAGGTCGACGCGGTGTGTCCCGACAGAGAGGCCGAGGAGACGATCAAGACAGCGATACACGACTTCCGCGGCGATCAGACCTACATGGAGTCCCGCGGCCACGACTTCGTCCTGAACGCGACGATGGCCGACGTGACCCCCAGCGACTACGACGCACTCGTCGTCCCCGGCGGTCGCGCCCCCGAGTATCTCCGGACGTATGACGAGGTGCTGGACGCGGTACGGCACTTCTTCGAGGAGGACAAACCGGTCGCGGCACTGTGTCACGGGCCGCAGATTCTCGCCGCCGCCGACGTACTGGACGGCTACGAGATGACATCGTACCCGGCCTGTCGCGCCGAATGTGAGGCCGCCGGCTGTTCGTGGGTCGACGAAGTGGTCACCGACGGCAACCTCGTCACCGGCCAGGCCTGGCCCGACCACCCCGAGTGGCTTGCGCAGTTCATGGCCTTGCTCGGGGACGACGTATCTCACGGCGAGCCCATTCCCGCCGACGACTGAGGCAACACAAGTTTAGACGGATTCATAACAAACAAATAACTTGGCCGTTTCCCTCCGTTGAGGCGGGTGGGAACTGGCATAGTGCACCATTACGTTCGCCCGCCTCGTTTTCGACGACTGTAGCAAGTGATAGATACTAGTAACCGGCTGCGACCACTGGTATGGAACCGACTACGTGTCACGGTGGCACCAGATTTGTTATGCTGGGGAGAGAACAGTTGCGTGTAATGCCCTCCAACACTTCACCGCAAGACGGCGACCGCGGCTGTCCGAAGTGCGGCCACACCGGCACTGACGTGGGTAGTATCTCGACCACCGGCGGCGGCCTCTCGAAGATGTTCGACATCCAGACGAACCAGTTTCAGGTCGTCACGTGTACGAACTGTGGCTATTCGGAGCTATACCGTGACACCGGGTCTGCAGGCAGTGACCTAGCAGATATCTTCCTCGGCTAACGATGCCTGCCATGGCCGGGCTGTTCGTCGTGGTCCTGCTGCTCGCGCTGGCCGCGCCGCTGGCCCTGTACGCGCTGGTCCGAAGCGAACACGACCAGCGCGTCGAGACGGACCGTGAGACTGCCGAACGGCTTGCTCGGCGCGATACGGACGACGAAAGTCGAGTCCGGTGAGTACTCCGGGCCAGTCCCATCGAATGTCGGCGTGGGTTGCTCATACACCGGTACAGTGCCACGAGGGTCCAGAACGTCACAGGCCCCGAATAAACTCCAAACAATGGGAAAGTGTACCGATGTCGAACCTTTTATCATAACACTCGCACAACGTCCGACCATGGTTGACAGAGAAGACCTCCGCTCACAGTTCGTTGATGCGTTCGAGGAAGCAGACTACCCGATCTCCAGCCCGATGGACCTTGTTCCGGCACTCCCGGGCGGCCCGTCGACGAAGTTCGAGTCCGGCGACTTCTCGATGACGGCGATGGAACTGAACACGAAGCTCAACGGGGAGTTTCCATACGACAACGTCGACGAGTTCGTCGACGACGTTATGGCCTCGCTCGAAGATCAGGACCTCATCTAAGCGGGCCACACCGGCTCCCGACCGCTTCACCGGTTTCGCACGATAATTCGCGAGATTCCCGAACGAGCGAGTCGGTAGCTGTCTCCGCATATCCTTGAGGTTTATCAGGGAGACATCCCTACTCGTGGTATGATCAGTTTGCCGGGGATCGAAACGCTCGTTCGGACGTTCGGGCCGTTTCTCATCCCCGCAACGCTGTTTGTTCTGGGTGCCATCGGTTATCTGTTCCTGTGGCTCCTGACCCGGAACCGTCGCGAAACGTACGCCGCTGACGAGTGACGGCGGCCGGCCGAATACGTCAGGTGAGCACAAAGTTGTTGCAATCGCCAATCTTTTGGGTTAGACTTGTCTAATTTGGTGTATGCTGAGTGCCAAGATGGAGGATTATCTGAAGGCTATCTATCGCCTCGAGCGGGACGGCGACCCGCCGATTGCACCGTCTACTATCGCCGAGATGCTGGACGTTACCGCGCCGACGGTCACCAGTATGGTCGAGAAACTGGCCGACCGCGGGCTGATCGAACGCGAGAAGTACAAGGGCGTGCGGACCACCCCAGAAGGCGAGACAGTGGCGCTGGAGATTATCCGCCACCACCGCCTGCTCGAGACGTTTCTCACCGAGCAGTTGGGGTACGACTGGGCCGAGGTCCACGAGGAAGCGGAGGTACTCGAACACCACATCAGCGAGGAGTTCGAGCGCCGAGTCGCGGCCGTCCTCGACGAACCGGAGTTCGACCCCCACGGGGACCCGATTCCAAGCGACTCGCTCGACCCGATCGACGACGAGTCCGCGACAGCGCTGTCAGAACACAACGAAGGAGGACAAGTCGAAGTTGCTCGGGTCCGGGACCGTGATCCCGACGAACTCACGTATCTCTCCGACGCCGGCATCACACCGGGGACCGTGTTGACCGTCGAGGAAGTCGCTCCGATCGGGATGGTGACGGTCCAGCTAGAGAGCGGGTCGTCAGTGTCGCTCCCGGACCACATCGCCGATGCGATTCAGGTCCGCGCACCGGATACGCAGAGTGAAGACGGAGTGAGCCAGGCGTGAGCGACGCGACGTGGCTAACAGTGGTTGCGATAGCGGCCGGTGCACAGTTGGCGGTCCTCCCCGGCGAGAAAGTCCAGTTCATCATCGCCGGCCTGTCGACGCGGTTCAATCCGTTCCTCGTCGTCAGCGCCGCAGGTAGTGCTTTCGCCGGCTGGACAGTGCTGGAGGTCTGGTTTGGCTCCGCAATCACATCGCTACTGCCCGGTATCGTCCTCGAAAGCCTCACCGCCGGGATGTTCCTGCTGTTTGCGATACTACTACTCCGCAGTGCCCCGGCAGCCGACGCCAAACAACAGGAACCCGCGTCCGGTTTCACCACTGACGGCGGACAGCTAGACGTTCGCGTTCCCGTCGTCGACTGGCAAGTGCCAAACAAGCTCGGTGGCTTTCTGCCCATCTTCGCGATGATGACTTTCGGGGAGTTCGGCGACAAGACCCAGCTCATTACGATCACGCTCGCCGCCCAGTACAGCGCCCACGCCAGCGCTATCTGGACCGGCGAGATGCTTGCTATCATTCCAGTGAGCCTTGCCAACGCGCTGTTTTTCCACCGTTTCGCCCACCGGTTTGACCTGCGGAAAGCTCACTTCGTCGGCGCAGGGCTGTTCCTGTTTTTCGCCGCGGACTTCGCTCTGAGCGTGACGATGGGCTTCTCGCTGTGGGAAACCATAGTCTCATCCATCGCGGCGCAGGTGGGTGTCTGAGACGAGCGGTTCGGCTAACCTGACGATAGAAGGCTTTTCCAGAACGGCTGAACAGTACCGGGTGATGCCCTCCAGACGGAGCGTCCTCACAGCAGCAACACTCGTTGCACTCTCTGGCTGTTCAGCACTCAGTACCGTCCTGCGAGTGACTCGATACTGGTTATCGTCACAGACACGAGCGGACACAACACATAAATCGGTGCTCAAAGTTGGTCCGATATGCCCGGACTCGACGACACGGACCACGAAATCCTCCGACTGCTGCTCGAAGACGCCAGGCGGCCCTACAGTGATATCGCCGAGCGAGTAAACCTCTCGGCGCCAGCAGTCTCGGACCGCGTCGACCGGCTCGTCGAAATGGGACTGATACAGGGGTTTACCGTCGATGTCGACCGTTCACTGTTGCAGGCCGGCGTGCCCGTTCTGGTCGAAGTAGATGCAAAACCGGGTCAGGCCGCCGATATCGCTGCGTCTGTCAGCGACGCTGACGCCATCGAGCGGGTCTATCGGACCGCCGGTGGCCGAGTCGTGCTGGTCGCGACCGTCCCCCAGTCCGACGCGAGCGAACTCCTCGCCGACCACGTCGACCTCGGAGACGTGGATCGCTACGATGTCCGGATGATCGCTGACAGCGAATGGGCCGTCGGACTGGGTGGGGCAGAGTTCGCGCCCGACTGCGCGGAGTGTGGGAACTCCGTCGACGAGGAGGGTGAACAGCGCACGCTCGACGGGGAGCGATACTACTTCTGCTGTGGCTCCTGTGCCGAGCGGTTCGTCGACCAGTACGAATCACTGAAGGACGGGGTCTAAACTGCGATAGTCACTTTGGATCGTTTGGTTACTGGATTCAATATTTTGAATGCCAATCTAGTGCCCGGCCTTCACCTTTGAATCAAAGGGACAAACCGCATGAATATGGGGGGCGTACAGTAAGACAAGATGAGCAACCGGACCACCCGACTCGAACTGACGGGAATGAGCTGTGCCAACTGCGCGGGCACCATCGAGGAGTCGGTGGGCGAGTTAGACGGGATTGCGTCCGTCGACGCGAACTACGCCACCGACGAGGGGAGCGTCGAGTACGACCCTGACGTGGTGTCACTGGCCGATATCGTCGCCGCCGTACA
This sequence comes from Haloarcula sebkhae, assembly GCF_014647415.1. Classification (GTDB taxonomy): domain Archaea; phylum Halobacteriota; class Halobacteria; order Halobacteriales; family Haloarculaceae; genus Haloarcula; species Haloarcula sebkhae. Next base: position 172,541 of record NZ_BMPD01000002.1, on the reverse strand, counting down.
GGACGCCGGCTACGGCGTCGCGACGGAGACGGTGACTATCGGCATCACCGACATGTCGTGTGCGAACTGCGCGGAAGCTAACGAGGAGTCGCTGGAAGGGACCGCGGGCGTCATCGACGCCAGCGTGAACTACGCCACCGACGAGGCCCAGGTCACGTACAATCCGGCCGACGTGTCGCGTACGGACCTCTATGACGCTATCGAGTCCGCTGGCTACACACCCGTTAGAGAGGACAGCGGGAGTGCAGACGGCGGGGACGGCGACGGTGGTGAGCAGTCCGGCGCTGACCGCCGTGCCGCCGCGCGCAACGAGGAGACGCGCAGGCAGCTCCGGCTCACGCTGTTCGGAGCGGTACTGTCGGCCCCGCTCTTGCTGTTCATGGCGGACCACCTGTTCTCGCTCGGCCTCATTGACGAGACGATTCTGGGGGTTCCGCAAGGCTGGGTCGCCTTCGCGCTCGCGACACCGGTCCAGATGCTGCTGGGCAAGCCGTTCTACGAGAACTCCTACAAGGCGCTGGTCAACAACGGGCGGGCCAACATGGACGTGCTCATCGCACTGGGCTCCTCGACAGCGTACGTCTACTCGGTGGCCGCGCTGTCTGGACTGATCGCGAGCACTGGGCTGTACTTCGACACGGCCGCGCTGATCCTCGTGTTCATCACGCTCGGGAACTACCTCGAAGCCCGCTCGAAGAGCCAGGCCGGGGCCGCCATCCAGCAACTGCTGGAGATGGAGGCCGACACGGCCACTGTCGTCCGCGGGGACGGCAGCGAGGAAGAGATCCCTATCGACGAGGTCGGGGTCGGTGACCGGCTGAAAGTCCGGCCCGGAGAGAAAATTCCGACGGACGGCGTGGTCGTCGACGGCGATTCGGCGGTCGACGAGTCGATGGTGACCGGCGAGTCCGTCCCAGTCGAGAAAGGCGAGGGCGACGAGGTCATCGGTTCGACAGTGAACCAGAACGGTGTCCTCGAAATCGAGGCGACGAAGGTCGGCTCGGAGACGGCTATCCAGCAGATAGCAGAGCGGGTCCGGCAGGCCCAGTCGCGCCAGCCGGACATCCAGAACGTCGCCGACCGCATCTCGGCGTACTTCGTCCCGGCTGTCATCGGCAACGCCGTCCTCTGGGGGGTACTGTGGGCGGTCGCGCCGGAGACGCTGGCGGCCGTCGTCGACGCGCTCCCGCTGTGGGGACTGGCCGCAGGCGGCCCGACTGGCGTCGGCGTAAGCGAGTTCGCTATCGTCGTGTTCGCGTCCGCTGTCCTGATTGCCTGTCCCTGCGCACTCGGGCTGGCGACGCCCGCCGCGACGATGGTCGGGACGGCAATCGGCGCGCGCAACGGCGTCCTGTTCAAGGGCGGGGACGTGCTCGAACGCGTTCACGAGGTCGACACTGTCGTCTTCGACAAGACGGGGACGCTGACGAAAGGCGAGATGGAACTCACGGATGTCGAAGTCGTCGGTCCCGCGACGGACGGCGGGGCGCTCAAGCCCGAGCGCGAACGGACCGAGGCGTTCGTCCTCGAAGTCGCCGCCAGCGCCGAACACGCCAGCGAGCACCCACTGGCCGAGGCTATCGTCGACGGCGCACGCGACCGCGGTATCGAGGTCGAAGACCCCGACGAGTTCGAGAACGTTCCCGGACAAGGCGTGAGGGCGACGACGCGCCACGGTCGCGTCCTCGTCGGCAACCGGAAACTGCTGTCCGAGGCCGGCGTCGACACCGCGCCGGCAGAGGGCCGGATGGACACGCTCGAACGCGAGGGCAAGACGGCGATGCTAGTCGCGCTGGCCGAAGACGCAGGCGGTGACGGCACCGAGGGCGACAGTGACCCGAACTACCGGCTCATCGGTATCGTCGCCGACGCCGATACGGTCAAGCAGTCTGCGAAAGCTGCCGTCAACGGGCTGCGCGAGCGCGGACTCGGCGTCTGGCTCATCACCGGCGACAACGGGCGGACCGCCCGCGCCGTCGCCGAGGAAGTCGGCATCGACCCCGACAACGTGATGGCCGATGTACTGCCGGAAGACAAGGCCGACGCGGTCGACGACCTCCAGAGCGACGGCGACCAGACGATGATGGTCGGCGACGGCGTCAACGACGCGCCGGCGCTGGCAGCTGCAAGCGTCGGCTGTGCCATCGGCTCGGGGACTGACGTGGCAATCGAGGCCGGGGACGTGACTCTGCTCCGGGACGACCCCGCCGATGTGGTGAAGGCCATTCGGATATCCGAGGCCACGCTCCAGAAGATCAAGCAGAACCTGTTCTGGGCGCTCGGATACAACACCGTGATGATTCCGCTGGCCTCGCTGGGACTCCTCCAGCCGGTGCTTGCCGCCGCGGCGATGGCTGCCTCGTCCGTGTCGGTGCTCGCAAACAGCCTCGCGTTCCGCCGGTATACACCGGATTCGGCGTACCGGCTGCTCGGCTCCCTCCGTCGCTGAGTGGGGACCGTCTCCAGCAGACTCATTTGTCGCCGGGCCTCAGCTACGAACAGTGACTGCTGAGGAGCGTGTCGCCGACGAGCCGACGGGAGAGACAGTGTCACAGCCGGGCGGCGTCGGCGTTCGACTCCGGGCGCTCTGGCGGGCGCTGGTCATCGTCTGGCAGTTCGTCCCGCTACTCTGGCAGTGGGCCCGGGACCGGAAACGGTTCCTCCTGTTCGGTCGGTCCCGGTCAGTGGCCCCCGAGACGCGAACGCGGCGGGCTCGCTACCTGAAGGATACCTTCGTCGACCTCGGCCCGGCGTTTATCAAGCTCGGCCAGATGCTCTCGACCCGGCCCGACGCCCTGCCACGGGCGTACGTCGATGTGCTCTCGGAGCTACAGGACAACGTCCCACCGGACGCGTGGGCCACCATCGAGCCAGTCATCGAACGGGAACTGGGCGACGACATCGACACGCTGTTCGAGGAGTTCGACACCACGGCCATCTCCGGGGCCTCGCTCGGGCAGGTGTACGAGGCACAGATCGACGGCCAGCGGGTCGCCGTGAAGGTCCTCCGACCAAATATCAGGACACGCGTCGAGTCAGACCTGCGCGTCCTGTCGGCGCTGCTGCCGGTGCTCACCTACGGCGCGGACCCGGGGCAGGCGTTCACGCTCGAAAACCTCACTGAGGAGTTCGCAGCGACGGTCCGCCGGGAGATGGACTACGGCCACGAAGCGCGGATGCTCCGGGAAATCGGTGACAACTTCGCAAACGACGACGACATCGCCATCCCGGACGTCGTCGAGAGCCACTCGACGGACCGCGTGCTGACGATGACGTACCTCGACGGCGTGAAAATCGACGACGTGGAGCGGCTGGACGAACTCGGCATCGACAGGCCGGCACTCGTCCGCCGCCTCGAAGAGGTGTACATCCAGATGATCGTCGAGGACGGCCTCTTCCACGCCGACCCCCATCCCGGCAATCTGGCGGTCCAGCCCGACGGGACGCTCGTGTTCTACGATTTCGGGATGACCGGCTACCTCGGTCCCCGGACCCAGGACCAGCTACTGGATTTCTACGTCGGACTGGCGACGGACGACGTAGATCGGGTGATGGACGCCTTCGTCGAGATGGGGGCGCTGGACCCGATGGCTGACCGCGACGTGATGCGGGAGGCGTTCGACATCGTCATCGAACAGTTCCGCGGCGAGGACATCAGCGAGTACCGCATCGAGCAACTGGTTGGCCAGTTCGAGACGCAACTGTATGAGTTCCCGATGCGACTGCCACAGGATCTGGCACTGGTGGTTCGCGTGACGACGGTGCTCGAAGGCGTCTGTCGGACGCTCGACCCCGAGTTCGACTTCATCGAGATCATCTCGGAGTACGTCATGGAGCAGGGCGCTGGGGACGACGTTCGAGAGCAGATCAAGACGGAAATCCAAGAGACGGTGACTGGCTCGACCCGGTCAGCAGTGCGGACAGCGCCGAGGTTAGAGGACGCACTCGACAGGGTCGAGCGCGAAGAGTTACTCGTCAAGACCGTCCTCGAAGACTCCGACGGACTGAGCCGGGTGCTCGCCAAGCGGCTCCTGCTCGGTATCGTCGCCAGCGCCGGTGTGCCGGTGAGCGCCTACCTCTACACCGTGAACGGACTCCAGCCTGCCGCCCTCGCCCTGAGCGGGAGCGCGGCCGTGATCGGAATTCTTGCGTGGTCGTTCCGCCGACGCCGCGGGCCGGCGCTGTCCTCGCCGCAGTTCACCCGTCACGAGATGCAACAGCGGCAGGCAGCTGACGGCGTGGATGGAGACGAGTAGCCGAGTTCCAAGGATTACGGCACAGTAGCTCTCAGAGTTCGCCGGCCTCCGCCATCTTCCGAATCTCCTCAGCCCGCTCGCGTATCTCCGCGAGTTCTTCGTCGTCTTTGTTATCGACGTGGCTGTACATCAGCCCCATCCGGTGGTTTGACCGGAGCGTCTCCTCGTTGCGGTCGAGGAAGTCCCAGTACAGCGCGTTAAACGGGCATGCCCCGTCGCCGGTGGTCTTCGTCTTGTAGTACGGACAGCCCGAACAGTAGTCGCTCATCTTGTCCACGTAGTTCGCCGAGGAGGCGTAGGGTTTGGTGGCGAACACGCCCGCGCCGTACAGCCCCATCTCGACGACGTTCGGCGTCGTCACCCAGTGGAAGGCATCGACGTAGCCGGCGTGGAACCAGCGGTTCAGTTGTGCCGGCTCAACGCCGTATATGAGGCCGAAGTTCGCGAGAATCATCAGCCGCTCAATGTGGTGTGAATACCCCCGCTCCCGGACTCCGTCGACCACGTCGGAGAGACACGCCATGTCGGTGTCGCCGTCCCAGTAGAAGTCAGGCAGGGCCTCGTTCGCGCCGAGCTGGTTCGCCGCGGCGAGGTCCGGCATCTCCCGGCGGTAGACGTGCCGGAGGAACTCACGCCAGCCGAGCACCTGCCGGACGAACCCCTCGACGCTGTTCAGCGGCGCGTCACCGTCCTCGTAGGCGGCGATAGCGCGCTCGATGACCTCCGCAGGGCCGAGGAGTCCCAGATTCAGCGACGTGGAAAGCAGGCTGTGGCTCATCGCCCACTCGTCGTCCAGCATCGCGTCCTGATACGGCCCGAACTCCGTCAGCCGGTCCGTAACGAAGTGGTCCAGCGCACGGACGGCCTGCCGGCGAGTGACAGGCCAGCGGAACGGTTCGGGGTCGGCCCAGTCGCCGCCGTACGGCCGCTCGTCGTAGCTTCCCTCGAACGTCGAATCGACCCACTCGATAACGTCCTCGGTCACGGCATCCGGCTCAAACTGCGGTGGCTCCGGTGGCGTCCATCCGTCGGGTGGGGTCTCGCGGTTCTGGTCGTCGTAGTTCCACTCGCCGCCGACGGGGTCGCCGTCAGCCATCAAGTAGCCCGTCTCCCGACGCATGAACCGGTAGAAGTCCTCGTGGCGGTAGCGGCCGTCGCCACGCCACTCGTCGAACTGGGACGGTGAGCAGAGGAAGCGTTCGTCGGCGACAAACTCGACGGTTCCGCCGGCATCGGCGACCAGCGATTCGAGACGCGCCTGTGCAGACTCAGTCTGTGGACGGTGGGTTACGAGCGTGTCGTCAGGGTGGGCCTCAAAATGTGCCGTCAGTCCGTCCTCGAAGCTCTCTGTCTGGTGGTAGTGGACTGTTCGGCCATCGTCCTGGAGTTCGTCGCGGAAATGCCGCATTGCACTGAACAGTAGGATCAGCTTGTGTGGGTGGTACGGTAGTTTGCGGGCGAACGACTCCGATTCGATCAGAAGCACCGCCTCGTCGGGTCGTTGAGCGACGGGTCCGGACCGCCGGACGAGGTGGTCACCGCGAAGCCAGACAGTCATCGATAGACGGACACTCCCATTAGTTCCAGTATAGGCCTGTATCAGCATCAATCCCTGTCCGAACTGTGTTGGTATCCCGGGACAGCGGTGCGATCAAAACCTCAATTATTGTTTCTTGGTAAACGACAGAAACGACTCGCTTATACGTGCACAGTCATAACTTTAAACGTATGACAGACGACCTCGACAGACGGACGTTCATCCGCACGACGGCGGCCGTATCAGGCGCTGGACTCCTCGCTGGCTGTGGCGGGTCCGGCGGCGACGGCGGTAGTGGCGGCGATGGTGGCAGCGACGAGACGGAAGCCGAAGAAATGAAGACCACCGGAGCCGAGGAGATGGAATCCACTGAAACTGAGGAGATGGACACCGAGAGCAGCGGTGGGATGGAGACCGCCGAAGCGCCGAGCGAGGTCGCGGACTACGTCGGCGAGTCGTCGAACTTCGATGGCTCCATGGTCGTGATGACCGACCAAGACGAGGTCTCCGTCTCTGTTGGGGCCGAAGGCAACGGCGGCGCGTTCGCTTTCGACCCGCCAGCGATTAACGTCTCGACCGGAACAACGGTCGTCTGGGAGTGGACCGGTGAAGGTGGCGGCCACAACGTCAAGTCCGACGGTGACGGCCCGCTTGACTCGGGTTCGGCTGTTTCAGAGGAAGGGAACACCTACGAGTACACGTTTGAAGAGGCCGGGACCTTCCTATACAACTGTGTCCCGCACAAGTCGCTCGGGATGGTCGGGGCAGTCGTCGTCGAATAACGGATAGCTGCTGGGCGGGTTTTTTATCGAGTGACCAGCGCGGAGCGACTGGTAACGTACAGCGAATATGCAATGACCACGAAGCCGACAGCGGTGAGCGCGTTCTCGAAGATAAGTGCGACGTGGGTCGATATGCCGAACAGTTGGTCCGCGACGCCGGCGAGGAGTGACCCGACAGTAATCGTCGCGAATCCGACGGCGAGATACGTGAGTCCGGTCGCTCTCGTTCTCAACGCTGCGCGAGCGGCAAAGTAAGTAATGAGCCCGCCAAGCAACACTGTCACAGTCTTGAATCCGATGACGATGAGTGGAATATCTCCGTTCATAGTTCCTCACTGACGCGTGACCACAGGAGTGCGAGCCGGTCGCTCGGCCGCTCCTCGGCCGGCAGAACGTTAACTTCGAACGCGCCGTCAGCATCGATGCCAACGAACACGCCGTCACAGTCCCGGACATACGCCGTCGCGTGATGGCCGTCGGGGCGTACTTCTGTCTCCTCGGTGACCAGCTCGGCCTCGCTCAACTGTTCGAGCTTCCGGTAGGTGCTTGTCTGGGGGAGGTCACAAACCGAGGCGACCTCCTTGGCTGGCAGCGGCTCGTCGAGCACCCTGAGTATGTCGCGACAGTCAGGGTCGGCGAGGGCGTCGAACAGCGCCTGTGTCTTGCTCGCGTCGTTGTGTGCCACGGCGGACCCTTCAGGGGACGTGTGGAGGTAGTTCTGCGGGCGGTTCGGTTTCGATATGACGGGGCAGCGACGTGAAACCTGTGGGATACTGCGACCCCGGTGTCTTACGGTACCCCGGTAGCAGCACCCGGCCAGTGTCGGGATTATAAAATACCCTCAGATAAAGGGCGACTGTTTGTTTCCAGAATCTGGAAAGGGGACACCCGCTTTTCTATCATCGAGTATCAATAACTAGCTTGCTATGCAACGGCCCTCCACTCGCAGACAGTTTCTCGCAGGCACAGGGTTGACAGCGCTTGCCGTTACCGCCGGGTGCGTGTCCTCGGGAAGTAGTTCAGAACCAGCGGCCGAAACCGGAACCGAAACCGCGACGCCAACCGAAACTGCGACACCAACCGAAACACCTGAATCGACGCCCAAGTCGCTTGACGACTGGCTTGATGATGCCAACGGCTACGACGGCGAACCCCGCAGGTTCGGCCCCCAGTCCCGGCCAACGGTCTGGGTTGGTCAGGAGACGGACAGCGGACTGGCGTTCGACCCGCCTGTCATCGAAGTTCCGCCGATGACACTCGTCCGGTGGGACTGGACCGGCCACGGCGGCCAGCAGAACGTGGTCGCCCTAGATGGACCTTTCGACAGCGGCCGGACAAACGCACAGCCCGGAACAAAGTATCACTACATTTTCGAGGAGACTGGCGAGTATCGCTACGTCTCCGAACCCCATCGCGACGATGGGATGAAGGGTGCGATTATTGTGAAAGAGCCACCGTCCTCGGGCAATACAAAAGTCGACGAGTGGCTCGCAGCGGCGAGTAACTTCGACGGCACCATTGTCGACCGTACCGACACTGATACTACAACTGTTACAGTCGGTGCCGAGGGTAATGGTGGTCCGTTCGCGTTCGACCCCCCAGCCCTGAAGGTCTCGACTAAGACGACCGTCCGCTGGGACTGGACAGGCGATGGCCCACACAATGTCGTCTCAAAAGACGATGGGCCGCTCGACTCGGAACTCGTCGCCGAGGAAGGAAGCACCTACGAGCACACCTTCGAGGAAACCGGAACCTACCTGTACTCGTGTAAACCGCATGAAGCGTTGGGCATGAGAGGCGCAATCGTTGTCGAGTAGCGATCGTCGTGGAATAGCGTCGGAACTAACCGACTGGCCGCCTATGGAATCTTGACGCTGTGTTTGAGCGTGCCGATACCTTCGATTTCAACTTCGACCTCGTCGCCGTCTTCCATCGGGCCGACCCCTTCGGGCGTCCCCGTAGCGATGACATCGCCGGGTTCGAGCGTCATATACGAGGTTATCTCCGCAATCAGCTCGGGGACTGAGAAGATGAGGTGCTCCCGGGAGGAGGACTGCTTCGTTTCCCCGTTCAGTCGGAGTTTGATGCTGGCGTCCTCCGGGACGTGCTCCGGTGTGGCCACGAGCGGGCCGATCGGGCAGGCGTTGTCGAAGGCCTTCCCGCGGACCCAGTTCTGTTCTCGCCGCTGGTCGTCGCGGTTGGAGATGTCGTTGACACAGGTGTAGCCCGCGACCACGTCCATCGCGCCCGATTCGCTAACGTTCCGGCACTGCTCGCCGATGACGACACCGAGTTCGGCCTCGTAGTCGATGCGTTCCTTCCCCGAGGGCATCGTGAGGTGTTTGCCGTGGGACGCGACGGCGTTCGGGGCTTTGAGAAACAGCATCGGCCGGTCCGGGACGTCCGAGTCCATCTCCTCGGCGTGGTCGGCGTAGTTGCGCCCAATACAGACGACTTTCGTCGGCTCGCAGGGCGGGAGGATATCTACCTCGTCGGGGTCGTAAGACTCGTCGCCAAAGGCGATACGGCCGTACGGCCCGGCAGCGGCGGTGACGACTGGCTCGCCGTCCTCGACAGTCCAGCGGCCCCCCCGGACGTTCCCCGCGGTATCACGGAATCGAACGCGCTTCATGTCACCGTTCTCTCAGGGCCGACAGATAAGCGTTTAGGAGGGGGAAACCGGACCACAGCGGGCTGTTCGACGGCTGTCTACCCGCCCATCGTCACCTGCGGTGTCGCGGTGAGCAGGAGTGTGACCGAACGGCTTTTGAGACGGGACGGGCTACGCTGGGCCGATGAACGTTCTCGTCGTTGGCGCCGGCGCGATGGGCCAGTGGTTCGCACATACGGTCCGGACCCACGCCGATGCGACTGTCGCCTTCACCGACCTCGACCAGTCGGCCGCTGAAGCCGCTGCAACCACGGTCGGCGGGCGCACTGTCGCCAGCGACGCGGCCGAGACTTTCGACGTTGTCTGTATTGCGGTGCCGATGCCCGTCGCCGAGGCGGCTATCGACGAGTTCGCACCGCATGCCACGGATGCAATCGTTGACGTGACGGGGAGCATGGCTGGCCCCGTCGCGGCAATGCGGGATGCCATGCCCGATGGTCAGCGGCTCAGCCTCCACCCGCTGTTTGCCCCCGAGAACGCGCCCGGGAACGTCGCCGTCGTCGCCGACGCGTCGGGTCCCGACGCCGATACTGTCGTCGACGCACTCGCCGCAGCCGGAAACAACTGCTTCGAGACGACGGCGGCGGAACACGACGAGGCCATGGAAACGGTCCAGGCCAGCGCCCACGCCGCCGTACTCGCGTTCGCGATGGCCGCCGCCGACGTGCCCGACCGGTTTCAGACGCCGATTTCGGCCGGCCTGTTCGATCTCGTCGAGCAGGTCACCGGTGGCGACCCGCGGGTGTATTCCGATATTCAGCGGACATTCGACGGCGCGGATGCGGTCGCCGCCGCCGCCAGGGAACTCGCCGACGCCGACGCAGAGACGTTCGAACGGCTCTACGAGCAACTCTCATGAACCAGAACACACGCCAGCAGATACGCGACAACGCCCAGTACCTCCGGAACGTCCGGCCGCTGGACCCAGAGGAGCTACACGAATACGTCGAGGGCCAGCCCCACCCCGCCGTCGTCAAGCAGGTGCTCCGGGAGGAAGCGTTCGATCTGGGCATCGTCGAACAGGACGACGGGACCTTCGTTCCGGCACCTGAGGGGCGACTGTCGGTGAACTTCGACGGCGTCGAGCGGTTCCCCGACCGCTACGAACAGCAGGTCATCGACCTGTTGACAGAGTGGGGCGGGCTGGAGTGGCACAGCGGCGACAGCGGTGACGAACTCAGGGAGCGCATCCGCGACATCAAGGAGCGGTACCTGCAGGGACAGGCCGTCGAATACGACGAACTGACGGCGCTTGGCTACGCCGTCTACCACTTGCCGGACTACTACGCAGTGGCGAAATACGTCCTCGCGGACCTCGCCGCTGACGGCCTGCTTCCGTCACAGCTTCGAGTGCTGGACGTGGGGGCCGGCGTCGGTGGCCCGGCGCTCGCCCTGCGCGACCTGCTCCCGGACGACGCCCTGCTTGACTACCACGCCGTCGAGCCGAGCGCCGCCGCGGATGTACTGGAGAGCTTACTGGAAGACAGCGGCCAGAACGTCCGCTGGGAGATCCACCGGTCACTCGCCGAGGAGTTCGACCCGTCGTCGCCGCTTGTCGGCGACGACAGCGGGGGTGGGGCCGGCAACGACAGCGGTGGGGCTGGTGGTAGCGACAGCAGTGGCGGTGCCGATGGCAGCGACACCGACGCAGAGGGCTACGACCTCATCATCTTCGGCAACGTCCTCAGCGAACTCGACGACGCGGCGGCGACCCTCTACCGGTACGTCAAGGCGCTTGCCGACGACGGAACGTTGCTGGCGTTGGCTCCGGCTGACCGGAACACAGCCATACAGCTCCGGACTGTTGAGCGCGAGGTGGCCGACGGCGGCCCAGCGACGGTGTACGGGCCGACGGTGCGGCTCTGGCCCCACCAGTCCCCGGACAGCGAGTCGTGGTCCTTCGACCGGAAACCTGACATCGAGGTGCCGACCATGCAACAGCGCCTCGACGACCCCAACGGCGGGACAGGCGAGTTCGTCAACACGGACGTGCAGTTCGCCTACAGCGTTCTTCGAACCGACGGCAAGCGAAAGCACGATGTGACGCCTGACCGGGGCATCCACGCGCCGATGGCCGACGCCGAGAACTACGTCACCGACCGGGTGAACTTCCTCGGGGTCAAGCTCAGCCACGACCTCGCCGAACGGGAGGGTGCAAATCCGCTGTATCTGCTGGGGGACGGGAGCCAGAAAGTCGACCACTTCGCCGTCCTCACCGAGGCGTCGATACTGAACGAGGACCTCCGGAAAGCCGACTATGGCGACCTGCTGTCCTTCGAGAACGCGCTGGTCCTGTGGAACGACGACGAGGAGGCGTACAACGTCGTCGTCGACGGCGAGACGGTCGTCGATCGAGCGCGCTAGCGGTGGGCTTTTCTCAGGGACGGCCCGACAAAGCGTATGGACGAGCCGACGATTCTGCTGACGAACGACGACGGCATCGAGAGCGCCGGCCTCCGGGCGGTGTACGACGGTCTCTCGACAGTCGGCGATGTGACTGCGGTCGCCCCGGCAGAGGACCAGAGCGCGGTCGGTCGGGCTATTTCACACGAAGTGACCGTCCACGAGCACGAACTTGGCTACGCTGTCGAAGGGACTCCTTCGGACTGCGTCGTGGCGGGGCTGGAAGCGCTTGTCACCGACACTGACCTCGTCGTCGCGGGCTGTAACCGCGGGGCGAACCTCGGCGCGTACGTTCTCGGCCGCTCGGGGACCGTCAGCGCCGCCGTCGAAGCCACCTTCTTCGACGTGCCGGCGATGGCCGTCTCGATGTACATCCCGGTCCGCGAGGACGCCGCGTTCTCCGACATCGAGGCCAACGGCGATAGCTACCGCGAGGCAGCGAAGGCGACGACCTACCTCGCCGACCACGCCGTCGACGCCGGCGTGTTCGAACAGTGTGACTACCTGAACATCAACGCCCCTGTCGCCGAATGGGGCGACGCACAGATGACGGTCACACGACCGTCTCACCTCTACGAGATGGACGCCGTACAGGATGGCGACGCCGTGACCCTACACGATCGTATCTGGGAGCACATGGCAGACGGCGACATCCCCGACCCCGAGGGGACGGACCGCCGCGCCGTCGTCGACGGCAAGGTCAGCGTCTCGCCGTTGACCGCACCGCACACGACGGAACACCACGAGGCGCTAGACGCTATCGCGGAGACGTACGAACCGGGCGACGATGAAGCGGCCAACGACGAGGCGGCCGACTGAGCGGACGATGCGGTTCCGCAACGCCATCCTCTTCGTCGCGCTCGCAGTCGCCTGGGGCAGCGCCTTCACCGCGATCAAGGCCGGGCTGGAGTACTTCCCGCCGATCCTGTTTGCAGCCCTCCGGTACGACCTCGCCGGGCTGTTGATGCTTGGCTACGCGGTGTACGCTACCGACCAGTGGGTCCCGAAGGGCCGGACCGACTGGATAGTTGTGGGTATTAGTGGCACACTCATGATCGCTGCGTACCACATCTTCCTGTTCGTCGGCGAGCAGGGAACAACCAGTGCCGCCGCTGCTATCGTCGTGAGCCTCTCGCCGATTCTCACGACCGGATTCGCGCGTGCGTTCCTCCCGGACGAGCGTCTCACGACGCTGGGAATCGTCGGTCTGCTCGTCGGGTTCGTCGGTGTCGGCGTCCTCAGCAACCCCGACCCGGGGAACCTGCTCGACCCCCGAACCGTCTCGCTGGTTCTGGTGTTCCTCGCGGCCACGTCGTTCGCCCTCGGGAGCGTGCTGACCCGTCGGTTCGACGACAACCTAGAGATAGAAACGATGGAGGCGTGGTCGATGCTGCTCGGTGCGGTACTCATGCACGGTATCAGCTTCGGGGCCGCCGAATCGATGGCCGACGTTCAGTGGACTGCTGAAGCCGTGCTGGCTCTGCTGTATCTGGTTGTCGTCGCCAGCGCCCTTGGCTTCCTCATCTACTTCGACCTGCTGGAGCGGCTCGGACCCATCGAGATCAATCTCGTCTCCTACGCCGCGCCGGTCGTCGCCGCCGCCACCGGACTGCTGTTTCTCGGCGAGACGCCGACGGTTTACACGGGTGTCGGATTCACCTGTATTCTCATCGGTTTCGGGCTGTTGAAGCGGGACGCCCTGCGAAACGAGGTTGCACGGTTCAACGGGACGCCGAACCGAGGAGACTGATCAGTCGCCGCTGTCTGCCGTCGCTGGCCCGTCCCGGAGGAATGCGACGATAGCATCCCCATCAGCGCCGAGTCCACCACCCTGTGCGACCGTCGGTCGTCCGCCGCCGCCGCCACCGAACTCTGTGGTCACCTGATCGACCACTTCGCCGGCATCGACGCCGCCAGTCGTCGCGACGCCGAGATACTGCCCATCGGCGTCGACCAGCGCGGCCACGTCGATATCGTCGTCGACGGCGGACTCCGCCCGGTCAGCGAGCGCGTTCGTGTCGAGACCCGTCACGGTACCGACGAGCCACCGCTGCCCGTCCGCTTCGATGGCGTCGTCACGCAGGTCAGCGAGACGGGAATCGACCAGACGCTCTTGGAGGGTCGATACGGTGCCCCGGAGGTCGTCGCGCTCCGACTGGAGTCCGTCGACAGCATCCGGGAGTTCAGTAACGTTCGTATCCAGCGACTGGGCGGCAGCCATCGCCCGCTCGTGCTCGGTCGCGCGCTGGCGGATCGCTCGCGGACCGACGGCGAACTCGACGCGAGTTAGACCCTCGCCGGGGTTGGACCGACCGAGCACGGTCACTGGCCCGATCTCCCGCGTGTTCCCGACGTGTGTCCCACCACAGGCTGCCACGTCCCAGTCCTCGATGGTGACGACACGGACTGTCTCACCCTCGATTCCCTCTTCGGTCTTCGTGTTGAACGCGATATCGTCGCGGTCCAGTGCCTCGTCACGCGGAATTTCTTCCCAGGTCACGTCGTATGATTCCCAGACCGCGCGGTTAGTCAGCCGCTCAAGTTCGGTGAGTGTCTCGTCGTCGATTTCGGTCGTCGTTTCGAAATCTACACGCACCTTCCCGGAGATAGCCGGTCCGAATTCGTCGCCACCGGCATCGTCCGGGATTGTCGCGCTGATGTCGAACCCGCCATAGCCGAGATCCGACAGCAGCCGGCGACCAGCGCCATAGAGGACGTGACTGGCCGTGTGGGCACGCATGCAGTACGTCCGGAACGCCGTGTCAATCTGGCCTTCGACTGTCTCGCCCGGATCGAACGCCGGCGGCTCGGCCAGTTCGTGGACGATATCGCCGTTTCGGTGCTGGACGTCGACGACCTCGACACCTCCGAGAGTGCCCCGGTCTGCCGGCTGACCACCGCCTTCAGCGTAGAAGTACGTCTCCGCTAGCACGACGGCGGTCGAATCGATACGGTCGACGGTCGACGTGAACGTCGTCACAGTGGGCTCGGCCGCGGCTGTTCCCGTCATCGGGCGTGGCTACGTCGGCGTGCACAAAAACGTCTGGGCGGCCCGGAACAGACGAGTGTCGGGACTGCGCGGCCGACAGGAGCGAGGTCTTCGTGCGTCCGAGTCAGTAGGGGCGGTGTAGGGGGTTACCGACGCCGGTGTCACGGTTATCCGAGGTATAATCCACTTGTGTCACTGTATCCGTTCCCGATACAGTGCTACTAATTAAGTACGGATAGTGACGCTTACATTTCATGCTCGGGGGTAGGGTCCAATCGATACTGCTCTGGCTGGTGGTGGTCTGGCTGTTCGCAGTTGGGCTGTTTCTGGCACTTCTGTGCGCGTCCGGGGAGCGGGACCGCGGTGAGCAGGCCCGCGCGTAACTGTCGTGACTGGCGGCCCGGATGGCGTGATAGCGATGTCTGACGCCCGGCTGACGACCCATCGGAATCGGCCCTCTGTCTTGCGGTTTTCACTTTCACCGTGAATTACCCGATTATATACGGCCTGGCTCCCTGTCTGGCAATATGATCGAGCGATTACGCCGTGTCGTGGGGACTCAACAGCGGTCACATCTGGAGTGTCGACGCTGTGGAACCACTATCGAAACGGATAGCTCGACCTGCCCAGTGTGTGGCTCCGGTGACATCGCGCAGTACGAGCTCTGACCGCGGTCTCGGCCGGTCGTTCTGCTGGTTTCCGTTCTCCAAACACCGCCAGAAGGATCTGGAAACCGTTCGTTCAGCGACGAAAGAACAGGCCAGCAGCGGCACTTACTGCTCGACAGATTCCCACACGTCGGACGAAATCTTCGCCTCGGAGTTGTCCGGATGTGTCATAGTGAGTTGGTCTCCAGTTTCGACTGCGATGAGGTCGACAGTGTTGCTCTCCGCGTGATTCCGCGTTGGGTATGTAAATGGTCGTGACCGCGTCGGAAGATCGCTGATCGACGGACACTCCGGCGGCGCAACGACATCGTCAGCGAACCTATCCGTGTGAATCGTCGACTGTGGTTTGTCTCGACCACGTCTATCAAGCCACTCAACACACCTCTCCCCAAACGAAATGGTCTCAATGGCTGAGCGCACGCGGTACCTGACCCGGTCCAGAAGCGAGGGCGACGGCACGTCACCGTCGTCCGTCTTGCCCCGGGCACCCCGTGGCTCATCCATGGGTGTGAGACTCATGGGCATAGCTAGGGAAGCACGGTACAAAACCGTTGTGTCGCTCCTGCTTAGAGTTCGATTCGTTCGACGATCTGGTTACCGTCCTCTCGAGTGTTGAGCGCAACGATACGGACGTGTTCTTCCAGTCCAGAGTGCTTGAGTTTGGCTTTTAGAAGATTATCGACCTGATAGACGCCGGCCGCGTTGTTCATCGCGATTTCGACGAGGACAGGATAGTCGTCGCCTGGGCTCAGCGTCACCGTCTCGATGGCCTGGCTAGAAACGGTGTCGATACCGCGCCCGCCGCGCTTGTACGGAATGCGAGAACGGCCACGCTCCATGTCCAGCGCGTCGGCGACGCGAACGACGCCGGCTTCCAGCGTCAGCGGGTTTTCCTCGGTGTGGTGACAGAGAATCGCGTGTAACACCTCGCCTTTTATTTGAACTGCTTGTCGAACGTCGTAGAACTCGTCGAGCAGGTCGTCAAGGATGTCGGCCGCAAGCGGGATCGAATAGTACGGGTGTGAATCGCGGTGGACGACGTGCCCGATGTCGTGCAACGTCGTCGCGAGTGCGATGATGACAGCCTCGTCAGCCTCGTCGAGGCCGTGGTCGGCCGCACCGTTGAACTCGACGCCCCCCTGTTTGAGGAGATCGTACAGGCACAGCGCTCGGTTCCGAACGATACCGATGTGTTTCGCGCCGTGGTCGTTGTACTGTTTGCGCGCGACGGGGTTGATGTTCTGAGCTTCGAGATACGCCTGGATCTCCTCGTCAGCCGTGATGATGTCGAGAACTGCGTTCAGTCGCTCGTCCGGGAACGCATGGTCCGCCTCGGGGTCGTAGATACGGCCGCTGGTATCGTCGCTATCAACGCTCATACCACAACCCAGACGACCCACCGCGAAAAATCCCCCACCGGCGCGATCAGGTGGCGGCGTCGATAACCTCGTCGTAGTCCGGTTCGACGCCAGGGTCGTCACTGACCCAGGCGTACGTGACTTCTTGATTTTCGTCGACAACGAAGACAGCTCGCTTTGCTACGTTCGGAACGCCGAGTGCCTCGAAGTCCATCGAAATGTCGTAGGCATCGACGATCTCCCGCCCGGAGTCGCTGACGAGGTCGAACTCAAGTCCCAGTTCGTCCCGGAACGCGTTCTGTGAAAACGGTGTGTCGATGCTGACACCGTACAACGTCGCCCCTGCCTCGGTGAGTTCGTCGAGTCGGTCCTGAAACGAGTTCATCTCGTGACTGCAAACGCTGGTGAATGCGCCCGGGAAGAACGCGAGCACGACAGGCCCGTCGTCGAGCGCCTCGGACAGCGTTATTTCGTCAACGTCGCCATTTGCGATCGGTGCCGTGAAATCGGGTGCAGTGTCTCCGACTGATACCATACTGCCGAGTTGACCCAGGCGAGTAAAACCCTTTCCGACCTGACCGAGTCCGGGCGTGCTCAGAACTGTGCAAACTTCGCCGTGACCTCATCGATCCACTCCGGCAGGTCGCGGTCCGCAAGTGTCCCGTCAGCGTCACGGGTCGTGACGATATCAGCGATTTCGCCCTCACGCGTGATATCGAGTCGCCACACCCCGTCAGCCTCGATATCGACTCGAACGACGTCCTCCCCGACGGGCTTGATCGGTCGGATCGTTACCTCTTCTCCGCTCCTGACTTCCATTGTGTGACTATCGGCCGTCATCTGGTATCTTTGAGCGCCCGACAGTAGTTATATCTCCGGGCGGAGAGTGTGCCCGTCCTGCGCGATGGTTGGTGAGCAGTGGCTTAACAAGAATATAACAAATTGACACGAGCGTGTAGCCGGTACTGCGGGTGCGAACCCGCACGCAGGCAGACCATGTATGCCGGACATGGCCACGGAAATCGTGTCACCTGAACAGCCCCAGCTATCGACACAGTCCCGTGGACATGCTGCGGTCTACCCATCGACGTGCCAACCCAAGCCAGCGACACCGTGAAGTCAGAGATCCAGTGCCTCGTGTTGCCGCTTCCGAGCCACACCCATTGCCCACGCCCCCTGTGTCAGGCCTCGCCGTCGGTTCCCGGCGAGGCCGTTTCGACAGACAAAGTGGCCACGGCTCCGTTATGACTACCGTTCGGTCTGCTTCCCACGCCAGCCAGTACTGGAGAGTCGGTCTCGACGGCAGCGACTCGTCTGCCAAGCCGTCCTGAGCAAAAAGGTTATAATAGCAACCACGTAACCTTCGGATACAATGTTAGGGACATCCGGAGTACTGTTCCCGGGGATGCCCGGGACGACGGAGATGATGGTCATCCTCCTCATCGCCGTCCTGCTGTTCGGCGCGAACAAGATTCCAAAACTAGCGCGGTCGACTGGCGAAGCCATGGGCGAGTTCCAGAAGGGGCGCGAAGAAGTCGAACAGGAACTCGAAGAAATGCGTGATGGCGGCGCTGCAGAAGGAGCCGACGCGTCCACCGTGGACTCGTCCGAATCGACCGAGACGGCGACAGAAACCGAGACGTAATCTCGACCACTTCTCCGTTTTCAGCTGGCGATAGTGATAACGAAAGGATTTTTCACCGCTCAATCGACCACCCGGTAGGGCGTGTGGCCTAGTGGACCAGGGCGAGGGGTTCCTAACCCCTAGAACGCGGGTTCGAATCCCGCCACGCCCGTTTTCCGGCGAACGACAGTGAGCCGTGAAAACGCACGGAGATTCGAAGCACGGAACGAGGGAGCGAAGCGAGCGAAGTTCAGGCGGTTCGAATCCCGCCACGCCCGCTTCGTGGTTTCTCGCGTCCGCTCGAAACACACTCGCGGCCGTGGCGTAGTTCGCAAACGCGCCGCGTTTGCTCACTCCCGCCACGCCCGTTCTGCGACGAGCGAACTAGACGGAGTTCAAACCCTACAAGTCGCGCGCAGCGGCGCGAACACGTCTGCCCATACTGTCGTGCCGACACGGCCTATGATGGCTGGGAGGCGACGTAGTCGCCGTACACGGCACCTGAGATGCCAACGTATAAGTTTAGGCTTGCCTAACTCCTGCTGAAATGGATCGGGAGCCGTCCGAGCGGGCGGATGTCTGTGTCGTCGGGGCGGGGCCGGCAGGGGCACTCATCGCGAGCCAACTCGCCAGCGACGGACAGGAGGTGGTCGTGCTGGAGGCCGGGCCACGGTTCGACAGGTCGAAACGAGAGCAGCAGATGGAGGCGGCGATCCGACCCGGCGACCACGGTTCCGTCTGGGAGATGGGCGGCGACCGCGATGCGTTCAGTGCGAGCGGCGAGCGGTACTACCCGTTGAACATCTCACGGGTCAAAGGCGTCGGCGGGTCAACGCTGCACTGGCAGGGGATGGTGATGCGGCTGCACCCCTCGGATTTCGACGGCAGCCACGACACCGACGACCCAGCGTGGCCGATCAACTACGAGGACCTGCGGCCGTACTACGCCGACGCCGAGCGGGCGCTCGGGGTCGCCGGTGACGCGGACAACCCCTTCGCACCACCGCGGGACGGTGCGTATCCGTTGCCCGGATTCCCGCCGTCGTACAGCGACTCGTTGTTCGCCGAGGCCTGTGAGCGACTGGGCATCACGATGCACTCCGTTCCTAACGCTCGCAACTCCGAACCGTACGATGGACGGGGGTCGTGTGTGGGCTATGGGACCTGCCAGCCGGTCTGTCCCTCCGGCGCGAAATACGACGCCAGCGTCCACATCGAGGACGCCGAAGCCGAGGGAGCCAGAGTCATCGACCGCGCACCGGTTCAGCACCTCGTCACTGACGGCGACGGGCGTGTCGAGGCGGCCGTCTACGCGACGCCAGATGGGACCGAACACCGCCAGACGGCCCGCGAGTTCGTCATCGCGGCGGGCGGCGTCGAGACGCCGCGACTCCTGCTCCTGTCAGCGAGCGACGACCATCCGGACGGGCTGGCGAACAGTTCGGGGCTGGTCGGCCACTACTTCATGGACCACCTGTTCGCCGGGACGGGCGGGACGCTCGACCGGGAAACGCGACAGAACCACGTCGGCTTTCTCACGAGCGAGTGTCACCAGTTCTACGACGACCCCGGGCAGGCAGTCGAGCACGTCTCGGACGGCGAGACGGTCGTTGGGGCCACCGACGAGGCGCTGTCGCCGCTGAAACTGGAGTTCCTGAACTACGCCGGTCCGTCGCCGGTCGAACTCGCGCTCTCCGGCGAGGAGTGGGGCGATACGCTGCTGTCGAGCCTCCGCGAGAGCTACGGCACCAGCATCGCGATGGGCGGACTGGTCGGCCAGCCGCCGCGAAAGGAGAACCGTGTGACGCTGGACACGTCAACGACGGACGATCACGGGAACCCGGTGCCGGACATCCAGTGGTCGTGGGGCGACCGACTGGAGCGGTCGCTCTCGCGGGCGAACGAGATACAGCACGCCGTGCTGTCGGAGCTGGGGGTCGACATCTCGTGGACGGTTGGGCCGGCCGACACCGGGCCGGCATACCACCACATGGGTACGACGCGGATGGGAACGGATTCCGAAAAGAGCGTAGTCAACCCACAGTTGCAGACCCACGACGTGGCGAACCTCTCGATTGCGTCCTCGTCGGTGTTCGTCACTGCCGGGTCGATGAACCCGACGTTGACCATCGCTGCGCTCGCACTGAAGTGCGCGGACCACGTCTCCGAGCGGCTTTAGTCCGCAGACTCGGTGAACACTGCTTTGCTCCGACGAGTGACTGCCCGGAAGCCGGGCGCGCCGTGGGCGAGCCACACGGCGACAGCAAGGCCGAACAACCCGAACTGAAACAGGACGTACGGCTCGAACGAGAATGAGGCGAACTGCGCGATGAAGGACGTGTCGTTGGCGTATGGCGGCGGTGGCTGGAGCGGCCAGACGAGAAAGCGCAACCACTGGAGCTGTGTCAGGTCACCGCCGAGTACCCCGGCCACCGCTGTCGGGCTCATGTCAGTCAAGATGTGCACGAATGCACCGACTGTGAACGCTGTCGAGAGGTCCGTTCGGCGATATCGGACGGCGAGTCGATGCAAGACCACGGCGAGGACGAGGAGGGTGAACACCGAATGGGCAAGCGACCGCCCGGACGGCAGAACGCCGAACGTCCAGGCGAACGGTTTGTCGATCAGGTCCGGGAACTGCGACCCCACCGCCAGCGCAGTCAACGTGGCTGCTGTCTGGCGACGGGTCGGGTCAATCCGGGTGAACACAACGAAGACGAGGTAGGCGACGGCGAGATGTCCCCACGGCCACATTGAGTTTCGATATGCCGGATGATGATTTGTATCTGCTGATACAGGTATGGCGTGAGGAGTAAGCGGTAACTGATATCTCGGCCGTTCAGTACAGGCCGAGAATCGCGCCGGCGTCGAGCAAGAGGAGAATTGACACAAGAGACGCCCCCAGCAGGAACGGGCGTGCGTTCCGAGCTGGTTCGCGTACCTTCTGCTGGTCGAAGCCGTCGCTGAGCTTCGACGCGCCGACCTCGACGAGGCCGGCCAGAGTGAACCACAGGACGATCATCGTGATGACGAGGTGGCCGCGACCAGTCCCCGTCAGCGACTCGGCGGTGTAGCGGGTCGCTGCCAGATGCCCACCCGTCAGAAACAGGAGCGTTGCACTCGCCCGTGACACCGTCTTGAGCTTCCCGGTAATCGCTGACAGCGGTCCCGGCGAGGAGTCGCCGTTCATCGCCGTCGGGAGTACGGCGTAGGTCATGAACAACACGGTTCCAGCCCACAGCGCGGCGAATATCAGGTGCACCCCGAAGACAGCCGCGTTTACGACACTCATATGCGGCGGTTGGACGCGACCCCCTTCAACGTCGTGGGTTCGGTACAGTTACTCCGAAGAATCAAAGGCATCGAGGGCGTCCGCATCACCCGACATATCGAGCTCTGTGACCGCGTCGGTGTCGGCAGAGATGTGCGTCTCGCGGTCGGTGTCGTAGTCCAGTTGGTCGATAAGGTGGACGAACGAGCCGGGGTCGGGGATGAGGAAGATGCGGAGCGAGAACGCGACATCGCTCTCCTTGATGTCGACGAGCGAGTCGAGCACGATAGTCAGCGAGTCCCGTCGGACATGCGAGAGCGCCTTGTCGGCGATCTCGGTCGCGTCGTCCTGGACCACCGTCGGCGTCCCCATGTTGATGGTCGCGTTCAGCGTGTTCGCGATGCCGTCGATGAAGCCCGATGTGAGGATGTTACACATCTCCTGCAGTGCGGATTCGTGGAGCTGTGTGAACCCATCGTCAACGCTGGAGCCGGTCATCAGCTCCGCAATCTCCGCGGCCGTCTCCGTCTCGAACGTCATCAGGAAGACGCCGTAGGGCGGCTCTGTCAGCCGGACACGAGCGCTGTAGATATTCCCGCCGCCCATTTCCGTGGCGATATCCTCCGGTTGGACGAACGAGAGACTCTTGATCTCGACGGCGGCGTCGACGCCGGCCAGCGTCGCCAGCGAATCGGCGACCTGCTCGGCCCCGTCCTGAATGAGCCGCGTAATGAGCGTGAGTTTCCGAATATCGATGAGAAGCGGCATTGCAGGCTAACAGGGCCTATGGTGTGTTACCGTTTTCGGTGGCTATGGCTGTCGGCGACTAGACAGTGGTTCACCGTAACGCTCATTACCACTGACTGACAGGGATTCGGTGGGGAGCGTGCCATTCCGTGCCTTACCCGTCATCGACGGGTTTCTCACGGGAAGCCGCCAGCGGATTTCTGTGCGAAACTGGCTGGGGGAGCTACGGCCACGCCCGATGTGAGCACGCTTAAGCCGCCCCGTCCGTTTTGCACAGCCATGGAACCACGGGACCTCTCCGCTCACACTGTCTATCGGGCAGGTCGCGGTATCGAGGAGGTCGCCCGGGAACTCGGTCTCGACCCGGACGACATGGTGAAGCTGGCGTCGAACGAGAACATGTACGGGCCGAGCCCGGACGCCGTCGAGGCGATTCGCGGGTCGGCCGAACGGATGCACTCCTATCCGAAGGCCTCCCACGCCGACCTCGTCGACGAACTGGCGGACATGTGGGACGTAACACCGGAACAGGTGTGGCTGAGCAACGGCGGGGACGGCGCGCTGGACTGCCTCGCCCGGGCGATGCTCGACCCCGGTCAGGAGGTACTCGTCCCGTCGCCGGGCTTCGCGTATTACGCGATGAGTGCCCGCTATCACCACGGCGAGGTCAACGAGTACACGCTCTCGAAGGCTGACGACTTCGCTCAGACCGCCGACACCGTCCTGAAAGATTACGACGGCGAGCGCATCGTCTACCTCACCAGCCCACACAACCCGACCGGGGCGGAGTTCACGACCGATGCAGTCCGGACTATCGCTGAAGAAACCGACGAGCAGACGCTGGTCCTCGTCGACGAGGCTTACGGTGAGTTCACCGAAATGCCGAGCAAGCGGCCGTTGCTGGACGACCGCGACGACGTTGCGCTCCTGCGGACGTTCTCGAAGGCGTACGGGCTCGCGGGGATTCGACTCGGCTACGCTGTCGTTCCCGAGGACTGGGCCGACGCCTACGCCCGCATCAACACGCCGTTCTCGGCCAGCGAACTCGCCTGCCGTGCCGGGCTGGCGGCGCTCGACGACGATGAACACGTCGAGCGCTCCGTCGAAACCGCTTCGTGGGCTCGGGAGTACCTCTCCGAGGAACTCGACGCGCCGACCTGGGACAGCGCGGGGAACTTCATCCTCGCAGAGGTCGGCGATGCGTCAGCCATCGCGGATGCCGCCCAGGAGCGCGGCGTCATCATCCGCGACTGTTCCTCGTTCGGACTCCCCGAATGCATCCGTATCACCTGCGGGACGCGCGAGGACACGGAACGCGCCGTCTCGGTACTGAACGAAGTCATCGAGGTGGTCGAGCCGTGAGAGTCGCCGTGACCGGGACGCCGGGGACGGGCAAGACCACAGCAGTGGAACACCTCGATACAGGCCTCGACACGCTCCACCTCAACGACGTGATCAAGAACGAGGATGGGTTCTCGACGGGCATCGACGAGGACCGCGGGAGCCTCGTTGCCGACCTCGACAGGCTGTCCGAGTGGCTCGACGGCCGTGACGACGTGCTGTTCGAATCCCACCTCGCGCATCACTTCGACGCCGACCGGGTAATTGTGCTGCGAGCCCACCCTGAAACCATCGTTGAGCGGCTTCGGGAGCGCGGCGACGACGATTCGAAGGCCTACGAGAACGCGGAGTCGGAAGCGCTCGATGTCATCCTCGGGGAAGCCGTCGAAGAGCACGGCATGGAGTCAGTGTACGAGATCGAGACGACGGACCGGGATCCCGACGAAGTGGCACGGGAGATTCAAGCCGTCGTGGACGGCGAGCGGGAGCCGAGTGCAGGGAGTGTCTCCTACATCGACTGGCTATGACGCTCGACAAGTTCCGCCCGCTGGCCGACCGCGCGCTCGGGCCGTTCGTCAGCGCCGCCAAGGTAGCCGGCCTCTCACCGAATGGCGTCAGCGTCATCGCGTTCCTGCTGGCCCTCGCTGCGGGCGGGGTGTACGCCGTCGCGGCGCAGGACCCCCTGCTGTATCTCGGCGGTGCCGTCCTCGTCTTTCTGAACGGCTGGCTCGACCTCGTAGACGGGGCGCTCGCGCGGGAGCTGAACGTTGCGTCGTCGGGCGGTGATCTGCTGGACCACGTACTGGACCGCTACGCCGACATCGGCATTATCGTGGGCCTCGCCGCGGGCGTGAGCCAGTGGGAACTGGGCATCGCCGCGGTCACCGGCGTCCTGATGACCTCCTATCTCGGGACGCAAGCACAGGCGGTCGGCCTCGACCGCGTGTACGGCGGCCTGCTCGGCCGCGCCGACCGACTCGCGCTCGTCGGTGTCGTCACGGGCGTCACGGCGTTCGTCCCGAACGCACTGGCCGGACTGACGCTGGTCGGCTGGCTGCTGGTAGTGTTCGCCGTCGTCGGGCACGTTACCGCCGCCCAGCGGTTCTATCACGCGATGGCCGCGCTGGAGTAGCCAGCGCACCATTTATACCGCGCCCCGTCCAAGCCGTCGGTATGGTTCAGTGCGAGATGTGCGGAACGGAGGTTTCGTCTCCGAACCGCGTCAAAATCGAGGGAGCCGAACTCGACGTCTGTGACGAGTGTACCGACTTCGGCACGGAGGTCAAGACGGAGGAGACGTCGTCCACGTCGACGAAGTACTCGACGTCGTCCTCCTCGTCATCGTCGTCGAGTTCGTCGTCCTCGTCGAGTTCCTCGGGTGGTGGCGGGTCCAGTGGCCGCCGTCGGGATATGTTCGACGAGATGGACGAGATCGCACAGGATTACCACGACCGAATCCGCAAGGGTCGGGAATCCCAGGGTCTCAGCCAGGAGGAACTCGCCAAGCAACTCAACGAGAAGGCGAGCCTGATCCGGAAGCTCGAACAGGGCAACTCACTGCCTAGTGACGACGTCCAGAAGAAACTCGAAAGCGCGCTTGAGATCTCCCTGAGCGCTGGCGGCAGCGCCGACGAGACGGAGTGGTCGGGCGGTAGCAGCGACGGCGAGTACACGCTCGGCGACGTCGTGAAGCGAAAGGACTAGCTACAGTTGGAGGTCGCCTTTCTCGACGTCGAGTTCGTCGGCGAGTGACTCGACGTTCGATGAGATGGTTTCGATCTCATCTTGAAGGGCTTGGTAGCGCTCACTGTCCTGCAGTTCCCGGTCGGTCTTTTCCACGCGGAGGACGTTGCGCTTGAGCTTTTTCGATGTGAGTGTTCGGAGCCGATCGTTGTACTCTCGGATCTTGTACAGTCGGTCGACGACCTCCTGAAGGTCGTCGCGAGTGACAGGTTTGACAAGGTAGTCGTCGACGCGCATTTCGATGATGTCAAAGTCCGGGTCGATGGCGGTAACCATCGCGACACGGCATCGAAGGCCTTTCTCCTCGATCTGTGCGAGCACTTCGTTGCCGGAGACGACTGGCATCCGGCGGTCGAGTAGCACCACGTCGATGTCGGGCGACAGCAGTTCCAAGCCTTCCTCGCCGCTGTAGGCCGTCTGGACGTGATACTGGTCGGATAAATAATCGGTGTACAGGTCGGCCAGATGTTGCTCGTCTTCAACTATCAGAACGGTCGGTGTGTCGTCATCCCCTGCTGTCACGGCTTGTCTCGTTTCTTCTCTCGGCTGAAGCGTAATAATTGTCATCCCCGAGCGCCGGACCGAGATGGATCGACGGCACAGTGATAGGGCCGCCAAACGGCGGCTTCGCAACCTATTTCCCCACAGCAGCCGGTGCGTTTCGTATGTTCGTCCTTGTCAATCTGAAGGCGTACCCGTGTGATCCAGTGGAAGTAGCGACCGCCGCTGCTGACGTGAGTGATGATTCCGGCGTTCGTGTCGCTGTCGCGCCACAGGCCGCACAGATCAGCGCTGTGGCGGAGACCGGTGTCGAGACGTGGGCCCAGCACGTCAGCGCCGTCGAACACGGCAGCCATACCGGCAGTACCCTTGCCGAAGCCGCGGCGGACGCCGGTGCCGTCGGCACACTGCTGAACCACTCCGAGAACCGACTCAAGCTCGCGGACATCGACGGCGCGCTCGACGCCGCCGACCGCGCAGACCTCGAAACCATCGTCTGTGCGAACAATCCCGCACAGATCGGTGCGGCCGCCGCGCTCGACCCCGACGGCGTCGCCGTCGAGCCGCCGGAACTCATCGGGACCGGCACGCCCGTCAGCAAAGCCGACCCGGACATCGTGACCGGCGCGGTCGACGCCGCCGCTCGCGTCAACGGCGACGTGGACGTGCTCTGTGGGGCCGGCATCTCGACCGGCGAGGACCTCGTTTCGGCGAGCGATCTCGGCGCGAGCGGCGTCCTGCTGGCCAGCGGCGTTGCGAAGGCTGACGACCCGCGCGCAGCGCTCGAAGACCTCGTCGAACCGCTGCTGTAAAATCGCCGGTATCGCGGTACGAGTTTTTACTCGCTGTCCCCGTCCAGAAATGCCGATTCGAGTCGGGAGACAACTGACTCGACCTCGTCGTCGTCGAGTCGGCGGTTGCTCTCCTCCTGAACCAGCGCCGCCAGCCGCGTGTCGTACTTTCCACGGCCGACGTGTTCGACCAGCCCGCGGAGCCGGAGCTCCCTGTTTCGCGCATAGGCCCCCGTCCGATCGCCGGAGCCACCGGCCGAGAAATGGGCGTTCAGCGGCGTCCCGGGACCCTGTTCGCGGTAGTACGCGAGCATTCGGCGGGTCTTTCGGTCCAGCTCCTCGATGTCGGCTCGAAGGTCGGCGTAGACAGCAGGGTCGTCAGCATCGGACGACGGCTCGTCCTCGGCGGCCCCAGTTGCCTCGTCCGACTGCTCAGCTTCGACGGCCTCGGCGATAGCCGCTCTTAGGGCTTTGTCATCAGCCGCAGCAGTGTCTGTCTCAGCCTGGCCGTTGGCTGGCACGGCTGCCGCACTGTTGTCTGGGCTGGCCCTGTTCGTCGCCACAGCACCGTTCTCAGCGTGACCGTTCGACGCCGGTTCGGCGTCCGCACTGCTGGTATCTGACTCAGGTTCAACGTCCGGGCTGCTGCCGTTCGCGTCTGCGCTGCCACTGGCGCTCCCGCCGTTCATCGCAGCCCCGTCCTCGGCAAAGGCGCTGAACGCGTCACCGAACCCGCCGCCGGACGTGGCGTCAGCGGTCTCGTCCGATTCCGGAGGCTGCTCGTCGGGACCGTCAGTGTCCGCCTCACTGTCGTCATCTGCCTCGCCATCCGACGTGGATTGCTCGGCGAACCGTTCACGCTGGCGGCGCATCTTCTCCTGTTCTGTCCGACCGGGGTTGTAGTCCTCGGTCTGATCCAGCATCGCTTCGGTGAACTGCTCGGCCATCCGCGAGAGGTCCCGGGCGTCCTGCAGTTCCGCCTCCAGTTCCGCGATGCGGGAGTTTTTCTTGTCCAGTTCCTCGCGGAGTTCCTTGATGCGGTCCTCCGTCTCCTGCTGTTCGTCGCTGATGGTCTCCAGTTCAGAGACGAGGTCGTCGCTGACGGACTTGAGCTCCGGACGCTCGAAGTCGTCGAGGCCCGGCGTCGCACCTGCGTCGAAGGTCTGCTTGCGGTGGAACTGGACCCGGCTCACCTGCTCGGCCCAGTCGTTCATCATGAACGCCTCGCCGTCGTCCAGGTCTTCGACGGCGTCGGCGTACTTGTTGTCGAGGATGCGACCGACCACTTTCGTGTCGTTGTTCCAGGTCAGGCGATGCCAGACCAGCCAGTCGCACTGGGTGATGTAGTCTTTCTTCACGTCGGCTGGGCGCTGACTGATGCCGACGATGCCCAGCCCGTGTTTCCGGCCGCGTTTCCCGATCTTGATGAGCATCTTCCCGACCTCGCCCATCGACCCCTTCTCCGGCATCCACTCGTGGCACTCCTCGACGAGCATCAGGAAGGGCTGTTTCTGCTTTTTCGCCTTCGCGAACAGTTGCTTGGCGACCTCGGTCAGTAGCGTCTCTGCTTCCTCCTCGTCGAGGAACGACGAGATATCCAGAATGATAGGGACGTTCTGCTCCAGCGCCAGCGACGCGATCTTGCCGGCGTGGTCGTCCGTGACCTGAATGTCACACTCCTCGTCACCGCCGACGTGGAGGATCTCGTACTCCTCTTTCAGGCCGTAGTACTCGCCATCGATGTCGACGATAAGCAGGCCGAACCCGTTGTCCAGCAGTTTCTCGGCGATAACGCTCGCCGTGTTCGACTTCCCGGACCCGCTCTTGCCAGTGATGAACCCCCGGCCAGTCAGCAGTTCCACCACCGGGAGATTGACAGTTTCTCCCGGTTCCCCGGTCCCACCCGGCCCCGCGCTCGTCGTCGCGACAGTTATCTGTTCGGTCTCTGCCATGCGTTTCTGTCACGAATGAGGCGTGCAGGCCCCATAACTCTCCGTCAGACGCCCATCAGCTGTGGAACAGGTCTGGGCACAGGGCGAACTCGTTCAAAACCGCTTCGAGATCTCGGTCGCTCGGGGTTCAAGTTCTTGTGTGCTATCAGCGGGGCTTCGATTCTGACTCCGTTATGACTGCGGTTCGGGTGTCCGACTGGGGTCCCACTCGTCGTAGTGGACCAGTTCCGTTCTGTCGATGCGACTACGCCAGCCTTCTCGTTGCAGTACCGGTTCAGCAGGGAAGCCGTCTTCCGGGTAGCCGACACAGAGGTAGGCCACAGGCTGAACGTGGTGTGGAATGTTCAACACCTCACGGAGTTCGTGGGGGTACAGGAACGAGACCCAGCCGACACCGATACCCTCGGCACGGGCAGCGAGCCAGAGGTTTTGGACGGCAAGGCACGTCGAATAAACGTCCATCCGCTGCATCGTGTTTCGGCCGAGAACGTGTGGTGCATCACGAGTGGGGTCACAGGTAACACAGATATTCACTGGTGCATCGGTTATTCCCTCCAGTTTCAATTGGCCGAAATCTGATTTGCGCGGCTCCTCGTAGCCTTCGCGTGCGGCGGCTATCGCCCGTTCGGCAATCGCTGCGACCGCTGATTTCGTCTGCTCGTCCGCTATCACGACGAAATCCCACGGTTGCGAGAACCCGACGCTGGGTGCGTTGTGGGCGGCATCTAAGATCCGCCCCAGCACTTCCTCGGGAACTGGGTCGCCGACAAATCGTCTGATATCCCGTCGCGAGTAGATGGACTTGTAGACTGCCTCCCGGTCACGGGGTCCAAACTCAACCATATCTTCCCTGACAAACGACAGTTGTAAACCGGTTGTGCTGACCAACGTGGTCTCAGGTACAGCGAGATGCGAACACGGAACAGATAGCGAGTGTTGCCAGCCAGTCTGAGACGGGGTAACGGCTATTGTAGTGGGGTTCTTTGACATACTTGTTCGGCTGGGGCTGGCCATGGACAGGTACGAGACGTTCGTCGAGGACGGAACGGTGTACGTCGGGAGTGACGACGGCCCGCTCGAAGTGGCCCCGCTGGAGGACATCGTCGCGGCCGCCGGCGGGCCGGCCTGGACAATCACCTACTCCGAGGCTGAGAAGGAACGGTACGCCGGGATGGACACCAGTGACGAGGGGCTGGTGGTTGACGTGGTCGATATGTTGCACGCCATGACCCACAGCCAGCGGTTCGTCGACACGCTGGCCGCGCATCCGACAGAAGTCCCGGCCGACGACACTATTTCGCCACGAGCCGGCCTGTTCGTCGGGAAACTGCTGGAGAATCTGGAACACGGTGTCGCCTGAGCGGCCCTAGAAATCCGCGAGCGTCGTCTGACCGGGCGGGAGTGAAACCTGAGCCTCACTGGCGTCCGTTCCCTCGCCCTCCGTGTCCTCGGCAGCCTCGCTGCCCCCGTCGTTCTCACCGAACGTTCCGAGTCTCACCTGTCCGTCCCCGTCCTGTTCTTTAGCCGTCTCTGAGCTGTTGTCGGCGACGGAGCTATCGCTCTTCTCTTCGGTTCCGGAGTCACTGCCGAACCCGTCCAGATTAGCTTGTTCGCCGGCAGAGAAGTCCAGGTTCGAGACGCGAACCCCGACCTTCCGAACCGGATCATCGGCGAACTCGCCGAGCAGGTCCAGCGCGATGCGTCTGACCAGTTCGGGTTCCTCGACCGGACCGGGGAGCGACCGGGCACGCGTGTTCACGTCGAAGGGCGGCGTCACGACCTTGATGCCGATAGTCTGGTAGCGCGCACCCTTTCGCTGTGCGCGGTCAGCGACAGCGTCGGCGAGGGTGCGAACCTGCCGACACTTGGTCTCCATATCGGTCGTCGCGTCAGTGAACGCGGATTCCCGCGAGAGACTCTTGGGGTCGCCTTTCGGCGTTACCGAGCGCTCGTCCTCGCCGCGGGCGTAGCGGCGTATCTCGCGGCCGCGCTCGCCGAAGCGCTCGGCCAGCAGTTCCGGATCGGCGGCCGCCAGATCGCCCGCAGTCCCGACGTCTAGAGAGTCGAGTTCCCTGGCGGTGACCGGGCCGACGCCGTGGACGTCCTCGACGGGCAGATCGGCGAAGAAGTCCCGGACGGTACCCGGTTCAACGATGACCAGCCCGTCCGGCTTGTCGCGGTCGCTGGCCACCTTCGCGGCGCTCATCGTCGGCGCGACACCGACGCTCGCGACCACGCCGACCGCTGACTCGATTGTGTCTTTCAAATCTCTTGCCCACGACTCGACAGTCTCCCATGAGACCCGCTCAGTTACATCCAGATACGCCTCGTCGATACTCACCTCGCGGACGACGTCCGCTTCTGTATGGAGGATGTCCCGGACATCCGCGGCGACGGACTCGTAGAAGTCCATGTCCACCGGGCGGTAGAAGCCGGCGTCTTCAACATCGAGGTCCGGGTCCTCGACGGCCTCGACCTTCCGTGGGAGCCGTTCCAGTGCTTCGGAGATAGCCATCGCCGACTCGACACCGTACGCCCGGGCCTCGTAGCTCGCTGTCGCGACGGCCCCGTGGGTCGCGCCGTTCTCGTAGCCCATCCCCACGACGAGTGGCTCGCCGCTGAGTGCCGGTTCCCGACGCTGTTCGCAGGCGGCGTAGAAACAGTCCATGTCGACGTGCGCCACTATCTGCTCGGGGCCGCTGGTCCCAGGAAGCCGCCCAGCATCCATACCCGACGCTACGTGTACTGGCAGAAAACCCCACCGGCCCTCGTCGGCCCTATCAGGACAACGTACGGACTGCTGTATCGGAAACACCTCGAAAAACTGGAGCAGGGAAAGTGGTGGGGGTGGGGGTGGGGGTGAGGTGTCAGCTGCTCCGTCTGCCGTTGGTTTCAAAGCGATACGTGACCGGTGGAGTGGCCAGTCTCCACCGGCGATGATCGTCCGCCGATGCCAATCCCGGATGGTACGACGGTCGTTCCCGCCGGGAGCGTAGGAAGCTCCATGTTAACAAAAGTCATGGCAATACTTCAATGTTGGCCGACGTTATGTTTGTCTCACACTTTGAGAGCTCCCTGACCGCATCCCGCTCGAAACGCTTTCAATCCTCTCCCCACGACTGCGACGTAATGACCGAACTGACGGACTCACTGCCCGACAGACCGCTTTCGACGAGCGAGATCTCGGCCCTCGAAGCCCAGCACGACGACTACGGGTTTGCGCCGGTCGGGTTCTTCCCCGACCTCGACGCGGTGGCCGCGTTCGTCGTTATCATCAACGGCGACCGTGGCTACAGTCTCGGCTACGACCGCAACGGCGACGGTTGGGTCGTCGTCGAGTCCTTCGAGGACGGCGAGGACTTCGCCGGCGTCACTGACCGCCTGCAAGAGTGGATGGGTGATGACTGGGAGGAGTTTGAAGCGGCTGCCGTCGAATCGGAGTGAGAGTGTCGACAGCTACGGAATCGGACAGAGGTGCGCCCAGCGAAAGTCAAACACGGGGTGGCGCATCGGCTGATCGTCACTATCTGTCGGAACGGACAGCGACCGGGATTTGAACTCGACTGCAAATCCTCGCTACCGCTCGGATTTCCGTAGTTCAAATCCCTCTGTACAGCATTTGCTGCTCGCGGTTGTGCTCGCAGCGAAATGCGGCGACCGGGATTTGAACCCGGGCCATGAGCTTGGAAGGCTCAGGTCCTACCACTAGACCACCGCCGCTCACTCACTACGTTCGTTCGCGGCGTCGTTCGCAAATCCGTCGGATTTGCTCACCACCGCCGCTTGCTCGTGCGGACACAGGCTCGGCAGACTGTGTTCCGCCCGAGTGCGAACGTATACCCTCATAGATGGAAGGCAATTAAGTGCGTTTCCCTTCTGGCTCGACAACCCCGTAACAGTTGCCGCTTGACAGTTCCATCGAGACGAGCCGGAGGTCGCTGTCGGCGACATCGCGCTCGAATTCGGCCGGCGTATAGATGTGATAGAACCGCGGGACCGTCTCGCCGCCGGGGAGCGTCCAGTCGACGGTCGTGTCGAAGCCCGCGTCCGCGTCGGTGTCAGCGTCGAAGCGGTCGTGGGCCGTACTCCACGCGCTGACGAGCGCCCGAGCGCCCGGCGCGAGCACGCGAGCCAGTTCATTCAGGCTGGCGCGGCGGGCGGACCGCGACGGGAGGTGGTGCAGCGTCGCGACGTACACCGCGAGGTCGACGGACCCGGCTGTGAGCGGGAGGCGGGTCGCGTCGCCCTGCAGCAGCGCGACGCTGTCGCCGACGCGGTCGGTCGCGGCTTGCAGGAGCGCGCGGCTGGCGTCGAGGCCGACCACAGTGTCAGCGACCGCTGCGAGCAGTTCCGCGTGGCGGCCGTTACCACAGCCGACGTCAAGTGCCGTCTCAACGCCGCCAGCGTCGTCGACGAACGATTCGACCTCCGGCCAGGCGTACTCGCGGGTCTTCGAGAAGTGGTCGCCGATGTCTTCGTACGTCCGGCGGACGGCAGCCCGGGAGCGATCCGGTTCGTCACTCTCGGCGCTCTGGTCGGGGGACGGCATCGGTCGACGGCGTTACTCCGCGCCGTACTTCTCGGGGTATGCCTCGGCGAGTAGCTCGTCCTCGTCGCTCAGTCGCTCCCGAACCGGGTCGATCACGTCCGAGATCGCGCTGGCGGCCGAGGGCTTCAGGTCAGCGGGGTGGAGTTCGCCGCTGACGAAGTCCGATTCGACCTCGTCGTAGCTCTCGTAGGTGAGGTCGCCGCCGTACTCCTCCGGGCGCTCGACGACGAACGAATCGCCGCGAACGTCCAGCACCGGGAAGACGAGGTGTTCGAGGTACTCCAGCACGCCGTTCTCCTCGACCTCGCCGGCTGGGCAGTACGCCTGATTGATCTTCTCGTCGACCTCGTCGGGGCTGTCTGTGAGGTTGACCTTCGACGCCTCGTCGGAAGCGCTCATCTTGCCACCCGAGAGGCCCGACAGCAGCGGGGCGAACAGACAGATCGGCGACTCGCCACCGTGGTCCGGCAGAATCTCGCGCGAGAGCATGTAGATGCCGCGCTGGTCGACACCGCCGTAGGCGATGTCAGCATCGAGTGCCTTCACGTCCAGCGTCTGCATCAGCGGGTAGATGAGCCCGCCGAGGTTCGGACTCTCAGATTCGCGGACGACCTCGCTGGCCGCGCGCTGCGTTCGCGAGATGGTCGTCTCGGCGGCCATCCGGTACATTTCCAGCGTGTACTCCTCGTCGAGCTGGAAGTCGGTCCCGCGGACGAAGGTCACATCTTCGGGGTCCGCGCCAGCCGCTTCAATCATGCCCTCGATGGCCGTCTCGTAGTAGGCCGAGCGGGCATCCAGCAGGTCGAAGGGCGACTTGTTGTCGTCGAGGTGGGCGTGCAGGTCCGCGATGAGGACTGTCACGTCGACGCCGGCCCGCAGGAAGTCCGCGAGCTTTCGCATCGTCGTGAAGTGCCCGATGTGCATCTCGCCGGTCGGCGCGTAGCCGATGTACGCCGACGGGTCGCCGTCCTCGAACAGCGTCCGCAGTTCGTCCTCGGTGACGACCTCTGTCGTGTGTCGCGTCACCAGATCGAGTCGCTCGGCGGTATCCATACCGATGTGTGGCCGGTCCGGCGATTAAAACGTTCCTGTCCGGTGTGACGGGCTGTCGGGGTGGGCCGTACTGTTTTACGACAGCAGGGCGCAGTCGGGGGTAGATGTCGCTCCTGTTCGACCACGTCATCGGGTCCTTTGACCTCGACGACGCGTCGCTGTGTGTCCCCGACGACGACGCTCTCGACGATCGCGGCGATGTCGTCCCCGCACGCCCTGTCGCCGAGTTCGCGGCCCATCACGACGAACTCGCCCACCCCGAGGAAGACTGGGTCTGTATCCCGTTGCACGAACCGGACTCGGCGCGAGTTACCGACGAATTCGTCGCCTTTACCGATCACTCGCTCCACGGCGAGATATTCGTTTTTGAACGCGACGGCGAGCGGGACTTCGTCGATGCGGACGGGTTCGGAGCCACGAGGCTGGCCAACCGGATCCGATTCTGGCACTCCGACTACGTCCCGGAGACGTACCCGCCCTCCTACGACTCGCCGATAGACGACAGCGAATCGCCCCGAAACCCGATCCCGTCGGATGAACTGCTCGACGGCTTGCGTTCCCACGTTGAGCAAGAACGTGAGGCGACTCGCCAACAGAACCGGGAGCGCGCCGAGCGGCGCTCACCTGACGAGGTGTACGAGGCCGGTGGCGATGCGGTCCCCGAACTCCACACCCGTGGCCGAGACGACGGTGCCTATCGGTTCCGCGTCGACCCGCCCGCCGATGTCGCCGCCAGACAGGACGGTGACTGGGCGTTTGTCGTCGAATCCGTGTTCGGCATCCACGAGGGGAACGAGGTGCTGATTCACGCCGACAGGGAGAGCGGACGTGAAGACGACCCGTTCCCGGTCCCGGCGACGGTCGAGCGCATCCGCGGACGGTCGGTCTGGCTCGCGGTGGACTGGGCCGATATCGACGGGGCGACGACGCTCGAAAGCGCACTCACTGACGGTGACGCCACCTACGGGCTCATGGCATTGCTAAATCCCGTTCCGTTCGACCGCGAACGAGAGGCGATCGAGTCGCTAACTGACCACCGTTTCCGGGACGTGCTTGCCGGCGACCGGCCCATAACGTTCTCGAACGGGGCAGCTGCCCGGAGCGACCAGTTCGACGCGGAACTGAATCAGGAGCAGCAACTGGCCGTCGAGCACGCACTGCTGGCCGACGACCTGTTCTGTATTCACGGCCCGCCGGGGACCGGGAAGACGCGGACGCTGGTCGAAATCGTCCGCCGGGCTGCACAGGCCGGTGAGGACGTGTTGGTGTGTGCGGACTCGAATCAGGCGGTCGACAATCTCGTGGCAGGGTCGTCGACGAGCGACGTGGCCGACCCGCAGTCACTGCACGCCTACGGCCAGCGCGGCGACGGCGACTACACCCTCGACCGCGTGAACGCGAGCCAGTCAGCAAACGAGGTCGTCCGGCGCGCCTACAGCGACGTACCCGGACGAGCCGACGTTGTCGCGGTGACGAACAACAGCGCCGCCACGCTCGCCCGGGAGTTCGACTTGGTGGTGCTCGACGAAGCGACCCAATCAACCTGCGCGGCGTCGTGTATCCCGCTAGTCCGGGCCGACCGCGCCGTGCTGGCCGGAGACCACCGACAGCTGCCGCCCTACAGCGCCAGCGACGAACCGCCAGAATCGAGCTACGGCCACTCGCTGTTCGAACATCTCTACGCCGACGGCGGCGTCTACGACGGCGTCGGCCTCCAGCTACAGACCCAGTACCGAATGCACCGTGACATCGCGTACTTCCCGAACCGGCGGTTCTACGACCGGACGCTACGGAACGGGCGGGCGGTCGACCCATTAGCCGACCGGCCGGCGATAGAGGGGTACAACGTCGGTGGGCGAGTCGAGACCGTCGGGCACTCCAAGTCCAATCCCACCGAAGCCCGCCTCGTCGCCCATCTCATTCAGGACCTGCTGTCGGACGTGCCCGCTGAGGAGATCGGCGTCATCACTCCGTACAGCGCGCAGGTGTCGAAGATCCGGGAGATTCTCGCCGAGCGTACTGACGCCGCTGACGGCGTCACCGTCGACACTATCGACTCGTTTCAGGGCGGCGAACGGACGGCGATCGTCCTGTCGCTCGTCCGGAGCAACGCCGAGGGGAACGTCGGGTTTCTTGGGCGACCGGTCGACGGCCCTCGTCGGTTGAACGTCGCGCTCACGCGAGCGAAGCGATACTGCGCCGTCATCGCTGACTGGCACACGCTCCGCTACGACGCCGACGGGAAGTGTACGGACCTTTACAGCGATTTTTACCAGTTCGTCTCGAACACCGACCGCCTGAACGACGTGGACCCCGAGTTCATTCCGGTGTAGCCGGCCAGCGACCGTCCGACTGCGATGGGTCCAAATACGTCCGACCCAACTGTCTCACATGTACACGGGGAAGACGGAGAAGGCCTGCTGTCTGTGCGGGAATCCCGACACTGCGACCCGTCTCGATCTACCGCCGCGGGCGGTCCCGCTACTCAAGCACGCAGACCCGATCGCCTGGCAGGACATCGTCGGTGAGGTGTCCATCTACTTCTGTGACTCGGACTGGGAGACGGTTCGAGATCTCGTGTTAGAAACCGGGATGAGTCCTCTATCCAGATGTAACGCCGCCCGTGCCTCCTTCGATCTCCGGGAGGACTTCGAGGCGCTGCTGAACGACATCCGGGACAAGCCGGACCACACGGAGATCGAGGCGGAGATGCGCGCAAAGGCCGAGGAGACGCTGGCGAATCACGACGACCCCTACGTCGAAGAGCGGGACCTCGTGGAGGCCCGTGTCATCGAGTGGGTGTTCGAGGATACCGAGGACGAGTAATCCTACGAGGGCAGCGGTACCGCTTTCGTATCCAAACTGTTTTGACCACCCGTAGCCGTGTGTCAAGCGATGACTGTACGCGTAGGTGTGCTCGGTGCGACTGGCGCAGTCGGGCAGCGACTTATTCAACTGCTCGATCCCCACCCCGAGTTCGAGATCGCAGCACTGACAGCCAGCGACGCGAGCGCTGGCGAGACATACAAGGACGCCGCCAAGTGGCGCGTCAATTCCCCGATTCCCGAAGATGTGGCTGGGTTAGAAGTCCGCGCCACCGACCCGGATTCGGTTCCCGACGACGTCGATCTCATCTTCTCCTCGCTCCCGTCGAGCGTCGGCGCGGAGGTCGAACCGGAGTTCTGTGAGGCCGGCTACACAGTCTCTTCGAACTCCTCGAACGGCCGGATGGACGAGGACGTTCCCCTCATCATTCCCGAGGTCAACGCCGATCACGTCGACCTTCTCGAAGTCCAGCGCGACGAGCGCGGCTGGGACGGCGCACTCCTGAAGAACCCGAACTGTTCGACGATCACGATGGTCCCGCCGCTGGCCGCCCTCGACCGCGAGTTCGACCTGGCCGACGTGCGCGTCTCGACCCTGCAGGCCGTCTCCGGCGCGGGCTACTCCGGCGTCACGTCGATGGAGATCATCGACAACGCCATCCCGCACATCGGCGGTGAAGAGCAGAAGATGGAGACCGAATCGCGCAAGCTGCTGGGCTCGTTCGACGGTGCGGAGGTCCACCTCAACGAGATGGACGTGGCCGCCTCCTGTAACCGCATCCCGACGCTCGACGGCCACCTCGAAAACGTCTGGGCCGACACGGCCGAGGACATCTCCACGGCCGACGCCGAGGCCGCGATGGAGGCAGTTACCGGTATCGACCTGCCGTCTTCGCCAGAGAAGCTCATCACGGTGTTTGAGGAACCCGACCGTCCACAGCCACGACTCGACCGCAACGTCGAGGACGGCATGGGCGTCGCAGTCGGTGGGTTCCGCGAAACGAACGACGGCGTCCAGTTCAACTGTCTGGCGCACAACACGATGCGCGGTGCCGCCGGTGCGAGCGTGCTGAACGGCGAACTGCTGAACAAACGCGGCTATCTGTAACGGTCGGTCTCGCCGAGTGCGGTTTTTGGAAATTGACCGAGGTCAAGTCGCTAAGCAGACATTTTTCACAATCAGTATCGACTGCGTACACATGGTCTCCCGCGATACGAAGCTTCAGATTGGGCTGGTGAGCGTAGTTATAATCGTTTCAGTGCTCCGCCCATTCGTATTTCCGCTCGGACGGCTTGGGTCGGTCGCGTTTTTTGCAGGTGCGAACTTTGTCATATTGGGTGGCGCACATCTGTACCTAGCTCTTGTGGGAGATAGTGAGACAATTTCAGTTGCGGCCCGCTGGCGGTACATCGGAGTTGCAGCGATGGTAGCTGTGGCCTCCTTCCTGCGAGTAGTCGCCGGACGGACTAGCGTCGGGAGCGTTACGCTCAATCAACTACTCGGCAGCGTGCTCGCTGTGACAGTGGTATCCTATCTGGTGTACGAAGCCCGCGCTGGCTATCTCGCCAGCCGACAGTGACTAGAGCTCGATCTGGTTCCTGAGCCCGTCCCACTCGCCGGTTCGCTCGGCCCGCCGGACGTTTTCCGCCACGATGTCGGCCAGCCGTTCGTAGTAGCTGGGTGTGTGGCCGGCGTTATGTGGCGTAATGAGGACGTTCTCGAAGTCCCATAGCGGGTGGTCGCCGGGCAGCGGTTCGGGGTCGGTCACATCCAGGGCCGCACCGCCGATATGATTGCGCTGGAGCGCACTGACCAGCGCGTCGGTATCGACAACTGGGCCACGGGCGACGTTGGTAAGTACCGCCTCGGGGTGCATCGTCCGGAACACTTCCTCGTCAATAAGGTGGCGCGTCTCGTCGGTGAGCGGGCAGGCGAGTCCGATGTACTCTGTGTCGGCGACCGCCTCGTGAATCTCGTCGAAGCCGTACACCTCGTCGGTCGGCCCGCCCTTCTCCGGCGAGTGGCGGACGCCGACGGTCTCCACGTCGAATCCCTGAACGCGGTCGACGATGGCCTCGCCGATCTCGCCCAAGCCGACGATGCAGACACGGCTACCGGCGAAGTCGTCAGTGTGGAACGACTGCCAGACGCGATCGCGCTGGTGGCGGCGAGCGGTGAAGAAGCCCCGAGCGAAGGCGAGCCACGAGCCGACGACGTTCTCGGCGACGTTCGGGCCGTGGACGCCGGAGGCCGTCGTGAGCGCGATGTCGCGGTCCGCAAGGTCCGAGAGCGGGAGATGGTCGTATCCAGCGTATGTCCCTGCAAACAACTGCAGCGAATCGGCAGCATCGACCAACTCCGGTGAGAGGTCATTGCCGGTCAGGACTGTCGCGTCCTCGATCAAGTCCCGCTCGGCCCCAGGCGTTTCAGCGACGGCGATGTCCCACTCCGGTAGTCGGTCCCGGAGCGCTGCCGCGTACTGGTCGACCGGCATTCCGTGAACGGCGTATCGGGTCACGACGATATCGGCCATTGAACCCCTCCTGTGGCGTGCGGAGCCATACCGGCTGTTCCACGCGGGGGCCTCAAAACGGTGCCGGCAGTCCGTCGATCGCACGCCGAAATAGTATTCGTTTAGCAATCATTAGAGAACGGGCGAAATACCAGCATGAATTAGTAAAATTTGTAGTAATAGTTCGGCGATATCTTAGAATATTTGTAGGATGACCGGCGTAGGATTTCGAAGGAATGGGGAGACCGACTAGCGTTGCGGTGATCGATGACGATAAGAACTATAGACAACTCTACAGACTTTGGCTTCCGGAAGAGTACGATGTTATAGAGGCCGGTGACGGCCGTACGGGGTTACAGCGGATTGATGACTCGGTCGATGCGGTACTGCTGGATCGCCAGATGCCGGAACTGAGCGGCGAAACGGTCGCCGAAAGGCTCCAGCAGCGGTCAGTTACTCCTGCGGTCGTTATGATCAGTAGCGTCAAGCCGGACGTGGATATTCTGGATATTCCGGTCGATTCGTATCTCAGAAAGCCCGCTGACCGGGATACCCTGTTGTCGGTGCTCTCGACAGTTCGTGCCCGATGCGAGTACGAGACGCAACGTCGGGAACTCCTGGGACTTGCCGACCGCCGAGCAACGGTTGCCGACGCTGTACGAGCCACAGTGCTTGCGGAGAGCGACGCGTACCAGCGAGCCGTCGAACAGCTAGAACAACACGACGTGTCACTCACCGACGCGGTGTCCGAACCGTAGCGCGCAGCGCGTTCCAGTTCAGACACAAGGGCGTCAGAGCGCGAATCCGATGCAAGACAATAGGTTTTAGCGGGCGCGGGACGCCGTAGCGGGTATGGAACACGTAGACGTCGCCATTGTGGGTGGTGGCCCGGCCGGGTCGTCGGCGGCCGAGGCTGCAGCCGACCACGGGGCCGACGCCGTCCTCCTGGAAAAAGGGGTCCCCAGAGCCGACCGCGAGGGGACGGGGCCGGACTCGACGGACGCCGCTGGGCTGCTCGATTACTGGTTCGACATTATGGGTATTCCGCGGTCGGAGTTCCCCGAGGACGTGGTGCTGAGCGAACTCGACGGGGCGAAGTTCTACGGCCCCTCGACGGAGATGACGCTCACGGAGACCGGTATCAGTTCCAGCACTGACGACTTCGGTATCACGTTCCACCGGGCGCGGTTCGACGACTGGCTTCGCGAACGAGCGACGGACGCGGGCGCGGACTACTGCGTCGGCGTCAGCGTCACCGGCGTCGACACCGATCTCCGGAGTTCACCGCGACACACCGTTCGGCTGGCCAACGGCGAGGACATCGCCGCCGAGTACGTGATCCTTGCCGACGGCCCACAGCGGACTATCACCGGCGGCACGCTCGACCAGTTCCTCCCGGCCGGGCAGACGATGGCCGACATCATGCCCTCGAACGAGGTCAACCACATCGCCTATCAGGAGCACCGGCGGATGCCCGAGGAACTGTTCACACCGGAGTTCATCGAGTTCTGGTGGGGTATCATGCCCGGCCACACGGCGTACCCGTGGATTTTCCCGAACGACAATTCCGTCGCGCGCATCGGCCTCACGATGCCCATCGGGCTGGACATCGACGCGTACGACCGCAGCGAGTGGGACCTCCTCAGAGCGAACGACGACAGCATCCCGCAGGGCCGGCAGTACATCGAGCGGTTGCTCGAACGGGAGTTTCAGGCGTACGATCTCGACGACTTCCCGCTCGTCGAGGAGCGCGGGAAATCGAAAGGGACGGAGACGTATCCCATCTCCTCGACCCAGCCAATAGAGTCGCCGGTGGGTGCCGGCATCGCTGTGGCCGGTGGCGCAATGGGGACCACCTCGGCGTTCCACGAGGGCGGCGACCACGTCGCCGTTCGCACCGGGAAAATCGCCGGCCGCCTCGCCGCGAACGACCGCCTCGAACGGTACAACGACGCCTGGCACGACGCCATCGGCGACGAAATCCTCCGTAACGTCACCTTCGCAGATATGGTTCGGGACTGGCGGCCCACCGACTGGGACCGGGCCTTTAGAACTGCCAACGACTTGATGGACGCCCGTGGAATCAAAGCCGATGCGGCGCTCCGTGGCGGCTACAACGGCATCAAGATGGTTCTGGCTTACAAATGGGGGAAGTTCTCCTCTCGCAACGGCAAGTACGTCCAGCTGCGCGAGGACGACTACGCTGTCTGAACGTCACCCTTAGGTGTGCCACCGGCGAAGTACGGATGCGTGCCTTTAATCCCCGGCTGAGACCCGTCACCGGGACGATGACGATCCGGAGAACCCGGGCACGCGACATGACCGCGGTTCACACCGCATCTGGTCGTCTTCCGACGACCCGCCAGACGGTTGCACCGTCTGGGCGATCGGTGATTACGCTGTAATCACCCGCGCTCGCGGCTGACGCCGCTCGCGCATTTGGTCGCTATTCAACGACCCGCCCGGCACGAGGGTTTGCCGGCTGACGTGGCACACCGCCGAGGATGATGCCGGACGTTAGTGTTCCGGGCGTACATTTCGAGTATGCTACTGAAGCCATTTGTAAATAAGATATGTAGCTATATTGCCATATTCTGTC
Organism: Haloarcula sebkhae; assembly: GCF_014647415.1. GTDB lineage: Archaea > Halobacteriota > Halobacteria > Halobacteriales > Haloarculaceae > Haloarcula > Haloarcula sebkhae. Next base: position 130,368 of record NZ_BMPD01000002.1, on the reverse strand, counting down.
GAGGCAGGTATACCCCACTGAGCCCCATCCCCGTCGTTTTCTCGGGAGAACAGTCGATGATGGCGAGGCTGGAAGAGTGATACTACTCTGTCATCAGTTGGCGACCCTCCCGAGGCGATTCCCAACGCCATGCAATACCCTACAGGCTTTTATTCCGATGCCAATAACTGTCAATCAGGAAGGGGTACCGTGACTCAATCTGAGGAAACACGGCGGTCGGGGGGTGCCGTTGAAGAGCGACTGGAAAGGAATATCGGCCTCCTCGGGGCTACCTCGATCGGGGTTGGGACAATGATCGCGGGCGGGATCTTCGTGCTCTCGGGGCTGGCTGTCGCCACCGTCGGTGCAGCCGCCGCAGTCTCATTCGGGTTAGCGGCGCTTGTGGCATCGTTCACGGCACTCTCCTACGCCGAGTTTGCGACCATCTATACTGTCGACGGTGGCGGCTACGCCTACGTCGCCGAGGTGTTCGACTCTGACTTGTCGTATCTGGTGGGGTGGCTGATGATCCTCGGTTACCCCGCAAGTGCGGCCTTCTACCTCGCGAGTTTCACCGACTGGTTCGCGCGGTTCATCTGGCCCGCACTGGCACTCCCGGCTGCCTTACCCTTCTGGATTCCAGGTGTGGTCGTCCTCAGCGTGCTCGTAGCTATCAACCTCGCCGGTGCCAAGGAGAGTGGCAAGTTCCAGATCGTCGTCACTGGCCTCAAGGTGGCGCTGATCGCTCTGTTCCTGTTTGGCGGCATTCGAGCGTTCCAGGCCGACGTAGTTGCCACCTCGCTCTCGACTCACGCCACGCAGTTCGGGGATGTCGCGCTTACATCAGCGCTCGTGTTCATCACCTTCTTCGGCTTTGAGGCGATCGCCACCAACGAAGGCGAGATCGAGTCGCCTGAGCGAACCGTTCCACGGGCTATTTTCCTGAGTATCGGGCTCGTAACCCTACTGTACGTGCTGGTGGTGCTGGTCGTTGTCGTGGCGATCAACGACGGAGCGTTTCTCGCGTTTCTCGTCGAGCGCACGGGGCTAGCCTCTCAGGAGGCCGCCACATCGTTCATAGCCGAACACGGTGAAGTGGCGATGGCAAGGGCCGCACAGTTTTACCTCGGTCCGGCCGGGTTCTACATCTTCGTCGGCGGTGCACTGCTGTCGATGCTCTCTGCGGCCAACGCGACGGTGCTGGCGGGGTCTCGAGTGAAGCTGGCGATGGCCGAGCGCGACCACCTCCCCGAGTCGATCGAGCAAATCGATGAACGAACGGGAAGTCCGACCGTCGCGGTAGCCGTAACCGGCGGACTGGGTCTCCTGTTTTTCCTCGTGTTCGGCGTCATCTTCGCGGCACCACCCGGTGAAACTGCTCCGGAGAGTAGCCTCGTTCTCGGGCTGGAGTCACTGGCGCATTTCGCGGATTTCATGCTTCTCGGGGGGCTGGCGTTCGTCAACGTCGCGCTAATCCAGTCGCGCCGAAAGTATCCCGACCGCAAGCGGCGCTTCCGCGTTCCCGGTGTTCCTTGGGTGCCGCTTCTAGGGGCCGCGTCGACGCTCGTACTCTTAGCGAGTCTAGAACACGTGAGCATCGTACTTGGGGTCGGTGCCGTTGTCGTCGGAGTCGTCTTCTGGTTCGCCGTCCTTGATTAGCCGCGAAAGCGCTACCATACTTTCTCAGTGACTTCAGGTTCCCCGCCGACGGGGATCTATCAACCCAGTTACCTCCGTCAGAGAAATTTACCCATCAGCTATCAGACTCAACCCACTGCTGCAGACATTTGCTATATTCAGTATGTCATTTCTGTCATTCGCTGCAGGTATCCAGAAATGAAGGTTCCCGGGAGCAGTGACATTTGTCAGCTCTGAATGCTCGTGCTGGGTACAGAGCTCATACCCCCTAATGGCCGCATCATTGGTTTGAATATCTTGGTAGATACCGGAACACCACTAACATACAAAATTTGAATCCGACTCTATACTGGATTTCTTAAGCACAAGAGCATTGAACGTGGTGACTGTATTATATATTAGAATGATTGGTGAGAACGGAGAGTGCGATTGGTGGTCGCCAACTCCTACTCAGAGGTGGTCACGAAATGGTGACAGAGACCTTCGTTGAGGGCTTGCGCCTCGCTGGGGAGATGTTCTGGGAAACGTGGTGGGCGCTCGTCCTGGGATTTACCATCGCCGGTGCCGTCGAAACGTTCGTCAGTGAGGAGAAGATGTCTGCTGTCCTCGGGGGGAACGGCTGGCGTGAACTCGGTCTCGGGACGGTCTTCGGGGCGGCGTCCTCGTCGTGTTCGTTTGGCGCGGTTGCGACGACCAAATCGCTGTTCAAGAAAGGCGCATCACCTGTTGCTAGTCTGGCTGCCTTTCAGTTCGCCTCGACGAACCTCGTGATCGAATTGGGCCTTGTCATGTGGATTCTGCTGGGTTGGCAGTTCGTACTGGCCGACTATGTGGCCGGCCTGCTCCTCATCGGACTTCTCGCGGTGACGGTCAAGTATGTTGTCCCAGAAGCGTGGTTCACGGCTGCGCGCGAGCATCTTCGATCCTCGGAGGGCGTGCGTGATCCGTCGTGTGGCATGGAAGTCGACCCGACGAGTGACGACATCGTCACACTGGAGACCGGTGGCGGGACCGAATACTTCTGCTCGGAATCGTGCAAACAGGCCTACCAAGAGCAGCAACGTCAGGAAGACGCGACGTGGCGTGATCGGCTGCTGACTCGTGATGGTTGGCGGCTCGCCTCGAAGAACGCGCTCGGTGAGTGGGGGATGCTCTGGAAAGATATCGTCGCGGGCTTTCTCATCGCCGGACTGATCGGCGCGTTCGTTCCCCGTGAGTGGTGGACGACCCTGTTCGGCCTCGGTGCAGAGGGGACGCTGGGTTGGGTTCTTGCCAGTGCAATAATCGGGGTCGTCATCGGCGTGGTAACGTTCGTCTGCTCGGTCGGGAACGTTCCGTTCGCGGTCATTCTCTGGAATAACGGCATCGCCTTCGGCGGTGTGATGAGCTTCATCTTCGCGGACCTCATCGTCCCGACCATCGACGACGCCTACCGCCGCTACTACGGTCTACGGATGGCTGCTGTCCTGTTCGTCTCGATTTTCATCACTGCCGTTATCTCAGGCGTCGTCATTCACTATCTCTGGGGCGGGCTGGGTCTCATCCCACCGCAGGGCGAAGCCGGCGGGACCGCACCTGCTGGCTATACACTGTACCTCAACACTGTGTTCACACTGCTGTTCCTCGGGCAGGTCTACGTCGGTCACTGGACGACAGGGGGTGACGAGAAACCCGGTGAACACGAGATGCAAGCGGGATAACGAGATAGCGACACAAGGGGAGATGCTAGTGCCCTGCTGAATAGAACCCCTGTGTTCAGCAAGCTGTTCTTGACAGAACGTGAATATACTGACACGCACGACGATACCTGTCTGCTCGTACTGACTAATCCGATACCACAACTGTGACGCTACCCACCAACCCGTCACGTTCACTCTCGACTATCGGTTACCCGCGTAGCGTGACGATGTTGGTCTACACGCTGGATGATGGCTTTGAGCGGGGGGAACTGTTTGGAACGGCGCAGAAACGACCGGTCAGTCTACGTGCGAGCAGTTCACGCGTGACTGGTCGGAGCGTGGAACGGACATTCGATACTCCACCAGGGTGACACCCTGAATCTCAGCCGATGTGATGCCTGCAAGACCGAACTACCTGTACTCGTGCCAACTTTTCCTTGACTTCCAAGGGCAATTACCCGGTTGGGTCGCTAAATATCCAATTTGACCGTCCCGGAGAGACTTACTTCTCCATGCAGAGGACTTCGTATGGACCGACGTACGTACCTCGCCACCGCTGTTGGACTCGGGTCTGGTAGTCTCACCGGGTGTAGCAGCTACTTTGAGGGGGAAAATGAGACTGCAACTAACGACTCGCTGAGAGACACACCGACGGCCGATTCGTCGGGTACAGAAACGCCGGTCCCGCGGAACAGGCTTTCGGCTGGCTCGCATACGGTTACGCTTACCAATCCAAGAGTCCGTGCGTCGATACGGGACGCAGGAGTTCACGTTGATGTCTTCGCCGAGCGAGGCAGTCAGTTCCTCGTGCTTGATGTCGAGACAGATGTTACCAGAGTGAAACAGTTCCCAGTAAGAGTCGTCGCGGACGGCGAGCCGATAACCGACCGACTGTCTCTTGTCGGGCGTCCGGATACGAAGACCACAGGGGCCATCGGATTTCCCCTTCCAGTTTCAGAATACGAGGGTGTCGCGGTTGTGCTCGAAGCAGACGGCGAATCCGCTCGCTGGCGGGTTCCGGATGCCGTTGTCGAACTACTCGCGCGCGCTCCAGAGTTCGTCGTTGGCGATATCGAGGCACCCAGCAGCGTCCGATCCGGAGAGTCGTTCACTGCTTCTTTTGCTGTCACCAACGACGGGAGTCGCGACGCACGGTTCCTCGCAGAGTTCGGACACACGCTCCTGTCCGATACCGGTGAGGTCGAGGTCGCAGTTCCGGTGGGCGAGCGCCGGACACACACCAGCACCATCGAACCCTACTACGAGACTAATGTTGCGGAAATCCCGATGATACTCGATTGGGGCATCGACACTCACCGCACGACTGTAGCCGTCGAACGCGAAACATCGACGGCCGACCTCCCACCCCTTTCGGATGCCCTGCATATCGAATCAAGTCACCCGATTGATGGAACGATGGTCAACCTCGGTGTTGGTGGGATGGCCCGAAACACCAGTACTGCACTGCTCACAAACTGTATCATCGTAGCTTCCGGAGATGTCGGTGACCGACGGTACAGCGGTATCACACGCCGTGACCGACTCGGCCCGGACCAGATCTGGGAGTGGGAGGTAGCCTTCGGCGACGAGGCCGACGCACAGCGTGCGCCTGTCAGAAATATCGAGATCGAAGCCCGAGCGGAATCATCCAGTTGATAATCACTCGGGATGTATCGACTGAGCCACCCGTTGATGAATCGCCACGGAACCTAGGAAATCTTACACGGAGTCCGGAAGTAGGAATATTATGGGTCTGAGGCCCTTAGAAGCGAATAACATAGTCACCGAGCCTACTAGTAGTTTCTCGCCCGGTCGTGTTCCGGGCGACATTCTACTGTTATATCGGAAACGCAGGTGCGACGCCGGGAATGTCGGAAACGGCCCTGCGAGCCGGATACACAGAACTCAACGGTATTAGGATTGTAACGGCCACTGGATCTGTCCATCACGTCGGCTCAGTTCGTATTTGAGCCAGCGGGTGAGTAGTTCGACGAAGGCCTGTTCGTCCTGTCTAAACTGGCCCGACCGGGGGTCACGGGCAACGAAACAGACCGTCCCGAACAGCTCACCGTCGAGTTCGATTTTCGCACCGAGGTAACAGCCGATACCGTACCGCTGGTATGCGGGGTCGTCATCCAGCCCCTGCTGCTCGGCATTATAGATTGAGAGCATGCCGTCGGATTCGATAGTTCGTCGACAGTAGGTCTCGGAGAGCGATGTGATGTCGCCGGGGGCAGTGAGAGACGGGTCGCCACTGGTAGCGATTATTTCATGTGTTCCTGCCTTGGGATCGATTGCGACGAGATGGCCCTGATCGACGCCGAGATACTCGACACCGAGCGCCAGTACGTCGACTAACCGCTGTTCGAACCGGCGCTTCGTATCGTTCGTGACCTCGTAGAGTTTCTCGCGGTAGCGTTCGGCCGTCGCCTGTCGTCGCTCCCGTTCGATCTGCTCTGTGATGTCCTTGATCACGTTCGCAAAGCCGCGGATGTCGCCGTTTTCTCGAAGCACTGTGACGGTCACATCTGCCCAGAACGTGCTCCCGTCCTTCCGAACACGGAGCCCGCGGTCGGTGGCTTTGCCGCACTCCCCGGCTTCTCGCAGCAGTTCCTCGGGAATGCCGTCGGCCACCTGTTTCCCTGTGTGAAACGTCGAGAAATGCTCGCCGAGGATATCAGATTCCTCGTACTGCGTGATCTGTTTCGCACCGGCGTTCCACGACTGGATGCGGCCGTCGGGGTCGAGCAGGAACATCGCGTAATTCTCGACTGCATCGACAAGTAGCCGGAACCGCTCGCGCTCGTGTCGCAGTTGCTTGTCGAGTTCTTCGCGGTCAGTCCGGTCACGAACCACGCAGACGGAGCCGTCATTTTCGATACTCGCGACGGTGTGTTCGCCGATGAACTGTGTCCCGTCGGCGCGTTCGAGCAGTGTCTCGCCCGTCCATGTCCCGTTTTCGTTCACAGCCGGGAGGATTTCATCATCGACCGTTTTGAGGCTCTCTGCCGAGTGGATTTTCTGCCAGTGTTCGCCCAGAAGCTCGTCGCGCTCATAGCCGAACGTGGCCGCGTAGGCATCGTTCAAATAGGTGAACCGACCCTCGTTGTCCAGTGTGCTGATGCCGTCCCAGGCCGCGTTCATTGCGCGGTGCCCACGCATAGCCTCGAGTTCGTCTCTACGGGCTTCGACCGCGTTTTGCACCCTGTTCGCTAGCACCGCATACTGGGACGTTCCCGGTTCCTTCTGGATGTAGTCCGTGACACCTGCGGAGATTGCTTCGGCCGCGATCTCTTCGCTACCCTTCCCGGTGTAGAGGATGAACGGAAACTTCGGTGCGTCCTCGCGAATCCGTTCGAGGAACTCCAGCCCGTTCATTCCAGGCATATCGTAGTCGCTGATAATACAGTCGTACGTGTCCTGCGGGCGGTCCGCAATGACCTCATCGGCCCGCTTCGCAGTATCGACGCTGAATGAATCTATGGTCCGCTCGAGATATGCCGCAGTTAGATCGGCAAAGTCCGGTTCGTCATCGACATGTAAGACGCGCACTGAACCAACCATCTGTTTAGATATTGTGCAAAAACCGTAATAAGACGTTTGTCATTTCAAAGTATTAGCATCAAGGTATCGCCTGTCACTGGGTAAAAATTCGGGTGATTGATCGAGTGCTAGTTCGGAGAGAAAGGATATCTAGGGTAGGAAAATCGCCTTTTAGAGGTGCAAATAGAATATAACTATTACCTTCCCCTGGGTGTACAGGCCGAGGAACAAATAACATTATTTACAAACCTTCTACACTACGAGCCTGCTTGGGCAGGGCCTGGTCAGAACCAGTTGCTACTGAGGACGCCCGTGGCGGACGAGAGTTCACCACTGAATTTTACGGTGACGTACAGGCCAGTAAACAGCGTGGCGTTGTACGCGCCGTGGATGAGTGACGGGACGACGATGTTGTCCGTGTACTCGTAGGTTGCGCCGAGGATGAGCGATGGAATGAGGAGGGCGCACACCCCGACAAGTTTCCCCGTGACCGACCCACCGCTGAGGGCGGGGTAGTGAATGCCAGCGAAGATGACACTCGCGATGGTGACGCCCGAAATCGGGCCGAAGTAGTCCCGAATGCGGCCCTGAACGACGCCGCGGAACAGCAGTTCCTCACCCGGGCCGATGAGGAGGAAAGAAGCAGGAATCAACAGGAGGAGGACTTCGGGGTTTTCCATTCCGATCTCAGCCGCCTGATTAGTTGCCGTTTCTATTCCGAACCGCGAGACAAGCCTCCTGATGATGGAAGCTACCACCACGAGCCCGCCCATCGCGCTGGCGTAGCCCAGCACGACGATGCCGACCTCACGGAGACTTGGCACAGAAATGCCGATAGTGAACGTTCCGGTGTCTGGCGGATAAGAGATGAATTTTCGGAGCTTCGATCTGATCACCGGCCTGAGTTTGATGTACGTGTATGCGATGATCGGTAAGCCGATTCCCTGAACCGTTATCAGACCAAGTACCAGTCTCTGTACTACCGTTATTTGTACTCCTACGCCGAGTGACAGAAAAAAAGCGGTGACGAGGAAGAGGACCGTTCCGAATCCGAGTCCTATCACGCCCAGCAAGAGCGCCGAGAAAAGCGTAAACACGTACTGGAAGGCCTGTAGAGCCATGTGAAGGACTGGGTATTCGCGGGAACCAGTTGCCATACAGTGCGTTAGTCGTGGCGATGTGTAAACAATTCGTTCGGTACCGTGACTGCCGGCAACTGCGTCTCAATCGGTTCGTTCGCCGGTCGTCACCGAAGTTTCGAGCCAGTTCGACTCCGGCGGGAGCGGACAGGAGAAGGTATCGCTGTAGGCACAGAACGGCGAGTACGCGAGGTTGAAATCCAGCGTAATCTCGTCGCCGTCACTCAGATCGCGGTCAGGTTCCAGCTCCATGTATCGGCCGCCATCGTAGCTCTGTTGGCCGGTCGTCTTGTCACGGAACGGAACAAACAGCGTCCGCGACTCGTCGGCGGCCTGTCGGAACGCGTGGAGTTCGCGGGACTCGCCGTCGAGGTCGAACGACAGCGTCGCGACGTGGAGATAGCGCACCGTTCGGTCATCGCTCGTCTCTAGATCGACCGACTCCGGTGTCTCGTGGATCGTAACTGTCGCTTCGACCCGATAGTCGGGGTCCGGATCGAAGTAGCTGAGTCCGTCGAAATCATCGCGTTCCTCGGGCGGAATCGGGGATTGGCGGTGTTCCGCGAAGAAGCGGTCTTTCTCGTCCCGGTTGGCCTCCAACTGCGCTGCCCAGTCTTCGGTGTCGTCGTCCATACAGAAACGGTGGTGACCACGCAGTTTCAGTCCGGCGACTCGGCGACAGACGAGCGATATCGTGACGTGAGAGAGTGGATACCTTATTATACACCTAGTCCAACTGAATAAATACACAGGGGTGTGTATGGAAACGACGTTCTACGGTATTCTGGGGGTGGACCCAGATGCCACCGAAGAGACGATAGTCCGCGCCTACCGGGAGCAGACAAAAGCGCATCACCCGGACGTGAGTGACGACCCTTCCGCAGAAGAACGGTTCAAGCGCCTCACACAGGCGAAGAACGTGCTCACGGACGAGGCCGAGCGAGCGCGATACGACCGGCTCGGCCACGACGCATACGTCAACAGGCACGTCGACGGAGGCGCGGACGGAGGCACAGCCACGGGCGGTGTCAGTGACATCGCACAGCAGTACGTCGACCAGCGGGCCGATGCAGAGACGACTGGCGAGGCAACGGCGAACGCGACACAGCGGCCCACCCAGACCCGCGGGGGAAGCACGGGCTACGGGACTGCCGCGGAGTACTACCAGCCCGGCCAACGAGTCCGGCCGACGCAGTCGTCGGGAGTCGAGACGCTGTTCGGTTCACTGCGACGTGTCGGCCCGTGGCTGTTCGTCCATCTGGCATTACTGGTCTGTACGATCATCGCCGCCGTACTGCTCGCAGTCGGTGGCCTCTCGGGGAACCTCTCGCCCGTCGTTGCCGGTGTCATGGCAGTCTCGATGCTGACAATCTCACTGGTCGTCTCAGCGACCCACGTCCTCACACACATTTCAGGCTGACCGACGAGGGGTGGTTCGAGCGATGGGAGTTTCGAGCAGCCGGCGGACGACCAACTGGCAGCACAGCCCCAGCCTCACGCTAGTGGCCGAAACCAGACAGCGGTAACGAGGACGGCCAGCAGGAGATACGACCCACGAATCAGCAGCATCGTCGCGGTTTCGGGGTCGCCTCGCTGGGCGATAGCCGCGACCGCCCCGAAGACGACAGCAGCCGCCGCAGCACTCGGCGGGATGCCGGGCAATGCCACGGACAGCCCGACGATTCCGAGAAGACCCGCTCCGAACAGGCCAAGGGCGAGTCGCCGAGCGCGCTGGTGGCCCAGTACGACGGCGACGGTGCGTTTCTGTATCGACCGGTCGTAGTCGTAGTCCTGTTCGTCGTCGATGATCTTGATGCCGGTCAGCAACAGGAGGAACACGGCCGCGAGACCGACAGCACGCGGCGTCAGCGTCGTAACCTGAGCGTAGTAGCCACCCAGCAGCGCCAGCGCGATACCCGCCGGGTAGCCCATCGTCGCGCCGACGGGGTTCATATCCAGTTGTGGCGCGTGGGTATAGCCGATGACCCAGGTCGGCAGCGTCAGCAGCGCCGCGTCGGGACCGACCAGCAGCCAGATGGCTGCCGTACAGAGCGCGAAGCCGACGCCAGCACCGACCAGTGCGATACGACAGCCGGAGTCAGTGAGGGGATGATCGTCGTCCTCGCCGCGGACGTGGAAATCGACGTAGCCGTCCTTGACGTGGGCCGTGTAGACGGCGAAGAACATCGCGCCCGCGTGGAGCGCTGCCAACGGTGGCCAGAACCCGCCGGAGAGCAACCCCCCGAACAGCGAGGTCGCAAGCGGTGGCAGCATGAACACCGGATGAACCTGCGAGGCCAGGGCACTCACGGTCGCGAACGGACCGGTCTCGTGTCGGGCGACTGCCATACGAACCCAAGGCACGGCTACGGCAAAAATCCCCATCCGCGTTGTTTCGGTACTACCGCCAGTTCGACCGGTCCAGCACGAACCCCGAGATGTGCGAGGCTAATTCTCTGGCAGCCTGTTCGGTACCCGCGTGGAGTTCGCCGGACACCGGGCCGGCCTCGCCGCCGACGCCCTCCGTCTCCGAGATCGGGTCCGTCGTCGTCGGATACGGTCGGCGGGACCGAACGCGGTCCCGGAGCGCCTGAACGGTGGCGTCAGAGAGTTCGTAGGACAGATGCTGGAGGTCGTACCGAACGATGAACCCCCGCGTCGCGTCTCTGACAGCGAGGACCGGGTGACCCCGATCCCGACAGCGCTCCCAGATCTCACGCTGGTGGTCCCGCGTGGCGTACACCGGCACGTTCGACGGTGCGAGGTGTTCCATTGCCTGTTCATACGGGTTGGAGGTGTATTACCTTTCGGCAGTGCCCCGCTGACAGAAACGCCACGCAGGAAACGTTTAGGGGGAGGGCTGTGTCCACAGGAGTGCTATGGCAGATATCGAAGTCGAGAGCACATGCGAGGAAGGATACACAGTAGAGAGCATCATCAACGGCGAATGGGAGCTCATCGTCGACGCGCTGAGCGAGAACGGCCCGTCGCCGAATGAGGTGCTGGCCGCCGACTACGCCTCCTGTTACATTCCGGCGCTACGCGTCGCCGCAGACAAGTACGGCCACGAGGACATCGGCAGCGTCGACGTCGAAGTCGCCGCGGATCTCGATGAGGACGACGACCTAGAGCACATCGATTTCCACGTCGAGGTCGAGGAATCGCTTGCGGACGAAGAGCAGGACATCGTCGAACTCGCCGAGGACATCTGTCACGTCCACTCGGCGCTGCAGGACGAGCTACACGCTCAAATCTCCATCGAGTCCGGCGTCTGAGTGGGCAGGAACGGGGGGTGACGTTTATTTTTCGCTGGTAGCAGGCCTGTAGTCGTCACTCCGGAAACAGCAGAATGACTGAGGACGTGTTGTGATAGCCCGTGTAATCCTCGTCAGCCGAGCAGACTTCGCCGTAGGTTTCGAAGCCGGCGAAGGGCGCATCGATAGCGCTGTGAATCGTGTCGACAGCGTCGTCGAAGTCGTCGCCGAGAATCATTGCACGGCAGGCGCAGTCGTAGACGAACCCGCCCGCGACGCTTCCGCCGCGGAGTTCATTGACAGCGTTGTTGGCGGCGTTCCGGACCGCATACACCTGGTCGGATTTATTGCTATGTGTCACCACCACTTCCGTTCCTTCGGAGACGGCGACGGCGAAATCCAGCGGTCCTTCGGTGTCGGTCGTGTGGCCCGGCCATCGGATGTTGTATCCCGTCGTCGAGATGAGTTTGCTCTCGATGAAGGTCTTGATTCGGGAGGCGAGTCCGTCGGCATCGGCTTCCGGTTCCGACTCGATACCGAGTTCGTAACGGCCGAGCAACATGACGAGATCTTCCGATCCCGCCTCCAGTTCGTCGACGTCGATATCGTATGTCTCCATCGCGTCCTCCCGAATCGCGTCCCGCCAGGCCTCGAACGCGGGTCTGCCGTCGAGTTCGTACACGGTACTTCCCTCTGCCCGGGTTACTGTCATCGCCTCGGAGATCGGTTCGTGGCCGTGGTTGACTGTCACCGGGAGCGGGTCCTCTGCAGCGATGAGCGCGAGGACGACAGCGTCCGTCTCGACGCGGTCGTTCCGGAAGACGTGAGTCTGCTCCAACTGGAGATCGTCACCCGCGGACCCGCCGACGACCGGCGTCTCCTCGTCGTCCAGATACTGCTCGGTGAGTCGAGTGACCTTGTTTCCGATTCCAGCCATACCGTCGTGAAGGTTGATGATCGTCCGATGCGGATACCCGTCGACAGCGGGGTCCCCGCTTGCGGGGAGGTCGTGAACGGCTTCGAACAGACAGCGCTCGGGATCAGCGCTGAGTTCGGTCGAGAGGCTGGAGAAGAACCGCATCGAGTCCGACGAAACGACGCCGACTGTGACAGTTCCGTTCCCCGAACCGGATTCGGTGAACTCTCCGGAGGACGAACAGCCCACGATTTCGGTATCTGACCCAACAACACTCCGAGCACCCCACAGTACCGCATCGTAATCGTACGTTGGAGAGCAGAAAATCTGACAGAAGTCTGGTTCGCTTGCCGAGATATCGGCCATGGCTTCCCGTATGGCGTCCATCGCTGCGGCATCTCCCGAGTCCCCCGTCGCCTGCCCTGTCCCAAACTCAGTAGTCATCGAGATGCAAGTATATCGTGAGCTAACTTAACATATTGGAACCGTTTTGGAGACACTAAAACGTAGCGGTCGCGGCAGCCGGTGGCGTGACAGTCAGCCCAGAAACGGTACGTTTTACTGTAGAACACCGCACGGAGCGGGAAACGCTCATACCGCCGGCCCGCAAATACCAGTCCATGAGCGATTCAGACTGGACCGACCGCATCGCCGGCGAACGGATGGCGGTCGACCAGCGGTTCAACGAACAGGTCAAGGCATCATCGTTCTCCAGCCAGCAGTGGGGGCTGGTAATGACTGCCGTCGAGTTCGAGATCGAGAACCCGGGTGACCCGGACGCCGCTCGGATCGTCGCCGATACGTCGAAGCTCTCTAGCGTCATGCCAGAGATGGAACGGGTCGCCAATCAGGGGCCGATGGGCGGTCCCGGGGGCGAACAGTCCGGAAGCTCGGGCGGCGGCCTCCTCTCGGGCGTCAAGGACGCGCTTGGGCTCGGTGGGTCCGGTGGCGGGAACAAACAACAGGAGGAAGAGGCGGCACGGCTCGCACAGGAGTACGCTGAGCAACTCCAGGAGAAACTGGTATCGAACGGGCGCTGGAAGTCCGTCTGCGAGCAGGCACAGGGTTAGTACTCGTCGCCGCTGTGGAACAGTGTCAGCTCCTCGGCCTCGTAGATGTTGATGAGTTCCGTCACGACGTCGTCGTACGACTCGTCCTCGACGCGGAGGTCGTCGAGGCGTTCTACTGTCTCAGCATCCAGTTCCACAGATGGCATGTCTGAACCTTTCATTGGAACACACTTAATTCCCGCCCTCGATCAAAAACGAACGCGAACAGTAGTAACAAATCAGAACCGAAAACTGTTAATGGTCGTTCTCGGTAGAAACACGACACATGCGACCACTGGGAGACTCACCGCTCGTACGGAACGACAAGACGCTGGTGCTAGCACACGACCACGGGCTGGAACACGGTCCCAAGCAGTTCAGCGGCGTCGAGGAGCGCCTCGACCCGCGTGAGGTGTTCGAGATGGCGACCCACGACGCCGTGACGGCGCTGGCTGTCGGGAAAGGGCTCGCCGAAACGTACTATCCGAGCTACGAAGACGACGTGAACCTGCTGGCGAAGCTCAACGGCGGTTCGGACCTCTGGATGGGCGATCCGTACTCGCCCCAGAACTGGTCGGTCGACTACGCCGCCGAACTCGGTGCCGACGCCATCGGCTACACCGTCTACCCGGGCGTCAACCGCGAGACCGACATGTTCGAGGACTTCCGCCCGGTGCAGGAGAACGCCCGCGACCACGACCTGCCGATTGCAATGTGGTCGTACCCACGCGGACAGGCCATCAAGGAGCACCGCAGTCCGTCGACGATTGCCTACGCGGCCCGCATCGGGCTGGAACTCGGGGCTGACTTCACGAAGGTGAAGTACCCGCGCGACAAGGAAGCGATGGCACACGCCGTCCGCTCGGCCGCTGACAACCGCGTCCTGCTCTCCGGCGGGTCGAAGACGTCCGACCGTGACTTCCTCGAACTCGTCGAAGACTGCATGGACGTCGGTGTCGCCGGCCTCGCCGTCGGCCGCAACGTCTGGCAGCGCGACGACCCCTACGACATCCTCGACAAGCTCGAAGGCGTCATCTTCGAGGACGCCACGGCAGACGACGTCCTGTAGGCCATGGACGACGAGACGCGCCGAGCCGTCGCTGCAGCGGACGAGGCGTTGCCCGCCAGCGACGCGCTTCCCGACGCTATCGACACCGGCTCGGTCGTGTTCGGCTTCGACGGCTACCTCGACCGCGTCCGGGAAGTCGTCGCTGACCGCATCGACCCCGAGAGCCACGAGCGCCTCGCCACGCTGGAAGGGTTTGGCGACCGTATCGACCGCTCCGTCGCCGCCGACAGCTCCCTCTCCTTCGAGTGGCTCCAGCAGGGCAGCCGAACCGGGGGTCACACCAGCCACCTCGCACGGGCCTTCGGCGGCTGGTCGTTCGACCCCGTGATGGTCGGGATGTACGGCGACCCGGTCCACGACGCCTTCGAGACGGAGTTTGGCGACTACGAACTCCACTCGCTGGGCGAACCCGGTGTCACCGACGCCGTCGAGTTTGACGACGGGAAGCTCATGCTCACGGAAATCGGCGACACGATGGCGCTCGACTGGGCCGAACTCGACGCGACTTTCGGCCACGACCGACTGGCCGAAAAGCTCGACGGCGCACGCCTGTTAGGAACCGGTTACTGGTCAGAGACGCCGGATCTGCCGACCATATTCGACGGCCTCCGTGACCTGTGGGGCGACATCGCCGACCCGCCCGAGACCGTGCTGGTCGACCCCGGCGACGTGCGAAAGCTCGACGCCGACCGCCTGCGCGCCGGTCGGAAGGCTATCGGCCGCCTGGACGAGGTGACGGATGTAGTGGTCACCGCGAACCGCGCCGAGACGGGCGTTCTCGCGGACGCTTACGCCGGCGACGGCGAGCGCTCGTTTGCCGAGGACGCCGAGGCGGTGTTCGCGGCGCTGGAACCGACCTGGTTCGTCGGTCACGGCGTCGAGCGTTCGGTCATCGTCACTGCGGACGGCACCGACAGCGTGGCTGTCCCCGCAGTCTCGGACCCGGAACTGACGACCAGTTCCGGCGACCACTTCAACGCCGGACTGGGGCTGGCTCGCATCGCCGGCCTCCCTCCCGCCGCCGCCGTGGTCGTCGGCAACGCCGTTGCCGGCTACTTCGTTCGGACTGCGGACCAGCCGTCGCTGGCCGACGTGCGCGCGTTTGTCGACGACTACCTGGAAAAGTTCTGAGTTGCTGTCTCCGCTTTCTACGACGCTTTTTGCCCGCTACAGCCGCCGCACCGTCACGCCATCACGGAGCGAGTCGATGTCATCTAGGTCTGGAACGGCCGTGCCGGCCCGCTGGACGACCTGTGCGGAGACGGCCACGCCGGTCCGGAGCGCCGTCTCGTCGTCCGCGCCGGCCTCCCAGGCGCTCAGGACGCCCGAGAGGAGCGCGTCGCCGGCCCCGACGGTGTCGACGACATCGATGTCGAGCGCTTCGGCGTACAGTCGGCCCGCGTCGCCGACGAGGACCGCGCCATCCGCGCCGAGGGAGGCCAGTACGCGGTCGAAACCACGATCCCGGAACACGTCGGCCGCGTCCGCACACCCCTCGACAGTTGACACATCGGCCCCGGTCGCGTCACCGAGTTCGGCGCGGTTCGGCTTACAGAGGCCGTACTGGGCATCGAGTTCCCGAAGGACGTCCCCGCCGGTGTCGACGATCGTCTCCCAGTCGCCACCGGTCGCGATGCGGTCGATGGCATCAGGGGTCAGCCCCGGCGGTAGGCTCCCACCGACGAGTACGCGGTCGGGGGACTGCGCTCGTACCTGTTCGAGCAGTGAGTCGACGACCGACTCGTCGACGGCTGGTCCGGCTTGGTTCAGCTTGTATTCCTCCGCGGCTGCGATGGCGGTGGTGTTGAGCCGGGTCGTTCCGTCCACATCGACGAAGGCCGTCTCAACGCCGTCGTCCTGCAGCGTCTCTCTGATGAACGAGCCGGTGAACCCACCCAGCAGCCCCGTCGCGACGCAGGGCCGGTCCATCGCGGTGAGCAACTGGGCGGCGTTGATGCCTTTCCCGCCGGCGTCGAACTGTGCCTCGTCGGCCCGCATCACACGATCGGGAGCCATCCGCTCGTCGAACTGGATCGTCTGGTCGACCGCGGGGTTGTAGGTGACGGTGACGGTCATGTGCTGACCTCCTCGACGGTCACGTCGGCGTCCGCGAGTGCCGTAGCGAGCGCCCCTGACGGGCTGGCGTCAGTGACCAGCAGGTCGACCTGCTCCAGATCGGCAAAGCTGACGAAACTCCGGTCGCCGAACTTCGACGCGTCGGCGACCAGCACGACTCGGCGGGCGCGCTCGACCATCATTTCCTTGACGGCCGCCTCGTCTTCATTTGGCGTCGACAGCCCGGCGGCACTGTCGAGAGCGTTCGTCCCCAGAAACAGCAGATCGAAGTTCATTCGTCCGATGGCTCGCTCGGCCATCGGGCCGACAAGCGCCCGGGTCCGCGGTCGGAGACTCCCGCCGGTGAGCTTCGCATCGACGTCTCGCTCGGCCACTTCAGTGGCGAGTTCCGGCATATTCGTTGCCGCGACGTAGTCAGTGTCCGGAATCGCGCGAGCGACTTCCATCGTTGTCGAGCCCGCATCGAAGCAGACCACATGGCCCTCACGGACTTCCTGTGCAGCCCGCTCGCCGATGGCCTGTTTCTCCGTGTAGTGGTCAACCTCGCGCTGGCCGTACGGTCGTTCTGTCCCGGCGGAGGACGCCGGTACTGCACCGCCGTGGGACCGCTTGATGCGGCCTTGCGACTCCAAGTCTCGGAGGTCACGGCGTATCGTCGCCTTCGAGAACTCGAGTTCCGCGGCCAGCTCCGACACTGAACAGCCGTCTCGCTCTGTCACCAACTGGACGATAGTGCGCTTTCGCTCGGCCGGGAGCATTCTCTCGGCTGTGATTGTTTCGCTTCGGTTTTACCTCTTTCTATTGGGCCGTGCTTGTTTCTGCCCAGATAGAACGCGAGAAAACTGTCTACAGTTCCTCGATAACCGCGGCGGTCACGTCCTCAGTGGATGCGTCGCCGCCCAGATCCGGCGTTCGAGGCCCGGAGTCGAGTACGGACTCGACAGCTGTTCGAACTGCATCGCCCTGTTCGTCGTAGCCGAGGTGGTCGAGCAACATCGCTGCGGAGAGTATCATCGCCGAGGGGTTGGCGATGCCCTCGCCGGCGATGTCCGGGGCGGAGCCGTGGACCGGCTCGAACAGCGCGTTCTCCTCGCCAATGTTGGCCGACGGCAGCAGACCGAGGCCGCCGACGAGGCCCGCGGCGAGATCCGACAGCATATCGCCGGCGAGGTTCGGACAGATAACGACGCCGTAGTCCTGTGGGTTCATGACCAGATGCATCGCAAGCGCGTCCATGAGCGCCGTGTCGTAGGACGCGTCGCGGTCCTCGCC
This sequence comes from Haloarcula sebkhae, assembly GCF_014647415.1. Classification (GTDB taxonomy): domain Archaea; phylum Halobacteriota; class Halobacteria; order Halobacteriales; family Haloarculaceae; genus Haloarcula; species Haloarcula sebkhae. The sequence continues at coordinate 112,754 of NZ_BMPD01000002.1, read as the reverse complement.
GACCGCCGACGCCGCATCGAGGAACAGTCCGTCGGTGGTACGCATGACGTTAGCCTTGTGAGCGATGGTCACGTCGTCGTAGCCGTTCTGCTTCGCGTAGCTGAACCCGTATTCGGCGATCTTCTCAGATGCGTCTTCGGTGATGACCCGCGTGCAGGTGGTGACACCGTCGGAAATCTCGCTCTCGATGCCCTTGTAGACGCCCTCGGTGTTCTCCCGGATGAACACGATGTCCGTGTCGGGCTGGACGGCGTCGAGTCCCGGATACGAGCGGGCCGGGCGGACGTTGGCGAAGGAACCGACAACTTGCCGGAGTGGCAAGATGACATCGGCCGCCGTCTCACCGGCTGCGCCGAACAGCGTCGCATCGGCATCAGCCGCCAGTTCGCGTGTCTCCTCCGGGAGCGCTTCGCCGGTTTCCGCCTTCACCGCGTCGCCGGCCTCACCCTCGACGAAATCGAAGTCGACGGCGTCGATGGCCTCAAGTACCTCGACCGCGGCGGGTGTGACCTCCTGTCCGATTCCATCGCCGGGAATAACGGCTATCTCGTGTGTCATAGCGGGAGGCACGTAGCCGGCTGGTGAAAGTGGTTCGGTTCGCTGGTTCCATGGGCTACTCGGGAGGTATCGGGGTCCGGCAAGCGGTTATTGCTGGAGCCGACTCGGGTCCAAGGCAGCGCCATGCTCGTACAGTGCGTCAGCGGTGGACCGTCCCGACCCGGCGAGCCGGAGGACGGCTCCGGGTCGAGACAGGGATGGCAGTGCGGTGGCACGGCTCCCCAGCGAGCGCATCGAACTGGTGGAGGGCCGAAGCGACGGGAACAGCGCGTCGCCGGGGACCGTGCGCACCCGAGTATTGTGGTGGTTCATATGTATTTACTACCTCAACACTATCAATACTATAGGCACTACAGATGGTAATTTTACTATCTATACTATCTGTCTATCGAGTATTGCCGCCGCCGAAGTAGTGACAGCGAGACTGAGACCCGTTTCAGAGTTTGTGTCGGAAGGCGTGGAGGACGTTCTCGCCGGTTTCAGTCAGTTCGATCTGTTTCGTCCGACCGACATCCTTGACATCGATGTAGCCGTCTTCGACCAGCGGGTCGACGATGTTGGCGTTCAACAGCGCGAACTTCGCCTTCTCGTTTGCCGGGTCTGCGTCGTCGATGAACGAAAGACCAGCGTCCTCGGCGAACCCGATGAGGTCCGACTTCTTCGCGGTGTAGGTATCCGTGTTCGTCCGCTTGAGATAGTCCAACACCGCGACTTGGTCGCGGGATATCGCCTCGATGGGGTAGGAAGGGAGGACCTCCGCACGCTCCATCCCGCGGGTGAGTGGCTCCACAGAGACAGATGGGACGTGTTCCTCGGGATGGACGTAGTATGCCGTCGCCGCCGTCGCCATACAGGCGATAGCGCTCCCGATAGCCGCCACCTTCGGCCCGCTGGAGACATTGACGCGCACGATGTCTTCCGGGTGATCGGCGGTCAGCGTCGTGACCTCGGCCAGCACGTCGTAGAGGTCGTGTAAATCCGATCGATGTAGCTCGACGCTGACGCCGTTAGCGTCCAGTTCCTCGACGAGTGCCTGCTGGTACGGCGTCAACCGTGACGGCTCCAGCGTCGCTGTGAGGAGGTACACGTCGTCGGCGTTGTGCTGGTGAATCGGTTCGGCAATCCGGTCACGCTCGTGCCCCAGCGGCGCGATGTGTATCTCGCGGATCTGGTCCATGCAGGAAGAACGCAACCGGCTCTCGTATTGCTTTTTACATCCCTAATAGGATTGATCTGTTGAATAGCGACCCCTGAGCTACCGTGGAACGCCCCCAGTCTTGAGACCACCAGCGCCAGCTACTAACAAGCCGATTCAAATTCCAACCATCTCGACCAACGCCGCTATTCAACAGAGCAGTGTCAACAACCTCCCACCGAAGAGCGTTAGTATTTTTATTGTATATTATGTTTCGATGACATACTTGTCATCGGCCAGGATCGGTATTGTCACCGGTGAGACAGCTCCCGACTTGACCGAGGATGGGCAAGCGTTACAAACGGAGTTACGCAATCGCGGCCTCTTGACGGAGCCAGTTCTCTGGACGGGTTCGACGGTAGAGTGGGACAGCTTCGATGCAGTGCTCGTCCGATCCTGCTGGGAGTACCACACCCAACTGGATGCCTTCCAGAACTGGCTGGATCGTATCGAGAACGCGGATGTCGTACTGTTGAATTCAGCCGACACAATCAGATGGAACCACCACAAGTTCTATCTCCGCGATCTCGAACAGAGAGGTGTCTCGATTCTCCCGACGGCGTGGATTGAACGGTCCACCGAAATCGATCTCAGGACGGTGCTAGAAGACAACGGCTGGCAAGAGGTTGCGGTAAAACCCGCTGTCGGCACCAGCTCGGCCGGTATCTGGAGGACCTCTCTCGACGAAGCTCGAAACCACCAGCAGCGATTCGAGGACCTAGTTTCAAGTAGCGACGTTCTCGTTCAGCAGTTCGCCCCCGAAATCGACAACGGCGAACGGTCGCTGGTCTTCTTCGAAGGTAGTTTCAGCCATGCCACTAGACAGCTTCCAGCTGCAGACGATTTCCGCGCTCACCCCAATTACGGCGGAAGCTCAGAACCGTACGAGCCACCGCGTGAGATAGTGGAGCAGGCCGCAGCCGTCCTTGAAGCTGCAGGAAAGGAACTAGGAATTAGCCCAATTAATTTCCCGTACGCCCGGGTGGATGGTATCGAACGAGGGAGCGAATTCCTGCTGATGGAACTCGAACTCATCGAGCCGTACCTGAGTCTTGATGCCGGCAACAATGCCGTCACTGCGTTTGCAGATGCCATTGAAGCAAATCTATCTCGGCATGCGACCGCGCGCCAAGACTAATCGTAGCTCTCCACGAACCGACGACTGATTACTCGCTCTCAATATTGGACGCCACCCACTTGAATAAACATATCCGGTACAGAAGTAAATATACGGAGACGTATTAAGAAGGAGCAAGCTATTGGACGTCGATCTGCTGATACTTGTAGTATACTATATACGTAACCTGAGATGAGAAGATAGCGATTAACAGCCAACTAGTATTACCTGATGGTGGCTCAAGAACTTCTACGATGAGTGCCGAGAGGATAATTACCCCTGCAATTGTCCAACAGTCGACAATGTTACCGACAACGCCAGTATTAGACACATTACGCGATAGTGTGGAATAAGTGTTATTTTTTGCTAGTCCAGAGACAAACCAGAATCGCTAACGAGCGGTTCGGTGGAACGGTCTAACGTGTGGATGCTTCGATAGCTTTCAGGACTGAACTACGTAGATTCATGACTGCTGTTAAACTGCAACAACAAGCGGTCCGCTCGCGCTCACGGCTCTGCCGTTCGCGCAAATCGAGGTCACGAAGTGACCTCGCGTCAATCGTCCGCTTCGATATCCGACCGCGTCTGATCGAGGTACGGCAACTGCGAGGCCGTCTCCTCGATAGCATTCTTGTTTGCCTTCATCAGCGCTGTCGTGTCCCAGTTGCCCTCGACGAGGGCCTCGCGCTGGGCGCAGTCGACGCTGACGTTGATCTCGTTGTCGCCGTAGGTGACTGTTTCCGCCCGCACGTCGACTTCGATCTCGCCGTCGGGGTTGTCGTCCACCCACTGCTGGAGCGCGTTGATCGTCTCGTGGTCGGCAGTGACCGTCGGGATGCCGAGCGCCAGACAGTTCCCAGCGAAAATCTCGGCGAAGCCCTCGCCGATGATAGCGTCGATGCCCCAGCGCATCAGGGCCTGTGGTGCGTGTTCGCGGGAGGAGCCACAGCCGAAGTTGTTGTTGACGACCATCACGTTCGAGTCCTGGAACTGCTCTTCGTTGAATGGATGGTCCTTCTCGTTGTCCTCGTCGTCGAACCGCAGGTCGAAGAAGGCGAACTCGCCCAGCCCGTCGAAGGTGACGACCTTCATGAACCGCGCGGGGATGATCTGGTCCGTGTCGATGTCGTTCCCGCGGATCGGGATACCAGACCCTTCGACGTAGTCGACTTCGGGGATGTCCTCCGTGGCGTCGCTCATGCCAGGGTCACCTCCTTCAGGTCGCGCACGTCGGAGACTTCGCCGGTGATCGCCGCGGCGGCCACCATCCGGGGGTTCATCAGGACGGTCCGGCCGTCCTTGCTGCCCTGTCGGCCGACGAAGTTCCGGTTGGAGGAGGAGGCACAGGCCTCATCGCCTTCCAGTTGGTCCTCGTTCATACCCAGACACATCGAACAGCCGGCGTTGCGCCATTCGAAGCCGGCCTCCTCGAAGATGTCTTTCAGGCCTTCCTCCTCGGCGGCACGCTGGACGCGCTGGCTGCCGGGGACGACGAACGCCCGCACGTCGTCGTCGACCTGGCGACCCTTGACGATACGGGCCGCGCGGCGGAGGTCGGGCAGTCGAGCGTTGGTACAGGAGCCAAGGAAGGCCACGTCGATGTCGTATCCTTCCATGGTATCGCCGGGCTCGACGCGCATGTGCTTCTGGGCGCGCCGGGCGGTGTCGACCTTGTCGTCGGCCAGATCCTCGGGCTCCGGAATCGGGTCGTCGATGCCGATGCCCTGGCCGGGTGTGGTCCCCCACGTGACGACGGGGTCCAGCTCGCTGGCGTCGATTTCGACGACGTCGTCGTACTCGGCGTCCTCGTCCGAACGGATCGACTCCCAGTACGGCTTGAGTTCCTCGAATTTCTCGGGGTTCTCCTGAAAGTAGTCCGTCTGTTCGAGCCACTCGTAGGTGGTCTCGTCGGGGTTGACATACCCTGCGCGAGCGCCGCCCTCGATAGACATGTTACAGATGGACATCCGGCCTTCCATGTCGAGGTTCTCGATGGTCTCGCCGGCGTACTCGTAGACGTAGCCGACGCCGCCCTCGGTCCCGAGCCGGCGAATGATTTCGAGGATGATGTCCTTGGCCTCGACGCCCTCGTCGAGTTCGCCGGTGACCTCGATCTTGCGGACCTTCTGTTTCTCCATCGCGATGGTCTGGGTCGCCAGTACGTCGCGGATCTGGCTCGTTCCGATACCGAACGCGAGCGCGCCGAACGCGCCGTGGGTCGAAGTGTGGCTGTCGCCACAGACGATGGTCTTGCCGGGCTGGGTGATGCCCTGCTCCGGGCCGATGACGTGGACGATACCCTGATCGCCCGTCGTCGGGTCCGAGAACTGAATGCCGGCATCGCGAACGTTCTCTTCGAGTTCCGCCATCATCGTCTCGGCCGCGTCGTCGCTGTAGGGCCGGTCCTGATTGGCGGTCGGCACGATGTGGTCGACCGTCGCGTGAGTCAGATCAGGGCGTGCGACTTCGAGGCCGCGCTCTTTGAGCATCCCGAACGCCTGCGGACTGGTAACCTCGTGGATGAGGTGCAGTCCGACGAACAGCTGGTCCTGGCCGTTCGGCAGCGTCGTGACTTTGTGCTGGTCCCATACCTTGTCGTACAGCGTTCCCTTGCTCATACTGTCTCGTCCCGTCCTTCAGTTCCGCGCTCGTATGCGCGAGTGACACCCTCGTCGGGTGCTTCGTGGTCGATGTCTTCCATCTTCTCGTCAGTCTCCTCCTCGTCCTCCGCATCGCGTTCACCGCCGTCAGCGGCTACAACTGGGCCGCGGCGAAACACCGCGCCGAAGGTCCCGTTCGTCTCGGGGTGGGTGTGCTGGATGCTCCCCATCGTTGTGCGTGAGTCGCTCTGTTCGCCGTCCGTTGGATTCGTGCGTTCGTTAGTCATCTGCTGGAGCTTCTGTCTTCTCTGCGTCGGCGTCCTCACCCCACGCGAACAGTTCGCGCAGGTTCTCGCCGACGGCTTCGATCTGGTGGTTCTGTTCGGCGTCGCGGTACTGCTTGTAGGCGGGCCGGTTGGCCTGGTTCTCGTTGATCCACTCGCGAGCGAACTCGCCGTTCTGGACCTCTTCGAGGATCTTCTCCATGCCCTCGCGGTCGATGACCTCTTCGCCGCGGGTCAGGCCACCGTACTCGGCGGTGTCGGAGACGGAGTTCCACATCCCCATGTGGCCGCCCTCGTACATCAGGTCGACAATCAGCTTGAGTTCGTTCAGACACTCGAAGTAGGCCATCTCCGGCGCGTAGCCGGCGTCAACCAGCGTCTCGAAGCCGGCCTTGACCATCTCAGTGACGCCGCCACAGAGGACGGCCTGCTCGCCGAAGAGGTCCGTCTCGACCTCTTCCTGGAAGGAGGTCTCGATGACGCCGGCGCGGGTGCAGCCGATGCCCTTCGCGTAGGCCAGCGACTCTTCTTTGGCGTTGCCGGTTGCGTCCTGATACACCGCGATGAGGCCAGGTGTCCCCTCGCCGCGCTCGTAGGTCCGGCGCACGAGGTGGCCGGGCGACTTCGGCGCGACCATCGTCACGTCGACATCTTCCGGCGGCTCGATCTGGCCGTAGTGAATGTTGAAGCCGTGGGCGAACTGGAGCGTGTCGCCGGCGTCCAGTTCGTCCTCGATGGCTTCGTAGACGGCCGGCTGAATCGTGTCGGGGACGAGCATCACGACGCGGTCCGCCTCGCCGGCGGCCACGTCTGGCGTCTCGACACGGAGACCCGCGTCCTCGGCGTCGGCCCACGACGAGGAGTCCTCGCGGAGGCCGACGATTACGTCGACACCGGACTCGTGAAGGTTCAGCGCGTGGGCGTGGCCCTGCGACCCGTAGCCCAGTACGGCTACGGTCTCGTCGTCAATAGTCGATACGTCAGCGTCCTCGTCGTAATAGACTGTTGTGGTAAGTTCGTCAGACATCTTTCTCTAGTGTTTTCGGGCCGCGTTCCAGTGCGGCGGCCCCGGTTCGCACGATTTCCTGCACATCGAACTGCTTGAACGCCTCGATGGCGGCGTCGATCTTCTGCTTGCTACCCGTGATTTCGACGGTGACTGAATCGGTCGATGCGTCGACGGCCTGCCCGTCGTACATATCAGCGACAGCGTTGACGTCGTCGGGCTTCTCGCCGCTGACTTTTACCAGCGCGAGCTCCCGACGGACGGCCTCGCCTTCGAGTTCCCTGACCGAGACGACGGGCACGAGCTTCCGAAGTTGCTTTTTCGCCTGGTCGATCCCCGGTTCCGGCTCCTCGATGAGGATCGTCATCCGGGCTGTGTCGTCGTCGACTGTCGGCCCGACGGTCAGACTTTCGATGTTGAACTGGCGTCGGCTGAACAGCGCCGACACCTCCGAAAGCACGCCCGGCCGGTGTTTGACCAGGGCAGACAGCACTGCCTGTCGCGGTTCGTGGGTCACTTCGGCCTCGGGGTCGACGCGGATTCCCTGCGTGTTGCGTCGGCCCTTCGGGCGCATCCGTTCGTCCGGCGCGGGGCCTGGCATTCCTCCAGTCATTGTTAGATCATGTCCAGATGGTCTTCGTTGAGCGCGAACAGGCCGTTGTCACCGCCGCTGGGGACCATCGGGAAGACGTTCTCCCCGGGGTCGATGTGGGCATCGATGACGCTCAGGCCGTCGTACTCGCGTGCTTCCTGTATCGTCTCCTCGACGTTGTCGTAGGATTCGAGCGTGAACCCGCGTGCGCCGAAGGCCTCGGCGAGTTTGTCGAACTGCGGGATCCACGGGTACTCGGAGGCCATCCGGCGGCCTTCGTAGAAGCCATCCTGCCACTGGCGGACCATCCCGACCGCCTCGTTGTTCAGGACGACGTAGGTGATGTCCAGTTGCTCGCGCACCGCAACGGAGAGGCCCTGGACGGTCATCAGGAACGAGCCGTCGCCGTCGAAGCAGACGACTTCCTGGTCCGGCGCGGCGAGTTTCGCGCCGATGGCGGCGGGCACGCCGTAGCCCATCGTCCCGAGACCGTGGGACGACACCCACGTCCGGGGCTCGGTGTACTCCCAGAACTGGGAGGCCCACATCTGGTGCTGGCCGACGCCGGTACAGACGATGGTGTCGTCCGGCGTCATCTCCGAGAACTGCTCGACGACGTACTGCGGCTTCAGCGGCTCGTCGTCGGGCGTGTCGTAGTCCATCGGGTACTCGTCTTTCCAGGTCTGGCACTGGTCGCGCCACTCGTCGGCGTCCGGCGAACGCGGCATCGCGTCGAACAGCTGCCGGAGCACCTCCCGGGCGTCCCCGATGAGCGGGTAGTCAGCGTAGACGTTCTTGCTGATTTCGGCCGGGTCGATGTCGATGTGGATGACCTCCGCATCGGGTGCGAAGGAGTCGACGCCGCCGGTCAGGCGGTCGTCGAAGCGCGTCCCGATAGCCAGCATGCAGTCGGTGTTGCTAATCGCCATGTTGGCGTAGCCGGTGCCGTGCATCCCGGCCCACTCAAGCGAGAGTTCGTGGTCCTCGGGGAAGCTCCCAATGCCGGGCATCGTCGTGATGACCGGAATCTCGTACTCCTTCGCGAATTCCCGGAGCGCGTTTGAGGCGTCTGCCTTGATGACGCCGCCGCCCGAGAGGATGACCGGGCGGTCGGCTTCGGCTAGGGCCTCTGCGGCTTCCTGAACGTTTTCGTCGTCTGCTTCCTCAGGCACCTCGTAGGTCTCCGGCGTCTCGGGAGCGCCGGGTTCGACCTCGGTGTCGCCCTGCGTCACGTCCTTCGGCAGGTCGACCAGCGTCGGTCCCTGCCGGCCGGCGTCAGCGAGCGCGAACGCTTCGCTGACGTCGTCGCCGACGGTGTCTGAGTCGGCGGCGAAGTAGCTCTCCTTCGTGATCGGCTGGGTGATACCGACCGTGTCGGTCTCCTGGAACGCGTCGTTGCCGACGAACTCCGTCGGGACCTGGCCGGTCAGCGCGATGACTGGGTCGGAGTCCATGTTGGCGTCGGCGATGCCGGTCACGAGGTTCGTCGCGCCGGGGCCGGACGTAGCAAAACAGACGCCGGGGTCGCCGGTGACGACGCCGTACGCGTCCGCCGCGTGTGAGGCCCCCTGTTCGTGGGCCATCGTGACGTGGTTGATATCGGAGTCGTACAGCGCGTCGTAGACGGGCATGATCGCGCCGCCCTGAACGCCGAAGACGTAGTCGGTCCCGGCGTTTTCAAGCGCTCGGATGACCGACTGCGCGCCCGTCGTAACGGGCTCCTGTTCGGCTTCTGGCTCTGTTTCGTCCTCTTCTTTGGGGACGGATGCGCGTTCGCTCATCGTGTCTTCCCTCCATCTGTTCGTGTTCGGGGTCGATACCGCGGTGATGTGTGTGCTGCGTGCATGACTGATGACTCTGTGGTGGTATGACGAATCGATTCGGCCGGTGGTGAAAAGGTAAAGAGAGGGGCTATAGTGCCCCTACAATACGCACGCCGAGAATAGCGGTCGCGGTGCTGGCGGGTGGTCGAACCTGATGTCCAGCAGCCGCGGTCATCACACCCGAATGCAGTTCGTCCCGAATAATAAACGTTCTGTGATAGTTGTTGGCGGGCAGCAGCTCGACACCGGGTACTCACCGGTGGCTGCTCACTCGTAGTGACGGCCGGAAGCGAGGTCATCGGCCTACGCCCGGACCTCCTCGCTCTCCTCGGTCACGCCGATCTCCTCGGCGAACCGTTCAAGCACCGACATGGTGACTTGCTCCTCCGCGCCGTACTCCTTGACGCGGCGAGTCACTTCGCGGACCTCCGCCTCGCTCGGGTCGTATCCGGCGTCGACGAGCCGTTCCCGGACTGAGTGAGCCCCGGTGTGCTTGCCGAGCACGAGTTCGCGCGTGGCGCCGACCATCTCGGGGGTCATGACGCCCGGCTCAAACGTGTCGGAGTTCTCGATGACACCGGCGGCGTGGATGCCGCTCTCGTGGGAGAAGGCGTTGCGCCCGACGACGGGCTTGTTCGCCGGTACCCCGATGTCGGACTTCTCCTCGACGATCCGTGACAGCTCCGTGATGCGGGTGGTGTCGATTCCGGTGTCGACGTCGTAGAGCGACTCCAGCGCCATCACGACCTCTTCGTAGGCCGCGTTCCCGGCGCGTTCGCCGATGCCGTTGACCGACACCTGCGCCTGGCTGGCTCCAGCCTCGAAGCCGGAGATAGCGTTGGCCGACGCCAGCCCGAAGTCGTCGTGCGTGTGCACGTCGATGTAGGCGTCGGTGCAGTCGTCGACGATCTCGATGAGGTCGTAGAACCGCCGCGGCGTGGCGACCCCACACGTGTCCGGAATGTTGATCCAGTCCGCCCCCGCCGCGGACGTAGCCTCGATGACTTCGACGAGGAAGTCCTCGTCAGTCCTCGTGGCGTCCATCGGCGAGAACATGCATTCGACGCCCGCATCTTTGATCATCTCGACACAGTCGACGGCAGTGTCGAGTGCCTCTTGACGGGTCGCGTGCATGGAGTCCTGCAACTGTACGTCCGACGTCGAGACGAAGGTGTGGACCATGTCCACACCTGAATCCAAGGCCGCCTCGATGTCTTTCTCGACCACACGCGCCAGTCCGCAGGTCGTCACTCGCGTGGACTCGGCGATGTCGCGCACTGCCTCGAACTCCGCATCGGAGTTGACGGGGAACCCGGCCTCGATGACGTGGGTGCCCATCTCGTCGAGCAGCGCGGCTATCTCGCGTTTGTCCTCGTAGTTGAACGACGTACGTGGTGACTGCTCACCATCGCGCAGCGTGGTGTCGAAAATCCGTGCGTCTGTAATCTCAGACGTGGAATCCAGTGTGCCCTGGAAGAACTCGATCCGCCGGAGATTCCGACGTGCCCTCGTTGTTGGACATAAGCACCCGTAACTGGATGCTTCCACTATTTATACTTGTTCATAAGGCGGTGGTACGTGCACATGGCACACGGCCATGAGCCCAGTATTGCGGGCAGCGCGACTGCCGCGCGTCAGACAGGTGGGGAGGATTTTTGCTTCATCCGCGCGTGTGTGTGTCCATGAGTGATTTCGAGGGCCTTGACCTGCAGGCCGTGGAGGACCAGATGGACGAGGACCGTGACGGGGCCGGCAGCAACCGCGTCGTGCTTGGTGTCCTCGACGGGTCGGAGCCACCCGAACAGTGGATCACCACTATCGAGAACGGGTCAGTACTGGTTCTCAACGTCGAGGGCGACCTGAACGAACTCGCCGCCGGATTCGCTCGACCGGTCCGGGAGGCCGGCGGCGAACTGATGCACTTCCGTGGGTTCCTGATTGTAACGCCGCCGGGTGTCAGCATCGACTCTGAGCGGCTGGATTGAGCGGCAAAACAGGCTGCATCCACTGAGCGGTCATCTCAGGGCCATACATTTCTGTGGGATCTCCGCCGAAACCGCGGGCGTAGCGATTTCAGCCGGCGACATATAGCAAGACTGCTCACGGCGAGAGCAGTCGCTGCAACAGTCCGTGCCACACGCGAATGCCGTGGTTCCACGCCTGCCAGTAGGTGTCGAAGAACTGGGGTGAACCACTGTCAGTGTGGCGCGGTCGAGTCGTGATCTGGGTATGGCACTCCGGGCACCGGTAGTGCGTGCTACCGCGCCGTTGGACCACGAGCCAGTCACCGTCGTACCTGCCTTGGTGCCCACAGTCCGGACAGAACAGCGTCGCCTTCGCAGGGACACCGTTCTCAGTCCGGGAGTCAGTCGGGGACATCCTCGACTCGAACGTGGCTCTCGATACGAAAAGAACCTACCTATGAAGGGCCTATACGGCTACTAGTACAGGGGGAGGTCATTATATCCTCTCCGGGTGGCACGGAGAACGGTGGCCGCTTACGCAGAAACCAGCGTCAGGTAGTGGCCGTCCGGATCCCGGATTCGCACGCCCTCGTCGACGGAGGTGACCGAGAGGGCGTCGTCAGCGACCTCCCTGGCCGTCGATTTCGGGTCGTCGGCGACGACGCCGAAGTCCACGTGGACGCCGCCGCGGGCGTCGGCAATGCCGAGCCGTGGTGACCACAGTTCCAGATCGAGGTCGCCGGTCGACAGCCTGACCCGGCCTTCGTCGCGGCCGTCGTCAACTAGTTCGAACCCAAGGGTAGTGTAGAACTCCACTGCCGAGGAGAGGTCCTCGACTTCGAGGACGAGTTCGAACAGGCTCGTGACGCCAGTGCCGTCGACCGCCCGCTCACCGAGTTCCACACAGTTACCCTGCGGATCGTAAAAATACAGCGAGCGCACATCCCCGAAAGAGTGTTCGACCAAGTCGAAGCGCTCGTCCAGTCGGTCGTACCAGTCGTCGTACTCCCGCTCGGGAATCGTGAGCGCATAGTGTGTGTGGAGGCCACCGCGCGGAACCGTCCCCGGCGCGCGGAGTCTGATCTCTGTGTCGCCGGCCGCGAGCACAGCCTCGTCTGGCCCCTCTGAAAGTACGTCGAGTTCCAGAAAGGCCTCGTAGAACGCCGTCGCACGGTCGGGATACTTCACCTCTAGCGTGAGCCACGCGGGCGATGAGAGCATATCGGCGCTTCGACCGCCACCGACAAAGCCGCTGTGGACGCCGTTTCGAGGGCGAAACAACCCCAGCACGCGTGTTTCCCGTTCTCGACCATTTATTCCCGTCAGGCTCGTACGGAAGCGTATGCCAATGAAAGGTCAGGACGAAGCGACGGAGTGGCTGGAGACGAATCGCTGGGAGCGCGGCGTGAGCTACATTCCGTACCCCGACGAAATGATGGTCCGGGCGAGCCACGTCCTCAAGACGGAGGCCGGCGTGTTCGTCGTCGACCCGATAGACGTCGACGGTATCGACGACCTGTTTGCCGAGTTCGGCGAGGTCGCCGGTGTCATCATCCTGCTGGATCGGCACAAACGCGACAGCGCCGCCGTTGCGAACCGACACGACGCGTCGGTGTATATCCCCGACTGGATGTCAGGTGTGGAAGAAGATATCGATGCACCGGTCGAACGCATACACCAGCAACTGCCGGGCACGGACTACGGCGTTCACAAGATTATCAACAACGGATTCTGGCAAGAAGCCGCGCTGTATGGCGACGAAGATGACACGCTAGTTGTCCCCGAGGCGGTCGGGGCGGCGGACTACTTCCTCGCGGGCGACGAACGCCTCGGCGTCCATCCGATGTTGCGTCTGTTCCCGCCCAAGAAGCTCAGCCGCCTCAATCCCGAGCGAGTCTTAGTCGGACACGGCGAGGGCGTGATGGAAGACGCCGCCGAGGCCATTGCCTACGCGCTTCGCGGGTCTCGTGGTCGGACGCCGGGGCTGTACGCGAAGAACCTCAAGTCGCTCGTGCTCGGCTAAATCGGGTCAAACGACGCCGTTTTACCCGGGCCGTGCGAATGTATGGCGTGGTCTACGTCACACGCGGACTCGTCGAAACGCTGTTACGGCTCGCCAGCGAGGCCGAACCTGATGACGTGACGATTTCGCTGGCCGTCACGCCTGCAGAGGAGCTTCCTGATGCGGATCTACCGGACGAGACGCCGGTATTCACTGATTTTTATCTCCCGTCAGCGGGGGCCTCAGTGAATGCAGTGTTTGGCGTCGATCTGGGGACGCCGGCCGGCCAGACGCAGGGCCGGTTCGTCTCCCATCCCGACGGATACATGGGAGTCAGCAAGACTGATGACCTGCACGAGGTGGTCTTCGTCGGCATTCCGCCGTGGGATATCGACGCCTTCGGGGCCTTCGATAGAGCCGGACAGGTTCAGGAGGTCACGGTTCTCGATATCGAGCCGCCCGAGAAGTATCCGCAGTAGCGACCCAACTACTCCAGATAGCCCAGGTCCCGCAACTGGTCAGTGATATCCTGAAACTGCGCTTCGGTTAGTTCTCCTTCCCGCTGGTGTTCGACGACGATACTCCGGAGCAGGAACCGAACGAGGTCGGACGTACTGGAGAAACTTGTTCCTTCGATTGTCTCTTCGACGCGCTCCGCGAGGTCCTTCGGGATCGATACTGTGGTATAATCAGCCATATCGGGACGGAAGCGTGCCGTCGGGATATGCGTTATGTCCCAGTTCAGCGCGGGTCCGTGGCCTCGGTGTCGAACTGGCCCATCGTGGCGTGATTGGTCGGCGAGAACATCTTCGGCGCGCGGCGGGACCGGGACTGGTCGTCCGCGTCGTCGAATGGTAGCGTGGTTGTCGGGTACGAGTCGTCGTTTCGGGGGGTCGTGATTCGTGTTGTCATCCTGGGGGTCGTGTCGGCCGTCGTCTGTGGTTTGTGGGCGGTTCGGTATCGGGTCGGCGTGCGGGGCGTACGTCGGATACAAGCATTGGGTATCACCACCTTTCGACCCATCCATAATAAATGTTCATGATGAAGGTGCGGAAAATACTGGTGCATGGTAACAAGTGTATTGATAAGAGATAGCACATCTGGAACCGATGGCCAAAATGAGACTTCTGCTACGACTTTCGGGCCTCTTCGGCTAGCTTAGACGACGAACTGGATCTCGTACTCGGTCAGGTTTTCGTAGCCGTCGGCGGTCACAACGGCGATGTCCTCAATTCTGACACCGCCGACGTCAGGGTCGTAGAGGCCGGGCTCGATAGTGACAATGTGCCCCGGTTCGAGTTCGCCGCCAATCGGTGACAGCTGTGGGAGTTCGTGGACATCCAGCCCGACGCCGTGACCAGTGCTGTGGATGAATCCTGTCTCAGTTCGTTCGTCATCACGCAGCGTCGGCTCGCCGGCCTCCTCGTACACATCGCACACGGCGTCGTGGACGTCTTCACCAGTCGCGCCGGGTTCCAATGCATCAAACGCGGCTTCCATCGCGCGCTCAGTGAGGTCGTACCACTCACGTACCGTCTCGCTTGGTTCACCTTTCACGAACGTCCGCGTCATGTCGGCGTGGTACTTCGTCGTCTTGTCCTGCGGGAAGATGTCGATGATAACCGGCTCGTGAGCGACGAGCGGCCCGCTCCCGGGGTCGTGGGGGTCCGCAGCGTCCGCCCCGCAGGCGACGATAGTCTCGTCCAGTGAACAGCCGTGCCGGAGCAGCGTCACCTCAATCTCCTCTTTCACTCGCTCGCTCGTTAGCGTCTCGCCGTCGACTTCGAGCGTGTCGTCGGCAGCAATCGTCGACGCTTCGAGCAGCGATTCGGCCGCCGCCATCGCCGCTTCGTTGGCCCGCTGTGCCGTCCGGATGTGGTCGACTTCTGTCTCGGTTTTCGTCGCCCGGATTTCCGTGACGATGCCGTCGGTGTCCGCCGTCACGTCAACGCCGCGTGCCCGCAGACCGTCCGCGGTCCGGAGCGGGAACCGCGGCGGCACGGCCACGCTGTCTACGTCATAGGCCGCGAGGAAGTCCGCGAGAACGTGCGAGACCGCCTCGTCCGGGCCGTACTCCTCGACTTTCCGCTGATGGTCGAAGTCGACGTATCGTTCGACAGTCTCGGCCCGCGACTCGCGCTTTGCGCGACCGAACTCAAGACTCCGTGGGAAGAGGAGATGCGTGTCACCATCGTATAGCGTGATGAACGGGTCCGGCGCGTCGAAACCCGAGAGATAGTACTGGTCTGACACCTCGGAATCCGCGTCAAGGAGGTAGCCATCGACGCCGGCGTCATCGAGATATGCGTCCAGTGCTGCAAGGTCAGGTTCCATACGTGTCAGTCTGTTCCCCATGCCCATATACGTCTCCCACTGAGCCGCTCGGTGTCCCGACATATGGCCACGAGTGCCATACCGATGCAGTTTGGCCGCTCATTTATTGACGTTCCAGCCCCTCAATACTAGTAATGAGTGACTTGTCCGGTGAAGACGTGACCGTTGTCGGTGGCGGTATCGGTGGGCTCTCCGCTGCGTGCTACCTTGCGGATGCAGGTGCGAACGTCTCGCTACTGGAGAAAAACGAGCAGCTCGGGGGCCGTGCGTCCCGGCTGGAGGTCGACGGGTTCCGGTTCGACATGGGTCCGTCGTGGTACCTGATGCCCGACGTGTTCGAGCGCTTCTTCGCGTACTTCGGCAAGGAGCCCCGCGACTACTACGACCTCCAGCGGCTCGACCCGCACTACCGCATCTTCTTCAAGGACGGCGACCAGATCGACGTGACCGGCGACAACGACGAGATGCAAGAGAAGTTCGAGGAGTACGAGCCCGGCGCGGGCGAGGCGTTCGAGGAGTATCTGTCGACCAGCGAACGTCACTACGAGACGGCGATGAACAAGTTCGTCTACGAGGACCGCTCGAAGCTTCGCGACTGGGTCGATCTCGACGTGATGACCGCCGCGCCGGTCGGCCTCCAGCTCATCGGCACGATGCAGAGCCACGTCGAGGACTACTTCGAGCACCCGAAGCTCCAGCAGATCATGCAGTACACGCTCGTCTTCCTCGGCGGCTCGCCCCGGACGACGCCAGCGCTGTACAACATGATGAGCCACGTCGACTTCAACCTCGGTGTCTACTACCCCGACGGCGGCGTCGGTGCAGTCGTCGACGGCCTCGTCGAACTCGGCGAAGAACTCGGTGTCACCTACGAGACCGACGCCGAAGTCGACGAGATTTCCCGGCGGAAGGATGGATTCCTCGTGGAGACAGTCTACGGCGACACGACCCACCCCGACGAAGTGGTCGTCAACGCCGACTACGGCCACGCCGAACGGGAACTCCTTCCTGACCATGAGCGCCAGTACGACGACGACTACTGGGAGAACAAGACGTATGCACCGTCGGCCTTCCTCATGTACATGGGCGTCGAGGGCGACGTGGAGCCCCTGAAACACCACACGCTCATCCTGCCGACGGACTGGGACCCCCACTTCGACGACATCTTCGAGGAGCCGGCGTGGCCCGACGACCCGGCGTACTACCTCTGTGTGCCCTCGAAGACTGACGACAGCGTCGCCCCTGACGGGCACTCGAACCTGTTCGTGCTGGTCCCTATCGCGCCGGGCCTGCACGACGGCGACGAGATCCGCGAAGAGTACCGCGAGAAGGTACTCGCCGACATCGCCGACAACACCGGCGTCGACCTGCGCGACCGTATCGTCTACGAGAAACAGTTCGCCGTCTCCGACTTCGGCGAGCGGTACAACGCCACGGAGGGCACGGCCCTCGGTCTGGCGCACACACTCCGCCAAACGGCCCTGCTGCGGCCCAACAACCGCTCGTCGGCCGTCGACGGGCTCTACTTCACAGGGTCGTTCACGACACCCGGCATCGGCGTGCCGATGTGTCTCATCAGCGGCGAACACACCGCAGAGGCGCTCATCGAAGACACCGCCTGAGTAATGCCAGAACTCCCGACCGACCGTCTCACCGCCGTTATCCCGCCGGAGGAGACGCTCGTGGGCTACCTGTTGCGGCTCTCCCGGCCGCGGTTCTGGCTCTACCTCGGTGGCCCGGTCATCGTCGGCGTCAGCTACGCGGCCGACGGCCCGGGAGAGCTGTTCTCGCCGCTGGCTATCGCGCTGTTTCTGTACTTCACCATCCCCGGAAACGTGTTCCTCTACGGCGTCAACGACATCTTCGACGCCGACATCGACGAACACAATCCCAAGAAAGACGAGGGCCGTGAGGTCAGCTACCGCGGGGACAGCGCCGTCACAACCATCGTCGTCGCCAGCGGTGCGCTCGCGTTACTGTTCATCCTCGGATTGCCGACGCTCGGGGTTGTGGCCCTGCTCGCCTGGATTGGGCTCTCCGTTGAGTACTCGGCTCCGCCGCTGCGGTTCAAGACGACACCGTTCCTCGACTCCATTTCGAACGGCCTGTACATCCTGCCCGGTGTCATCGGCTACGCCGCTATCGAAGGGGTGGCCCCGCCAGCAACGGCGGTGGTTGGCGCGTGGCTCTGGGCGATGGGGATGCACACCTTCTCGGCAATTCCCGACATCGAACCCGACCGCGAGGCCGGCATTCAGACAACCGCGACGTTCCTAGGCGAGTCGAACACCTACTACTACTGCGTGATGTGCTGGCTCATGGCCGCGTTCGCGTTCAACTTCACGCACTGGGTGTTCGGCCTGCTACTGCTCGTCTACCCCGGCCTCGTCTTTGGAATTCTCGGCGTCGGCGTCGATATCGACGAGGCGTACTGGTGGTATCCGGCGATCAACACCATCGTCGGCATGGTGTTCACGCTCATCGCGCTGTGGGTGATGCTGTATGGGTAGCGGCGAAGACCGGACACTGGCGGGAGTTCAGCTGCCGGAAACAAGGACCGACGCGACCGCGCAGTTCGACCAGTTCGTCACCGAGAACCGGTTTACCATCGCTGTCGTCTTCCCGCTCGTCGGCGCGGTGACTCTGCTCGCGAGTGCCGAGGGACTCCTGCCCGATCCGCTCGCGTTCAACCCCTACTTCGTCCTGTTCGGGACGTTCGTGATGCGGCTTCCGCTGGCGGCCGGCGTCTTCCCGCTCGTGGACCGCCGTGCCGGACTTGCGCTGGTCGCGCTGACGCTCTACTCGTACGGCATCGAACTCGTCGGCGTCAGGACTGGGTTGCCCTACGGCGAATTTAGCTACGGTGTCGATCTCGGCCCGATGTTGCTCGGTGAGGTGCCGTTCGGGCTCCCGGTCTTCTTCTTCCCACTGGTCCTGAACGCCTACCTGCTCGTCCTGCTATTGCTCGGCAACAGGGCGGCGTCAACCGCGGTTCGGCTGCTGGCGACGCTGGCGACGGTCATGCTCGTCGATCTCGTGCTCGATCCGGGTGCTGTGGCCATCGGCTTCTGGATCTACGAGATGCCGCAGTTCTACGGCGTCCCGTGGCAGAACTACGCCGGCTGGCTCCTGTCGGGCTCGGTCGCCGTCCTGCTGTTCGACTTCGGGTTCGACCGTGCAGGGCTCCGCCAGCGACTCCGGGACTGTCCGTTCATGCTCGATGATCTAGTGAGCTTCGTCCTGCTGTGGGGCGGTATCAACCTCTTTTACGCGAACTGGATGCCTGTCGGCCTGGCCGCGCTGCTGGGGGCCGGCCTCCTCTGGACGGACCGCTTCGACTTCGACCTCTCGGAAACCCGTCTCGGCCGTGCCGTCTGGCGGTGACGCCCTGGCGACTCGCTGTCGCTCCGCTGAGCACGACCGCCGAGACAGGCCAAGCGTTTAAGCAACCGCGTAGGTAGGTGGACGTATGGATCGAATCCCGTTCGGAATCCGCCAGCTCGACTCCATCATCAACGGTGGAGCGCCCGCCGGGAGCGTCGTCCTGCTCTCCGGCGAGGCCGGCGCTGGCTCCCGGGAGTTCATGCATACGAGCGCACTCATCAACGGGCTCGGGAAGGTAGACGGCGAGCTGCACGACCTCTACTACGGCGACCTCTCGGCCGACGCCGTCGCCCCAGAAGAAGTTCATTACATCTCATTTACCGCGAACGAGTCGCAACTGGTCAGCGAGATGCGGCTGGCGATGGACGACGACGTGGTCGACAAAGGGAGCGGGGCGGTCGAGTTTCACGACCTCTCGGAGCGGTACTTCCACATCAGTCCGGTGCCACGGGACTGGTACGCCAGCGAAACCGCGTCGATTACCGACCTCCGGGCGCGTCACGAGCGAGAAGACCTGCTCGGGACGCTGGGCATGGTTCTGAACGAGGTGTCGGCAGGCAACCTTGTCGTCATCGACTCGCTGTCGGACCTCGTCAGCGCGACGGACGAGGAAGTCAGCTGGTCGGACATCAGCTCGCTCGTTCAGGGGATCCAGAAGGCGGCCCACCAGTGGGGTGGCCTCATCCTCTTACACGTCAATCCAGAGACGCTGTCGTCGGTACAACACGGACAGCTCGTCGATGCCTCCCACGGCACAATGGAGTTCGCGTGGGAATCCGGCGGTTCCACCCGGGCCCGGACCCTCGTGGTCCAGCAGTTCCGCGGCGTCCTCTCACAGATCGAGGACGAGGACATCGTCCAGTTCGAGACGGAACTTGGCGAGGCCGGCTTCGATATCAGCGACGTGCGCAAGATTCGATAGCGATAGTCGGCGGGACAACTGGCAGTAGCTGTCGACAGAGAACAACGAGAGCGGTGCTGAGTGGTCGCTTCCACTCTCGGTATCTGAAATCGGCGGTAAACCCTTATCAGTCTTGTTCGTCAAGGGTGTCGTAATGTCCTCCGAGTCGACTGATGACGGGGGAGTGTACGTCGAGCTATCTGCAGATCTAGACGAGTGGCTGACCGAGCAGGCCGAGACGCTCGGCGTGCCTCGCGACGCCGTCATGGAGCAACTGTTGGCCGCATATATGACGGCAGCTGACTCGGACGACGAGATAGATGACCTGCTCCAGCCGTCAGCGGACGAACTAGATGCCGTCGTCGCTGCGACCGTGGACGAGAAGCTGAACGGCTCAGTCGAAGCGGCGACCGAGAGCGCTGTCAGTTCCCATCTCCCTGATATTGTCGACACGGTGGAACGCCAGCTTGCCGATCGGTTCGACGCGCTCGAAGCGGACTTTCAGACGAAGATCGACGACGTCCGCGAACGCGTCGTGCAGGTCAAACGGGAGGCCGACGCGAAAGCGCCAGCCGACCACAGCCACGAGGAGTTCGACCGTATCGATGCACTCTCACAAGAGATTGAAAAGATAGAGACGGAACTCGCTGCGCTTCGAGGTGACGTGACCGACTCGCTCGAAACACAGGACGAGCGAGCCGACGACATCGACGACCGCCTCGACGATGTCGAAGACAAACTCACTCGCGTCGCCTGGGTCGTCAGCGACCTCCGCGAGGATCAGGGCGGCCGGGACCAGAACCAGAAAGCGGTCGACCGGCTGAAACGCGCCGCGGCACAGGAGAACATCTCGACGGCACGGTGTTCAAACTGTGACGAGCAGGTCGATATCGGGCTCCTGACCGAACCCCAGTGTCCGCACTGCAATACGACAGTGTCAGACGTGCGACCCGAGGGCGGCATTATCCGCTCAAAGGCGCGGCTGGTGGCCGCAGCACAGCTTGAACCGGGCGAGACCAATGAGTGACGACGAACGAGACCCCTTCGAAGAACTCGATTCCGGCGACGACCGCGAGGGCGACCCATTTGAGCGCCTCGATGCGGGGCCTGACGACGCGGACAACTCGACAGACGCACGCCAGCCGCCCGACGATGGCTGGACCGACATCGAATCGAGCGACGAATCGACAGACGAGGCGTCCGAGACGGGTCCCGGTGCAACCGATGATGATGATGACGACCTGCTCTCGGCCGTCGACACGGAAGAGTTCCGTTCGGATTCGGCGACTGAATCGGACAGTCCCCTTTCCGGATCGTCACCCGACCCGGACGACCCGTTCTCGGGGATGGACGACCGCGGCGAGGACCCCTTCGGGAGCGGCGAGAGCGCGTTCGAGCGGGTCGACGTCGACCACATCGACGCCGACAAAGTGTGGGCAGAAATCGCTGAGGACGACGAACGTGAAACCGCGCCCGAGAGCCGTTACGCAGAGGTATCGAAACACCGCTACTGCGAGCAGTGTGAACACTTCTCTGCACCGCCGAACGCACACTGCACGAACGAGGGAACTGAGATCATGGAGTTTCTGGACATGGAGACGGTCCGACTGCTGGACTGTCCGGTCGTCGCCGAGCAACACGAAATCGAGGACGAGCAGTAACGGCTTTTTGTTTCGGTGTTCGACGAGCGTGTATGCAGTTCTGCGACGACTGTGGTTCGATGATGCACGCCGATGGTGACGAGATGGTCTGTCAGTCCTGTGGCGCGCGGGTCGCGAAAGACGAGGACCGCGCGGCGGCGTTCGTCAGCACGGACGAACAGAGCGACGACGAACTGATAGAGACCGAAGAAGGCTCGAACTTCGAGGGGAAGCCCACGGCCGACGACGTGACCTGTGAGGAATGCGGACACGGAAAAGCGTGGTACACGATCAAACAGACCGGGTCAGCCGACGAACCGCCGACGCGGTTTTTCAAATGCCAGGAGTGTGGCCACCGCTGGCGAGAGTACAACTAGAGCAGCGAATCCAGAATCCGGAGTTCTTCCTCTTCAGATATTTTGTCGGAGTCCATACACGCGTGGACGACCTTGTGGACAAGCTCCGGGTCCTGAAACGGCTGTGGAGAGCCGCCGCCGTCAGCAACGGTTTCGACCTGACCTTCGAGTTCGGCCAACTGTGCGGAGAGGTCTTCGACAGTCGACTGGAACGTAGTCAGCGTGGTATTCACTTCGCCGGCCGCTGTCTCGACCGCCGTTGGCGAGCGATCGCCGTCGGCGGGCGCAGTATCAGGGCCTGACGCTTCACTGTCGGCTCCGTCGGGGTTGTCTGTTGACTCCGGCGATTGGGTATCGGATGCCTGGGTTTCTGCCTCGTCCAAGATCGTCGCAAATTCGTCTTCTCCGTCGCTGAAAACGGCGTTTGCGAACGCTTCTCGGTTCGCCCAGTCGAACCCGTCGATCCCGTTGACGCGGTTGCTCACCGTCGAGGCAGTGACGCCGAGCTTCTCCGCGAGGTCTCGTTGGGACGCGGTGGGGTGTTTCTGGATTGCGCGGATCGTCTCACGTTCTGTCGACGAGAGGTCCGCAGGGGCTGGATACGACTGTGACTCCGTCGACGGGTCACTCTGTGACTGGTCGGCTGTTTCGGTCTCATCGGCCTCAGCCGGATCGCCGTGTTCTTCAAGAACTCGCTCGACCAACTCTGCTGTCGCGCTCGGTACTTCGGCCGCAAGCTCTGCGATGGACGCCTCTGGGTTCTCGGCCGCTACGTCGAGTATTTGCTTGTGACGCATCGATTTGGGGGCCGTTCGGCCGTTCGTTGATTTACTCATTGATATCACCACGTAGGGAAGGTACCGCCACCCAATCCCCCAACCTGATATACGTTTGACTGAAACCAACGGAATTGTCAAAAGCTTTTGGTTAGTCACAAACATTAATTAAGATGTTATTTAATCTGACACCACCTGCCTTCGCAGCGACACAGACTTCCCAGTCAAGGAGACAGGTCTATTCCGGGCCGAACTGGAAACAGTCGGTCAAAACTGAACCCGAGCGTTCTGAAAGCATTTATCCGGGGCAGGGTAACGCAGAGCCATGTACCGCCGCCGCGTTCTGGCGCTCTGCGGACTGGCTATCACCGGTGCAGGCTGTCAGGGAGAGACCGAGGATACCGGGACAGTGACGCCAGTGCCGTCACCAGGCGTCAGCGAAGCCGACACTGGGTCGCCATCGGCGGTGACAGTCATGGACGCCGCAGTGACGCCCGGCGCCGTGGTCCCCGGCACCGACTCGATCACTGTTCAGTCAGCCGATGGCCAGTTCCTCGTGCTGACAGCGGCTGTCGAAGGTTCGGGAACAGACCGCACCGCGTTCTCACTCAGATTCGACGGGTCGACGTACAGCCCACAGACGTTGAGGAACGGGTTGTATCGCGACGGCGAATGGGGCAAGCAGTTCACCGAGACCGGTGGACCGCTGGTCTTCGATCTCCCGGCAACCGGCTCAGCCAGCGACGCCAGACTGTCCTGGCCGGGCGGGGAGTGGACGCCGCCGGAGGAAGTTCAGAACAGGCTCAAAGCGCCGTTACCGTCATTCGACGTGACTCTCGACGGACCGGAGCGTGTTACTGAGCCCGCCATGCCGACGCTTGAGATAGCGGTCACGAACACGGGCGACACCGCGGGTCGGTACGTCCTCGCACTCAACCGAACCGGCCCGCGTGTCGCCTACGCGCCCGTCGGTCGGTTTGATGGGGAACTGAAGCCGGGAGAAACAGATACTATCACGCGCGAAGGTAAGACACCGTACGTCGACGAGACGGAGCCGCGTGAAGTCACGTACCATCTGCGAGCCCCGGAAGATCACAACGACGCGACACACCGAATCAAGCCGGTTGACGAGGAAACCGTGACTGAGTCATAGGGACCTGTCGTGTTCGAGGCCCGTCTGTACGTATCGAGAAGTCACCAGAAAGCTATGCTGGCGCAGGAGCGCCGCCTCAGACCCCTTCGAGGTCGGACCGGTACTCGTTGATCGCGTCGTCGGCGTCCGCGATGGCGCCAGCCACGTCTTCTGCGTCACCGCTACTCAGGTCATTGAGCGCCGACTGGATGCGGGCGAGCCGGCCGTGGTCCGGGCCGCGTTCGGCGGTCGCAAGGGTATCGAGTTGGTCGGCGAGTTCGGCGAGGCGTTCGCTCGCCTCACCGCTGTCGGTGTCTTCGGCTGCCGATTCGAGCAGTTCACTCGCGGACGCGAGTTCGTCGCGTGTCATATGTGGGGATTTACAGATGGGGACTAAAACGGTTCGGCTTACGGAAGTGGGTTTATTTAAATATATCAGTGGGTATCGAGCAGCCGGGCATGACTGGCCGGTTCGCTGCCATCGCGATAGCAATGACTTGCGGCCGCCAGGACAGACAACTTTTACCCCGTGCCCACTCGCAGACGTGCCATGGCAAACTTCCTCTTCTGTTCGCTGGACGCAGCGCTCATCGGCGACATTGCGTGGCAGGTCACCGAGGAGGGACACGACGTTCGCTATTACATCGAGGCCGACAGCGATCAGGAGATCGCCGACGGGTTCGTCCCCAAAACCGACGACTGGCGGAGTGACCTCGACTGGGCCGATGTCGTCATCTTCGACGACATCTGGGTCGGCAGCGACATCGGCACCGGCGAGATTGCACAGGAACTCCGGGCCGAAGGCCACGCCGTCGTTGGCGGGACACCCAACACGGACACACTCGAAGAGGACCGCGGCTACGCGATGGAGGTCCTCGAAGACCACGGCGTCAACACTATCGAGCATCACGTCTTCGAGGACTTCGACGCCGGCATCCAGCACGTCAAAGAAAATCCCGCTCCGTACGTAATCAAACCGCTGGGGGAAGTCCAGAACGTCAAACGACTGCTCTACGTCGGCAACGAGGACGACGGCAGCGACATCGTCGACGTGCTGAAGGCATACAAGAAGGCGTGGGGCCACCGGATGAAAGGCTTCCAGCTGCAGCGAAAGGTCGAGGGCGTCGAAATCGCCGTTTGTGGCTTCTTCAACGGCGAGTCGTTCGTCGAACCGATCAACTTCAACTTCGAGCACAAGAAGCTGTTCCCGGGCAACATCGGTCCCTCGACCGGCGAGATGGGGACTTCGATGTTCTGGGCCGGCCGGAACGAGCTGTTCGCGGAGACGCTCGGCAAGGTGGAAGGCTGGCTCGCCGACGAGGGCTACGTCGGCAGCATCGACATCAACTGCATCGTCAACGAGGATGGCATCTATCCGCTGGAATTTACGCCGCGGTTCGGGTACCCCACAATCACGCTACAAGAGGAGTCGTTCGAGTCAGAGACGGGCCAGTTCTTCCTCGACCTGGCAAATGGGCGCGACCCCGAACTGGCGGTCCATCGTGGGTATCAGGTCGCGGTTCGGGTCGTCCTCCCGCCGTTCCCGTTCGACGACGAGGAGACTTACGACGAGAACTCCCGCAACGCCGCGGTTGTCTTCGAATCCGATAGCCGCGATGGCATCCACATCGAGGACGCAAAGCGGGTCGACGGGCAGTGGCGGGTCGCCGGCGAAAGCGGGATGCCGCTGGTCGTCACGGGGAAGGGCGAGACGATGCAGGGGGCGCGGGAGCAGGCGTACGAGCGCATTGATGACATCCTCATCCCGAACCGCTACTACCGTGACGACATCGGCGAACGGTGGATCGACGGCGACGGGGACAGACTGCAGGCGTGGGGCTATCTCGGCCCGGCGTTATAAGCACAGAGTGCCTGATTGCCTCACACCGCTATCTTTGGCACGCGCCGAACGTGGAGCTTTATGTATGTAACACATACGCATGGGTGACGAATGGACGCACAAACTGAGCGGTCGCCGCTACACGTCTCGCACACCGACCACGACGACGGCTGGACGGTCGCCGTCGACCTCGAGTCGCTACAGGTGAGCGACGACCACGTGACAGTCGACGTAATCGGAACGGAAGCGATCGTTGCCGTCGACGCCCCGCACCTCCAGACGGAGTTCGACATCGACCTGCCGGCTGCTGACGCAGCCAAGACACTCAGGAACGGCGTGCTCACGCTATCCCATCGGAGCTAACACTGTCGCGGGCTGCCTGTCCAGCCCCGACTCCGCCGTTGTGATGCTTCCATGACAGGACGGGACTCCACAAGGGATTTCAGCGTGATACTGGAATCGTTCAGTGATGACCACCCATCCTGACCGAGACCCGAGCGACCTGCCGACGATTCGGGGCTCGGTGCCACCGCTTCGTGCGTGGATTCGAACGTTTCTCATCGGCCTCTGTATGGGCAGTGCGGACGGCGTCCCCGGTGTTTCCGGGGGCACGATCGCGCTTATCGCTGGCGTCTACGAGCGACTTATCGCCGCGATTACCGCCGTCACCCCGGGCCGGATAGTTCGGTTCTTTCGCGCGCTCGCTCCCGTTGACGGCGGTGTCGATGTCCGTGGCGCGTTTTCCGAACTCCTCGAAATAGATATCTGGTTCCTCCTCGCGCTGGTCGCCGGCGTCGCAACCGCCGTCGTCATCGTAACGCGCATCGTCCACATCGCCAGCCAGGAAACGCCGGCACTCCTCTTTGGGTTCTTCTTCGGACTCATCGCCGCCTCAGCGATAGTGCTACTGCGAAGTCTCACAGTCGACTCCTCGTTCCAGATCGGGGCCGGTGTCGTCGGCTTTCTGATCGCGTTCTTCGTGTCCGGTGTGTCGACATCCGCCGCAGACGGTGGCGGTCTCGCACTGGTCTTTTTCGCCGGCATGGTCGGCGTCAGCGCGATGATCCTGCCCGGCATCTCGGGGTCGCTGTTGCTCATCATTCTCGGCCAGTACACCCGGATGTCGACGGCCCTCAGCGAGTTCGTCGATGCGCTCATCGCGCTCGTTACTGGCGGCCCAACCGAAGACGTGACCACGACCGCCGTGCCGGTCGTGACGTTCATTGTCGGCGGGCTTGTCGGCTTGTTCACCATCGCGCGCGTCGTCCGTCGATCACTCGATTACAACCGCCGGGCGACGCTCGCGTTTCTCGTCGCGCTCGTTGTCGGCGCGTTGCGCGCCCCCGTCGTGGAAGTTCAAGAGAAAGTGGGGTTTTCGACGGACGTGCTCATCGCGTTCGTCGCCGCTGGTGCCGTCGGCGCGGTGTTCTTGCTCGTGCTCGACTGGTACGCCGTCGACCTCGACCTCGATAAGGTGTAGGGCAGTCAGAAGCCCCAGGCCCGGCGGTACTGTGGCGGCCCCTCGATTTCGTCGGTGGCGTCGAGTTCGTTCGCAGCAGTCATCGTGAAGTACGGGTCACGGAGGTGTTCGCGGCCGACGATAGCCATATCGGCCCGGTCGTTGGCGATGACGGCCTCGGCCTGTTCGGGTGTCGTGATGCCGCCGACAGCGCCGACGGCGATATCCGACTCGGTTTCCTCTCGAATCCGCTCTGCGTACTGCAGCTGGTAGTTCGGGCCGGCGTAATCGGGGCGGGATTTGGGGTGGATGCCGCCGCCGCTCACGTCGATGAAGTCCGCACCGATATCGGCGAGTCGGTCCGACAGGCGCACGGAGTCCTCGACAGTCCATGCGTCGCGGTCGGGGAGCCAGTCAGTCGCCGAGATACGGACGAACACCGGCTTGTCGTCGGGCCAGACATCGCGGACGGCAGCGGTGACCTCCCGTGTTAGCCGCGTACGGCCCTCGAAGTCGCCGCCGTAGTCGTCCTCGCGGTGGTTCGTCACCGGTGAGAGGAACTGATGTAGGAGGTAGCCATGAGCGGTGTGGACCTCTGCGACTTCGAAGCCGGCGTCGAGTGCGCGCTCGGCGGCGGCACGGAACGAATCGATGACAGCCTCGATACCGTCCTGATCGAGCGCTGTCGTCGGTGGGGCCTCGCCGTCTTCGTACGGCCACGGGTCGTCACTCGGGCCGACGACTTCCCAGCCCCCGTCGTCGGGCTGGAGCGGGTCGTGCCCATCCCACGGTCGTTCAATGGAGGCTTTCCGGCCAGCGTGGGCCAGCTGAATGCCCGGGACGCTGCCCTGTTCGCTGATGAACTCCGTAATCGGTTCCAGTGCCGCCGCGTGCTCGTCGCTCCAGATACCCAGGTCCTCCGGCGAGATACGGCCGCGAGCTTCGACGGCGGTCGCTTCGGTCATGACCAGCCCCGCACCGCCGACGGCACGGGAGCCGAGGTGGGTGCGGTGCCAGTCGGTGGCGAGGCCGTCGCGGGCGTCACAGGAGTACTGGCACATCGGTGAAACCATGACGCGATTCGGGACTGTCGTCTCGCGGAGTTCTAACGGTGAGAACAGTGCAGTCATCGACGGAGGTTTGCTGGCGAGACGGATAACCGCACTGGCGGCTGCAAGAGTCGTCGTTAGTTCCGGCGACTGGTACTGAACGGCCCGCCGCTTGGCTCCTATTCAGTCAGCGACGCACCGGTATTCCGGGGCGCGACGACGCGGACCGTTCCGTCAACATCGGCCGCATCGAGTGCCAGCACGCCCGCTTCGCGAGCCTCCGATTCGTAGTCCGCTGTCGTCAGTCCCCAGACGGTTGGCCCCCAAGAACTCTGGCCGGCCCCTGAAATAACGGGGGCGTTCGCCAGCGAGTCGACGAGTGCGCCGGCGGGCGGGCGATAGACGCCGCCCTGTTCGTCGGCGTACCACGCACCGTTGAGTCGGCCCAGCCGCGCCGCGGCCTGTCCGAAGTCGTCGTGGTCTCTGGTCGCAATCGCAGGAAGAACCCGGCGAGTCAGTAACGTCGAAATCTCGTCGGCGATGCCGGGGTCGGCGCGCTCGACGGCCTGCCGCATACTCTGGTCTTCCGCGGTCCCGCTCTGGCCGGGGTCGGTGTCCGGAACGACGATGACAAAGCGCCAGTGTGCGGGTACGTCGTGATGGGCCAGCACCGGCGGCACGTCCCAGTCGCCCTCGGCCGGTGGCTCGGCTGTGAACCGCTCGGTCGGGTGGCCGCCGTCGACGATGAACCCGCCCGACTCGAACGCGGCCACGCCGATACCGCTCCGGCCGCCCCGTCCCAGTTGCGGCGCGTACGTGCGTGCGTCAGCGGTCCGGTCGTGGGCCCGGACGACGGCGATGAGCGTCGCCAGCGAGAGCTGTGTGCCGCTCCCGAGGCCGACGTGTCGGGGGAACCGCTCTTCGACGGAGACGGAAGCGCCGGGCACGTCAAGCGCGTCGACGACTCGCTGAACGTACGGTTCGGTTGCCGGGTCGTCGCACTGCACCGTGTCGGCCCGTGTCGCCTCGACGGTCAGCCGCGGCTCGTCGAGGGCAAGCCCGACGCCCCCGTAAAGGCGCTCGTGGGCGAGCGAGAGGTTCTGAAACCCGAAGTGGAGTCGCGCGGCGGTCGTGACCGTCGGCATATCGCGGCCGAAGTCCCCGACAGAAAAGAACCTGCTGTCACCGGTGGGTTTCGCCGCGCTTCTATGTGGGACGGTACCGCGAGTACAAGTTATTTAAGGTTGCCCATGGCTTCGGTCAAATATGAGCAAGCAGGAGCGGCAAGAACGTCCGGAGAAAGACCCGGACTTGCGGAGTTCCGAGGTGACGGAAGGCTACGAGAAGGCTCCCCACCGCGCGATGTTCCGTGCGATGGGCTACGACGACGAGGACCTCTCCTCGCCGATGATCGGCATCGCGAACCCCGCCGCCGATATCACGCCGTGTAACGTCCACCTCGACGACGTGGCCGACGCCGCCTACGACGGCATCGACGATACCGAAGGGATGCCGATAGAGTTCGGGACGATCACCATCTCAGACGCCATCTCGATGGGGACTGAGGGGATGAAGGCGTCGCTCATTTCCCGCGAGATAATCGCCGACTCGGTCGAACTCGTCACCTTCGGCGAGCGTATGGACGGCATCGTCACCATCGGCGGCTGTGACAAGAACATGCCCGGGATGATGATGGCCGCCATCCGGACGGACCTGCCGAGCGTCTTCCTCTACGGCGGCTCCATCATGCCCGGCGAGCACGACGGGCGTGAGGTCACTATCCAGAACGTCTTCGAGGGCGTCGGCGCGGTCGCCGACGGCGAGATGAGCGAGGGCGAACTCGACGAGATGGAACGGCACGCCTGCCCCGGTGCGGGCTCCTGTGGCGGGATGTTCACCGCCAACACGATGGCCTCTATTTCCGAGGCACTCGGCTTCGCGCCGCTTGGGTCGGCCTCCCCGCCGGCTGAACACGAATCACGCTACGAGGAAGCCCGCCGGGCCGGCGAACTCGCCGTCGAAGTGGTGCAGGAACGTCGTAGCCCCTCGGACTTCCTCACCCGCGAGTCCTTCGAGAACGCCATCGCCCTGCAGGTCGCGGTCGGCGGTTCGACCAACGCCGTCCTCCACCTGCTCGCGCTCGCGGCGGAGGCCGGCATCGACCTCGACATTGAGACGTTCAACGAGATCAGCGCCCGGACGCCCAAAATCGCCGACCTCCAGCCCGGCGGCGAGCGGGTCATGAACGACCTCCACGAGGTCGGCGGTGTCCCGGTCGTGTTGCGGGCCCTGAACGACGCCGGCCTGCTCCACGGTGACGCGCTCACCGTCACGGGCAACACGATTGCGGAAGAACTCGAACAGATCGATCCGCCAACGGTCGAGGATCTCGATGTGGACTATCTCAACACTGTCGACGACCCGATCCACGAGCGCGGCGCGATCCGCATCCTCTCGGGCAACCTCGCGCCCGACGGCGCGGTCATCAAGATCACCGGCGAAGACCACCTCCACCACGAGGGACCGGTCCGCGTGTTCGAGCAGGAAGAAGGGGCGATGGAGTACGTGCAGGAAGGCCACGTCGAGTCCGGCGACGTGATCTGCATCCGCAACGAGGGGCCACAGGGCGGCCCCGGGATGCGCGAGATGCTTGGCGTGACCTCGGCCGTCGCTGGCCAGGGTCACGCCGAGGACGTGGCACTGTTCACCGACGGCCGCTTCTCCGGCGCGACCCGCGGCTTCTCTATCGGCCACGTCGCCCCCGAGGCGTTCGTCGGCGGCCCCATCGCCGCGCTGGAGGACGGCGACACCATCACCATCGACATCGACGACCACGAACTGTCGGTCGACCTCACCGATGACGAAATCGAGCAGCGCCTCGAAGACTACGACCCAGAACCGACGTACGACAGCGGCGTGCTGGCGAAGTACCACAGCGACTTCGGCTCCGCGGCGAACGGGGCAGTGACGAACCCCGGTGCGAAGTGGGACTGAGACGCTGATATCGCCTTACAGGCGTCATTACCGTAATTCACACGCCGCCAAAATCAGGTCGCCGTCAGCGCGGAACGGAGCCGTCAGCGCGGCGGTACGGACTCACGTCCGTGTGACCGTGATGAGTCCCTCTTTCAGCGCCGCTTCGAACCGCTCGTCCAGTGTCATCTGGTCCCAGCCGTCCGGCCGGTTCTCAGCGGCGATTGCAGAGAGCGACTCGACCAGCGACCTGTGGAGGAACCGTCCGTTCTCGCCGCACTCGCTGCAGGTTCTGATGATCGACCGAACCTCGAAGTCCCGCTCGACGGCCTCCTGGCATCGGGCACACACGTACGTTTCGGACACACCTGACCATAGGCCGTCCGGATACTCGGATGTTGTGAATCCTTTCATCTGAGGATCATGATTGGCTATTGACTGTCCTGCTGACGGCCCTTTCTGTCGATGATCACCGAACAGTTCCCTAATCTGGGGACAGCCATCGTGATACGAGCGTGCTCTATAGCGACCAGTCAGCCCAGTTAGCGGGCCGCCACAGAAAACGATCGGCCACTACGGACGGCGCTGGCCAGTATTGGTCGTAGGGACTCGTCCCGCTGTTGTATCCTGTTCTATCTTTATCATGACTGCTAAACCTATTTACAATCACAGTACAAACCGTGGGCGTGTTGATGTCCCCGCCGACCGTCCTCCTCATCGCTGTCGATACTGCTGCCGGAGAGCAGTTACAGGCAGCACTTGAACAGGCAGCAATCGACGCAACAGTCGAGACAACCAAGCCCGAATGCGTCGATACGACGCTGCTACGTACCGCGGTTGACTGCCTCGTCGTCCCGGTGACGTGTGGAGGCATGGCGGGCGGGCATATCGCAGAGGCGGCCACCGGCCTCTATCCGAACCTCCCCGTTATAATGTACGGCAGTGAGGCGGACCGCGGAGAGCATATTCGGACGGTTGCTGACGACAATCTCGGGTCGCCGGAACTGGCAGCCGCAGTCGGTGCGGCACTCGAAAACCGTGAGACGATGGCCGCACGACCGGCATCCCGGCCGGAGACGATTCTCGCCACGATGTTCGAACGGTACTCCGAACACCTGTACGTGAAAGACGATGACAGGCACTATTTGTTGCTCAACGATTCGTCGTATGCACCTCCGGAACTGCTCGGCCGTCGGGACGAAGACGGGCTTCCTGCCGGGGCGACGTATCTGGATGCAGCACGCGGTGACGACCTACAGGTCATCAACGACGGGACCGACATCCTCGACGTCCACGAGTTCTCGCCGTCGATGGGGAAACACCTCCGAACGTCGAAGATCCCCTGGTACGACGAG
Organism: Haloarcula sebkhae; assembly: GCF_014647415.1. Classification (GTDB taxonomy): domain Archaea; phylum Halobacteriota; class Halobacteria; order Halobacteriales; family Haloarculaceae; genus Haloarcula; species Haloarcula sebkhae. The sequence continues at coordinate 80,414 of NZ_BMPD01000002.1, read as the reverse complement.
ACAGACGAGCTAGTCGGCCTCATCGGTATGACACAGGACATCACCGACCAGAAGGAGCGCGAACGGCTCCTCAGACAACAGAACGAACGCCTCCGGAAGGTGGCGCTGCTGGCCGCACACGAACTCCGAAACGAACTCCAGGTGTCGACCGGCCATCTCTCGCAGATCGAAGCCGACGACGAGCATATTGGCGCTGTGGAGCAGTCCATCGAGCGGCTCTCCAGTATCGTCGATAAAGTCGTCTCGCTGGCGTCGAGCGATTCCCCAGCGTTCGAGCCCGAACAACAGTGGCTCTCGACGGTCGTTTGGGACGTGTGGAGTTCGCTATCGCTCGAAGCGGCATCGCTCGAAGTGACATCCGACAGGCGACTGCTGGCGGACGCAGAGTCGATGCGCCTGTTTCTCGAGATCCTGCTCTCGAACGCCGTTGAGCACGGCGGGCCCGACGTTGCGATTCGCGTCGGTGCCACCTCGTCGGGCTTTTTCGTCGCGGACGATGGCCCTGGCGTCGATATTTCGCCACCGGAGCGGGTGTTCGAAGCGGGGTACGCGTCGGAGAAACAAAACAGCGGGTTCGGACTCTACATCGCTAACCGGATCGCAAAAGAACACGGCTGGTCGCTGTCCGTCGATGACAGCGAGGACGGCGGCGCGCGGTTTACCGTGACCGACGTGGAACGACCCGATTAGAGCTCGAAGGTCTCGTCGCCGTCGAGGACGTGGACCTCGGCGTCGCTTCCGGTGCCTTTGACCTCGTTCACGAAGTCCTGCGTGTCGATTTCGATGGGCGGGAACGTGTCGTAGTGCATCGGGAACGCGTGGTCGACGTCCAGCCAGTCGACGGCGACGGCGGCCTGCATCGGTCCCATCGTGAAGTGGTCACCGACCGGGACGGCTGCGGCGTCCGGTTCCAGGAACGGGCCGATGACGTCGCGCATCTCCGTCATGAGGCCGGTGTCGCCGGCGTGGTAGAACGTCGTCGACTCCGCGTCGCTGACCTGCGTCGGCTTCGTATCGGAGATGATGAATCCGCCCGGCATCCCGCCACTGGTGCCGTAGCCGGTATCCATGCCGTTCGTGTGGTCGGCGCGGTGCATCGTGACGAAGGCGTCGCCGATTTCGACGGTGCCGCCGAGGTTCATCCCCATGCCGCCGACGGCGTCGAACTCGCCAAAGTTGTCCTCGCAGTACTCCACGACCTCCGGTGTGGCCACGAGCCCACTGCCCTCGTAGCGGTCCACGTCGCCGATGTGGTCGGCGTGGCCGTGGGTCAACAACACGTAGTCCGGGTCCAGTTCCTCGGGGTCGGTGTCTGTGTGTGGGTTATCGAAAAACGGGTCGATGAGCAACTCGGTGTCGTCGACTGTCACGTGCCACGTCGAATGGCCGTACCATGTGAGTTCCATACCGGATACACGCTACTCGCGGCGTCTACTTAATATTACAGTGGGCAGACGCCAAATGACGAGGCCGAGCAGACTTACGACTCGTCGCTACTGTTCTCTGACCGGACCCGCGAGAGCCGCATCGCGTTCCCGGTCACGGCCGTCGTCATGCCGGCGTCGCCGGCCAGCACCGCAGCCCAGATGGGAACGACGCCGAACGGAACAGCGAGCGCGAGGCCCGCCTTGACCGCCAGGCTGGCCCAGATGTTCTGCCGGATGACGCCGTTGGCGTCGTTCGCCAGTTCGTACAGGTACGGGAGCTTCGAGAGGTCGTCACTCATCAGAGCGATGTCAGCCGTCTCCAGCGCTGTGTCCGTGCCAGCGGCTCCCATCGCGACGCCCACGGTCGCGCTCGCCAGCGCTGGCGCGTCGTTGATACCGTCACCAACCATAGCAACGCCGTCGTACTCTTCGACGAGATCGTCGATAGCGGCGACTTTCTCGTCGGGCAGAAGTTCGGCCTGGTAGTCGTCGACACCGACCTCTCGGGCGATAGCCCCCGCAGTGCGTTCGTTGTCGCCAGTGAGCATCACCGTCCGCTCGACGCCGAGGCTCCGGAGCCGGGAGATGGCGGCTTTCGCCTCCGGTCGCACCTCGTCGGCGACGGCGACGATGCCCTCTATCTCGTCTTCTGTCCCGACGATGACGACCGTCTTCCCTTCGGCCTGGAGCTCGGGAACAGCGTCCTCAAGCAGGTCCAGACAGTTGTTGCGCTCACAGAGTTGCTGGGCTGTTTTCGTGACGACGCCGCCGTCGGTGGTGGCGTGGACGTGCGAGAGGTCGAAGCCGAGGTCCTCGAACAGCCCCGGCTTTCCCGCGTAGTGTGGCGTCCCGTCGAGGTCCGCCCGGACGCCCTTCCCGGTGATGCTCTCGAAGTCGTCGATTTCGGCGCTTTCGACGCCGGCAGTTCCCGCCCTAGCGACGATGGCCTCACCGATGGGGTGTTCGCTCCGCTGTTCGAGCCCACGGGCGCACTGCAGGACTTCCTGTTCAGTGTTCCCGTTCAGTGGAATTACGTCGGTGACAGTCAGTTCGCCTTTCGTCAGCGTCCCCGTCTTGTCGAAGGCGACCACGTCGACCGCGCCCATCGCTTCGAGGTGGTTCCCGCCCTTGATCAGCACGCCGTTCTTGGCGGCGCTGGTGATTCCTGAGACGACCGAAACGGGCGTCGAGATGACGAACGCACAGGGGCAAGCCAGTACAAGCAGTGTCAGCCCGTGTACGACGGCGGTCGACCACGCCACCCCGAATACGGCGGGGGACGAAAGCGTCACGAGGACGGCGAAGGCGACGACGACCGGCGTGTAGTACGCCGAGAAGCGCTCGACGAACTGCTCGCGCTCGGTCTTGTTCGACTGGGCGTCCTCGACCATCTGGACGATGCGCGAGAGCGTGTTGTCGCTGGCCGCCGCCGTGACCTGCACTTCCAGATACCCCTCCTCGTTGATGGTCCCGGCGTACACCTCGTCGCCCTCGGTCTTGTCGACCGGGACGCTCTCACCTGTGATAGGGGCTTGATTGACGGCGCTGGTCCCGTCGAGGACCTCGCCGTCCATCGGAATCTTTTCGCCGGGCCTGATGACGACGACATCGCCGACCTGCACCTCGTCGACGGGCAGTACCTGCTCGCCCCCGTCGCGCTTGACTGTCGCTTCATCGGGCGAGAGGTCCATGAGTTCCGCAAGCGAGTTCCGTGCACGGTCCATCGAGTAGCGTTCCAGCAGTTCTGCGATGCTGAACAGGAACGCCAGCGTGGCGGCCTCGAAATACAGTGCCTCGCCGAAGGCTAGGCTGGCAACGAGTGCGCCCAGGATGGCGATAGACATCAGCAGGTCGATGTCGAGGTTCCGGTTTTTCAGGGAGTAGTAGCCGCCACGCAGGATCTCTTGGCCGCCCGTCGCTACCGCGATGAGAAACAGAACGTCGTCGACGTACAGCGGTGTCCCCAGAACGCTTCCGACCTGCGCGTTCGCACCGGGCAGCAAGAGCTCCAGAAAGAAAACGAGGCCCAAGGCGACGAATACGCCGCTGATCCACGTCTTCAGCGCCCGCGAACTGGTCCAGATCGAGTCGTTTTCGTCCGACTGTCCGGCTCCCGTGTCGTCCTCGCCCGTCGTCTCCGTGACCTCGTACCCGGCGCTCTCGATAGCCGACGCGATGTCCTGCTCCGCCGTCGCGTTCCGGTCGTATGTGACAACGACTGTTCCGGTAGTCGGGCGTGTTTCGGCGCTTCTGATGCCATCGACTCCACCGAGCGCGCTCTCGACCTTCCCGGCACAAGATGCACAGTCCATTTCCGGGACGCTGAACCGCAGTGTCTCACCGCCGTCGTCTGCGACGGTGTAGCCCGCCGCGTCGACGCGCGCAGCTATCGCGTCCACGTCCGTCTCGGCTTCGTCGTATTCGACGGTGAGTCGGCCCGTCGCTACCTGCGGGTCGACGGCCTTGATGCCAGACAGTTCACGGACACTCGACTCGACCTTGCCCGCACAGGAGGGACAGTCCATCTCTGGGACGGAGAGTTGTGCGACGTGGGCCCCATCGTGCGAGTGCGTTGTTGGAGGGGGGCCGTCACTCGCGCTGCCACACCCATCATCGTTCGAACAGCTGTCAGACTCAGTCATTATCGGTGCTAGGCTACCTGGTCTTATTAATTCGGCTGCTAAAGTAACGGCTCATAGTGGGATTGATTAATAAATAAATCTGGATTTGTTATTAAATCGGCCGATATTGACCGGTGTCTGACTGAGCCAGCCGCACCCTCAATCAAACGGCGTCGTCCGCGTCGGTTTCCCCTGTGCGTACCGGATCCAGCGCCGCATATGCCGGCCGACTGCCCAGAACAGTACCACTGTCATCGCCAGTAGCGCGGACAGGAAGACGATGCCCAGCCGTATCGGTTCCTCGGTCGGGAGGCCGATGAGCAACACGATTGTCCCGACGAGTGCCATCTCGACACCGCATCGCAGTCCGGGCAACACGAACCCCGGTGACGGCGTGTTCGTTCCCGATGAATCCTCTGCCATGCGCCCCCGTATGCTATCGGGACGATTGTAGTTTGTGCCCGCCTTCGAGGGCGAATCGAAAACCACAGCCCACGGCGATCAAACGACCCGGTTACGGCACCGAGTCCTGACCGTGCCTTTTTCGCAGCCCAGACCCACGCTCCAGTATGAAACAGTCTCTCACTCGCCGGGCGATGTTAGGGGCCCTCGGGACAGCCGTCGCGGCCACGGCTGGCTGTCAGAGTCCCGGGACCGGCAGCGACTCCGGTGGTGAAACCGGGGCTCAGTCAGGGTCGACCGGCGCAGCCGCACAGTCCGACAGTGTCTACACCGGCGTGTACCGGGAGGTTGCTGATGCCGTCGTCTCGATCAGAGTGTACGCCGAAGACTCCCGTGGCGGGCAAGGGAGCGGCTTCCTCATCGACGACGAGCATATCGTCACGAACGAACACGTCGTCGCGGGCGGGGACGAATACTACGTCCGCTTTGCGGACACTGGCTGGCGCTCCGCTTCCGTGGTCGGTGCAGACGTGTACAGCGATCTGGCGGTCCTTCGCATCGGCGCGACGCCAGACGTGACGCCCCTTTCGTTTGCCGAGGCCGAGCCCACGGTCGGGACTGAGGTCGTCGCTATCGGGAATCCCTTCGGACTGTCCGGTTCGGTGTCCGCGGGCATCGTCAGCGGCGTCGACCGCACGCTCCAGAGCGCCAACAACTTCTCTATCGCAGACGCGGTCCAGACCGACGCGCCGGTCAATCCGGGCAACAGCGGCGGACCACTGGTGACGCTGGACGGCGAGGTAGTCGGCGTTATCAACTCCGGCGGCGGCGACAACGTCGCATTCGCCATCTCGGCCCCGCTCGCACAGCGCGTCGTGCCGTCGCTCATCCAGACCGGTGACTACGACCACCCCTATATGGGTGTTGGACTCCAGAGTGTGTCGCCGCGGATCGCCGAAGCGAACAACCTGGACCCCGGGTCAGGGGTGTACATAACCCGTGTTGTCAGTGACGGTCCAGCAGCGGGTGTTCTGCAGGGGAGTGACGGGGAGACGGTGATTTCGGGAACAGCAATCCCTACTGGCGGTGACGTGGTCAGACAGATGGACGACACCCCGACGCCGACGCGGCAGGCACTCGGAAGCTTCCTCGCGCTGGAGACCAGCCCCGGCCAGACGGTCGACGTGCTGGTCGAGCGCGACGGGGCACAGGAGACAGTCGAACTCACGCTCGGGACCAGGCCGGAGCCGTAGGCCAGTCCTGCGGTTGTGACAGCGCGTGTTACTGCGTTCGGAGCCCATCCTGTTCGCGACGCCTGCGACCGGCGGCGAGATACCCGACGACGGCGGCCAGCGGCAGCGTCACCGGGAGCCCCGCGACCAGCAGTCCAATGCCCATGCTTCCGTCGGCAAGCGTGTAGAGGGCAACGCCGGCCGCGGTGACGACGAAGAAATCCGCGACGGCCGCCAGCGCGGCCAGCTGAAGGCGAGCAGCGCGCCCGGAAACCGTACCGGCGGCCGCCTGATCGCGGTGCCACAGCAGGACGTAACTGGCAAACAGCGCAGTCAGACTGCCCGACACGCCCACGGGAAGTCCGATGAGCAGCGAGAACTCTATCCCCGGTTCGAAGCCGGCGGTCACCACGACGGTCGTGACGGCGAACGTCACCACGCCGAAGACCAGGGCGACGACGATACGAACGTGCGTGTCCATACGTATCAACTGAATAACTGCAAATAAATAGAATGTCGCTGCTGCGGAAAGAAATATCCAGCGGCTTTTTCGACAGCGGCCCGTCGACCCTGTCGCGTCGGCTTATTCTAACGGCTCGGCGGCGTCCTGTTCGACCAACGGGTCGGCGTTGTCGGCCGGCAGGGTCACTACGTCGTCCATCGAGAGGTCGTACTCACGCTGGTCGACGCCGAATATCTCGCCAACGTCGTCGGTGATGCGGACCGTCCGCCGGTCCACGTCGGCCCCAGCCGTGTCAGAACTAGGCGGTGACTGCTGGCCGCTGTCCCTCGGGTCCGCCGGTTCGGGGTGGGAGTCGGTACCCCCTTCAGACGGGGGTGCCGGGACGCTATCGTCCGCCGGCACGCCCACCGGGTCGGACTGGTCGCCGGCAGCGGGGGTGCTGTCCGTGTCCAGTTCCGGCGGCGGCGTCGGCGCGTCGGACTCCGCCGTTGGCGGGGACTGGTCCTCGCCGCTGCCCATCATATCAGCCGCATCGACACCCGAGTCCGGCGTCGATGCCGGCTCGGGTTCACCGGCCGTCGCCTCGTTTGCCGTCTGGTGTGGGTCCGGATCGGGGGCCTGTCGCTCGCTCGCGTTCGGTTCGTCGCCGACCGCGCCGGTCGGGGCCTCTCCCGCAATCACGTCGAGGACGTGGCCCCGATTGGATTCGATGGCCTCGACCATCGTCTCGAACAGGTCCCGTTCCTCCTGTGTGAGACCGTCGTCCTCGGTCGGCATGTCCGCCGCGGCCAGCGACGCCATTTTGACGATTTTGCCGACGCGCCGTTCGTAGATGGCCTCGACGGTCTGTTCGGCGGTCTTGATGTCGTCCGTCAGGCGGTTGACCTCGGGCGAGTCGAACGGGTCCTCGGCGCGCTCGGCCGCGCGGTCGCGCTCCTCCCGGAGCTGTCGAATGAACTGCCCGGCGTCCTCGTAGAACGTCTCGCGCAGCTGCTGGAGCTGGTCGGTCTGGCGTTCCCGCGATTGGACGGACTGGAGCTCGTCTACGTTCATTCCTTCCCCTTCTCGGCACGCCCGCGGGCCATGAGAAACACGCCCACGTGCTCTGGTACAGTCTGATTACCCGCCTCCAGTGTAAAGCTATCGCCATCTAGCTCGACGAGGCCGCCGTCGGTCACCTCGACGGTGATGTCGTGGCCCCGGAACGTCTCCGGAACGGGGTCGACCAGCGGGTCGAACGCGTCGATATCGTCGCGGTCGATACGCTGGACTTCAAGCCCGCTGCCGCCGTGGAGCGAGCCCGGAAGGCGAATAAGCCGGTTCGTGTCCGTCGTCACTGGTTCGTCTATCGGTGCGTTGTCCGTCGCGACGACCTCGTGGAGCAGAATCCTCGCCAGCTGGTAGAACGCCGGATGCACGTCAATGTTGCCAGCTTCCAGTTGCTCGTAGTTCGATCGGGCGGCGTTCAGCGCCGCCGTCGCCTTCCCCTCGCCGATGCCGTCGTACTCCTGCAGTCGGTCGAGCGCGTCGGCCTCCTCCATCGCGAGCAGGTCATCGACGACAGCGAGCATGTGTCGGTGGGCGCGGGCGCTCCAGCCGCCTTCCGTCGAGAGCGTCCGCTTCTGTGCCGGACTGGACCGGCCGGCCGTGCCGGCGACGGACTCCTCGTCGACGAGTTCGTCGAACTCCAGCCCGATGCCGCGGACGTAGTCAACGATCTCCCGGCGCGCGTCCCGCTCCAGATGGCGGATGCGCTCGTCGCGGACGTGGACGTGGTAGCCGCGACCGCCGGAGAAGACGACCGTCAGGTCATCAAAGCCGAAATCGTCCTCCAGAAAGTCGAGCAGCCGCAACAGCGCGTCCTTGCATTTGGCGAGCATCTCGGCGTAGCTGTCCTCACCGAGCACAACGGAGGGCAGGTGGTCGGCGTCGAGGTCGAACACGAGGTCAGAGGAGCGCCAGCCCTTGTCCGACATCGTGGAGGCGCTCGGTTCGTCGTAGCGGCCCGCGGAGAAGTAGACGTGGCGGGGCTTCCGGCGACCGAGGAAATCCTCGATTTCCCCGAGGTCCAGCAGCGAGCGATGCCGGACCATCGTCTCGCCGGGGCCTTCGGTCCACGGGATGAACCCCCATTCACGTTCGTTCGCGGCCGGTGGCGGCGTTACGGACGCCTGTCGGTAGTGGTCGCCGAACCGGCCACGGAGGTACGCGCGGGTCCGCTCTTCCATCGGCTACCTCGTTGGGGAGGTCCCTTGAAAAGCGTTCGCTTAGCCGCGCAGGAACTTCGACAGTTTGTCCGTAATCGAGTCCTCGCCGAGCTTGAGGTAGTAGGCGTCGCCGCCGTCCTCGTAGTAGTTGTCGATGCGACGCGTAATCTCGAAGCCGATGTGTTTGTAGAAGCCGATGGCCTCCCGATTCGTCGCCCGGGCGTGGCAGGTCACACTGCCGTAGTCCTCGGCGACGCGGGCGACGAGCCGCTTGCCGAAGCCGTGGCCCCTATACTCGTCGTCGACTGCGAGAAAGAGAATGTAGCCGTCGCGTCGAACCGCGGCGAAGCCAATGAGGCGGTCCTTGGAGCGGTCGATGTAGAGATAGGTGGTCGACCGTCGGTAGGCGTCGCGAAAGAACCCCCGTCGCTGTCGAAGGACGCCGTCGGATTCTCGGATGTCCTCCTTGAGCCGCCACGCCGCGTCGACGTGTTCGTCGTCCCCGCGTTCGACGATCTGTGTCTCGATGTTGACGCTCACTGCCGTATAAGTAGTGGCGGCGTGGATATAATTCCACCGCCTACAGAGAGGGGTATCTAAACGTCCAACTCCATGGACTGGACGAACAGGGTTAGGTGGATAGCGCACGAATTCTCAGGTATGAATACACGCGTACCGACTGTTGTCGGCACCGCCGTCCTCGCGCTCACTCTCCTCTCGCGACCCGCGGCGGCACACGTCGACTACGTGACTGATGGGCCAGGCGAGGCCCTTGACGCGGTGGCGTTTGCGATATCTGTGCTATCGAACCCAGGGAACGCGGCCGTTTTCGGCATCTCAGGATTGGCCGTGACTGGCGGCCTCGCCGCGTACCTCTGGGTTCGGCCGACGATTGCGGACATCGTCATCCTTCGGGACGTACTCGTCGGCTACTCGGACCTCGTCCCGTGGATGCTCAGGCTCAGCGTGGGACTACCACTCGTCGGTGCCGGATTTCAGGGATACCTGTTCGCCCCGACAGTGACGTTTGACCCGACCACGAACCCGCTCGTCCGTGCCCTGTTTATCGGGCTGGGGTTCACGCTCCTGTTCGGACTTGCGACCCGTATCGTCACGACGATTGGGCTGGTGACCTACGGCTGGGCACTGACCATCGATCCAAGCGTCGTTCTCGCCATGGAGTACGTGCCGGCGTTTCTGGCGCTGCTGATACTGGGCGGTGGCCGCCCGAGCGCGGACCATATGCTTCAGCAGGTCGCCAGCACCGACGGGACCTACTACGGCCGTATCGACCCGGTGCATCATCTCAAGCGCTTTCTGGACGCAACGACGGCATCGTACCGTGAGTACGTTCCAGTTATCGTCCGTGTCGGCATGGGCGTGACGTTCATCTATCTCGGACTGTTCCAGAAACTCGCCGAACCCGGCCAGGCGCTGCTGGTCGTCGAAAAGTACGACCTCACCGCCGTCGTCCCTGTCGACGCCGGGATGTGGGTGCTCGGGGCCGGCCTGACCGAGATGCTGGTCGGGCTGGTGTTGATCTTCGGCTTCATGACTCGCGGGGCTGCAGCCGTCTCCTTTGTCCTGTTTACCACGACGCTGTTCGGACTCCCGGACGACCCGGTGCTCGCGCACATCACGCTGTTCGGAATGGCCTCGGCGGTGTTCACAATGGGTGCCGGACCGCTCTCGTTCGACGACTGGTTCGGTCGACCGGCACAGAGCGACCGTGAGACGGTCGCTTCGGCGGACTGAGCAGTCTTACAGGTCAGTTCGCGCCGTCCCACTGGTCCAGCTGGGTTCGGTTCCCACTCGCGTTGTGGTATATCGTGATTGTATCCCGGGCGCCTACGCGCCGTTGGTAGGCGTTACCGCTGCTCAACTGTGCGATATCGCCAGGGCCAATCATCGCGTCGGGCTCGCGGTTCGCCACCTGCGCCCAGGTGACTGTCTTTCCCGGCCCTTCGAATTCGATGTTCCTGGCTTCGAACTCGTCGCCGCGCTCGTGTGTGACGATGAGTAGTTCGTTGCCCTCGACGTAGTCGTAGCTGAAATTCGCCTGCGGGCCACCACCGTCGTCGTCCTCGATGACGAGGACGTTCAGCCCGACGATAGCCGTCACGAGTAGCGTTAGACCGACGAGTACGGCGACGCCGATGCCCTCTGTCATCCCGACCGTCTCAGTCCTGAACTGTCCCATAGCCGTCTATCAGCCCTAATGTGAGACGGCGTTAAATGCTGTTCGACGGCGAGGGGAAGACACATATCGGTTCAACTCACAGCCACCGGTATGATAGACGAGACTGTCGAGCAGATCTCGGAGATGCAGACCCACAGTTCCTCCGTGGTCGCAGTCAAAGCCGCTCAGGCGCTCCGGGACCTGACAGACAGAGAGTACCCGACGGTCGAGGATTACCTCCGTTCGCTCGACCGGAATAGCAGCGCCCTCCGACGAGCGAACCCCTCACACGCTTCCCTCCATACGACTCAGCACCGGATCGTGAACACCGTCTCGGACGCGGAGCCCGGCGACGTGGCGGCCGCCAAAGAACTGACCAATGAGGCTATCGACGACGTTATCGACTCGGTGGAGTCATCGAAGGACTGCGCCGCTGCCCGTGCCGTGTCGGAGATCGCTGATGACGACGTGCTGTTGACGCATGACTTTTCCTCGACGGTCCTTGCGGCCATCGACGACGCCATCGAAGCCGGCCACAGCTTCGAGGTGTACGTTACGGAGTCTCGCCCACGCTTCCTCGGCCGAAAGATGACGCGCCATCTCTCCGACAGGGACGGGGTCGACGTGACGCTCATCGTCGACAGCGCCGCCGGCCACTTCATGCCAGAGGTCGACCGCGTGCTCGTCGGTATGGACTGCATCGTCGACGACACGCTGTACAACCGCATCGGCACGTATCCGATCGCGACGGCGGCGGCGGACAACGACGTTCCGGTGACAGTGGTCGGGGCCGCCGCAAAGTACGTCGACGGGGCTTTCGCCTTCGAAAACGAGATTCGCTCACCGTCGGAGGTCCTCCGGGAGCCGGCAGACGGATTCGAAGTCGCGAACCCGGCCTACGACGCTACGCCGACGCACCTGCTGGATACGGTTGTCACTGACGACGGAGTCCACGAGTACTGAGACGGACTGCTGTACGTTCGTTCCGGCATCACTGGCCAGCAGGATGGGTCCCGGTAACGGAACGCGGGCTCGAAGATTCTTATTTCTGGCCGTGAAGAAGTCAGGTATGGACGACACCGCCCTCCTTCGTCAAACCATCCGCCGGTGTACCGCCGTACTCGTTGCAACCTTTGCCACTGTCGGTGTGAGTCTGCAGAGTCCTTCAGAAGCGAGTTTCTTGCTCATACTGGCCACCGCCTCAGTGGTGTATCTCGCCGTGGGGTTCATCAAAGTGAAGCCGCCTGCTGAAAACCCTGAAAGTTCCGCGTCTACAGAGGACGAGAGGTAAGTACGTAGTTTACCGCTGTTGGACGACGGTGTCACAGTTGGGACACCGGAGCTGTAAACTGTTCTCGGTTGCTTCAGTGGTCCAGTCGCCCGTGACTGCACTCTCGTGACCGCAGTCGGGGCAGAACAGCGATGTCTTGGACCGCGTCTGTGGTGGTGGGTCTGAGTCGACCGCGCTGGTCGAGTAGATTTCGGTGGAGGTCATCAAAGAAATGAACGCACTGTAGGATCAAAAATGTGTCGGCAGAATGTTTGATTGTTCACGCACAATGTGGAATTGATATAGTTTTAATCCCTGGAAATGTGGATGAGTGTCCCAATTGTTGGAGATTACATGTACATTCGGTCATCCGGAAGTGAGTCGGTATCGGCAGCGTCCATCCGTTCTGCGAGCGCCTGATAGTGGGCCTCGATGTTTGCGGCGAAGGCCTCCAGCGGGCCGGTGTCGATCTGGATCGCATGGGTCGCTTTCAGCGCGGTGAGCAGTCTGATCGCGGCTGCGGCGTCGGGCGCTTGCGGATGTGTCGGTGTCGTGAACACGCCTGTCGGAAGTGACTCATCGATACCCCGAGTGACAAGCTCCGCACTCAGTCCTTCGAGGAACCCGTTCCCCATCGGCCTGATGTCGGTGTCGTCAAGATACGCTTCCTGATACGCTGGCGTTGCGATGTAGAACGGGGCGTGGTCGTCCGGGCCGTGCGCGATGGGGACGCCGGTGAGCATCGTAATGTTCGAAACGTCCAGTTCTCTCCCGGCGGTCGCGATTGCCTCGGCGACGGCCCCTGCCTGAGCCGGCGGCACGAAGCGCTCGCCAACCAAGACGGCAAAGGACGCCGGTTCGTCGACGTATAGCCGCGTGTGATGTCTCGGGGTTCCATTCTCGAAGGGAGTAATAAACGGCGGCCCCGGCGTCCGCAGATGGCCGATTTCGCGCATCGACTCCTGGTCGGCCAGATAGTCGACGGCCGTGAGGCCGGCCAGGCCGTACTCAGAGACGCCGACCGCCAGCGTATCGACCGGTGGCCGGTCGTCCGAGAGGATCACCGAAATGTCATCGGAGGACATATTCTCTCAGACGGAGTGAGAGGGCTAAGTAGTTCGGGAGGGGAATCCTTTTCTCGTGGCAGGGTCGATTCCATGTCATGCGTTTTGGCCCTGTCTGGCCGTTGCAGACACCCACTCCGACACCGACCGAAACTGCGACCGAAGTGGCTACCGACATCGGCGGGCTGTTGCCCTTCGATATCCCGATGTGGGTGGTGAACATCGGGGAATCTCTGATTGTCGTTGCGCTGGCAATCATCCTCTCCCGGATTCTCGTCCGCCTTCTCGGCCGACGCGTCGCTCGGCAGTTCCGACGACCGAGCCTCACTCGAACGGCGCTGCGCGGCATCCGTGCCGGTGTGTACATCTTTGCGTTGCTGACTATCCTGAATATTTACGGCCTGCAACTGGGCGACATCGCGCTTTCCGTTACTGTGTTCACAGCCGTGGTTGGTGTCGTACTGGCCCCGATTCTCGGGGGCCTGATCTCCGGCGTCTTCTTGCTGGCTGACCAGCCCTTCGAGATCGGAGATATGATTGAACTCGTCGACACCGGCCAGCGGGGGTTCGTCGAGGACATCACGCTCAGACACACAAAGATATTCACCCTCGACAATACGTTTCTCGTCATCCCCAACGGGGAGATTCGCCAGCGAGATGTCGTCAACTACTCGGCGGAAGACTCACGGACACGGCTGTCGCTCGACGTGATGGTCACGTACGAGAGTGACATCGCCGCCGCGCGGACCCTCATCGAAGCGGCGGCCCGGGAAGTGGACAACGTCATCTCCGGCGGGCCGGACATCCGCGTCGGCGCAGCCCGGTATCCCGCTTCGCCGACGGTGTATATCAACGAGTTCGCCGACCACGGCGTGTTGCTGACACTCCGGTACTGGGTGACCGAACCGTACAAACTGCTCGCTGCCCGCTCGAGAGTCCAGACGAACGTCTGGCGACGGCTCGAGGACGCAGACGTCGAGATCGCGTACCCCCACTCACACCTGTACTTTGACGACACCAGCGGGGAGATGAACGTCTCACTCAATGACGGACTGAGCGGACTGAACGGCGTTGGCCGGACCCACGCGGCCTCCGGTGACTCACCCGTCCCGCCACGTCAGGATCCCGATGACCTCGCCGACGAGTGACGGTTAGACTGCGCATCCGGTTCGACGGTGACGATTTCGCAGTCGAGTTCCTCGCGGAGGAACTGTTCGACATCGGGGTCGTCGACCAGCCGCCGAATCATCTGTCGCCAGCGACTCGCCTGTTTGCTCCCGATGACGACGATGTCAGCGTCCTGTGCGGCGACCTCGTCGAGAATCGTCTCTTCGACGAGCATCCCCGACCGGACGACGTACCGCGTCCGCGGGACGTGGCCGAACGACTGCTCGACGGCACGTTTGAGCTCTGTCCGGTCGACACGATGGCTGTTCTGGTATAGGTTTACGTGGAGGACGGTGAGGTCCGCGTTTTCCTCGTCGGCGATCTGAATGGCCTCAGCGAGCGTGGCTCGGGAGTTTTCCGAAAGCGGGTATCTGACCGGGACGACGACCTGTGGCATCGGCGAGATGTACCGTGCCGAGGTTTAAATCGCTAGCGACGGGTGAGTCGCCCGTCCACGCTCGGGGCGATATCGGTCTCGCGGACGTAGTCGGCCAACGCCTCGTACTGTACGTCGGCGACGCTGACCCGGTGAGACTCGGTGAGGACCGGAAACTCCAGTTCGGTGTAGTAGAGGTAGTTGCTCGTCGCGAGCGTGTACGTCTCGGTGTCGCGTACCGGTCGCCCATCGACCCGTAGCCGCTCGATGGTCTGTGTATCGTTGTTCCAGACCAGTTCGACGCCGCTGAAGTGGGCGTGCCACCAGTCCGGGTCGCCGAACGCGACCTGCTGCCCGCTTCCCTGTCGGCACACCGTCCGGAGTTCCGCACCCGTCAGTTCGGCGACGGTCAGTGGCTCCTCGAACGGAACGACAGAAATCATATCGGCGACCGTCAGCTCCCCATCGAGCGGTACCGTGTCGTTCCGGAGACCGCCGCTGTTCTGCAGGGCCACATCTGCGCCCGTCGCCCACCGGTACGCGTCAGCGACGAGGTTGCCGAGCCGGCATTCGCCGCCATAGGTCGTCGCCTGCCGCCGGTCGAGAGGGTCGTCGACACGACCGACGACTTCGTCCAGTCCCTCCGCGGAGAGTCGGTCCTCGATGGCCGCCCTGACCCGGTCGTCGACAGGGCCGTCGGCCGTCTCACGGAACTCCGCAGTCGGTTCCGGCCCGGCGAGGTCGACCTCGACGACGGCCCGGCCGTTGGCTCCGGGTCTGGTGAGCAGCGTCCCGGCGACGCGGTCGATACGGCGCTCGTGGACGTGCCCGCCGAGGATCACGTCCACGTCACAAGCCCGGGCGAGTTTTTCATCAGTCCGCCCCAGATGCGAGAGCACGACGACGACATCCGTCCCGGCGTCCCGAAGCGCTGTGGCCGCCTCGCTGACGGTCTCGACAGGGTCGGTGAACGTCAGCGTCGTCGCCTGTGGATTAGCCGAGGCCGTATCCGGGCTAGTGACGCCGACGAAGCCGACCTGGGTCCCGTCGACGGTCCGACTCGCCCACGGTCGGGTCTGCCGTCGGGCGAACCGCTCGCCGTCCTGTTCGACGTTCGCGGTCAGCCACGTCTGTGGGGACCTGGCGATGATGTCCCGCGTCGCGTCGAGTCCGTGGTCGAAATCGTGGTTGCCCAGCGTCTCGAACGCGGGCGTCACCGCAGTGAAGAGGTCCAGCGACTGCTCGCCGTCGGTGACCAGCGACAGCACCCCCGGCCCGGTGTTGTCCCCGGTGCCGACCACCAGTGCATCCGGGCCGTCAGCGGCGGCCACTGTCCCCGCAAACCGCCCGATTCGCTCGGGTGTATCGTACGCTTTCTCCACGTCGGAGTACTGGATTAGCCGCGGACTCACACCAACAGTGGAGGGGGACCAGCGACTAATGGTTTCCGCAGTGATTTAGCCACTGGCCCGTCATGACTACGTATGGACGCACTTGAGGGACCTGACGGCGAGACGCTGTACGTCGACCGGAGCGACGGTGACACCGGTACGAAAGGCGCGTTTTACGTCGTCTACCGCGACGCCGACCGCGAGCGTCGCTGGGGCTACTTCTGTGGCAACTGCGAGACGTTCAACAACGCGATGGACTCGATGGGGCGCATCCGCTGTAACGACTGCTCGAACCTCCGCAAGGCCGAGGAGTGGGACGCCGCTCACGAGTAACGCTCTGTTTAGACGGCCAAGCGGTGTCGTTCTCATCCGTTCGTCCACGCGAGAACTATCAGCTAAGTAGTTAGTGGGAACGTTTATCAGAGAGCCGGTGGTACTGACTCTCAGATGGGGGCCGTTACCACATCACTCGACGAGCAGGCCCGGTCGATATTCGACGACCTCGGATACACCGTGTCGCGCACTGGCACCGAACTGCGAGCGGAACGCGACTGGCGCGTCGTCACTGTCTCAGTGCTCGACTCGCAGGACCCGATACCCGAGGGCGGCGATTTGCGTTGTTTCGTCACACGCACCGACGATGCGACGCATCTCAGCCGCCGCCTCAATCGGCAGGACGTATCCTATGACTGGGCTGTCATCGGGATTACTGAGGACGGCGAGTACGAAGTGGTCCGTCACCCCGGCGATACAGCCGTGTCGGCTGACGCCAACACTTAGGGGCCTTTCCGTTCACCATCCGGCGTGCAGGTCGGTGTCATCAACCGAGCGCTCGAACAGCTAGTTACGAACGTCGTCGACGCACTCCCGCGCCTCATAACCGCGTTCGTCTTTCTTGCTATCGCTGCAGTAGGCATCAAGGCGATCATGATCGTCGTCCGGGCCGTCCTGAAGCGATCGCTGCCCGGCGAATCGCCCGTGTACCGGCAGTTTCTGTCGATGATCGTACTCGGGTTCCTGTGGTTCGGCGTGGCGCTGTCGTTCCTCTCTATCGTCGGCCTGACCGCCATCGCCGCGTCGCTGGGCACGGCGACTGGATTCCTCGCGCTCGGCGTCTCCTACGCGCTCTCGGAGATGATCAAGGACGCCGTTGCCGGTGTCTACCTCCTCCGTGACCCCGACTTCAATCCCGGCGATACTGTCAAAGCCGGCGACACCACCGGTGAGGTAGTCGCAATCGAACTCCGGAAGACGCGGTTCCGTGTCGACGATGACACCGTCGTCAGGGCCAACGCGGCCATCGAAGAACGCTGGACGAAGGTCGGATCCGAGTCTTGAGCGGGCCAAGCGCCGCGCTACCCGTTCACACGTGGTGTTTAAGCCTATCGGCATCATATTCGAGGTATGTTCGTCGGGCACGCGCTGCTCGCGTTCGCCCTCGGAGCCCTCGCCGCGTGGTGGTTCGGGCTCTCCCGCGAGCGAGCGGTTCAGCTAGGTGTCGTGGCCGGCTTGTTCGCCGCAGTTCCTGACGTTGACATCGTCTATGCCCCCTTCGGGCTACTCGTCGGGGCTGCCGGGAGCCTGACCGCAGATGGATTCTGGGAAGTTGCGGACGTCGTTCACCGCGGACCGACGCACTCACTCCTGCTGGGGGCCGCACTCGCCATCGCGGCCGGCCTCTGGGCACGTAACTCAGGGGCTGCCCGGGCCGGCGCGCTGTCCATCGGCATCGCACTGACCGTGCTTACGGGCGCAATCAGCGGTCCTATCGCGGGACTCGTGACGCTCGTGTTCGTCCTAGCCGTGCTCGGTGTCGCCACATTCGCGCAGTCCCGCGATATCAGCCCCCGGACGGTGACCGGGCTGGCGCTACTGGGACTGCTTAGCCACCCATTTGGCGACCTCTTCACCGGTGGCCCGCCCCCGTTCTTCTACCCCTTCGACGTGACCCTCGTCGCTGAGCGGGTGATACTCCACCCCGACCCCACGACACACCTTCTGGCGGCGTTCGCTATCGAACTTGCGACGGTGTGGCTCGCCGTATGGACGTACGTCCACCTTCGTGGGTACACGCTAACGGGACTCGTCCGCCCCCGAGCAGCGCTGGGACTGGGGTATGCAGCAGCCGTTCTGTTCATGCCTGCGCCGACGCTCGAACAGTCGGCGCACTTCGTGTTCAGCGTCCTCGCACTGGGCGTCGTCGGCGCGCCGACCCGGCCGTTCAGTGACGGCGTCGACTGGCTGGAGACAGTCGTGACGGGGCTGGCGGCAGTGACCATCGCTGCGCTCGCGTACGCCATGGCGTATGGGGCTATCTGAACAGTCCATCCCATCGGTCGATAGGGTTTTTCGAGTCGCGATTCACCAGACAGTATGAGCCGAGACGTAGCGCGGTTGCTGCGGGACAGGCGCGTCAACGCGCTTGCTGCGTGGTGCATCGTCGCCATGCTCGCGGCCGTTTCAGTGACGAGTGCTGTTCAGGCCAACCTGCTGTGGGCCGGGTTCGCTGCTGCCGTCGCAGCACTGGCGCTGTTTCCGCCGGTCCTGCTGCGCAACCGGGATGCCATGCTCCCCTGGGAAATCCTCTTGCTGGCGGCGTTGCCTGTCGTGGGCCGCCTGTTTGCGACGCTCTCGATGACCGGAAACCTCGCGACCTACCTTTCTGTCGCCGCTATCGCGCTCATTCTCGCCGTCGAACTGCAGCTCTTTACTCCCGTCCGGATGACGCCCCGGTTCGCCGTCGTCTTCGTCACCATTACTACGATGGCCACTGCCGGCGTCTGGGCGGTCGTTCGCTGGGCGGCTGACCAGTTGCTCGGCACCACCTTCATTCTCGATCCGACGGTGTCAGAACACGTCATCGAGGAGGCGCTGATGTGGGAGTTCGTCGCGTCGACCATCGCTGGTATCGGTGCCGGCGTGGTGTTCGCGTACTACGTCCGCCGGCAGGCCGGGACCAGCCGTGTTCCCGAGGAGGTCCAGCCGGACGTATGAGGGTCCGTGACCGCTTCAGTATCAGCACGGCGACCCAGCAACTGCTTTCGCGGGTCCTGTCACTCGCACTCATCGGCTTATTCGCGGTCGGTATCGAGCGGGGCAACGTCGGTATCATCGTCAATTCGGGCGTCGCCATCCTCGTCACACAACTCCCGGCGCTGCTGGAGCGGGACTACGGCATCGCACTCGACCCCGCGCTGACGCTGTGGATCACATCGGCGGCGTTCTTCCACGCACTCGGAACTGTTGGGTTGCCTGGGTCCGAAGAGAACTTCTACGTCACCATCTGGTGGTGGGACCACTTCACCCACGCCCTCTCGTCGTCGGTCGTCGCCGCGGTCGGGTACACGACGGTTCGCGCGCTCGACGAGCACACCGACGAGATATCGATCCCCTCGCGGTTCATGTTCGTGTTCCTTCTCCTGTTCGTGATGGCCTTCGGCGTGTTCTGGGAGGTCATCGAGTTCTCGATCACGCTCACCGCGTCGGCAACCGGAAACGACACGATTCTGACACAGTTCGGTCTCAGCGACACGATGCTCGATCTCGTGTTCGACGCTATTGGTGCGATTATCGTGGCGATCTGGGGGACTGCACACCTCACCGGCGTGGTCGGTCACGTCGAGTCGTTGCTCAACCGACAGTCTCAGTGACCTGTCCGTACTTTTATGACAGTTCCGTGTGAACAAATCGCATGCAAATGGTTTTCAAGAAAATCACACTCATCGGGACCAGTCCGGAAAGCTTCGACAAAGCCGCTGACGACGCCATCGAACGCGCGGAGGCGACACTTGACAATCTCAAGTGGGTCGAAGTGGAGGAACTCGGCGTCGAGATCGCCGGCGTCGAGGGCCGCGAGTACCAGACCGAAGTCGTCGTGGCGTTCGAACTCGAAGAGTAGCTACGTCCGGAAGGACTCGCCACAGCCGCATTCGCTGACCACGTTCGGGTTCTGGACGTGGAACCCGGCCCCCTGCAGGCCGCCCTCGTAGTCCAGTACCGACCCCTCGATGTAGTCGATGCTGGCGTCGTCGACGAACACGCGCAAGCCGTTGCGCTCGAACACCTCGTCGTCTTCTTCCGGTTCGTGTTCGAACCGCATCCCGTATGAGAGTCCGGCACAGCCGCCCTGCTGGACGTACAGACGGAGCCCAGATTCTTCGACGTCCATTCCCTCGCTTTCGAGGAGGTCCAGTGCCTCTCCCGCTGCCTGCTCGGTGACGGCTACGTCCTCGCCCCCGAGGTTCGGATCGCCGTCGTCCGCTGTGCTGCTCATACACTTACGTGGACGCCCGAACGTGTTAACAGTGACGCCGGTGGGACAGTTCGGAAAAATACGTCTGCGTTGCTCGGCAGGAAAGCCCCGGAGACCGCATTACTCCTCGAATCGCTTACGGACACTCTCGGCGTGAGCCTCCAGCCCTTCGGCTTCAGCGAGGGTCGTGATCGTGTCCGAAATATCGTCTAGCGAGTCCTCGGAGAGGCGCTGGACCGTCGTCGACCGGACGAACGTATCCACGGAGAGACCGCCGGAGACCCGCGCGCTGCCGCCGGTCGGCAGGACGTGGTTCGTCCCGGTCGCGTAGTCGCCGGCCGCAACGGGGCTGTACGGGCCAAGGAACACGGACCCAGCGGAGGGAATCCGTTCGAGGAGCGACTCGTCGTCAGCGGCCTGAATGGAGAGGTGTTCCGCGGCGTACTCCTCGGCGAAGAGGACGGCCTCGCTCATAGATCGGGCAAGCAACACGCCGGACGCGTCGTTGTCCAGTGCGGCACGGATGACTGCCTCGCGCTCCCGGCCGTCAGCCTGCTCGTCAACGGCGTCGACGACCTGCTCGGCGAGGTCCGCGTCGTCGGTGACGGCGACAACAGAGGCGTTCTCGTCGTGCTCGGCCTGTGCGACGAGGTCAGCCGCGACCAGTTCCGGGTCCGCGTCGCCGTCGGCGACGACCATGACCTCGGAAGGACCGGCTAAGAAGTCGATAGCCGCGTCGCCACGGACCTCGGCTTTCGCCGCCGTGACCCAGCGGTTGCCGGGGCCGACGACGATGTCCGTCGAGCTAACAGTCTCTGTCCCGTAGGCCAGTGCCGCGATAGCCTGTGCACCACCGACCTGGTAGACGGCGTCGGCCCCGGCGACGTGGATGGCAGCCAGCGTGACGGGATTGACTTCCTCGGCTGGTGGGGTGGCGACAGCGACGTGCTCGACGCCGGCGACCTTCGCCGGGATGACGCCCATCAGCGCGCTGGAGGGGTAGGCTGCTGTGCCACCGGGAGCGTACACCCCAGCGCTATCGAGCGGGCGGAACCGGCGACCCAGTTCGCGCCCGTCGAAGTCGTCACGCCAGTCCTCAGGGACCTGTCGTTTGTGGAACGCGCGGATGTTCGCCGCGGCGTCCTCAATGGCCTCGCGCACGTCGTCGTCGATTTCCTCGTAGGCCCGCTCGGCGGCGTCGGTGATGTCGATGTTTCCCACCGAGACATCATCGAACTCCTCAGCGAAGCGCCGCAGCGCCACGTCGCCCTCCTCGTGAACCTGCGAGACAATATCGCGCACATCGTCCCTGACGGCGTCGACACCGGCGTCGCGGTCGAAGAAAGCGGCCCGTTCGTCGGGACCAAGATCGGCTATCGTCCGTACGTTCATACGCCTGATTCGGGACGGGGCAAAAAACGGGTTTCCCTTCGCCGGTCAGAAACGACAGTGAACTGGAGGACGTGAGAGACGTACCGATTCGTCGGCCGGCAGTGGCTTCGGAGTCGGGAACTGCCGGGACGCACACGCCAGTCGCGAATGCTCGACTCACTGTCAGTCACTCCCTCGTTACCGTTTTCCGGCACTCGGGCCTACAGGTGGTATGGCTTCAGTCGACGACCATCGTCGCCGAACAACCGACCTCCCCCCGGCGACGACCGAATATTTCGCCCCCGAACTAGCGACTATTGATAGCTATCTCGAAACGGTCCCGCCGACCATCGACACGGCGGCCGGCGACGCCGCAGTCGGCCCGATACACACGCTCCCGTGGTTCTACGTGGCCGACCTGACCGGCTGGCGCGGCAGCACGCTCGCCCGACTGCTGGCCGCAGAACGAGACGCGGCCTGCTACGAACTTTCGGCCGGCGCTGCGGACGCGATCCCGGCCCTATGGTCGCTCATCGACGAAAGCAGCGATAGGCCCGTCGTGCTCCATCTGGACCTGCAGGGCGAAGGCGGGCGGATTCAGCGAACGCTTCGGGAAGCGCTCCGGCGTGGCTACACGCATACCCCTGACGGCTGGGACGAGCCGGTTCGCGGCGAGCCGGCGAACTTCCACGTCGTCTTCACCGACACGAACCCCTCGAAGCGCCTGGCTGTACCACTGCCCGCTGCAACCACGCCCAGCACTGGTGCTGTCCTCTCGTATGCGCCGCGCCGGAGTATGCTCCCGGAACGGCCCGACGGGACGACCGTGCTCCCGGACCCGCCGGCGCTCCACGATCGCGAGGCCGAACTGGAGCAGTTCCTGCTGGCGGCGCTGGCTGGCTACGGTGACGACGACGCCAGACAGCAGTACGTCGACAACGCTGTCGAAGTCCTGTCGATAACCCACTCGCTCATCGGAAAGCGCGACCTGCTGTTCGACGTGTCGCCGCGATTGGCGCTGAAATACGGTGCGCTCTTGGACAGGCTTGCAGTCGGCGCGGCGACGGAGCGACTCGGCCGGGACGTGCTCGGGCAGGTCCCACAGAGTCCCGGGAGCGAGGATATACGGGCAACACTACAGGATTTGCTGCCGAAATAGGTAGCTGAGAAGGCGGTTGAAACGCCGTCCGCGTGTACTCAGTTCGCGTCGCTGACGATTTTGATGACCGCTCCCTCTTCGAGTTCCGTCTCGTCGCTGATACGCCGGTTCTCACGGGCATCGACGGCGTGGATGTAGCCGTCGCCGATGTCCGAGTGGACGGCATAGGCGAGGTCCTTGGGCGTCGCACCCTGCCGTAGCAAGAACGCGTCGGGGAGGACGTTCTCCTGCCCGTCGGTCCAGTGTGTTTCGTTCTGGACGGGGTAAGCCGTCAGATGGTCGAGCAGGTCGTAGACAGCAGTGTCAAGGGAGCCCTGAACGCCGGTGCCGCCCCACTCGTCCATCACGTCACGGATGCGGTTCAGCCCCTCCCGTTGCTGGTCGCTCACGTCGCCGACGATGTCGAAGTCCGGGTCGCCCGGGTCGTAGTCGATGACCCCGGCCTGCGCGGCGTTGCGCAGCGCGAGTTCACCGTCGGCTGTCGCGGGCACGACCACGTCTGCGGCTTCCTGCAGGGCTTCGATGTTCCCCTCCGGGGCGATGTCGGCCTTGTTCGCGACGACGACGAGGGGCTTCGTCCGCTGGCGGATCTCCGTCGCCAGCGCCTCGCGGTGCTCGTCGGTCCAGGCGATGGGGTCCTCGGGATACTCCAGGTCCCGCAGTGTCCGCGCCACGTCGAGTTCGGAGGCCCCGACGCCGGCCAGCATATCCACGAGCGATTCGTCGAGCTTGAAGTCCGGCGACCGGGACTGGCGTTCGATTGACTCCCAGTTGCGCTCGACGATGCTGGCGAGCCACAGGTCCATCTCCTCCTCGATAAAGTGGACATCCTCGACAGGGTCGTGTTCGCCGACCTCAACGGGTTCGCCCTCGGCGTCAGTCCCGCCAGAGGCGTCGACGACGTTGAGAATCACGTCGGCGGTCGACAGCTCGTCGAGGAACTGGTTCCCGAGGCCTCGTCCTTCGTGTGCGCCGGGAACAAGGCCGGCCACGTCGATGAGTTCCACGGGGACGTAGCGCTTGCCGTCTCGGCAGTTGTCGTCGCCACAGCGCTCCTCCCGGTCGAGACAGGGGCAGTCCGTTCGGACGTGGCTGACCCCGCGGTTGGCGTCGATGGTCGTGAATGGGTAGTTCCCCACGTCCACGTCGGCCATCGTCGCCGCCTTGTAGAAAGTAGACTTGCCGGCGTTCGGTTTCCCGGCCAGCGCGATAGAGAGCATGCCAGCCCCTACCAGTGGCCGCCGAAAGGGGGTTTCGGTTCGCGACCCTACAGGCTGACCCACTCGCCGCGGGCGTCGCTTCGCTCGATAGCGTCGAGGACCCGCTGTGCGGCGAGGCCGTCAGCGAAGGACGGCCCCTGTTCGCCGCCGTCTGCCACGGCCGAGAGGAACTCGTAGTTCTCGTGGACGAACGTATGTTCCCAGCCGATGACGTGGCCGGGGGGCCACCAGTGGTCGACGTAGGGGTCGTCCGCGTCCGTGACGAGCACCTGCTGGAAGCCGCGGTCACCCTCGGTGAGCACCTGCAGTTCGTTCAGCCGTTCGAGGTCGAACTTGAGCGCGCCCTTCGACCCCTCGATTTCGATGGTGTGGGCGTTCTTGTGGCCATTTGCGACCCGTGACGCTTCGAGCGTTCCCATCGCGCCGCTGTCGAACGCTACCTGAGCGCTGTAGGCATCGTCGACGGTCACCGGACGTGTCTCGTCGCTCCCTTCTACAGGTCGCTCCTCCGTGAACGTCCGGAGGTGGCCGCTCACGTCGGTTATCTCGCCGGCGGCGTCGCCGAGCAGGAACCGAGCCAGGTCGACCGTGTGCGACCCGAGGTCGCCGAGCGCTCCACTACCAGCCATCTCCTCGTCATTGCGCCATGACCACGGGGCGTCGGGGTCGACCAGCCAGTCTTGGAGGTACTGGCCGCGGAAGTGATGAATCTCTCCGAGGACGCCGTCGTCAATGAGCCCCTTCGCGTACTGGATGGCCGGGACGAACCGATAGTTGAACGCCGCACCTGCAGGCACGTCAGCATCAGCAGCGGCCTCGGCCATTTCCTCAGCCGTATCGAGCGTGGGCGCAAGCGGTTTCTCACAGAACGTCGGCGTGCCGGCCTCCAGGGCCGCGATGGACGGCTCGGCATGGACGTGGTTCGGGCCGAGGTTGTAGAACACGTCCACCTCGTCGACGATAGCCCGCCAGTCCGTCGCTGTCCGGTCGAAGCCGAACTGGTCGGCTGCGTCTGCCAGCGCGTCCTCGTCGCGGCCGACGAGCACGTCCTTGTTGACCGCGGGCGCTTCGGGGAAGAACATGGGCAAGCGGTCCAGCGCGTTCGCGTGGGCCTTGCCCATGAAGCGGTAGCCGAGCATGCCGATATCGAGAGTCATGCTATTACCTCACTATCGCGAACGAACGCAGTGAGTGAGCGACCTTTTTCGCCCACGTTTTTATCGTGAGTGGTGGCCGAAGGCCATCCGAACGATAAAAAGGTGGCCGTGAAGCGGTAGCCGAGCATGCCGATATCGAGGGTCATACCCGGCTGTTCACTCGGGGCCGAGATAATGCTCATGGTGACGGCAGGAGAGCGGGCCGCCGCGAGGGAAAAGACGAAACCGGATGCGCGCGTTGCTCCTGCATGGCCACTGAAACGACCGTTCGTATCGAGGATATCATGTCGACGCCGTTAGAGACGATTTCTGCTGACGAAACCGTCAAAGCGGCCGCGACGCAGATGCAAGCGCAGAACATCAACGGCATCTTCGTGCCGGGGGCAGAGGCGGGCATCATCACTACCACCGACATTGTCGATGCCGTCGCGACCGGGAAGGACCTCTCGTCGGCGACCGTTGGCGACGTGATGACGGCTCCAGTTGAGCGGGTGACGACCTCACTGGAACTGGGCGAGGCCGCCGCGATGATGACGACCTACGACATCAAGCACCTCCCGGTCATCGACGAACACCAGGATTACGTCGGCATGGTGTCGTCGACGGACATCACGCAAGCGCTTTCCTGAACGCGGCTGTTTTCCGGCGGATTCCCGACAGGTTCAGATGAAGTCGTCCAGACCGGACGAATTACCGCCGTTGTCACCTGTTCCGGGCAGCGCGTCCGCGATGGCCGAGGTGAAGGAGGCGAGGCCGCGCGTCTGGTACCAGACCGTTCCGGGGCCGGTGAAGTCCATCACGAGACCCTCCCCACTGAGCAGCGTCGACTTCAGTCCGCCGACGCGGCGGGCGTCAAAGTTGACTGAGTCCTCCCAGGCGACGACGTGGTCGTTGTCGATTGTATAGGACTCGCCGGCGTCGAGTTCGACGGTCTCCAACCCGCCGAAAGCCTCAATGAGGACGTTCCCAGTCCCTTTCAGCGCCAGCGGCGTGATGCTCGCGCCAGCCAGCATCGACTTGATACCGCCGAACTCGGAGTCGATGTCGATGCCGGGGTCGGACGCGAGGAACGCCCCGTCGACGGCGTACAGCGTCTCGCCGGTGAGTTCGTGATGATGGACGTCGCCGGGTGTCGGTGGCGCGAGGGTTACCGTTCCGGAGCCGCCCTTGGCAGTGAACTCGTTTGCGAGCAGTGACTCACCGCCCAGCATCGACTTCGCGGAACTGAGGAGGCCGTCCCGGCTCGTCGTCGTTTCGATTTCGATAGTCGACGAGTGGCTGACCATCGCGCCGGGTTCGGCGAGTATCGATTCGCCGCTGTCGAGGGCAGCGCGGACGTGCGTGTACGAGGGCTGGTGTGTGAGTTCGATGTCCATATCGTGTCACTGGATACGGGAATCCGGTCGTAACATCTCGTAGACACTATATAAGCGTATGTGCCCGAAAAAGCCGCATCGTTGGTTGTACCGGTCACTCAGCCCAGTATGCGTCGCCGGGCTGGGTCTCGAAGACGGCGCGGTCGAGCACGTCGACCGCTTTCTCCAGCCCCTCACGTGCACTGGTCAGCGAGTCCTCGTGTTCGATAGAGAGCGCGCCGTCGTAGCCGACCATCCGCAGCGTCGACACCACGTCTTTCCAGTGGGACTCGTCGTGGCCGTAGCCGATGGAGCGGAACAGCCACGACCGGTCCGCCTCGTCCGTGTACGGCGCGGTGTCCAGTACGCCCTTCTCGCGGGCGTTTGACTCGTACACTTTCGTGTCCTTGGCATGGAAGTGGTGGATGGCGTCGTGTTCACCGAGCAGTCGGATGGCCTCGGTCACGTCGATGCCCTGCCAGTACAGATGCGACGGATCGAAGTTCGCGCCGATGCGGTCGTTCGTCCGGCTGCGCAGTTCCAGCAGGCCGCGCGGTTCGTACACCAGCATGTTGGGATGCATTTCGATGGCGACATCGATGTCGTGTGCGCCCGCGTGGGCCGCGAGGTCCGACCAGTACTCGTCGGCGACGCGCCACTGGTACTCGTGAGCGTCGGCGTGTTCAGTCGGCCACGGAGCGGTGATCCAGTTCGGGACCTCGTCGTCAGGTCCGCCGGCGGGCAGCCCCGAAAACCCCGTGACGGTGTTCACGTCGAGCTGGTCGGCCAACCGGATCGCTTCCCGGAGTTCACGGTCGGCCTCTGCGGCGCGCTCGTCGTCCGGGTGAAGCGGATTGTTGTGTGTCGCCAGCGCGCTCACCCGGAGGTCGTGTTCGTCTAAAAGCGTCTCAAGTTCAGCCTGTTTCTCCTCGTCGTCGAGATACGCCTGCCGGTCGAGGTGGTCGTCGCCGGGGAAGCCGCCACACCCCAGTTCGACCGCATCGACGCCTATGTCGCTGAGATACGCCAGTGCCTCATCGAGTGACTGTCCGCCCAGCGGGACTGTCAGTACGCCGATATCCATACTCGGCGGTACAGCCGGTGTCGAAAAAAGCGTACTGCCGCTGCTCCAGTTGCCCTGTCCAGCCCACAAGCGGTTCGGCCCGGTGAGAAGACCGGGACAGGTCCCGGCGTAAAGGATTAACGCCGGGAGTGCGGTGGTACTGTCATGATTGTGGCCGTACTCGGAACCGGACAGCGGGGGCGGGATATCGCACAGCGATGTGTCCGTGTGGGCCACGAAGTGCGTCTTCGGGGAACGGATGCGACGGCCGTGATGGACCGAGTCGACGAGGTTCGGCGCGCACTCAACGGGGATGTCTCGGCCAGTATCGACGGAACCACCGGGCTCGAAAGCGCCGTCAGCGGCAGCGATATCATCATCGACGCGACCGCTGGTGAGACGGACGGCCATCGAGAGGTAGTCGCCGAAACTGAGACGATGGTCAAGGGGGAGACGCTCATCGCTGTCAGCGACACGTCACTGTCGGTGACTGCCGTCGCGACTGGCCTCCGGAGCCCGGACCGCGCGGTCGGCCTCAACCTCGTCGATCCGCCGAACGGGGCTATCGTCGAGGTCGTCATCGCCGAGCAGACGACGGCAGTGACCCGTGACCGAGTCACGGACTTCGTGGAGAGTCTGGACGCGTCGCCAGTCGTCGTGCGCGACACGCCGGGGTTCGCCGCGCTCCGCCTCGAACTCGCTACCATCGCCGAGGCGGTCCGGATGGTCGAGGACGGCGTCGCCGGGGTTCGTGATATCGACCGGACCTTCAAGCGCGGGGCGTCGGACCGCGACGGGCCGCTCGTCCGCGCCGACCGGCATGGGCTGAAAACAGTGCTCACAGCGCTCGAAGACCTCGCTGAGCGGCTCGACGAGCGGTTCGAACCCCCGGCGCTGCTCAGACAGAAGGTCGCAGACGGGCAACGCGGCGCAGTCACCGGCGAGGGGTTCTACATCTGGGAGGACAGCGAGCCGACGACCGGGGCCGACCCGGACCCGGACGTACCAACGCGAGACAGCGACCCTGATCTCAGATGAGCCAGTCAAACCGCCCTCCGGCCGAACTAGACGCAGAGGACGATGAGTTCGCGAATCTATTCGACGAACTCCAAGAACTGGAACAGCTCGTCGACTCAGAGGACGAGCGCCAGCAGGTCCGGGACGCAATGCGCGCGGCCGCAGACTCACAGGACCACGAGCCTGCGACCTTCGGCCGGGTCGTCTGGGGCTTCGGACGGTCCGACCTCGCGGAGGCGCTGCTGGGCTCGCTGTTGTTCGGGATTCCGATGGCTGTCGAGGGCGGAACGGTCGACGCCGGCCGTCACATCGCCCAGCACCCGCTGTATCTTGCGGCGACTATCGTCATCGCCATCGGGCTGGTCATCTCGATTCTGTACGTGGCCGAGTTTCAGGACGTACGGGTGGCAAACCCGATTTTCGGGCTGATTCCCCGGCGACTCGTCGGCGTCACCGGAACGGCGCTGGTCGTCTCCATCGCCCTGCTTACGGGCTGGGGGCTGGTTGAGTGGTCAACGGACCCCGCAGTCGTCTACGAATCGGCCTGCATCTGTGCCGTGGCGTTCGTTCCGATGGCGATCGGCGCTGCGCTTGGGGACATTCTGCCCGGGAACTAGGGCCATGGCAGTCACTCGCGGTGACGGTCGCGTTTGGCAATCGTTAAAAGCCGCGGTCGGATACGGAGTGGTATGAGCGAGAGCCAACAGAAACAGGCGCGCAAGTGCGTCTCGTGTGGCATCAACATCGCCGGCACGAACGCCGCCGCGTTCAAGTGCCCGGACTGTGGCCAGCAGATCTACCGCTGTGCCACCTGCCGAAAGCAGAGCAACCTCTACAAATGCCCGGACTGCGGTTTCATGGGGCCATAACAATGGGGAAAGTAGCAGCCAAGATCAAGGTCATGCCGGAGAGTCCCGAAGTCGACCTCGACGACCTGCAGGAGCGTCTTGAGGGCGTGCTTCCCGAAGGAACGAAGATCAACGGGTTCGAGCGCGAGGACGTCGCCTTCGGCCTCGTCGCGCTGACGCCGACGGTCATCGTCCCTGACGACACTGGCGGCACGGAAGCCGTCGAAGAGGCCTTCGCGAACGTCGATGACGTCGAGTCGGTCTCCGTCGAGAGCACCGGTCGCCTGTAATCGACCCGTCGCTGTAGTTTTCTACTCGGCTCCGTAGCGACTGCCAGCACGTGGCCGGCGACGGCCGCGGAACGCACGTTTTATTAGGGCGACCGGATTAGCGGAGAGCAAGAATGCCTAGTTCAAACGGACCTCTCGAAGGAACACGAGACAAGCTCAAGAACAAGCCCCGCGACCGCGGCACCTCGCCGCCCCAGCGCGCCGTCGAAGAGTTCGACGACGGCGAGAAAGTCCACCTCAAGATCGACCCGTCCGTGCCGAACGGGCGCTTCCACCCGCGGTTCGACGGCCAGACCGGAACCGTCGAAGGGAAGCAGGGTGACGCGTACAAGGTCGATATCGTTGACGGTGGCAAAGAAAAGACCATCATCGTCACCGCTGCGCACCTGCGCCGGCAAGAATGACGATATTCAAAGAAAAAGTCAGTGAGGAGTTCCTGACGGTCGCGGAGACCAAGGAGATACTCGAAGACCTCGAGATGGAGCGGGCCGCCGAGGAGGACCGCGAGATGCGCTACGAGCTCAAGCGGGCCATCGAGCACGTCAACCGCTTTGCCCTCCTCGACCCCGAGGAGTCGCTCCAGTTGGTCGAAGACCTCGAAGAACTCGAGAAGGTCGACACGCCGACGGCCTACAAGATCGCGAACCTCCGACCGCTGGACCGCGACGAGCTCCGGGCCGTGTTCGCACAGGAGCGGTACACGCTCGACGGTGACGAACTCGACGAGATAATCAACATCGTCAAGCAGTACGCGTAACGACGCCGTCAGTTCGGCTACCGCCGCTCTTTCTCTGATTTCCCCGGCGACCAGCAGCGTGATCAGTCGTCGTTTTCCGCCGCCGTTGAACCGAACACAAAGATAGCGACGGCGTCCCGTGAAGCGGTTCGGGGCATCCACCGGCATTAAGTGTGCTGTACTCGTACTGCCTGTCATGACTGAATCGGAGAGCGGCGGCGACACTATGATGGCGGCTGTCCTCGATGTCCTCCCGCACGGACGTCCCGGGGACGACCGGCCACAGCACCAGAAGGAGCCGCTCGCGTACGCGCTCGACGTTGATGAGTTTTATATTTACGAGTTGCAGCTCGATGACAAGGACGTCGATATCGCCTTCGGCGACCGCGTCGACCTGACGGAGTTCGGCCGTGTGGCGGAAGTCGAGTTCGAGGACATCCCGAGCGGTGCCCGCTCGGAACTCGACTACGCCGTCGAGGAAATCGTCGAAGCGAACGAACAACGCTTTGTCGACTTCTACAACGATGCCCAGCCGATCACGCTACGGCTCCACCAGCTGAATCTCCTGCCGGGCATCGGGAAGAAGCTCCGGAACACGATTCTCGACGAGCGAAAGCGAAAGCCCTTCGAAAGCTTCGAGGACCTCGAAGAGCGTGTCAGCGGCCTCCACAGCCCCAAGGAGACGCTCGTCGAGCGAATCCTCGAAGAGCTACAGGACGACGACCTGAAGTACCGGCTGTTCGTCCGGCGCGAGGAACAGTCCTCTTAACACTGTCGGCTACAAGCAGCTATCCCCACGGCCGTCAGTACAAGGCGACCCTTTTCTACCGCGACCCGTTACGGCTCGCTAATGACTACAACCGAAACAGGGACTCGGGACCCCGACGCGCTCGTCCGGCGGGCCGGCAAACGGGCCGACACCCGGCAGGACCAGCACTTCCTCGTCGACGACCGGGTCCTCGACCGAATTCCGGAGTACGCGACGGACGCGGGTATCGACCTCTCGCACGTACTGGAGATCGGCGCAGGCCCGGGCGCGCTGACGGACCGCCTGCTCGCGACGGCTGAGAAAGTGACCGCAGTCGAGCGCGACCCGGACTTCGCGGCACATCTCCGCGAGGAGTTCGCCGAGGAGGTCGCGGCGAGCCGCCTCACTATCGTAGAGGGTGACGCGCTCGACGTCGCCCTCCCCGAGTTCACCGCCAGCATCTCGAACCTGCCCTATGGCGCGTCCTCGGAGATCGCCTTTCGGCTGCTGCCGGAACAGCGCCCGCTCCTGTTGATGTTCCAGCAGGAGTTCGCCGAGCGCATGGCCGCCGAGCCGGCGACGGACGACTACGGGCGGCTTTCGGTCACGGCGGGCCACTACGCCGACGTGGAAGTAGTCGAGACGGTGCCGCCTGAGGCGTTCGACCCGCAACCGCGTGTGACGAGCGCGCTCGTCCGGACGACGCCGCGGAAACCCGACTACACTGTCCCCAGCGACGACTTCTTCATGGACTTCCTGAAGGCGGTGTTCACCCAGCGCCGGAAGACGATGCGCAACGCCGTCCGCAACACGGCCCACATCTCCGGGCTGGGCGACCCCGATGCGGTGGTCGAGGCTGCCGACGAGGACCTCATGAGCGCCCGCGCCGGGAAGCTCACACCAGCCGATTTCGCCACGTTGGCGACGGTCGCCTACGAGGTCGGGCAGCCGGAGGCTTGAGATGGGCGAAGAGACGCGCGACCGGGACGACGGAGACGGTGGCTCCGACGACCGACCCTCACTGGCCGACCAGCGGGGCGTGGCGTCGGTGTACCAGCCGGCGGAGGACTCGGACCTACTGGCACGCACGGCCCGAGAGCGAGTCGAGGCGGGCGACACCGTCCTCGATGTGGGGACAGGCTCCGGGTACGTCGCCGCGACGCTCGCCGACGCCGGGGCACGGGCGGTCGGCGTCGACGTGAGCCCGCTGGCCTGTCAGGAGGCCGCTGACAACGGCGTCTCGGTCGTTCGCGGCGACCTCGTCGAGCCGTTCCGGGCGGATGCCTTCGACCTCGTTGCGTTCAATCCGCCGTATTTGCCGACCCCACCCGAGCAGGAGTGGGACGACTGGATGGAACACGCGCTGTCGGGCGGTGACGACGGCCGTCGCCTCGTCGACCCGTTCCTCGAAACCGTCGAGCGCGTGCTGGCTCCGGGTGGCGAAGCGCTCATGCTCGTCAGTAGTCTCACGGACCCGGACGCAGTGCGGGCGTACGCGAGCGAACACGGCCTAGCGAGCGAGCAGCTTGCGAGCGAGAAGCACCCCTACGAAGTCCTCGTCGTCTTGCGGTTCTATCAAGACTAATTACTACTGGGCATTTTATTGAATAGGAAATATTAAAGCCCGTCATTTCCTACTGCAGGGCAATGACACAGGTAATCGCCACGACCCCTGGGCTCTTTCCGCTTCCGGATTGGGCCAAGGACGAACTGGCAGATCTGAAGGGCCATCAGAAGACCGACCTCATCTCGGGCGACGAGTCCGGCGAGGTCGTCGCGGCCTACGACGAGGCACGCGAGGAAGTCATCGCCGTCCAGCAGGACGCCGGGCTCGACCGCGTGGTCGAGGGCCAACTCCGCTGGGACGACATGCTCGCGCACCCGCTCGCGGTCCACGACAGCGTAGAGACGAAAGGCATCGTTCGCTACTACGACAACAACAATTTCTACCGAGAGCCGGTCGTGCAGGGCGACCTGAGCGCTGACGGCGGCGACGTGGCTGCAGACCTCGGCGCGGCCGCCGAGCACGTCGACGACGGCCTTCAGGCCGTGCTCCCTGGCCCGTACTCGCTAGCGGACCTAGCGACCGACGAGCACTACGGCGACGACGCCGCGTTCCTCGACGCCATCGCCGACTTCCTCGTCGAGGAAGTGAACGCGTTCCCGGATGTCGAGACGCTGTTCCTGCTTGAACCGTCGCTCGTCGAGAACACGCCCGCCGACGGCGAGGATGAACGCGCCGCCGAGGCAATCGATGCCATCGCCTCGGCCGCCGACGCCGAAGTCGTCGCCCACACGTACTGGGGCGCAATTGAGGAGAAAGCCTACGCACATCTGATGGACGCTGACGTGGATGCCATCGGCTTCGACCTCGTCGCGAACCACGACCAGACCGTCTACAACGTGCAGGAATACGGCACCAAGGACGACGTGGCGCTGGGCGTTGTCGACGGCCAGAACACGCTCGTCGAGTCACCCGAGACGATTCGGGACCGCATCGACTGGTTCGAACAGCAGACAAACACCGCCTACGACACCGTGTACGCGACGGCGAACACGGAAACGTTCTATCTCCCGGTGAACAAGTTCGAAGACAAACTCGAAGCGCTTGCAAACGCCGCGGATCTGGAGACGGCGGAGGCATAAAACGATGACAGGACCACGAGACCAGTTCAAACCGGCGGACCACCCGAACGACCACTTCCTGCTGACGACCGTCGTCGGCTCCTACCCCAAGCCCAAGTGGCACGACCGTGCCCGAGAGCTGTTCGAGGACGAGGACGCCGACTTCGGTGAGGACGAATGGGAGGAATCGAAAGACGACGCCTCCCGGCTCATCACCCACGAGCACGAGCGGGCGGGCCTCGACGTTATCTGTGACGGCGAGATGCGCCGCAACGAGATGGTGGAGTACTTCGCCCACCGCATCGACGGCTACGAGTTCAACGGCCGCGTGAAGGTGTGGGGCCACAACTACTTCGACAAGCCGAGCGTCGCCGACGAGGTCGAGTACGGCGAGCAGTGGCTCGTCGAGGAGTTCGAGTTCACCGACGAGGTCGCCGAGCGACCGGTCAAGGTTCCGATTACGGGGCCGTACACGCTCGCGAACTGGTCGTTCAACGAAGTGTACGACAACGAGGAGCAGCTGGCCTACGAACTAGCAGACCTCGTCAACGAGGAGATCGAGGCGCTGGTCGAGGCCGGCGCTCGCTACATCCAGATCGACGAGCCGGCACTGGCAACGACGCCGGACGACCACGCCATCGTCGGCGAGTGTCTGGAACGCATCGTCGACGAGATCCCCGACGACGTGCGCCTCGGCCTGCACGTCTGTTACGGCGACTACTCGCGGATCTACCCCGAAATTCTGGACTACCCAGTCCACGAGTACGACCTGGAACTCGCCAACGGCGACTACGACCAGCTCGACGTGTTCAAAGAGCACGAATTCACGAAGGACTTCGCCATGGGCGTGCTGGACGCACACACCGCTGAGGTCGAGTCAGTCGAGGAGATCAAGGAGAACATCAAGAAGGGACTGGAGGTCGTGCCCCCAGAGCGCCTCACCGTGTCACCGGACTGCGGCGTGAAGCTTCTGCCCCGGGAGGTCGCCCGCGGCAAGATGGAGAACATGGTGCAGGCCGCTCGCGAAATCGAAGAAGAACTGGACGCTGGCGAGATCGATATTGTGGCCAGTGGAACACAAGCGCACGCAGACGATTGAATCGACGAGAGGGGCCGGCCACGGACGTTCAATCGTTTTTGTAGCAGACGAGTAGCGAGAACCCGAACACGCGGTGGGTTCTCGGATAGTCGAACGGGGAGTGTGTGGTACGCCACGGCTCGACCCTAGCCGGTGAAGTCGTGAATGGAGTCCCTCGCAAGCAGTGCGGCTGGAGGACCAGCGGGCGTCCGAACACAGCGTGGTACGACTGCCCGTGTTTTCGACGAGGGTTGGCTACGATTTCGGCAGCTATCGAATATCCTCGGGCGCGCCCCTCCCGGATCCGGCAAATGTCGCAGACAGGTACAGCGACCATACCGGGTGCGGGGTCAGGCAAGACCTGTGGAGTCTCCGGCTAGCAATATCTCGAACAGGTCGTCACGGGGCTGCCTGAGCACAAAAGCTCCCGACAAACAACTATTTGAATTCTTATGAATCTTCGAATCTACCGTCTAAACCTGAGTATGTCCACCAATAGTTTGTTCGACAATCACCGAAACTAGCATCGACCTAAGAGGAAAATAACTGTTGACGTACTAATAATATAAGGGGCTTCCGTATTCAGGTAAATACACCATATTATGGATATAGAGCTCCCTCATACCGCAAATTCCAGAATTCATTTTCATGTAGTATGTTGGCATGTGTATCTGGGAAAGAGTTTTGAGGGTCTCTGGAGAAGCTAGCGATGAGAAAGCTATGACAGGGGACACACATCTTCGAGCGGAACTGTATCTTCGTGGAGATACCTACGGTACATTCGACGCACAACAGCAGGTACTCAATCGGGTGAAGCGACTGGAGGCCAACGGTGTGTTCAGCGAGTCGATGTTGGCCGGCGAGTGGCAGCGGATCAGAACGATGGCAGAGGACAAGCGGTCGGAAGCCATCCGGACCTATGAGGAGTTCAGAGACTGGGCAGGCCAGAACGACCACTCGCTCGAACCGGCGTTCGAACGGCGGAACCGAAGCTACGTCGGGATGGACCGTGTCGACGACGTGGTCGTGTTCCCGGTCGTCTCGCTGGCAATTTACGACGGCGACGACCTAGAGGGCGTGTTCCCGTGCTCGGACGAGGAACGGACCTACACCGTCGGCGACGCGCTGGAGGCCTTCGAGCGCGGCGACGAGGACTGGCTCGCACAGTTCGACTCCCTGTCGGTCGACCGAACCGACCCACTGCTGGAACCGGGTGTCGACGCGACGATTTAACCGCGGAGCGCGTCGACTGGTTCTTCGCTCGCTGCTTTCCAAGCCGGATACAGCCCGCTGACGATACTCGTCAGCACCCCAAAGGAAAACGCCGCGCCGACGTACCAGGCGTTCGGTAGCCTGAAGACGGCCATCGCATCGCCGACGGCGTAATGGTTTATCGCTAGCCCGGCACCGATACTCAGAATGACACCAGCGATGCCACCGAGGAACCCGAGTAGCGTCGCTTCCATCAACATCACTTTGAGGACATCCCGCTTCTGGTAACCGACCGCTCTGAGAACGCCGATCTCCTCCCGGCGTTCGACGGTGGACATCAGCATGACGTTGAGGATCGAGATGCCGGCCACGAGCAGCGAAATCGATGCGATACCGGCGAGGACGGTGTTGATGATCTGGAACTGCTCCTCGATGGTGTCGACGAGAGAGCCCAGTTCCTGAACGAAAACCCGGTCCTCACGGTTGTTGAGTGAGTCGCGTATCCCCATCGCGGTTTCGTTAGCCTGCGTCCCAGTGGACTCCATAACGTACACCTCTGAGTAGCCACGCTGGCTGAACGAAGTGGCCGGCACGATGACTCGGTTGTCGGGGTTCGTCGGGGAGAACGCGTCGCCCTCCTCGAGAACTGCACGGATACGGACACTGGTTCCGTTGACAGTGATCTGGCTCCCGGGATGCAGGTCGTGTGCCTCAGCAACACTTGAACCGACAAGTGCTCCGGATCGGAACGGGGATACCCGTCCCTCTTTTGCCTCGTACAACTCTTCCGGGTTCTCAACACCGTATATTGTTTCCCTGACTTCGTCCTCACGGTTGTACGACACCGGCTCCACGCG
This sequence comes from Haloarcula sebkhae, assembly GCF_014647415.1. Lineage (GTDB taxonomy): Archaea > Halobacteriota > Halobacteria > Halobacteriales > Haloarculaceae > Haloarcula > Haloarcula sebkhae. Next base: position 43,627 of record NZ_BMPD01000002.1, on the reverse strand, counting down.
TGTCTTTACCGGCGAGACAGTTGCTGTCGCGCTCGCCTCCCTGCGAATCGTGCGGATATCTCGCTCGGTGAGTTCAGTGACGTTTTCGCCGGAGTTCGGGTACACGGTGAGCTGGTTTCCGACGTTGCCGAGGTTCTGGGTGAACGAGTACTGGAGCGCGACGCCGAACATCCCCAGCGAGGCGATAGCGACGACGCCGATGACGATGCCTAGCGACGCCAGCAGCGACCGCATCTTCGTCCGTGTGAGGTTGCGCCGTGCCATCAACGCGGCCGGGAAGAACCTACCCGCCATTCTTTCGTTCCCTCCCAATAGTGCCGTCGACCAGATGGACGGTTCGGTCGACGTATTCGTTGACAAGGTCGTCGTGAGTGACGGCGACGATTGCCACGTCGTCCTCGTCGGCGATGCGGCGGAACTCGTCGAGTATCTGTCGCCCGGTTTCGCTGTCGAGGTTGCCCGTCGGTTCGTCGGCGAGAACGACCTTTGGGCTGTTGATGAGCGAGCGCGCGATGGCGACGCGTTGCTTTTGTCCACCGGAGAGTTCGTCGGGCTTGTGGTCCAGTCGCTCACCCAGCCCAAGCCGCTCGAGGAGTGTTCTGGCCCGTTTTTTGACTTGTGGGCCACTGTCCAGCAGCAGGGGGACCTCGACGTTCTCAACCGCGGTCAGCGTCGGTAGGAGATAGAAGTGCTGGAACACGAACCCGATCGTTCGCTTGCGGAGAGCGGTCCGCTTGCTGTCGCCGAGTCCGGTCACGTCCTGCCCCTCCAGCAGGACGGTCCCCTCCGTCGGCGTATCCAGCAGTCCAAGGATATTCAGCAAGGTCGTTTTGCCACTGCCGCTTGGCCCCATAATCGAGACGAACTCACCGGCTTCGAGGGCGAAGTCGATACCCGCCAGTGCATAGAGGGTCTGGCCGCCGGTCCGGTAGCGCTTGACCAGTCCCTGTGCGTCGATGACCGTCATACCTCGATATCGTCGTCGCTGCGGCGGTAGCGGCGCACGAGGACACCGACGACGACCAGTAGCGCCAGGCCACCGGCGACGAACACCGGCAGCATGCTGTTCTGGTCACCACCCCCGCTGTTGCCATCCTGCTCCGGCTGTGGTACCGAACCGCCCATCTGGTTGGTGGCTACATCGAACGTCTGTCGCTTCCGCGTGTCATCAACGAGGTACGTCACCTCCAGTGGTACCGACGTGACGTTGCCCGTCGTCCGGGCGTACACGTCGAAGGAGACGAAGTCACTGGCCGGGACCGTGCCGACGAAGTAATCCCGGTTCGGGGTTGCTGGAGTGACGTTCTCTGTGTCGACGACGCTGACAAGGACGCTGTCCGCATCAGTCGACCCGACGTTGCTCGCACTCCCTGAAATCTGGAGGCGTCCGCCCTGCCGAATCACGTCCAGACCGGTGAGGTCTATGGTTCCTGGGGCCGATCGGAGCGTCGTTTCGGTGGTCGTCTGCTCCGTTTCGGTCCCGAGCTCGTAGTCGGCAGTGACGGTAACGTCCGCACGGGGTTCGTCCATCGTAGCGTTCAGTCGCACCTGCCGGGTCGTGCTGGCGGAGATGTTCTCAAGTAGTACACGCTGGAACGACGCGTTCTCCGACGTTGCACTGACCATGACATCCGAGAGGGGAGCGTTGGCCCCGTTAGAGACGGCGACCCGGAGGGCGCGGTCGGTGCCGCTACCGACCGCTGTCGTATCGAGTTCCACACCGTTCCGGAGCGGGTCCGACTCAATGTCTGTCGTCCGGGTCGTGCTGCGGGTGGTGTCTCCGTCAACTGTGTAGCTGATAGTTGCGGTCAACGAGTGTTCGCCGGCGGATGCAGGTCGGAACCGGAACGGGGCTGTAATCGACCCGTTCTGTGCGACGCTTGACCGAACCGTCCGTCTCTTTGTCATCTCGACGCCGTCGCCCTCGACGACGACTTCGACGTTCGTTATCTGGGTATCGAGTCCGTTTGCGACGGTGACCTCGCCGGTCGATTCAATGCCAGCGACGGAGTCGTTGGCCGTAATATCCACCTGTGGGTGACGCTCTTCGACGTTTAGCTTCACCGGGTATCTGAGCTCGACGTTCTCTCCCGTTCCGCGGTCACGACCGTACACAATGACGCGGAGATCCTTGGTTCCGGACGAATCAAAAGTTGCGATCAGGGGTACTTCAAGGGTGCTCCCCGCTGAAATCGCCCCCAAATTCGAAACACGTTCGTACTCGGTCACTCCGCTCCCACCGGATTTCCGGATCGCGATAGCATTGATATCAAGCGGCGCATCGCTATCCGGCAAGTTTCGAACAGTCGTATCGAATGTGACAGTTTCGCCCGGTGCTGGGGATGATGGTGATATGTCGACGTCGGTAATAGACGCCTTGACGCTGGCACCAGCGACCGACAGTGGAAGTGAACTTATCACGACCAGACAGGCCATCACAGCCACAGTGCGTCGCATCACGCAATCACCTCTGGCTGGAGTAAGCGTCTGCCAGTCCAACAACTCATCGGGAGGATGCTATCGGGGACCGTTGCCATGTGCAGCGGTCCGTTCCAGTCCATGCTAAATATGCTGCATAGACCGCAGTGGGAAACTGCTATCACAGCGCCCCTCCCAGCGGTGGATATGCGCGTCATCTGTGCCGGCCACGTCAACTGGGACGTGACGCTCCACGTCGACCACCTCCCGGAGCCCGACGGCGAGGGGCGTATCACCGACCGGTCACAGTCTAGCGGGGGGAGTGCATCGAACGCGGCCGTCGCACTGGCCGGGCTTGATGCGGATCCGCTAGTTCTCGGTAGCGTCGGCCGGGACGACCACGGAACCATGGCTCGGCGCGAACTGGCGGCGGCCGGCGTCGAGACGCTACTGGTCGAGTCGGACGAACCGACAGCGGTGAAATATCTCATCGTAGACGAGAACGGCGATGTTGCGGTGCTTGGAAACGACGGGGCCAACGAGGCGTTCTGCGCGTCGGATCTCCCGGTCGAGACCCTGGCCGAGGCGGACCACCTCCATCTGACCGGGCAAGACCCCGCGACAGCTGCGACGCTCGCACGCGATGCCGCGACCGCGGATGTCCCAGTGAGCTTCGACCCCGGCCGACGGCTCCCATACCGCGATTACTCGGCGGTGCTCTCACACGCAGATATCCTGTTTTGCAACGACCGGGAAGCCGACCACGCCGAGGACAGCGGCCTTTTCGACAGAGTGCCGACAGTCGTCGTCAAACACGGGGACTGCGGCGCGACGGCACATATCGACAACCAGACGGTCACAAACGCCGGGTATCCCATAGAATCCGTAGACACTGCAGGGGCGGGTGATGCGTTCGCCGCCGGGTATCTACTCGCTAGTACACAGGGGACCGACCCGGAGCGCGCACTCGCAATCGCCAACGCCTGTGGCGCACTCGCAGCACAGTCACCCGGCGCACAGACGACGCTCGACTGGGAGTCAGTGTGGGAGCTTGTCGACAGCGAGCAATCGCCCGAAACGGCCTAATCCGCCTGTATCTCCTCGACGAGCCGCTCGAACTGCTGGCGGTATTGGGCTTCGGCACGAGCGGCGGCGAGGCCGGACTCATCGGCGAAGGCGGCCTCGAAGCCGGCCATCCGCCACAGGAGCGTCGAGAGCTGATAGAGTGGCCGTCGCTGCTCGTACCCCTCGTCGAACTCCATCGGGCGCATCTCCTGATAGCCCTCTCGGAACACTGTTCGGAGTGAGTCACGCAGTTCCGGATCTTGAAACGACGAGTCGATGAAGAGGAACTCGGTCTGTGCGAGGTTGTACTCCGGCAACGCCGCGAGCACGTCCTGCCAGTCGAGGACAGCCGTGATCGGCGCGTCCGCTGTCTGCTCGAACATCAGGTTCGCCGGCCTGAAATCGTCGTGTACCAGCCGGGGGACGCCGTCCTCGGGTACCATCTCCAGGGCCGGTTCGATACAGTCCCGCGCCCGATCCGTCATGTCCTCGAAGGGTGTCCCGTCGAGGTGAGAGAGGTGGGATCTGGTGAGACTCTCGAAGTACTCCCGCCAGTTGCCCATCCAGTCACTCACGATGATTCGGTCGTCGTGGAGCGTGAGTCGACCGAAGGCCTCAAACCCGATCTCGGAATGCATATCGCCGAGTATCCGACCGGACTGGGCTAGCACCCGCCGTCGGTCCTCGGTCGAAAGCCCGGCGAACTCTTCAGCCAGATTCTCGCCGTGGATGCGTTCGGTGACAAAATACGGCGGCACGTCGGCGTCGGGATCGTCTTCGTAGACGAGGATGCGTGGAACAGGGACGTCAGTCCGGCCGGCGACGAAGTCGTGGAGACAGGGTTCGACGGCGAACGGGACATCGCCCTGTGGCTTGAACTTCACGACCACCTCGTACGCCTCGTCGTTGTGGCGCAGCGTCACCATGTAGACATCACTCTGGTGGCCCCCACCCGGAGTCTCGAACTGGAAGCCCTCGTAATCCGGGCCTGACTCTTTCAGCACGGCTTCGATGTCCTGTTCCGGAGTCTGCACTGACGTACCATATAGTGGGCGAGCAAATAAATCTGTCAATCCCACCACGGACAGCACTGACACCCGGTTCGGATGCTGTCAGTCGCCGTCTCCGCGCTACCAGGAGTGAAACGGTGAGACTGGTTTTGTCCCGTCGGACACTTCGAATCGTGCGCCGCCGGCCCTGCTTTCGGTCACCGAGATGTCCCAGCCGTGGGCGTCAGTGATCTGGGCAACGATAGACAGGCCCAGGCCGTTGTTACTGCCTGAGAAGGCGTCGACCGAGAGAACGTCGTTCAGTTTGTCGGACGGGATACCCGGTCCGTCGTCAGCGACGTAGAAGCCGGTCACGCGGCCCTCGACTCGCTCGTCCTCACTGTCTATCTCGGCTGTCCCGTCGTCGACGAGCGGACCGACCCAGACGGTCACGTCGTCGCCCGCGTGGTCCGCCGCGTTCCGAAAGAGGTTCTCGAACACCTGTTTAAGGCGGTTCTGGTCACCGAACACCGGGGCGGACCCTTCGATCTGCAACGTCGCGTCGTCCGTTCTGGCCATCTCCCATGTCTGTTCGACAATGGTCTCGAGCGAAATGGCGGTTCGGTCTTCGACCGCATACCCCTTCTTTGCGAGGGTCAGCAGGTCGTCGATGAGCGCTTCCATGCGAGCCACACCTTCCTCCGCATCTTCGAGATGGGACAGGTCGCCGGTCTCTCGCACGAGTTCGAGCCGCCCCTCGACAACGTGGAGCGGGTTTCTGAGATCGTGTGAGACGACGCCGATGAACTGTTCCATCCGGTCGCGCTGGATGCGGAGGTCGTGCTCGCGCTCGGCTTTCTGCAGTGCCGCCTGCACGTGCGTCGCATACATCCGGGCGAGTCGAACCGTTTCGCCGTCAAACGTAACGGGAGTAAGCGAGCCGATGTTGATAACGCCGTACTCGGCAAGCGGCAGGATGATCTCGCTGCTGACAGGCGAGTTCTCGTTGTACTGGCGCTGTTCGTCGTCGAGTTTAGAGTACGTCCAAACTTCGTCCTGCTCGAACGCCTCCCACGAGAGACTGTTACCGGGTCTGTAGGTAACCGGCCAGTCGAATACCTCGTCCGCCCGCTCCGTCGACGCCGCCAACTGCAGTTCCGAAGCGTCACTGTCATACAGCCACAGCGCTCCGAGTGGCACGTCGAACACGGACGAAACCCCCGACATTGCGATCTCGCATATCTCACGTTCGGACCCCGCAGCCATCAACTGCTGTGTGACAGTCTCGAACGAATCGAGATCGAATGAGACCGTTAACTCCCCACCCATCCCGTACAAATCATGCAACACTGTATATAAAAATCTGTGTTTCTGTGTCAGTGATACGTTGCTTTGCGTTATCGATCCGCCGATGTCGCGGGACCTTTGTATCCACAGTCCCCAGAGAGCGGTATGCGAACGGTCGAAATCGACGGCCTCCCGGTGGGTGATGGCCACCCGACACGCGTCATGAGCGTGCTGAATATGAGTTCGAACTCCGGGTACAAGCCGAGCGTGTATCTGGACCCCGCAGAAGCCGCCGAGGCTATCGAGGAGAACCTCGTCCCGGCCGGTGCGGACATCATCGACGTCGGCCTGCAGTCGGCCAACCCCAAGTACGAGTCCAAGCCAGTCGAGATGGAGAAAGACCGGCTCGAAGAGGTCGGCCCGCTCGTCGACGAACTCGACGCCGATGTACCGCTGTCACTCGAAACTCGCTACGCCGAAGTGGCGGAAGAAGCCATCGGCTACGGTTTCGACCTCATCAACGACGTGTGTGGGTTCGCCGACCCAGAGATGAAAGGTGTCGTCGAAGACCACGATATGCCGGTCGTCAAGATGGCCAGCCCGCCGGATCTGGCTCGCCCTGGTGCGCTGAAAACTATCGACGACATCTTCGAGGCGCTCCAGCGGGACGGGTTCACGGACAAGACCATCATCGATCCGGCCTTCGGCGGCTGGTACGACGGCAAGGAGTTCGAGGACAACTGGGAGATGTTCCGCCGGCTCCGAGAGTTCCGCGCCTTCGACCGGCCGATGCTAACCGCGACGAACCGCGAGGACTTCCTCGGCGATCTGGCCGACCAGCCCGAGACGGAGAACCAGCTCGCCGTGTCACTGGCCGCGGCGACGATGGAAGTCGAACGCGGCGCACACATCATCCGAACCCACGACACACAGGAAACCCACGATGTGGTCAAAGTGGCCGACGCGCTCGGCGACGAACGGACGACACGACCAGAGACCGACCCCGGCCCCACCGTGGCAGAACTGACCGACGTGTCCCTGCGTGAGGTCGCGCGCCATCAGGCCCTCGGCGAGACGGTGGCCGGCGGCACCGACGACGGCGCGACGCTCACGTTCCTGCTCGGCGACCTGACCGACGACGCCCGCGCGAGCATTCGGGCCGTCGCCGAGGTGACCGACGTGGTAGTAGTCGAGAAAGACAGCGGCAGCCTCTACGTCGGCGGCTCCGCGGCTGCACTGAAAGTCGTCACCGACAGCCTCGCCGAGGACGGGCACCGGGAGCTTGCCGGCGAGCTACGGACCTCGCTGTCACGCCGGGTGTAGGCGTCGCGGCTGGTCCGTACTGCAGCGATTAATTTTCACGCATCCCTGCGTAGCAATCCCGACAGACAGTGGCTGTGTGGGACCGCGTGAATCACGTGGAGAGTTCAGCGAAGGAACAGGGCTGACTGCGGGTCACTACCCGCGCATCAGATTCATGACCTCATCGACGACATCAGGTTCGACGGCGATAACGTAGCGGCTCCCCGGTGTTAGGGTCGTGTCGGCACGGGCGATCCGCTCACCGTTATCGTCGGAGACAACGAGGGCACCCTCGGGAAATCGGACCTCTGTGAGTGCTTTTCCGGCAGCCGGAGCGCCATCAGCGACGCGGACGAGCATGATATCGAGGGAGCCCGTCACGTCGGCAAGCGTCTCGACATCGCTCCCCAGGATTTCGTTTGCTGCCACCCTCGCACCGGCCCGTTCGGGAAAGACCACCGCGTCGACAAATCGGGTGTAGGCCTCACCGGCTGTGCGGTCGATACGCGCGATCGTTCGGATGTCTGGTGTCAACTCCGAAGCAGCTAAACAGACCGCAAGGTTCAGCCCGGATTCACCCGTGAGCGCAGCAATTGCATCCGCTCGCTCGATACCTGCCTGTTCGATGATGTCTGGGTCCGTCGCGTCGCCCTGGATAACCGTCGCGACCCACTGATCGGCGATATCCGAAACTATCCGCTCGTCGCGTTCGATAATCGTCACATCGTGACCGCGGTCGGCAAGTATCTCGGCTGTCTGGAAACCGACGCGGCCGCCGCCTGCGATGATAATGTCGAGTGTTCTTGTCATGAGTTAGTCTTCAGCCTCGGGTGTTATTTCGCTGACGGCAGTCGCTTGCTCGCGGTCTGATTGCTGCTTTATCCGTTTGAGGGCGAAGTACACGACCGCGCCGAGCAAGATCCATGCGACGCTGAGTGCCAGTGCCAGTGGATCTGTCCGGAGCAGGAACTCTATCAATACCCCCGTCAGAATCAGATTGAGTGCAATGCCGATTATCGGCGGTGCCGGGTAGAACGGCATCTCGTATGGCCGATTCATGTTCGGTCGCTCCCGTCGGAGCCTGATGACCGCGACGTTGACGATAATGAACGAGAGCAGGAAGAACAGGCTCGACATATTGCCGGCGCTCTGTGTCGGCAGTGCAACTGAGCCAAGCATCACGACGGCGCTGGTGAGGATAGCAACGAACGGCGTCCCGTAGCGGTGGTGTATCTGGCCAATCGAGGGGAGTAACTGCCCTTCGCGTCCCATCGAGAACGCGACGCGTGACGACGCGATGACGACAGCGTTGAGGGCAGTGAGCGTCGAGAACACAGCGCCAAAGACGATGAGTGCTCCACCGTTCTGGATAATCGGTAACCCGGTCGGCATGAACGACGTCGCTGCCGTGGCGATGCCAGCTTCGCCAGCGTCGGCGAGCCCCTCGGCCCCGAGCGTCCCGATGGCGACTGTTACAACTGCCAGGTAGACGACGACAGTCACGGCGAGGCTGATAAAAATCGCTTTCGGGATGTTTTCCCGTGGGTTCTGTACTTCCTCCGTGACAGTGGTGATAAGGTCGTATCCCTCAAAGGCGATGAAGGTGAGCCCCATCGCCGGCAACACGGCGGCCGCCCCACCGCCCTCCGGAAACAGCGGCTGGAATTCGGCCCCGGAAAACATCGGTGACGTGAGCCCGAACGCGACGAACACGACCAGAATGGAGACTTTGATCATGGTGAAAATCGTCTCGACACTACCGCTAGCAGCCGTCGAGACCGCGTTGAGCGCCACGAGGCCAAGAACTGCGATAAACGCAAGCAAAAACGCCGGTGGGAGCGCTACATCAATGACCGGAACTGCAACGGCACCGACCTGATCTGGTGCCGGGACCACGCCGTAGACGTGTAACAGTTCGAGAAAGTTCGGCGCAAAGCCCAGCGCATACAGTGCTCCCGCGATCATGTAGGCGAACCAGAGCATCCAGCCCATGATGAACGAGGCGAAGTCGTCGAATATCTCCCGCACGAACGCGTAGCCACCGCCGCTCTTCGGAATCGAGGCGGCAAGTTCTGCGTAGGAAAGGCCTGTGAACGCCGTCACGACGCCGTTCAGCGCGAAGACGAGGATCGCGGCTGGCCCAGCGATTTCGGCGGCCAGCCCGGTTAACACGAAAATACCGGCCCCGATCATCGCACCCATCCCGATCATCGTCGCGTCAAGTAGCCCGAGTTCAGCCTCGGGCGACCGCGTCTGGCTCTTACTCATGCATCCTGTTTGTAACTGGCACGCCGTCCATCGTACGCTGTATGTACTCCGTTCGGTCCATTTGAGCACCGGGGTGAATTCTTCTATTGTAAGAACTGTGAGGGGATTTGATAAAAGCTTCTGCCGACTGGCCCCTCAGTATGGTCGACCATGTTCTCAGTCGGCTGGAACTGTCGGGGCATTGAAGATGGCACGTTCTCAACAGTACGCTAATGGCCCGGACAAAGCGATTCATCATCGCCGGCGGCGGACGCGTCGGGAAACAGACCGCCGAGAACCTCGTCGATCAGGGCCACGACGTACTGCTGATCGAGTCCGACGAGGAGCGCGTCGAGGCGCTGTCAGATGCGTATATCGGGCCGGTGATCCACGGGGACGCCACGCGACCGTCGATTCTGCAACAAGCTGACCTGGCCGAGGCCGACGCTATCGCCGCTCTCACTGACGAACCGGGCACGAACCTCGCCATCTGCATGGAGGCCCAACAGTACGCGCCCTCGATTCGAACCATCGCAAGAGCGGAGACGGAGGCGGATCACGAGTACGACGAAGTCGTCGATGCGACGCTGCTACCCGAGTATCTCGGCGGGGACCATGCAGCTGATATACTGACCGGTGAAGACATCCGGACGCTCGTTTATCCGACCGCTGACCTCGATATCATCAAGGTAAGTGTCGCCCCGTCGGCCCCGGTCGCAGGGCGTCGTCTTGATGAGATCGCGCTTCCGTCCGGCAGTCTGCTGATCTCGACGGCCGACCGAACGGAACTCGCAGGAGCGGATACGGTTCTGGAGCCTGACGAGCAGTATATTCTTGCCGTCGAAACCGATGTCGTCGACGAAGTGTTGGATCTCATGCGCGGGTAGCAAGTCGAATTGTCAGTCTGATTGGACGATGGCCTGCTTCGTCGGCTCGTCTCCAGATCTCCCGTGTTTACATTATCGACGACGTGGAGTGTTCGGTCCTGCTGGCGGAGAAACGCCGCGACCGTGGCCTGCTTGAGCGACTGCTTTGAGTAGCTAGTCCGTCTTCCCTGAGACGCTTGCTACGCCGTTTCCTGACTCTCTCGACGAGCCCACCGAACCAGAACTACGAGACGTCTTTTTCGCTCCTCACATCAGTTCGTCGTGAAGGTCGTGGAACGACTCGATAGTGCGGTCCGGATCGCCGGCGAACGAGTCCCACGGGCCGTCATCGCGGTTGACCCAGATACCCTGCATCCCGGCATGCATCGCCCCGTACACGTCGAAATAGCCCGCAGTGACGTGGGCGATTTCCTCGATATCGGTCGCTGTTCGCTCCGCCGCGTGGCGGTACAGTTCGGCCGCCGGCTTGAACGTCCCAATCTCGTCGGCACTGACAGTGTCTTCGAGCAAGCCGCCGATACCGGCGAACTCAACCATGGAGTCGAGCATCTCGGGGTTGCCGTTCGAGACGACATAGAGGTCGTAGCCGGCGTCGTAGAGTTTATTCATCCCGTCACGAACGTCGTCGAACACGTCCAGTTCGTGGTAGACTGCAAGAATCTCGTCGCGCTCTTCCGTCGTGATATCGATGCCGTGGACGTCCAGTGCGTACTGGAGGGCGTCGCGGTTCATCTCGTAGAACGGCTTGTAGGCATCGATCTGGTTGGCGAGGAAGGTGTACGCCAGCGAGCGGGAGCGCCAGAGTCGGGACACCGGTCGGGGGTCGTCCACCCGGTCGGCGAGGGCTTTCTGGGCTGCCTCGACATCGACGATGGTACTGTACGAGTCGAACGTAATCGTCGTGACGCGGTCCGGGTCGAACGGCATAAGCACTCGTAGAACCGGGTGCCTCATATAGCCGGTCGCCGAGTCGGAGGCGCAGCCGTCTGGTACGGGCCCGCTGGGGACCCTGGCCTGTTGTGACCCGCTCCCGCTCAATGCGCAGCCATCTCCGAGAGGACGTTGACACAGTACACGCCGATGATGATAAGCAAGATACCGACGGCACCGGGGAGGTCGATAGGCTCGTCGAACACGACAATCCCGATCGCAGCCACACCGACGATTCCCAGCGCGGCCCAAGTCCCGTAGACGACGCCGATAGGGAGGTCTTCGAGCGTCAACGACACCAGATAGAAGGCCAGACCGTAGCCGACGACGACGCCAAGGCTGGGTAGAGGGCGTGAGAACCCTTCCGAGAGTTTCAGCGACGTTGTCCCGAGCAGTTCGGACACGATAGCGGCTCCGAGGAGGGCATATGGATTCACGGGTTCACTCGTCGAGAATTGTGGACAGATAATATACATTTCGGCTGTTGTCGCGTCGCTAGTACCCCCTGCTGAGACAGTATCGGGCCGGTACCATCCTGTGAATAAACCGCGGACAACGGGCGACACTCCCCCTCTCATGTGGCTTTATCTCCCGTGCGGCCGCACTGCGAGCCATGTCTCAGGCACATACGTTCCAGTCGGCAGGAACAGGGCCGGTCGTTGCTCGACGCGTGGAGGGTGACAGATGACAGCGCGAGACGTGTATCTCCCGGTCGCGGCACAGCCGTCGGTCGACACGCTGGTCGAGATGAGCCAGCAGGCCGAGGACAGTGGCTACGACCGAGTCTGGCTCCCGGAGACGTGGGGACGAGACGCGGTGACGACGCTGACTAGCATCGCCGAGCACACGTCGACAGTCGGTCTCGGCTCCTCGATTCTGAACGTGTACTCGCGGTCGCCGGCGCTGCTCGGCCAGACCGCGGCGACGCTACAGGAAGTCTCGGACGGCCGCTTCCGCGCCGGTGTCGGACCATCCGGGCCAATCGTCATCGAGGGCTGGCACGGCCGTGAGTTCGAGAATCCGCTCAAATACACACGGGAGACCGTCGACATCATGAAACTGGTGCTCTCCGGCGAGACCGTCGACTACGACGGGGACATCTTTTCGCTGTCCGGGTTCCGACTGCGCTGTGAACCGCCCGAACCCGCGCCGCCCGTGGACGCTGGTGGTCTCGGGCCGAAATCAGTCGAACTCGCCGGTCGCTTCGCCGACGGCTGGCACGCGCTGATGCTGACCGCCGACGGCCTCCGGGACCGATTAGAAGACTTCGAGCACGGTGCAGACCTCGGTGACCGCGACCGGGCCGACCAGCGGGTGACGCTGTCGCTGACGTGCTGTGCGATGGACGACCGGGAGCAGGCACGGGAACTGGCCCGTCAGCACGTGGCGTTCTACATCGGCGGGATGGGGACGTTCTACCGCGACGCGCTGGCCCGCCAGGGGTACGAGGACACCGCCTACGAGATCGCAGAGCAGTGGGGGTCGGGCGATAAAGAAGCCGCCGTCGACGCGATCAGTGACGAGCTACTGGATAGCATTGCCGTTGCCGGTACGCCCGAGGAATGTCGCGACCATATCGCACAGTTCGAGGATATCGATGGCGTGGACGCGATCAACATCTCGTTCCCCCGCGCTGCCGAACCGGACACTATCGACACGACCATCGATGTGTTAGCGCCCTGAGTCGGGGCGTCGTTTTCAGTCAGTCGCCACTGGCTCGATGTCGTCGCGTCGGCCGTCGAGCACATCGAAGCGCTCGCCGCGGCGCTGTTCCAGCCAGTGGAGCAGGCGTTCGGCCCAGCGGAGTTTCCGGCGCTTTTCCGCAGTCACGGACGGGTCGTCGAAGTCCCAGCCGGGGAACACCAGAGACCCAGCGCCAAAGTGGTCCGCGAGGAACGCGGCGCGGTCGCCGTCGGTGAAACCGCCGTAGCTGCGGACCGGTGGCGCGGGGGCCGCCTGTGTCGTCGGCACGACGAACTCGCTGTCGTAGGTCGGGATGTATGTCTCCAGCGCCGGGATGTTGTCGCCGTGAGCGTGGGCGACGACCGGTGTCCCAGCAGCTGTCAGTTCCCGCCCGGTGTCGGCGTTCTTGTCCAGATCCGTGACCATACAGTCGACGGTCACACTTTCCGCCCGGAGGCGGTCGGCAGCCGTGGACGCCGCGAAGACCACATCGGCGTCGGCTGCCCGGTTGGCCTCGGATTCGAGGGACGGGCCGGCCCCGGCGACGGCGACCGTTGCACCGTCGAGTCCAAGACTCGCCGGGTCGTACGTCCCGTCGTCACCGAGCAATTCGACAAAGCGGTCACGGGCGCGTTCATCGCCATCACGGGGGTAGCCGAAGTCGTCGAGGATGGCCTCGTACACTGGTTCCCAGATGTGAAATTCCATCTGTTGTTAGACACCACGCAGTGGACGTGCTTCTGTCTTGTTTACCCAGTCAGTCACACGGCTGCCACATCACCAGTGCCCCACAGCGTGGCTGTCGCTATCGGATTTATGTTCAGATAAACCGAGTTGAGCCGAAATGGCACGTCCGTGTACCCCTACCCGGGTGCCCTTTCGGCTTTCACCCCTTTCTTTCGAGGCCTCCGGTATAAGTTTTCTCTTACCGTCAGACATAGATGACAGGACTCCCAGGCGGCGGTGGCCGGTTACACGCTGTAGCTACGCCAACGTCCCACGACAGTCTCAAGATGGGGCAGTCCTTACGGGCGGCAAATGGGCCGGGGAGTGTCAGTAACCGCGCAAGACGGTGCCGTTCCGGACTCGCTGGTGATCGTCTCGAACCGCGAACCGTATAGCCACGAGCGGGACGACGACGGCGAGATACGGGTCCAGTCCGCGGCAGGTGGGCTGACGAGCGCACTCGATCCGGTGATGCAGTCACGGGGTGGCACCTGGGTCGCCTGGGGCAGCGGCGACGCTGACATGGCTGTCGCCGACGAGGGCATCGTCGAAGTACCGCCGTCGGACCCGGCGTACGACCTGAAACGCGTCCCGCTCTCCGACGCGGCGGTACAGGGCTACTACTACGGCTACGCTAACCAGGTGCTCTGGCCGCTCTGCCACGAGGATACAGGTCGGATGTGGGCCGAACCAGCCTACTGGGAACAGTACCGCGCCGTCAACGAGCAGTTCGCCGAGGCCGTCAATGCGGTCACTGATGCGGGCCAACCGGTCTGGTTCCAGGACTATCATCTCGCGCTCGCGCCCAGACTGGTCCGGGAGCGGCGGAGAGATGCGACGCTGTTGCAGTTCTGGCACATCCCCTGGCCTGCGCCGTCGGTGTTTCGGCACTGTCCCCACAGCGACGCGCTCCTCGACGGACTGCTGGCCTGTGATGTGATCGGCTTTCATACGGCGGCGTACGCCGAGCAGTTCCTGCACTGTGTCGAGAGCGCGTTTCCCGCGTCGACTATCGACACGGACAGCGGCACAGTCATCCGCGGCGGTGACAGGACACGAGTCGTCGCGAACCCGCTAGGTATCGATGTCGGTGGTGTTCGGGACCGAGCACGGGCCGCTGACGTGGCCAGTATCCGGGAGACCGTGCTGGGCGGCAGTCGCTCGGACGCGTCCATCCGCCTAGCGCTCGGCGTCGAGCGGCTCGACTACTCGAAGGGTATCCCCGAGCGGATCGAGGCGCTGGGGCACCTCTGGGACCGGCGGCCAGACCTGCGAGGCGAATTTACGTACGTGCAGAAGGCGAGTCGAACGCGAGAGGGTATCGCCGCCTACCGACGGTACCGTGCGGACGTCCTCGATGCCGTCGAACGCGTCAACGACCGCTTCGGGACCGACGACTGGCAGCCCATCGTCTACACTGAAGCCAACCTCGACAACGAGACGCTCGCCGGGCTGTACCGGGCTGCAGAGGTCGCGGTCGTGACGCCCCATCGCGACGGGATGAACCTCGTCGCCCACGAGTACCCGGCAGCCTGTGTCGACGGCGACGGTTCGCTCGTGCTGAGTGAACTGGCCGGCGCGGCGACCCATCTCGACGGCGCGCTAACGGTCAGCCCACACGACATCAACGCGATTGCTGATGCCATCGAGCGGGCGTTGGAACTGGACGAAGCGGAAACACGTGATCGACTGTCGCGTCTTCAGCACGGCGTCGAGGCGCTCGACAGTTCACAGTGGGTCGCCAGGCAGTTCAGCGCCGGGCAGTCGCTGTAGTTTTTCCCGCCGTTCGTCAGTTCTCTGCTTCTGACAGCCAGGCTGGTTCCGCGACGGCGGTGTCGTCGACCTTCGAGACGGAGAGCGACAGCGTCACCGTCACCGGCCGGCCGTCCCGTTCGGTCGTCACGCGGTACTGGAACGACCGGACAACGCCGTCCTCGTCAACGAGAACCGTTGCACTGGCCGAATCCGTCGTCTCGTTGGCCGAGACGTTCGTCGCGACGGCGTCGTCGGCCGTGAAGCCGGTAACGTTGCTCCCGGTCGCTTCGAACCGCGAGACGCTGTCACCGTCGACTGTCTCCGTCCCGGCGTAGGTCCAGTTGATGTCCGATCCGAGCGACTGGAGTAACGAGCGGTCGATGACGCTACTCTCGTTGACCGGCTGGACTTGCCCGTCGTACGGCGGTGATGCGGCGCGGTAGTCCGTCATCTCCTCGTCACCACGGACGAGGACTCGACGCTCGGCGGTGGTCCCGTCGGCCGTATAGGTCGTCGTCACCAGCGTGTCACCGCTGGCCTGGACTAGTTCACCCTGCGCCAGCGACCTGTCGCTCTCACGGTCGATTGCGACCGTCCGATTGATGAACACCGACCGGTTCTCGCCGTCCCGGGCCGTCGAAAGCTGGAACGACAGCGACGTGGTGAACGACGAGTTCGACAGCGTCTCGAAGTGCCCGCGTTCGATGGCCGCCGCGTCGAGCCCGGACGGTCCGGGTGCAGGGCCGTTGGCGTCGGCCGAGGTCGGTGTATCAGGTGTGCCCGTACCCGTTCCAGAGCCGAACAGCCCGCTACAGCCAGCGGATGCTGCCAGCAGCACCACGAGTGCGAGAGAGAGGTGACGGCGTTCGAGTAACATATCGGAGCCACTGTGTCAGCGGCTTAGTTCGTTATGGCCGTTCAGCTGTCACGTTCCACTACCGTCGAGGTTCGATACCGCGCCACCGACTGTGCCACCAGCGCGAAACTGCGGCGATGCCGTTCCCGTCCGACCAGCGTCAGACGCCCGTCATGCACGTCATGAGGGTTTAATATGAACGAAACCGCTATAGCAATCGTGCCTCTCAGCTCCGACCCGCTGTCCGAACTCGACATTCCCGACGGGACGACTGTCGAGGAACACGACCTGGTGACCGACGGTGACGTCATCGTCGGCGGCCAGTCGACCGTGGAGTTCGGCGTGCGCGGGCGGACAGTCATCGCCGACGAGCGAGTCCGCTTTGGCGGCCACATCGAAGCCGAAGGTGACTGTCGGCTCGATATGTGGTGTGACGTCGCGGACAACGTGCTGGTCGGCGAGGACGCCTACATCGGCGAACGGGTACATATCGGCGGCGAACTCCGTGTCGCGGGCGACCTGGATATTGGCGACGACGTGGACATCGAGAACGGATTCGAAGCCAACGGCTGGATCGTCATCCGGAACCCGATGCCGACCATCGTCTTCCTGTTCGTCTACCTCTCGCAACTCCTCCGCATCGGCGAGGAAGACGCGGCTGAAGAGGTGATCGACGAGATGTTAGACGACGGGAGTGACGAACACGACCCGGTTCTGATTCCACGCGGTGCGAGCGTCTCGGACGACGCCTGGCGCGTTTCGACACCGGCGACGGTCGGCGACGACTGCCGGCTCCACGGCAACATCCGCGCGAAGTCACTCGAAGTCGGCCGTGATACGGTCATCTTCGGGAGCCTCCGCGCGAAAGACGATATCGTGGTCGGCCGGGGCACGGAGATCAAAGGGGACGTAACGACCCGCAGCGGCACCGTCCGCGTCGGCCCGGGTGCGAAAATCTGGGGCGACATCTCGGGGACGACTGTCGAACTCCACGAGAACGCGACGGTCGACGGGACGATTCGCACCAGCGAGGAGATGCGGATGCACACCGAGACCGTGCTAGACCGGCCGGACGAATCCGCTGCGGCGATGGCGGAGATGGCCGAATCGCTCGAAGCTGACACTGACACTACGGAGCCAGCGAACGAAGGGAACGATTCAGACGGCAGCGATCCGGCGGCCGATGCAGCAGCCGACGACAGCCCTGCCACTGCGGACAGTGGGGCAACCGACGGCGGCGACGGAGACGGAGCAACAACTGGCAGTGATACTTCGGAAGACGGTCCCGACATCGAAGAGGCGGCGGAGTCCGCGGAGTAACCGCTCGGACGGTATTTTTCGTAGCGAAACGCCACACAGCTTCAGTTTTCAGTCGTGTCACTCACAGCCGACGGTGGCGAAACCCCGTGACCCGGCCCGTCGATATCGATACGTGGACCGAACGACATTGACGGCGGCGTTTCGTCAAGCAACAGGTGGCCATCCAGATCGACGTGGGCGAAGGCACCGAGTCCAGCGGCAAGATGGGCGCTCGTCGCGATGCCGGTTGCGCCTTCGAGCATACAGCCGAGCATGCAGTCGAGTGAGGCGGCCTCGGCGATGTTCACAATTGCTGCTGCCCCGAGGAGCCCCGACTTCCCGAGTTTGGCGTTGATCACGTCGGCAGCCCCGTCGCGAACCACGGCAGTTGCGTCCGCGGGCGTAAACACGGCCTCGTCCGCGGCGACAGGGACCGAGAGTCTGTCGCGCGCCCTCGCGAGGGCGCGGATATCGTCCTTCGGCGTCGGCTGTTCGACCAGAGCGAGATCGACCCCGGTCGCGGTCACTTCGTCGACAAACCGCTCTGTGGCCTTCGGCGTCCAGCCCTGATTCGCGTCCACCGTAATCGTCGCGTCGGGTGCGGCGTCCGCAACCGCAACGGTCCGACCCACGTCGTCGTCGACCGCGCCGCCGGTCTTGACCTTGATGTGGTCGAAGCCCGCAGCCGCGGCGCGCGTGGCTCGTTCGGCTGCCGCGTCAGGCGAGACTATCGGAACGGTGATATCAGTCGTAACGGCGGCCGGCGCGCCACCGAATAACTCCGAGAGCGGGATGCCACGGTCGCGACAGTAGGCGTCGAGCAGCGCCGTCTCGACGGCGAACAGTGCCGAAACCGCTCCGGGCACTGCGGCCCGTAAGTCGCTGACGAGTTCGCGGTAGTCGGCGAGAGCCGCACCCTCAAGCATCGACGTTACCGACCGGGCAGTTGCCACGGCAGCCGCCTGCGTCTCGCCAGTCACCGGCGGCAACGGAGACCCTTCCCCGTGGCCGACAATGCCTGTGTCCGTCTCGACCAGGACGACCAGATTCCGCGCTTTCTCCCGGGTTCCGAGCGAGATTTCGAACGGTTCGCGGAGTTCGTGGTCGAGCGGTTCGACGGAGACGCGGTCGATACGAGTCACAGCGCCTCCAGAACAGCCGAAAGGAGTGTTTTCGGACCGTCGTCGTCGTAGATGTTCGCCGCCGGGAGGCCGGTTCTGGCGGTTTCCGACTCCGGGTCGCCCCAGGTGGAGAGCGCGGCGACTGTCGTCTCCGTGAGGTCGGTAATCGCGCGGCGTTCGGCCTCGACGCCGGCCACCGTAAGGTCATCGAAGTGGGACCGGCCCTCCCGGGAGGGGTCGTCGGCCAGCACGACTGCGTCGGGGGCCGCTCCGTGGAGCAGTCCAAGCGTCACCCCGCCGTATGCGGTGTGCGTGAGGGCGGCCTGCCCTTCGACGAACACGATATCGTGGTCCGCCGCAACGTCGAGCACCATGTCCTCGACGACGCCCGAGACAAAGTCGGCCGGAACCCGGTCGATAACCACACCGCGGTCCGCGCCGACGAGGATGCCGGTCTGTCCCGTCGCGACCCAGCCGGCGTCGAGTCCGGCATCGGTCGCCGCCCGGTACAGTTCGAAGGTCGTCGTTCGCTTCCCCACCGCACAGTCGGTCCCCATCGTCAGGACGACGTCTGCGTCGGCCTCGTCCCCGCGGCCGTCACCGAGCGTCAGATCGGCTACTGTCGGCGGTTTCCGAACGTCGACGAGGTCGACACCGTGTTGCTGTGCGCGCTCGGTCCAGGCTGGACGCTCGCTCAGGAAGACGTGCAGGCCGGAGACAACGTCACAGCCCTGTTCCATCGCGCGCTGGATGGCCTCGACCCAGGCGTCCGGGAGGTCACCGCCGGCGGGCGCGACGCCGATGACAAGGACGGCCGCGTCCGGGGCTCGATCCAGCGCTTCGGTAACGGTCTCGACGACCGGGACATCGTCGGCGTCAGGCCAATCGAGGGCCGCTCCGGCGTTGGGGCTCGGACACGTCGAGTCCACGACGGCCTGCGCGTCGAACAGCTCTCCGTGCATGACGATACCGTTGGCTGTCTTGCCTTCCGGCTCTCCGAATGCCCCCTCTGCGAGTACAACGGCGGGCGTGCCTTCGTCGTATTTTCGCCGCAAGTCCATACTGCTGCACACTGCCGGTGTGACTGACAAACCAGAGCCTTACATGTGTGGCACCCGGTGGGAATACTGGAGGGCACGACCGGTGATGAAACCGAGAACAGGCGAGCGCTATCGCGTCGCAGAACCTAGAGAGAACAGTGGACACTGACAGCTCCGATACGACCGCTGCCCCGTCCAGCGGCGGTCTCCAGTTGACACTCGAACTGGAGCATCCCGACTGCTGGATGCGGGAAGTAACGGCAGCCACCTCGGCCAGACTGCTTGTCAACGCGGCGTATCTGGTCGACGGGAAGGTCAAGGCCCACGTCGTCGCGTACGCTGAGTCAGCGGCCGCGGTCGAGGCGCTCGTCGCGGCGACCCGGGCGTCCGACCACACCCACGCAGTCACCGAAATGGATACCCGTCGTAGCTTCGGCGGAATATCGGCCCCAGTAAACAAAGCGACGAGTACGCTGCTCGTCGAATACGGCCCCGAAGAGAGCATCCACGACGCGCTGGTCTCACACGGATTCATGAATCAGGAGCCGATCCGCATCCGAGATGGGACCGAGTACTGGACGGTCGCTATCGACGAGTCGCGGGCGACGATACAGGAGAAACTCGACGCCGTGTGCGAAGAGAAAGACGCAACGATAACCGTGACACAGATTACGTCCGCGACCACCGGAAGCAAGGAATCCGAGGGATTGGCCGTCCGACAGCTTTCCGACAAGCAGCTCGAAGTGTTCGAACTGGCCCGCAACCGCGGCTATTACGACTACCCGAGAGCGGTAAGCGGGAGCGAGCTAGCCGACGAACTCGGTATCGCGAAGACGACGTTTCACGAACACCTCCGGAAGGTCGAGGCCACGCTTCTCGGTCCAAGAGACACTGACCGGGACGGACGGCAGTAGAGCCTCGCAGCCCGCACTTTGATTTGTCACGTCTGTGGTCACAGAATCGGCCTCACACAGCCGTTCCTCGCTTGCGACGACAGGGCGCGACCGAGCGCTACTGTACCCCGAGTTCCGACTCCAGTTCATCGACAACGTCCTGCAGCATCGATGCGAGTTCCTCGTTCGGCGGCAGCCGATACAGCGGGCCAGAGATGTCTAGTGCGCCGAGGACGCCGCCGTGTGGGGCGGTGACCGGTACGCCGACCGACCGAAGCCCCTCGACGGCTTCCTGATCGTTCACCGAATAGCCGCGCTCGCTCGTGCGTTCGATGTCTTCCTGAAGGGTTTCGCGGTCGGTGATCGTGTACTCCGTCTCTTCGGGCAGTCCCCACCGGTCGAGGATCTCGTTGACTCGGGTTTCCGGCAACGCGGCGAGGATTGCCTTGCCGACTGCCGAGTTGTGCAGGTAGTAGTACCGCCCCACCTGGAACCCTTTCGACGGGACGTTGGCGACGACGTTGAACAGCGTTATCGCTCGTCCGTACTCTTCGACGGCGAACGTGACCTCCTCACCACAGCTATCGGCGAGTTCGTGGGTTTTGCGACGGGCGATCTCGTACCACTCGTTTCGGGTCCGAGCGCCCTCGCCGAGGTGGAACAGCTTCATGCCGAGTCGGTACTGCTCGCCCCGTTTGACCAGATATTCCTGATCCAGCAGTGTCTTGAGGTGAACGTGAATCGTACTCGTCGAGAGGTCCAGCCGGTCCGCAAGCTCACTCATTCGCGCCTCCCCCATCTCGTTTACCGCATCGATGATCGCGAGGGAGGTTTCGGTCGTCTGGAGACGACGACCGCCAGAGCTGTCCATACCACTGTGGACTTGATGCCAATATAAAAAAGTCCGGTCATAATGGAACAGGTTCCGCCGATATTATACTGAATCCCGATAGCCACGCACCACTCAATTATCCAGAGTTATAATTTTAGCATATGCGTCTGAAATTAGCGTCCCGCACTTCAGTACGGGCTATATTCAGGGGTGGTACGCTGCTCTAATTCCAACAGGAGTGGACTTTTATATACTCACAGCGACCGTCGAGAGATAAGACTTCACCAGAGGCGGCTCCGATGATTTGTTACCGGTGAGTTAGCTATTATCATGAACTTTTGCGTGTGTATCTGATGAGGCACAGAATGCATGTCAGACACGGATAGTGGCGATGGGACAGAGATAGAGGAGATCTCTGGCCCGGATGTCGAAGCAATCGAGTTCTACGGCGGACGGTGGATGAGTGTCGTTCCCATAGGCGTGTTCATCCTGTGGGCGATTGTTCAGAGTGGCCTGTTCGGTATCGGGGATACGACTGGACTCGTCGCGGGAATGCTCGTGGCGCTCATCGTCGGGATGTTCTTCGCCAAAGGAGACTGGAAGAACTACGCAAACACCATCTTCGATGGGATGACAAAGCGAGTCGCCGCGACGGCAGTCGTCGCGTGGCTCTGGGCAGGGATGTTCTCGAACACGCTCCAAGCAGGCGGCTTCGTCGGCGGACTCGTCTGGGCAGCGAACGCAGCCGACGTCGGGGGCGCACTGTTCCCGGTTGCCACGTTCATCCTCGCAGCGCTGTTCACGACCGGTATCGGCACTGGGTACGGCGCAACAGTCGCTTTCTCGGCGCTGTTCTTCCCGGCGGGCATCCTGCTCGGTGCGAACCCGGTGTTGCTGTTCGGGGCAATTCTCTCCGGGGCTGTCTTCGGGGACAACCTCGCGCCGGTCAGTGATACGACGATTGTGAGCGCAGTGACGCAGGACGCCGATATCGGCGGCGTCGTTGCCTCGCGGTTCAAATACGCCGTTATTGCGGCGGTACTGTCGCTTGCAGCGTACGTTTTCGCCGGAAACGCAATGGGAGGACTGAACATCTCCCAGCAAGCACAGAACCTGTTCGTCCAGAACAGTGAACCAGCGGGACTGCTGCACCTCGTTTCCATGCTCGTCGTCATCGTGACGGCAGTCATGGGGCGACACATTGTCGAAGCGGTCTCGTGGGGACTCATCGTTGCGGTCGTTTTCAACGTTGTTTTCGATCTCGCACCGCTGAGTCGCGTGTTGCTGTTCAAAGTTCCCAAAACGTCAGCAGCCGCGAGCTGGGCCGGTTCACTACCCATCGCCGAAGTGGTCGCGGCAAAGAACGCCGGCGTCACCGGTTCGATATACAACGGTGCAGCCGGCTTCTTCCCGCTCATCGTGCTCGTGTTGCTCATCGTCGCCGGGTCAGAGATTATGATCCGTGGCGGTGGCTTCGAGGCGATACAGGAATGGCTCCTCGAAAACGTCGCAACGGGCGTCCGAAAAGCCGAGACGACGATGGTGGTCGGCACCGCCCTCGTCAACTCGATGATCACGATCAACACGGCGGCAGAAATCGCGATTGCCCCGTACATCGCTCGCATCGGCCAGCGATACAACATCAACAGCTACCGCCGGGCGAATATCCTCGATGCGAACACCTCAGCGCTCGGGTACATCTTTCCGTGGGGCGGCGGTGTCCTCATCGGCTTCGCGACGCTGCAGCGTCTTCCACAACAGTATGGGTGGTTCACCGACGCAATGGTGGTCCAGCCCGTGCAGGTGTGGCCGTACGTCTTCCACGGCTGGTTCCTGTTCGGTGTGTTCCTCCTCTCCGCGTTGACCGGCTTCGGGCTCGAGTACACCACTGACCGCAAATCCAAGGATGTGACCCGTCTATGAGCATGTTCAGCAAGTTCCTTACCGGGATGTCCTTCAGGTCGACCACGCCGACGTTCGAGGCGGGCGAAGAGATAGAAGTGTACGTCACCGAACTCGACGAGGAATCCGGCGAGCTGGTCGCACAGGTCGGCGAGACCCGCCTTCACTTCGAAAACGGCGAGGCGGATATCGTCGGCTGTCGTGTGCTCGCAACAGTCGAATCGTTCGACGACGCCGAGCACCGCGGTCGTGTCACCCATCGAAAGACGCTGTCTCAGGGGTCGTTCTAGGAGTGCCACGGAGAGCCGAGACAACGCTAAACCAGTATCGCGCGGTCAAATAAACCGATATAATACATTCACAACACTATGAGCAATTCACTATATTCCACAGCACGACAGGACAACCAGACGACTATCGTCCCCAGCACGGACATCGAAGCGGCCGTCGAGATGGCGGACCTCGTTCCGGCCATCGAGGCCGCGTTCGCCGCATACGAAAACGACACGGCGCAGATGCCGCCGAAGTCCTACATCGACCTACCACAGCACAACGGGGACTTCCGGTCGATGCCGGCTTACCTCGAGACGGACGACTGGGAAGCGTCGGGCATCAAGTGGGTAAACGTACATCCGGACAACCCCGACGAGTTCGACCTGCCGACCGTGATGGGGACGCTCGTGTACACGGACCCCGAGAGCGGCTTCCCGCTCGCCGTGATGGACGCCACGACGCTGACGATGAAGCGAACCGGTGCCGCCGCCGCCGTGGCGACGGACCACCTCGCCATCAAGGACGCGACCTCGCTTGGCATCATCGGCGCTGGCGTCCAGTCCTACACGCAACTGGAGGCCATTTCTCAGGTGCGACCGATAGAGTCCGTCATCGTCAGCGACCTCGACGACGACCGTGTCCAGCGGTTCATTGACACCTTTGGCGACGAGTTCGATGTGCGAGCGGGCACGATTTCCGAGGCGGCTCAGTGTGACGTCCTGTCGACGGTCACGCCGGTCGAAGACCCCATCGTCACGCTCGACGATCTCGGGGAGCACACCCACGTCAACGCCATGGGTGCCGACGCCGAAGGCAAGCAAGAACTCCACACGGACGTCATCCGCGAGGCTACGCTCGTCATCGACGACTTCGAGCAGACGACCCACTCCGGCGAGATAAACGTCCCCTGGAACAACGGCGATATCGACGAGTCGGATATCGATGCTGAACTCGGCGAGATCGTCGTCGGGAACGCGCCCGGCCGTGAGGACCTGTCCGGGATTACCGTCTTCGACTCGACCGGCCTCGCGATTCAGGACATCGCCGCCGCACGTATCGTGTACGAATCGCTCGGTGACGACAGCGGATACCGCCTCGAAATGGTGTAATCCCAGCGGTTCATAGCCTCACTTCGTCGTACACCCATCGCTGTCGGGTGGCGCAGTGTAGTGTGGATGTGGCACACAGTTATGGCCCGGTATCATTTGTATGTGCCATACCACGAGGGGATATGCGACGCGTCATCATCGACACGGATACCGCAGGCGACGACACACAGGCGATTCTACTTTCCTGTCTCAGTGATCGAGTTACTGTCGACGCACTCACTATCGTCGCCGGTAACGTTCCCTTCGAGAGGGAGGTCGAGAACGCGAAGTACACGCTCGACCTCGCCGATTCTCTCGACGTGCCCGTCTACGAAGGGGCGAGACAGCCACTTCTCAAGGAGTTCGAACACGCGACGGATATCCACGGCGAAGGCGGCCTCGGCGGGGACCTGTTCCCCGAAACGGACATCGAATCAGCGGCGGGCTTTGGCCCCGACGAGATCGTCGACCGCTGTCGGGCGGCCCCAGGCGAGATCACGCTGCTCTGTATCGGCCCGCTGACCAACATAGCACTGGCGTACGCTCGCGAGCCTGACCTTCCAGACCTTGTCGATGAGGTGTGGGTGATGGGCGGGAACGTCAACTGCGAGGGGAACGTCACTCCTGCGGCGGAATTCAATCTGTGGGTCGATCCCGATGCGGCCAAACGCGTGTTCGACGCCTTCGAGGTGACGCTCGTCGACTGGGGCGTGTGTCTTCGAGACGCGGTGTTCGACTCACCCGAGTTCGAGACGGTATCGACGTTCGACACTGAACTGGCGTCGTTCTTCGAGTCGGTGACAGAGCAGGCCCGGGCGTTCAACAGTGAGCGTTCCGACGATCCCGGATGGACGGCACTTCCCGACAGCGTCACCGCCGCGCTGCTCGCATACCCGGAACTCCGCGAGGCGGTATCGACGTACCACGTTGCGGTGGATGACCGCGAAGGCCTTACCCGCGGGTACACCAGCGTCGACATCAACGGGGTGACCGACGGCGAACCGAACACCCACGTCGTGGAGTCTGTCGACAGCGACGCCTTCCAGTCAGTCATGTACTCGCTGCTCCAGTCCCGAGACCCTGATAGCGGCGTTGCCGAGTGAGTCAGGAACGGAGGCGAACACGATAGTCACGACCAGTCTGTGCCGTGATTGCCACTGTGTGAGTCCTGTGGCACCAGTCCCAGTACCGCGTGTTGTCCTTGGTTTTTACTGGGGGCCGACGGCATGTCAGGGTATGACGCTTACAGACCGACTCGACCAGTACCTCCGGACAGCGGGGCTCGAAGCCGTCTGGTTTGCCCGACCGAACTCCTTCGCGTGGCTCACCGGCGGTGGTGACAACGTCGTCGACCGAGAGGGCGACATCGGCGTCGCTGCCGCGGGCTACGACGGCGACGAGGTACGGGTCATCACCAATAACATCGAAGCGCCGCGGCTCCGTAACGAGGAACTCGACAGCGACGTGACCGTCGAAACGTTTGATTGGCACGCGGCGTCGCTGGCCGAGGCCGTCGCTGAAGCGAGTCCGGGTCCGGCGGCGGCTGATTTCGATGTCCCCGGCTTCGAATCAGTCGACGCCACACAGCTCCGCCAGCCGCTGACCGAGACCCAGATGGAACAGTGCCGTGAACTCGCGCGGGACACGGCTGAAGCAGTCGAGGCTGTCGCACGGAAAGTCGAGCCGTCGCACACCGAACTCGACGTGACCGCGGTACTCCGACAGAAGCTCGAAGGCCGGGGCATCGCCACGCCTGTCGTGCTCGTCGGCAGCGCCGAGCGGGCCCAATCCTACCGCCATTACACCTCGACAGACACTGAACTCGGCGACTACGCGCTCGTATCGGTGACCGTCCAGCGGGACGGACTCCACGTCAGCACTACCCGAGCGGTCGCGTTCGATCCGCCGGAGTGGCTTATGGAGCGCATCCGCAAGGCCGCCCGCGTCGAGACCACTGCGCTGGCAGCGACGCAGGCAGTCGGCCGGGATGGCGGCACAGCGGGCGACGTGTTCGACGCGATACAGGACGCCTACGCCGAGGTCGGCTGGGAAGGCGAGTGGCAGAACCACCATCAGGGCGGTGCGACAGGCTTCGCCGGCCGGGAATGGATCGCCACACCCGGCAGCGAGGCCGCGGTCACGTTACCACACGGGTACGCCTGGAACCCGACTATCGACGGCGCGAAGAGCGAAGACACGTATCTCGTCTCTGCCGACGACATCGAACTACTGTCCGGGACCGGCGACTGGCCGACTGAGACGGTCTCGGCAGTCGGCTACGACCTCGAACTACCCCGACACACAGTGCTGGAGCTGTAGCGGCCCTGGAACCCCCGTTCCCGATTGCGGCAAAAGTGTTTACAACGGGTGTTGTATTAATCCGTGGCTTTAAGGAAAGCCTCAGGCTACCCCTGTGTATGACCGCAGAGCGCGACTGGTGGAAGGAAGCAGTCGTCTACCAGATCTATCCCCGAAGTTTCAACGACAGCGACGGTGATGGCGTGGGCGATCTACAGGGCATCATCGAGCGCCTGGATTACGTCGCCGACCTCGGCGTCGACGTCATCTGGCTCAACCCAGTCTATGACTCCCCCCAGAAGGACAACGGCTACGACATCAGTGATTATCAGGCCATCTACGACGAGTTCGGGACGATGGCCGACTGGGAAACGCTGCTCGCGGAAGTCCACGACCGGGACATACGGCTCGTCATGGACCTCGTCGTCAATCACACGTCGGACCAACACGAGTGGTTCGAGAAGTCCCGACAGCGGGACCCGGAGTACGAGGACTACTACATCTGGCGAGAGGGGGACACCGACCAGAACGGCGAGCCAGTGCCGCCCAACAACTGGGAGTCCTTTTTCGGGGGGTCTGCCTGGGAGTACGATGAGGAGCGTGGCGAGTTCTACCTCCACCTGTACGACACCTCACAGCCGGACCTGAACTGGCGCAACGACGCCGTCCGACAGGACATCTTCGACACTATCGAGTGGTGGCTGGAGAAGGGCATCGACGGCTTCCGGATGGACGTGATCAATCTCCTGTCGAAAGTCGAGGGACTGCCCGACGGCGACCCGGATAGCGAGTGGGTCGGGTCCGAGCATTTCATCGACGGGCCGGAGATGCTGTCGTATCTCGACGCGATGGACGAGCAGGTGCTGTCGAACTACGACGTGATGACTGTCGGGGAGATGCCACAGCTCACCGTCGAGTCGGCTCGCGAGTACGCCGGCGAGGACGGCCCACTGGACATGGCGTTTCACTTCCAGCACACGAAGCTCGATTACGCTGACGGCGAGCGCTGGTCGGTCGGCGACTGGAGCCTGCCGGAGCTGAAGCGTATCATCGACCGCTGGCAGGACGGGCTGGCGGCGGACGGCTGGAACACACTGTACTGGGAGAATCACGACCAGCCGCGGAGCGTTTCCCGCTACGGCGACCCCGAGAACTATCGCCGGGAATCCGCGACGCTGCTCGGGACGTTCGTCCTCACCCTCTGTGGCACACCCTACATCTATCAGGGGCAGGAACTCGGGATGACGAACGCCGACTGGGAGACGATGGACGACCTCCGCGACGTGGACGCCATCAACCACGCGAGGGAGCTACTCGACCGGGAGGGCTTCGACGACTACGATGACGTGAAAGACGTCGTCGGCTACCGGACCCGCGACAACGCCCGGACGCCGATGCAATGGGACGACTCTCAAAACGCCGGCTTCACCGACGGTGACCCCTGGATTCAGGTCAATCCGAACTACAGGGAAATCAACGCTGCCGACCAGCAAGCCGATCCGGACTCCGTCTACAGCTACTACCGGCGACTCATCCAGTTGCGCGCCAACAGAGACGTGCTGGTGTACGGGGACTACACCGACCTGCTTCCCGACCACGAGACCGTCTTCGCCTTCACACGGGCGCTGTCGACAGACGCGGGAACCGAGCGGGTTCTCGTCGTCCTGCACTTCGACGACGTGACGGAGACCGTCGACCTCCCGGTCGAGTATGCCGATGCGACGCTGCTAGAGAGCAATTACGACGACGACGACACGGACCCGGAAACGGTGACGCTCGCACCGTACGAGGCTCGCGTCTACGAGCTATTCGACTGAGGCGTTCGCCCCGCGTCATCTCATCGCAAGGGTCGTCGCGAGGCACAGATTGAAGACGCACCCGTCACCAGCAGTGGTATGTACCTTGCCGACGAGACTTGGCCGGATCTCGGCGACTATTTCGAGGCGGAGTCGCTCGCGCTCGTGCCGCTCGGGTCAACCGAACAACACGGACCGCATCTCCCGCTAGCGACGGACCACCTCATCGGGGAGGCCTTCGCCCGGGAAGCCGCCGAGAGGACTGGCTACCTCTGCACCCCAACGATCAACGTCGGCGTGAGCCCCCATCACAGGCAGTTCAACGGGACGATGTGGGTCGACGCGCCGGTGTTTCGTGACTACGTCGAGTCGTTCACCCGGAATCTGGCCTATCACGGCATCGACCGGGTCATCTACGTGAATGCTCACGGCGGAAACGTCGAACACCTCCGGGAGGTCGGCCGGCGGCTCCGAGATGACGAGGTACTGTACGCCATCGAGTGGATGTGGGACGAGAGTATCCCGGACCTCGTGGACGACCTGTTCGAGCAGAACGGGCCACACGGCGGGCCGAAGGAGACGGCGATGATCCAACACCTGCGCTCCGAACTGGTGCACGATGACCGCCTCGAAGACGCACGGGACGGCGGGATTCCGAGCGTCGAGGCGGCGGAGACAAAGAAGTACGGCTCGCGGACATTCTACGACGCCGCTGATAACACCGACAACGGCGTCCTGGGCGACCAGACCGACGCCACGGCCGAGAAGGGCGCGGAGATGTTCGAGGCGGCGACCGAACAGCTCGTCAGGCTCTGTAAGTGGCTGGACTCGCAGGCGTTCGAGGACCTGCTGCCGGAGCCACACGTCTAAGCCGGACACAGCAGGAGCGGATTCCGGCGCTCACTTTGCGGGTGGATTTTTGCGACGGGCCGGTGTACGGTGCGTATGGTCCTCCTCCTGTTTCCGGGTATGCCCGGAGTTGTCGAACTGGTCGTCCTCCTCATCATGATGGGTGTCTTCCTCGTCGTTCCCCTCGCACTCATCGTCGCCGCGTACCTGTTCGGGAAACGCCGCGGCAGGGCCGAAGCGAACGACCGACCCGAATCCTGACCAATCGCCAGACGGCGGCCAATCGGCGTGTTACGGCCCTCTCGCCGCGAATCGACTCGTTTATCGGTCCCACCCTACGAGGAGGATGTGTGTCCCCACCGAGTCCCCATCCCGAGTCGCTTCGTAGCCGAGCGTTCGAAATAACGGTCGATGACGGACGAGAGACCTTCAACGCGCTCAGTATCGAGCACGCTGACTGTGAGACGGAGTGGATTATCTCCGATACGGTGTATGCGCTCGAAAACATGCGGTAACTGATCGCAAGCTGTTGTGTTGTGGAGCGACGATAACGAACCGTACTGCGTCGGACCGATGACGCCGCTGTGACCGCTCAGTCGTTGCTTCTTGTGCTTCACTCCGCAGTGAGCCGTCGCCAGACTGGCATGAACACGCCGTAGAACGAGCCAAAGAACAGAACAACGGCGACGATAGCTAATTCGCGCCCCTCTACGCCGAATACATCGTACAGGGTTCGGAGAACGATGATAACTCCGAGTCCCCAGATAGCGAATGCGGTTCGCTCTTTCCAGGACAGACCACTACGAAACATACGCTGTCTCCACAACAGACGGTATCAAACCCTGTGGTTCAACACGATGGCAGATTGCCGCGTGGACAGCAGGTGCCACACGAGCTATGTCGTCAAATGGACCGCTGCTGGGCCAGCTAGCGTGGCGATGCTTGGCCAGACACAAGGCCGCTGCCAAGCCTACTCGGTCGGGACGGGGCCAGTCCCGATGACGTCTCGGACCGCGTTCTCGAACTCCTGGCGGTCGGAGAAATATGGCACGTCGACCTCCTCGAGCACCGTTGCGAGTTCCTGCGGACCGTCCGGCGTCCGAATCGTCGTGTCACCCTCACGGTCGACGATAGTGCTGTGTTCGATGCCCCAGGTAAGCCGGGCCGAAACGCGGGAAAGCGGCGCACCGGCAACGTCGGGTCCGTCGCCGAGTTCGACAGCCGGCTCCTCCGCGTCCTCGCTTTCGTCGTCGCTCATATCCGAACAGTGCCCGTGGGTCCGATTAGTGCTTTCGGAACGACTCGCATTTTCGGAACTGCGTACGCGCGTGCCCGCGTCATGCATCTGTCTGACGGGTAGTTTTATCGGATGTAGCAGTAGTGTACTGCATGACTAGTCTCACCGACGTGTACGAAGGGGATGTTGGGCGCGTCGCATCGCGCCGCCAGCAGCTCGTCGGGACAACCCTGTTTCTCGTTGGTGTCGCCGGACTCGTCGGGGCAATCGCGCTCGCAACAACCGGCATCGGAAGCAGATACGGGCTGGACGCCTACGCAGCCAGACGAATTGCCGGCGGCATCGCCGGTCTCGGGCTGCCATCGGTTATTCTCGGCGTGTTCGCGGTGTTGCCGGCCAGTCGTCGGATCCGGCTGACTGCTCTCGGCGGAACAGGTGTCGCAGCGGTCGGCGTCGTGCTGTTTCTGTCGCTGTATCCCTACAACTGGACCAGCAGCGACCCATTACTGGCACTGCTCACCGGTGCCGTCTACTTCGCTGGTATCGTGACAACGTTCTGGTGCCTGTTCGCGTCGCTTGCGACGTTCAAGACGCGAAACGATCCTGGCGGGACGGCACGCATGGAAGTGACCGAGGAAGGAACGATCCGTCTCGTCGAGGAGGCCCGAACGCTGCCGGGACTGGGTGGTATCGGGTTCTTCGGTCAGGATCCGGACGGCACAGTCGAGACACAGACGAACCGACCGGGGACAGATACCGAGGGCGCTGTCAGCGATGGGGGGACCGGACAGCATTCGGGCGACACGCGCGCGGCCGACAGCCGCCGTCAGCAGCCGACCGGTAGCACGCAGTCCGACCGCAGTGCGCAGTCCCCGAGACAGGCAGATAGCAGTACAGCGACGGGGCGACAGTCGGGCCGTCAGGCGACCGCTCGCTCGAATACCAGCCAGCAAAACACCGCGTCGAGTAGAGCGGATCAGGCCGGCCCCTCCGAGAACACGCTCGACCCGAGAATAGCTGAGGCCGGCCCGGAAGCGTCCACGTCGACCGACGGCGGCACGGCGACGACGGAGCGCGACGCGATCACAGAGACGGCGGTCCACCAGGGCGAACCGGACACCTACTGCGGGAACTGCCGGCATTTCGAATACGTGATGCAGGACGGCGATATCGAGCCGTACTGTTCCTTCCACGGCGAGGTCATGGACGATATGGAACCCTGTTCGGCGTGGGTTCGCAACGACTGATACTGTTGAGACATTCCGATTTTGCTGTTCGCTCCGCACTGCACAGCGATGGATACCGGCAGAACGGGCTGGGCGAAACCGGGTATTTAACACGGTCGGCAAGCAAACGGTGGTACTACAATGGAGTTTTGCGACGAATGCGGTTCGATGATGAAAACGGACGACGAGCGCTGGGTCTGTGGTAGTTGCGGCTACGAAAAGGCTCGAAACGCCGAGACCGAACAGGAGATGGCCGTCACCACGCAGGGCCAAGAGGAGTCGGAAGTCGTCGATACCTCCGAGGTCGACGCCGAGGACATGGGGCCGACGACGGGTGCACGCTGTCCAGAGTGTGGCAACGAGCGGGCCTTCTACGAGATGAAGCAGATCCGCGCGGCCGACGAGTCCGAGACGCGCTTTTTCACCTGCACCGAGTGCGAACACAAGTGGCGAGAGGACGATCACTGAGGCCGGACCGTGCCCGCTGACCCCGCGTTCCCGGACGTGCCCGCGGACCGGCTGCGCGACGGCGGCTGGGAGCTTGTCGACGAGAGCGTCGAAACCGTCTTCGAGTTACCGACGGCCCGCGTCGAGGGGGCGACGAAGGTGTACGACGCCGCCGAGACACGCGAGGCCGTCCGAGATGCGGTCGGGCTCGACCACCAGTGGCGGTTCTTCTTCGCGACTGCACTGTCGTTTACTCCGCCGCTCGCGCCGGGTATCGGCCCGGCGATGATTCTCCCGACAGTCCGCTCGGAGGCCCAGTCGGCCTTCGCCGACGAACTGGCCGATAGAGGGTTCGAATCCATCGAGCACGGGCGGCAGGAACGAGTCCGCGTCGACAGCGGCGATCGGGCGCGGTTCCGGACCTACAGCGCCGAACTCGATCTCGAAGCGACCGACGCGACGCTGTCGATTACCGGCTGGGTCGGCGTCTGGCACGGCGACGGGTTCCGCATCGCCGCCGGCGCGTATCCCGACCGATCGCTAGCGACACTTCTGAACGTGGAAAATCCGCCCGAGCCGCTCCGGCGGACACCGTCGGACTATCGGACCGAACTGCTTGCTCTCATCCGCGCCGTGGCGTAATCGCCAGCAGTACGCCGTCGAGGAACAGTTGGATCGGCCCGAAACCGAGTCGCTTCGCGAGCGGACTCGGCACTGCATCCGCACCGAGGCGAGCGACAGGCGCTCCGCGAACGCGGATTTCGGCCGTCAGTCCGGCAGCCGCGAGTGCCACGGCGGCGTCGGCTTCCTCGACCGGTCGGTCCCGAAAGAGATCGAACGCCGCTCCGAACGACGGCAGGTCGACGGCGACGAGGTCGTCGTATCCCCTGACGGTGAACGCGACCCCGTCCCGCTCGACGGTCAGGTCGGCGTCGACGAGGAGGTCCGGCTTTCGCTCGAGCAGGTCGAACAGATCGCCGACCGCCTTCGTCGTGGTGACCACTGTCAGTCGTTATCGCGTGTCGTGATAGTCAGCGTGCCGTCAACCCGCCAGCGAGCGTGCTCGGCGTCTTCGCCGGCCTTGCTCGGGACATCGACTTCCATATCGTCGAAGTCGTACGTGATTTCGGCATTGCGTCCGGTCAGGCGGTCGTAAAGCCCGATTGCAAGGTCTGGCCAGGTTGTCGTCTCCATCGGCGTCTCTGATTCGCTCATGCAGTATACCATACGCACTCCTACATGTTTAAAGTCGCCCCCAACAACAGGGGGTGAGCAGACCGACGGAGGCCGTCAGGGCCGCCGCGCGAATGTCAGGTATCCGGTGTGACCGACGCCACCGGTCGATGGGCGGGAGCCGCGGTCGTCGAAGTCCATCTCCCGCTGGATGGTGTCAAGCGTTTCGACGCCGTCGAGGCCGACCTCGGTGGCCGTCGCGACGACCTCACGCGTGTTCTCCACGAACGGGGAGTACACCGCCAGCGACCCGCCGCGTTCCAGCAGTGTGGGCGTTCGCTCGACGACGGTCGGTGCGTCTTCGGTGTCGAGTGTCAGCACGTCAAAGCCCGAGAGGTCGTCGAGGTCATCGGTGATGTCGCCGGTCCGGACATCGACAGTGTCCGCAACGCCGGCGATTTCCATGTTCTGTCGCGCTACCTCGGCGAACTCCGGGTCTTGCTCGTAAGTGACCACGTCAGCGCCGATGCGGCCCATGTACGCGCTGAGGATGCCGGTCCCGGTGCCAGCATCGAGGACGCGGTCTGCCGCGGCCACGCCGGTCTTGCCGACAACTAGCCCCACGTCGCGGGGCATCATCGGCGCGCCAGTGCGTTCGAGATGGGTAAACAGGTCCGGGCCACGCAGTCGGCGGACGGTGAAGCCGGTGCCCAGATGGGTCTCGACGACATCGCCCGGTTCCACGTCCTCGGGCACCTCCAGAATGCCGAGGTCGGATTCAAACCGCTCACCGGGGTCCAGCAGGTACTCGCGGTCTTCGTGGACGAAGAGGTACGCCACGTTACTCCAGTTCGTCGACCGCGTCCGCGAGGTCGCCGTCGTTGGCTTCGAGTGCCTCTCGCGCGGTGTCTTCGTCGACGCCGGCTCGCATGGCGACGAGTTCGACGTCGTCCTCGTCGACGCCGGAATCGCTGCTGCTTTCGTCAGCCTCGTCGGCCGCGGCCGAGCCCTCAGCGGAGCCGACCTCGCGGCTTTCGGGCTCGCCGACGACCTGATACGTTTTCTGGCCCTGCGCTTCCATGAGCTGGACCTCCGCGTCGTCGAAGACGAGTTCCTCGTCCGGGGTGCGGATAATTACTTCCTGCGCATCGATGTCCTCCATGTCGATGCCCATCTGTTCCATCATCTGTTTCATCTTGCGCGGGTTCATCCCGCCGCCTCCGCCAAACATACGTAGGACTGGCGGGGCAGGGCAGAAAAGCGTAGCGACCCGGACCCGGACCGGCGTTCGTCGCGGGACAGGCTCGCCGACCGGACGAAACCGGCACACACCCACGGCTTCGTAACGATTCTAAGGCTCGCCCGTGCATCCCCGCCGTGTCACTGCTGTCTATCTTTGCCACGGCGATCCTCCCAGTTGTCGCCGTCGCTGCGGCCGGCTTTGTGCTCGGCCGGGTGAAAGGCACTGACCCCGACGCGCTCAACACCATCACGGTGTACGTCCTCGCGCCGGCACTGGTGGTCCACAGCCTTGCCACGTCCTCGCTGGCCGGCGACACGATCCTGAGCGTCGTCCTCGCCGTCGTGCTGTTCACCGCGACAATGCTGCTCCTGGCGGAGGGCGTCGGCCGTCTGACCGGACACTCGGAACCGCTTCTGGGCGCGTTCGTCCTCGTCTCTATCTTCCCCAACACCGGGAACTACGGCATTCCACTGGCGGATTTCGCCTTCGGTGCGACGGGACGGAGCACGGCCGTCCTCGTGACCGCACTGCAGGGCGTGTTGCTCTACACCGTCGGCATCTACATCGCCGCTCGGGGCAGCGGCGGCAGCCCACTCGCGGACATGCGTCGCGTGTTCGGCGTCCCGCTCGTCTACGCCGTCGTCGTGGCGCTGGCACTCCGATGGGTCGGCGCGGTGCCGCCGACGGAGTCGACGGTGATGCAGACACTGGAACTGCTCGGAAACGCCTCGATTCCAGTAATGTTGCTCATTCTCGGGATTCAGCTCTCGAACGTCGACGGGGACAGCGACTTCCAGTCCGTCGGTATCGCCAGCGCATTGAAGCTCCTGCTCGCGCCGGTGCTCGCGTTCGCCGCGGTACTCGCGGTTGGGTTCCAGAACCAGACAGTCGCGCGGGTGGTCGTACTCCTGTTGGCGACGCCGACCGGTGTGACGACCATCATCCTCGTCGGCGCGTTCAGCCACGGGACAGCGGACCAGTCGCCGGGTGAACTCGTCAGCGCGACCGTGTTCCTGACGACCGTCTCCAGTGCGGTGACGGTCACGCTGCTGGTGTGGCTGCTGCAGTCAGGACTGGTGCTGTAACTACTCCTCCCAGTATATCCTGATCTCGTCGGCGGTGATATCGACGAAGTGATTCGAGCCGCTGCTGACCGCGAACCGACCGATCGTCCGCTTGACGGTCCGGCTGGGGCCGCCGGCAACCTCGACGGTAATCGTGTATTCGCCGGTCGCACCGATCATCGGGTCATACTCGATCGACTCGCCGGCAGCCAGCGTCGCCGTCTCGTCCAGTACAGTCGTTTCGTCTCTCGTGATAGTGAGTGTGACAGCCTGCTCGCTGTCGGTATCGTTGTCGACGACAAACAGGATCGGGTCGTCTGGAGGAGGCGTTACTGTCGGCGTGTCCTGCGGCGTACTGGGTACTGCCGTTGTCGGCTGTTCCTGTGGCGTCGGTGTGGCTGTCGATGGTGTCGAATCGTCTGTCGACGTCTCATCACCTGGCGCACCACAACCGGCGATCGGGGAGAGTGCGAGCGCGGCGAGGAGCGTGCGGCGGCGCATATCGCTCGTCTCGAAGGGAGCAGCAAATGCTTTCTGTCATACGGAGCGGTGACGAGCAGGTCCGGAAAGTGCCACCCCGGTGGCCGGCGCGTACCGGGAAGTCACGACACCACTCCGCTTCAGTCCTCTGCGCCCTGCCGGACTTTCACGGCCATCCCCGTCTCGAAGTCGTCCATGCCGCTGCCGGGCAGTTCCGCACGGCCGACGGCGAGCAGATAGCCGTCCTCGTGGACGACGAGTGCTTCGTCGCCCGGACGGAGGGCGCCATCGGCAGACTGAACGAACTTCGCGAAGGCGTTGCGGCCCTCACGGATGAAGGGCTCGCTCTCATCGCCAACGACCACGCGGTGTCGCGGCCCGTCGAAGGCATCGAGGAGCCGGGTCCCGCCGGCGAGTCCGAGTCGAAAGCGCCCGTCGTCACCGTACGTGGCGATGCGGCCATCCGACGCATGGACCTGTCGCGGCCGGCCGGAACTAGTATGTGTTACGTCGAGGGCGTCAGCGCCGGCGAACAGCGCCGTCCCGCCGCCACCGCCGAACTGGTAGTCGGCCGCGCGCCTGAGCCCGCGGAACTCGTCGTCACTCATTGCCCGTGTTCGATGCCGGGTGATAAACCGCCTTTCGGTTCTGCTCGTACCACTGTTCGACGCAGTCCGAGATGAAATGGTTGCCCGACCGTGGCTGCCCGAACCACGGCCGCGAAATCGTGTGGCGATGTTGAATGCCACTCCCCCTAATCCGTTCCGAATCAACGGTCTGGTCCTATCGGTGACGGAGTCGCGAACCGGAATGCCATTGGTTCGCTCCATCAGTCGCCCCGGCCCGAGTACACGGGGCGCGTGCCTCTGTATCCGATCCGTGGTCAGTGATCCGACCACGACGCCTGGAACTGCAGTGGGTCTTCGTCTCGCGCCTGTTCCGTGACGAGCGCGAGGGTGTACCGACCATCCTCAGCACATGGCAACATACCGTCTCTGTGACCCAACTGGTCGGGGGCGCTACAAGGGGATGTGTTTGCTGCTTCAGTTATGCAGGTGGGCCGGAAATACCGTTCTGCCGGGCTGGAGTGGTGGCGTCTCTCAGGAAGAGTATGAGAATTGCTGTCTTGTACCATACTTTTCTCCGTCGATTTTGGGGAAATTTATACCGGATGACTTCCAAGTGACGGGTGATATGGCTACAGACACGCGAAAAGTGATTCTGGGGGCTGCACTGCTGGCGATCAGCACCGTGCTCATCCTTGGTACAGGGGCAATCGACATCGGCATCCCGGCCGCTGCCGGAGCGCTGGCCGCACTTGGGCTGGCCGCAGGAGCCCTCCTCGTGGGAACGTCAGAAGACGGTCGCCCGGTCTAATCGCCGAGACTTTTTCCTTCGAAACCCAAGCACAAGTAGCTCTGAGTCCGTCGAACTGCAGGAAGGACTCCGGTTACTGGTTGAACCAGTGGTGGAGACAGCGCCGGAGCGACTGCCCACAGACTGGGTCGGCTATAGCAGGAATCGGTCGGAATCGTCGCTCATGTCGATAAACCCGTCAACAGCTGCTTTGAGGTCTTCAGAGGACGACTCCTCGAAGCCCATCGCTTCGACGCGACAGCCCTCGTGGCGGAGATACCGACACACACGGGCGAAGTCCCCGTCACCGGTACAGAGTACTACCGTATCGACGTGATTCGCTAGCGAGACCGCGTCGAGGCTCATCCCGACATCCCAGTCAGCCTTCTTCGATCCATCCTGGAATGTCTTGATGTCCTTGATACGCGTCTCGAAGCCGATGTCCACAAGCGCTTCGAAAAACGACTCTTCTTCGGGCGAATCCGCTCGGATAACGTAGGCGATCGCCCGGGTCAGTTCACGGCCGTCAACGGCCTCTTCCAGTAGTGCCTCGTAGTCGATGTTCCGCGAGTAAAGACTCCGGGCAGTGTGATAGAGGTTTTGCGCGTCGGCCAGTACGGCCACGCGCTGTCCCGGCTGGGAAACTGTCATATCAGGTATTGGCTATCGGCCCGAATATGCTTTCGGGATACAAACGTGAAACATGGCTGTAACGATACCGTAGCTCCCGACTGAGGGAGACAACAGCGCTGTCGGTCGGTCGAACTGGTCCGGACAGGGCAGTAGTTACGACGCCGCTCGATCTGTCATCTACAGCCTTCTCAAGGGCCCGTGTATCAGTTCAGTTCGAATCGTTAAAACGGATCTTCAAGCTTGTAACGATAGCGCGGAAAGCTCGTTACAACGCTTGTCGAATCTCATCGGCAAACGAACTCGATCCGTAGATGTTACTCACGACAATTTCCAGCGACCCACCGCCACCTGATGCAACGCGGACGTTCCCGAGCCCGACGAACGCCTCCCAAATAGATTTCCGCTGTTCGACTCCACGAACCTTTTTGAAGGGGAGCTCACGCCTGACGAGCGAGATGAACCGGTACTCCTTGATAAGCCGCTCATTTGTGACATAGTACGTCGTGAGCGTGTTCGTCCAGTAGGTAAACAGGCCTGTGGAGAACAGGTAGAGTCCACCGATGAACATCGCAGTCGGATACACGTACGGCTGCAGAGTGAAAAACAGGTAATACCCTGCTACGAGGAGGACAGCAAACCCGATCACCGTCTTCGCCACAGCAGCCCGCTGTGCCGGCATTCTCGTATCGATTACGTGTTCGTTCTCACCCATGGTTGGTGCGTCAGGTGAGGCCACGAAGTGAATGTAGAGCCCGAGAATCACGATGAACAACCCAAAGCCGATGATGGGCAGACCGACCTGCGCAGGGACAGTTGGGCTGGGGTCCTCGATGTAGATGTGCGCGCCACCGAGAACGAAGGGGGCGCTGAAGATCACGCTCCAGACGGCGGGAAGCCCACGAGCCATTATTTCCCACCTACCATCTGAAACACGATACCAGCCACAGAGAGCAAGAAGCCACCGACAGTGAGATTCATCGGGTCTGAGAGGGCTTCCGGCTCGTTGGCACCGTTCGAAAAGAACCCACGCTGCACACTGTTCGAATTATCGCCAGTCGAGGACTCGCTGGATGATTGCTGTGCTGCTGTTTGCTCAGGTTTCGTCCGTATCGATTGTGCTGTTGAATCCGACGCCGGTGGTGTTTGTGTCTCTGGCGGTGGCTCTGTCACGTCACCTGAGTCGTCGTGCACAACAATGCCGTTGTACTCTTCTGGATTCCGGAGGGTGACAGTTAGTGACTTTTCTTCGTCAACGAAGATAGTATCTAACAGTTCCCCGTTGGCACTCGCTGGATGCGTACGAATCGTCATAGACCCAGCCAGTTCGATTCCCGCCTCCGAACTCGCTGCGTGCGTGACGTACCCATCTGCGTTGGTGGTAAATGAGCGCGGACCAGTTCCAGCACCGTATTGCGTGTAGAACGACAGCGGGACGTTCTCCAGTGGGTTCCCATTAGAATCAACAACCTGAATCGTCGTCACAAACCCCTCTGGGACAGTGTAGTTGCCAAGTTCCATCGGCTCCTTCTCGACACGGATCTGGTCGAGGTCGGCAATTACGGGGACTCCATCAAACGCAGATCGTATCAGGTCACCCTGCTTTTGATGGAAGAATATGACATCGTACCCGGTGTTACTCGGGAGATCCGCGCTGAAATTACCATCCTCGTCAATATCGGCGCGATACCATTCGTGCGTTTCCCGATCAGCGAAGACTACGTGACTGTCAGTGAGTGCAGTTCCGGTTTCCGCCACCACCGAAGCGCTCACGACTGTCGAATCCGTCTGCGCAACCGCACTCCCTGACAGTAAACAGCCCCCAACTGCTGCTGCAGTTTGTGTACAAAACCTCCGTCGGCTGGGCATATGAGTGCGTTCGAAGCTTGCTATTTAATGGTTTCTTAGAGATATCCAATATTGATATTGGGCTCACCCCGTTTTGCTACCAAACCACCCAGTCTGACCGTAGCCAAAGAACGACACGTATTCGAGACCCCAGTAGTCGCTCAAGCACACCCTGAAAGGCGGCAACGAGAACACAAAAGCTAAGTCGGTCACACGCAGTTACTCGACCATGCGACGACGCCGTCAGTCCGGAACCGCCTCGTGGCTCCCTGGTGAGGGCGTCGTCCGTGCGAAACGCAAGCCGATGTTTTAGCGGCTCGTGGCGGACGTGGCGACTCCGTCTCGGGTCAGGTCGTTTGACACAAACAGCCGGTGGTATCGGCCGGCTATCGCACCGTTTCCGACCGAACAACCGAACCCACAGCGACACCCCACACTCAGCAATGACAGCTATCGACTTCCGAGGCGTGTTCCCAGCAATGTGCACGCCGTTCCATCAGGACGGCAGTATCGACTTCGAAACACTCAGAGACGACGCTCAACGGCTCGAATCCGCTGGCGTCGACGGCCTCGTTCCCGTCGGCTCGACCGGCGAGTCGGCGACGCTCTCCCACGACGAACACATCGAGGTTGTCGAGGCGGTCATCGACGCCGTCGACGACGTGCCGGTCATCGCCGGCTCGGGGTCGAACAACACCAAGGAAGCGCTGGAGCTATCGCAGCGCTCTGCCGAAGCCGGCGCTGACGCCCTGTTGCTCATCTCGCCGTACTACAACAAGCCCGAACAGCAGGGCTTCGTCGACCACTACACGACGCTGGCCGACGCCGTCGACCTGCCACAGATCGTCTACAACGTCCCCTCGCGGACAGGTCAGAACATCGAGCCGGACACGGCGGTCGAACTCGCCTCGCACCCAAACATCCGGGCCTACAAGGC
This sequence comes from Haloarcula sebkhae, assembly GCF_014647415.1. Taxonomy (GTDB): domain Archaea; phylum Halobacteriota; class Halobacteria; order Halobacteriales; family Haloarculaceae; genus Haloarcula; species Haloarcula sebkhae. The sequence goes on along the minus strand of NZ_BMPD01000002.1, from coordinate 2,450 downwards.
CGCGAGCGGCGATATGAACCAGATTTCCGAGATCATCGAACGCACGCGAGACGAGGACTTCGCGGTGCTGTCCGGCGACGACGGCATGACGCTGCCGGTGCTGTCGGTCGGCGGGACCGGCTGTATCTCCGTCTCGGCTAACATCGAGCCGGAGCGCACCTGTGCGATGGTCGGTGCGGCGCTATCCGGCGACTTCGAGCGAGCGCGAGCGATCCATCACGAACTCGGCCCGCTGTTCCGTGCGATGTTCGTCGAGACAAATCCCATCCCAGTCAAGGAGGCCATGCGGATCCGGGGCTACGGCCCGGCGTATCTCCGCTCCCCACTCACTCGCCTCTCGGACGAACACCTCGACCACCTGCGTGACGTGCTCGCCACGCTCGAAACCGAGGACCTCGAAGACGAGTACGCGGAGGCCGAGCGATGACGCGAGTGGCGGTCAACGGCGTCACCGGCCAGATGGGCGGGGCCGTCATCGAGGCCGCCACCGACAGCGAGGTCGTGGTCGGCTTCGCGACCAGCGACACGGATGGGGTTGACGGCGTCCCGGTCGTCCACCCGGCCGAGGCCGCCGCTGCGCTCCGGGAGTACGACGTGGACGTTGTCGTCGACTTCGCTGTCCCCGAAGGCGCGCTGACCGTCGCCGAGGCCTGCGTCGAGGTGGGCGTCTCGATCGTCGTCGGAACCACCGGCTTCGACGAGGACGGGATAGGTCGCCTGAAAGACGCCAGCGAGGAGGTTCCGCTCCTGAAGGCCACGAATTTCTCACAGGGGATTCAGGTCCTCCAGCGCCTCATCAGCGAGGCCGTCGGGACGCTCGAGGACTACGACCTCGAGCTCATGGAGACTCATCACAACCGCAAAGTCGACGCCCCGTCGGGAACTGCCAGCAGCATCCTCGATGTAATTCAGGAAGAGCGCGACGTGGAACCGGTGTACGGTCGGGAGGGACACGCACCGCGTGAAGACGACGAAATCGGCGTGTTCGCCCGCCGGGCCGGCGATATTCGTGGGGAGCACGAACTCGTACTGGCCGGCAACGACGAAGTCCTCTCGCTCTCCCACCGGGCCGAGGACCGCGGCGTGTTCGCCGCCGGCGCACTCGATGCGGCGGCGTGGCTCGTCGGCCGTGACGCCGGCTGGTACGCCTTCGGCGACGTTGTAGACGCGTAACACGGTCGACAGATCGATATATACTTGATTATATCGCCTAGTACACTCCGGTCAATATTAGAATTAGCCTTATATGTCGGAATCGTCGATTGACACGTATGGCTACGAACCAGCGCGTACAACTACCAGCAGCCGATTGCCCGCGATGTTCAAGTGAATTCGAAGCGACGGTGCCACACATCAGTATGTGTCAGGAGTGCGGGTACATTTCCGGGCACGGAGCCGACTGAAAGGACGACACACGAATTGTGTTGCATAGTACCACAACCATCCCAAAACCCCGGTAGGTAAGCCCCCGGCGTCGCAACCGAGTGGTATGAGTCTCAAAGCCGACATCGACGACCTCTGGCAGCGGAAACAGGACGGCCTCGCAGCGACCGACGCAACAGACGACCATCTCGACGTACTTGCAGAGTTCCTCGCAGCGCTGGAAGCCGGCGAGGTCCGCGCCGCGGAGAAGTCAGGCGGCGAGTGGGAGGCGAACGCCTGGGTCAAGCAAGGGATTCTGCTGAACTTCGGCTTGCGCGAGACCGTCGCCCGCGAGTACGGCGGCGTCGACTACCACGACGTGCTCCCGCTCCGAGAGACCGCGGACCTCGGCGAGCGCGGAACGCGCAACACCCCGGACGGGACCACCATCCGCTGCGGCGCGTACCTCGGCGAGGACTGCATCATGATGTCGCCCTCTTTCGTCAACATCGGAGCCTACGTCGGCGACGGGACGCTCGTCGACTCCTGTGACACCGTCGGCTCCTGCGCCCAGATCGGCGAGAACGTCAAACTCGGCGCGAACACGCTCATCGGCGGCGTTCTCGAACCGGTCGAGAACGCGCCGGTGATCGTCGAAGACGAGGTGTCGCTGGGCGCTGGCTGTCGCGTCACCAGCGGCTTCGTCGTCGGTGAGGGTTCCATCGTCGGCGAGAACACGCTCCTGACGCCGCGGATTCCGGTGTACGACCTCGTCGAGGACGAGGTGCTGTACGGTGAGCTGCCGCCGGAGCGCCGTGCGTTCCAGCGCTTCGTCGACTCCTCGGTCGGCGAGAACGACCTCATCCCCGGCGGGGCGTACAAGCCCGCTGTCGTGGCGACCGATGTGGAGGAGGAGACGCTGGAAGCGACGGAGCGAGAAGACGCGCTTCGGGAGTAGCGAGGTTCTGAGCGGAGCGAAGAACCTCGGCGAAACGGCGACCAAGGGGAGCCGTGGTGTAGCGAGGCGCGCGAACGCAGTGAGCGGGCCTCGGCGGAACGGCAAACCTCGTGAGCCGTGGTGTAGCGAG
>NZ_BMPD01000001.1:1122198-1123683 GCF_014647415.1 Haloarcula sebkhae | reverse complement strand
GGCATAGTAGCCAACGTCGTTGTGACTCGTTCAACTGAACGAGTCCAGTGGACGCCTGGATCGCACGTACACACGGTTTCATATTCGCCCCCAAGGTGGAGATGGTGGGCGAATCGACCCTTCCCAAGCTCGGTTTCACCCGGCCTGGTGCATCTGTCGTCGTACCATATTCCATCGCCGTCCCACACTTAAGGGGTACGGTTCGGGGCTGGCACGTCGTATGGACCCACTGGGATTTGAACCCAGGGCCTCCGCCTTGCAAAGGCGGCGCTCTCCCGCTGAGCTATGGGCCCGGCAGATCCGCACGGTTGTTAGCCCTGATAGTTCATAGGTGCCCGGTCGGCGGAGTTCTCGAACACCGAAAGGTGGGTTGGGGCAAAGCCCCAATCCCGATCAGTAGGAGGTGATCCAGCCACAGATTCCTCTACGGCTACCTTGTTACGACTTAAGCCCCCTTGCGGAGCCCAGATTCGACCGTCGCATGACGGCCTCATCCGGACCCCACTCGGGTGCTTTGACGGGCGGTGTGTGCAAGGAGCAGGGACGTATTCACCGCGCGCTTCTGACACGCGATTACTACCGAATCCAGCTTCATGCGGGCGGGTTTCAGCCCGCAATCCGAACTACGACTCCGTTTGGAGATTAGCTCCGCCTCTCGGCGTTGCATCCCACTGTCAGAGCCATTGTAGCCCGCGTGTTGCCCGGTCCATTCGGGGCATACTGACCTACCGTTGCCCGTTCCTTCCTCCGCTTTAGCAGCGGCAGTCCTCCTAGTGTACCCAACTACCTCAAGGGTATTGCTGGCAACTAGAAGTGCGGGTCTCGCTCGTTGCCTGACTTAACAGGACGCCTCACGGTACGAGCTGACGGCGGCCATGCACCTCCTCTCAGTAGCGTCGAGTAAAGTCGTCAACCTGACTGTCATTACTACTGTCGGGACCGGTGAGATGTCCGGCGTTGAGTCCAATTAAACCGCAGGCTCCTCCGGTTGTGGTGCTCCCCCGCCAATTCCTTTAAGTTTCATCCTTGCAGACGTACTTCCCAGGCGGCTCGCTTCTCGGCTTCCCTAGGGCGCAGCGCAGGCTCGTAGCCTACGGCACACCTAGCGAGCATCGTTTACAGCTAGGACTACCCGGGTATCTAATCCGGTTCGAGACCCTAGCTTTCGTCCCTCACCGTCGGGTCCGTCTTCCTGAGGTGGTTTCCCCATTGGTGGTCCGTTCAGGATTACAGGATTTCACTCCTACCCCGGACGTACCCCTCAGGTCTTCCGGCCCCAAGCCGGACAGTTTCCGCTGGACGCCGACGCGTTGAGCGCGTCGATTTCCCAACGGACTTGTCCGGCCGGCTACGGACGCTTTAGGCCCAATAATATCGGCCATCACTTGGACTGCCGGTATTACCGCGGCGGCTGGCACCGGTCTTGCCCAGTCCTTGTTCCTGTACCACCTTACGGTACAGAAAAGCGAGGGCTATATGCCCTCG
>NZ_BMPD01000001.1:0-1122188 GCF_014647415.1 Haloarcula sebkhae | reverse complement strand
CTATCGCACTGTCGTGCAGTGTAAAGGTTTCGCGCCTGCTGCGCCCCGTAGGGCCCGGTATCTTGTCTCAGATACCGTCTCCGGGTTCTTGCTCTCACAACCCGTACCGATTATCGGCATGGTGGGCCATTACCCCACCATCTACCTAATCGGCCGCAGCCACATCCTACAGCGCCGGAACGTTTCTAACTCTCGGCACTCCAGCCTGAGAGTTATATCCGCTATTGGCCTCAGTTTCCCGAGGTTATTGCGGTCTGTAGGGTAGTTTGGCCACGTGTTACTGAGCTATATGCCACGGGTCTAAGCCCGTGCGACTAGCATGGCTAAATCGGACTCCGATAGCAATGGCCTCCGGCAGGATCAACCGGAATGTATCCCGGCACAAGGCCGGGGGTTAGGCGGGATCACACCCATATAATGGGTGTGGTCGCTATCGAAGGGTGTTCGAGGACACCCGTCGACCGAGTGTCACCGAACTATCAGGGCTAACATCAGATCCCATCTTGACGGCGGACCGCAGGGGTGGAATCCTCATTTCTTCGGACCTGATTGTTGTCTCGAAGCCACCATAAAGGCTTCGAGTTTCGTTGGCGAGCCAATCCCGCCTGGTCCGTGTCGGCAGGGATTCGATGTCCCAGACCGAACGTCGTTCGCGTTCATTCCGAACGCCCTGTTACACTTAAGGGCGTCGGATCGGGCTCGCGTCGAACCGCACGACGCGAGCGACCTTCGCGTTCATTCCGAACACCCTGTTACACTTAAGGGCGTCGGATCGGGCTCGCGTCGAACCGCACGACGCGAGCGACCTTCGCGTTCATTCCGAACGCCCTGTTACACTTAAGGGCAGCGGAACGAGTGCGTTCGTTCGGGGGCGTCGGCCCCTGACCACGTTCGCATTTCATTTCGATGGGTGAGCCACACTTAACCCCGTCGAAGGAGATCGTCTGCGGGCCGCGATTACACGGGTGTGAGTGTCCCACACGTGTATGAACAGGGAGTATGGATTAAGGAACAGATAGCTGTGACAGATGCTCCCCCTACAGTCTCCTCGCGCACACGTGGACGCGTAGGTCAAGGCGTCAACTTCGAAGGCCAGCAAAAATGTCGGGAATTCGACCTAGATTTCGTCTAGGTGTTCGACGCCCTGCTTCGAGACGTTTCCTTTCGTGATATCTCCGGGCATCCAGTCGGGTTTGTCGTCGGGTGCCTCCTCGACCCATGCCCACGCTTCGTAGATGTGAACTTTGTGGGTTCCCTTCTCCCGTAGTCGTATCTCCTCAGGATCGGCCTGATCTTCACCATCGGCCGGTTCGAGTCGACGTGCTGCCTTCAGTGCAGCTTGTCGAGGTGTTCCGCCCGAGAAGACGCTCGATTCGTCACCGTCTTCGCGCAGTGCGAAGTTGCGCTTGTCACTGTCGGGTGCCATGGATTTCACCGCTCCATGCCAATTCAGCACATGGCAGAACATAAATATACTCCCCAATCCGCCCTCCGTCGGGGGATGCTTTTATACAGTGGTGCCGCTGCGTACCAGTTCGAACCTGCAAACCGGCTGGCTCAAGCCAGATATTCGGGCCGAAATCGTCACGCGCGTCCACAAAACCGCCAGCCAGCGACCGGCGGCACGGTAGACTTAAGTGTATCCTGCGGTGAAGTGCGGAGTAGGATAGCGCGATGGTGCGAAAGAAGAAGCTCAGCCCGAGTGGCGCCAAAGATGAGGACGGCGAGTACCACAACGTACATATCAACATTCACGAAGACGAGCTAGCCGTCGCCGGGATGGAAATCGGTGACGAAGTGTTCGTCCGCGTCCGCGACAACAAAATTATTATCCAGAAAGCCGACCCGGAAGAGGTCGAACACGACTTTTGAGGCACCATCGACGGTGACACAGTGCCACTGGGCGGGGCTGTTGGGCCGACGCCCGAAATCGGTCGGTCACCACCGTTCTTCGAGCTAACCCGAACACCCACACAATGAGACCCTACGATATCGCGAAACCACTCCTGTTTTCGCTGCCAGCAGAAACCGCTAACCGGAGCGTCCATCGACTGTTAGAGGCAGTTGATGGAACCCGAATCGCCGACGCGATGGCCGACCGCTACACCGTCACTGACGACCGGCTCGCAGTGGAGGCGTTCGGTTACACGTTCGACAACCCCGTCGGAGTCGCTGCCGGTTTCGACAAGAACGCCACCATCCCTAGTGCGCTGGCGTCACTGGGCTTCGGCTTCGCCGAAGTCGGCGGTGTCACGGCTGAGCCACAGACCGGGAACGCCCGCCCGCGGATGTTCCGGCTCAGAGAGGACGAGGCGATAATCAACCGGATGGGACTGAACAACGACGGGGCCATCGTCATCGGCGAGCGACTGAAGAACGTCGACGCCCCGTTCCCGGTCGGCGTCAACATCGCCAAGACGGAACACGTCGGGACAGATGAGGCCCCAGAAGACTACCGAACCACGTATGAACACGTCGCCGAAGGTGGGGACTTCTTCGTCATCAACGTCTCCTGTCCCAACTCAGAGGGGTTCGAGGAACTCCAGAACCGCGACGCGATGGAGGCGATCCTCGGCGAGCTACGGGACGCGGGCGCGGCCCCGCTACTCGTGAAGCTCTCACCGGACCTTCCCGAACCGGCAGTCGAGGACGCGCTGGATATAGTGACCGAGCTAGATCTAGATGGCGTCGTCGCAACGAATACCACGACGGACCGGCCCGCCAGCCTGCGCTCGCCGAACGCGGTCGAGACAGGCGGCCTCTCAGGGAAACCAATAGAGAACGAGGCGACCGAGATGGTTCGGTTCGTTGCCGAGCGTGTCGACGTGCCCGTTGTCGGCGTCGGTGGCATCTCGACGACAGAGGGCGCATACCGGAAGATCCGCGCCGGGGCCTCGCTCGTCCAGTTGTACACCGGCCTGGTCTACCGCGGTCCGTCCACCGCACGCGAAATCAATTCTGGACTCCTCGACTTGCTCGCGGAGGACGGCTTCGACTCGGTCGAGGACGCCGTCGGCGCGGACCTGTAGCTGGCAAATCTTGAAGTACAGTTGCAGCGAACCGGCGACATGGCCGACACCCGCCGCACGCTGCATATCGCATCCTGAGACGACCGCTTTTTCGCGTGGCTTCTCGACATCCTGCTCGTCGGTGTCGTCCTCTCCGCACTGGGCGAGGTCGCAGGCGTGTTCGCTCTCCTGACCGGCGGCCTCTCGGATCCCACTCCGTTCACCGGCCTGAACGGGCTCGGCCTCTTCGTGTACTGGACGGTCTTGGAAGGCCGGCAGGGGCAGTCGGTCGGGAAAATAGTGATGAACATCGCCGTCACGGACGAACGCGGCGAGGCCATCGACTACGTGACAGCGGCCATCGAGAGCTTCGGCAAGGCGTTCCTGCTGCCCCTCGATATCCTCGTCGGCTGGCTGGCATACGAGAAGGAGGGGCTGCGGCTGTTCAACAAGCTCTCTTCGACCATCGTCATCGAAACCGACGAAGAGGAAACCGGGAAGCCGAGGGAGGTAGAGTACGTGTATCCGAGCGACAGATAGAGCCGAGGGAGCGCTGCGCCGGCTCAGCCAGACTTACTCCAGTGCATCCAGACGGAACTCGAATGCGGCAACCGGCAGTTCCAGATCGTGCTCGACGAGCACCTTCGGATGAATCTCACCGATGACACCGACCGACTCGCCGTCGAGGACGACCTCGGCGGCGCGGCCGCCGATGAACGACGGATGCGTGGTTGGTGGCGTTTCGAGGTTCTTGTCGAAGGCGTCGGCGAGCGCCTGCAGACGAGCCTTCGCGTCCTCGTACGAGGCGTCCGTGCGCGCGAGCGCGGCGGCGACGGTACGGTGTTCGGCGACGCCGGTATTCTCCGAGTCGTCGAGACCGGCGGCCAGCCCAATTTCGGCGAGGTCCTGCGGGTAGCTCCGGTGTGTGTTGTTCTCCAACACCATCATGATAGAGGGGAGCGCCCACGTTCGGAGGATGGTGTAGTCCTCGCTGTAGGGCTCTTGGATGGTGACGGGGTCGGTCTGACCGACGACATCCCCGCCCGTGGTGTCGGGGCCCAACCCCATCCGCTCGAAGTTCTCGACCTCGTTTGTCATATGGAAGTTCAGCAGGTCCTCGAAGCCCAGTCCGACGAGCGCGTCGCGGGCGGCGTCCTCCAGCCTGGACCGCTCGTGGCGGCCGCCGACCGTCGACACGTCGGGGTAGGTCGGTTCGAGGCTGTTGAACCCGAGCGCCCGGCCGATGTCGTCAATGATGTCCAGCGGGTGGATGACATCGACGCGGTACGGCGGAACCTCGACTTCGTAGGCCATGCCGTCATCGGATTCGGTTTCGGTGGCGTCGAGGCCGGCCCGCTCGGCGTAGTCGATGACCTCGCGGCTATCGAGTGAGACGCCGAGGATGGACTCGATGCGGTCGTGGGTAACCGTCTTCGTCCGCACCGAGAAGTCCGGCCGTTCCAGCGTCTTGCCAGCATACTCCCCAGGCGCGTCATCAGCGTAGGACACGTCGACCTTCTCGACCTGTCCGCCGCGGGCAGCGAGCGCGTAGCAGACGATGTTGCACATGTGGTCGATGGTCCACTGGTCGGTCCCGGTCATCTCGATGAACAGATCCCGGGAGTCGACACTGACCTCGGTCCGGCGTCCGTTGATGACCGGCGGGAACGAGAACAGCCCGATGGCGTCGTAGATAGCCGGCACACGGTCGAAATCGGCCACGAGATCGCCGTAGGTCTGGCCGGTCTCGTGGGACGCCATGACCTCACTGGGGGTCATCTCCGCGTCGGCGTCCAGCGGAACGAACGTCGCCTCGTCGGGGTCGGCGCTGGTGTAGGTGATGGACTTGCCCGTCTCGTCCGTGACCGAGTTGCCTTTCAGCATCGTGAGGTCGTGGACGCCGATAGCACCTTTTGCCCGCTTGCGCCCCATCGTCGCGTGGAGCTTCTCCTGAAGCTGGATGAGCGATTCCAGTGCAGCCTCGTCCATATCCAGGCCGCGGACGATAGCGCCGGTGACGTACGGGCGCTCGTCAGGCTGGTCCTCGACCTCAATCGTCCAGTCGGCGCTGTTCGTGTTGGGGATATCCACGCCGCGGTCGTCGCCGTAGTGGTAGCGAAGCGACCGCGCGACCCCCTCGACGGAGAGGCGGTCCAGTCGGTCCGGCGCGAACTCCAGCTGGAACTCGTCGTCCTCGGTCCAGCCCTCGAATTCGAGGCCGAGGTTGAACAGGTCAGATTTGAGTTCGTCGTCGTCTTTCTCGTCGTGCCCGGTCAGATACCGCAGTTCATCAGGGTCGACATCGACGACCGGCATCAGCGGATCACCTCCGTCTCCCGCAGCAGTTCAAGATCACACAGCGTCCCGTGCACGTCGCGGATGTCCTCGAAGCCGTACATGAGCATGAGTAGTCGTTCAAGCGAGAGGCCCCACGCCATCACGTCACAATCGACACCAAGCGGCGTGAGCACCTCGTCGCGGAAGATTCCGGAGTTGCCGACCTCGACCACCTCACCGGTCTCGGGGTGGGTGCCGAACAGTTCGAAGCTCGGCTCGGTGTAAGGGTTGTAGTGGGGCTTGAACTCCAGATCGGTGATGCCGAACTGCTCGTAGAACTCCGTGAACGTCCCCATCAGGTCCCGCACGGAAAGGTCCTCGGCCATCACCCAGCCCTCGATCTGGAAGAACTCCAGCAGATGCGTCGGGTCGAGCGTGTCGTTTCGGTACACCTTCTCGACGCTGAAGTAGCGCTCGGGCGGGTCGAGTTCGCCGACCTGATGGCCCGAGAGGTAGCGCATCGACAGCGAGGTGGTGTGGCCGCGCAGGTCCATCCCGCGGGCGATGTCCTCGGTCCACGGCGAGTGGTACCCCTCGCTGTCGGGGCCGACGCCCTCCTTGTGGGCCGAGCGGACCCGTTCGACGAGGTCCGGAGGGAGGTGACCGATCTCTTCGGGCTCCTCTAGGGCGAACTGATCCCAGTGGGTCCGGGCCGGGTGGTCCTGTGGCATGAACAGGCAGTCGTTGATCCAGAACTGAGCGTCGGCATGAGGGCCTTCCATCTCGGAGAAGCCCATGCCGACGAGCGTGTCCTTCACGCGGTTTGCCGTCTGGCGGAGGATGTGCTCCTTGCCGTGGCTCACGTCCTCGGCGTCGGCCTCGACGTTGTACTCGGTGAAGGCCACGTCCTCCCACTCGCCGCTGGTGAGCATCTCTGGAGTAAGCTGGTCGACCGTCTCGGCGGCTTCGACACCTTCCATCAGCGCGGTGACACCGTCGTCAGTGAGCTGGACCGAGCGGACGGTTTCCTCACGCACATCGAGGTGTCCACGCCGTTCCAGCTGGTCGAGCGCGTCCGTGTCAGCGTCCTCGACGCGCCTGTCTGCGACAGCCTCCAGCGCCAGCATCTCGGGGTCGGACCCGGGATCGGCGTCTTGGTTGGCCGTGATCTCGCCGCTGTCGATGCTGCCGTAGGCCTTGCGGGCGTAGTTCGAGAGCGCGATGTCGACCGCGCCGCCTTCGAGGCCGGACGCGCCGATGACTTGCCCCATCTGGACCGGGCCATCGGCCGCGCCGGCGTCGATAGCGGCCTCGTAGAGGTCCTGTTCTGGCAGACTCTCCCGGACGTACCGGTCGCCTTCGTCGGTGAGTTCGTAGTGTTCGAGCGTCTCCTCGGAGACGGACACCAGCCCGTCAGCTTCGAGTTCGAACGCCGCTCTGGTGGCCGCTTCCGGCTTGAGGTCAGCCTCTGCAGCCACGTCGTCGATACGCCTGTCTTTCTGTGCGTCGGCGGCCTGCAGGACGGCCACCTGTGCCTGTGGTCGTTTCATACGGGTGTCTCGGTCTTGTGGGGATAACCGCGGGTCGCTCAGTTAACGGTTCTCACTTCCTGCTCGCGGTTTCGTCCGACCACGCCTCTCGACGCCGTCAGAGTCCGCACGCGGTCAGGCAGCAAAAAAGAAGCCGAACCCCGGACTGTCAGATAGCTGGCAAGCGACGCCGGCACGGTGGGATTCGGGTGCCATGTCTGAGCGGTTGTGACTTGCAGATATAAACGTTGTGCGTATGCTCGTCTCGACACGAAACGAGCGGTGGGGGGCCGGTTCTCAGTCCGCGCTTGTCGGCGCGCGGTCGGAGTCGAGGTCGATGTCGAGTTCCTCGAGCCTGTCTTCCCACTCAGCGCGTTTCTCCTGATGCTCTTCGAGGAACTGTTCCATCAGTTCAGCGGCCTGCTCCTTGCAGCCGCCACAGAGGCGTTCGCCGCCGACGCACTCGTCATACACTTCTTTCGCGAACTCGTCGTCATCGCCCGAGAGCAAGTAGGCGTACAGCTCGTACACCGGGCATTCGTCGGCTTTGCCGCCTTTCTCACGCTGTTCCTCGGCTGTTGAGCGACCGCCGGTAGTCGCCGATTTCACCTTGTCGTAGCCGTCCTCCGGGTCGTCCAGCAGCGAGATGTGCGAGGCTGGAATCGACGAGGACATCTTGCCGCCGGTGAGGCCGGTCATGAACCGGTGGTAGATCGAGGACGGCGGCTGGAAGCCGTAGCCGCCGTTGTCGAGTTCGACCTGCCGGGCCAGTTCCTCGGCCTCGGCGTGGTCCAAGTCGAACGTATCGATGTGCTCGTCGTACACCCGCTTCTCGCCGTCGATAGCCTCGATGAGCGCCTCGAAAGCCTCGTCTGTGGCGTTGCGGTCGAGGAATCGGATCCGCGGTCGGAGCGGTTCCTTCCCGGCCTCGTCGAGTTTCGCGACGACGGACTCACGGGCGTCGGCGGGCGCTGGCTGGTGCTCGCGCAGCCAGTCGGCGGCCTCGCCACACCGAGGTCGGTCGGCGTCCTCGGCGTAGTCCTCGCGGGCGTCGTAAGCCTGCCGGAGCAGTGTCCGCTCGACCCCGTCGGCCTCGAAACTAGCGAAGGCTTCCGTCACGCCGAAGTACCGCATCCGTGCGGCGAGGTCCCGTGCCAGTCGCATGTGCGGGTCCTGATCCGGGCCGACAGGGATGACCGTCGGCTTTGGCTCATCCAGTTGCGGATAGAGGATATCGGCCATCTGCGTGACGACCGATTGCATGTGCGAGACATCCGTCTCGCCGTCGAAGTCGTAGATGGCCTGCAGCTCCGAGAAGTTCGCCTCCGCGCCGAGTTCAAAGGCGAGGTCCTGCACCTCACGGTTGTCGGACTGGCGGTACAGCGTGCCCTCGTCGGGGTCGAACCCGAGCGCGAGCAGCGACAACAGGTAGTTCGTCGCGTGCTCGTCGATTTCGTCCCACGACAGCCCGCGGGCGCTGTGGGCTTCGAGGTCCGCGATAAGTGCGTAGGCGTCCCCGCCCTGCTGTTGATGCCAGATGATCTCGTCGAAGACGAGCTTATGACCGATGTGGGGGTCGCCGGTCGGCATGAACCCCGACAGCGCGGCGAAGGGGTCGTCGTTGCGCATCGCCTCGGCGACCGGTCGGTAGTCCCGGTGGCCGAAGATGACGCCCCGCCGCATCAAGTAGTGAGGGTTGGGGACTTCGGGGAGCACCTCGTCGAACTCCTCGATGCCGAACTGCTCGAACAGCTTACGGTAGTCGGCGATGGTCGAGGAGCCCCATGGGTCAAGCGTTGCCTCGTCAGCCCCTTCGGCCTCAGTGCCGCCGTCCGGTAGCACCGGGTCGCCGCCGGAGCGGGTGTCAGGCTCCCGCCACGCTCCGCCCGACTGGCGGCGGTCCTCGTCGGGCGATGCGTCGTCGTGGTGGGAGTCGTCCGTTGTCATGGGTGTGGTCGGCTCGCGGTGAGCCACGTTACAGGTGCTTTGGTTCCGGTCGGCGCAAAAAGGGTTCGTTTCGGTGCGCCGACCGGACCGGCGGACAGACACCAACCGGCCGACCACGGCGCTTGGTCAACTCAGGGGGTCAATCGCTCGACGGCGATCCACTCGATGTCGCCGCCACCGTCGTCCGTCGTGAGCGCGAACACCATCGTCTTCCGGACGCCGTGGGCGAGCCGCACGTCCAGCGCGAGGTCCCGCGGCTCGAAGCGGTGGTCGGCCGGCAGCACCCGCACCAGTAGCTCCGAGTGCCCGAGGTTCTCGGCACTCTCGACGTCGGCGTAGGTCCGGAAGTCCGCGCCGAACTTGAAGCCGGTCTTCGGCGCGACACCGCTCGCTCGCAGCGCCGCGTAGACGGCCAGCCGGCGGTCGAAGCGGTCGCCCTCGACCTCGCGGCCCCGCTCGACGACGGCGTCGGCCCCGCCGTCGACGGTGAGCAGGCCCTCCTGTGCGAGATACGCGGCCTCGACAAGCGAGAGCTGGACCGCGCCGTCGTCGCCGAGTCGCTGGCCGTAGAACGCCTGGTCGTACAGTTCTGCCGGCGGTTCCCAGCACACCACCCGCTCGGCGAGCAGTTCCCCTTCCGTCGCCGGGACGGCAGCGTCACTGGTTCCCTCGACATCTCGCCGGTCGGTATCGAGATAGGTGACTTCGCTCTCCTCATCGACGACCGCTAGCACGCAGTCGCCCAGCGCCGCGGCGTTGACGGTGTCGCGCTCGCCGATAACCCGGATGCGGTAGGCCACCTCGTTGTCCCATGGCCCCTTCCCGCGCGGGTAGACCACGAAGTCTGTGCCTGCGGCGTCATCGACCCACCCCTCGCGGGCCGGCGTGAGGTAAAAACCGCGATCACGGAGGTCTTTGTAGACGGCAAAGTCGACCTCAGAGACGGCCGCCGACCCGAGGAACGCCCGGAAATCCATGCCGTCGATGCTCTCGATATCCCCGCGGTAGAGGAGGTGTGCGGCTTCCACCGGGGCCAGATCGATGTCGCCGTTGCGGACCTTCCCGTACCCGCGCGAGTCGTAGAACCGCTCGCGCGCCTCGTAGCCGGCCCGCACGACATCGCCCTCAAGCGTCAGTTCCATGCTCTGACGTGACCCCCGCGGCGACAAAGCCCCTACGGGTCCGAGCCGTCAGCGAAACTGGATGGTACAGGTGTGGAGGCCCAGCCTTCACCCCCGTTCTTCGCAGGAACTGTCCAAACAGCGCGTGCCGCCAGCGGTTTCGAACAGCGGCAGGCCGCAGTCACAGTCGCCGACGACCACGCCGGACGGCATCGAGAAGCCGGTGTCACAGTCGGGATAGTGCTCACAGCCGGCGAGCAGACCGCCACGGCGGAGAATCAGCAGGTCGCGATCACAGTTGGGACAGTCCCACTCGCGGTCGAAGGCCGCGGTGACGGCGTCGTCCAGTGAGTCACACTCCCGGTCGAGGCACAGTTCGAAGGCTCGGCCGCGTTCCACCCGAAGCGTCGGGAGTCCGCAGTCGTCACAGCGGCCGCCAGTGACCGCGGCATCGCTCGGAATCCCGTAGGCGGCGTCACAGCCGGTACAGGTGACCTCGCTTCGGGCACGGACCAGCGTCCCGGCACAGTCGGGGCAGTCACGTACCGGAACGCCGGCGTTCGAGGCCGGGTAGCGGGCGCTACCGTGTTCCTCGTGAGTAACCACCCGGAGGAGTTCGTCGCCGTCGCGGGCAGTCACCGCTCCGTTGTCGATGGTGACGCTTTCGGCGCGCGTGAGCCACGCAACCGGCTGATACCCTTCGGCATCGTGAACGAGAACAGTGTTGTCCGGTTTGACGACGACGAGCACGTCGCCGCGCTGCTCCCGCTCGCGCGGTCCCTCGAAGACGGTCGTACACTCGCCAGCTATCACACGGGTTCCGTCGTGCATGGACCGTCCTGCCCGGGTTCCGGTACTTAAACCCTCAGTCGGTGGGGCTTCGTAGAGTGGGCGTCACTGCCGGAGTCGCAACAGCCAAAGCCGTCGCCGGGCGACAGGGAGGCAATGAGCGAACCACCGGCCGCGGTCTGTTTCGATATGGACGGCGTGCTCGTCCAGTCCGAAGATCACTGGGTCCGCGCCCAGCACGAGGATATCCTCCCGACGGCCGCACCGAACGACGATATTCCTCTGTCCGCGATTACCGGTCGAAACTACCGAGAAGTGTATCCGGACCTCGACGCCGAGTACGACCTCGAAATCAGCCGGGAGGCATTCGAGAGACTGTTCGAGGAGCACGGCGAGCGGATTTACAGCGAAGAAGCAACCTTCCTCGACGGGGCACACGAACTGCTCGACGACCTGCGGGACGCCGGCGTGGCGCTAGCGCTGACGACCTCCGCACCGTGGGCCTGGATCGACGTGACCGACGGGCGCTTCGACCTCCTCTCGAAGTTCGACGTCGCCATCAGCGCCGGCGACATCGACGGCCCCGGCAAGCCGGAGCCGGATATCTACGAGCGCGGTGCGGCGGAACTGGGCGTCACGCCTGAGGACTGCTGGGCCGTCGAAGATTCCACCGCGGGCGCACGTGCCGCCGTCGCCGCTGGGATGACGACTGTCGGGTTCCGCGGCGACGGTGACGAGACTGACCTGTCGATGGTCCACGAGATCGCGGACGACACCGCGTCGCTGCGACAGGTGCTGTTAGGCGGTGTGTAACAGCCGAGTAGAGTGTCTTTGAGGCAGTGTTTGAGAAATGCCAGAAGCCAGATGCGGTGGGAAATAGCGAACCGATACAGAACTGAACCAGAGACCGAGGGACAATACCGGGCAGGTGTTAGTACGGTGGGCAGAGATTCAAGGGCACGAAACCAGAAAGCTGCGTGCCGGAAATGCCAGCATGGAGGGGAGGAAGTCCCGGCCAGGTCAGGCGGGATCACCGTATCCTCGGCCCGCCAGCAGGCCGAAGACGTTGAGGGCAACGACACCCACGAAGATGAGGAAGCTCTGACTGTCCAGTCCGCCCAGCAGCAGCGGCGGGTACGCCAGTGGCGTGACGATCGCCAGCCAGAACGCGATGAATTGCAGGGGACGAGTGAGTGATCGGAGGGCGGCGCTACTGGGGGCGGCTTCCATCGGGGAACGGAAGGGCGATGCACTGGACATGGTGGGCTTCCTCAGTTCTTCGTAAGAACCCATACCCCCATATAAACGCCAGACCCTTGGGGAGAATTCGAACTCTTTTCGGAATATTAACTGGATTTCAACACCTTTCAGCGATCTTTCACCGGGAAGAATAACGCTTCGAAAAGTGTTTATAAATTTTATTCGGGGTTCTGAGCGCGTTTCAGAGCAACGGTCAAAACGGCGGTTATCGGACGAGCACTGATCGGGTTTCGGTAATCGTCGGGAGCGGCAGCGCGGGGAACGCGACTTCAACGGTGAAAGTCAGTTCGTCGGCATCAGCGCCGAAGACAGCAACCGGAAGCGTGGCTTCACCGAGATACGACGGCTTGGCAGTCATCTCGCGCCCGTTAACTGTGACCCGCAGGCCCGCGCGGGCACTCCCACCAGTATTTTCGACCGTCACCTCCCGCATGTCGTTGTCGCCGGGGGAGATCGTCTCGGGGAAATCGCCCCAGTCGATGGAGACAACGGGGAGGTCTCGGGCGTTAGCAAGCACTTGCTCGGCGACGCCTTCCGAGAGGCCGGCACGGACGAGGCCGTCTTCACCGGCTTCGACCACATCAGCGGGCGACGTGAGGCCCGCCGCAGCGAGTTTACCCGCGCGGCCGCTGGCGACACCGTCGATGGCTGTCAGCCCCACCGCGTCGGCGCTGATGCCGTGTTCGACGCGAGCTTCGACCCGACACGCGAGGTTGGCGTAGCGGGCCGGGCCGAGCGTGTCGACGAACTCCCGCATCGCTGCGAGCAGGCGCAGGGCGTTCTGGCGGATGACCCACGCGTCGCTTTTCAGTTCCGTCGGCGTCGTCCCGGTCATGCCCGAGCGGAGGATGGCCAGCACCTTGCGCTGGCCGGCGTCGAGGCTGTCGTCGACGCTGTCTCCCAGCACTGCGTGGACGGCGTCTTCCTCGTCGGAGCGGGCGCTGACACTGTCGAACTCGGTTGCGCCGGCCACCGCGGTCAGCAGGTCGTCCGCGTCGACGGAGACAGCAGAATCCGGGTCGGCGGCGTCCTGACACCGTTCGGCGACATCCGCGAACCGACGGGCGGTCGACAGCCGGAGGTAGAACTTCGATGCTAGCTGGCCGAGCCGGGTCGGTTCGACGTTGAGGCCGTCCTGCTCGACGAAGCCCTCGTCGACGAGCGCTGAGAGCGTGTCGCTGACCCGCTGTCGGAGATCGCTGCCGGCGTCGTACTCGTCGGGGGCCGACTGCGAGCGGGCGTAGTAAAACGTGGTCGCGAGCCAGTCCATCACGTCGTCCACGTCGTCGATGGTCCCGAGTGCGATTTCGGCGTTCAGGTGGGCATCGAGTTCGGCCGCCAACCGTGACTCGATCTCCTTGCCGTCCCGGAGGAGGCGGCGGTACTTGTCGGCGTCCGAGCGGTCACAGACGACCCAGGCGTAGCCCATGTCGTCGTAGCCGGGCCGGCCCGCGCGGCCGAGCATCTGGAGCACGTCAAGCGGGCTCATGTCGACCTCGCCTTCGAGCGGATCGTGCAGTTTGGTGTCGCGGATGACGACACAGCGGGCGGGGAGGTTCACGCCCCAGGCCAGCGTCGATGTCGAGAAGAGGAGCTGAATCTTGCCCTCCTTGAACCACTGCTCGACTCTGTTCTTGTCCTCACGCGCGAGGCCGGCGTGGTGAAAGCCCACGCCGTCCAGTACGGACTGGCGGAGCGTGTCGTTCGAGAGATCGGCGGCGTCGTTGTGGAAGTCGTAGTCCCCGCGTGCGCCCATGGGGATGTCGCGTTCGGTAATCTCGTCGCGGGCCTTCTTTGCGGCCTGCACCGTGTCCTGGCGCGAGGAGACGAACACAAGCGCCTGCCCCTCCTCACGGATGTGTGGCTCGGCGAGGTCGAGTGCCCGGTAGAGCCGCCGGTACTTGTCGGCGAAGGCGTTCTCACCGTGGGAGTAGGTCTTCACGTCGGCGTTGAGTGGGACCGGACGGTACTTCTCGCCGAAGGCGAACGTGGTTTCATCGGGCGCGTCGAGCCAGTCGGCCACGTCGTCGATGTTCGGCATCGTCGCCGACAACGCCACGACGCGCGGGTCACAGAGCCGGCGGAGCCGCGAGACGGTGACTTCGAGCACTGCGCCCCGACGGTCCGAGTCCAACAGGTGGACCTCGTCGATGACACAGCAGTCCACGTCAGTAATAAAGGAGTAGCGGCTGGTCTCGTGTTTCCGGGTGGCCGAGTCGGCTTTCTCCGGCGTCATCACGAGAATGTCGGCCCGCTCGGCGCGGCGGGGGTTCAGATCCCGCTCGCCGGTGACGACGTAGACGGAGTAGCCCAAGTCTTCGAACCGCTCCCACTCGCTTTCTTTCTCGTTCGTGAGCGCACGAAGCGGCGCGAGAAAGAGCGCGGTCCCGTCCTCGGCGAGCGTCTTGGAGATAGCCAGTTCCGCCAGCGCGGTCTTCCCGCTGGCCGTCGGCGCGCTGACGACGACGTTGTCGTCGCGGTTCAGCAGGGCCGCCAGGGCCGCCGACTGCATCCGGTTGAACTCCTCGAACGGGAAGGCGTCGGCAAACTCGGGGAGCACCTCCGCGACCGCTACAGTCGGCTCGCTGTCGGTTCTGGATGACACGTCACAGTCGCAGTTCCGCGACGGCAAAGGCGTTTCTATGGGGGAGCGAACGTGTGCGAAGAGCGGGCACATTCGCTGGTTTCGAAACATGGCCCCTCGATGCGAGCATCCCACACGGCTGCCCAAAAATTAACTCAGCCGGCTGATAGTGCGCAGGTATGCCTATCAGCGACCCCGAGAGCTATTACGACGAGAACGACGAGAGCGAGTGGGACCGCCTGACAGCCACGCTACACGGGCAGTTGGAGTGGTCGGGGACCGTTGCACAGCTCGAAGCAAACCTCCCCGACACGGGACACATTCTCGACGTGGGCGGCGGTGCTGGTCGGTACGCCGTCTGGCTGGCCGAACAGGGGTACGACGTCACGCTCGTCGACCCCAGCAAAGGCCAGCGAGCTATTGCACAGGAGAAAATCGCCGAGCATGGGTACGAAGAGCGGGTGGCCGTCGAGGCGGGCGACGTGCGCGACCTCGGGTTTGACCAGGACGTATTCGACGCAACGCTGTGTCTGGGTGGGCCGCTGTCACATGTACTCGACGCCGACGAACGGGTGGCCGCCGTGCGGGAGCTTCACCGGGTGACAAAAGCCGGGAGTCCGGTGTTCGCCTCCGTCATGGGGCGGCTCAACTGGCTTATGCTCTCGCTGGTCGGCAGGTCGGAACACCTCGTCCACGCGGACGAACTCGCCGAAACGGGTGATTACGACCGTTCATTCGTGGCGCAACTCGATCACGATGCGGCGTTCACCGAGACCCATTTTTTCCGCGCCGACGAGTTCAAGGCGCTGTTAGAGGCGGGCGGAGTAACCGTCGAGACGCTGGTCGGACTGGAGGGGTTGGCGTCAGTACTCGCCGCTCCATCGCTCCGAGAGACCGCTGACGAACTGTCAGCACACGAGTTGGCCGGTGTTCAGGCGCTCGTAGACGAACTCCGGACGGACCGGACTGTCGTGGATATGTCCGCACATATGCTTGCGGTCTGCCGTGCCTGAGGTGGGCACGCGGGCAGTAGCGTTGATGTCCCTGAGTACGCAGGTGGCAGTCGGTTCGGCTGAGCCGCCTGACCGCCCGACTGGTCTTCAACAAGGGGTGTGACAGAGGACAGGACCCCCGCACGTTTTTGACCGACCCAACCTAACTGCTGGTAATGAGTCGTTCGCGCAAGCCTGACTGGCTGAAGATGCGGCCACCGTCGGGCGAGCGGTTCACCGATATCAAGCAGACGCTCCGGGATCGAAACCTCAACACGGTCTGTGAGGAAGCCAACTGCCCCAACCTCGGGGAGTGCTGGAGCGGACGCGACGGACCGGGGACAGCGACGTTCATGCTGATGGGCGACCGCTGTTCGCGGGGCTGTAACTTCTGTGACGTGGAGACGGGCGGGATGGACTCGCTGGACTCCGACGAGCCACAGCAGGTGGCCGACGCCGTCGCGGAGATCGGACTGGACTACGTGGTGCTGACCAGCGTCGACCGCGACGACCTGCCCGACCAGGGCGCGGGCCACTTCGCCGAGACGATCCGGGCCATCAAAGAGCGTGACCCGTCGATTCTGGTCGAGTGTCTCATCCCCGATTTTCAGGGCGAGCCGGAACTGGTTCGGAAGATCATCGACGCCGACCCGGACGTCATCGCCCACAACATCGAGACGGTCGACCGCCTCCAGTGGCCGGTCCGGGACCGCCGGGCGGGCTACGAGCAGTCCCTCTCGGTGCTTCGGCAGGTCAACCGCGAAAGCGACTGTTACAGCAAGACCAGCCTGATGCTGGGTGTCGGCGAGTACGCCCACGAGGTGTACCAGACGCTGACGGATCTCCGGCAGGCCGGCGTCGACGTGGTGACGTTCGGCCAGTACCTCCAGCCCTCCCGCTCGCATCTGGAGGTCTCGGAGTACGTCCATCCGGACGCCTTCGACACCTGGCAGCGGGTCGCCGAGGAGGAGTTCGACTTCCTGTACTGTGCCTCGGGTCCGATGGTCCGGTCGTCCTACCGTGCCGGCGAACTGTTCGTGGAGAGCGTCATGCGCGAGGGACGAACTGTCGACGAGGCCCGGGCAGAAGTCCGTGCCGACAACTGATACACCGGAGTTATCAGTGATAAATTGGGCAGAATTAAAACCGGCGTAGCGCCGCTAAAACATCTATATGATCAGTAATACCCACGTCGGATATATTTTTCAGCGCCGCGAAAGCTCTAAAGGTAGTGCGAGTGAACAGTCGTCGTATGCCACTTCGAGGGAGGCGGTTTCTATGAGTGTCCTCCAGCGCGACCCAGCGGACAAGGTACAGATTCTCGATGAAGACGGGACAGTGGTCGACGGCGCAACGATACCGGACCTCTCGGACGACGAACTGGTGGAGATGTACCGGTATCTCAAACTCGGCCGGCACTTCGACCAGCGGGCGGTGAGTTTGCAACGACAGGGCCGGATGGGGACCTACCCCCCGATGTCGGGACAGGAGGCCTCGCAGGTCGGCAGCGCCTACGCGCTGCGAGACGGCGACTGGGCGTTCCCGAGCTACCGGGAACATCTCGCGATGTACGTCAAGGGATGGCCCCTGTCGGACGACCTGTTGTACTGGATGGGGTCGGAGTCGGGTAATTCGCCGCCGGAGGACGTCCAGGCGTTCTCGTTTGCGGTCCCAATCGCGACACAGATTCCGCACGCGACCGGGGCCGCGTGGGCATCGAAACTCAAGGGCGATGACACCGCTGCCCTCGTGTACTTCGGTGACGGCGCGACCTCCGAAGGCGACTTTCACGAAGGCCTGAACTTCGCGGGTGTGTTCGACGTGCCAGCGGTGTTTTTCTGTAACAACAATCAGTGGGCGATCTCGGTACCACGGGAGCGCCAGACGGCCAGCGAAACGCTTGCCCAGAAGGCTAACGCCTACGGCTTCGACGGCGTCCAGGTCGACGGGATGGACCCGCTGGCAGTGTATCAGGTGACCCGCGAGGCCGTCGACAAGGCACACGACCCACCAGAGGGTGAACTCCGCCCGACGATGATCGAAGCGGTGCAGTACCGCTTTGGCGCACATACGACTGCTGACGACCCATCGGTGTACCGCGACGACAGCGAAGTCGAGCGCTGGAAGCAAAAAGACCCAATCCCGCGGATGGAGGCGTTCCTCCGGGACCAGGGCCTGCTCGACGACGAGCGGGTCGACGCCATCGACGAATCGGTTCAGGACGAGGTAGCCACGGCCATCGACGAGGCTGAGGCGACCGAGCGGCCGAAACCGGAGGAGATGTTCGCGGACGTGTACGCGGAGATGCCACAGCGACTCGAACAGCAACTGGACTACCTCGAAGACCTACGCGAGCGACACGGCGACGAGGTGCTACTGGAATGAGTACACAGGACGCAGACACACAAAATTTGACGCTCGTACAGGCCGTCCGTGACGGGCTCTACGGCGAGATGGAGCGGAACGAAGATGTGGTCGTGATGGGTGAAGACGTCGGGAAAAACGGCGGCGTCTTCCGGGCGACACAGGGGCTCCACGAGGAGTTTGGTGACGACCGGGTCATCGACACGCCGCTCGCTGAGGCCGGCATCGTCGGGACAGCCATCGGCATGGCCGCCTACGGGCTCCGGCCGGTGCCGGAGATGCAGTTCTCCGGGTTCATGTACCCCGCATTCGACCAGATTGTCAGTCACGCCGCTCGGCTTCGGAACAGGAGCCGCGGCCGATACAACTGCCCGCTGACTGTTCGCGCACCATACGGCGGCGGCATCCGTGCGCCGGAACACCACTCCGAGTCCAAGGAGGCGTTTTACGTCCACGAGGCGGGATTGAAGGTTGTCGTCCCGTCGACGCCAAAGGAGACGAAGGGGCTGTTGACGGCGGCTATCCGCGACCCGGACCCCGTTATCTTCCTCGAACCGAAGCTCATCTATCGATCGTTCCGCGAGGAGGTCCCCGACGACCCGTACACGGTCGAGTTGGGTGAAGCGAAGACCCGCCGTGAAGGAAGCGACGTGTCCGTGTTCACCTGGGGTGCGATGACCCGGCCGACGGTCGAAGCCGCCGAGGAACTGGCCGAGGAGGGCATCGACGCCGAAGTGATCGACCTGCGAACGCTGTCGCCAATGGACACCGACGCCATCGTCGAGTCGTTCAAAAAGACCGGGCGAGCGACCGTCGTCCACGAAGCGCCCAAAACCGGCGGGCTGGCCGGCGAAATCATCGCCACCATTCAGGAGGAGGTCCTGCTGTACCAGGAGGCCCCCGTTACCCGAGTGACGGGCTTCGATGTGCCGTACCCGCTGTACGCGTTAGAGGACTACTACCTCCCAGAACCCGCCCGCATCAAAGACGGTATCAGAGAGGCAGTGGAGTTCTGACGCATGTTCGAGTTCAATCTCCCAGACCTCGGTGAAGGGGTCGCAGAGGGTGAGGTGCTCACCTGGCGCGTCTCGCCGGGCGACGCCGTCACCGAGGATCAGGTCCTCGCGGAGGTGGAAACCGACAAGGCCGCCGTCGACGTCCCGTCGCCGGTCAACGGCATCGTACGGGAACTACATGCCGAAGTCGGTGAGATGGTACAGACCGGCGAGGTACTCATCACCATTGAGGAAGAGGGCGATGCCGAAGCGGCTGATGCGGCGACTGATAGTACAGACGAAGCCGAATCGGCAGGAGCCGACACAGAGGAGGCAGACAGCGCTGCGAGCGAAGCCGCAGCGGCTGACACATCGGAACAGTCGGAGGCAAGCACAAGCACGGCCGACGGCCGTGTGTTCGCCTCGCCGAGCGTACGCCGACTCGCCCGTGAGAAGGGGGTCGATATCGCGGCCGTCGACGGGAGCGGACCGGGCGGCCGCGTCACCGAAGGGGATGTCGAGGCGGCCACAGCGTCAGCCGGCGAGACGGCTGACAGTGACGACGGCCCCACATCTGTCGTTTCGAAGGCGTCCGACGACGGGGACGGCCCGACCACAGCAGTTTCGCAGGCCGACGATGCGGACACAGACGACGGAACCGCTGTCAAGGCAGCCGTCAGAAGTGTCTCCGGCGACGGACAGGAAGCCGCCAGTCGCGACCAGACGCTGGCGACGCCGGCCACCAGAAAGGCCGCCCGTGAACTCGACGTGAACATCGACGCCGTTCCGACCGACCAGACGCGGAACGGCCAGCCCTACGTCGACGAGTCGGCCGTGCGGACGTACGCGGAGGCCCAGCAGGCCGCGCAGGCGGCTGATGCCGAAGCCGTCAGCGCCGGAGGTGGCGCAGCGGGAACGACAGCCGAAGCGGGCGGCGCTGGGACCGAAGCGACGGCCGTCGAGACAGGCGACGGCGAGCGCCGCGAACCGTACCGTGGCGTCCGTCGGTCAATCGGTGAGCAGATGGCCCGTTCCCGGCGAGAGGTGCCCCACGCGACCCACCACGACCAGGTAGTCGTGTCCGGCCTCGTCGAGGCCCGTGAGCGACTCGAACCACTCGCCGAGGAGCGCGATGTCACGCTGACGTACACACCGTTTGTGGTGAAATGCGTCGCCGCGGCGCTGGACCAGCACCCGGTTCTCAACACGGCTCTGGATACTGAAAACGAGGAAATCGTCTACAGAGACGTCCACAACATCGGCGTGGCGGCAGCGACCGACCATGGCCTTGTCGTGCCGGTCGTCAACGACGTCGACGGGAAAGGGCTAGTCGAGCTCGCCGACGAGATCAACGACCTCGTCGGGCGGGCCCGAGAGCGGGACATCGAGCGATCGGAGATGCAAGGCGGGACGTTCACCGTCACGAACTTCGGCGCTATCGGTGGCGAGTACGCCAGTCCGATCATCAACGTCCCCGAGACGGCGATTCTCGGGATCGGGGCGCTGAAAGAGCGGCCGGTGGCCGAAGACGGCGAAGTCGTCGCAAAACCCACGCTCCCGGTCTCGCTGGCAATCGACCACCGCGTCATCGACGGGGCCGACGCCGCGCGCTTCGTCAACACGCTCAAGGAATATCTGGCGGACCCGACGCGACTCCTGCTGGAGTAACTGTTCGGGTTCACAATCGAAACCGAAACAGGTCACTGGAACGACAGGGTTGGTGATGCCCTCCACGAGAGACACATGGATCTGGTACGGATTAGCCGCGCTGTTCGTCCTGCCGCCGGGGTGTATGGCTCTCTCCCGGCTGTCAATGGAACTGTTCGTGTCGTCAGCATCGGCCGGAGAGGGGAGTCTCGGAACGTTCCTCGGCGCGTTTGCCCTGACTGTCCTCGCCAGTTGGGCGGGTATGCTGTTCAGCCTGCTTCTCACGGTCGGGCTCTTTCTCGACAGTCGACAGCTCAGGCGGACCGACGGGGACTGGACCCCGACACCGCTGTATGCGCTTGGCGGCATCGTCCACGGGGTGGGGACGACGCTGCTTGCAGCGTTTGCGGTGTCGGTGCCAGTCATCGGGTACTACCTGTATCGGCGGCGCACGCGAGACACGACAGCGAAGTGAAGGGCGATAGCTTTTCACGGACCCGGACGAGGCACCGCTATGGTCGTCGGAGATGTCACTACGGGAACGGAACTGCTTGTTATCGGCGGCGGTCCGGGCGGCTACGTCGCCGCGATCCGGGGCGCGCAATTAGGGCTGGATACGACGCTCGTCGAGCGGGACGCCTACGGCGGGACCTGTCTGAACCACGGCTGTATCCCCTCGAAAGCACTCATCTCGGCCTCGGACGTGGCCCACGACGCCCGGCAGGCCGAGTCGATGGGCGTATTCGCGGACCCGGCCGTCGACATGGCCGGGATGACAGAGTGGAAAGACGGCGTCGTCACACGGCTGACACGGGGCGTCGAATCGCTGTGTAAGAACGCCGGCGTCAATCTGGTGGAAGGGACAGCCGAGTTCGTCGATGACGGGACGGTCCGGGTCGCCCACGGCGGCGAGGGACAGGGCTCGGAATCGCTGTCGTTCGAACACGCCATCGTCGCCACGGGGAGCCGACCGATGACGGTCCCGGACTTCGAATTCGACGGCGAACACATCCTCCCTTCGAAGGACGCGCTCGCGCTCGAATCGGTCCCCGAGAAGCTGCTCGTCGTCGGTGCGGGCTACATCGGCATGGAGCTCTCGACGGTGTTCGCGAAACTTGGCGCGGAGGTCACCGTCGTCGAGATGCTCGATGACGTGTTGCCCGGCTACGAGGACGACATCGCAGCGGTCGTCCGCGACCGCGCCGAGGAGCTGGGGATCGATTTCAACTTCGGGGAGGCGGCCGACGACTGGAACGAGACGGACGAGGGCATTCGCGTCCAGACCGTTGATGAGGACGATACGGTCACCGAGTACAACGCCGAGAAGTGTCTCGTCGCGGTCGGGCGCGAACCGGTCACGGAGACGCTCGCGCTGGAGAACATCGACCTCCAGACGGACGAGAACGGCGTCATTCCGACCGATGACCAGTGCCGAACGGCCTTCGAGTCGGTGTTCGCAGTCGGCGACGTGGCCGGCGAACCGATGCTGGCCCACAAGGCGATGGCCGAGGGCGAGGTCGCTGCGAGAGCCGCCGCCGGCGAACCGGCCGCGTTCGACCATCAGGCGATTCCCGCCGCGGTGTTCACCGACCCCGAAATCGCGACCGTCGGAATGACTGAGAGCGAGGCCGAGGCGGCGGGCTTCGACCCGGTCATCGGACAGATGCCGATACGGGCCAACGGCCGTGCACTCACTGTCAACGAGAAAGAGGGATTCGTCCGCGTCGTCGCCGACGCCGACGAGGAGTTCCTGCTCGGGGCACAGATCGTCGGCCCGGAAGCGTCGGAGCTTATCGCCGAACTCGGGCTGGGTATCGAGATGGGCGCGCGGCTTGAGGACATCGCTGGGACGATCCACACGCACCCGACGCTTTCCGAGGCAGTCCACGAGGCGGCCGCGGCGGCACGCGGCGAAGCGGTTCACACGCGCTGAGAACGCGCCAGGCCGGTTCGCAAAGGCCCAGTTAAAAACAACTCTGTGGGCGTTTACTGTCAGAGCGGCAGAGTTTTGCGCCGTGCAAAAGGGTTATATGATGGATTGAGTAAACTGTCGGTGAATAGGAACCGGTAAGATATGTCTACTGATTCACAGCCCGACGATACCATCGCCCAGGCGATCATTTCGGGGTCGACGTACGAGCGACTCCGCTACGAACGCCACTCGTATCTCAGACAGACCGTCCCGCGGACGCTCGCGCTCCAGAGCGCCCTGCTTGGTGCGCTGGCGCTGTTACTACCTATCTACGGTCTGTATCCGGACAGCACCGCGGCGTTTTTGCCGTCGATCGACCCTGCCATCGCCTCGCCGAAAGTGCTGTTACTCGGACTGTTCGGCGGGGCCTTGCAGTTGTTCGGTGCGACGTTGCTCGTCGGGTCAGTCCTCTACCGGGTCCGGCTCGCCCCGCTGACCGAGCGACAGGCGCACGCGGCGCTCAACGCCGAGGACTTCGCCCGCTACGTCGGTCTCGGAACCGGCGGCCTGGCAATCGTGCTCTCGCTTTGCCTGTTCGCCGTGGGTCTGGGCGGTGGTGACGCAGTGTCCGCATACGTCGCGTTCACGGGTCGGAACCCGTTCGTCGACTCCGGGTTCGGCCTGTCGGTCGGGGCCGTGTCGCTGTTCGCCTTCGTCGCCAGCGTGACGGTTTTTTACGCCTCGCGATATCTCCTCGTTCACCTCGCGCTGTTCCACCGCAACAGCGAGTGAGCGGTCACCGTGGGGTATCGAACCGGTTGCGGTGACGACCTGAGTCGGCGGGGCTGTTTTCAGGCGTGCGGTCAACCGTGTTTATATGGTCACAAACGAGAGTGAGACGTTCGATATCGGTGGGGAACTCACAGTCCACCGGCTCGGCTTCGGTGCAATGCGGCTCACCGGCGAGGATATCATCGGCGAACCGGACGACGAGGCACACGCTCACAGCGTGCTGGAGCGAGCGGTCGAACTCGGCGTGGATTTCATCGATACGGCGGACTCGTACGGCCCGGGTGTCTCGGAGCGACTCATCGGCGAGGCGCTCGATACTGAACGTGAAGACCTCGTCATCGCGACGAAAGGCGGTCTGCTCCGCAACACCGACGCCGACTGGCTGGCCCATGGCGACCCGGATTATCTGCGCAACGCCCAGTTGTGCTCGCGGGACCGCCTGCGGATGGACCCCATCGACTTGTACCAGCACCACCGGCCAGACCCCGACACGCCGTTCGAGGACTCGATTCACGCGCTCGCCGAGATGAAAGACGAGGGGCTGATCCGCCACGTCGGCGTCTCGAACGTCTCCGTCGACCAACTGGACCGGGCCCGCGACATCGTCGACATCGCGACGGTCCAGAACCAGTACAACGTCGCCCACCGCGACGACGAGGACGTGTTAGAGGCGTGCGAGAACTACGGTATCGGGTTCATTCCGTGGTTCCCGCTCGGCGCTGGCGACCTCGGCGACATCGACGGCATCGGGGAGATAGCGCAGCGCCACGACGCCACACCCTACCAGATCGCACTGGCGTGGCTGCTGGGGCATTCGGACGTGACACTCCCGATTCCCGGCACAAGCAGCCTCGACCATCTTGAACAGAACGTCGCCGCGAGCGCCATCGACCTCACTGCCGAGGAACTCGCCCAGTTGTCCTGAAAGCGGCAGACGCCACCGGCATGGCGTCCGACGACCGCGACTGCGGCGGGACAGCGCTTGTCGATGACCACGGTTCTTTTGGTTCCTACCGCTGTACCCCGGGTATGACCACTGTTACCCTGGGTCCTGAGGGGACCTACTCCCACCGCGCCGCACAGGCAGTCACCGACGACGAGATCTCCTTCTCCGAGTCAGTGACCGCCATCGTCGAGGCCGTCGCCGACGGCGAGGCCGAACGTGGCGTGGTCCCCGTCGAGAACAGCATCGAAGGCTCCGTCACGGAATCGCTCGACGCCTTCGCGGAGTACGACGTTGCCGTCGTCGAGGAGATCATCACGCCGATCCGCCACGCCCTGCTCGCACAGGACGACTCATTCTCGCTGGTGGCCAGCCACGCCCAGGCGCTGGCTCAGTGTCGCGGCTGGCTCGACGAGCACTACCCCGGCGTCAATGTCGAGGCGGTCGCATCGACGGCCCGCGGCGTCGAGCGCGCCCGCGGTGACGCTGATATCGCCGCTATCGGCCACCCAGAGAACGCGACCAACGGCACCGAACTGAAAGTGCTCGCAGAGGACATTCAGGACCGGTCCTCGAACGCCACCCGCTTCGTCGTCGTCGCCCCCAAAAGCGAGCGCAGCGAGGCCGGCGGCAAGAGTTCCTTCATCGTCTACCCCGATGTCGATTACCCCGGTCTGTTGCTCGAACTGCTGCAGCCGTTCGCCGACCGCGATATCAACCTCACCCGCGTCGAGTCCCGGCCAAGCGGGGAGCGGTTGGGCGACTACGTCTTCCACATCGACATCTCGGCCGGCCTCTACGAGCAGCGAACGCAGGACGCCCTCGCCGACATCGAGGACATCGCCGAGAAGGGCTGGGTCCGCCGGCTGGGATCGTACGACTCCAGGACGGTCGTCAACTGAACCGGCGAGACACCGCCGGCCCTGCTTCAAGCGTTAAGTCCCGGGCCCGTGTACCCTCGTGTATGTCAGACCGCGATCCGTTCAGCGAGATCGAGCGCGCGTTCGATATGCTGGGAGAGCAGTTCGGCGTCGACATGGGCGCTATCCCGGTCGACGTCGTCGACGAGGGCGACACCTTCGTCGTCCACGCGGACCTCCCCGGCTACGACAGCGATGACATCGACGTTCAACTCGTCGAGGATCGGAAGCTCACAATCAGCGCCACGTCGAGCCAAGAGCGGGAATCGACCGACGGCCAGTACATCCAGCGCGAGCGTCGGCAGCAGTCGCTGAGCCGGTCGGTCCGCCTCCCCGAGGCCGTCGACGAAGCGGAGACCACCGCGAGCTACGACAACGGCGTCCTCACGGTACGGCTGTCGAAGGTCGTCCACAGCGAGGACGACGACGGGACGAATATCCCCGTCAACTGACGATGGTACTTGAACCCGGTACCGACGTGCCAACGATCAGAGCGACGAACCAGCACGGCGACGCGGTCCAGCCCGCCTTCGAGCAGCCGACGGTGCTGTACTTCTATCCGGCGGACGACACACCCGGCTGTACGACAGAGGCAGAACAGTTCGAGGAGTACACACAGCAGTTCCAAGACGCCGGCGTCTCGGTGTACGGCGTCTCGACAGACGGCGTGGAGAGCCACCGCGACTTCGCCGAAGCGAACAGCCTCAGCTTCGACCTGTTGGCCGACCCCGAGGGACGGCTATGCGAGGCGTTCGACGTGCCGCTCGTCGACGGCCGGGGCCAGCGGACGACGTACGTCATCGCGAAGGAACGCGTCGTCGCCGTCTACGAGCGGGTCGGCCCCGACGGCCACGCGGCGAGCGTCTTCGAGGACCTCGTCGATACTGGGCTGGTCAGCGCCGAGTAGGCCGAGACAGGCGAAAATCGGACGACTGCGAGCTATTCTTCGATGTCGATGGCCGGGCGGCCGGGACCGGCTTTGCCGACGAGGTCGGGGTCTGCTTCCTCGGGACTCTGAACAATCACGTCAGCGCCGAACTCGCGTTCGACGAGCCACGCGGCCCGTTCGAGCGCCGCCTGCTCGCGCTCGGGCGGCAGTTGCTCGTCCAGCGATTGCGCGCGGCCGGCCAGTTCCTTGGCGAAGTCCGCGGCCGCCTCGCCCTGCTCGCGCAGTTCCTCGTCCTGCATGACGGTGCCGACAACGTTGCCGTCAGCGTTCCGGGCGAGGTCGAGGACGCGGTGCTTCCACTCCGGTGCGACCGCGAGTGTGATGGTCTGTGGGTTCTCGATGCCGACCGTGTCGACGATGTCGCGGATGTCCTCGCGGGTGTTCTCGACCAGCCGGCGCTCCATCCCGTAGTCGGCGGGCGCCTCGGCGGCCGGCCACTCGGCCTCCGCGATAAGGTCGTCGTGGCCCAGTTCGGCCCACATCTCCTCGGCAGCGTGGGGGGCGACCGGAGCGAGCAGTTTCGCCGCCGTCGCCAGCCCGCGCTCGAAGGTGTCGGCGTCGGGAGTGGTCGCCTCCTGATACCGGCGCAGCAACGACACCAGTTCCCGCACGGCCTGGAGCGCGTGGTTGAACCGGAAGTCCTCGAACTCCGCCGTCGCGTTGGCGGCGGTGGCGTCGATTTCGCGGTCGACGTAGGCCGCGATGTCGTCGGCGTCACCGGTGTCAACCTCACCCTCAGCATACTCCGAAACCAGCGTGTAGACGTTCTGGAGGAAGCTGTGGGCGGACTGCACACCTTCGGGACTCCAGGCGAACTCCTTCTCAGGCTGGGCGGCCTCCATGATGAACAGTCGGGCCGTATCGGCCCCGTATTCCTCGATGATGGTCTGAGGTGAGACGCCGTTTCCAAGGCTCTTGGACATCTTGTTGCCGTCCTCGCCCAGCACCATTCCCTGGTTCGTGAGGTTCGTGAAGGGCTCGCGGACGCCATCGACGATGTCGAGGTCGTCCAGCACTTTCGTGAAGAAGCGGGCGTACAGCAGGTGCATCACGGCGTGTTCGATGCCGCCGACGTACTGGTCGACCGGCATCCAGTCGCTGGCCCGCTCGGCGTCGAAGGGGGCCTCCTCCATCTCCGGCGAGGTGTACCGCATGAAGTACCACGAGGAGTCGACGAAGGTGTCCATCGTGTCCGTCTCCCGCACCGCGTCGGCCCCGCAGTCGGGGCAGGTCGTCTGCTTCCACTCCTCGGCGGCGTCGAGTGGATTCCCGGTAGTGTGGACGAACTCCGGCAGTTCGACCGGGAGGTCCTCGTCGGGGACCTCGACGTAGCCACAGTCGTCGCAGTGGATCATCGGAATCGGCGTGCCCCAGTAGCGCTGGCGGGAAATGCCCCAGTCCCGGAGGTTGTACTCCGTGCGGTGCTCGCCGTCGAACTCCTCGACGAAGCGGTCGCGGGCCTCGGCGCTCGCCAGCCCGTCGAACTCGCCGCTGTTGACCAGCAGGCCGTCTTCGGGATAGGCCGCTTCTTGCACGTCGATGTCCTCGGGGTCGGCGTCCGCATCGTCGGTCGGTTCGACGACCTGCACGATATCGATGTCGTGGGCCTCCGCAAACTCATGATCGCGCTCGTCGTGGGCCGGCACGGCGTACAGCGCGCCGGTCCCCACGTCGGTCAGCACGTAGTCGGCGACGTAGACAGGGATCTCTTCGCCGGTGGCGGGATTGGTCGCGTACTCGCCGGTGAACACGCCGGAGGTCACGTCCAGTTCGTCCTCGTCGGCTTCCTCGGCCATCTCGATGTACTCGGCGACTTCGTCGTTATCCTCGGCGATCTCCTGCGCGACGGGATGGCCGGGGGCCAGCGAGAAGAACGTAGCCCCGTGGATGGTGTCCAGACGGGTCGTGAAGATGTCGACCGCGCCGTGGTCGCCGACCTCGAAGGCGACGCTCGCGCCCGCTTGCTTGCCGATCCAGTTGCGCTGCATCTCCCGGACGTTGTTCGGCCAGCCGTCGAGGTCGTCAAGCGATTCCAGCAGTTCCTCGGCGTAGTCGGTGATGGTGAAGAACCACTGGTCCATCTCGCGGGCCTCGATGGGCGTGTCACACCGCCAGCAGAGCTCTTCTTCCCCTTCGACCTGCTCGTCCGCGAGGACGGTCTCACAGGAGGGACACCAGTTCAGCTCGGCGGCCTGGCGCTCGACCAGCCCTTCCTCGCGGAACTGCTTGAACAGCCACTGGTTCCACTGGTAGTACTCCGGCTCACAGGTCGCGAGTTCGCGGTCCCAGTCGTAGCCAAAGCCCATCTCCGTGAGCTGGTCGCGCATCGAGTCGATGCACTGCATCGTCCAGTCCCGCGGGTTGGTGTCCCGTTCCTCGGCGGCGTTCTCGGCGGGCAGACCGAAGGAGTCCCAGCCCATCGGGTGGAGGACGCTCTCGCCGCGCATCCGCTCGAAGCGGGCGTAGGCGTCCGTGATAGTGTAGTTCCGGACATGGCCCATGTGGAGGCTTCCGGACGTGTAGGGGAACATCGCCAGAACGTACTCCGGGTCGGTCTCGTCGTCGTCGATCCGGAACACGTCGGCCTCGTCCCACGTGCGCTGCCACCGGGGCTCGATCTCCGTGTGATCGAACCCCCGCTCGCGTTCCTCACCGGTCGTGGTCATGATATCGGAACATCCGGCAGCGACCGTGCTATACCTTTCCCTTCGGGAGGCTATCAGGGTCCGCCACACGAGCGCACAGGCCGAGCGGGTGTGAATCCGGGGAACTGGCTTACCACAGAGCGGTACCGTCGCCGCAGGTCGACCAGCCGCCCGCTATCCGGGACAGTCGACGTTTCTGATGTCGAATCGAGCGCCGCCCGACTCGCTCTCCGACATCGAGATCGTCCAGCCCTGATCCGAGGCGACCCGGCGAGCGACGTAGAGTCCGAATCCGGTGTTCTCCGGGACGGCGGTGTGGCCCGCGTCGAACACACGCTCCAGCGGTTCGACATCGATGCCCGGACCGTCATCGGCGACGAAGAAGCCGTCGGCCGTCGTGCCGACGGTGACGGTGACCGACGGTCCAGCGTGTTCGAGCGCGTTCTGGAACAGGATCTGGAGCAACAGCCCGGCGGACTCCTGATCGGCGACGATACGGGTGTCCCCGTCGAATGCCAGGCACGCCTCGCTGTCGGCGAGCGTGTCCCACACCTCCCGACTGAGACGGGAGAGCCAGACGTGTTTTCGCTTCGGAATCTGTTCGATCTCGTCGTGCTGGATAGACCCACTCGGGTCGCTCGTGGAGAGTTCGACCACGGTATCGATAATCGCAGAGATCTGTGAGAGCGACTCCTCGATGTCGGCGGTCGGCCCGTCGCAGTCGGCCAGCTCTTCGAGTCGCCCGTAGGCGATCTGGAGTTCGTTTCGGAGCTCGTGAGACGCCACAAGTGCGACTTTCACCATCCGTTCGTTCTGGCGGCGAAACGCGTGCTCGCGGAGCTTTCGTTCGGTGATATCCTGCGTGTGTCCGACGATTCCCCGAACGTCCCCGTCGGAATCGTACCACGGCATCTTGCGGGTGCGGACGTACGACGCGTCGAGATCGAGGAATTCCTCTACTTCGATCTGGTCCGTTTCTTCCTCGATGACGTCCATTTCATCACGCAGGGCCGCTTTCGCGTGCTCATCAGCCAGTTCCGGAACTTCGACGTCGGTGAGGCCGAGTCGGTCGGTCGGCTCGTTGAACCCCCGGCCCAGCAGGACGTGCCGGGCCTGCTCGTCTTTCGCGTACAGGTGATCCGG
Source organism: Haloarcula sebkhae (assembly GCF_014647415.1). Lineage (GTDB taxonomy): Archaea > Halobacteriota > Halobacteria > Halobacteriales > Haloarculaceae > Haloarcula > Haloarcula sebkhae. The sequence continues at coordinate 1,092,371 of NZ_BMPD01000001.1, read as the reverse complement.
GATCTCGTTGAACAGGGAGAGCAACAGCGTCTCCATCGGGGACGGTGGCCGTCCGGCGACAGTCGGCGGCTCGGCGTCGAGGCTGTCCCGAACAGCCTCGGCGACGGCGTCTTCGAGATGTGCCGACGGCTCAACGACCGTCACGTCGAGGGCAGCCGGGACCGCCGCCGGGTCTTCGCCTACGACGATCACCGGTAGGTCGGGAAACAGCTTCCTGACGCCGTACGCGATATCGGTTCCCGACTGGTCGTCGACTGTTTCGGGGAGAACAAGCGCATGGAACGCCGAATGGGTGAGCGTGTCAAAGAGGGCCGTGAGATCCGACAGTTGTGTGATCGACGCCGGCGTCTCGGCGAGGGCGGATTCGAGAGCCGCTGTATCCAGCCCGTCGGTCGTGACGACTAAAACAGGTTTGCTACCCATGGTGCGTTCCCGGTAAGCGTACTGTTGCGTGTGGCGGATTGTCACTGTTTCGGGCGTGTCGAACCGGCAGCGTCGCCGGGACGCCGTCCGAGAGAGCGGCACCCCACACAAGATTTTTGCCGGACTCGCCAAGTGTCAGGGATGTATGGTACACTGCCCTGATTGTGAGACCTCGCTCGAAACGGCCGACGATATCGATTTCGTCGAAGTGGACGCCGTCACCGGCTTCATCAAAGCCTCCAAGCGCTTTTACACCGCCAACTGCGCAGCCTGCGGTGTGACTATCGGCAGCGGTGTCGCCGGCGCGAAGTCCAACGGAGGTGCGGCCTGATGGTTCACTGTCCCGAATGCGATGCGGAGATGAACGCCCAGGAGGACGTGGAGTTCCTCGATATGGAGTCGACGACGGGCTTCTTTACGGCCTCGAAACGGTTCTACCTCGTTGCCTGTGACAACTGCGGGGCTGCCATCGGCAGCGGCGTCGCCGGTGCCATGTAGCCGCCGGGCCTAGGCTTATACACGCCTCAATGCAAGAGAAGGTATGGCAAAATCACCTGACGACGACACGAAGGACAGCGGACGACTGCCGGCACCACTCCAGTCGGTCACGCCGGGGACCGGTAGCCGTCGCAACGAGGAGATGGACGTGTTCGGCTGGGGGATGCTCCTCGGCCTGCTCGTCCTATTGATGCCGCTCCTGCCGTTTATCGTCATCGTCTGGGGCATCTCGAAAGTGACCGATATGCTCACGCCCTCATCGTAATCAGGTCGTATCGGTATCGACGAGCGAGAACGCCGTCCCGTCACCGTCGGCACTCGCGTTCTCGTAAACGACGTGTGCAGTCGCCACGTCTTGAATCGCCAGTCCCGTCGAGTCAAAGAGCGTGATGCCGTCGTCGTCGGTCCGTCCCGAGAGCGTGCCCGCGACGATGTCGCCGAGTTCCCCGTGAAGGTCGGCATCGGTCAGGACTCCCTCGCCCCACGGGACGTTGATCTCGCCGGAGTGAGTACACTGCTCGTAGTTGTCGATGACGAGTTTCGCGTCGAGCAGCGTGCGTTCGTCGTGTTCCTGCTTGCCGGCAGCGTCGGCCCCGATGGCGTTGATGTGTGTGCGTTCGCCAAGCCACTCCCGGTCCACGATGGGGGACTCGACGGGCGTAATCGTCGACAGTACGTCACAGCCGGCGGCGTCCTCGATGGTACCCGCCCGCACGTCAAATCGGTCAGTGAACGTGTCGACGAACGCCTGCTGTTTCTCCGTGTCCCGGTCGGCGACGACCACCGTCTCGATATCCCGGACCGACGAGATGGCCGCCAGTTGCGTGTACGCCTGCGTGCCGGCCCCGACCAGACCAAGTGAGTCTGCATCGGCGACGGCGAGGTGGTCGGTGGCGACGGCGGCCGCCGCCCCGGTCCGCAGGCGCGTCAGGACGGTGCCGTCCATCACGGCCAGCGGGAACGCCGTCTCGGGGTCCGAGTAGATGAGCGTCCCGAGGACGGTCGGCAGGTCGTGATCCCGGGGGTTGTCCAGATGGACGTTGACCCACTTGATCGCGGCGGCGTCCCACGTCTCAGCGTTGACGTAGGCCGGCATCGACCTGAAGTCGCCATTGTACTGCGGCAGGTCGATGTAGGACTTGGCCGGCATGATGGTGTTCCCCCTAGCATCGGCGGCGAAGGCCGCGGCGACCGCGTCGATAACTGCCGGCATCGTCGCGTGGTCCTCGACCGCGTCCGCGCCGAGAAGCAGCGTCTGCATATGGTATGTTGACACTCGACGATATTTAGCCCTCCGCCGTCACAGGGGTTATGTCGCCACACAGCCAGTCACGAGTATGCGTCGCCGGGCGGCGATTGCCGTGCTCTGTCTCTGTCTGCTGAGCGCCGGGTGTGCCGGGCTGTTCGGAGACGACACGGCCGCCAGGGAGACGGTGACACCAGCACCGGTCCCGACTGCAGATGCACCGACATCTCCAGCACAGCGTGCCCCGGGCGTCGTCGGCGACCGCGTCGTCAACGCCACCACGCTCGGCCGCGCCCACGTCAGCCACCTCTCGAACACCGCCTATCGAGTCCACCACACCAGAACCGTCATGAACGGCAGCGGCCTGCGCAAGCGAGTCCGAACCCGTGCCAGTATCGGCGCGGGTTACGAGTCGTACACGGCCACCCGAACGGTCACCGGCCAGGGCGTGACACCGCGTGAGATTCACAGCACCTGGCGGGACGGCCGTGCGCTCAGACGGACGACAGTCAACGGGTCGACATCGACAGAGGTGGTCGCGGACAGCCGTGGTATCGGTGGCCCGCCGCGCTCACCTCGGGCCGCACTGTTCTTCGAACCCACGTTCAATGGGCGTCTCATAGCCTTGTTTTCCGCCACCAACATCACGTCTATCCGCCCCGGCGACGAAGTCATCAAGCAGCTGTACGGGGTTTCGCTGTATCGCATCAAGGGAACCGGGTCGACCGACGACAGCGCGATTGCCACCCGCCCCGTCGACCGTGTGACCAACGTCTCCTTCTCGGCAACCGTGACGCCGAGCGGCATCGTCCGGAGCTACGCGCTCCAGTACACGATCAACAACGGAACAGATACCCGCCGAGTAACCGAGATCCTCCGCTACAGTGACCTCGGGACGACAGACGTGGTGTTCGACGACCGACGCCGTCAAAACCGAACAACACAGCCCGACTGATGCGAGCGACGGCTGGACGCTGTCGAAGTGTCCAAAACGGAGAGCAGCCCCCACCCGCTGTCACCAGCCCGTCCCACCAAACGGACCGGGACAGTCGATACTTCGCAGTAAGATACCTAACTGTGTCTCCAGTTTCACGTCTCGATATCGGCGATGTCACAGCGTCGCCGTAGTTGGAAGCTGACTGTAATCGATGAAACGATCGTTTGCAGGTCGGTTCGAAAGCGACGCACGCCCAGCGGAGCTGCGTGGGCGTTCGTTCAGAAAGTCTGCGTCCGATCAGCTACGTTGCTCGCGGGTCACTGCGTTCGCCGCTCACTATTCGAGGGCCCTCACTTCGTTCGGCCCCTCGCTTACATCATGCCGCCCATACCGCCGCCCATGCCGCCCATACCGCCAGGAGCGCCACCGGGGCCGCCGGGGCCGCCTTCGTCGCCGCCGGAGGTCGAGAGCTCGCCGGCAGCGATGATGTCGTCGATCTTGAGGACTAGGTTCGCGGCCTCTGCAGCCGAGGAAATCGCCTGTCGCTTGGCGTGGGCTGGCTCGACGACGCCGGTGTCGAGCGTGTTCTCGACGTCACCGGAGAAAACGTTCAGGCCGGCGCTGACATCGCCGTCCTCGTGGGCGGCGCGCAGGTCGACCAGCGTGTCGATGCTGTCGAGACCGGCGTTCTCGGCGAGCGTGCGCGGGATAATCTCCAGCGCGTCGGCGAAGGACTCGATAGCGAGCTGTTCGCGGCCTTCGACGCTGTCGGCGTAGTCGCGGAGCCGGCGGGCGACTTCGACTTCGGGTGCGCCGCCGCCGCCGAGGACGCTGCCGTTGGCGACGGTGGACGCGACGACGTCCAGCGCGTCCGTGACACCGCGTTCGAGTTCGTCGACGACATGGTCGGTCGAGCCACGGAGCAGGAGCGTGACGCCGTGGGCACCGTCGCTGCTGCCTTCGACGTAGAACAGACCTTCGGCGTCGTCACGGGTGACGGAGCCGTGACCCAGGTCTTCCGCGGTCGCGGAGTCGAGGTCGGAGACGATGCGGGCACCCAGAACCTCTTTGAGGAACTCGATGTCGGACTTCTTTGCGCGACGGACGGCCAGAATACCCTTCTCGGCGAGGTAGTGCTGGGCCATGTCGTCGATGCCCTTCTGGCAGAAGACGACATCAGCGCCGGTGTCCGCGATCTGGTCGACCATCTGCTTGAGCTGCTCTTCTTCCTTGTCGAGGAAGTTCTGGAGCTGGCTCGGGTCGTCGACGGAAAGCTGGGCGTCGACTTCGGTCTCGTCGAGTTCGATGGCCGTGTCGACGAGGAGGACGTCGGCGTCGTCGACTTCGGTCGGCATCTCCTCGTGGACCGGGTCCTTGTCGATGACTGCGCCTTCCAGCAGCTCGGAGTTGCCGGCGGAGCTGCCAGTCTGGGTCTCGATGTTGAGGTATTCGAGGTCGGCGACGACGGAGCCGTCGTCGGCCTCGACGGTCACGGCGTTGACCGCGTCGACGATGATCTGGGCGAGCAGCTCCTTGTTGAGCTCCGCACCCTTGCCCGTCATCGAGGTCTCGGCGACCTTCTTCAGGAGTTCCTCGTCGTCAGGATCGACTTCGGTGGCGATGTCGTCGAGTTCGTCCTTTGCCTGCGTGGCGGCCATGTTGAACCCTTTGATGATCGCCGTCGGGTGGATGTCCTGTTCGAGGAGGTCCTCGGCGTTCTTGAGGAGTTCGCCTGCGATGGCGACGGCGGAGGTGGTGCCGTCACCGGCCTCGTCTTCCTGTGTTTCGGCAACCTCGACAATCATCGAGGCTGTCGGGTTGTCGATGTCCATCTCCGAGAGGATGGTGACGCCGTCGTTCGTGACGGTGACATCACCCATCGAGGAGACGAGCATCTTGTCCATCCCCTTCGGGCCGAGCGTCGAGCGTACTGACTCGGCGACCGCGCGAGCGGCCGAGATGTTGTGTTCCTGCGCAGACTTGTCCTTCATCCGCTGGGAGTCCTCTCCCAGGATGATCATCGGCTGGCCCTGCATCTGGCGTTGGCTCATAATCAAGCGAAGATTGCATGTGGTTCTATATAAAAGTAAGGGTTATAGGGCGCTCGACGGCCACCTGTTGACGCGGCCAGAACAGGTGAAATCACCCGACAGAGGTGGTACTGGCTGCTAGTAGTGGTAGCTGTTGGCACGCCACATCAGAACGACGGCGACCTGTTTATATATTCACTCGATTGGTTCCGTCCAGTGGACCGTGACCGACCCAACGACGAATGCGTCCTTCGAGTCGGTGTCCCGCCGGAACTGAATCGTGTTCTCTCCGAGGTGCAGTTGCTCGGGCGCGATCGTGTCCATCCAGAGCTGCCACCCCTCACCCGGCGCGATGTCGAACCCCGATAGCGGTTCACCGTTGACGACGATTTCGTGGTCGAAATCCTCGACATCGTAGACCTGCATCTCGACGTACGGGTCCGCCGCCGACGAGGTGGGGATATCGAAGGAAACCGGATCGGTCGAATCACCGGTGTATTCCGCCCACGGAACGTCGAGCGAGTCCGCCGACGGACCGAGGTGCTGCTGGAACTGACAGAGCGCGTAGTTGGCGCGACGTGACATACAAGCTACGTCTCCCGGGCAGCATAAAAATCAGTGGCCGGTCGCGCTCTACTCCGCGCAATCGCGGCACGGGCAGGAGAGCGGAGCGCCTATGAGTGGCCGGCTGTTGCCTCCGGTATGGACGCTGCGCTTGGCCCGCCCGAGAAGATGGCCGAGCTCGAGGAGGACCTGACGCCGATGATGGCACAGTACTACGAGCTGTGCCGGCAGTACGACGACGCCCTGGTCCTCTTTCAGGTCGGGGACTTCTACGAGGCCTTCTGTGCGGCCGCGAAACGGGTCGCCCGGCTGTGTGAGATCGCGCTGACCCAGCGCGAGGACTCGACCGGGAAGTATCCGATGGCCGGCATCCCTATCGACAACGCCGAGTCGTACGTCGAGACGCTGCTGGACGCGGGCTACCGGGTCGCCATCGCCGATCAGGTCGAAGACCCCGACGAGGTCAGCGGCGTGGTCGAACGGGCAGTAACGCGAATCGTCACCCCCGGCACGCTCACGGAGAGCGAACTGCTGGGCGGGGCAGACAACAACTACGTCGCCGCCCTGACCGCCGGTGAGCGGTACGGGCTGGCGCTACTGGATATCTCGACCGGCGACTGCTACGCGACCAGTGTCGGCTCCGAAAGCGCCGTCGCCGACGAACTCAGCCGGTTCGGTCCCGCCGAAGCCATCGTTGGGCCGGACATCGACGTGGATCGGGACGCCGTCTTCGGGCCGGCCTGTCTGGTGACGCGCTACGACGCGGACGCCTTCGCCCGGGACCGCGCCGAGGACCGCGTGGGGCAGTACTTCGGCCCGCCGGAGCGCCTGCTCGCCGGCGACGCGGAGATCCGTGCCTGTGGCGGTCTGCTGGCCTACGCGGAGTACACCCGCGGCAGCAGCGGCGCAGTCGGCCCGGACGGCGAGCCGGTCGACCCGGACGTGGACCCCGCCGGCACGCTCGACTACCTCAATCACCTCACGCGGTACGACCCGCGAGAGTACATGCTGCTCGACGCCGTGGCCGTCGAGAGCCTCGAACTGTTCGAGCGGCGCTCGGTCCGAGGCCACGAGAACCGCACGCTCGTGGACACGGTCGACGAGACGGCGTGTGCGCTGGGGCGGCGGAAACTGACCGACTGGCTCCGCCGGCCGTTGCTCGACGCGGACCGCATCGAGGCCCGCCACGGCGCGGTCGCGGAACTCCAGCGCGACCCCGCCACCAGAGAGGCGCTCTCGGACCTGCTCGCGGAGGTGTACGACCTCGAACGACTCATTTCACGTGTCTCGCGTGGCCGGGCGAACGCCCGTGACCTCCGGTCGCTGGCGGCAACGTTGTCCGTCGTCCCCGAAATTCGCGACCAGCTCGCCGACGCCGACGCCCGCCTGCTTGCGGACCTGCACGCGACGCTCGATCCGCTGACCGAGACCCGCGAGGAAATTGAGGCGGCGATTCGCCCGGACCCGCCACAGCAAGTGACCGAAGGGGGCGTCGTCCGGGAGGGCTACGACGAGGAACTGGACCGGCTCCGCTCGACCGAGCAGTCCGGCAAGGCGTGGATCGACGAACTGGAAGCGAGCGAGCGCGAGCGGACCGGCATCGACTCGCTGAAGGTCGGTCACAACTCCGTTCACGGCTACTACATCGAGGTGACGAACGCCAACCTCGATGCCGTCCCCGAGGACTACCAGCGCCGCCAGACGCTGAAAAACAGCGAGCGCTACTACACGCCGGAGCTCAAGGAGCGCGAAGAGGAGATCCTACGCGCCGAGAGCGCGGCCGACGATCTGGAGTACGACCTGTTCTGTGCCGTCCGGGACGAGGTGGCCGACGAGGCCGAGCGCGTACAGGCGCTTGCCGACCGTCTTGCCCGCCTCGACGTGCTGGTCTCGTTCGCCGAGGTCGCGGCGCAATACGACTACTGCCGGCCGACTGTCGGCGGCGACGGTATCGACATCACCGCCGGCCGCCACCCGGTCGTCGAGCGGACCGAGGACGCCTTCGTCCCCAACGACACGCATCTGGGGAGCGGTCCGCTTCGGGAAAGCGGCGACTCGGAGCCGGACGAGGGTGACACGGCAACCGACGAACAGGGCGAGGGTGAAGCCCCTGACATCCAAGACCCGTTCCTCGCCGTCGTTACGGGACCGAACATGAGCGGGAAATCGACGTATATGCGGCAGGTCGCACTCATTTGCTTGCTCGCACAGGCGGGCGGCTTCGTTCCCGCGAAGGCGGCCGACCTCCCGATTCTCGACCGCGTGTTTACCCGCGTTGGAGCCAGCGATGACATCGCCGGTGGCCGCTCGACGTTCATGATCGAGATGACCGAACTGGCGACGATTCTCGACGCGGCGACCGCCGACTCGCTGGTGCTGCTGGACGAAGTCGGCCGCGGCACGTCGACGGCCGACGGGCTGGCTATCGCCCGCGCCGTCACGGAACATCTCCACGAGGAAGTCGGCGCGTACACGCTGTTTGCGACCCACCACCACGACCTAACTGCCGTCGCCGCGGCGCTGCCCGGCGCGACCAACCGCCACTTCGAGACCAGCCGCGAGGACGACGACGTTCGCTTCGACCACGAACTCGCGCCCGGTCCCGCGGCGGCCTCCTACGGCGTCGAGGTGGCGAGCATGGCCGGCGTGCCCGAATCCGTCGTCGAACGGTCGCGGGACCTTCTGGTGGATGCCGAGGCGGCTGACTCCGACGCGGATTCCGCCGCCACGGAGACGACTGGCCCGACAGGGAACGGAACAGCGTCGGCCTCGACCAGAGAGGGTGGAGCGGACGGCCACACGCAGGAGACGCTTCGGACGAACGGGGCCGCCGTCGAGGAGGACTTCCCGGAATCAGTGGTACAGCAGTTGGCCTCGCTCGATGTCGCGACGATGACGCCGATAGAAGCGATGAACGCGCTCGCCGAGCTACAGGACCGACTCGAATAACAGCAGCAGTCAGCTATCTCCGTCAGCGACCCGTTCCTCGTGCGGGCAGGCGAACATGGTCGCGACGAGTTTCTGTTCGGCAGCCCGCAGATGCTTGTGGAGCGTTGGCTCCGAGATGTCAAGGATTTCAGCCAGGTCCGCGGCCGTCGCCTCGCGGGGCCAGCTGTAGTACCCCGCTTCGTGGGCCGTCGAGAGAACCTCCTGCTGGCGGTCAGTCAGTGACTCGATGTGGGACGCGTAGTTCTGGAACCCGAACAGCGGGACGATAGACTCACGCTGTTTCTTCGCCGCGAGTTCGGCCTCCGGATGGGCCGTCAGGAACGAATCGATAACCGACCCCGTCTCGATTTGACCCGGGACATCAGCTACGACAGTCCCTTCACCATCGACACTCCGGACGGTCTGTGGTACCGCCCCGACATCCGCAAGCGAGACAACGGGACAGTTATTTCGCACGTCGATTTCGACGAGCCCACCGTCGCTAGTGCGTTCAAGCACCCGCGCCTCACCGCCATTGGCGTCTTCGATGCGCTCGACAAGCCGGCTGGGGCGAGCACCCTCGACTGAAAAAAACTCCGCGTACATGTCGTCCGTCTGCGGAAGGCATTTTTCAAGAATCACTGCACACGATTCGGTTTTAGACACCGACACAAAGGGATACGACCCATCAGAGAGGGCAAACTCCACACGGGTTACCGCCCGGCTGTCGCCAAGCTGTCGGGACATACACAGGTGTAGCCGGCATCGCGTGAAGAATGTTGGCATACATCGTGGTTCGGCGTTTACTATGCTAGCCACACTGAACTTTACATCTGCAGAATAAATTCGACATGAGGTCAGCGAACCGTGTCTGGAAGATCACCAACTGTTATAGAAGTCCACGGCACCGATCAGTCTATCATCACCGCAGTCGTTCGTGCCGTGGCAACCGCGGAGAGACAGCCGGTCGAAACGCTCCCGCCACTGGCTGACACTATCAATCCGGATGCACTGACGGCGTGCATCACCGATTCGAACACCAGCGGGCACGTGGCGTTCGACTACAGTGGCTACCGCGTGGTCGTCGATACCGATGGAACAGTCACTGTAGAGTAGTCCGCCATCCGACTGTGTGGCGACTGCGGCAGTCAGTACAGTTGCAGGACGGACGCGCGGGCCAAAATCGAATGTCAGTTACGGTGGCTCCAGCGAGACGAACTCCAGTCCTTTCTCGGCGAGCAGCTGACGCGCCCGGTCAGTCACCGACGGAGCCACGAGGATACCCCGGACTTCAGTGTCGGCGTGCAGGTCGCGTTCTAACGCATCGACGTACCGGCCCAGCTGGCCGACGGCGTCGGGACCCACACGCCGGCGCTTGAGTTCGAGTATTGTCGTCCGGCCGTCGGCGTCCTCGCCATAGATGTCGACCGCACCGGCGGGTGTCTCGCGTTCGGTCGCAAGCGGCGTAAAGCCCGACTCGACCAGCGCCGGTTCGTCGAGGATACGGTCTTTGAGGTCGGCTTCCGTCCCCGTGAGCGCGAGGTCTTTGGAGTCGGTTACGTCGAAGGCGGCAGCGTGGGCGACTGTCTCGAAGGTCACTTCGAGCAACTCCTCGGGGGACGACCGCGTGGAGCGGACGACCAGCGAACCGTCGTCGACGCTGATACTGTGCTCACAGCCCGGCGGCTGCCAGTTCACCGGCTGTTGGCCCTCGTCGGTGTGGACCAGCGCGGCCCCGTCGGGCTTGAGCATCACGTGGCGGTCGCCAGGTCCCAGCGAACTGGCCGCTCGTCCTTCGTATTCGACCGTACAGGTACCGACGAGCGTCACCAGCGCGCCGCGGTCGGCGTTGCGCGACGCGAGGTCTAGCGCGTCGGCGGGGTCGGGGTAGGTCAGCGTCTCGACGGCAGTCACGGATGGCGATTAGCGGTCCCCGTGTAAAAAGGACGCGTCGTCGGGGCAGTGCACGGACGAAGCGCGGTCTCGGAGCGACGCGAGTAGGGCACGCCGGACGGCTGCCGGGTCACAGCCGTCGCTGTCGAGGGCGCGACAGGCCTCGTCCTTGCGGTCGACCCACCACCGCCGGAACGTATCGGGGTCGGCAGTACGGGCGAGGACGATGTCGTCGAGGTCCGATAGCGTCGGATCGAGCCAGCAGACGGTGTAGGTCCGAACCGACCCGTCGAGCACGACCAACTGCTCGTAGGTAGCATCGATGGCAGCGAGGACGGCAGCGGGCGTCCAATCGTTCCCGAGCGGTCGAGACTGTGCAATGGGGTCGGCGTCGACCCCCCAGTGTGCACTTCGGCAGTCGTAACGGCCGTCGGGACGGGCGACAGCCACGAGTGTGCGATGGCCCATCAGGGACCACCGAGCGTGTGAACGGGCATGAGTTCCCGTGGCTGCGTGGTCGTATTTGAACGCTAGCCCACAGCGTACCCGTCTACTCGCCAAGTAGTCACAGGGGATGATTCCGAACTCGCCGAAATTGCCGTCCATTGGTAACTCGGCACAACCCTCAAGTAGTACGTTCACGTATCGTTACATATGATGGTGAGCGAGTGGCTCTACGGCGCAATCGCGCTTCTCGTGGGGCTCCACGTCCTGACTATGCTGTACGCGTACCGGCACCGGGGTGACCCAGCCGGTGCGACCGGTCAGGGCGATACTGAACCGCGCCGTGGCAGCGCCACCGACGACAGCACTGAATCCATCGACTGTCCCCACTGCGGGGCGAAGAACGAGCAGGACTACCAGTTCTGCCGGCAGTGCACCGCGGACCTGACGAGCGGGAGCCCGCAGCGTCAGCCGACGGACCGAAGCCAGCCGTACTGACACCGTCGCAAGGCTGGGGTCGAACCAGCCGGCTTGAGCGCTGTTGTCGGCCAAAGAATTTATTTCTCCGACGAGATATTTGAATATACTGTCACGAACGGGGTCAACTGTGGAAACTGTTATCGACGTACGTTCCTCGGGTCGACCGGAGAGATTCGACCGGGCGAACGCCGACGGGCTGTTCGGGCGCAAGCGCCGTCTTCAGCAGCCGCTGGGGCAGTACTTAGAGGGGACAGAGACACCGCAGTATCTCGCGTACAACGATCGGTCCGGCGTCGTCGCTGCCCAGGGGAACAACGAATCGCTCACGCCGACTGACGACTACCGCGCGTATCTGCTCGCAACCAACGTCCGTGTCATGTTCGTCGTCGGCGACGACGACGGTGACCGGACCGTCTCGCTCCCCTACGAAGACATCGTGGCCGTACGCTGTACGTCGGAACTCCGCACATCGACGCTCGAAATCGTCACCGTCGACGAAGACCACTGGGCGTTCGAGTGCAAGGGCGACCTGACGCCGGTTCGGGAGTTCGTCGACGAAGCCACACAGGTCTGGACACGCACGCTAACCGAGCTTGATCGGGCAGAGTCCCAGGTCGAGGCTGCTGTGACAGCACTGGATGCGACAGACTTCGATACAGCAGCCACGCATATCACGACCGCACAGGAAGCGCTCGACAACGGGCGAGAGCGAGTCGAAGCACTAGGGGAGGGGGCGGCAGCGAGTATCGAAGAACGTTGCCAGTCAACGCAGGCACAGATCGATACGTGCCAGCGGCGACGCCACGTCAGCGCGGGCGACGAGTACCGTGACACGGCCCGGCGCGCATGGGAGAACCGGGCGTACGAGCGAGCCGCGGATGCGTACGCACGGGCCAAGGCCGAGTACGAACGAGCGCTGGCCGTACCGGCATCGGAACCGCCCACAGAAGTCATTACGGACGCTCGGAACGCGGTCGAAGCGGAGTACACTGAACTCCTGTCGGCCCCGGTCGACGCGGCACAGGTGGCTGCGAGCGCGGCCAGAGCCGCAACAGAGCCGGCAACGCAGGCCACACACTGGGAAGACGCCCTCGACCGCTACCGGACGGCGTACGAACTGGACTGGGGTCGTGACCGCCGCTTCGACGGTGACCGGGCGTCGCTCCGACAGGCGCTCGCGGACATCGCCGTCAAACTGGTCGATGCACACCGTGAAGCGGGGCGACAGGCGCTACGGGAGGTCGACGACGAGTCAAAGCAAGACGGTTCCGGGCCCGCGTGTGATAGTGCAGCAGCCCACTTCGAGCGCGCACGCGAGGTTGCCACCGAACTCGTGCCCGGCAGACGCGAGCCGGCGGCGGACAAACTGGCCGCCGCGTCCGAACAGGGAGTCAGCGTTGAGACAGAGCCGAAAGGTCGGTAATTGTTTATCAGCGGGGCGTCGGGTATCGGTATGCGCTTTGGGATTATTTCAACGGCAAAAATAGCACGCGAGGACGTGATTCCGGGCATTCAGAAATCGGACCACACAGTCGCGGCAATCAGCTCCAGAACGCGGGACCGTGCCAGTGCGGTAGCCGACGACCTCGGTATCGACAGTGCCTTCGGCGACTACGAGACGATGTTCGCCGAGGCGGACATCGACGCGGTGTACAACCCGCTTCCGAACGCGCTCCACGCCGAATGGAGTCAGCGGGCCGCCGACCACGGGCTCGACGTCCTCTGTGAGAAGCCACTGGCCGTCGACACCGCCGAGGCAGTGGACCTCTTCGACTACTGTGCCGAACAGGGCGTCACGCTGATGGAAGCGTTCATGTATCAGTTCCACCCGCGGACCCAGCGGGCCAGGGAGATCGTCGAAAACGAACTGGGCGAGGTACACACCGTCGACGCGTCGTTCAAGTTCTCGCTCTCGGACCCCGAGGACATCCGGCTGGACCCGGAGCTGGCTGGTGGGAGCCTGATGGACGTGGGCTGTTACGCCGTCAGCGCGGCCCGGGGCTTCCTCGGCGAGCCGGACCGGGCGTTTGCGCATGCCCGGGACTCCCGGGACAGCGGCGTTGACACGAACCTCAGCGGTGTCCTCTCGTACGACGACGGACGGGCCGCCTCGATTTCCTGTGGGTTCGACGGGCCGAGACGGGAGCACTACCGGGTCGAAGCTGACGACGGCTGGCTCGAAGCGCCGAACTGCTTCGGCCCGGACCACGACCAGTCCGTCTCGCTGACGTACAGCGTCGACGGCCGCGAGGTCACAGAGACGTTCGAGCCGGTCGACCACTACCAGTTGCAGGTCGAGGCGTTCGCGGACGCCATCGAGAACGGCGAAACGCCGCCCATCAACCAAGCTGAGACACTGGGGAACATGCGCGCCATGGACGCGCTGGCCCGGAGTGCAGACACCGGCGAACCAGTTGAGGTCGCCAGTCCCGAGTGAGAGACGACCGGATGTGTGCCGTCCCGCGACGAGCGCGAAACGGTTTTGACTGCCGCGAGTGAGACACGTACTGTGACACCCCCAACAGCGACACTCCCGAGTGGCGACGAACTGCCGATGGTCGGCGTCGGGACGTGGGACATCGACGGCGATACCGTTCAGGAGTCCGTTCGGGCCGGACTCGACGCGGGCTACGCCCACGTCGACACCGCCGAGGGCTACAAGAACGAGGGCGAAATCGGCGAGGCCCTCGCCGACTACGACCGCGAGGACGTGTTCCTCACCTCCAAGGTACTGCCGAAACACCTCGACTACGAGTCGGTCATCGAGGCCTGTGAGGCGTCGCTCGACCGTCTCGGGACCGACTATCTCGACCTGTATCTCGTTCACTGGCCTAACCCCGCGACCTCCATCCGTGAGACGATGAACGCGATGGCGACGCTCCACGATCAAGGAAAGATCCGCAACGTCGGCGTCTCGAACTTCAGCGCGTACCAGCTCGGGGCCGCCCAGCACGTCGCCGATGTGCCCATCGCCGTCAACCAGATCGAGTACCACCCATGGAACACACAGGACCAGGTCGTCGAGTTCTGCCGCGACACCGACACTGTCGTCGAGGCGGCCGCGCCGCTGGGTCGGACCGAGGTGTTCGCCGACGACGTCATTCAGGACCTGGCAGCGAAATACGACAAGTCACCGGCCCAAATTATCCTGAAGTGGGCAGTCGAGAACGACGTGGTGGTGCTACCGAAGTCGTCCTCGCCCGAACACGTCCGGCAGAATTTTGACCTGTTCGACTGGGACCTCGACACCGCCGACCGCGAGCGTATCGACGCCATTGAGCGCGAGCAGGCGGTCTACGACACCGGCATCAACGACTGGGACAACGACACCTACGGCATCTCGCAGTAACCCCTGATGGTCGAACCGCCCGCACTGGACCGCTGGGACGCCGCCGCGGCGGCAAGCATCGCCGCTTTGCTTGTCGTGGCGTACGTTCTGGTTCCGGACCCGACGGTCCAGTACGGGACGTGGCTGGTCGTCTTTTGCATCTGGATGGTCTGGTTCGTCTCTTTCGGTGCCAAATGGTTATACGGCCCCTAGAGAGGTGCATTGAAGCTTTTACTCGATTCCGTGTCAGCGGAGATTTATTTACTCCCGCTCTCTATACACACTCGATGCCCCGTATCGAAGTCTCGGAAAACCTGTACCGGCAGATCGAGAGCGAAGCCAACAACGACGACTTCAACGACACGCTGTGGAAGATGGTGGGCTCCTATCGGCGGACGAACAACCCGGAAGCGGACCAGACGTAACACGTATCCCAGTCGTCGACGACCCGTAGCGAGACAGTTCTGAATGGCCAGTCCTTTCCGATAGCCGCCGTTCCAGCGATCGCATCGTCGCCGGCGTCCCCGTCACTGCGAGCGGCAATCACTGCCGTCGGTACGTACGTTTTTACGATTCGAACCGCTCCGTACTGGTAATGAGGCCACGAATCGCCCTGCTGAACGCGGCCCACGACGGCGACGACAATCGTCGGAACTTCCGGCGGGAACTCGACGCCGACCTCGTGGAATACGACGTGACCGAGCGCGAACTGCCCGACACATTCGCGTTCGACGGCTGTCTGGTCACGGGCAGTCGCGCGTCCGTCTACTGGGACGAACCCTGGATCCGGGACCTCGAATCCTGGGTCACGAACGCAGTCGACCGCGACATCGCGTTCCTGGGCGTCTGTTTCGGCCACCAGCTGCTCGCACACGCACTCGGCGGCACCGTCGAACCGATGGACGAGTATGAGATCGGCTATCGGACGGTCGAACACGACGGCGAGAACGAGTTGCTCGCCGGCGTCGACGAGTCCTTCACCGTCTTCACCACGCATTCGGACCGCGTCGCCGAGGTGCCGCCGGGCGCGAACACGTTCGCCGAGAACGACTACGGCGTCCACGGGTTCCGGAAAGAGAACGTCTTCTCGGTGCAGTTCCACCCCGAGTACGATCCCGAGACGGCGGAGACGGTGACGAAAGGCAAAGACGAGCAACTCACCGACGAGCGTATCGAAGCGGTGCTGGACGGCGTCACCGAAGAGAACTACCGCGCCGCCTGTGAGGCCAAGCAACTGTTCGACAACTTCACTGAGTTCGCTGCGCGTCACACGGATGACGGGACCGGTGCTGCCGCCGCTGCCGACGACTAGCTCATCGACGTAGCTGTCGACGGTCAGGTGAACCGGCCGGTCTCGGCGTCACATTCTGCACAGCGTGTCACGAGCGCGTCGCGGTCGTCCGTCATCTCGACGTAGTTGTGCGTGCGACCGCCACAGTCGTCACAGTGCCGGAGCATATCTGTGTCGCCCATTTCCTGTGGTGCGCCGAGCGCGAGCGCGACGACACGCTCGTCGCCCTCGTTGCGACCGCGTTGCCACTCACCGGGCGCAAAGCGGATGGCCTCACCGGCTCCGACGTGCACGTCGCCGTCCTCCGTCTCGAACGTCGCTGTACCCGACTGGACGAGAAACACCTCCTCCTGATTCGGGTGGCGGTGGTAGCCGAAGCCGAAGGACTCGCCCGGTGCCAGTTCGTAGTAGTTCAGCGCGATGTCGTCGGTGCCGAGCGGTCCAGCGAGCGCTCGCTTGACCGACGCCGGCCCCATCCGCGATTCGACGGCGTCAAGACTGACTTTCTCCATAGTTGCCATGTACGGCGGACAGTCCTTAACGGTTAGTCAGGCCGGGTCACAGCGGTGACACGGAGGACACCCACAGTAGGAGTAGAGAAACGGAGCGTCGGTCACTCACGTCGGTCTATATCGAGTTCCTCGTCGAGATCTTCAAGCCAGTCGGCGTCTTCCAGTTCCGCCATCTGTTCACGGAAGTGTGTCTTGCAGACACCGACCTTGACACCGTCGTTCTCGACGGCGATGTCAGCTTCACGGTCGCAGTAGTGACACTGCATACCTGAATTATATACCCGGACGACATTGAACCCTCGGGTTCCGTCTGCCGGTTGTCAGACGTTGAGCGCCGTTTCGACTCGGTCCCAGGCGGCGGCGTCCAGACCGGAGTCACCCAGCGTCTCGCCGTGAGCATCGCTGCCGCCCGTCGGGACGAGGTCGTACCGCTCGATAGCGTCGTCCACGAGGCTGTCGTCGACCGCCCGGCCGTACGGGTACCACCGTTCGACGGCATCGAGCGACGCACACTTGGACAGCGCGGCCCCCGTATCGGGATATCTGAATGGGTGCGCGAGGCCGACCAGCCCGCACGCGTCTGAGAGGACAGCACAGCCACGCTCGAAGGACGGGACCTCCCGTGGGACGTAACAGGGGCAGTCGTCGCCGATGAGTTCGTCAAACGCGGACTGAAAGGTGTAGTCCGACACCTCGGCGATCCCGCGGGCGATGTGGGGCCGACCGAGGCCGTCGCGCGGCTCGACGGGTAGCGAGACGCCTAGGCGGTCCTCGACGCACTCGATGATGCGCGCCCCGCGCTCGCGACGGTTCCGCTGGATGCGTGCACACTCGGCCCGGAGTTCCTCGGTCGGGTCGACGCCGTAGCCCAGCAGATCCAGTCGCTGGGTCCCGGTCTCAACGCGGAGTTCGATACCGTGGAGAAGCGTCACACCGTCGCGCTCGGTGACAGGGCCATCGATTTCAGGCTGGAGATGGTCGTGGTCCGTGACGGCGACGACCTCGACGCCCGCTTGTCTCGCGGCGGCCGGGACCGCATCGAGCGTGAGCGTCCCGTCGGAGCGGGTCGTGTGTACATGCAAGTCAGCGACGACCATACCACTTCCACATCTCCCAGCAGAAAGCCGCTTCTGGTCAGGTCATGAGTCGTGGACACACGGAACGTGGGTTCCTTATACGCATTAAGGGATATTATGATTATCTATAGTGAAGGTTTATTAGGAACCATGAACTTTCGATAGACATGCGAATGCTAAGCAACGCAACGGACGCCTTCCAATCGTACGACTACCCGGTTTCCGCCGAAGAAATCATCGAGGGCGACGGGGACATGGAACTCGAACTGCCAAACGGCACCGAGCGGCTGGGCGATGCACTCAGTCGGTCGGCCCCGGAAACGTTCGAAAGCGCGGAAGACGCCGAGTTCGCAGCGTTCTCAGGTGTGTCGAGCAAGGCCATCGGCCGGAAGGGCTACTCCGACCGCGACCCGATCTGCATGGGCGAAGACGGGCCGGACCAAGTTTCCTTCTAACGGCCCAATACGGCCTGCAGTCACCCCAGCTCTGGACGGGTTTCCCGTCTCCATCGTTTTTTACACAGGCGAGCAACAGCGCTATCGCTGTCGGTGAGTGCACACTTAGAGTGACTACCTGTCGAGGAAGTCCGGCCTGTCGACAGCGTCGGTGCTGTCGACTGACTGCCTGTCCAACAGCTCCGAGGAATCGAGCGCCGAGGGCAGGCCGTCACGGCCCCCAGTCGGCACGTCGTCTTCGTCGATGTACGTCTTCTCGCCGTTGATCAGGTCTGCCCAGAGGGCGTCCTGGTCAGCGCTGGTTGTCTCCGCCGCTTCCTTCGCTTCGTTGCGCCCTTCGTCGTACGCGAGTTCGACCATGCTCTTGTGGTACGCCGAGTTCATCTCGGCGTAGATGGCTTCGAGTTCCTCGCGGTTGAACTCCCCGAGGCGCTTGGCGACACCGATGGCGTAGGCCCGGTCGGTGGCCTCGTCCTTGTCGAGAGTGTCCCAGTCGGTGCCGAACTCACGCTCGTAGCGGCTCATGTCTCCACTTTCCGGTCAGTATGGACCTGCAGTCCGGCGTCAGAGAAAGAGATCTCACGGATGTCACAGTCAATGGCGGTGCCCCGCATCTTGATAACCTGAACGCCGCGGGTCATGCTGCCGTTTTCGAGGAAGTTGTGGAAGAAGACGACGCCGTGGGCAAGGTAGTGTTCGTCGCTGTAGGAGGACGGGTCGGTCATCTCAGAGATGAGCAGCGTCGTCGCGTCCGTCTGTTTCAGCGCGGAGAGAAAGCCCGTGATTTCGTCTTCGACGTCGTTCATGAAGTGCTGCAACAGCATCGTCGAGTCGATGACGACCCGCTGGATGTCGTTCTGTCTGATGTAGGCGACGAGCCGGTTCGTCAGGCCGCCCTCGCTGCCGAACTGCGTGATAGTTCGCTTCCCGCTCTCGGTGACAAGGTTGAGGAACTGGATGGCATCAGACTGCATAGCCCGGTCGAACCCGAACTCGTAGCCGGCCATGTCCTGCATCAACTCCGTCTTGGTCTCGTGCATCGTCACGTACAGGCACGTCTCGCCCTCTTTGACGCCCTGTGTAATGAACTGTGAGCAGAACGTAGTCTTCCCGCTACCCGGCGGGCCGCTGACCACATAAAGGCGATTCGGGAGTAACCCCCCCTCGATGAGTTCGTCGAAGCCGGGGACCCCACTAGAGAGACGCATATCAGCTACCTGAGTCCGTCTGGACATATGCTTTCACATTCTATTTTCACCGGTGATAACTTATTCGGCTGCGTCAGTGTTCGATAGCGCTGGGGTGGCTATCGGCCAATTCAAGCAGTCGCTCCGTACCGGCCTCGTCGAACCGCATCGGCCGTCGCCACCACGGCCCCTTCCCCGAGTCGGACGACAGGTCGGTTACCAGTTCGTTCGCATCGGTGCCGCCGCTCGGTGTCGACAGCGGGACGACTGTGTCGTACAGTCGTGACTCCTCAGCGTTGCCGCGAATGAGAACGCGAGCGTCGAAGGGGTCGCGTTTCACGTGGGCGTTCGAGGCGAACTGGGCCTGCTCCTTGGACGGGAGTTCCCGGTACTCGTCACCGGTCACCGCGTCGCGGGCGAGTCGGAAGTGGCCGATGACGTGCGCCCCCCACTCCGGCGAGGCCCAGGCCGGGCACTCGCCAGCCACCGATAGCGTCGCGTAGAAAAACAGGTAGTCACCGGCCGACAGATCCGACAGCGGGCCCGCTTTCACGCCGTGTTCGTCGCCATACGTGTAGCGTTCGCCGCCGGCCTCCGGGAACTCCGGGTCGAAGTGGACCGGCTGGTCGGCCACCGCGGAAACGTCGGTCCCCAAGTCGAGGTCACCGTAGGTCGGTACGGGCTCGCTGGTTGGTTTCGATTCGGGGATCGGGATGTACTCGAACGAGCCGTCGGGAAACAGCGGGCCGCGGAAGCCGGGCTCGTTCGTGTTTGCTCCGATGTTGATGGCGACACTTCGCATATGTGACCGTCGGCGGGTGCAACAAAAGGGGTGACGACGCGCGCCGACGACTACTCGCGGTCCGGCGGCGAGAGGTCGCGCTGGAACTCGTCGAACTGATCGAGGTCGTCAGGGAGGTCGTACGACAGCTGCCGCTCGGCGCGGCGGTCGACGTTCGCCCCCTCAATCGGCTCTGCGACGGACTCCCAGCCGTCCTTGACGGTCAGAGACTTCGCCGGCGTGCCGGCGGCGATGTGGTGGGCGGGGATGTCCTTGCCGGCGATGGACTTCGCCGCGAGAATGGCGTTTTCCCCGACCTTCACGCCCGCTCGAACCATCGAATCGTAGGTTAGGCGAACGTCGTCTTCGATGATAGTGTGGTAGAGATCTACGTGAGTCTGGTCGACGGCGTCGTGGTCGTGACTGTAGACGTGAGTGTCGTCGGAGATGGAGACGCGGTCGCCGATCGTCAACTTCCCGCGGTCGTCGAGGTGGACATCGTCGTGAACGACGACGTTGTCACCGATCTCGATGTTGTGGCCGTACGTAAACGAGATGCCCTTGAAGAAGCGACAGCCCTCGCCACAGGACTCGAAGAGGTGGTCGGCGAGCATCCGTCGGAACCGGAGCGCGAACTCGACGTTGTCCGCCATCGGCGTCGCGTCGAACTGCCGCCAGAGCCACTGGAGATGCTTCGAGCGTTTGAACCGCTCCTCGTCTTTCTCGGCGTAGTACTCGCTTTCGAGGGTCGTGTTACAGGGGTCATAGCCCTGAAGCCGGACCCGCTCGGCCGGGGAGATATCCGCGCCGTCCTGCCAGCGCTCGTAGGCGTCCCGGTCGCCGTGGAGATCGACCAGCACGTCAGTGACAACATCGCAGGTGTCCTCGTCGCCGGAGAGGCGTTCGTCGACCTCGTCGATGAACGCCCTGAGCCCCTCCTCGGCGAGCGGTGGCAGCGACACGTGACGCTTCGTCATGTCGAGTACGTGGCTTCGCGGGCAGATAGGGGTTTCCGTTACCCGAGCCCTACCCAGTAACACCTGTGTCATGACACCAAACAGCACATACTTCGGCGAGCAAGTCACAGTTAAGACGCCGCCGTTCCAGACGACGACATGGTCAGGTCGGACTTCATCATGGAGATACGGCGCTACATTGTCAATCCCGGGGAGCGCCGGCTGCGGGCGCCGTGGCGGGTCACGCTCTGGGTATTTCTTGCCGGGTTCGGCCTCGTCCTCCTCTCGGGGGTGATCGCAGTGGCATCGTCGGTAGTGCGCATGACGCCGACGGTCGCTGTCGTGCGCCAGATCGCGATTTTTGCTTCCGGAACCGTCGTCGCCGTCGGGATCGGCTATCTGCTCGATCGGCGGACGCTCCCGGATTACGGACTGGGATTCGACCGCCAGTGGTGGCGCGATGCGGCCTTCGGTCTCGTGCTCGGGGTGGGGCTTCCCACGCTCGTCCTGCTTGTCGAGGTGGCAATCGGGTTCGTCAAGGTCAGCGTCGCCCTCGTAACCATCGATAGCGGGCCGCTCCCGCTGACCGCGTTCGGACCGCCGGTCGCCGTCCTCCTTCTGGGAGCGTTCTTCCTCGTCCAGGCAACTACCGAGGAGGTACTCGTCCGTGGGTATCTCCTGACGAACACGGCTGAGGGGCTCGCCGGGTGGGTCGGCAAGCGGGGCGCGGTCATCACTGCAACGGGACTGACAGGCGCACTGTTCGGTGTCCTCCACTGGACGAATCCCAGCGCATCCCTGCTCAGTGTGGCCAACATCACCCTTTATGGGCTCCTGCTCGGTGCGTGTTACGTCCTGACCGGGCGACTCGGGGTCGCCAGCGGTTTCCACGTCGCCTGGAACTACACGCTGGCACTGCTTGGCTTCCCCGTCAGCGGCCTCCGGATGGGTGTCGCCTTGCTCTCTACTGATGCGACTGGTCCCACGGTGGTGACCGGCGGCGAGTTCGGCCCTGAAGGAGGGCTCGTCGCCCTTCCGCTGCTCGCCGTCGGCGGAGCCGCGCTGTACTGGTGGGTCCGCCGCGAGTACGGCGCAGTGGCACTGCTGGAGGACATCGCCATCCCCGACCTCCGCGTCCGGACGCGGTCCGACACCACAAACCAAGACGGCTAAGTGGACAGCGCCGCTAAATCGGGTATGGAATACGCGACACTCGGAAACTCCGGCGTCGAGGTCTCGGAAGTCGGATTCGGTGCCTGGGTCGTCGGCACGGACTGGTGGGGCGACCGTACTCACGACGATGCTATCGACATGGTCCAGCACGCGCTCGACCAGGACGTGACGTTCTTCGACACCGGCGACGTGTATGGCCACGGCGACAGCGAGGAGATCATCGGCGAGGCGCTAGCGGAACACCGCGACGAAGTTACCGTCTCGACGAAAATCGGCTACGACTTCTACAACAACCCACAGGCCGGCCACGGCGAACTCCCGAAGAAGGTCACGCCCGAGTGGGTCCACACCGCCTTCGACCGCTCACTCGACCGTCTCGGCATGGACCACGTCGAACTCCTGATGCTCCACAACGCCAACGTCGACGAGGTCGATGAGGACGTGTTGGAAGCGCTTGATGAACTCCGCGAAGAGGGGAAAGTCGACGCCATCGGCTGGGCGCTCGGCCCGTCGATCGGCTGGCTCGCTGAGGGCGACGCCGCGGTCGCAAACGAGTTCGACGCACTCCAGACCGTCTTCAACCTCTTCGAACAGACTCCCGGCCAGCACTTCATCGACACCATCCGCGAGCAAAACGCCGACACGTCGGTGCTCGCTCGCGTCCCACATTCCTCGGGCCTGCTGAACGAGCAGGTGACGCCGGAGACGGAACTCGGTAAAGGCGACCACCGCTCGCACCGACCGACCGAGTGGTACGAGACCGGCTGGGAGAAGGTCGAAGAAATCCGGTTCTTAGAGCGTGACGGAGCACGAACGATGGGCCAGGCCGCCATCCAGTGGCTCCTCTACAACGACGAGGTGGCGTCGGTCACTCCGACGTTCCGGACGAACGCCGATATCGACGAGTGGGCCGGCGCACCCGACACGCCGCCGCTCAGCGACGAGGAGTACGACCGCGTGCAGGAACTGTACCGGGACAACTTCGGTATCGACCGCGACGACGGAATGGACGCCCTGCGCTCGTCGGTCGGCGGTGCGGACCTCGAAGACACCGGGATGAAATCTGCTGGGGACTGACAGCGAGGCGTTGGAGCGCCGACGCACAGACCAAGCAGGCGACTGATTCTACCGCCGCTCACTTGATTTTCGCACCGTCCAAACAACGACGGTTTGGCACTGAAATCTCCAGTCGACAGTTTACCCCCGAAGGACATCGACAACCAGACAGCCGTCTGTCGGTTCTCGGCTGCCACCCCCTTGTTTCAACAGGAGATGTCCCGCCGTCTTGCGATTGGGGTGGCGGAGTTTCACATTCACCACGGTGCGTCTGACGGGCGCAAGACGCCAGACGGGAGTCGGTTCGAGATGAAACGAAGGGGTTCGAGGCGCGGGAGCAGCCCACATACCAGTCCGGATGACAGCCGTAGCAAGTGTCAGAGACTGCCCGAAAAATAGTCTGCAGTCGTGGGTCGACGATAAGCGCTACTGCTAACGTCCGGGCTACTCGTTCAGCAGGCCGTCCTCTTCGACACGCATGACACCCTCGCCGTCCGGAAGGTTTGGCGCGTCAACGAGCTTGACGATGCGCTTGTTCCCCTTAGACTTGCGGAGGTACATCCGGAACGTGGAGGTGTGACCGAGGATGTTGCCACCGATGGGCTGGGTCGGGTCGCCGAAGAAGGAGTCCGGGTTCGATGCGACCTGGTTCGTAACGACGACGGCGGTGTTGTTGAGGTCGCCGACCCGCATCAGGTCATGAAGGTGCTTGTTGAGCTTCTGCTGGCGGTCGGCGAGTTCGCCACGGCCGACGTACTCGGCGCGGAAGTGAGCGGTCAGCGAGTCGACGGCGAGCAGGCGAACGGGGAACTCCTCTTCCTGACTCTCGCTGGCGATCTCCTGTGCCTTCTCGGCTAGCAGGATCTGGTGATTGGAGTTGAACGCCTTCGCGACGTGGATCTTCTCCAGCACGGAGGCGACGAGGTCATCGAGCAGGTCCTCGTCGGTGGGGTCCGCGTCGGCCTCTTCCTCGACGATGCCGTGGAGGACCATCGTATCCGACAGTACCTCGTCGTCGAGGCCCTTGACCATCTGTTCGATACGCTCGGGTCGGAACGTATCCTCCGAGTCGACGAAGATAGCGCTGCCTTCCAGCCCGCCGTGTTCGGCCGGAAGCTGGACGTTGACCGCGAGCTGGTGCGTTACCTGGGACTTCCCGGCTCCGAACTCGCCGTACACCTCGGTGATGGACTGGGTTTCGACGCCGCCGCCGAGCAGGTCGTCGACCTCGTCGACGCCCCAGGAGAGCTTCCCGATCTGCTCACGGCGTTCGAGCACCGTCGATCCGGTTTCGAACCCACCGATATCGGCCGCTTCGCGGGCGGCCTGAATAATGTCGGCTGCCGACGACTCGCCGATGTCGGCCGTGTTCGACAGTTCACCGGGCGAGGCGACCGCAATCCCTTGGTAGGAGTCGTAGCCGTTGTCTTCGAGTTTCTCTGCTGTCGCCGGACCGACACCCGGCAGCTCTTCGAGGTCCTCACTTGCGGACATGGACGTGCCTTGTGCGTCCGGGGGTATAAAGCCTCGTTAACACCAGAGTGAAAGTGAAAGTGTGGGACGGAAGCGGGACGGTTCGGAACGGAATCGGGAGTTTTAGATGGGGAGGCGAGTCCCAGTGCGGTCGTAACGGACTCAGGCCGGACCCGCCCGACCGAGGGAGAAGAGCAGCAGCGCCCCCAGCAAAAAGAACCCAGTCAGCACCGTCTCTGACACTGGCAGAATCCATTCGCCGAACGCGCCGACAAGGAGGAGGGTAATGGCAGCTGTGCCGGGAAGCGGTCTAGTGCGGATCGAGCGCCAGAGCAGCCACAGCGACCACCGGAGACCGTCAAGCTGTGAGATAGCGTGTGTGACCAGTGAGCGGTTCGCGTCCGGGTTCTTGGCGGACTCGAACGCAGCGAGGGCTTCGAGAGCGACGGTCACCACCTCGCCGGTGTGGACCCGATGGCCGGCCGCGTCCCCGACTAACAACAGCGTCACGGAATCATCGTCCGCACCGACGACGCGGTAGATACCGTCGGGAACCCGGCTTTCGCGGCCGACCTCGGCCGGCCGGACGTGGTCACCGACAGCGACGCCGCCATCGACCATCTCACTCCCAAGGGTGGTACCCGGGGCGGTCCGGCCACAGCGGATACCAGTACTCCTTGTCGTCCTCGACGGTGATTTCGTCGCTGAGGTTACTGTCCAGTTTGAACTCCGCGGAGGTGTTGCGCTCGTGGCTGTCGTGGGGGTCCGGCGCGAACGGGTAGTACGCGCCACGGCGGAAGGAGTACACCCAGTAGACGGTCTGGTCGCTGCGCACGTCCTCAAACGAGAACAGCGCCGCGAGCAAGCGCGACCCGTAGCGCCGTTCGACGAGCGTGTCCGCCGCGAAGTGAATCGACGTGAGCAGGTCCTCGAAGTCGTTGTCGTGGAGCACGACCCACTGATAGCCGTGGTCGTCGGTCTCGAAGGTCGCCCGCGTGCCCGTCTCGACCATCCCGGCGTCGAGAATGGATTCGACCTCGTCGATAGCGTCCTGAAAATCCGTACTGTCGACATCGGCGAAACACAGCGCCGCCTCGCCGGTCGGTTCGTACCCCAGATCGGCCTCCATCGTGATGTAGGCGGTACTCATCCCGAACAGATCGTCGGGGTCGGCGTCCCGCGTCGCGTCGGCCTCGGCTTTCACCCCGAGAACGCTCTTGAGTCCGTCGAGCAATCCCATATGTGAACCCCTACGGGCCGGAGACCAAGGTGGTTTGCGTCTCGGCTAGTTGATGTGGTTGTGTCCGAAGACAAGGACAACTATTCTAACAGCCGGAAAGCCCCACCCAGCCTGGATTGACCAACCGCTTACGGGCGGGACTGAAAGGGGCGAGACACTGGGCGTTCGAGGCGAAGCAAGCACTGGAGCGAGTGAAATGAGCGAAGGGCGCAGCGAGTCGCAGGAGCCCAGCGTCTCGGGGCTTTCTGGCTCTATACAGTAGCTACTGCGAGACGGCACACTCCCTCATACCTGTAAGTCAAAAAGCCAACTATTGCTAGCGGCTTTCGAGTTCGCGTTCGAGGTCCTGCAGGCGGTCAATGCGCTTCTCTGTCGTGGGGTGGGTGCTGAACAGTCGGCCGATCCAGCCGACGTTAATCGGGATGATGAAGAAGGCGTTCATCTCAGCCTGGTCGCGCATATCCTCCTTGGGGACCTTGTCCATCCGGCCGTCGATTTTCATCAGTGCGTTCGCGAGGGCGGCGGGCTTGCCGGTAATCATCGCGCCGCCGCGGTCGGCGGCGTACTCGCGGTAGCGGCTGAGCGTCCGGATCAGGAGGAACGAGATGACCCAGACGACCAGCGAGATGAGGATGGCGACGATGACGGGCACCTGCTGGCCACCGCGCTCGCGGCCGCCGCTGAACAGCCAACCCCACCGGACGATGAGGAAGGCAATCGTCGAGAGGAACGACGCAATAGTCATCACCATCACGTCGCGGTTCTTGATGTGAGCCAGTTCATGGGCGATGACGCCCTCCAGTTCGTCCTGCTCCAGCGTGTCCATGATGCCAGTCGTCACGCAGACAGCCGAGCTATCTTTCGACCGGCCGGTGGCGAAGGCGTTGGGCACTCGAGAGTCAGCGACGGCGACCTTCGGCTTCGGGAGGTCGGCCTGCTGGGCCAGGCGGTCGACGGTCCGGTGGAGTTCCGGATACTCCTCCGGTTCGACCGTCCGGGCCCCCATCGAGTACAGGGCGAGCTTGTCGCTGAAGAAGAACTGCGCACCGAGGAACAGTCCCATGACGACCACGATAAGGGCGAGATTACTGAAATACAGCGTGAGCGCTCCAAGAAAGACGATGTACAGCGCGAACAGCAGGAACATCGTCAGGGCCATCCGGCCACGGAGCCCCCAGTCTGTTTGCCACTCCATACGCAGTGATAGGCGGTCGACACTCTAAAACCTCGCTATCGTGGGAAAGCACCACACGGCAGAGCCAGAGGAGCCGTCAACAGGACAGCTGTCCACACGCATTTACTCTCCGGACAACAATCGGGTACATGACCGACACAGTCGTCGTCACTGGCGGGCGCGGACGCTCCGGGCGCTGGATCTGTGACCACCTCGCCGGCGAGTACCACGTTGTCTGCGTGGACCTAGACCACCCCGGCTGGGAGATTCCGACGCGGGAGCACATTGAATTCAAGGCTGTCGATGTGACCGAGGGGGTCGAGGTCCGGGACCTGTTCAGCGAGGTCGACCCGGACGCCGTCGTCCACTGGGCCGCGTTGCCAGCGCCGGAGCGGCACGCGGGCACGCGAGTGTTCGGTACTAACATTTCGGCGACGTACAACGTCATCGACGCTGCAGGTCGCGCCGGCGCGGACGTCGTCTGGGCGTCCTCTGAGAGCGCCTACGGACTGGCCTTCGCCGAGGAGACGCCGCTCCCGGCGTATCTCCCGATGGACGAATCCCATCCGACCGCGCCGGAGGACCCGTACGGCACGTCGAAGGTCGCCGGCGAAGAGGTGGCGAAGATGGTCGTCCGGCGTGATGGCATCGACGTGGCCTCGATACGGCCGTCATGGATTCAGTACCCCGGTGAGTACAACTGTCGGGATGTGGCCACGGGCGACCTCGCCGGCGGCACCGGTAACTGCTGGTCCTACGTCGACGTGCGCGACGTGGCGACGGCCGTCGCGGCGGCGCTCGATGCCGACCTCGGCGGGCACGAAGCGTTCAACGTCGCCGCCGCCGAGAACTACGTCGGCCGGCCGACGGCTGAACTCGTCGAAGAACAGTGGAATGAGCGTCCCACGGAGTGTAAGCTGGACGGCGACCAGTCAGCGCTCTCGACGGCGAAAGCACAGGGGCTGTTGGACTGGGAGCCCGAACACAGTTGGCGCGAGGCCGCCGACGCCGACATTGCAGCACCGACAC
Organism: Haloarcula sebkhae; assembly: GCF_014647415.1. GTDB lineage: Archaea > Halobacteriota > Halobacteria > Halobacteriales > Haloarculaceae > Haloarcula > Haloarcula sebkhae. The sequence continues at coordinate 1,064,197 of NZ_BMPD01000001.1, read as the reverse complement.
TCACGGGTGAGTAATCGGAGGTCGTACTGGCCCATTTGCGGAGTAGTCGCGGTGGCGGAACACACGGCTTAAACGGTTCAGTACAGTAGGACCGGTAATGAGCCGGTCGGGAGAGTTCTGTCCACGCTGCGGTGACGAGATACCGGAGGGCACTGACGAGCGCCCGGAGCTTGCGGGTGCTGGCGGCCAGCGCAACTCCGAGCACGTCCTCTGTGACGCCTGTTACTTCGAGGAGTTCGATCTTGTGGACGCCCCCGACACTATTCAGGTACGGGTCTGTTCGCGGTGTGGCGCGGTCCACAAGGGGAACCGCTGGGTCGACATCGGCGCGGAGGACTACACCGACATCGCCGTCGAGCAGGTCAGCGAAGCACTGGGTATCCACGTCGACGCCCAGTCAGTCGCCTGGCAGGTCGCTCCCGAGCAACTCGACAAGAACAACATCCGGATGCACGCGGAGTTCTCCGGGGTCATCCGCGGGACGCCGGTCACCGAGGAGGTCACCGTCCCCGTCCGCATCTCCCGGCAGACGTGCAAGCGCTGCGGGAAGATCGCCGGCGGTTCCTTCGCCAGCATCGTGCAGGTGCGAGCCGACGGCCGCGATCCGACCGACGACGAGCGCGAGCGCGCCGAGGAGATCGCGGAGGAGTACATCGCCGCTCGTGAGGAAACGGGCGACCGCAACGCATTCATTACCGAGACCAAGTCCGTCGACGACGGGCTGGACATGAAAATCTCGACGAACCAGATGGGGCAGGGAATCGCCAAGCGCATCACCGCCCAACTCGGGGGCTCCTACTCCGACTCACGGCGTCTCATCTCCGAGGACGAAGACGGGCAAGAGCTGTACCGGATGACCTACGCGGTCCGCCTGCCCCGCTACCGCCAGGGCGAGGTCATCGACCCGGAGGACGGCGACGGGCCGGTACTGGTCCGCTCGGTCCAGGGGAACCTTAAGGGCGTCCGCCTGGCGACCGGCGAGGACTACGAAGCCAGTTTCGAGGACGGCGAGACCCCCGACGCCCGGCGGCTGGGGTTCCGCGAGGACGCCCAGACGACCACGCTCGTCGCCGTCGAGGACGACAACGCCGTTCAGGTGCTTGATCCCGAGACCTTCGAGAGCAAGACCGTCCCGCGACCGGACTACCTCGACACCGACGCCGACGAGGTGCCGGTGCTGAAGAGCCACGCCGGGTTGCACATCCTCCCAACCAAGGGAGACGACACAGAGACCGATGAGTGATGGTTCAGGGGCGCAAGACGACCAGCAGCTAGCCGTCGTCGTCGCCAAACCCCGCTCGCAGGTCGCTATCGAATCCCTGCAGGCCGAGGGCGTCTACGACGATACCAGAAGCGTCACCGAGTGGACCGCGGACAGCGTCGCCGTCCCGGTGACTGCCCCGCCACAGGAGACGCAGTTCCGAGAGGTCGTCCGGCAAGTCGGCGAGCGCCGCCTCCGAACGCTCGACGACCACCTCCGGGAACGCGGCTGGACCGAGGCTGAAATCGATGCCGCCCCCAGTTCCTGGGCCGTCCTTGGCTCCGTCGTACTCATCGACATCGGCGACAGCCCCCGACCCGCGGAAGTCGGCGAGGCGCTGCTGGCGCTCCACGGCGAGGCCGGAACGGTGCTGGCCCGCCACGGTATCTCCGGCGAGCACCGCGAACCCAGCGTCGAGGTCATCGCCGGCGACGGCGACACCGAGACGGTCCACACCGAACACGGCACGCGCTACGCGATGGACCTCGCGGAGGTGATGTTCTCCCCCGGCAACAAAGCCGAGCGGGCGCAGATGGGTGACACTGTTGACCCTGATGAGCGCGTCCTGGACATGTTCGCCGGCATCGGCTACTTTACCCTCCCGATGGCCCGCGCCGGCGCGCACGTCACCGCCGTTGAACGCAACCCAGCGTCGTTTCGCTTCCTGGTCGAGAACGTCATGCTGAACGACGTGGACGAGCGCGTACACCCGTACCGGGCCGATTGTCGGGAAGTCGTACCGGGCTTTGCCAGCGAGGGTCGCGCCGACCGAGTAGTGATGGGCTACTACGAGGCACACGAGTACCTCGACAGCGCGCTTGACGCACTCGCGCCCGGCGGCGTCCTCCACATGCACGAAGCGACACCGGACGCGCTCGTGTTTGACCGCCCAATCGAGCGACTGGAGGCGGCCGCTGCCGAAGCCGACCGGGGTGTAGAAGTGCTAGACACTCGGCGCGTCAAGGAGTACAGCGAGGGTGTCGCCCACGTCGTCGTGGACGCTCGGGTGCAGTAGGGCGTCTTTAGCCAAGCAGTCCAGGATAGAGAGGAAGTAACACACGACGAACAAACGGTCGTAACGCCTAATTAGCCGAGTGGCCAAGAGGACGCCATGGATAGACAGCAGATAGTCGCCGTCATTCTCGTCGGCCTGATGGTCGGGTCCTCAGTGGTCTACGGGTTAGCCTTCGCCTTCTTCTAGTCCCACACGTCCGAAAGCGGGTGATTTCCGTTCCCGGACCGCGACCGCGAGCGGTCGTGCCGGCGTTTCGTACCCGAACTGAGCGCCGAAAGCGCCTGATCCGGCGCGAACCGGGGCAAGTCGGGCTGGGAGAGGCGGTCGACCTGAGCACGGAACCAGTCGGGCATATCGTGTTCGGCGCGGTCAAACAGATCAAGCAGCGACGAGTCCGCAAGGTAGGTCGCGCCGTAGTCATCGGGCGCGCGGACGACGCGGCCACAGGCCTGGATGACCGTCCGCAGTGCAGTCCGGTAGTACCATCCCCACTGGTCGTCTTCGAGCCGTCGGGCGACGCGGGAGTCGCGAGTGTTGGGGTAGGGAGCCTTGCACAGCACCTGCCAGCGACAGAGGTCGCCTTCGAGGTCGAGAGCCTCCTCCATCTTCACCGAAAGGAACACGTCGGGGTTGTCGCTGCGCTTCCAGGCGGACAGCGCACCGTCTCGACCTTCTTTGTCGTGGGTACGGACGCGAGCGCCGACGCCGAAGTCGTCAAGCAACTCCTTCAGTTGCTCCTGAATGGCATACGAGTGGCAGTGAATCAGTCCCTTCTCGTCCGTGTGCCGGGCCATGATACGCACGATAGTGCGAGCGATGTCCGGTAGCGTGTCGTCGCGGTGCTCGTAGGTCATTTTCCCCTGAGCGACGTCGTACAGCGGCCGGTTCTCGACGGGGAACGTGTGGCCGACTTCCACGAGTGCGACGTTGCTGGGGTCGAGGCCGACGTTAGCACAGAACGCTTCCTTGTTGAGGATAGTCGCCGAGAGCAAGGCAAAGCGGTTGCCACGATCCCAGACGGTGTGTTTGAGATAGCGCTCCGGATTCATCGGCTTGATCGTCACCGGTGCGTGCTCGCTGTCGGCCTGGTCGACGACCCAGGTGGTCGCGCTCTCGGTGTCGGTGTAGTCCTCGCGGAACCAGCCGAGGTCCTGCCGGAGTGTGTTCAGGGAGTCCCGCTCGGCCACCTCCTCGCCGGTTAGTTCCGCCTTCTGTCGTAGTTCCTTCACCCGGCGCTCGGCGAGGTGTTCGACGCGCTCGGTGAAGGCGACGGCCTCGTCCAAGCCGTCGATGTCCGGTACGTCGATATCGTTCCACATCGGTATCGACTGCGGCGAGAGGTCGATAGTGGCGTACATCTCCGCCCACTCGCCCAGGCCGTGGGCCTCGTCGATGACGACCACGTCGCGCTTGCCGAACACGTCGCTGCCGGCGGTCTGCATGAAATACGCCAGCGTCATCGCGGCGATGCGCCGGTTCGAGGCGATGGCACGGTCCGAGAAGTACGGACAGCGGTGTTTGACCTGACAGTCGAATTTCCGTTCGCGCACGCACGGGGCCTGGTTCACCGGCGTGTCAGTCTCGCCGGGAAGGATGCAGTCGTAGTTGTTCTTCCCGCGGATAACACAGAGGTCCTCGAGTAGAGCGTCTTCGGCCACGTCGTCCAGTTGCGAGACCTGTGGCGTTGTGTAGTAGGCATCGATGACCTGCTCTGCGGCGGCCTCGCCGGCAGTTCGGGCACACCCGGCGATTGACCGAGCGAGCAGCGACTTGCCGCTGCCGGTCGGCGCGCGGACGAGGACCACGTCCTTACCACGCTCGAAGGCCGCACGGATGTCAGCCAGAGCCTGCTTCTGGTTGCCCCGGTAGGATGGGGCCGGAAACTCGTCGGTAATCCGTGCGGGGTACACGCGAGAAGGCAACGGACGAGGCGGCCTAAACCTTTCCTGTCGTCGGATGTGCGTCAGTAGTCAGCCGAGATGTCGGAATGGGTCGTGTTCACATGCACGCGGTCGTGGTACTTGTACCCTCGGAATGCTTATACATATACCCCCTGTACGTATATTTGCAATGGCAAACGGTAAGGTTGATTTCTTCAACGACACAGGCGGTTACGGTTTCATCTCGACTGAGGACGCGGACGATGACGTTTTCTTCCACATGGAAGACGTTGGCGGCCCTGACCTCGAAGAAGGCGAGGAAATCGAATTCGACATCGAACAGGCCGACAAGGGCCCCCGCGCGACGAACGTCGTCCGCAACTAAGGCAGATTTCCGGTCGCCTCCGGGCGACCACATCTGACACTTGTTCTTATCCGACGCTCACTCGACGAGCAACGCGTATAGCACGGCACAGAGCCCTACGACGGTCACGAGACCCCTGACGAGTAACACGCCCCCATCTCCGGCACCCGCCCAGTCAACGACAGTGACGGCGGCGTAGACGCCGGCAGTCAGCGACGCGATACCGACGGCGAGCCACCGCATTTTCGGCGCGTCGTTGCGCCGGTAGCCGCGGTAGGCCAGCGACGCGACGAACAGTCCGACGGCGGCCGTTAGGGCTCGCGAGAGTTCCGCGACGAGATCCGGCGCGAGTAAGTCGAGGACCACCGTCACGACGACTCACCGCCGTAGACCGTCCAGAGAATCGTTCCCAGTCCGAACAGTTCGCAGGCGCTCACGAGAACTGAGCGCCCGACGGCACCGACAGCAGTGGCCGTGGGGAGCACGATACGGAGGATTTCCGGGACAGTCGTGAGTAGGAGAAGCCCGACAGCGAGGGTCAGCATGCCGGTCCGGCCGGGGCCGCGACGGTAGCCACGAATCAAGACGATGGCGATGGCGGCCGAGAGTGCAACTGTGACGAGCGAGAGCGCGATAACGGCCAGGGCAATCCCCGGGTCGGTCCAGCCCGTGCGTATCTGCAGTAGTGTCGCGAGCATCTCAGGACAGCCCCTCAAACAGGTCGGTGAATCGGTCCGCCGGGTCCTGCGAGGATCGCGTGACGGCGATGTCGTATGTCCCGTCGACGAACGTGACTGTCACGTCCTCGACGGTCGCGACGTAGCGCTTGTAGTGGTGGCCGTCTGGGTCGACGGCCTGCCGTTCGGCGACAAGGTCGGCAGCCACCAGTCGGTCGAGGCGGCGGTACGCCGTCGGATCAGACATCTCGCAGGCCGTACAGAGTTCAGAGACAGACATCGGTCCAGTAGTGAGTTCAGCGATGATGGCCCGCGCGTACTCGTCTTCGAGTAGCGCGAGCAGTTCGTCGTCGCCGACCGCGTCCATAGTCGCTCCAGCGAGCGGAGTATAATAAAAAGTCTCACCGGCTTCCACCCCGGAAGCGGTGCCCGCGGTGATACGTCGGCTCCGGCCGGCCGTCCATGTGTGTCACCGAACCCACCGGAGCAAAGGGACAGACAGACGACCACGAGCGTGGTCGAGCGGGCTGCCTCGGGACTCCGCTGGCCGGTCTGGAACAGTGCAGACAGGAGGGTCAGAGCGCCGCTGCGCGCGGTGCTTCCAGCGGTGTTGTCGTTTCTGGTCCTCGCGGCGCTACAGTCTGTCGTTCGATCACGGTTCACACATCCGGTCCGAGAACCGATCGAAGCGGCCGGGATCGGGGCAATTCTCGTCGCCACTGTGTTCGTCAGTGCTCGTCTCCTCGACCGCCGCTCCGTCGGCGAGTACGGGCTGTCGCTCGACCGCCGCTGGTGGCGATCGTTCGCCGTCGGCGGCGCGATAGCGACCGTCATCAACGCCGGCGCGCTCGCCGTCGCTGTCGGTGCGGGCTGGGCCACGGTTGTCGGGGTCGCGGAGGGGGCCGGCGACCTCCCGTTCCTCCCGGCGATGGTCGTCGTCTTCGCCTACATCGCCCTCGCAGCGGCTTGGGAAGAGGTCGTCTTCCGCGGCGCGATGCTGAAGAACCTCGCCGAGGGGGCGGATGGACTGATTCCGCAGTGGGCGGCGGTTGGGCTCGCGGTGCTCCTGAGTGCGCTCGTCTTCGCCTTCCTGCACGGCGGGAAGATCGATCACCTGAGCCAGTACGGCTACTACCTACTCGCCGGACTCGTCTTGAGCGGTGCGTACGTACTCACCGGTGACCTCGCGCTCCCGATCGGCTTTCACGTCTGGTACAACTTTACCCAAAGCGCGGTGTTCGGTCTCGGTCACTCACAGCAGACCCCCGAACTGCTCGCCGTCGAAATCGTCGGCCCACCTCGATGGGTCGGCGAGGAAGGGGTCGTCTTCACTGTCTTTGCTGTCATCGGGGGGCTTCTGATATTGGCATACGTTCGCTGGCGCGACGGGCGGTTAGGACTCGACAAGCGCGTGAGCCGGTGGACGCCGGTATCCGAGCGGGATACCTGAGAATATCAGGACGGATCGCCGAGCGCGGCCACGTCGGCCGCCGTCACTTCCTGATCGTCGGGTAGCCGGTCGATACAGTCATAACAGAGAAAGTGCTCCGTGTCGTCGCCGAGTTCGAGGACGATGCCCTCAGTCGGTCTGGACTCCTGCGACCAGATGTTAGCGATGCCGCCGGCTATCGAAACGTTCGTATCGCACCCGTCGCAGGCTCTGGAGGCCATTACCCGATATTTATACGCTGTATACACTTCAAGGTAGCTGGCCCCTTCGAACAGGTCGGCGTGATTAACTCTCGACATACTTTTGTCGTCCGGTGGGCACCATCCAGATAATGCAAATACTGGTCACAGGGGGTGCCGGGTTCATCGGCGGTCACCTGGCACAGCGATTCGCCGCCGACAGCCACGATGTCGTCGTGCTCGACAACCGCGACCCGTTCTACGATCTGGATATCAAGCATCATAACGTCGAAGCGGGACGGGAGGCCGCCCGGAACAGCGGCGGAAGCTACGAGTTCGTCGAGGGCGACGTGCGTGACGCAGAGCTGGTGACGGACCTCGTCGCCGACGCCGACTACGTCTATCATCAGGCCGCCCAGGCTGGCGTCCGACCGAGCGTCAAGAACCCGCGCAAGTATGACGAGGTCAATGTCGACGGCACGCTGAACCTCCTCGACGCCTGCCGCGACGAAGGTATCGAGCGGTTTGTGATGGCATCCTCTTCCTCTGTCTACGGGAAGCCACAGTACCTGCCCTACGACGAGCAACATCCAACGACGCCCGTTTCGCCCTACGGCGCGTCGAAGCTCGCCGCCGAGCGGTACGCCTGCGCTTACAGCGAGGTGTACGACCTCTCTACCGTAGCTCTTCGCTATTTCACCGTCTACGGCCCCCGGATGCGCCCGAACATGGCCATCTCGAACTTCGTCTCCCGGTGTCACAACGGCGAGCCGCCGGTCATCTACGGCGACGGGACGCAGACACGCGATTTCACCTACATCGAGGACGTCATCGACGCGAACATGACGCTGCTGCACGAGGACGCCGCCGACGGGCAGGCGATCAACACCGGGTCGACAGACAACATCGAGATCAAGACGCTCGCGACGGAGATCCGCGACCAGATCAACCCGGACCTCGATCTAGTCTACGAGGAACGCCACGACGCCGACGCCGAACACACCCACGCCGCGACCGACCGGGCCGAGGAACTGCTCGGCTACGACCCGGACCACACTATCCGGGAGGGTGTCTCGAAGTTCATCGACTGGTACCGCGACAACCGCGACTGGTACGAGCCGCTCGTTCGACAGTCCTGAGAGGCGACACGAACAGACCACGGTTTTAACCTCGTCCCGTCCTGCAAGAAGGGTATGCACGTGCTCGTGACCGGTGCGACGGGGTTTGTCGGGAGCCATCTCGTCCCGGCGCTCCTCGCGGCCGGTCACAGCGTTCGCGCCCTTGTTCGCGACCCGAGCGGGTACGACTCACCCGACGGCGTCGACGTGGTGACAGGTGACCTGCTCGATGCAGGCAGTTTCGACGCCGGTCTCGACGGCGTCGACGCCGCGTACTATCTGGTCCATTCGATGCGTGCCGGAAGCGACTACGCCGAGCGGGACCGGCGGGCGGTGCGGAACTTCCGTCGAGCCGCTGACGAGGCCGGCGTCGACCGGGTCGTCTACCTCGGCGGCCTCGGCGAGGACGACGAGACGCTGTCGGAACACCTCCGGTCGCGCCGTGAGGTCGAATTCATTCTCCGGGACGGCGAATACGACCTGACGACGTTCCGGGCGGCTATCATCATCGGCGCGGGCTCGGCGAGCTTCCGGATGATACGCGAGCTAACGACGCGACTGCCCGTGATGCTGACGCCGCGCTGGGTGCGAACAGACTGTCATCCGATCGCTATCGACGACGTCATTTCGTATCTGGTCGATGTGATCGATAAGCCGGAAACGGCCGGCGAAACCTATGAGATCGGCGGGCCAGAGGTACTGACATACGCTGAGATCCTGAAACGGACGGGCCGGCTCATGGGGACCGGTGAGCCGACAATCGTGCCGATACCGGTGTTGACACCGAAGCTGTCGGCGTACTGGGTCGCCCTCATGACCGACGTGCCATCGAGCGTCGCCCGCCCGCTCATCCACGGCCTGAAGACGCCGGTGGTCGCAGACACCGAAGCGGCTCAGACAGAGTTCACCGTTGACCCGACATCGTTCGCAGATGCGGTCAGGCTGGCCCTCAGCGAACCGCGGAGTCGAGATGCGGCACAGGCGGCCGCGGCCACGGGTGGTGCCGGCAGATGAGCGGTGATAGCGCTCGACCCGAGTACGGCGAGACGTGGGTGTACGAAAGCATCATCGGCGCATTGCCGGGGATTCGGCTCCCGACGTGGGCCGCGATGGCGATTCAACTGCTCGTCTTCGAGGTTGCCATCGTCGCCCTGTCGTGGTACTACGAGGTCTGGAGCGCCGCAATCGCCGGAACGGTCGTCGTGTTCGTCGCGACCATCGGAAGCGCGGAGATGCTCCGTATCAGCACGCTCATCCGCCGTATCGACGTGCCACCGACTTACCGTGCGCTGCTGTTCGCCTCGAACGTGGAAGTCGTGTTGTCCGTCCTCGCGTACATCGCCCTGCTCACACATCTGTTCGTGTTCGACCCGCAGGTCAGCTCGATGCCACTGCTCAACCGACTGTTCGGGTCGGAGCCGCCGGTACTGGTCGTATACCTGACGCTACTCATACTCTGGGACGTGAGTTACCGCATCGGGACGGGGTGGTGGGCCAGCGTCACGGGCCTGTGGCGGTCGGCTCGCTACCGGTTCGATCCCGAGACAGCGCGGGTGTTCATGCGGGCCGATCTAGAGATATGGGGCTTTGGCGTCCTCCAGCTCGTGCTCGTGCCGTTCGTGCTCGACCAGCCGGTGCTGCTCGCGGCGCTAGTCGGCCATGTGTTAGCCGTCACAGCGGTGACGGCCGTCTCTGTCGGACTATTGCGCTACCGGTCGAGAACGGCCGCAGTCAGTCAGAGTTGATCTGCTTGAACTGATCGAGCAACTCTTCTGTCGACTCGTCACCGTCGTAGTCGACGCTCCCGTGGTATGTACTCCGGTCGTCGTCTTCCGACAGTTCGACCTCGCTGTTCTTGCGTTCACGGCGTTCGTGTTCGTCGTCGTCGTACGCTCCCATCGACATAGGTTACCACGGTGAAACTTGGCTGGTAGTGACTATCAATGTAACGGTGGTCACAGAAACCGTACCACACGGGCAACAGAGCAGTCGAACGGTCCAAAAGGGGATGTTTCGACAGGGCGGAACGCCCAAGACCACTGACCATCTACACGACCCTGTGGCTGGTCCCTTACGTCTGCGACAGTCGAACGAGCGATGGAGTGAAAAGCGAGTCCGAACGGACCTGCTGACACCGTTACAGAACACCTTCGGTGCGACGATGAACGGACCGTGGTTCGCCCCGCCGGAGGGCTGGGCCGCCCGCCGACTGGAGATGGACAACGGCGATCTGGCGCTGTTTTGCTGGAACGGCCAGCGGGCGTACTGGGTCGGAAATACGGAGACACCGGAGACGCTGTGGCGGACGGAGAAGTACACGTTCGACGAGGTGCCCGACGAGATTAGCGAGTGGGTCCAGCGCGAACTATTCGCCCAGCTAGAGGTGGAAGACCCGTGGCTCACCGAGTACGAGACGCTGGCGCACTTTTTCCTACCCGTGTTTCTCTCGAAGGACGGCCGGGAGTCGACACGGACGTTCTTCCGGGACCACGCCGGCGGCTTCCCGGACGCCGACCGAGCGGACGGACTGGCGTTCTACGACGACTTCCTGGCGACCGGCGCACTGGACGACTATCGCTACACGATGGCGAGCAAACTCGGGACCAGCGAGGGCTTTGACCTCTCGCGGATGCGGGCGACGATGGGCGAGTTCAACGTCGCCAAACTGCTCGTCGACGCGGGCAACGACATCACCCCCGAAGTCGAACTGGACTCGGGCCACTCCGTCGACTTCCGGGTCGAAGACACACTCGTCGAGGTCACGCGTCCCCGGCCGCCGTCCCGACGGCAGGTCGACACTGCCGTCGGCGCGGTGAAGGCGTCCGGCGACGCGAAGACACGCGACCAGCTAGCAGCCCACCCCGGTGCGGTCCTCGTGGTCGACTGCAGTTCGTTCCCAGACGACGACTGGCGGCGAGTCTACGGCGAACAGCCGGATGTGGGGTACTCACCGACTATCGTGTTCCGTGCTCGCCCGGACGGCAGCATGGAAGGGTACGCCTACGGCTCGGTTCCGTTCCCGCTGCCGTTCTAATACAGCAGAGCACGTTATCTTCCTCGAAATCCGGGGCGTAACATATAACGCGCCGGACCGGCAAGGCTGAGAGAGATAGCTGTGGTGGACGACACAGAACAACCGAAGACCAGCGGTACGGGGCAGTCGGTCTCGGAGGTGATGGACCGGCTCGAATCGCTCCGGTCCGAAGAGGAAGACCGTGCCGAGAGCGCCACCGCCGGCGTCCTGCTGGACCAGTTGGAGGAGGTCGAACAGCGGCTGCTGGCCTTCGGCGAGGCGCTGGGCGGCACCGCCGACACCGTGACAGACCTCCCGTTTACCGAGGAAGCCGGGCTGGACCACATGCCCGAGCCGCTATACGTCCGCCACGACACCGAGATGCTGAATCAGGTCACATCGTGGCTCCTCCAGGACCAGCACATCGGACTGGTGAGCCCCTACGGCACCGGAAAGACGGCCTTCCGTGAAATCGTGCTGCGGGACCTCTCGAAACACGAGGGTTTTGTCATCACGCATCTGGACAACCCACGCGAGACGACGCCCCGAAAACTGTACCAGACGGTGCTGACAGCCGCCTACGCCGCGGGCTACTCCATCGACCAGCGCAACTACTCGCAGGTCCGCGACGGGATTCCGTGGGCGACCGCTGAAGCGAAAGACGCCGTCCACGAGATCGTCCGTCGCGTGCGCGAGGACGAGAAAACGCTCCTGCTGGTCGTCGACGAGATCGAGGTTCTTGAGGCGGACCTGCTGTCGCCGCTGCAGGTGGCTGGCGACGCCGGCGTTCGGCTGTTCCTCACCGGGACACCGGAGGGGAAACGGCGCGTCGCCGAGATCCGCGGAACGCTCGACTCCCGGCTGCGATACTACGAGGGTATCGACCCGTTCTCGCCGGACGACGTAGCCGAGTACGCCGCCCGCTCGCTGGCGTACTTCCGAGACGAACCGTACGAGGGGCAGGCCCCGGATCTGTTCACCCGGGCCGCAATCGAAGATATCCACGAGCGGACCGATGGCAATCCCCGGGAAGTCCGCATCGAGTGTCGCGAACTGTTCACAAGGGCGGCGTTCGTCTGGTACCGGACCGGACAGGACATCTCCCGCATCCAGATTACGCCGGAGTTGCGCCACCGGCGGTTCGGAATGGGCCGCTGAGCGTTCCTGAGTGGGTATATAAACCACCCACGTTAGGTAGTATCACACCGTCGAGTGTGGCATGCAGTAAGGCGATATGGCGGCTGTGACCACAGCATTTATATAGAATCACATTCAATCATCGTTTGACTATGGCTCAACAGCAGATGGGCAACCAGCCCATGATTGTACTTTCCGAGGAGTCCCAGCGGACATCCGGAAAGGACGCGCAGTCGATGAACATCACGGCCGGGACGGCCGTCGCCGAGGCCGTTCGGACGACACTGGGTCCGAAGGGCATGGACAAGATGCTCGTCGACAACTCGGGCTCGGTCGTCGTCACGAACGACGGCGTCACCATCCTCGACGAGATGGACATCGAGCACCCCGCCGCTAACATGATCGTCGAGGTCGCCCAGACCCAGGAAGACGAAGTGGGCGACGGCACGACCACGGCGGTCGTCATGGCCGGCGAACTCCTCTCGAAGGCCGAGGAACTCCTCGACCAGGACATCCACGCTAGCATCCTGGCTCAGGGGTACCGCCAGGCCGCCGAGAAGGCCAAGGAAATCCTCGAAAACAACGCCATCGACGTCGACGCCGACGACACGGAGACCCTCGAAAAGGTCGCCGCGACCGCGATGACCGGCAAGGGCGCGGAGTCCTCCAAGGACGTCCTCGCCGAGCTCGTCGTCCGCGCCGCACAGTCCGTCGTCGACGATGACGGCAGCGTCGACACCGACAACATCCAGATCGAAACCGTCGTCGGCGGCGCAACCGACGAGTCCGAACTCGTCGAAGGCGTCATCGTCGACAAGGAACGCGTCCACGACAACATGCCGTTCGCCGTCGAGGACGCCGACGTTGCCCTGCTCGACACGGCCATCGAAGTTCCGGAAACGGAGCTCGACACCGAAGTCAACGTCACCGACCCCGACCAGCTCCAGCAGTTCCTCGACCAGGAAGAGGAACAGCTCAAGGAGATGGTCGACAAGCTCAAAGAAGCCGGTGCTGACGTCGTCTTCTGCCAGAAGGGCATCGACGACATGGCTCAGCACTACCTCGCCCAGGGAGGTATTCTCGCTGTTCGCCGCGCCAAGAAGTCCGACATCGAGGCCCTTTCGCGCTCGACCGGCGCGCGCATCATCTCGAACATCGACGACATCGAAGCCGACGACCTCGGCTTCGCCGGCTCCGTTGCCCAGAAGGACATCGCTGGCGACGAGCGCATCTTCGTCGAGGACGTCGAGGACGCCCGCGCTGTCACGATGATCCTCCGCGGCGGCACCGAACACGTCGTCGACGAAGTCGAGCGCGCCATCGAGGACTCGCTCGGCGTCGTCGCCGCCACGCTGGAGGACGGGAAGGTCCTGCCCGGCGGCGGTGCCCCCGAGACGCAGCTCGCACTCGGCCTGCGCGACCACGCCGACTCCGTTGGTGGGCGCGAACAGCTCGCCGTCGAAGCCTTCGCCGACGCCATCGACGTCATCCCGCGCACCCTTGCGGAGAACGCCGGTCTCGACCCGATCGACTCGCTGGTCGACCTCCGCAGCAAGCACGACGGTGGCGCAGTCACCTCCGGGCTTGACGCCTACACCGGTGAGGTCGTCGACATGGAAGAGGACGGCGTCGTTGAGCCCCTCCGTGTCAAGACCCAGGCCGTCGAAAGCGCAACCGAAGCAGCCGTCATGATCCTCCGCATCGATGACGTCATCGCCGCTGGCGACCTCAAGGGTGGCCAGGGCGACGACGACGAGGACGAAGGCGGACCTGGCGGCCCAGGCGGCGCGCCCGGCGGAATGGGCGGCGGCATGGGCGGTATGGGCGGCATGATGTAAGCGAGGTTTCGAAGAAACCTCGGTAAGCCGAGCGGGGAACAGAGCGGGACCGAAGGTCCCGCAGGCAGTCGGGCGGCACTGCCGCCCGACGACGAAGTGACCCGCGAGGCAAACCACACATGCGAAACCTGCAGCCCCCTGTCGCGCCGCTTCGCGGCGCGGTAGTCACTCGCTGCGATTGAACCGGCGCGCTTCGCGCGCCGGATGCTTGCCCTACTCGTCGATTCGAGCGACAACCACTGCGGTTCTATATTTTCTATCCTCAGACCGGGTAGTGATGACGCTGCGTCGTTTTTCAAACGGTATCGCAAAATTCACCTTTCGGAAGCAGTCGCCACGGTCAAACCGACGTACACCTTTGAATCGGTATGGACCTAACACGGACCGAACGGCGGCTGCTATGGACTGGAACGGCGTTGGCTGGCGTGCTTCATCTGCTTGTTCCGGGGCTGTTACTGTCGCTGGCGCGGCTGGGCTATCGCTGGGCACTGTCGGTGGAGTTCACGCCGCAGGACGGGGCCCGTCGCCGGGTCAGGCTGCTTGGCGTTGGGAACCTCGTTGTTGCGGCGGTGCTGAGACGGCTACTCGACTGAAACGGCGGCTACTGCACGGCTGACTCGACGTGTTCGACGGCCTCAGCAGGGGTGTCGACGTGTTCGATGGCGTCGCCGCCGGCCACGCTGTCGAGGCGGTGTGTTCCGAGCCCGGCGACCGGTCGGTCTATGTCGAGGGCGTGGCCGAGTTCCGAGAGCGTCCCGGTGCCGCCGTCGATAGCGATGACGGCCGCGCCGTTCATCACGACGAGGACGTTGCGAGCGTTTCCGAGTCCCGTCGCAATGGCGGTCTGGACGTAGTCGTTTGCAGCGGCCCGGCGCTCACCAGGGAGGATACCGACAGTGTGACCGCCGGCCTCGCTCGCACCCCGACAGGCCGCCTCCATCACGCCAGTGAGGCCGCCACAGACGACATCGTGGCCATGCTCACCGAGTCGCCGCCCGACCTCCCGTGCCTGCTGGTACTGTTCGTCGGTAACTGTCGAGCCGCCGATGACGGAAACGCGCATAGCTACTCGTGCAGCGGGAAACAGAAAAACAGCGCCGGATTACAGCTGGTCGAGCCAGTCCTGCGCGCGGGATTCGGTGGTCTCGGCGATGTCAGCCAGTTCAGCCGCGTCGTAGTCAGCCAGGTCCGCAACGCTGTGGATGCCGGCGTCGTGCAGACGGTCGGCGTAGGTCGGGCCGATACCGGAGACGCTATCGACATCGGCAGGTCCGTCGGTCGCGTCGTCTTCGTTCTCAGTAGCGTCGGCATCGACATCGTCAGTCGCGTCGACGTCGATCTCAGTGGGTTCCGACTGGTCTACCGCGTCGTCTGCAGCCGCTTCGGGGGATTCGACCTCGATGTCGACTTCCTCGCCCCCTTTGCTGCGCTCCGAGTACCACTCGGCGACTTCGGGCCAGAGGTCGGCGTGCGTCGACGACGAGACGGAGAGCCCGATGTGGCCCGTCGAGAACTCGATGGTACGCGTGTCGTCGCTGGCGATGACGTCGTTGAACGGCTTGGAGGCCTCCGGCGGAATGAGGTGGTCGTATTCACCCATGAGCTGGAGGACGGGCATGTCGATGTTGTCCAGGTCGACGTGCTTGCCGTCGAGTTCCAGTTCGTTCCGATAGAGCTTGTTGTCCTGGTACACGTCTTCGAGGAACTGAACGTAAGCCTCGCCGGCTACGTCGATACCATCGCCGAGCCACTTCTCCATCCGGCCGAAGTTCTCGACGAAGCCTTCGTTCTCCATGTTCTCCGAGAACCGGATGTACTTCGTGACGTAGTTCTCGACGGGATCCATCAGCGCGAAGCCGATGTCAAGCATATCGGAGGGGACGTTACCGAACGTGTCGACGACGTCCTGCGGGGAGTAGTACTCCTCGGAGCCCCACTCTTCGAGGACGCCGCCGGTGTGGTCGAAGCACAGCCCAGCGGCCATCAGGCCCAGAGTATTGACCTTCTCTTTGTGGAGCGCGGTGTACATTACCGACATCGTCCCGCCCATACAGTAGCCGAGGATGTTGATCGCGTCCTGCCCGGAGCGCTCGCGGACCACGTCGACGCAGTTGTCCATATAGCGGTTGACGTAGTCGTCGAGGGTGAGGTGCTGGTCGAGCCGCGAGGGCTCGTTCCAGTCGATGAGGTACACGTCGTGGCCCGCCTCAAGCAGGCGTCGGACGACCGACCGCTCCTCTTGCAGGTCAAGGATGTACGGCCGGTTGATGAGGGCGTAGACGATGAGGATCGGCACGTCCTCCCTCTCCTCTTCGGGTACCTCGATGCCGGCAGCCTCGGCGTCGTAATGGAGGAGTTCGAGCTTGTTCTCCTCGTACACGACGTTACTCGGCGTCTGGCCGACTTCGACGGACTCCAGCAGTTCCAGTCGCTCGTCGGCGATCTGACTGGTCTCGGCAGCGTCAGTCATGTTCTCCAGTGTCTTGCGCTGCCAGTTGAGGGCGGCTTCGAACGGATTGAAAGGGTTGCTTGACATGATTACTCTTCTAAGTGTTCGAGCACGCGGTCGAGTTTCTGTTCGACCGCATGCTGGCGGCGCTCAAGCTCGATGAGTCGCTCGCCGATCTCGTCGACATCGTCTCGCGTCGGGAAGCCGAGCTGTTCCAGCGTGTCCTGGCTCAGGTCGTCTGCTTCCTGTTGCATCTCCATCATCGACTCGACGAGCTGACCGTTCGCGGCCGCGAAGGCCGAGGTGCCCATAACGTGTTTGAACGCCTCGTTGGCGGACTGCAGCCAGATGTCACGGAATTCGGCGGGGTCGACGTCTTCGCCCCGAGCGGCGTCGGTCGAGCGTTCGACCATCTGCTCGGCGGCGTCCATCCACTCCTCGTAGGCGCGGTTGTACCCGTCCATCCCGTCAGCAAGGTCCTCCTGCTCCGGGATCGTATCTTCGACGGCATCGGCCCACGACTCCACGAAGGCTGCCTGAGCCTTCATGTTCTGCTCCATCGAGTCAGCGACCGCGTTGTTCATCTCCTCAACCATCTCCGTCCATTCCTCCTGAATGTCGTTTGTGTTACTCATAATAGTACCTCGGCGGCGGGCGCACAAAAAAACCGACTGTCGTTCTTACGCTTCGACGTCGACAGCGTCGGCAGCTTCGGCCTGCACTTCCTCGACCTGCTCCTGAATCTCCTCGACCTGCTCCTGCACTTCTTCGAGTTGCTCGCCGAACTGCTCGGCGGCCTCGACGGACTGCGCTTCGAGTTCCTCGTGGGCCTCGACGAGCATGTCGACCTGGTCGTTGACGGCGGCGACGTACTCGTCAGTCATCTCGTCGTAGGTGTCGACGCCCTCTTCGAGCTCCGTTTCCATGTTGTCGAACAGTTCGGCGTGGTTCTCGAGCAGGAAGTCGAACTGCTCGTCGACGGTCTCGCGGATCTGCTCGACAGTTTCGGTCATGCCGGGCATCGTCGACGCCATCGCGTCGAGGTAGCTGTGGAACGCGGTCTGCTGGAGCTCGACACCGCGGCGCTGTGCCGACTCCTGTGTGTCGAGGCTGTCAATAACCGCGTTGTTGACGTTCTGCTGGAGGGAAACGCTCTGTTCGAGCGCCTTCTGGCTCTGCTCGATCGTCGCACGCTGCATCTCGAACGCTGTCGTGACGGGGGTTGTGTAGTCTACCATTGTTGGATTACTCGCTGTTGTTAGTGACCGGGAGGACGACGGCTTGAACGATATCGCCTTCGTCGATGCCCAGCGCCTCTCGCTCCGCATCGGGGATGCTGATCCGACCCCCGCTTTGTACGCGGGTCTTGAACGTCGCCATCTGGCTCATGGCACCGAGTTGATTCATATCGAAACTCGGCATGCCACCGTTGGCGAACATCTGTTTCATCAGCTGCTGTTGCTGTTCCATCGCGTTCTCGCTCGCCTGTTGCATCCCCTTGAACATCGGAGGCCACATCAGGCCATCATCCTCGTCGGCCATCGGTCAACTACATGTACTCTCCTCAACAGTATAAAGCTTCCGCCAAAAACCATTGAGTACCATTGAATGGTAGAGGATGGTATTAGCGGTTCAGGAGCGTCGAGGAACGTGCTACGCCCTGCAGCATCGGTAACCGGAACCCCAAATGCGCGTCTGACGCCCGTTAGACGGCGTTTACCGACAGCTGAGGCGAAACCAACACCAAGGTTTAATACTCCGACCAATAAACTACCAGAACAGATGAGTTCTGAATCGCCACGGAACCCGCTGTTAGACACATGGACTGAAACATCGTCACATATGTTCAACAGCGTCGTCGCAGCTAACCGGGCAGCGTTCGCCGCGTTCGGCGTCCAGCAGGAGGACGAAGACGGCGTAACGCCCGCAGACCGTATCGAACCGGACGAAGACCTCCCCGAATGGCACGTCTCGATCTCCGAAGACCACCCGGGCCGCCTCGGCGTCGGCGACCACGTCGATTTCACGAAGACGATCTCGGAAAACGACGTGCGACAGTTCGCTGCCGCGAGCGGCGACACGAACCCGCTTCACTTGGACGACGAGTTCGCAGAGCAGACACGCTTCCGCGGCCGTATCGCCCACGGGACGCTCGTGGGGAGTCTCATCAGCGCGGCGCTGGCACGGCTGCCGGGACTGACTATCTATCTCTCGCAAGATCTGGAGTTCCACAACCCGGTCCGTATCGGCGACCGGCTCACTGCCGAATGTGAAATCGTCGAGGACCTCGGGGACGAACAGTACCGGCTGACCACACGCGTCCTCGTTGACGACGAAGTCGTCATCGACGGCGAAGCGGTCGTCCTCATCGACGAACTGCCGGAATAACTCAGCAGAACGCTCGCACCGCTCGGTTGAAACGGTCGGGGTGTTCCCGCGGCGGACAGTGCCCGCAGTTCTCGAAGATTTTCAGCGTGCTATCGGTAACCGTTCCAGCCGCCTGCTCGGACCACCGACGGGGGAGCAGTGGATCGACGGCCCCGTGAATCAGCATCGTCGGCACGTCTATCTCAGCTAACCGGTCGGAGTAATCAGTTCGGAAGCCACACCACCGGAACTCGCTGCGCTGCCAGCGCCGCATCGCCCGGACGGTCTGTCGGTCGACGGCGCTGTCGACATCCTCGACCAGTTGCTGGGGCGGCTCTCCGGGACCCATGCTTCGGAGACTGCTTCTGATCGCCGACTGGGATGATCCGACGCCCTGCCAGAGCATATTGCCGAGTATCGGCGTCTGCAAGACGCTGCTGGCTGCCGTGCGCCAGTAGGCGTCGGCTCCCAGGCCGTAACTGTCGACCAATACCAGCCGCTCGACGGGGCCACCATCGAGCGCGTGGCCGAGTGCGATTGCACCGCCCATCGAGAGGCCGGCCAGCGCGGGCTCCTCGATGCCGAGCGCATCGATGAACGCGGACAGCGTCTCGAGATAGTAGTCGGTCGTGTACGCGCGGTCGGGCTTATCGCTGTCGCCGTGGCCCGGTAAATCGAGCGCATACACCGTTCGTTCTGGCGCGAGTGCGGGTAGTGCGTGTCGCCACGAGACGGTCGCGGCGTCAAGCCCGATACCGTGGAGAAACACCATCGGCGGCCCCTCGCCGCCGGTCCGGTAGTGAATATCGATGTCCTCGCCGTCGACGGACAGCTCGACGCGTTCGGACGAAATCCCTGTAGTCATCGGCGTTCGTTCGGGACCGAGCGCGTATGAGCCTTTGTATCTGCCCAATTACCACGGTGGCAGTATCCGAGTGCAGTCACTCGGTTCGCTCATAGGCACCGTCCCGCCGGAGCCGGGCCTGCTTGCGGACAATAGCCGGCGTCCGGCAGCGGCCCGGTTCGCCGGTGACTTGCGGCACGGTACAGTTGTTACAGCTCTCACACAGCGCGTCCGCACCATCGAGCAGGCGCGCACCGAGCCGCGGCTCCGCGTAGAAGGGGCGGGCCATCCCGACCGCATCGGCGGCGGGCACGGCCCCGGTCGCGCCGAGATACCGGTCGCAATCGGCACGCGTTCGCAGCCCGCCCTCCAGCAGGACCGGCACATCCACGCGCTCGCGGACTGCCCGACAGAAGTCAGCGTTCCAGCCCGGGTCGCGGCTGAACCGACGGGCTTGCAGTCGATTGAGCAACCGGACAGCACGCGCTCGTAGTCGGCTACCGAAGACCGTCGCGTAGTCGTCCTGCAGGTCGCTCGCGTCCCAGGCTCGTTCCGGGAACGCGCCGCGGACGATGCTCATGTCCCAGAACGGGGACACCTCGACCGGAACGAGGCCGTCGTAGCCGATGGCCGCCGCACGCTCAGCGATGGCCAGACCGTCCGCCCAGGAAAGGTACCTTCGAACGAAACTCGGCGCAGCGGTCTCGGCTGGGACCTTCGTGACTAGTGGCACGTTGCCAGCGTGTGCTCGGACGGCGTCGTGGATCGCTTCGAGGAACCGGACGCCGTCGCCGAACTCGTCGTTCCGACGGTTGTAGAACGGCGAGAGGAACTGCTGGATCAGGCTCATGTTCGCCGCCGAGAGGTGGATGCCGTCGTAGCCCGCGTCGACGGCGTAGCCGGCACAGCGCCCGAACTGCTCGGCCAATTCCCACACCTCGCTCGTCGAGAGCACGTCGGGCTGGAGCGAAATCAGCCCGGCCCGGTCCAGCGCCCGGAGCTGCCACGGCGGACGGCTGACGGCAAGCTGGCGCTGGTCCGGGTGGGCTTCGCGGTATCCGGCGTGCCACGTCGCCATGCTCCGGAGGCCGCCGTGGGCCAGTTGGAGAAAGACCCGGCCGCCGTGGTCGTGAATCGCCCCAGTGAGCCGTTCGAGTCGCTCGACGAAGGCCGGGTCGTGGACCCGCGTCATGTTCGGCGCGGCACAGCCGCCACGGTCGGTGACGATGCTCGCGCCCTGAAACATGAGGCCGACACCTGAGGCTGCTGTCGGTTCAAGTTCGTCGATGAGTGTGTCGACAGCGGCCTCGCCGTTGCCCGCACACTCCAGTACCGGTGCGCGATACAGCCGGTTGGGGACCTCGACACCGCCGATCTGCAGCGGCGTCTCCAGCGCGGTCACGACTGCTCGCGCTCGTCGACCATTGCCTCAGTACGGGCGCTGTCCTGCGGTGTCACCTGCTGGATGGCCGCCCGGACCTCCGTCGGCGAGTCGAACGCCCCGTCGGTGCTGCGCTCGATTGCGGCGGAGAGGTCCTCGGCGGGCGGGTCGGCGCTGCCGTACTCGTCTGCTAGTTCCTCCACGCGGACCGGGTACGCGGCCCCACCGGTGGTGCGGTCGACCGTCGCCTCAACCCGGCGGGCACGCTCGCTGGCCCGCTGCCGTGCCGTCCGCTGTGGATCCATGTGTGAAGATAACATACTCGTCGTCAAAAATTCTATCGCTACTTCTCAACCGGGAGCAACGCGACACGCTCCCGAACGGCGTCGGGAAGGTTGCCGGCTGTCGCAGCGAGTTCGGTGTCCGTCACGTCGAAAAACGACCGGACTCGGTCGGCGTCGTACTCGCCCAGGGTGGGTGCAGCCGTAAGCTGCTCGCGAACGTCGTCTTTAGCTGCCTCAATACCGTTCTGTTCGCTTTTTCCTACGTGAGCATCCGTCCGGTCGTGGTCGACGATGACCGCGACGACGGGACAGAACCCCTCGCTGACACCCATCGTCAGCGCGCGGTTGATCTGCCGGCGGCCGGCCGCGTACAGCAGGATTTCGACGCCGAAGTCCTCGGCGATGGCGTCGCCCCGGTCGTGAGCCCGTGTTGCGAGGTCGACGGCCAATGCGAGATGGGCGCGGTCCACGACGTAGCGGGCGTCGAACGCCTGCACCGTGACGCCGTGGCGGTCACCGATTGCACTGAGCGTTTCCACGAACGTCCTCACGTCGTCGATTTCGGCGGTGCCTTCGACGACCTCCATTAGAAATCACCCAGACTTGACTGGTCGTCGTTAGCGGTCGATCCAGCGTTTGTGTCCCCGTCTGTACCGTCGTCGAGGTCGACGGATACGTCTGGTGCGGGCTCGACGCCCTCCATCGACGGGTCCCGGTGCCCGGCGTTCTCCAGCACGTTCTCGGCCGTCTTCCGGCGGCCCCGCAACGCTGCCAGCACGACGGCTTTGTCCGCGTCCCGGAGCTGTGCACGGTCGGTAATGCCGGCCTGAAACAGCCGCCGAGCGCGCTTGCGACCGACGCCGCGGACGCCGGCCAGATCGACTAGCTCCTCGCGGACGCCATGTTCGACGCGGATGCGGGCCTCGCTGATGGCCCGGGCGGCATCCAGATCGACCTCGCTGGCCAGCGATTCGGCGGCCCCAAGCAGCCACTGGGCCGTCTCGACCTTCCCGCGGATGTCGCCCGGGCCGACGCCGTACCGCTCCGTGATGGTCGCCTCGTCGACCTCCGTGGCCCAGTCTTCGAGCAGACGGGCAGTCTTCAGCGCCGAGAGCCAGTCCTCGAAGCGGCCCTCCTCGAACTCCGAGGGCGTGGGGCCAAGCAGTTCGTCTTCGCGCTCGAACAATTCCATCTCGTACTCCTCGCGGTCGCCCGAGCGGAGATACAGCTGGTACATATCCGGCGTCCGCGAGACGAGGTGGTACAGGCCCAGCGCGGAGATGTCGTCCGGGTCCGCGTCGGCGTCGTCGGTCTCGTCAACATCCTCAGCCAGTTCGTTAGCGGTCGTAAAGCCGCTGTCAGCCGGCGGTTCCGCGGGCGTCTCAGCCGGCGACCCGCTTGCCGATGTGCTGTCGCTGGCTCCTCGCTCCCAGTCGCGCAAGCCGTCGACGATTTCCGCGGCGCTCATCGGGTCCAGATAGAGCCGCGAGACGGTGTGGCCCAGCGATGTGGCATCCAGCTCGCCGTCCTCTATTTCAAGGAAGTCGTTGCGCTGGAGGTACGTGAGCACGTCGTCGACGACGCGTTCGAGCTGCCCGCCCTCGTCGGTCTGGCTGGCGTACAGCGTCTGTTCGAGGAACTCAAGCAGTCCCTCTCGCGAGCGGGCGAAGCCAGAGGCGACGGTCGCGAGGATATGGGTCCGCAGGGCCGGTTCGGCCGCGAGTTTCGACCTGACCGGTTCCGGGTCGGCCCAGACGTAGCGCTCGAACAGTTCGTCCACTTCATCGTGGCTGGAGGCGATGAGAACCGCCTCGCCGTAGGGGTCGAGTCCCGGGCGGCCGGCCCGCCCCATCATCTGGTGGACTTCGAGCACCGAGAGCGGGGCCATCCCGCCGGCCGAGCCGTCGTAGCGCCGCCAGTCGCGGACGACGACGCGTCGCGAGGGCGTGTTGACGCCGGCGGCGAGCGTCGGCGTCGCACAGACGACCTTCACCAGCCGGTCCCGGAAGGCGTCCTCGACGAGTTCGCGGTGGCCCCGGGAGAGACCGGCGTGGTGGAACGCCGCCCCATCCGCGACGGCGTCCGCGAGGTCGTCGCTCGTCTCCGTGTCGCTCACGTCGCGGATCTCCTCGGCGATGTCGGCCAGCTGCTCTTGCTCCTCAGCTGTGAGGTGAGGCCGGACGGTGTTGGCCAGCCGGCCTGCCGCCGCCTCGGCGTTGCGCCGGGAGTTGACGAACACCAGCGTCGAGCCGTCGTCCTCCAGCGTGTCGCGGACGATAGCCGCCGTCTGCTTCTCGTTGTTCTGTACCGAGAGGCGTTGCTGGCTCCCGTCTTCAAGATGCAGCGCCTGCCCGTAGTGGACCCCCTTCTGGAGGTCGATGGGTCGCCAATCAGAGTCGACGAGCCCCGCATCGAGCCACGTCGCCAGCGCCTCCGCGTTGCCGATGGTCGCCGACAGTGCGACGGTCTGCAAATCGGGATTGAGCCGGCGGAGTTTCGCCAGCGTCACTTCCAGTGTCGGCCCCCGCTCGCCGTCGTCGACGAGGTGGACCTCGTCGGTGACGACACAGGTGAGGTCCTCGATCCAGGGCGCGTCGTTCCGGACCAGCGAGTCCACTTTCTCGCTGGTCGCGACGACGATGTCCTTGTCCGCGAGCCACCCGCCCTCAGACTCGTAGTTCCCCGTCGAGACGCCGATATCGAGGCCGTACTGCTCGAATTCCTCGAAGTCGGCCTGCTTCTCGCTGGCCAGCGCTCGCAGTGGAACGATGTACAGCGCTTTGCCGCCGCGGGCGACCGAGGAGAGCATCGCTAGCTCGGCGATGAGGGTCTTTCCGCTTGCTGTCGGAATCGATGCGACCAGATTCTCCCCCTCGGTGACGCCGGCCTCAACGGCTTCGGCCTGTGGCGGGTACAGCTCTTCGATGCCGTCATCGCGCAGGTGGTCCGGGAGCCACTCGGGCACGCCCGGCAGGTCCGCAACGTCCATTACACCCCGCTTGGGTCCTGCCCCGATTTAAACTGTCGCACTGCAACCGCGTTGACCCGCTGACGCATCGAGCACCGAGGGGAACGCCTTTGGACACGAGTAGCCAACACGAGGTATGCGAGTCGAGTACGACTACGACACCTGTATCGGGATGTTCCAGTGTGTCGCGGAGTGGGACGCCTTCGAGCGCGACGAGGACGCCGGCAAAGCAGTGCTGGCGGACAGCGAGGAACAAGAAGAAGACGTGTTTGTCCGGGAGGTTCCCGACGACGCCGAACTGGACGCGAAGTTCGCTGCCCGGTCCTGTCCGGTTGACGCTATCACACTTTACGACGACGACGGCGAACAGCTCATTCCCTGATTAGTCCCTCGACGGTCGCTTCAAGCACGACGGTTCCGGCGGTGTGGCCGTCAGCCTGCTTCGCCGCGGCTGTGTCGGCCTGACCGGGGTCATCGCCGCAATTGACGCGCCGGACAGCCACATCGCCGATAAGAGCGACGCCATCGTCGGCATCCGAGTCAGCGTCCACGATTGTCAGTTCACAGACTAGCGTCTCGCCGGTGTACACCGGGCGCTGGAACTGCAGGTCCATCCGCGAGGCAAGCACTTCCAGATCACCGCCGATGCTGGTCAGCAGTGACGCGGTGAGCAACCCCTGGACCATCCGCCGGCCGTCTCCATCAGGCACCGTGTGGCGGGGCTGGTCGTCTCCGGAAAGGGCGGCGAACTGGTCGACGTCTTCGGGCTGAAACGTCCGGGTTTCGGTGAATGTCTCACCGACTTCGACGGGAGGCATATGCTGGGTTGTCGGCACTTTGGGGCAAAAAGCCCCGGCCTCGTCCCGAAACCCACAGGGGGCTGGGCTCCTCAAATAAGGGCGATGTCGAATGGTGGTCCCCTCCGCCGCTTGCTGACTGCGTTCCCCGCATTGCTGGCCAGTGCAGGCCTCGTCGACCGCGAGAAGGCGACGGCCGCGACCGACCTCGCCGCGCCGGTGATGGTGACGGGCGGCCTCCGTATCCTCCTGCGCCTCGCCGATTTTCTGATGGTCGGTCTGGCGCTCGGTGACGCGGCCATCGCCGGCCTCGAACTCGGCTTCCAGTACTACTTCGTCGGGTTCGGGCTCTCGCTCGCGGTCTCCTCCGGGACGATCAGCGTCGTCTCGCGGTTGCAGGGGGCCGATCAGCCTGAACGGGCGAACCTCGCAGTCAAGCAGTCGCTATGGCTCGCGTTGCTCGTCTCCCTGCCGCTGTCGGCGCTGTGTTGGCGCTATCCGGAGCTACTGGTAGGGATTCTCACCGACGACGCGGCGACGATCCGGTTCGGCGCGACGTATCTCGCCATCGTGATGCTGTCGCTGGCCCCGCGGTTCTGGAGCATGGTCGCCGCCCGGGCGCTGGCGGGCAGCGCCGATACCCGAACGCCGATGTACGTCCGCCTGCTTACGCTGCCGACGAACGTCGCACTCAACGCCGTCCTCATCTTCGGCGTCGGCCCGTTCCCCGAACTCGGCATCGCCGGTGCGGCGTGGGGGACAGTCATCGCGAACACGCTCGCGGCAGTGATTTTCCTCGGACTGTTGCTGTCCGGGCGCTACGTCGTCACGCTCCGACCCGGCGGGACGCAGTTCAGCGTCGGCCTGATGCGCGAAATCGTCCGCGTTGCCCTACCATTGTCCGGAATGCGGCTACTGCAGACGTTCGCCCGCTTCCCGTTCCTGTTCATCCTAGGCGTGCTGGGGACGCCAACGCTCGCGGCCTACGCAATCGGCCGCCGAGTCATGCTACTCGCGCTGATGCCGGCGTGGGGGTACGCCACCGCCGCGTCAACCCTGGTCGGGCAGTCACTGGGGGCCGGTGACGAAGGGGAGGCGACCGCCTACGGCTGGCAGACGCTTCGCGTAGCGCTCGCCGTCCAGCTCGTCGCGGCGGTCCTGCTCGTGGTGTTTGCCCGCCCCATCGTCGCCCTGTTCGGGACCGCCTACCCCGACCTGGCGGCGGCGTTCGTCCGGGTGTTCGGCCTGCTCGTCGCCGGCTTCTCCGTCTCCCGAACGATGCGGGGGAGCCTGCGGGGCGCTGGCGACACCCGCTGGCCGCTGTACGGGACGGTTCTGGGCGGCTATTGCTACCGGCTCCCGGTAGCTGCCCTCGCCCTGCCGCCGTCGTTCGTCGTAACCGTTCCGGTCCTCGGCATCGCTGTCTCGCCGGGCCTTGGGCTCGGGCTGCCGGCGATATTCGCTGCACTCGTCGGCGATTTTTACCTGAAGGCCGCGGTCAACGCGGGCCGGTTCTGGTCCGGCAGGTGGCGCGCCGTGGCCAAGCGGTCGGGCGTCGGTGCGACCGACGACTGACGTCGGAGGCTATCAGCCACACCGGCCCGCTGTCGACCGCTTCACTCGACCTGCGCGACGGCTTCGACCTCAACGACGGCCTCGGGTGTTGCCAGCCCATTCACTTCGACCATCGTCGCAACGGGGCGAACGTCGTCGAAGAACTCGCTGTGGGCCTCGCCGACCTGTTCCTGATCGTCGATGTCGGTGACGTACATCCTGGTCTGTACGACGTCCTCAATGGCGGCGTCGAGGGCTGTCAGTGCGTCCGAGACGATACCGAAGGCGTGTTTCGTCTGTTCGTAGGGGTCGCCCGGCGCGACAACTTCGCCATCGTCGTCCGTGGCGATGGTGCCGGCGACACGGACGGTATCGCCAGTGCGTATCGCTCGCGAGTAGCCAACCTGCTGTTCCCAGGCAGTCCCCGTCGAAGTGCGTTCGCGACGCATACTCGATACTCGCTTCGGACCCCGAAAATCGTTTCTCAAGTTTTAATGTCCGGCCCGAGATACTCATTGGCATGAGCAAGGCCACAAAAATTGTCCTCGGAACAATCGGCGTGTCGGCACTACTGTCGGTCGGCATCATCATCAACCTCGTCCTGTTCTCGGCGTAGATGTTCACCGAGCGCTCACTGGCCGGCGAGCTGCCGGCCGTACGTGACGCCTACGCCCCAAAGGCGCTCGTATTGAACTGCGACCGTGACTTCGAGACGCTGGACCCCGCAGTCGCCGAGGAACTCCTGCTGGTGACCGACAGCCTCGATCAGATTTCTTACGACGGTGCGTGGCTCCCGACCACAGCGCCAGAAGTGCTACAGGAGTACATCGGGAACAGCCTCACCATCGGGATGCCCGGCGACGGCGGCGTCGCCTGGACACGACAGACGGTCCCACCCTGCGTGTTCGTCAAGCCGCGACTGGAAACGTCGCCAGACGACTTCGTCTCGTTTCTCGTCGCCGAGGCGCTCGTCGAGGTCAGCCTCGACGAACCCGAGCATTTTCTGGGTTTCTTCGGCGAGCGCTATCCGGATTTCGTGGCCGCCACCGAGGACCACCTCGATTCGAACGCCCGGTACCAACTCGCAGCGGCGGTGTACACGGCGTATCTGGGCCTGCAGACCCGCGCGGAGTTCACCGACTGGGCCGACGACTATCCGGATCTGTACGCGGCGTGGGACGACGCCGGCGAACGCCTGCAACCCCGCCTCGACGACCTCCCCAGCGAGATTGCACAGGGCCAGACGGAGTTCGCCGCGGCCGCCGAACTCGCCTGTAGCGGCATCAAGCACGGACTCGACCTGCCCGCACCGTTTGCCGCGCTCGACACGGACGCCTATCTGGAATACGGCGCTGACTACGCCGTCCAGTGGGCCGAGACGACGTTCGAGAAGATGGAGTAACGGAGTGCCGTGTCGGTGCTCCAGTAAATACAGTTTAATACGACGTATTACAGCCGTTCCAGCACCGCGTCGGCGTCGTAGTTGAGCGTCAGTTCCCGCGAGCGGCCCCGGCCCTCGACATTTGTGTAGTCGGCGTCGATGATGTCGAGCTGGTCGAGCTTGTTGATTATTTCCGAGTAGCGCGTGTACCCCAGGTCCGTCTGCTCGGAGAAGGCGTCGTAGATGTCGCCGGCCTGCTGGCCGTCGTGGGCGGCGATGACCTCCACGAGCGCGGTCTCCGAGTCCGATAGCTCCCGCAACCGGCGAGAGAGGTGGACGTATTTGGACTTGTCGTAGGCCGCCTCGACATCCTCGGTTTCGACGGAGCGGGAGGCGCGCCGCTCGGCGTTCATCCCGGCCCGACGCAGGAGGTCGATGCCGACCCGGAGGTCGCCGCCCTGCTCCTCAGTCAGTTCGGCGACGCGGTCAAGCACTGTGGGCCCGACGACACCTTCGTTGAACCCCCGGTCGGCGCGCTCGCCCAGAATATCTGCGATTTCGGCCTGTCCGTACGGGTTGAAATACACCTCCTCCGGGCGAAATACGGACTGGACGCGTGTATCGAGGGCGTCGATGACATCGAGTTCAAGATCCGAGGAGACGCAGATGACACCGATTTTCGCGCCGGAGTGGGCCTCGTGGGCGCGCAGCAGAGAGTACAGCGTGTCGCTGGCCTCGCTCTCGTAGAACAGATAGTTCACGTCGTCGAGAGCGACGACGAGTACCTCGTCCTCCTCGACTAGTTTATCGGTAATCTGGGAAAACAGCTTCTTGAAAGAGATGCCCGAGGAGGGCGGTTCGTAGTCGAATATCTCGGCGAATAGCCGCGAAAAGACGGCATAGCGCGTCGAGTCCATCTGGCAGTTCACCCGGACGGTTTTGACATCCGTCTGTGCGGTGAGTTCGTCGAACAGGATCTGGGCGGCAGTCGTCTTCCCTGTACCGGGCGGCCCGCGGGCGATGACGTTGAGCGGGCGCGACCCCCGGACGGCCGGCCGGAGCGCGTACTTCAGCGTCTCCATCTGGGTGTCCCGGTGTTTGAACGTCTCCGGGAGCCAGTCGATTTCAAAGACGTGTTCGTCCCGAAAGACGGACTCGTCCCAGCCGAGCATCCGGTCCTCGGGGTCGTCGCTCATCACTTTCACCGAGCTTCGCGGCCCACTTAACCATTTGCCACAGCTTCACCCACAGTGACAGGTCGGTGCGTCTCAGGCGGTCACTACTCGAACTTTCCGAGCAAATCACTGTAGAATCCATCGGCATCGTCGGTCCCGTCGTCGGCGAGCTTCTCGACGATGAGTTCCGGCGTCGAGCGGGCGAGCTTTCCCTTGACCGGCGAGCGCTCGACGCGCAGTTCGCCGTTTTCCAGCCCCTTGGCCTCGATACCGTCGATGCTGATGTCGGTCTCGGCGGCCTCGCTGATGTCGCGTGCGAGGTGGGAGACAAAAATCGCCGTGGCCTGGCGCTCGCCCAGCGCTTCGAGGATGCCGGCCATGATCTTCGCGCTGGCCCCCGGCTCGGTTATCGATTCGAGTTCGTCGACGAGCACCATCACTGGGCGGTCGTCGGTCCCACCCGCCGGCCCGTCGCCGTCCGCGGTTGCATCGTCGCCAGCCGCTGTCCCGTCCCCATCCGCTGCCGTCGGCGACCGGTGGTCCACGTCCGCGACGAGATCTCCGAACTCCCGGAGCGTGGCCTCGAACGCGCCGGCGTCCAGCGTCCCCTGGGTTTTGGCGTGGTAGTGGAGTTCGGAGATCCGCCCGATGCGGGCCGACTCGGCCGGAACGGGCAGGCCCATATGTGCCAGCGTCGTCACCAGCGCCACGAGGTCCAGCGTCGAGGTCTTGCCACCGCTGTTGACCCCCGAGAGGACCGTCACGCCCTCGACGGCGTAGTCGACGGGCTCGACCTCGTCGAAGAGAACATCGAGCAGCGGGGAGCGCCCGCCCTCAATGGCGACCCCCTCAGACTCGGTAACGTCCGGCATCGTACAGTCGAAATCATCGGCGAAGCGGGCGATCGCCAGTTCCACGTCGAGTTCCAGCGCCGCATCGACCAGCGCCGCGGCGTCGTCGCGCATCTCGGCGAGGTCGTCGGCGAGTTCCCGCTTTCGGCGGGTGGCACGCTGGTCGCGCGCCGCGGTGAGTTCCTCGCGGAGCCGGGCGACGACGTCTTCGCTGTGTTCGACGGGATAGGCGGGCTCGTCGGGAAACGCCCGGCGCGCCGTCGCTTCCATGTCCCGGAGCGCCAGCGCGTCGACGAGGTGGTCGCGGGCCTTCTCGACAGCCGCGGCGTACTCGTCGGCCAGTTCCCGCTGGAGCAACGAGTCGACGCCCGCGCCGCGTTCGACCAGCGACAGCAGGTCCGTCCCTTCGATGGTCACGTCCTGCTCCTCGATGGCCTCACGGAGGTGGTCGTTGGCGACGCTTTCTGCGGTTGAGACCGCCGCGTCGAGATCGTCGACAGCGGTGGCGAGCCGGTCGAGTTCCTCGTCGCCGCTGACGCCCCCGTCCTCGTCGAGCTGATCGAGCGCCGACAGGAGCGTCTCCAGATCACACGGCGCGTCAAGGTCGGCGACGCGGTGAACCTCAGCGGCGGCCCGTATCCGGTCGCGGTTGCGGGCGAAGAAGGTGAGTACGCGTTCCGGAACGACCGATTCGGGTTCTTCGAGCGCGTTCGGTTCTACCCGTACGTCGCCCTCGATGTCGACGCCGGCGAAGGCTTCGTCCAGCGCGACGACCGTCGAGTACGAGCGAGCGAGTTCGGCCAGCTGACGGGCGTCGTCGACGACTTCGACGCTGACCTCCGGGATCGCAGCCTGCGCGTCGGCGTAGCGCTCGGCGTCGCGGGTCGCCAGACAGCGGTCACGGACCCGCACGTCGCCGGGTTCGGCCAGGGGTTCGACGGCCGAGAGGGCATCGAGTACTGCCGGGTCAGGCTCGCGGGTCATCGCCGACTCGGCGAACGAGCGGACCTCCTCGATGCGGCTACGGACGCCACTGGGGTAGATCGTTTCCAATCGCTTCGCGGCGTAGTCGGTTACCGTCCGGTCGGTCAGCAGCGCCAGTGCGTCCTCGTGGATCTCGCGGGCGCGTTTCGTCGCGGTGAACCCACCGGGGTCGTCGTGTTCGGCCCGGATCGCGCCGCGAGCGATGCGGGCGGCCCGACCCTCGCTGATACCCGGTGCGCGTGCGAGCGACGCCACGTCGCCGTCCCGGAGTGCCGCCTCCGGGTCGTCTAGTTCCCGGAGCGCCGCGGCTGTCTTCGCCCCGACGCCCGGAACCGATTCGAGCTCCATCTGCCCGCCCATTCGACGCCAGCGAGAAAAAACCCGTTGCCAGCGGTTCCGGCGCAGCGGAGCGGTCAATACCGCTCCGGCTCGGTCAGTCAAACACCGAACGCGAAGGCGTTTTTGCGCTCCACCGAGAAAGACGTTCCATGTCTGCTGTTTCGGAGAAGCTAGCGGCCGCCCGCGAAGACCTCAAGTCGCGAGACGGCGTGCTGATCGCCTTCTCCGGTGGGGTCGATTCGAGTGTTGTCGCCGCACTGGCGTACGACGCCCTCGGCGACGACGCCATCGCCTGTACTGCCAAGTCTGAGACGCTCCCCGCCGCCGAGCTTACGGACGCCACCCGCGTCGCTGAGGAGATCGGCATCCGCCACGAGATCGTGGAGTTCTCCGAACTCGACAGCGAGGAGTTCATCCAGAACGACGACATGCGGTGTTACCACTGCCGGTCGATGCGACTGGGCGCGATGTACGACCGCGCCCGTGAACTCGACATCGACGTGGTGTGTGACGGGACGAACGCCTCCGACGTGGGCGAGGGCCACCGCCCTGGCCTTCGCGCCGTCGAGGAACTGGACGCCTACTCGCCGTTGCTGGAACACGGCATCGAGAAATCCGAGGTCCGTGAAATCGCTCACGAGTACGACCTTTCGGTCGCCGACAAGCCCTCGATGGCGTGTCTCTCCTCGCGGATTCCGACCGGCCTCGAAGTGACCGAAGAACGACTCTCCCGCGTTGAGAAGGCCGAGCGCCTCCTCCGGACGTGGGGCTTCGAGCAGTTCCGCGTGCGCGACCACGACGGCCTCGCCCGGATTGAGGTCGGTGAGGAAGAACTCGAAACCGCGCTCGATCCCGACTTCGTTCGCACCGCCCGCGACCACATTGAGGACTGCGGCTTCGACCACGTCACGCTCGACCTCCACGGGTACGAAACCGGCAGTGTGAGCCCAGAAACGGAGGAACCAGCCGAAGAAGAGGCAGAGGACGTGGTCAGCAACGTTTTCGACGCCGACTATCCGTCCGTCGACTAAGAAGTTCACGCTCGTCCGGCAGGGCTATTTCTCAGCGGCGACTATCGTTCAGTCCAGCAGCGTCCGCCAGCCGGTCATCTCCTCGCTGACCAGTGCAGGACCGTCCTCGTCCAGTCGGATTTCGTTGACCGCGCAGTTCGGCTGTGAACTCTTCGCCAGCGCCGCGTCCGGGTCGTTGTCAGTGAGTTTCGCCAGCAGGACCTTGATGACGCCGCCGTGGGTGACCACGAGCGTCGTTTCGCCGGCGTCGGTGGTCGCAATCGCCCGGTCCCACCCGGATTCGACCCGCCCGCGGAAGGCCGGGATGCCCTCGCCGCCCTCCGGGGCCGCATCGAACGAGATGACACTCGCGTCTTGGTCGTGGTCGGGAAACTCATCGAGCAGTTCCTCGGCGTACAGGCCCTGCACGATGCCGAACCCGCGCTCGCGCCAGTCGGTGTCGAACTCGGGGTCGGGTAACCCACCGTAGCCGTCGTTGGCTGCGGCGGCCGTTTCGCGGGTCCGCCGGAGGTCCGACGCGAAGACCCGGTCGACGCCGTAGCGCTCGTCGAGCCACGTTCCGAGCGCTGTGGCCTGCTTCTGTCCCTGTTCGGTCAGCCGACTCGGGGCCCATCCCTGGATGCGCCCGTCGCGGTTCCACGTCGTCTCGCCGTGTCGGGCGACAAGTAGGGTTCCCATCTTATTCACCCCGGTTTCGCCAGCGTGCGACGGCGATGGTCCCCTCATAGAGGAGGACGAGGCCGGCAGCGACGGCGATTGCGGCATTTCTCGGGAGGCTGAACTGGTTGATGAGGCGGAACAGCGTTGGGTCGGGGCTGCCGAGGTAGCCGACGACGATGGCGACGGCCCACACCGGCAGGCGGGCAGCCCGGAACCCGCGCCAGAGTTTGACCGAGCCGTAGTAGTTCTTGTTCACGTACGCCAGCGCCTCGAACAGGACGATCATCCCACCGCCGACGAGCATCGGCGTGGCGTTCCCGAGGCCGACGGCCGCCAGCGTCTCAGTGACTGTGGCTGGCAATTGCTCGTAATAGCCTGTCGGGACTGGTGCGGGGCTGAGGACGTAGCCGGCAATACCGGCGGTCAGCCACGCGACCGGACGGCGCGCGGCGAGGTCGTCCGCCGTCGGGACCGGCGACGTGCTGCCGGTCCAGCGAAGGAGCAGCAGGGTACCCTCGAACAGCCCGATCATCGTCACAGCGACCATGAGCGGGGCCATCCCAGTCGGGTCCGGGCTGAACAGGAACGCCACGGCGGCGAAGCCACCCCAGAAGTACAGCCGCCGGTCCTGCAGCCACTGGCGCGTCGTCACGCCCATCATCACCGCAAGCATCACGAACAGCGGGATCTGGAAGATGAGCGCGAACAGCCCGAGCATCAGAATGATGAGGTTGAACGTCTCGCTCAGGCCGAACGCGAGGTCGGCTGCGCGGTCGGAGTAGGTAATGAAGTAATCGAACATCGCCCGAAGCACGGCGAAGTACGCGAAGCCGACGCCGACAGCTGCGAGCACGAGGCTCGTCGGAACCGCGGCCAGGTAGTAGCGTCGCTCGCGGGGGTACAGCCCCGGTCGCATGAACAGGTACGTCTCGTAGACGAACACCGGCAAGGCAACGATAAAGCCGACTAGCGAAGATACCTTGAGACGCGCCAGAATGAGCGCGAGCGGGTTGTACACGTTCGGACAGTCAGCGCCCTCGACGACACTGCCGTCGATGTTCGTGGCGACCTGCCCACAGGCCTCGGCCGGCCCGTCGAGGAACGAGTACCACAGGAAATTGATGAGTTCGTCGGAGTACGGGAGGGCGATGACGGCAACGACGGCCATCACGCCGACGACGACGAACAGCCGCATCGCCATCTCCTCGACGTGGTCGGCCAGAGGCATCTCCTCGTCGTCGGGTGCGCCCTCGTCGACGATGTCGTCGTCGGGGTCGTAGCTCGGCGCATTGCCGCCGCCAGTCGTCGGCGCAGCACCACCGGCACCAGCCGGTGACGGTGTCGACTTGCCCCAGTCGGTCGGAACGTCAGCCGGCACAGCGGCGGCAATGTCGGACGCCTCGCGGTCGAACAGTCCGTCGCTGGATTCGGCTTCAGTCGGCGCGGCGTGTGAGCCAACAGTATTCTCATCGCCGCCGGCCGGTGCGGGTCCGGGACCCGTCACGTCATCTGTCTCCCGATTGGCATCGGCCGCAGCCACGGGGTCGGTAGGGAGTGACGAATCGTCGGACTCGTCGTCGGACGGTAGTGACGGCTCATCGGGCCCGCGCCGCTCGTCGTCTGCGTCACCGTCCTCCATCTGTCCCCGGCTTAGACGGTGGGTGTTGTAAACTTTCTTTTCGAGCAGTGGCCGTCACCGGGATGAATAAATTGATAACGCCCACTGGGCTAGGCACAGAGAAGATGGCGAGTGCTATCGACGAGGACACCGTCCAGACGGTCCAGAGTGGGCGCGCCACGCTCGGCGCGATGCTCCGCTCAGCGCAGGTGCACCTCCAGAAGGTGTTCATCGTCTTCGTCATCGGGATGATCGGCACGATCATGGGACTGCAGTACGGCGTCTGGGACACGCTGCGTGCCGATCTCCTGTACTCGCAGATGGACCTCACCACACAGGAGGCCACGAGCATTGTCGCGGTCACGCCGTTCGACGTTATCCTCCTGCAGGTGAAAATCGGAGCGGTCATCGGAATTCTCATGTCGCTGCCGCTGTTGATCTACTTCGGCCGCGACGGGCTCCGCCAGCGCGGCTGGTGGCCAGCCGAACACATCCCGACCTGGAAGGGCGCGCTGTTCGTCAGCATAAGCCTGGGCCTGTTTTTCGGCGGTGTCGCCTACGCCTACGAACTGTTCTTCCCGCTGATGTTCAACTTCCTCGCCGGGGACGCGTTCAAGGCCGGCTTCACGCCGCAGTACTCCATCGTCAAGTGGTTCCAGTTCGTCTTCCTGCTGGCCGTCTCCTTCGGACTCGCCGCCCAGTTGCCGCTGGTGATGACGGTGCTTTCCTACACCGAAATCGTTCCCTACGAGACGTTCCGTGACAAGTGGCGCTACGCGGTGATGGGGATTTTCGCCTTCGGTGCGCTGTTCTCGCCGCCGGACCCCTTTACGCAGATCATGTGGGCCGCTCCGCTGTGTGGCCTCTACGGGATCAGCCTCGCACTGGCGAAGCTTGCGATGCTGGTCAGGCGCTCCGGTGACCTCGTCAGTACCAGTACCGTCGCCCGTGAGCACTGGAACACGATTCTCGGCGGTGCAGTGCTGAGCGGCGGTGTGGTGTACTACGTCCTGGCGACACCGGCGTTCCAGTACATCCAGCAGTTCGCCGAGATATTCCCGTCCGACCGGCTCACTGGCGACATTCAGCCGCCGGCGCTGTTCGGGCTCCCCGTCGAAAGTACGGCACTGCTCATTGCTGCCGGCTTCGGTGTCATCGGTGCTGTCGTCGTCCTGTACTACCACGTTCTGACCGCACTGTCAGAGAAAGCCGGTCCCGGTCAGGTCGGTGACCCGACGGCCATCGACATTGGCGAACTCAACGCCTCGGCCGTCGAGGTCGCGCCCCCCGAGGTGTTCGAGGAGATGACCGAGGACGAGGCACTTGCCCACGCCGACCGCGCTCTTGCGGACGACAACAAGGAGAAAGCACAGGCCGTCCTCGACCGCTGGGACATGGCCCACGAGGACGACCCGGAGGACGAGGGTGACGCCGCAGAGGGAGTGGACGGGACCGCCGAAGCGGACGAGGAAGACGCAGGCGTGTTCACCTCGACGACCGCCGGCATGGTCGACGCCTTCACCGAGGACGAGACCACTGAAGACGAGATCGGCGGCTACTACTACGACATCCAGTTCATCCTCAGCGCGCTGGCCTCCCGGGCGTTCGTGATTCTTGGCATCTTCGGTGCGGTGCTCTCCGCCGCGTTCCTGTTCCTCTATCAGGGCGGTATCGGGTCGATACAGCGGACGTTCGTCAGCCGGCTCCCGCCGGAGATGGCCGCCGACGTGAGCATCGTCACACTCCACCCCGTGGAGCACCTCGTGTTCATCGTCAAGTTCTCGACGATACTCGGAGCCGTCTCCATCATCCCCGTGGTGCTGTACTTCGCATGGCCGGCGATGCGCGAGCGCGGCCTCGTCATCGGGAACCGCAATATCCTCGGCGTCTGGGGCGGGACGCTGTTCGCCGCACTCATCGGCGGAAGCCTGCTCGGGTTCCTCTACGTGGCCCCGATGACCATCTCCTGGATCGCCTACGACCAGCTGAACTCGAACATGGTCATCGCCTACCGAGTAAGCAAGTTCGGCTGGCTCGTGTTCTTCCTTACCGTCGGGATCGGCCTGCTGGCGGAAATCCCGGTGACGATGTTCCTGTTCCACAAGGGCGGAATCATCCCGTTCCGCCTGATGTACGAGCGCTGGCGGGAGGTCGTCATCGCTATCGTCGCCCTCTCGGCGATTCTCTCGCCCAGCGGCATCTTCACGATGTTCATCGTCGGCATCCCGACGGCACTGGCGTACATGCTCGGCCTCGGCATCCTCTGGGTGTACACGCTCGGCGGCCGGCGGACGACGAACCGGCGCAGCGAACCGGCTGACTGATAGCTGTTCGCGGAGACGAGTCGGGGAGTGTTATTCGACGATGATCGCGCCACCGTCCCGGTCGTGGAACGCGCAGTGATACTCATAACAACCTGAAACCCCGATAGCAGTCCCGCGAGACGCTCCTCTACTGGCCGAAATCTGGGATTTTCCTCCATCCGGCCTGTCGTGAGTGCAGTAGCTCTTGTGATGCCCGGAGACCGCCTGCGAGCCGATACGTCCGGTCGGCAAACCGCAGTGGCTAAGCATATGCTCGACATATTCCCCAGATATGCCCAAGATAAGCGTCGAAGTCCCGGCCGAACTACTGAACGACATCGACAAGCACGTCGGCGAGGACGGGAAGTTCGTCAACCGAAGCGAGGCCATCCGCGCCTCAGTACGAAAGACGCTTGACATGCTCGACGACATCGATGAACGGCAGGGACGACTCGACGATGAGCAGTGAGCGGTCGGAGGCGGTACGCGTCGGCCTTGTCGCGCTGTTCGTAACGGCACTGGTCACCTCGCAAGTGACCGCTTCGAAGCTGCTCGCGTTCTCGCTGCCGTTTTCGCTCCCGCTTGCCGGGTCGACACTCGTCCTGCCCGGGGCCGCGCTGGCCTACGCGCTGACGTTCTTCGCCTCCGACTGCTACGCAGAGCTGTACGGCCGTCGGGCCGCAACGGTCGTCGTCAACGTTGGCTTCGTCATGAACTTCATTCTGCTGGCGCTGATCTGGAGCACGATTCTCGCCCCCGGACTCCCGCAGGCGAATCAGCCGGTCGACCTTGCGGCTTTCCAGAACGTGCTCGGGGCCAGCACGGCCATCGTCGTCGCCAGCCTGTCGGCCTACGTCGTGAGTCAGAACTGGGACGTGTTCGTCTTCCACTGGCTCAGGGACCGAACGGACGGTGAGAAGCTCTGGCTCCGCAATATCGGCTCGACAGCCACCAGCCAGCTCATCGATACGATCATCTTCGTCGGCGTCGGCTTCGTCCTGTTTCAGGGCGTCCCGCCGGCCGAGGCGCTGGTGCTCATCGTGGGCCAGTACCTGCTGAAACTCGCTATCGCCGTCGTGGATACGCCCTTTGTTTACGCCGTCGTCGGCTTCGCCCGACGAAACGACATCGGCGGCCCGACCCCAGCGCGAGCCGACTGAGAAGGGGCCTCAGCGATTTACTCGACCGGTTCGGCGAACGCGTACCGGGGTTTCACGTCGTCGATTCGGACCTCGACGGTCTGGCCGTCTTCGACGCCGCTGACGAACACGGTGAAGTTCTCGACCTTTGCGATACCGTCGCCCTCCTCGCCGATGTCGTCGATAGTGACTTCGACGATGTCACCCTCGCGAACCGGCCCAGTCAGGCGGTGTTTCGCCACCAGATACAGCTCCGAGGAAGAGTCCCGCGAGGCGTCGGGACGGACCTCGCGGACGTACTCGAACTCCGGTTCGATGTCGGCGATGAGGTCGTCGAGGTCCTGTCCGTCGAACACCTTCGCACAGAAGTCCCCGCCGGCGTCGAGCAGGTCCGTCGCCACGTCGAAGGCCTGTCGGACCAGATGAACCGACCGGGCGTGATCGAGATCGTACTGGCCGGTCATGTTCGGGGCCATGTCGGAGATCACAACGTCGACCGGACCCCCGCTGCCGTCGCTCTCACCGACGATTTCGCGGATCTCGTCTTTCGTGCTGTCTTCGGTCATGTCGCCACGGACGTACTCGACGGTCGGCTCGGGATCTTCTAGGTCATCGATTGTCTGGCGGTCGACACCGACGAGCGTGCCGCGTTCGCCGATGCGCTCGGCCGCGACCTGCATCCAGCCGCCGGGTGCCGCGCCGAGGTCGACGACGGTCCGTCCCTCGCCGAGGAGGCCAGCCGTGTCATCCAGCTGCTGGAGCTTGTAGGCCGACCGCGCGCGATACCCCTCCTGCTTCGCTCTGTTGTAGTAGTCGTCTTTGCCCGACATAGTTACCACACACCGCGTACGTCTCGACCGCCGAAATATGGCGAAATCGTAGTCATAGTGAGAGGAAGGCGGTCAGCGCTGAAATGGATGCCGACTCGGAGTTTCCGGTCACCACTGCATGACGGCCGCTGTCAGTTGTTCCGATGGATATCGACAGTTTCCGGGACTACATTACCACCGGCCCGAACACGTTCAGTGCCGTTCTTACCGCGCAAGAACGCGTCTCAGCGGCTGAGATTTGCCGGCCCCCTATATACAGGTCACGCGCTGAGTCCCATCTGTAGGAAGTGACCTCCCAATGTCAACCATTCCGACGGCGACGCGGAGGCGGGTGTTAGAAGCCCTGGGCGTCGGCACGGCCGCACTTGCGGGCTGTGCCAGCGCACCGGGCGCAAAAGAGCAAGCGACCGAAGCGGAGACGACCCCACAGGAGCCAGCTATGAACGGCGCACAACAGACTGACGTCGACCGTATCGCCGCGGACCCGACCGCGATCCCGGACCCCATCGACCGGTCGGAACCAAAGACCGTGTCGGTCGAGATGACCACCAAAGAGCAGGTCGCCGAGGTCGAGCCGGGCGTCACCTACACGTACATGACCTTTGGCGGCCAGATTCCCGGCCCGATGATCCGGGTTCGCCGGGGCGACACAGTCGAACTCACCATCACGAACGAGAAGGGGAACTCGATGCCCCACAACATCGATCTCCACGCCGTCCGCGGCCCCGGGGGCGGTGCCGAGGCGTCGATGGTCACGCCGGGCCAGACCAAGACGTTCCGCTTCAAGGCCACCTACCCCGGCGCGTTCATCTACCACTGTGCCGTCCCGAACCTCGATATGCACATCTCCTCGGGGATGTTCGGGATGATACTCGTCGAGCCGAAGGAGGGGCTCCCCGAAGTGGATCACGAGTTCTACTTCGGGCAGCACGAGCTGTACACCACCGGCGAGGCGGGCGAGAAGGGCCACCACGACTTCGACATGGAGGCGATGGCAGCCGAGGACCCGACCTACGTCCTGATGAACGGCGAGAAGTACGCCATCACGCCGGACCGATACGGCTCGCCGAGGATCTCGGTCGGCGATACCGCCCGCGTGTTCTTCGTGACCGGGGGACCGAACCTCGACTCCAGTTTCCACCCCATCGGGTCCGTCTGGGACGAGGTCTGGCAGCAGGGTGCTATCGCCGGACCGCCGAACAAGTACGTCCAGACCACGCCGGTCAAGCCGGGGTCCTGTGCCATCACGACGCTCCACGCCGAAGTGCCCGGCCCGATCAAACTAGTCGACCACGCGCTCTCCCGGGTCGCCCGCAAGGGCATGATGGCGATCATCAACCGCGAAGGATCGGCAAACCCCGACGTGTTCGAGCCGGAGGCCTGACCGCTTCGCCGGAGTAACGCTGTGCACTGCCGCTTCGTGTTCTGATCGGTCACTCGATAGAGTCCGCTCACGAGCGCCGTCCCACCCGCGGTCGCTCGCGCGCACGCGGTTTCAATGAGGGACTTTTTAATGGATGGGGGCATAGTCCGGTCCAAGATGTTCAACGCCATCGTGAGCGCAGACACGCTCCAGGCGACTCTCGACTCTGTGAGCGTGCTGGTGGACGAGTGCAAGATCCACCTCGAAGAAGACGGGCTGGAAATCCGGGCAGTCGACCCGGCAAACGTTGGAATGGTCGACCTGCGGCTCGACGCGGCGGCGTTCGAGTCCTACGAGACTGACGGTGGGCTCATCGGCGTCAATCTCTCCCGCCTCGAAGACATCGCCGGCATGGCCGACGCCGGCCAGCTCGTCCACCTCGATCTCGACGAGGAGACGCGGAAACTCCACATCTCTATCGACGGCCTCGAATACACCCTCGCGCTGATCGACCCCGACTCCATCCGTCAGGAGCCCGACCTCCCGGATCTGGACCTCTCGGCGAATATCGTCATCGAGGGGAAAGACATCGACCGGTCGGTCACCGCGGCGGACATGGTCAGCGACCACATCGCACTGGGCGTCGACGCCACCGAGGAGTTGTTCTACGTCGACGCCGAGGGCGACACAGACGATGTCCACCTCGAACTCACCCGCGACGACCTCATCGACCTCACCCCCGGGGACGCCCACTCGCTGTTCTCGCTGGATTACCTGAAGAACATGAACAAGGCCATCCCGAAAGACGCCGAAGTCGAGATGGAACTCGGCGAGGAGTTCCCGGTCAAGATGCACTTCAGCTTCGCCGAGGGGCAGGGCAGAGTCACGTACATGCTCGCGCCGCGCATCCAGAGCGAATAACGACAGATGCCGTCCGCGCCGCCGGTTCCGGCCACCGACTGGCTGCCAGACGACTCCGAGACGGAGACGCTCTCGCTCCCAGACGGTCGGCGGCTGGCGTACGCCACCTACGGCGACGCCGACGGCTATCCAGTTCTTTTCTGTCACGGTACCCCCGGATCACACGTCATCGCACGACTGCTCGCCGCACCGGCTCGCAACCGCGGCATCAACCTCATCGCCCCGGACCGGCCGGGCATCGGAAACTCGGAAGACGCTTCCGTCACGCTCGAAGACTGGCCGGACGACGCCGCGCAGCTTCTGTCCCATCTTGATATCAACGCAGCCGGTGCCGTCGGCTTCTCCGGCGGCGGCCCGTTCGCGCTGGCCTGTCACCGACTGCCGGAGATAGAGCGAATCGCGCTGTTGGGTAGCAGCGGCCCGCCGTCAGTCGGCACGACGGGGCGCGTCCAGCAGTTCGTCGGGGCACTCTCCCGACACGCTCCGTGGGCGCTCGGGCGACTCTTCCGACTGCAGCGATGGTTTGCTGTCCGCAGGGACCCGTCCTACGCTGTCGGGTTCGTTGCCGAGGAGACACCGGAGACAGACACCCTGGCAGCCGGCGAGGTGGCGCGAATCGTCCGCGCCGATATGCTCACGTCGATGGCACGCGGCCCGAGCGGGATCATCCGCGAGCAGCGACTTCTCTCACAACCATGGCCGTTTGCCCTCGAAGACATTTCAGTGCCGGTTAGCGTGTTTCAGGGGCAAAACGACGCTAACGTTGCCCCGTCCACGGGGCGCGCTCTCGCACAGCGGCTTCCGGACGCTTCATTTGAAGCCGTCGACAGCGACCATCTCGGTACGCTGACAGCTGCTGGCAGCGATGCGCTGGCCGCCGTACAGCGTCGCACGCGCGTCTGACGTAGCGTTTTGTGGGTCGGGTGCCAACGGGCCGGTATGGAGAACCTCGGGGACGCGTACAGCGACCGGCGGTGGGAGGGCCGTGACCCTCGCCGCGTCGTTGCCGGCGCGACCCTGGGTGGTGTCGGCGCGCTGACGGTGGTCGTCGCGATACTGCTGGTGACGACGCCGCTGTCGGCAGTCGTCGGCGCAACTGAACCCCACGCCGCCGAGAAACTCGGCGGGACGCTGGGCGGCCTTGGTATTCCCGCGATGTTCCTGAGCGTCGTCGCTGTCCTCCCTTCAAGCCGCCGCGAGCAGGGCGGTGTCGGCGTCGGCGCGTTCCTCTGTCTGGTCGGTGTGGGGCTGTTTCAAACGGCGTATCCCTACAACTGGACCGTCGGTGCGCAGACGCTGGCGTTCGAGACAACGATGGCGTACTTCATCGGGACGTGTGTGGCGTTCTGGTTCGTCTTCACTGCCATGGCGAGCTTCCGACGACGGAACAACCCCCATGGCACGGTGAAAATCGAGATTTCACACAAAGGAGAAACCAAGACCGTCGAAGTGTCTCCGAAGGAATACAGGCGCTACACGCAGGCGGTTCGCGGCGACGGCGGCACGACCGACGAGGTCATTCAGGAACTGGAGTCACGAATCGAAGACTGAGCGCTACTCGGCAGCCGTTGTTTCGTTGCCGCGCTGGTCCGACTCCGTCAGCGAGTCGCGCTCGGTTGTCTCGGTTTTCGTCGTCCCGGTTTCGGTCTCCTCGTCGTCGCTCTCGTTGCTGTCCTCCTCCGCATCGTCAGTCTCGTCTTCCCCACCGTCGCTGCCGACCTCCTCCACAGCAACGTCCTTGCCAGCGACCCCGCTTTCCGAAATGACCGGCAGGAGGTTGTAGCCGCCGTTGCCCTTCTTGACGACGTTGATGTCGAAGACGAAGTCGACCGATTCGCCAGCGACGACTTCGAACGGCTTGGTGAGCTGGAGCTTCTCGCTCGGGATCTTCACGTCGACCGATTCGCCGTTGACGACCCCGTCAACGGATTCGGCGTACAGTTCGATCTTACTGTAGCGGCCCGCTTCGAGTTCGCCATCGAGGACGCCGATGGGCTTGTCACCGAGGACTTTGGTGAGGTCGACGGTTGCGCCGTCGAGGTCACGAACCTCGAAGCCGCTGTCGCCTCCGTCGGCTTTCTCATTCTCTTCCTCGTCCTCGTCTTCCTCCTCATCCGCAGTGTCGTCATCGTCCGCTGTCGCGGTCGGCTCGGCTGTGTCCGTCTCAGTTGCGTCGGCCGTGACCGTTTCCGTCGATCCGGTTTCGGTCGCGTCGTCGCTTTCGTCCGTCTCCCCGCTGTCTTTCGCGTGGAAGATGCGAGCCTTCGAGAACGATACGTCGAGCGAGTCGAAGTCACCGATAGCCGCGGGCTGGTCGCTGATCAGTAGCCGGAACGTCCCGACGGTTCTGCCGTCGTTCGTCATCGTGTCCGCATCGGTGGAGCCGCCGTCACTGGTTTCGCCGCCGCTGGTTCCGTCAGATTCGCCAGAATCGCTCGATCCGGCGCAGCCGGCGAGGAGACCGACGCTGACGCCAGCGCCTGTCGCGATGAACCGTCGCCGTCTCATTGGCCCCACCCCGCGCCGTGGGTCGCCATCGCTACTGTCGCTGCTGGTGTGTACGTAGTCATTCCATGACGTGGGATGGTGTTCGCCCGTATATGCCCCGCGATAGGTCAAATCGATGTACGCCTGTTTGAACGGAATGAACGGTCTGGCTGTATCTGAACGGTTTTACCCCCGTCGCTCCACGTCCTGATAATGGCAAACTCGAACGCGAAGGGCGACCGCCGCGAGCGCGAACTGGTCAACGCACTCGACGAGGCGGGCTTTGCAGTGATGCGCGCGCCGGCAAGCGGCAGCGCGACCGAGCGGGAACTGCCGGACGTGCTCTCGGGCGACGGCGAGACCTTCTACGCTATCGAGGCGAAGTCCAGCGCCGGTGACCCCATCTATCTCACCGGTGAGGAGGT
The DNA here is from genome assembly GCF_014647415.1 of Haloarcula sebkhae. Classification (GTDB taxonomy): domain Archaea; phylum Halobacteriota; class Halobacteria; order Halobacteriales; family Haloarculaceae; genus Haloarcula; species Haloarcula sebkhae. The sequence continues at coordinate 1,020,114 of NZ_BMPD01000001.1, read as the reverse complement.
CGAGGCGCTGCTGTTTTTCGCCCGGAACTTCGGCGCGAAACCGCGTATCGGCGTCCGGTTCGACCGCGAGGACTGGTACTTCTTTCACCCGGCGGACCTCCACACGACCGACGGCGGCAACTACCGCGTCAAAAAGGAGAAGGCACTCTCCGATGGGACTGACTTCGATGAGTTCGTGGGTAACTCCGAGAAGGTCACGCTGGACGAGGTGGGCGACGACGGCCCCGACCAGAGCGTGCTGGACGTCCTGTCGGCCTTCGAGCGCGGTGACCTCGGCAAGGAGGAAGCTGCGGCAATGCTAGAGTAGGGGTTCGCAGGCGCCGATTACTGACTCTTACCGTCGACGAGTTCGGCGTCCTCGACGCGACGGAGTCGCGACAGGGGAAAGGCGTATTCTCGCGGCTCGGTCACGCTGACGGCATCCGAGAGATACGTCGCCAGCACCACGAGGTCATTCGCCGGGTAACCGTCGTTGGTGTCATAGTCGGCGACTGTCTCGCCCGTCGCCTCAATGGTCCAGTCGTCGGCCGACGTGTCTGTGACAGCCGTAACGACGAGTCTGTCGCCCGTCTCGCGGTCCCGCACGATGTCGCCGGTTTCCAGTCGGCAGTGCCCACAGAGGTGTGGCGTCCGTGCGTCCGCGGCAACGAAGGTGACGGTCCCACAGGCGTCACAGGTCGCCCGATCCTTGCCCGGTGGTGCGATCCGCTTGGCAGTGATTTCGATGGCGACACGCCGGAGGTGTTTGCAGTGCTCGCCGCGGATGCGGTTGTCGGGACAGGAGCAGGCGTGCTGTGCGATGTCGACGAGGTACGTGCTCTCGCTCTCCGTTGTCACGGCGTACGTGCTGCCCGCTCGCGGGCGAACGGCCATGCGCTCGGTCCAAGCGCGGGCGGCCCGGGCCGGGAGGGAACGGAGGTCCGGTGCAAGTGCGGTACTCTGCCGGTCGGCTGTTGGCTCGATGAGCGTCATAGGTGCGGACGCGGCTGTATTTTCCAATGCGTCCAGTTGAAACGTAGGTGCTACACGGTCCTAAATGGCTCGGCCAGCGGGCTCCAGCGCTTCGATACCCTTTTTGCCGGCCCTGTGAAATCGCAGAGCATGGATATCGAGCGGGAGACGCTCCTGCAAATCGTCATCTCGGCGGTCGCCGTCGTGCTGTTCGTCGGCGCAACTGTTACGGCCTCACAGATGTATCTGAGTGGGTCAACCGTAGAGGCAACGGGCGGCTATGCACTCATCGGCGCAATCGGGCTGTTCGTCGTCTTCATGACCGCTGCCGGCCTCTGGCTCGAACGCCAGCAGTTCTAGGCGTCGGCCTCTTCGTCGCCCTCGTCCTCGCGCCAGTCGACCAGTTCCTCCTCGTCGGTGTCGTCTAACTTCTGCTCGTAGTAGCCCATTGGGTGAGAAATCGTCTCACAGAGGTCGTCCATGTTGACACAGTCGCCGTAGGACTGCATGGTCGAACACGCCGGCGTCGAGTACTCCGTCGGGCTGGTATCCCCGCGGATGTGGTCGACCTGATACCGGGTGGCTTCCTCGCCGAAGCCGGGGTTGACCTGGAACAGGTCGACGATCTCGTCCGTCGTCATCCCGATACCGACGAGGAAGGTCGCGATGGCAAACCGGGAGTGGTGTTCGAGGTGTTCGCCTTTCTGCACCTGGTCAAGAAGCGACTTCATGCAGGGCGGGAACAGTTCCGGAACGACAGTGTCGATCTCGCGGGTGAGTTCCAATTCCGAGAGCACTTCCTCCAAGCGGTCGACCTCCTCCGTCAGTTCGTCGGCGATAGCGTCGGGGACAGTGAACGGCAGGCCGTCAGTGACCCGATGGCGAATCGCCTGTTTCAACAGAACGTTCAGTTCCTCGGCGGTGACCCTGACCTCGCCGTCGGCCAGTGGCCGATTGACCAGCCGCCAAGAATCGCCCCGCTGATCGGCCGCCAGATCGAGATACGCGCCGACCTCGACGCGGTATCCGTCGCCGGCGTCGCTAACAGCACTCGCGAGGTCGAATTCCGCAAGCAGTTCCGTGCGATCCAGCGTCTCGCGCTGGGTCGATTTCAGCTCCGTCGTCGTTTCGAACTCCTCGGTGAACCGGTCGTATGCTGCCTCGGCCTCCGCCTGCGCGTACTTCCGGGTGCAGATGTGCACGTCGACGAGCGACACCAGCACGCGGGCGACCGGGTACGAAAGCAGTTCGACGCGAGTCCGTCGGTGTGGCTCCCCGACAGTCCCGTCCGTGATTGCCGATTCGACCCGCTCCAGCGCGCGCGCCGTGACCGTCTCGTCCGTGGCGACGATTTCGCCCAAGTCCACCGCCGCGGCTTCGACGGCCTCCCGCGACCGCGCCAGAAAGGGGTAGCGTGCGTGGAGCGGTTCCATTGCCACCACCTTTCGGATGGGAGCGAATAAAATTGCCGTCACCGGGACGATCGGTGTCGGATTCCCGACAACGAGAGCGGCCAGACTGTGGGGCTATACATATAGAGGTGGCCCGGCGACGGGTGAATACAGCTAGTAGACAGACGGATGCCCGCCACTCGCTATTGGTGAAGTGTGGTAAGGACGCGCGGGTCGGCGACGGCACCCGGTCCGGTCGGGCAACTGGACCAGTGCAGTCATTCGCGACGAGGGAACTGCCAAACGACACACGGAACACACCGATGACGCACGAGCACGACACCGATTCACAAGAGGGCATCAGAGCGACGTTCGAAGAGTACGATGTTGGCGTGGATACGGTCGCCCACATCGGCGACCCGGAGAACCCGTCTGCGTGGATTCAGTCGACAGTTTTCGTCGACGTAAACGAGTAGGACTAATCGACGGTCGGCGACACCAACGAAGCACGCGGTTCTGTGTCTGTGTGAAACGAGTACCCCCGCCCGGCCGATCGGTCGCGGTGGGCAACCCGTTCACCGGGAAATGGAGACCAGTGTTTTGTCCCGGCTCATAGGGAGCGCTGTACCGTTTCCGTGGCGCTCCGGACCACAGTCTCGGACGGGACATCTTCGGTTACAGTAGTTCCAGCCCCGACAACGGCGTTTTCGCCGACCGTGACGCCCGGGAGGACTACCGCGCCAGCGCCGACGAAAGCCCCGTTCTCGATGACTGTCTCGTCGAACGTGTCGTTCTGGAACTCCATGCCGGCGTCGGTGAGGTCGTGGGTCACGCCGACGATGGAGGCGTTGGGGCCGATCTGGACGGACTCGCCGACCGTTGCGTTCTCGACGTAGGCGTTTGCGTTGATATCGGTCGGGCCGTGGATGGTTGCCTTCTTGATCGAGGCCCCCTCGTAAATCTGGACGCCGTCATCTATCTCGGCGTCGTGGATTGTCACGAATTCTCGAATCTCGACGGCTCCCAGCGTCGCATTCTCGATCTGCGCGGTCTCGTGGACAGCCATACGCAGACATCAGCGCCGATGGTAATTATCGTGGTGTCGCAAACCGATGTTGACACCCCGACTCACGACAGGAGCCCGCTCGGTTATTCCGTGTCAATTCCGTCGGTCGCCGCCCGCAGTTTGGCGACCTCTCGCTACGCTCGGGGGCCACCCTACGTCTCACGGCTTCGCCGTTCGACCTGTTAGTGGTTCTCGCTCCGTTCGACCCACTCTATGTCCGCCACGGGTCGCTTCGCTCCCCGTTCCGGTTCGATATCCTCGCTCCGCTCGGATATCGCTACTGCTCGCGGTTCCCTTCGGTCACCGCTGCGCGTCTGGCGGGCCACTTCCTGCGGTCGCGCCCCGCCCTACGTCCCGTGCTGCCAGGAATCCATGTACTCGGCCTGCGTATCGGTCAGCGAATCGAATTCGACGCCCTCGGCGTCGAGTTTGATCTCCGCGACCTCCTTGTCGAGTCGGTCAGGAACAGCGTGGACACCGGCCTCGTAGTCGTCACCGTTCTCGACCAGTTCACGGACGCAGACGGCCTGCACGCCGAAGCTCTGGTCCATCACCTCGACGGGGTGGCCCAGTGCGATTGGCGTCGCAAGGTTGACCAGACGGCCCTCGGCCAGCACGTTCAGGCGGCGGCCGTCGGCCATCTCGTAGGTCTGGACGCCGTCGCGGGCCTCGTAGGTGTCGACGGCGAGGTCCGACAGTGCGTCGAGGTCGACCTCCACGTCGAAGTGGCCGGCGTTGGCGAGCAGGACGCCGTCCTGCATCGCCTCGAAGTGCTCCTCGACGATGACATCGCGGTTGCCGGTCGTCGTGATGAACACGTCGCCTTCGGCGGCGGCTTCGGCCATCGGCTTGACCTCGTAGCCTTCCATGTGCGCTTCGAGCGCGCGACGGGGCTCGACTTCGGTGACTATCACGTCGGCGTTCTGGCCGCTGGCTTTCTTCGCGACACCTTTGCCGCAGTCACCGTACCCGGAGACGACGACGGTCTTGCCGGCCCACGAGAGGTTCGTCGTCATCGCAATCGAGGCCAGTGAGGATTCGCCGGTGCCGTGGACGTTATCGAACAGGCGTTTCATCGGCGTGTCGTTGACCGCGAAGACGGGGTAGTCGAGTTCGCCGTCATCGTCCATCGCGCGCAGTCGGTGGACACCGGTCGTCGTCTCCTCCGCCCCGCCGATGATGGTGTCGATGAGTTCCGGATAGTCCTCGTGGATGGCCGCGACGAGGTCCATCCCGTCGTCGACGGTGATGGTCGGCTTGTGGCCGATGACAGCCTCGATAGCCTCGTAGTACTCCTCGTCGTCGACGCCGCGCTCGGCGTAGGAGGTGATACCATCGACGGCGTCGAGTGCAGCACTCACATCGTCGTGGGTCGAGAGCGGATTACAGCCGGTGATGGCGACTTCCGCACCACCGACCGCGAGGATTTCCGCGAGGACGGCGGTCTTGGCTTCGACGTGCATCGCCATGCCAATGCGTTCGCCAGCGAAGGGCTGCTCGGTCTCGAACTCCTCGCGGAGCGCGCCGCAGATGGGCATGTGCTGGATGGCCCAGTCCATCTTCCGGCGGCCGGAGTCGCGAGCCTCGTCGAGGTCGTCAAGTCGCTCGGAAATAGGCGTCGTCATGCCACGATAGAGGAAGAGAGTTCCTAAAACGCTACCGAAGCCGCTCAGTTACCGCGGTCGTCCGGCGGACCAGCGTCGTCCGGTCGGCCACGGTCACCGTCGTCATCGTCGTCGCTGTCGTTGCCGTCGTCAGCATCGTCGTCCTCATCTTGCTCTTCGGTCTCGTCTTCTACCGCGTCTTCCGTCTCGTCTTCCGGTTCCTCGGTTTCGTTCTCGTCGTCTTCAGTCTCGTTCTCCACGTCGTCGTCATCGCGGTCCTCGGGCGGCCCAGCGTCTTCGGGCGGACCACGACGGTCGTCGTCCGTCTCGTTTTTGTCATCAGTTTCGTTCTCCGCGTCATCGCTGTCCGGACCGCGGTTTTCGGGCGGTCCGGCGTCCTCTGGCGGGCCGCGGCGGTCGTCTGTCTCGTTTTCAGTCTCGTTCTCGTCGTCACCGAAGATGTCCGCCGGCGGACCCTGTCGTTCGCTGGGGTGGGTCTCGTTGTCCTCGGACTCGTTCTCACCAGTGACGTGTGCGGGCGGGCCGGCGTGGTCCGGCGCGTTGCCGGGGTTGTTCGCCGTCACGAAGCTGGCGACGGCCGGGCCGATACCGCCAGTCCGGTTCTCGTCGCTCAACAGGTCGTTCACGTAGGCCGATACTTCGAGTCCGAAGGTGTCGAACTCGGTCACGTTGGTGACGTTCGTCGGCGCGACGGTCAGGTCCGCCGTCGTCGTTGCGGTGTGATTGTCGGCCGTCGCCGTCACGTCGACCGTCACGTTCTGCTCGGGGGCGGGCAGTCCAACCGTCCCATTGCTGTCGGTGGTGTAGTTGCCGGTTCCGGCGTAGGAGGTATTGTCAGCCGTCGCCACGGCAACTGAGGCGTTCTCAACGCCCGTCTCGTTCTGTGTGACTGATACCGTCGCGCTGCCGTCGTCAGCCTGTGCGACACCGACCGCGAGGGTGTTCCCCGCGCCAGTGTTGCCGGCCGAGTCCGCAGCGGCCGCCAGTCCCGGACCGACGGCCAGCAAGGTCAGTCCGACAGCGGCGTACAGTGCAAAGAGTTTGGTGCGCATCGTAGCCAATTGGTTCGCCGAGAGAGCGATAAACACCCCCTCCCGTTCATCCCGTTCAGGCCGTTTGCGCGTTCAAAAATACCGGCTGAGACGAATTTATACCGTTTAAAACTCCCTATCAGCGTTTATTCCGTCTGTTCAGTCGCCGGCTCGTTCGACCAGTGCGGCCGCGTGCTCGCTCGCCCGTTCGCGGACGGCTCCCTCGTCGAACACCTCGACAGTGCGGTCCCGCATGAGGACCTCGCCGTCACAGACCGTGTGGCACACGTCGCTCCCGTGGACGGCGTAGGCAAGGTGCGAGACGAGGTCGTGGGCCGGCGTCAGGTGCGGGGCGTCGAGGTCGATGACCGCTAGGTCGGCGTTCGCGCCGGCTTCGATGCGGCCGCTGTCGAAGCCAAGCAGGGCCGCGCCGTTCGCCGTCGCCATCTCGACGACGGTGCCAGCGTCGACCGCGCTGGCGTCGTCGGCCGCGAGCTTGCCGATCATCGCCGCGTCGCGCATCTCGTCGAACATGTCGAGGTCGTTGTTCGAGGCCGCGCCGTCGGTTCCGATACCCACGGTGACGCCAGCGTCCAGCAGGTCCTGCACCGGGGCCATCCCGCTGGCGAGTTTCATGTTCGAGGCCGGACAGTGAGCAACGCCGGTGCCAGTCTCGGCCAGCAGGTCGATTTCGCTGTCGTCGACGTAGACGCCGTGGGCCACGTACGTGTCGCCGTCGAGCAGGCCGATATCGTCGGCGTAGGCGAGCGGGCGCTGTCCGTGTTCGTCGACGATAGGCGTCACCTCGTCGCGCGTCTCGTTGGCGTGCAAGTGGATCGATAGGTCGTCGTCGAGGGCCTGCGGGACGAACTCACTGAGGTACTCCTCGCCGACGGTCGTGAGCGAGTGCGGCTGGAACGTCGTCCGAACCCGTCCATCAGCCGCACCCTCAAGTTTCCGCGCCACGTCGAGGCTCTCTTGGAGGTCAGACCGCGCGGCCTCGTCGTCCTTGCCGACGGTGACTGCGGTGAAACCCAGCACTGCTCGCATCCCAGCTTGGTCGACTGCGTCTGCGATCTCCTCGACCTCGAAGTACATGTCCGACAGTGCTGTCGTCCCCGACCGGATCATTTCGACCAGCCCGAGTTCCGCCCCGGCGCGGATGTCGTCGGCAGTCAGTTCCGCTTCGACGGGCCAGACATCCTCCTGTAGCCAGGTGTTGAGGGGCTTGTCGTCCGCAAGACCGCGAAGCAGTGTCATCGCGACGTGGGTGTGGGCGTTGACCAGACCGGGGATGACTAAGCCGTCGTTGGCGTCGAGTTCGTCGTCGCCGTCCAGTGCCCCCGGCTCGTCAACCGCCACAATATCGCCGCTGTCCTGTGAAACCAGTACGTCCGCGCGCTCGACGGTCATGTCCGGCCGAAGGACCTGCCCGCCGGTAACGAGAAGTTCGCTCATGCCGGTTGCTTCGCAACCGCGGGCCTTAGTTCGCCGGGTCCACAGCGCTGCTGTGTGGCGTGTTGGCACGTCTTTCTGCGGTGTCGCAGTGACAGCAGTGCCTGTTCCGCAGGGGTCTTTCGGCTCCGGCGCGTTCAGGTCGGCTAGAGAATGGCGGCGGCAGAGCAACTCCGACAACGGGTCAACGCTATGCGGCACGGAAGCCCAGGCCGAATGCTGCTTGCCGTCGCTGCCGGCTGGTTCCTCGTCCTCGGGATGCGGTTTGTGGTTCCTGCGGTGCTGCCGACGATACGCGAGGAGTTCGTCATCTCGAACGCACAGGCAGGGCTCGCGGTCACGGTGCTCTGGCTCACGTACGCGGCAGTGCAGTTCCCGGCCGGGGTGTTGATCGACCGGATCGGCGAGCGGACGCTGCTGGTGGCGGCAGCGTTGCTGTCGGGCGTCGGGCTGCTGGGCTACTTCTTCGCGCCGGTGTTCTCGCTGTTCCTCATTGCAACGGGTGCGTTCGGGTTCGGGACGGGGCTATACGGCCCGACCCGCGGGACCGCTCTCTCACGGACATTCGACGCCCGCGAGGGGACCGCCTTCGGTGTCGTAATGGCTGCCGGCTCCCTCGGGGCGGCCGCACTGCCCGCCGTCGCCGCGTTCGTCACGACCCGGTACGGCTGGCGGCTGGCGCTTGCCAGCGCCGCTCCCCTGTTCATGCTCGTCGCCGGCGCGCTCTGGCTCTCGGTCTCGGACCGTCCGACCGGCGAGTCCGAGCGGAGCCTCCGGCGGGACCTCCGAACAGCCCTCACCGGCTTTCGGAACCGCCGGCTCGTGCTGTCGGTTTCGGGCAAAACACTGATGCTGTTCGCCTTCCAGGCCGTGACAGCGTTTCTCACTACGTATCTGGTCACGGTTCGGGGCCTCTCACAGGGGACCGCCGGGGCACTTCTCTCGGTGCTGTTCGTCGGTGGCGCGCTCTCACAGACGATCACCGGCCGGCTCGCCGACCGATACGGAACGCCCAGGGTTCTGACCGCTGTCGCCCTCGTCAGTACCGTTCCACTCGCGCTCATTCCGTCCGTCCGCGGCCTAGTGCCGCTGGCCATCGTCTCCGCCGTCATCGGGGTTCGGATGAGCGTCGGTCCGCTGGCCAACGCCTACATTGTCGACACGCTGCCTGATGCCGCCGAAGGAACCGGCTGGGGCCTGCTCCGGACCGGCTTCTTCGCGATCAGTTCGCTGGGCTCGACAGCCGTCGGCCTGCTCGCCGACCGCGGCCTGTTTGCCGTCGCGTTCTACGGTCTCGCTGGCCTGACGCTGCTGGCTGCGGCTACATTCGTTGTCCTCCCCCGCCGGGACCGCCTGTGACAGTTCCGCCCACAGGCCCGGCCAGCCTGAGGGGAAAGACAGTTGCCCCGCGGCCTGCCAGTAGGCGTATGCGAATCGCCGTCCCCAACAAGGGCCGCCTGCACGAACCAAGCGAGGAACTGCTCGAACGGGCCGGCCTCCATCTGGTCGACGGGGCCGACCGCCAGCTGCACGCCGACACAGTCGACCCGGACGTGACCGTCCTGTACGCCCGCGCCGCCGACATCCCCGAGTACGTCGCGGACGGCGCTGCCGACGTGGGTATCACCGGCCTCGACCAGGTTCGAGAGTCCGACGCCGACGACCTCGTTGAACTCCGTGACCTCGATTTCGGCCGCTGTCGCCTCGTCCTCGCCGCACCGGAAGAGAGCGATATCGAGACTGTCTACGACTTCGAGGACGGCCGCATCGCTACGGAGTTCCCCAAGATCACCCGCCGGTACTTCGACCGGGTCGACGTCGACGTTGACGTGACCGAGGTGTCCGGCGCAACGGAACTGACCCCCCACGTCGACATCGCCGACGGTATCGTCGACATCACCTCGACGGGGACCACGCTCCGGATGAACCGGCTGGCCGTCGTCGACGAGGTGCTCGAAAGCTCCGTCCGCCTGTTCGCTCGCGAGGACACCGCTGCCGACGAGAAGGTCCAGCAGGTCGACACCGCGCTTGGCTCCGTCCTTGCCGCCGAAGACAAACGCTATCTGATGATGAACGCCCCCGAGGACGCCCTCGATGATGTGGAAGACGTGCTTCCGGGCATGGGTGGTCCGACTGTGATGGACATCGCCGGCTCCGACCAGCTCGCCGTCCACGCCGTCGTCGAAGAGCGCGCCGTCTTCGAGACGATTAGCTCGCTCAAGGACGTGGGCGCGAGCGATATCCTCGTGACGGAGATAGAGCGGCTGGTGGAATAGTACCAGTTTGCTGTGAATTGGTCGCGGAGCAGGAGTCCAATTCAGTAGACGATATGCAACGGAATGGCTTTTTTCATGGTTTTATTGATAGTGTGGACTACAATCTGGGATTCAAACGTAGTAGAGAACTGCAGGTGATATCCAGTATAGAGCGTGTCCAAGGCTCAGTATAACCAAGTTATTGGTCCGATGGTATACCGTACCAAATACTCCCCCCATGGCAAAGGTGACAAGTCCTGTAGAGAGAGGGGTTCCACCATTGTGCGTTATTGCAAATAAAAAGTGCATGAGTCCGAATAATCCAGCGGCGACCAGAATTCCCACGGGGGCTCGAAACTGTTCGGTCAGTTGTGTCTGAATAATTCCCCGAAACAGGAGTTCCTCTACAGGGGCAGCTACCAGAAACCAGACGACGAAAACCACAGCCCATAGTAGCGGCGTGGTTTGGAGGGACTCGGTCAACCACCAGTCACCCTTTGCTGCACTCGTTACCGGAATCAACGCGAGAAGGCCAAGCAGCCAGCCCACGTCGCCAACTGATGGGACACGAATCTGTACGAATCGAGACGACGCTGGTCTGATGGCAAGATAACCCAAAGCAACGACAAGGAATCCGGCTTGCGCTTGTTTGTTCAGAAATACCTGAAGTAATGCCGATGCGCTGATATGCAACTCCACCACGACAATTCGAACTATGCTCTCGATAGCAAGCGCTGCGAGTACGCTAGCGACAGTCAACCCAAGAGAAATCCCTGCTATCTGCCATTTTGAGTTATCTGGGAAGTCATTCCGCATCACCTCTGCATTCTCCACCTAACCTTCATATAACTTTCTTTTGATATTTTATCCGCCGATAATGGGATGCATTGGACAGTTAGGAACTAACACAAAGTTCACTTCGGTACCGAGCAACACTAGCTAACTCTATTTCCTCGGCGATAGCGCCCTCGTTGACTCGTCGCGACGACACATCGACTGTCCGAACTGGCCGGCCACCCATGCCAGGTGCCGCTTACACCAGCCCGAAGATGTTGCTGATAGCGAACCCGAGCACCGCCGCAAACGCCAGATGCAGCGCCACGAGCGGGGCCGTCGAGCGGGTCGACAGCCGATAGGAGAGGCTGATGGCGATGCCGTCGGCGACGAGGGTGAGCAACAGGACGACTGCGACGCCGAGGTCAGCCGAGACGACGCCGGACTCGACGCCCCAGCGCTGGAGGATGAGCGAGACGATTGCCGGCGCGAGGGCGGCTTTGGCGGCGAGTTGGCTCGGCACGTCGCCGATAAAAAACGTCGCAGCCAGGTGGAGCGTCAGAGCGTAGAAGAGCCAGGTGACGAGGACGGTCACGAGGACCGCGAGGATACCACCGCCGGTGAGGCTGGAGAACCCGGACTGGAGCATACTCGGGATTCGGCGGCCGCTCGCTTGTGCGTTTTGTTCCCGAGCGCGACCGGCACGCTCATAGCCGCTCGCCCACACCGCTCGGGCGTGTACGTCCTCGAACTCGGCGGGCAGGACGACGCGTTCGCGCAGCGGGAAGCCGCAAGCGCCGCGAGCGCCGTCGACGCCCTCGCCCCTGGACTGGCGACAGCACGTGGTATCAGCGACCGCGTTCGCCACCTCGCGTTCACCCACCGGGCCTGTGACCTACTCGGAACCTCGGACCCGGACATCGAAAGCGCCGCCGCGTTGCTGTCGGCCGCGACCATCGACCGCGAGGGAAGTGTCGCCGTGCGTGCGGTCGACATGCGAGCGAGCACCGGCATCGACACCCAACAGGCCGAACGGACGCTTGGCGGCGTGCTCACCGACCGCGGCTTCGCCGTCGACCTCGACGATCCGGACCAGGTCCTCTACGCCTACTTTTCGGACCCGGCTGGCGACGAGGAGGGCGGGACCGGCGATGCCTGCTGCGTGCTGGGCTGGCTCGCTGTCGAAAGCGTCCGTGATTTCGGCCAACGGCAGCCGACGGACCGACCGTTCTTCCAGCCCGGCAGCATGGACCCGCTCGAAGCCCGGGCGCTGGTCAACATCGCCGGAGCCGGCCCGGACGCAACGATACTGGACCCGATGTGTGGCACCGGCGGCCTTCTGCTGGAAGCGGGCCTGATCGGGGCCGACGTGGTCGGCGGCGACGCACAGGAAAAGATGGTCTCGGGGACGCGCAAGAACCTCCGATACGCGCTCGACGACGACGGCCATCCCAGCAGGGACGCCTATCCCGAACCGGGCGAGTGGGGGGTGTTCCGGTCTGACGCGTCCGCGCTTCCGGTGGCCGACGATGCCATCGACGCCGCCGTCTTCGACGCCCCCTACGGCCGGCAGTCCCGCATCGAGGGCGAACTGGCACCCCTCGTTTCCGATGCGCTCAGCGAAGCCGCCCGCGTCGCAGGGCGGTGCGTCCTCGTCGCCGACCGCGACTGGCGCGAGGCCGCGACCGGCGCGGGCTGGGCCGTCACTGATTACTTCAAGCGGCGCGTTCACCGCTCGCTGGTCAGGCACGTCCACGTTCTTGAGTGACCATACGTCCACTTTCTCTGGACGAGTGTTGTCTTTTATTTCGGTATGAGCAAAGTTTATCCCGTGACAAATGCTAATTAGTCACAAGTATGCCAACGTGGTCAGACCCCGCCCCATGCGACGACGACGAACAGCTGTTTGAATGCCCAGACTGCGGGAAGCGCCTCTGTAGCGACCGCTCGACGGTCAGCTGTGACCGGTGTGAGACAGAAATGCAGAACCTCAGCGTCCCACGGCCAGAATAAAACCGTCCGCGTTTTTGCCAGCTAGTTCGACACGAGTGCAATCGCTCGCTCGGGGTCGCCGTCCATCCGCTTCAGCAGCGATCGGACCCGGTCCCGGGCTGTGTCGTCGCAATCGGCCAGCACCATCCCCTCGTCCGGTTGGCCGTAGACAACACTGGCTCCGGCGGGCGCGGCGAGTACTGCAGGGAGCGTAGCGAGGTCCTCCTCGCCGTCGACATCGAGAAGTGTCGTCCCGTCACTATCGAGACCATCACGAAGCGCAGCAAGCAGTTCAGCGGTGAGCGTTGCGGCTGGGTTGTCGACCGAGAGCGTCCGGTCGAAGCCATCGATCGCCGCTGCCACGTCCGCGTCGACGGCCGAGCGTTTGGTCCGTTCGTCGACCAGCGCGAGATCGGGCGTCCGCCCGGCCTCGATGAGGTGGTACGTGACCATGTCGCCGACGGCGATGATTGGGTCACCGGCGTCGGCCAGCAGCGCCGCTGTATCAGTATAAATCCGTCCGAGCGGCTCTTTCAGCTCGTGCCGCAAGTCACTCGGGAGTTCGAGAACGACGTCGGACACGTTAGCGGACTTTCAGCGCGTACTTGCCCGGCTCGGTCACTTCCATCTCTTCGGCGATGTCGGAGCGCTCCGGATGCGCGATGACGACGTAGCCGGCCCAGTCCTCGGTCAGTGCGGTGCCGCCGCAGGCCTCACACTGGCTTTCGATCTCCGCGCCCTGGACGCGGTGACAGTCGCGACAGACGAGTCGGTCCGCCATCAGCTATCACCGGCTTCCGCCGTGCCTTCGCGGCGCTCGCGCTCCTCCTGGAGCCAGCCGTGCTTGCCCAAGCCAACCTGTTTCGCCGTCAGGCCGATCTTGGAGTCACGCGGGTTTCGCTCGTCGATGCTCTTGGTGACGATACGCGCCCGGACGGCGTCACCGACGGTGAGCGTCCGGTTGGACTCCCGTGAGGCGAGTTGCTGGTTCTCCTCGTCGTAGGCCAGATACTCGTCGGATATCTGGGAGACGTGGAGCAGGCCGTCGACCGGCCCGATGCCGATGAAGGCCCCGAAGTTGACGACCTCAACGACCTCTCCGTCGACCACTTCCTGCATCTGTGGGTCGAACGTGAGAGCGTCGAACTCCGCCTCGTAGTAGACGCCGGGCTTGTTCGGCAGCACGGCACCGGTACCGATGTCGTGGACCTCGATGACGGAGACGACGCTGCCGACGTCCTCGTCCATTCGTCCTTCGAGCTTCTCTTGCAGGAGCCGTTTGACCAGCCCCGGACTGACCTCCGCCAGAAAGCGTGGCGGGACTTCGACCGTATCGCGTAGGCGTACCCGTTTATACATGTGTTATGGTTGAGTGATACCCAGTTTGTTCCGGCCCCTTAAACTAATTACTGGAACGCCCGCGTCCAGCAGGCGTCGTTTGAGGGGGTTGTCGTTCGTGACCGCGTGTGTCGCATCATCTGCCTGTGCCAGTTCGAGGACGGCATCGTCCGCGTAGTCCGCCGTCGTCTCCCGAACCGTACACCGGTCGAGCAGGTCCTGCCCGACGGATGCGGCGGTCGCTTCCGCGCCGGCACCGTCGGCCAGTTTCGCCAGTTCGTCGCGGACGGCAGCGGGCGCGACGTAGTCCGTCGCATCCGGCAACAGTCTGTCGAGTTCCTCGAACAGGCGTACGTTGCATTCGACCGGCATCATCAGCGCGTTCGTATCCAGCACGATCATCACCGCAGCGTGCCGACACCGATGAGCCGCCACCGAGCGCCGACACGGCGGTTGATGGCGATCTTCGAGCCCGACGCCGCACAGACCGGGCGCTTGAGCGCGACTTCACATTCGTCGTCTCGCGCGCTCGTGACTGAACCGACCGTGGTGGCGGTGCCGATAGTCAGCATGAGCGGTTCGCCGGTCGAGATCTCGTCGACCTCGCCGCCGTCGTCACCGACGATGCGTTCCAGCAGGTCCACGTCCATCGTGAACGTCTCGTGGACCGGCGGGAGGCTCCCGGGCGGCCCGGCGACCTGACCGGCGAGCGCGTCGCCTTTCGTGATCGCGGGGTCAAGTCCGGTCCCGACGCCGAGCAGGCCGCCCGGCGTGACCGTGTCCACGAAGTCGCCGCCGGACTGGAGCGAGCGGACCGTCGTCGTCACGGGCTGCCACTCCGTCTTGCCGCCTTCCTCGACCTCGCGGCCGGGGCGGAGTTCGATCTCGTCGTCGACGTCCAGTTGGCCGCCAACGAGCGAGCCACCGAGCACGCCGCCCATCAGGTCGTCCCAAGTCGTACCGGGGCGGTTGATGTCGAACGAGCGTGCGACCATCATACGGGCATCCTCGTCGGGGTCCCGTTCCGGCGTCGGAATCTCGGACTGGACGGCCTCAATGAGCAGGTCGATGTTGGCCTCCTGGCCCGCGCTGATTGGGACAACCGGTGCGCCTTCGGCGACGGTTCCCTCGACGAACTCCTGAATCTGCTCGTAGTTCTGCATCGCCCGCTCCTCGTCGACGAGGTCGACCTTGTTCTGGGCGATGACGATGTTGTCGATGCCGATGATGTCGAGCGCGCTCAGGTGCTCTTCGGTCTGGGCCTGCGGGACGGGCTCAGTCGCCGAGATGACGAGGACGGCCCCGTCCATGATGGCCGCGCCGGAGAGCATGGTGGCCATCAGCGTCTCGTGGCCGGGCGCGTCCACGAACGACACCGTCCGGAGGTGGTCGGTGTCGACGTCGTGGTCGTCGCAGTGCTCGTCGACGGTAAAGGCCTCCGGCTCCTCGGCCTCCGGGCAGCGACGGAACGTCGCGTCGGCGTAGCCGAGTCGGATAGAGATACCGCGCTTCATCTCCTCGGAGTGCTGGTCGGTCCATTCGCCGGACAGCGCCTGTACGAGCGTCGTCTTTCCGTGGTCGACGTGCCCGACGAGTCCGATGTTCACCTCCGGTTGTTTGTTCGATGTCATTTCGAGAGTAATCTTGGTGGAGTTTCGCCGCGTGCAACTGATAAACCTACTGTTTGCGCCCCGCCGACCCCGGTTCAATCGCCGATTTGATCCCTGCTGACGGCGGCAAAGTCACCGAATTACCCGATATTGGCCCCGATATAGCGACGCGACCTCCGTCACCGAGCGCGAGTAGCGGACTGTGCGACTTAAATGCCACACCGGATCGCCGTTGAGAGATTGGAGTCATCAATCAGTCATTCCACCATCCGTGACGAACCGGTCGAACCCTACTCGGTGGTGGGACAGGAATCCTGAAGCGTAGATCGTGGCCAGTTCTTGTCGGTACTGTTACGTAACTGTGTTTCTGTGAACGCTTTTGTTTATGCGGGAACAGATTCATGTACGATGCGAGTCGAGGAGTCCCCCGAAACGGATGCCGACATCGATCCGGCGACAGCGTTCTCGGTCATCGCGAGCGAGACGCGCCTGGACATTCTGGAGGCACTGTGGCGCGCAGATGACCGACCGGTTCGCTTCTCGGAGTTGTTCGACGCCGTAGAACTGGCCGACAGCGGGCAGTTCAACTATCACCTACAGGAACTCACCGGCCAGTTCGTCAGCCAAGGGCCGGACGGGTACGACCTCCGGTACGCCGGATCGCAGGTCATCCGCGCGGTGCGGGCAGGAACGTTCACGCGGACGCCCGATATCGACCCGTTCCCGGTGACCGGGGCCTGCACACGGTGTGGCGGCGGTTTACTGGCAGAGTACGCCGATGAGCAGTTCGCCATCGACTGCGAGGACTGTGGGAAGGCCCACGGCGAGTACCCGTTCCCGCCGGGCGGCCTGGTCGATCGGACGCCAGCGGAAGTCGCGACGGCCTTCGCCGAGCGGGTGCGACACCTCCACTGTCTGGCTGCTGACGGCGTCTGCCCCGACTGTGCCGGCCGGATGGGAACAGAGATCTCTCGTGATGGCGACTGCTGTCTCGACGTGTCGGTCCGCGCCGAGTTCGTCTGCAAACAGTGTCGCCACGAACTCTGTTCGCCTGTCGGGCTGACGCTACTTGACAACTCCCGCGTCGCGGCGTTTTACGACGACCACGGCGTCGACCTGTCGAGTCGACCCTACTGGACGCTGCCCTGGTGTGTCGACGACCAGTACACCAGCGTCGAAGACACGGACCCGTGGCGGCTTGCGGTCCGGATTCCGCTGGCCGAGGCGGAACTGACCGCCTATCTGGACGGCGACCTCCAGCCGGTCGAGTTTGAGCGACAGGACTGCGGGCGCTGAGCCGGGCTATCGGTACTGCGGCGGCGAACTGTTTTCCCACTGACCGAAATCGTCTTCAGGAGAGTCTCAGTCCGCGTCTGTTACATAAATATCATTCAGATTATACTTATCGGCGTTCGGGACCATCGTTTCACTGTAATGTACCAACCCGCACCCTACGCCGAACTGTACAGGCCGACGTATCCACCGCTGACCGTTCGGTCCCTCCTCGGCGTTCTGACGGTCTACCTCGGCTTGCTGACGATACTCTCGCAGAGTCCGGTTCTCGCACTGGCGACACTGACCTGTTTCTTTGTCGCTACCCGGTAACCGGGCGCGGGGCTTTTGCCCGTCCCAGCCCTGCCTCCGGTCGTGCGGGAGTTCGACTTCGAACTGGCGCTGTGTGCCCATCTTGAGCGCGAGGGGCGCCTGGTGAGCCGTCAGCTCGGCGGCGCTGTCCACGGCCGGCGCGTCCTCGATACCGTCGTTGTCGAACCGGGGCCCGAGTTCGACGAGCGAGCGGCCATCACTCCCGAACGGCTGCCGACGGCGGCCATCGAAAGCAGTGTCGGGCCGGGCCGCGCCCGGTACTGGAAGGACGCCTTCGACTGCCATCCTGACCGTGCCGAGCGCGCCGTCGAGCTGGCCGTCGAGCGGGGCTTCTTCGAGCGCGAGCGCCGCGGCGGCCGGACATACGTCCGGCAGACGACGCGGTACCCAGACTGGGTCGGCGACATCGTCGCCATCGAGAACAAGCCAGATCTGGACCGCCCCGGCGACCTAGAATCACAGTTGCGGACCGACGTGTCGCTCGGGCTCGCCGACCGCGTCGTGCTGGCGACGGCCTCCTACGTTACCGGGGCGCACCTCAACCGGATTCCGGATGAAGTCGGCGTCTGGCGGTTCGACGCCGACAGAGAAACGATAGACGTCCGTCGGGAGGCGACACCGCTGCCGACAGACGATGCCGGCGTCGAACTCATCGAGGAGCGACCGGTCCGGACAGACATGCGGATAGTCAGCGCTTCGGAGAAGGCCCGCGCGCGCCGGCGACTGGCCGAGCGGGCCTACGGCAAGGGGTGGCGGAGTTTCGACTACCCGGCGTGTGATCGCTGTTCACCCGACAGTGACGGGATTCCGTACTGTCAGTGGAAGGACCGCGCTGTCCGCGAGAGCGACGACTGCGGTCCGGACTGCGGCGGGTACGAGGCAGCCGACCCACCGGCCGTCGACGGCGACTCGCTCCGGGCCGAGCGGACACCGTGGCGGGCAGACCCCGACGGGCGCAAGCGTCGCCAGTCGGGACTAGATCGGTTCGGATAGCCGCGAGAAGCCGTCACCGCTACCGGTCATCGTCACCTGAACGCGCGTCATCAGGCGGGACACCGCCGTCACCGGCGGTCGGGCGGCCGTGCTGTTCGTAGTTGTCTTCGGTCACCGCCGGTGCTTCAGTGGCGACCTGCGCCGCGTGTTTCGTTCTAGCCTGGTAGTTCGCTGCCGCCGCTATCCCGACACAGGCCACCAGTCCCACCACCAGCACCCAGTCGATACCGCCCACGATGACCTGCTGGACGGCGATTGCGAGGACGCCGCCAGCCAGCGACAGCCCACCGACCTCCGCGATGCCGCGCCTGTCCATACAACGACATTAGCTGCCATGGCCTATAATCTACGGTCCGTTTCACCCAGCCGAATCCGGGTCAGAGCGTGAACCGCTCGCCGTCGAGTCCGATGTCGTCGGCGAAGGCCCTGTCCGCGGGGACGTAGTGCCCAGTGTGGACGATACGGTAGTCGTCGGCCGCAATGTCTTTGGCGAAGTCCCGCGCGCCGAGAAGGGTCATGTGTTTCGTGCCGAAGGTCCGCGGCACGCCGTCCTTGTCGTGGTGCGTGCCGCCTTTCGGGTGGTATTCGCAGGCCTCCGGGTGAACGATGCCCTCGACGAGTGCGAGGTCGGCCCCGGTCAGCACGGATTTCGAGCGGTCGGGCACGTCGTAACAGGTGTCCCCGGAAATCGACAGCACTGCGCCAGTCTGTGGTTCCTCGATTCGCAGGCCGTAGCACAGCAGCGGCGGGTGGGTGACCGGGACGAGCGTCACCTCGAAGCCGGCGACGGTGAACGGCTCGAACGGCGTCTGTGCATGGACCGAGACCGTATCGAGATAGTCGTAGCGGCTCCGGACGCCCTGTGCAACACTTTCACCGGTCACCGGATCGGTCTCGTCGGCGGCGTGGACCGGCAGCTCGTCGAACAGACGGTAGGCGTTGCCGAGGCCATCGAGGTGGTCGAAGTGAACGTGTGTGATGATCGCCGCGTCCGGCAGCGGGACCGACTCGCGGAGGAACTGGTGACGGAAGTCCGGACTCAGGTCGATCAGCAGGAACTCCCCAGTGTCGTCGTTCGACACGGCAACGGAGAAGCGCGACCGCTCGACGCCCCCGGTCGGGTCGATGCCGCGCTCACGGACGCGGGCCCGGAGTTCCTCGTCGGGGTCGCGCGCCCGTTCGCACGTGTCACAGTCGCACTGGACAGTCGGTGTCCCCGTCGTGTCGCCGGTCCCAAGCAGCGTGACCTCCATTACTGTCCCTTCAGGAGGCGACTCGCCTAAGCCCCTCGCTTTCGTTACTGGGTGTCGGCCAGATCCGCCAGGTCGACCCCCTGTCGCTCCATCGTCGCCGCCAGCAGGGACTGGGCGCGCTCGTCGGAGAGGTCGTCAAACAGGCAGTCGAGAAACCCGTCGAGCAGCGCCGGTCGGATGCGCAGGTCGACGTACTCGACTTGCTTCTCGGCGATGACCACGTCTACGTCCCACTCGCCTTCATCGGGATCAGTCATCCGAACGTCAACCCACGACTCAGCCGGCTCGTCTGTCTCGGTGAACACGTCGTTGTCAGCCATGGCTACCGAATGGTTCCTGCATTGATAAGTAAATCGCTCATACCGACAGCCAGAACGGGTCCCTGAGCGGGTAAGCCGTCGCTCAGTGGTCGTGATCGTGGTCGTGGTCGCTGCCGCCGTCGCCGGAGAAGCCGCCGCTCCCGGCAACTAGGGCGTCGGCGTCGCCGTCCATCATGTCCATGTTCTTGAGGTTGTCCCGCTCCTCGAAGTCGATGATAGCGTCTTCAAGGTCCTGCTGGGTGAGCGTTGTCCGCTCCTCGGTCAGGGCATTGAGGACTGCTTCACGAAGGACAAGCCGGAGGTCGCTCCCGGTCAGCCCCTCGGTCAGCTCCGCCAGTGTCTCCGGGTCGAAGTCGTCGATTTCCATCTGCTGGGTGACGATACGAAGGATGTCTGCGCGCATGCCGCTATCCGGCTTCGGGAAGTTGACGATCTCGTCGAAGCGCCGCCAGGCGGCGGCGTCGAGCTGGTCGGGGTGGTTCGTCGCGCCGATGAGCAACACCTCGTCCTGAATCAGGGATATCTCGTCGATGCTCTTGAGCAAGGTGTTGACAGCACGCTTGATGGCGGCGTGTTCGTCGGAGGAGCGCGTCTTGGCGACGAAGTCGAACTCGTCCATGAAGAGGATACACGGCGAGAGCCGCTTTGCGACCTCGAACACCTTCTCGACGTTCTTGGCCGTCTCGCCGAGGTACTGGCTGGTGATCATCGACAGTTTCACCTCGACAAAGGGGAGGTCGAGGTCGTGAGCGAGCGCGCGGGCGACGCTGGTCTTGCCGGTCCCCGGCGGACCAACAAAGAGGAGTTTCCCGATCTCCCGCAGGCCGATGCGGGCGAGGTAGTCGCGGTGTTCGATGGCCTTGACGATCTTCTGTATCTCGTCTTCCTGATCGGTGGTCAACACCAGGTCGGCCAGTGTCATCTCGACCTCCTCGGGGGCGCGCACGTCGACGAGGTCAAGCATCTCCTCGTCGTCCTCGTCGTCAGTGTCGAACGCCTCCTCCAGTTTGGCATCGATAAACGCACGGTCGGCCCGTGACGGCCGGTTCTGTTCGCGGGCACGCTCGTAATCAGCGCCCTCGACCTTATCCTCGAAGGCCTTCGCAAGAACCGGGTTATCTTCGAGATCCACGGCGTCAACCCGCTCGAGGAACCACTCCTCGGCGAGGTCGCGGTCCGTCATGGAGATGCTCCCCGAGAAATCATCGCGGTCAGTGAACATCAGACCGGAGATGGCTGCCCACGGCCGCTCGATGCCGGTGGCCTCGCTCGCAGTCGTGTTGGTGATCGACAGGGGCCGTTCGATCTCGCCGTCGCTCCAGAAGACCGACCGATACGAAGCCGGCAGGTCGTCCGGTTCGAGGTCCCGCCGCTCGCTGTAGATAGTGGCCGTCAGCAGAAACTCAACGACATCCAGTTCCGGATTGCTCATTCCCACTGATGTTACCACGCGACCGGTATAAGTCACTCGAAGCCCCGGTGACCGACACCAACGTAATATATCACCTCCGTGTACTCTCAGTGTGACAACTGATAACGCATTAGTTTCGGTGTATCGGAACCGCATCGGCGACCCGACGACCGACGACGAGGTCTACGGGTACTGGCTGTTCGTCATCGGCATCGTGCTCGGTATCGTCGGCCTCCTCCTGTTTTATTTGACAGCGTCGCGGAGCACGCCCCGGCAGTTCGGCTATCTCCTCGGTGCGATCGGCCTCATCTCGCTGTTTGCGGGACCGACAATCAGACTGCCGCTGACACGGCGTGGCCTGATACTCACGTACCTCGGGGCCGTGGTCGGGCTGGTCGCGATGGTGTGGTTCACCACGTTCTACCCCTCGAACTGGACCGGGCCCGAGGGGAACCCGGCGGTGACGCTGTACATCGCCGGCCTCGGCCTGATGGCGGTCGGTGCCGTCGTCTCCCCGCTGCTGACCGGCCGGAAGGAAGCGTACGACGAGGCCGTGCGGACGGCGCAGGAAGCGACGGAGTCCGCCAAACGGTCCTCAAATGAGGCAGAGCGAGCGTCCCAAGAGGCCGAACAGGCCACTCAGACGGCTAGCCAGCAGACACAGGTCGCCGAGCGGGCGACCCGCGAGCGCAACAGGTTGGCCGAGAAGTTGGCGACCAGCGAGGCCGCGCGCGAGGAGATGGCGACGGTCACAGAGGCTACCAAGGCGGAACTCGCCGCGGCCCACGCCACCATCGCGGCTGCGATGGACAGCAAGGCGACGTTTGAACTGTACGAAGACTCGGCGGGCAAGTACCGCTGGCGGCTCCGCCACCGGAATTCGAACATCATCGCCGACAGCGCACAGGGTTATTCGTCGCGCCAGAAGGCGATGCAGGGGCTCCGCAGTGTGCAGTCCAACGCCGCCGGTGGGGCCGTCGTCTTCTTCGAGGACGCGACCGAGGACAACACCGCCGAGGACGTGCCGGTCGTACCGGCCCCCGAAAGCGACGCCGCGTTCGAACTGTTCGAGGACTCGGCCGGGGAGTTCCGCTGGCGCTTGCGCCACGACAACGGCAACATCCTCGCCGACAGCGGCGAGGGGTACGCCTCGAAGTCGAATGTCCGACGGGCGCTACAGAGCGTCCGTGCGTACGTCCCCGGTGCGGCGTATCTCAAGATCGATCCCGTGGCATACGAGGTGTACGCCGACGCCGCCGGTCAGTTCCGCTGGCGCTTGCTCCACCGCAACGGCAACATCCTCGCCGATAGCGGTGAGGGGTACAGCTCCCGGTCGAACGCTCGGCGAGCGGCCCGTCGGGTCAGCGAACTCGCACCCGACTCCGCGGTCGATGACCGTTTCGAGGTGTACGAGGACAAGGGCGAGGAGTGGCGCTGGCGGCTGCGGGCCGACAACGGCGAACTCGTCGCCGACTCCGGCGAGGGGTACGCAAATCGGTCGAAAGCCATGGATGCCGTCGAGCGGGTCCAGTCATACTCGGCCGACGCCGACCTGCTGGCGATCGGGAGCGCGGCGTTCGAAGTGTACGAGGACAGGGGCGAGGAGTGGCGCTGGCGGCTCCGACACCGCAACGGCGAGATCATCGCCGACTCCGGCGAGGGGTACGCCGAGCGCAACAAAGCCGTGGCTGCCATCGAGCGGATCAAGCGCCACGCCCCCGGTGCAACACAGGAGGAGTAGCGGCGACCGAACGCCCTGGCGGGCAATTCTCCGTCGCGAGGAATAGCCGAATTAATTAAACAGGTTTCCGTCGAAGTTACACCCATATGACAATAGATACCCTCGAAGCGGCCGGACTCACGCGCATGGACGACAGCAACATCGCGGCGTTTCTGTCGAACCAGCGGGTCGGCGTGCTGGGCCTGCCAACTGAGAACGGACCGTACATGATTCCCCTGTCGTTCGGGTACGATGGTGACCGCTCGCTGTATTTCACCTTTATCGGTGGATCGGCAAGTCGCAAACAACAGTTGACCGAGGCGGCGGAGAATGCAGCCGTACTCGTATACAAAGTCGAGTCGATGTTCCACTGGGAGAGCGTCCTGTTACAGGGCGGTATCGAGGCCGTTCCCGAGTCCGAGTGGGACGACCCCGCGGACGTGCTCGAGACGGCGTGGCGGCCGGAACTGTTCGAGGACGCTATCGAGGACGGCGACATCGCAGTCTATCGGTTCCGTATCGACGAGAAGGAAGGGCTCAGACACGCCGGTCTGCCGCCCGGGTTCGAACAGGAGTGACCCCCCTGCCCGACTGTTGCGGGGAGCGGTCGGAGACAACGGTTCCCCCACTGTGTAGAGTTTGTCAGGTTTTAACATAGGCCGAGACGTTCCGTTGTCCATGCCCACACCTGTCATCGTGGACGCAGTCAGAACGCCACAGGGAAAGGAGGACGGCGCACTCGCCGGCGTCCGGAGCGAAGACCTCTCGGTGCCGCTTATCAACCAGTTGCTCGCGTCGACCGGCGTCGAGTCCGACGAGGTCGACGACTTGCTGTGGGGGTGTGCCCAGCAGCGCGGGGAACAGGGCAACAACATGGCCCGAGTCATCGCGCTGTTGTCGGACCTCGGCGAGAGCGTCCCCGCATCGACGATCAACCGCTGGTGTGCGTCCTCCGCCGAAGCGCTGATGCGGGCGGCCGATGCCATCGCGGCTGGCCAGCGCGACGTACTCATCGCCGGTGGCGTGGAGTCGATGTCCCGCGTGCAGATGGACGAAAACACCCACAACGTCCACCCGCGGCTGGCCGAACACTACAACATCGGCGAACTCCAGATGGGAATGACCGCCGAGAAGGTCGCCAGCGAGATGGAGGTCGCCCGGCAGGAACAGGACGAGTACGCGCTCCGGAGTCACCAGCGCGCCGCCGACGCGACGGAATCCGGTCGCTTCGACGACGAGATCGTCCCGATCGATACCGATGACGGTCAGCTCGACGCGGACGAGGGTATCCGCCCCGACACCACGCTGGAAAAGCTGTCTCAGCTACCGACAGTGTTCAAGTCGGACGGGTCAGTCACACCCGGCAACGCCTCGCAGGTTTCCGACGGCGCGGCGGGGCTGATGGTCACCTCCCGCGAGTTCGCTGAGGACCGCGGACTCGACATCCTGGCGGAGATTGGCTCCCACGAAGTCGCCGGCGTCGACCCGACTGTGATGGGTATCGGCCCAGTGCCCGCCGTCCGCAAACTCACTGAACGGACGGACCGTGAGACGGACGACTACGACCTCGTGGAACTCAACGAAGCCTTCGCCTCCCAGTGTCTGTACTGCCAGCGCGAACTCGGCTTCGACGACGACATCTACAACGTCAACGGCGGCGCAATCGCCATCGGCCATCCGCTCGGGGCCTCCGGCGCGCGCCTTCCGGTGACGCTCGTCCACGAGATGAACCGACGCGATGCGGAACTGGGCCTGGCGACGGAGTGTGTCGGCTTCGGTCAGGGCGCGGCTATCGAGTTCCGACTGCCCTGAGCAGCCGCTGTCAGCGCGGTTTCAGTATTCTGCTCCAGCACGTCGTTTGCGAATCCGTCGGTTTCGAGTCTGTTGCTTATGAATCCGTCATTTGCGACCGCTGTGGCGCTTGCACGAGCGATATTTGAGAGAAGAAGTCGTTAATCGGCAGCCACATCGCCGGCTGTCGTCGCCTCAGCGGGACTCGTCAGGGAATGGAGATAGTCGTCGAGATCGAGTGCGAAGGTGGCGTCGGTCGGGAGGTCGACCCACGAGAACTCGAACTCCGCGCCGCGTTCCTCGCCCGTGCCAGTGACGGTGTGGACCCAGTGATCCCGGGACTCGTGGACGGGGAGGTGGTAGAACGACCGCACGTACCGCTTCGGGGGTGACTGGCGGCGCGTCCAGACGTCGGTTGCGATGTGTTGCAGGCGCTCGAAGGAGGCAAGACCACTCTCCTCGACAGCCTCTCGCTGTACGGCGACCCGCGGTTTTTCTCCGGCCTCTACGGTTCCCTTCGGTATCTGTAGCCCGTCATGACCCGGCCCGTCGAACACCAGAAGCTCCGACCCGTTTCTGGTGATGTAGGCACAGGCTTTCTTTACGTACGTTGCCCGCTGTGGTTGCATAGGATCTGGTAGCGACGGCCAACATATAGTAGTACCCACATATCTGCCTAAAATCATATTAGGTCAACAGGGGGCAAAGAAGGGTGGCGAGTGGACGCAGGACGCTAGAAGCCAGACCGACACAGTACACCGGTTGTCTCAGTCTCGGTGGCAAATGAGTACGGCGATAGTAGCAGCCCAGGATAGTAGATACTTAGGCACTATGAATTAATTTTGTGTTTTATTACAAGGATTAAAATGCTGTCAATCGCACATACTGTGTATGGACGGTCACATCACACCCGAGGAGTGGGAGCGAATCGAAGCATTCGCACAGAAACCAAGCTACCTGCGTCGCCCGGAGCATCTGCTCCCGGAAGAAGCCACGGAGGGCGACGAGGCTGCAGACGGAGCAGTAGCAGGCGACTGACGAGAGTCGTGTCCTGAAGAACGACCACACCTGACCCGTTGTTATCTGTTCTCGGAGGCTTATCAGACTCGATTCCGTGGAGATAGACATGAGTGTTAAGTCGATGTTCAACGACATCCCGTTTGTCAAGCAGTTAGGGATGGAGATCACGGCCGTCGATGACGGCTATGCGGCAGGCGAGCTCCCGCTAGAGGACGGCCACTCCTCGAACCCGGAATCGATAATCGCACACGGTGGCGTCACGTACTCGCTCGTCGACACCGTCGGCGGGGCGGCCGTCATCTCGCAATCCGGCACCGTCTCGCCAACAGTGGATATGCGGATCGATTACCTCGCGCCGGCAACCGCTGATTTACGGACTGAGGCGGAGGTGATCCGGAGCGGCGGAAGCGTCTCAGTCGTCGACGCGGAGGTGTACGACACTGATGGCCATCACATCGCGAGCGCTCGCGGGACGTACAAAACTGATGGCGACCGTGGTGAGTCGCCGTGGACAGAAGGTGTCGACGAGTCAGACGTCACACAGCTTACCGACGACTAGTCGCCACTGACCATCTTCATCCCGTCGCGCACGGACTCCCGACGGCCAAGCAGCGTCACCATATCGCCCTCTTCGAGGATGTAGTCTGCTGTGGGTACTTCGGCGTTCTCGTGGAGTTCGCCGCTGACGAGCGCGACCAGACAGGCGTCGGGCAGCATCGGCCCGACATCGCGGATCGACTTCCCGATGAGTTCCGGATTGGTGACCTCGACTTCCTGAACATCCCCACTGCGACCGACATCGGTCATCCAGTGGGCGATAGCCGGGCGCTCGATCTGGTTGTCGATGGCCCAGGCCGTCGCCATCGCCGAGGAAATGGTTCGAACGCCGAGGTCCTCGAAGGCCTCGACGTTGTCCGGGTTGTTCGCGCGGGCGATGACCCGGTCGACGCCGAACTTCGAACTCGCCAGCTGTGACACCAGCAGGTTCGCGTCGTCGTCACCGGTCGCCGCGACGACGGTCTTGGCGTTTTCAGCCCCGGCCGACCGCAACACGTCGGTATCGGTTCCGTCGCCGATTTCGACGGCGTAGCCGTCGTTGCGGGCTCGTTCGACGATCTCTTCCTCCTCCTCGATGATGACGACGTTTTCGCCCCGGTCTTCGAGGCGTGCGGCGAGCGCTCGGCCCACCTGTCCGCCGCCAACGATGATGACTCGCATTGGTATCACATCCAGTTTTTCCGCGATATATCGCGCCAGTCCGCCCTCGAACAGGGCGGTCGCAAAGATAACGAGAAAGACAGTGCCAAGCAGGATATCCGCCTGCGTCCCCAGCAGTTCAGCCTGCGCCCCGGTGACCTCCTCGGCCGCGGCGTTCAGTTCGACGGCAAACAGCGTCGCGACGGACGCCGGAATAATACCGCGCGGCCCGACGAAGCTGACAAATAGCTTCTCGTTGGTGGTAAATCGGTCACCAACGGCCGAGACGAACACCAGCAGCGGTCGGATAATCAGGGCGACCGCGAGGACGACGATGATCCCCGCTAGCCCGACGTCGATGAGCGAGGCGAGTTCCAGTTGCGCCGCCAGTGCGATGAACACGAACGAAAGCACCAACAGCGTGATGTCGCCTTTGAACTCCTCGATGTCTTCCTCGTACGGGTGGTCGACGTTCCCGAGCGCCATCCCCGCTGTGGCAGCGGCGGCGACGCCGGCCTCGGTCGCTATCGTGTTCGCGCCAGCGTAGGCGATGAGCGCCCCGGCGAGCACGAGCAGCCGGGAGTTTCGCGGTGCGTCACCGGGCGAGAGGTCGACATACTGGAGAAGGTAGTACACCACGCCGGCGACGATGAGGCCGACGAGTAGCCCCGTCCCCAGTCGAAGCGCAAATCCTCGTAGCAGGCTCTCACTGGCAACGGCTGGGTTGACTGTCTCGAAGATGACGACAGCGATGATAGCCGCGGTCACATCGTTGACAATCCCTTCCGTCTCCAGCGCGGCGGCGACGCGGTCTCGAACGGGGACGACATCGAGGATCGGCGTGATAACCGTCGGGCCGGTCGCGACCAGCAGTGCACCGATCAGGAACGCGAGGTTCCAGGAAACGGCCGCGGAGCTGAACGCGAACTTGACGGCGATAGCGGTGCCCACGAGCGCGATAGCCGCACCGACGGTAACGAGCCGGAACGTCGCGGCCGGAGCCTCGCGTAGACGGTCGAATCGGAGGTGATAGGCCCCCTCGAAAACGATGATTGCGACCGCTAAGCCGACGATTGCCGACAGCGCCCCGCCGAAGGTACCGTCACCGATGATGCCCAGTCCGGGCTGGCCGATGATGACACCCACCAGCAGGTAGAAGATGATGCTGGGCACGCGCAGGCGTGCAGCGAGGACTTGTGCAAGAACGCCGAGTCCGATGATGCCGGCGACGAGCGGAATCAGTAGCCCCGAACTACCAGCCACAGTTGGCCTCCATCTGTCCAGCCTATCGTATCGCCACCGTATAAGGGCATTCACTCACCGGCACACGAAGGGTCGATCAGAAGCCACTCGACCGATGTGAACCACGCCTGAGTTCACCGGTTCCGGCTCACCGGGAACTTCACGCGGTCGGGATGCTTGTTGAACCGCTCCAGAATATCCTCGTACAGCGCGTTCCGCATCCGGGTGCCGCGGCGCGGGTGGACGAGATACCGGAGTCGAAGCTCCACCCACGACTCGCCCTGTGTGACGTTGACCGTCGGCTGTTCGTTCACGTCGAGTTCGACCGGCGTCTCGGCGAGGCGATCGCGATACTCACGGACCTGTTCAGCCATCTCGTCGCCGAGGTGGTCGGTCGCCACGTCGGTCATTAGCTCGGAGGCGAACTGCAGGTCGGTCTCGTAGGCGACCTGTATCGAGAGTTCGTTCCAGACGTACTGGACACCCTCGCCGTAGAAGTTGACGACGCGCGAGGACAGTACCGTGCTGTTAGGCACGGTGACGATGCGACCTGACGGCTGGTTCGAGGAGACGAGGTCGCCGTCGATCTCCCACACCTCCGTCACGAAGAAATCGACCGCGACGACGTCGCCGCGCATCTCCTCGATAGCGATGCGGTCGCCCACCTGATAGGGCCGTTTGATCACGATGTACAGCCAGCCGATGAGCGAGAACAGCGGTTGCTGGAGCGCGAACGTGACCGCGAACCCGAGGACGCCGAGGGAGAACAGCACGCTCACCCACTCCCGAGTGACGACGCCGAACATCGCAATCATCCCGAGAATGCCGAAGGTCAGCCGGAGGACGTTCCGCACGTCGTGTCGGCGGCGTTTGTTCTGCGTGTGGGCGAGGAGGTACGACTGGCAGATAGTGTAGCTCCCGTAGAACGCGAGGAAAAGCGATGCCAACGTCAGGCCCAGCAGCGTGAGCGGTTCGAGCTCCACCCCGAACAGTCGCTCGTCGAAGCCGAACCGGCGGACGAACCGCGATCCGGCGTACAGAACAACCGCACAGAGCAGCGACACGGAGCCAGTTCGACGCATACCACGACACTGTGGCCCGTCCGTGAGAAAGCCTCCTATTCTTCCCGGTTATCGAGGGCTACGAGGACGCCGCGGACGTTCAGACGCATCTCGGCGCGGCCCTTGCGCTCGCCCCAGGTGTCGGTGTCGGCCCGCTCGACGAAGTAGTCGATGACTGCCTCGTCGTCGTCCAGTTCCTCGCGTTTGCGTTCGACTTCGGCGACCCATTCAGGTAGTATCTCGGTGTATACCTCCAGTTTGTCGCCGGTTTCGGCGGCACCGAAGTGGCCGAACATGAGGATCTCGGGATCGAGGTCCTGTAACATCGCCACGTCGTCGAGCGCCTGATCGAGGGTGAAGTTGACCGGCGGGGTCGTGACGTGCATCTCGTCGGTCGACGGCGAGTAGATACCGGCGGCGTCGGCGGTAAACACACCGTCGACGACGGGGTCATAGAAGACGACCTGATGTGGGGCATGGCCCGGTGCGTGCAGGACTTCGAGGGAGTGGTCGCCCAGGTCGATCACATCGCCGTCGGTTAGCGTCTCGATACGGTCTTCGGCGACCGGGATCGGCTTCCCGTAGAACTCGATCTGGTCGCCAACGGCGTTTTTCGTCCCCTCCCAGAGCCGCTCGGGGTCGACGAGGTGGCGCTTGCCGAACTCGTGGACGTACACCGTCGCGTTCGGGCAGTCCTCGGCGAGGTAGCCGGCCCCGCCGGCGTGGTCCAGATGGACGTGAGTCGCCGCGATAACTTCCAGATCCTCGGGCGCGATCCCGACCGACTCCATCGCCGAGAGGATGGTTTCGTGTCGCGCGCCGGTACCGGTGTCGACCAGCGCCGGTCGCTCGGCGTCGATGATGTAGACGGGCCCGTACTCGGCCACACCGTACATCCCGACGTCGACGTAGTGGACATCTGTGCAGTCCCCGACCGTCACCTCGTAAACGTCACCGATTCCCATACACTCTCTCGTGACCGGCGGGGGCAAAACCGTTGTGCCATGGCTATCGTGACAACCAGTCGTGAGGAAGGGCAAAGCCATTTACCCGCACTCAGAAACACCACTGTATGTACGACGCCGTACTCGTTCCGACCGACGGCTCAGAGGGGTCCGCAACCGCGGCCGAGCACGCTATCGACCTCGCACAGCGCCACGACGCGAGTCTGCATGCGCTACACGTCCTCGAAACCGAGCAGGTCGTCGATCAGATTCCCGATTTCGAGGACAGCAGCATCTTCGATCGCCTCGCCGACGCTGGCCAGCAGGCTGTCGACGACCTGCAGGCGCAGGCCGAAGACGCCGATGTCGACACGGTGACCACGGCAGTTGAGCAGGGCGTCCCCCACGAAGAAGTCGTGGAGTACGTTGAGCGCCACGACATCGATGTCATCGTGATGGCGACAGAGGGACGGACCGGCCCCTCCCGGGAACTCATCGGCAGCGTCACCGAGTCGGTAATTCGGGCCTCGCCAGTCCCGGTACTTGCGGTCAAGGTTGGCGGCGAAGCATAGCAGGACGACAGGTCGACTGCCGGGGTAGCCCTGCCGCAGGACCGACACGACTAATTTCTGCCGTCGAGAACCGTCGGCCATGTTATCGAGACAGTTCGTCCGGGAGCACCCCGAGACGGTCCGTGACGCTATCGAGCGGAAGGGCGTCACGGGCGTCGACCTCGACGAAATCCTCGAAATCGACGAGGAGTGGCGGGAACTGAAGGCCGAAGGCGACGGCCTCCGGCAGGAGCGAAACGAAGTGTCGAGCAAGATCGGCCAGCTCAAACAGGAGGGCAAAGAGGAGGAGGCACAGGAGGCCATCGACCGCTCGCAGGAACTCAAAGACGAGCTGCAGGACGTCGAGGAGCGCGCCGACGAACTGGAATCCCAGCTGGAAGACGCCCTGCTCGAACTACCGAACATCCCCCACGATTCGGTCCCGACCGGCGAGGGCGAGGCCGACAACGTCGAACGCTACCGCGAGGGATTCGACGACCTGCGGGACCTGCCCGACGAGGTCGTCCCGCATTACGACCTCGGCGAGGATCTGGACCTGCTCGATTTCGAGCGCGGCGCGAAGGTGTCCGGCGGCGGCTACCAGTTCGTCAAGGGCGAGGGGGCGCGCCTAGAGCACGCCCTCATCCAGTTCATGCTCGATGTCCACCGCGAACAGGAGTACGTCGACGTGCTCCCGCCGATCCCCGTCAACTCCGATTCGATGGAAGGGACCGGCCAGCTCCCGAAGTTCGACGAGGACGCCTACCGCGTTGGAGCCAGACAGGACGACGACTACGACAGCGACGACCTGTGGCTGCTCCCGACGGCGGAGGTGCCGGTCACCAACATGTACCGCGGCGAGATTCTGCTTGACGACGACCTGCCGGTCAAACATCAGGCGTTCTCGCCGAACTTCCGCCGCGAGGCCGGCGAGCACGGGACCGAAACGCGGGGGTACGTCCGCGTCCACCAGTTCCACAAGGTCGAACTCGTCAACTTCGTCCGGCCCGAGAACAGCTACGACCGGCTTGAGAGCCTGCTGGACGAGGCCGCCGAGGTGCTCGACCGCCTCGAACTGCCCTACCGCGTACTCGACATGTGTACCGGCGACATGGGCTTTACCCAGGCCAAGAAGTACGACATCGAGGTGTGGGCTCCCGGCGACGACATGGAGGACGGCCCGGACCGCGGCGGCCGCTGGCTCGAAGTCTCCTCTGTGTCGAACTTCGAGGACTTTCAGGCCCGGCGGGCTGGCCTGCGCTACCGGCCCGAACGGCACGAATCCGCCGACTACCTCCACACGCTGAACGGCTCCGGACTCGCCGTCCCGCGCGTCCTCGTGGCGGTTATGGAGTACTACCAGAACGACGACGGGACCATCACCGTGCCCGAACCGCTCCGTCCGTACATGGGCGGCCAGGAAGTCATCGAAGGCTCCGAGAAAATCGGCGAGAGCGCCGTCGGCGCGGGCGAGAAAGAGTAGGCCGCTGCGGTCCGCTGTGTTCGGCCAGCGTTCCGACTTCCTGTATGCGGTGTGTTACTCGAAATCATATTTCACTACACTATTACATTCATTCGTCAGCACCGTCGAGATATGGCTGACGACGCCTTCGGCCGGATGGTACTGGACTTTCACCGCGACGACCTCGTCGAGCAGCCCCGCTACCGCCGCGACGACGACGATTTGACCGAGGCGCATCTGGCGGGCTACTTCGAGCCGCCATCGGCGTGGCATGCCATCGAGCAGGACCTGTTCCCGGCGGTGACGGGCCGTGTCCTCGATGCCGGCTGTGGCGTCGGCCGGCACACGCTTCCACTGCAAGAGCGCGGCCATAGCGTGCTGGCCGTCGACCGGAGTCCGGGAGCCATCACGGTCGCCCGCGAGCGCGGCGTCGCACGTCCCGTGGTCGGTGACCTCCGACGACCACCGGGCGACGGGTTCGAGACGATCGTTGCTCTTGGCAAGCAGCTCGGCCTCGGCAGTTCGCTGGCCGACCTCCGGACGACGCTCACCGAACTGGCGGCAGTGACGCGGCCGGGTGGCCGACTCGTCGCCGACATGGACACGCTCGACCGGGCAGACCCGGAGACTGACGCGGCCCACCGCACCCAGCCCGGTGTCGCTTACCGGACCTTCCGCGTCGAGTACGACGGGCTCGCCGGCCCGTGGACCGACCTGTTGCTGGTCACGCCGTCACGGTTCCGTGACGCGGTCAGCGGGACGCCGTGGACCGTGGGTGCGCTCGTCGGGACCGAAGCCGACGGGTCGATGTACGGCGTTCGGCTGTCGCTGCCAGAACAGTAACACAGCAACTCCGCAAGCGGGCAGGATTCAGCGCGTGTACGTCTCTATGCGCTCGATATCGTCCCCGGCGAACGTGAACACATCAACGAAGCCAACGATGCACTCGCCGTCGGCATCGAGCAGGCGGCCGCGGGCGATGACTTCCGCCGTCGCCGTGTCGTCACCGTTTGTTGACTTCCCCGCACTGTCTTTCTGGCGACAGTAGAGGCCGTCGAGCGGATGCGTGGTGTCTGTCTGGGGCCGTTCCTCGCGCATGAACTGTACGAACCGGTCCCGGCCGTCGATGGTCCTGTCGGGACGGTCGTGGACGAACGACGGGGCGAGCAGCGATGCCAACTGGTCGTAGTCGTCGCCGTCGATGGCGTCATAGTAGGCCCGAGTCCGTTGGCGGAGCGCAGGTCGCGTCACGGGTCTGATTCGGGTTCGTCAGACGTGTCTCTGTCGCTCTCCCCGTCAGATGGCTCGTCAGCGGCGTCCGGGTTCGAATCGGCAGCTCGCTCGGGTTCGGCTGATTCTCCCGCATCCCCATCGTCGGCGGCCGTCGGGTCGGCCAGATCCAGTTCGACTTCGTCGTCGGTCTCCGTCTCGGAGGCCCCGTCCGATGTCGCGTCGGCGGTCGACTGCTCGCCGTCCGGTGCGTCCTGTGCGGAAGCGTCGTCGTCGGCGCTGCCGACCGTGTCGGGCGGCGCTTCGACCATCGCGGTCGGAGTCTCTTCCAACGGGTCCGTCGGCTCGTTCTCGGCTTCGCTAGCGGCCAGTTCGGCCTGAATTTCCTCGATATCGGTGTCGTCGACATCCGAAAGCTCACCGTCGCCGTCAGGTGTCGGTGCTGACTCTGGTGGGGCGTCGTCAGCCGACGAGGCATCGGGTTCCGCCGCTGTCGACTGGGCCGCGTGAGCAGTCGCGTCGTTGGTTTCGGTCGGCGCATTCGTCGACTGGTCAGCTGTCCCCGCCGTCGTCTCCCCGTCTGAGTCTGCTGTCGGCTCGTCGGCTGTGTTTCGCATTTCGTCAGCCGCATCGGCGGCGTCAGGCGACGGTGTCGAATCCAGCGTTGACTCGGTAGCCGACGACGCCGTCTCCGACAGTTCGCCGGCCGTCCGTTCGACTTCTTCGTCGATGTCTACGTCAAGCGATGTATCCACCGCTGTCTCGTCCTGTGTGAGGAACGCCGGTCGGTCGTCGTCCGTGTCCTTTTCCAGCGTCTCCATATCCGGTGGCCACGGACCGTCGGGGTCGGGGGGTTCCTCGTACCCACGGGCGGTTTCAAGCGGCCGCTCTGCGTCGTCGCGGAGTTGCTGGCCCTCGGCACCGTTCCCGCTAGAGTAGGCGCGGGCGGCCTGCGTGAGCCAGTCGCTGGCCTGCCACAGCGAGTTCGCCTTCGTCTTTGCGTCCTCGTAGATCGGTTTCAGGGACTCGTCGTCGACGAACCGGACAGCCGTGTCGAAGTGGTCTTCGGCGTCGGCGAACTCGTCGCGTGCCTGCTGGAAGTCGCCCTGTGCGACCATCCACTCCGACTCGCCGAGGGCGCTCATCGCCGACGTGAACGCGCGCCGCCCCTCCGTGTAGTGGGCGTGGCCAACGCGGTAGCGGGCGAACGCGGTGTCGTCGCCACCGGTGTCGGCGATAGCGTCCTTGATCTCTCCGACACGAGGAAGTGCCTGAAGGTCGTCGGTACTCCAAGCGTACTGTACGTCGCCGTCGTGGTCGATGACGACGACAGCACGCTCGATGAGCTGCTGGCCGATATCGTCGATAAAGTCGAGTCCGTACTCGCGGGCCACATCGTGGTCGGTGTCGGACAGCAGCGGGATTTTCAGGCCGTAGCGGTCGGCGAAGGCCCGGTGGCTGTACACCGAATCCGGGCTGATGCCCAGAATCGTCACGTCCTTCTGCATGGTAAAGAGGTCGAGTTCGTCCAGGTCACAGGACGTCTCGTCACAGGCCGGGTTGAAATCCGCCGGATAGAATGCGAGAATGACGACATCCTCGCCGAGATAGTCGGATAGTTCGACTCGCTGGCAGTCGCCATCGACGAGCGCCGGCAGTTCGAACAGTGGTGCCGCCGTCCCCTCTGAAAGCACACGTTATACAACCGAGTCCGGCTATAACAGTGTTTGCACAGTGTCACCGAACGAGTCGCTTTTATTCGCCAGCGTAGTAGCGCTAGTGTGGAACTGCACGTCCGGTACGAGGGCGACGACGACCCCGACAAATGTAGCGCGCGGAGGCTGGCCCGGATGGACGAGGCCGAACTCCACCGCGCGACGCGGTCGACGCCGCCCGGCATCGTGCTCAATCCCTTTGCAGAGCAGGCGCTGTCTCCGGCGGACCGTCCGACCCCCGGCGACGGCGCTCGCCACAGCCGGCTGGTCGCGCTCGATTGCTCCTGGGAAACTGCCGAACGGGAAGCGTTCGACCTCGAAGGGGTGCACCGCTCGCTCCCCTTTCTCGTCGCCGGCAATCCGGTCAACTACGGAACGGCCTTTCAGCTCAATACCGTCGAAGCCTTCGCTGGCGCGCTCGCCATTCTCGGGGAGCGCGACCACGCCGAGCGGCTCCTCTCGACGTTCTCCTGGGGCCACACCTTCTTGGAACTGAACGAGGAACCGCTGGAACGGTACGCGAACTGCGAGGATTCGAGCGACATCATCGACGTACAGGACGACTACCTCGCCGAGGAGTAGTCACTGGGGCGTTGCTGGCTTTTCGAGGAGCGGCGCATCACAGTGTGGACAGGCCTGGCGCGCGTGTGCCTCCAGTACGTCGTCGATGCGTTCTCCACAGGCTTGACACCACATGACAATAGTTAGTACCCGGACAATAATGTAGCTTCGGCTTCATTTCTAAGGCCGCTTACCAGAAGCCGGTCCCGATTCCGGTCGGCGCGTCAGGTGGGCTGAGCGGGCTCGTCGGCAGGTCCGCGTCCGGGTCGGGGTCGTTGTACCCGCCGGGCGCGACGTCATTCGGCCCAGCAGGATAGCACAGCGACGCCAGCGCCTGAATGTGGTCTCGGCCGACGCCGAGTTCGAACTGGCCGCCGCCGTACAGGTCGATGCCCCGTTCCTCGCAGTAGTCGATGGTCGCAAGTACGGACTCGACGGTCCCACACCGCGAGGGCTTCATATTGAGCCACGACGGCTCGAACGGCAGCGCCTCGATGCTCTCGACGCCAGTGATGGGTACGTCCCAGGTGACGCGTGCTTCTCGGCCGTCGAAAACCGGCCGAGTTGCGTCGGTCAAGTCGGGGTCCTCGACCAGCGCGTCCGGGAGGCCGTCGACGACACGGCGGTAGAACTCGGGGTCGGCCTCGACATCGACGTCCGTCCCCTCGTACAACCCTTTCAGATCCAACACTCGAACGTCGTAGTCCGTCAGCTCGTCGACGAGGGTATCGCTCCAGGTCGGTGTGGGGTCGAGTTTGAACGACAGGTCGCCGTAGCGCTCACGCAGCATCGCCAGTCTGTCAGCCGTCGGCGGCGTGTCGTCGTCAGCGTTCGAGAGCCGCGTCGAGACGACGAAATTCACTGGGTCGTACTGCCGGTTGAGGGCGGTTCCGAGGTCCGTGTCGGCCTGTTTCAGCGCGAGGTCAAGCGCCGCGCTCTCGAATCCCCAGCGCCGGTAGTGACGGAACCGCTCCTCGTCCGGTGGTTCGGGCCACAGGTCAGCCGCGTCCAGCGCCGCCGAAAACGAATCGACAGTGTACTCGCCGGCAAGCGGGGAATCTTCGCCCGGCAACGCATCGCTGTCCTGCAGCGCGTCGTGGGCCTCGGCCGTGTACGTCACGTCCTCGCCGCTGCCGGCCTCACCCGCACCGGAAAGGTGGATGACCGTCGTCACCCGGTCGAATCCGCTGGAGGTCGCCCGTTCTCGACGCTCGAACGCACAGCTCTCGACAGTGACCGGGAGGTCTGCGACCTGATCGTACATACTCCGGCTTCGCCGCTCGGGCATCTAAAGCCGGCGACGGCTGGCGGTGTATTCCTATTTTAAAACCAGAAAGCCCCGTCGCCGTTTAGCCAGCCGACACGGGTGGGACTGAAACGGGCCGACGCGCTACGGGAACCCCGGCGAAGCAAGCACCACAGGGAGCGGAACGACCGAGGAACACAGCGAGCCGCGGGACCGTAGCGCGTCGGGGGCTTTCTGGCTACTGCTAGTCAGAGGTGGTTCGCGAGACACAGACCCAGGCCGAAACTCAAAGCTTAAACGCGCGCATCGGGAATGACCGCGCATGGCTAGCTTCGAGACAGCGTCCGACCGACTCCTCAACAAGCAGATCTGCATGCGGTGTAACGCTCGGAACCCAGAGCGCGCCCAACAGTGCCGGAAGTGCGGCTACGGCAACCTGCGTCCGAAGGCGAAAGAAACCCGCAGCGCCTGATTTTCGGGTCAGTTGCCGCCGGCATCCGGTGGCAGTTCGTCACTAATCCACTACTGCCCAGTGGGTTCTTTGTCCGCTGACTGGCGGTCGAGCGTCGCCATCCGAACCGACGCGTGTGAGACGATGAGTTCCAGCAGCTTCTGATCTTCTTCCCCGACAGTCGTCTCGTCCGTCGTGACCGAGATGACGACTGTCGTCGTGGCCTCGTCGTCCAGAACCACCGCCGACACGCAATCGGTGACTGACTCGGGGATGTCGACGGGGAACGGTCGGTCGTGAACGGTGACCGCTCCCTGTTCCTGTGTCCGGACTTCCTGTGCGAGCGAGCCGACGACGTCGGCCGGCACGGTTCGAATGGTGTTCGCCAGCGCCACCGCATCGCCGTCCCTGAGTCGGATGACGGCCGTCTCCTCCATACCGGTCATCGTGCCGAAGGCCTCGACGACGAAGGCAGCGACGCCGTCGACGCTGGGGGCGCTGGCGATGGCGCGTCCGTAGTTGTTCACGTCGGCCGCCTTCCCGGCGAAAGCCTCGACGCGGTCGCGTTCGGCCGCCAGTTCGCGGAGCCGACTGCGGCTCCGGGCATCGTACAGGCCGACCAGAACGCCCGCCAGCGCGCCGACAGTAACGAGATCCACCGTCAGGTACGACGCTCTGGCGAGGGAGCCAGAAGTCACACGCTGGCTGAACAACAGGAGCGCCGCCACGGCAGCGAACGTCACTGTTCCGCCGGCGGCCCACGCGGCCACTCGGGATGTGGCCCCCTCGAATGCCGTGTCACGGGCGAGCCAGACGCCCGCGTACGCTATCGCCAGCCCCATCGCCGCAAAGGGGAGCACGTCGACCGCGACCGCAACGGGTATCTGCGTCTGCTGGATTCCGTGGAGTCCCTGGATAGCGGCCAGTACGATGCCGGAGAGCGCCAGAGCCGTCCCCGTCAGAAGTCGCTGGTTCATAGCGTCGAATGTCAGCCCTGTCACTAGAGCGTTGCGCCGGTTTCGAGTGGTCAGTCGTCGGGATACTTCGGCTCGCGGCGCTCGGCCCGTTCGAGGGCGCGCTCGACGACCTCACGAACGTCACCGTGGAAGGCGTCGCCGTGACCCGAGTACATGTGTTCGACGCCTGCCGGCATCCGGTCGAGAATGCGCCCGATGCTCTCGATGAGGCGCTCACGGGACTGGCCGGGGCGGTCCGTGCGGCCGAAGGAGCCGTCGTCGAACGCGCCGTCGTCGTGGACGACCACATCGCCGGAGAACAGGGCCGATTCGGAGACGAGCGAGACGTGGTCGTCGGCGTGGCCCGGCGTGTACACGACCTCACACTCCTCGTCGCCGACGGTGAGCGTGTCGCCGTCGGCGAGTGCGTGGTCCCGGCGCGGGTGGGACCCGTAGGCGTACAGCGGCGCGTCGAAGGCGTCGAGGACGGCATCGAGTCGCTGGACGTGGTCGCCGTGCTGGTGGGTCAACACGACGGCGTCGAGCGTGTCAGTATGCTCGCGGATGACATCGACGACGCCACGCATCGCGCCGGCGTCGACCAGCGTCGTCTGCTCGCCGGTTGCGAGATAGGCGTTACAAGTGAACGTCTCGGCTTCGGCGGTGACGTTGTGAACGTCCATGCACGAAGCCTGTGGCGCGGCCCGCTTGAGTGTACTGTCCGAACCAGACTGCCAGTCGTCTCAACGCTTCCGGAAGTGAGATCGACAAAAGTCGTATTGTTGAGATGTCATTTTTGCGCCGGCGAGTGATTTTTTACTGTGAACGTCATAGTTGTACACGTACCATGGGGTTCGGGAGCTACGACGAATCGGAACAAGACAATCAGGAGTACGACACAGACTTCGAGGACGAGGACGGCCTCGATGCTGAAGAAAACGCCCACGAGGGCGACATCGAATACGAGTTCACCGCGTCGAACGACGAACTACTCGACAGACTGGAAGACATCAAAGACAACCAGAACACGTGAAAGCAGGGGCACGGGCCCTCGGCGTGGCGGAGTCGTACCGAGCGGAAACCAGTCAGTTCGCTGGCGCTGTCGTCCGCGCCAGTAGAGTCGCCGACGGCTTTGTTTTCAGTACTGCCACGGTCGGCGGGAGCGACGCAACCGGGACAGTGTGTGCGATGGTCGACCGACTGGACCGCGAGGACATCCGCTACCTGCTGGTGGCGGGTATCGCACCGGCGTGGTTCAACGTCCTCGACCTCCAGCGGATTCACGACCACACCGACCTGCCGGTCCTCTCGGTCACCTTCGAGTCCTCGCCAGGGCTCGAAGGGGCCATCCGCGAGGCGTTCGACGACCCCGATACCGTACAGGACCGACTGGCGACCTACCGTGCTCAGCCGGAGCGCCGACCGGTGTCGGTGAACGACGAGACAGTGTACGTTCGGAGTGTCGGTATCGACGACAGCGCCGCCGCAGATGTCGTCCGGGCGTTCACGCCGGAGGGTGGCCGTCCGGAACCCCTCCGGGTGGCCCGACTGGCGGCGCGGGGACTAGTCGAAATGGAGTGAGGCGGACGGCGGTAGCGGCCGACCGGCGACATATGACACAGTCCACGAAGAGAGTTGAGCAGACCAGAGTCGATTCTGTCTGGTGCCACAGCGAAAGTTATCTATTGCTAAGCTAGATCTGTGGCCGAAAACATCTCGCTAGCTATTACTGCCTCATCATTGCCTACAGTTAGTAATAGCTAAACATACCCTGATTAGCTGGCACTGTGTTTGTATGCATACAATGGCAGAGAGCAAGGCGCAGGCGAGGAATGCTGTAGAGCCCGCAGAAACGAACGAACAGACGAACATCGACAGTAATGTGACCCGGTACGAAGGCGACCAACCGACAGAGCACAGCGTGTACGGCAAGCGCCAGCAGGACAGCCAGCTCCTGTTCTTCGACGGACAGGTTCCGGACGCGGACACGGCTCGCAACGGCGATGTGCAGGAACAGACGCTGGCCGCACTCGACCAGATTCGTGCGATAGCTGCCGACTCCGGTCTCGAACCGCATGATCTGCTGCGGACGACGGTGTACCTCACGGAGATGGACCAGCTACCAGCGGTCAAGCAGGCGTACGCGGCTTTTTTCGACGGACAGCGACCGTCACGAAGCGTCGTCGGCGTTGCAAGCCTGCCGAACGACGCGGCGGTGCAGATCGAAGCAACCGGTGTAAAGCGGTAATCGGTGACGAATCTGGGCGCTGTTGTCGCTGAACCCAGCGGAACCAGAGTTCGGGCCAGCAGCCCGACCGCGGACCGCTGCGTTTGAGAGCCCCGGGCGCAAACGACGGTGCATGGAGCAGATGGACGGCCTCGACGTCGTCGGCTGTGAGCGCTGTGACGACCTCTGTGGCTCGCGCTCGCGCATCGTCAACGGCGTCGGTCCCGCGGACGCGGACCTGCTGTTCGTCGGGGAAGCCCCCGGCGCGAACGAGGACGAACAGGGCGAACCGTTCGTCGGGCGGAGCGGCGACGTGCTCGACGAGGCGTTGCGCGAGGCCGGTCTCGACCGCGGCGACGTGCGCATCACCAACTGCGTGCGCTGTCGCCCGCCGGACAACCGCGATCCGCGAAAGGGAGAGCTCACGAACTGCCGCAACTATCTGGAGACAGAAATCGACCGCGTCGACCCGGAAGTGGTCGTCACGCTCGGAAAAGTCCCGGCCGAGCACCTGCTGGAGCGTGACGTCGCCGTCACCGGCGAAGCGGGCGACGTGTTCGACGTGGCTATCGCCGGCCAGCCACGCCGGGTGCTCGTCTCCGTCCACCCGGCAGCGACGCTGTACGACCCCAGCCAGGGGGAGACGTTCGAGGCCGCACTGACGACTGCCGCGGAGTTTACCGACGCCCAGAGCGGTCAGTCGCGGCTCGGCGAGTTTTAAAACAGTCAGATAGTGCGCTCGAAAGCGCTAGTTCGCTGCGATGTCCATCGCCTCTGCCTTCGTGTCGACCAGCGAAATGTCGACACCCGAGATTTCGCCGACCCGGCTCTTGAGCGCCATCTTCTTGATCCCCTCGGAGACGATGACCCAGTTCGTGATACCGAACTCCTTGCCTGCCTCAGCGGCCTCCTGTGCTCGCGTGAATACGTCGTCGTTCAGTGACGCCTCCATCTGGAGATTTGAGATGTGCGTGTCGACCACCGGCTGTGAGGCGAGTTCCTCAAACCGTTCATTGACTTTTGCGAATGTCTCGTCTGTCATCTCCATTTCTTCGGGGAATTCAGCGATGAGAACGTTACCGTCGACGTACAGGACTTCTGTAAGATCAATCATCAGCGGCTGTATGCGGTAGGTGAATAAAACTGGCCCGACTTATTCTCATTGTTGATACTCGTTCAGGACCGGGCGTGTGGACAGGGTCGGGACCGCCCGCCTGATAGTGGCTGTGCCGAAGGCTTGTTCGAACAGGAAGTCACTTAGCCCCTGTTCGCCTACAACCTCGCATGAGTGTCAGACAGACGACCGCGGACGTGGTCGTCGTCGATTACGGACTGGGGAACCTCCGGAGCGTCACGCGCGGGCTCGAACGCGCCGGCGCGGACGTTTCGCTCTCGGAGGACCCGGCGGAGTTCGACGCGGCCGACGGCATCGTCCTGCCCGGCGTCGGGGCGTTCTCCGAAGGGATGGACAACGCCGGGCCGTTCCGCGAGGCGCTGGTCGAACAGGCCGAAGCCGGCAAGCCCCTGTTCGGGATCTGTCTCGGGATGCAGATGCTCCTGACGACGAGCGAGGAGGCCGACCACGAAGGTCAAGGCGATGCCGAGGGGCTGGACCTCATTCCGGGCAAGAACGTCCGGTTCAGCCGCGACCAGACCGTGCCACATATGGGCTGGAACGAGCTTGACGTGACGCGGGACCACCCGCTTGTCGAGGGCGTCGATGGCGAACACGCCTACTTTGTCCACTCCTACTACGCCGTTCCCGACGACGAGAGCGCGACGGTGGCGACGACGGACTACGGGGCGGACTTCGCCTCGATTGTCGCCAACGACGCCGGCAACGTCTTCGGCACGCAGTTCCACCCGGAGAAGTCTGGTGAGACCGGGCTGCGCATCCTCCGGAACTACGTCGACTACTGCCTCGACCACTGAGTTCTGGGCTCGGGATTGGTTCGTATGTCTACAGGGGATTCTGTCGTCCTGCTCACCGGGGCAGCATCGGGTATCGGGGCGGCGACGGCGCGGGCGTTCGCTGATAACGGCTGGACCGTCTACGCGACGGACATCGAAAGCGAGTTTCCCGACGATATCGGCGAGCGCTGTCGGTGTCTCGAACTCGACGTGACCGACGAGGCACAGATAGCGGCTGTCGTTGATCAAATCATCACAGAGACCGGCCGCCTCGACTGTCTGGTGAACAACGCCGGGTACGGGGTCGCTGGCCCAGTCGAGGACGTGTCGCCCGACGCCGCCCGCAAGCAGTTCGACGTGCTGGTCCAGGGCCCACACCGACTCGCACAGGCAGTGCTCCCCGAGATGCGCGCCCACGGCGGGCGCATCGTCACCGTCTCCAGCGTGCTGGGCCACACCGCCTCGCCCGGACTCGGCGCGTATTCGGCCGGCAAAGCCGCCGTCGAGTCGCTGACCGACGCACTACGGATAGAGGTGGCCGGCGCGGACGACGTCCACGTCTCGCTCGTCGAGCCAGCGTGGGTCGAGACCGGGTTCGCCGACGGCGCGCTGGGGAGCCTGCCCGACGAGGATCGGACGCCGACCTACGACGGGACGTACGACGCGCTGGAGGACGGCTGGGTTCTCACCGGCGGGCCACTGACGACGACGCCGGAGGCCGTCGCCGCGACGGTGCTCGCCGCAGCGACCGACACCCAGCCGAAAGCCCGCTATCCGGTCGGAGCCTTCGCTACGTTTGTCCGGTGGACCCACTGGCTCCCGGCGCGGTTGCAGGACCCGATTCACCGCGGGTTCGGTCGTGCGAGCGCGTTTCTGGGACGGTGGCTGCGGTGACAAAACTGGCTGACTGCGACCGGGTTCGGCTGTCGACCGGCCACGAAGTGACGCTTCCGCTGGTCACCGAGGCGACGGTCGCGGGCGCAGTACTCCCAGCGCGATACGGCGTTGCCGAGTCACTGCTGCCCGACGGGCTGATGCCGGTCCGGGCGACAGCGCGGCGGGCTGTGGTCGTCCTTCTCTGTGTCGAGTACCACCGTATCGGCGACGACGTAATGCCCCCCTACGACGAGTTCGCGGTGATAGTCGCGGCGACACCGGACGGGCAGCGGCCACCGCTGCTTCCACTGCTGACCCGCGATATCGGTGGCTACATCTGGTCGCTCCCGGTGACGACCGAGCCCGCTCGCGCCCTCGGCGATGAGATCTGGGGCTATCCGAAGACAGTCGCCGACATCAGCCACCACGACAACGCGACCCGCCGCGAGACAACAGTCGTCGAGGACGGCGACCGCGTGGCGACGGTCAGCATCGACTGGCCCCGGACCTGGGAGGGTCGGGAGCGGATAGAGAGTTACGCAGTTCGAGA
This sequence comes from Haloarcula sebkhae, assembly GCF_014647415.1. Taxonomy (GTDB): domain Archaea; phylum Halobacteriota; class Halobacteria; order Halobacteriales; family Haloarculaceae; genus Haloarcula; species Haloarcula sebkhae. Next base: position 976,333 of record NZ_BMPD01000001.1, on the reverse strand, counting down.
GGGACGACTCGAACGGACACCGGTCGAATTCCAAGGGAAACTGGGGGCCGCACCGCTGAGCGGGCGCGTCGACGTTGACCTAGGCGACCACGACCGGGCCGACACGCTCCGGTCGCTCGACCTCGGCTCCCGGTCAGTCCTTCGGTTCTCACTGGAAGGATGGATCACGTATGGGGCCGGGCGGTCGGTAGAGCGGTAGCGGGGCGATGCAGTAAGAGGAGAAGCGGAGGCGATGACAGTGTCACGGGATGACAATAGCTGAGCGATACGGATACTGCGAGGCAAGCATACCGCTCGCCAGCAGCGAGCGGTTTCCCCGGACGCGAACGAAGTGAGCGTCCGGCCTTTTTCGCCCACGTTTTTGCGCGGGGGTTGAGCGCTTGCCGTTGGCGAGCGCGATGCCCCCGTCGAAAAAGGTGGGTCTACAGAAACTCCCGAACCTCCGAGTACCACATATCGTGCTCGTCAACGGCGTCGATAGCCTCGGCGATGCGAACGGCAATAGCGTGCCAGCAGAGCTGGTCAGGGTCGTCAGCGTCGAGGTTGTACTCGCTGTCGGCGCAGGTACAGCCGCCGTCCTCGACGATGTACTCGTCGTCGTGGCCGACGACGACCGTGAAATCACGGTACTGCTTGACGCGGCTCTCGCCGACAGCTTCGATGGCCTGGTGGCCGCGGTCACCGTGAGCGTCGACGATAGCCGACACTGCGTCGGGGGTCAGTTCCCCGGCGGCTTCGAGGTCGGCCACCCACTCCTCGACTCCGGTCACAGCTATGCTACGGAAAGGGGTGACAAAACGGCGTCGGCTTCAGGAGCCGAGTCCCGGCTGCCTGGCAGGCGACGGGGGAGTTATCAATGCTTGTACTGTGCCCAGAAGCATAAACACGGAGTACAGATTTGTTCCGGCATGAACCTCGGCCTCCCGTGGCTGGCGCTGGGCTCGTTTGCCTCGGGGATCGGGTCGCTGTATCTGCTGGCACACCTCCGGACACACTGGGACAAGCCCGGTGCGCGGTGGTTCGTCGCGACCATCGTCACGCAGACGGTCTGGTGTTTCAGCTACGGCGTGGCGCTGCTGGTGTTCGACCCGACACTGCACCTCGCCCTGGAGATGGTGTCCTGGCTGGGCATCATCTGGATCGGCTTCTGTTTCCTCTCGTTCGCGCTGGGATACACGGGCCGGACGAACGTTCTCGAAAGCGGCTGGTACCGTGGCGTGGCGGTACTGCCGCTGGTCGAAACGGCGCTCGTCGTCACGAACCCGCTCCACACTGTGGTCTGGCAGGGCTTCCGGGTCGTACCGGCTGCCGGCGGCGCAGGAGCCGAGTACGCCGTCTTGCCGGTGGGACTGCTCACGATCATCGTCGCAATGCTGTTCGTCAGCTTCGGGACCCTACTGGTGTTCGATACGGTCGTCAGCTACGGCCCGCTGTACCGGCGCGAGGCGCTGGCGGTCGGCCTGAGTCCGATACCGCCCGGAGCCGCGGTGTTGCTGTGGGCCGGCGGGGTCGGGCCGATTCCGGCAGTGAACCTGACGACGCTCCTGTTCCTTCCCCACGTCGCGCTGGATCTGTACGCGTTCGTTCGCAGCGATATGTTCGAGTTCCACCCGGCGACACGGCGAGCCGGTGAGCGGGCAGCCATCCACGACATCGCCACGCCCGTCGCCATCGTCGACGAGCAGGGCCGGGTCGTGAACCTCAATCCCGCCGCCGAGGGGATGCTGGCCGTCGACAAGCACGAGGCACTGACGCAGGCGCTGAACGATTTTCTGGGCGACGACGATATCGCGACAGACGGCGGGAGTTCGCGGGTGTCCATCGAGGCCGGTGGTCGACACCGGGAGTACAAGATCCGACAGACGGCGCTCCGCGATGAGGCGGGCACGCAACTGGGGTACACAGTCGTCTTTCAGGACATCACCGACGAGATCCGCCGCGAGCGCCGCCTCGAAGTGCTCAATCGTTTTCTCAGACACAACGTCCGCAACGAGAGCGTCGTCATCCAGGCCCGGGCGGAGCTGCTGGCGGGAGAACTCGACGGCGACCACGCCGACTACGCGGCGACTATCGAGCAGTCGGTCGGTCGGCTGGTCGACTCCGGCCAGAAGGCCCGGACCCTCGCCGAATCGGGGGCCGGGGACGCGGCCCTCGAATCCGTCGCGCTGGCCGACCTCGCCGCCGAAGTCGTTGACGACGCCCGCGACGAGTACGATGGTTCGGTCACGGTCGAGATACCCGAGACGCTCCAACTGACGACCCAACCCGCCCTGCTAGAAATCCTGCTCACCAATCTCGTCGAGAACGCCCTTCAGCACGTGCCGGACGCCACCGTCACTGTCAGCGCCACAGCCGAGGGCGACGATGTCGTGCTGACCGTCAGCGACAACGGACCCGGGGTCCCCGAACACGAACTCGGCGTGCTAGAGCGGGGCCGCGAGACGGACCTGAACCACGGCAGCGGCATCGGCCTCTGGCTCGTCCGCTGGACCGCGACGACGCTTGAGGGCGAGCTCGACTTCGACACGAGCGACGGGACGATGGTGACCGTTCGACTGCCCACGGAGCGGACGGCGGCAGAAGCAGGGTGAGTGTGGCATCGGGGTAGACAGCCGAAACAACCGACCGAGCCGCCTGCGATTACACGGCCGACCAGACGCAGTGCCATTGCACAGCCGATATCGGGTGGGACTGAAAGGTGCCGGGCGCTCGACATGCGAGACGACGCAAGCACTGGAGCGAGCGACGCGAGTGAAGGGCGCAGCGAGTCGCAGCAGTCGAGCGCCCGGGGGCTTTCTGGCCGTTCGCAGTAAGTCAGGTACCGCCAGAGAGGGAGTCATACAACGGCTCACATGGCCGTTCTTCGCTACCCGATTCGCTCAATGCAAGGGATCTACTTATCGCGCGCCAAATACGCCCAGATATCAGGCTCCCTACTCCTGACTGGATGAGTTGTCTTCAGACGGCAGTTTGAGTAGAGAGTGTATGCGTTGGCGGACCCGGTTTCGGATCTTTCTTCCGTAGTTCGTGAATACGAGGGTCGCTGCCAGGGCAATCGACGTGGTATGGAGGCCGACTTCCATCCAGGGCGTCAACTTGCGGCTGAACACGAGGTTGAAGGCGAGGAGTAGGAGGATATTGAGGGCTGTTTCAGCGACGAAGTAGCCAGCACTGGCTGGAAGTGACGGGTGCCAGCCGGCAGACCAGAGCAGGACAATGACAATTGTACCAAACAACAGCCCAGCACCCATTCGTGAGAGGGGGATGGCAGCCGGAACTGCATCGACCAAGGCGAATCCGAGGGTCCGGAACGACGACCCGACAAGAAACCAGACCAGTAGTAGGTGGCCAAACGAGGGCTTCTCTTCGGAGGTGGGGCTGGCTTCCCGTAGCTCCTCAATGGACTGTCCCATTACGCCACCGTCAACACGACTTTGAAAGAGTATTTGGCTTATCGGGTACACTCCCCGCTCAATACGGACGCTCGATTGTGCGGTCAATTCAGGCTACATTACCTGAAATCAATACCTTGTGAAGAGCTGTATGACATCCTGACAGCCAGATCCAACAGGCAGGTTCGAACGACTTAACGGCGACCGCACGGACCGGAGAGTATGCGCGTCAGTGAGGGCCGGGTGACGGTCACGGTGCCGGAACAGCCGGAGGCGGGAAAGGGTGCGGACGTGTTCTTCAACCCCGTGCAGGAGCTGAACCGCGACATCACCGTGGCGGCGCTGCGGGCCTACCGAGAGCGAACCCCCCGCGTGTCGACGTATCTGGACGCCACCGCCGCCAGTGGCATCCGCGGCGTCCGTGCGGCGGCCAACGACTGGGAGACGACGCTGTGTGATATCGACGACGACGCGACGGCGCTGTGTGAGCAGAACCTCGAACGCAACGACCTCGCGGCCTCGGTCCGGCGGTCAGACGCGAACGTGCTCATGCACTCCGAGGCCTTCGACGTGGTTGACGTGGACCCCTTCGGCACGCCGATTCCGTTCGCCGACGCAGCGGTGCAGGGGACCAAGCACCTCCTCTGTGTGACGGCCACCGACACCGCGCCGCTATGTGGGGCCCACTTCGAGAGCGGCGTCCGCTCGTACGGCGCAGTCCCACGGAACACTGAGTTCCACGCCGAGATGGGGATGCGCGTCCTCCTGTCGGCGATGGTCCGGACGGCGGCCCGCTACGACATCGCCGCCCGGCCGATTCTCAGCCACGCGACCAAGCATTACGCCCGGACCTATCTGGAGTTCGACCACGGCGCAAAGGTCGCCAACGACTGCATCGACGAACTCGGCTACGTCCACCACTGCCAGCACTGCCTCTGGCGCGACCACGACTACGGCCTCATCGCCGACGCGCCCGAGGACTGTCCGGTCTGTGACGAACACCTGCAGACAGCCGGTCCCATCTGGCTCGGTCGGACCTGTGACCCCGAGTTCGTCAGCGGCGTTTCAGAGCAGGTGACCGAAGAGATGGGCACCGCCGACGAAGCCAAAGAACTGCTGGCGACGCTCAGAGACGAAATCGACACGCCGACACACTACGACCAGCACCGCCTCTGCAAGCGCTGGGGGCGCGGCGCAGAGGCCATGGACGAGTTCATCGAGAAGCTCCGCGACGCTGGCTACGCGGCCTCCCGAACGCACTACGGCGGCACGACGTTCAAGACGGACGCCGACGTGGTGGAGATCCGCGAAGCGACGGCGGAATAACGGACTACGGGAGTCCAGACAGGGCCGAGGATTGCGAACAGAGTGCGAGCTGATTCTTACCGACCGTTCGCCCGGCCGACGCTCTCTCGAACCGCGGAGACGAGGTCGTAGCACAGCAGGTACACCGGGCGCAGGAAGTAGTTCGCCATCCCCGCGAGACCGAGCAGCCCGCCGATAGCCTGCATCTCACCGGGCGTGGCCGACAGGCGGACGAGCAGCGGCAGCGCCGTGATGAGCGGCGCGAGCCACAGCGACTGGACAATGCCGTCCATATCGACACCAGCGACGGGACCGAATCGGTCCTCGTCCGGACGGGCAACGAATAGAACAGCCGCCAGTACCAGCAGGCCAACGACAATTGGCAGGGACGCGCCGACCCCGGCGACACCGAAGCCGATAGCTAGTGCGGCCGCGACGAGCAACAGGACGGTCACCTGCATTGTCCCGTGCCGGATGGCCGCTTCCGTATCCATATCCGGTCGTTGCAGCGGCGCTGTATAAACCCTGTGAGGGCGGCTCCCCTTTCTTAACACCTTTCGGGTTCGACCGCAAAGCAGTGGCGAACACGTGCCCTCCACGTACAATCCGGTCCGTGGCGTCCTGCTGCTCGTCGGCAGCCTGCTTGCGCGGTTCGGCCTCGTCAAGCGCGAGCGGGTCCGCCGAGCGACGGACCTGTCCTGGCCCCGCATCGTCACCGGACTCGCGCGGATGTCGAAGTCGACGGTCGACGTGGCGATGGTCGGGCTAGCGCTCGGACCGACCGCCATCGCCGGCGTGGGCTTCGCCGCGCCGTTCTGGGAACTGGTGTTCGCGCTGGGCGGCGGCGTCGCCGGCGGGACTATCGGCATGGTGTCCCAGCGCTACGGGGCCGATGCCGACGAGGAACTGGCGGTCACCGTCACGACTAGTGCCGCTGTCGTACTCGGGCTGACACTTCCGCTAGCGGCGGCGTACTGGGTCGTCCCCGGACTGCTCGTCGACCTTGTCGGAACGGGGTCCGAAGCCGTCGGATACGGGGTCCAGTACCTGCGCGTCGCCGCCCTCGGTGTCCCCTTCGCCGCACTGAATCTCATCGCCAGTCGGACGCTCGTGGGAGCCGACGACGCTTGGACGCCGATGCTGTTGCGGGCCGGCGGCGCGGTCGTCAACATCGCGTTGAACGCCGTCTTCATCTTCGGGTTCGGCCTCGGCGTCGTTGGTGCGGCCCTGGGCACGGTCATTGCGAACGTGCTGGTCACGGCTGGGTTCGCCGTCGGACTGCCTCGCGGTGGCCTTCCGATAATCGGCGCGTTCCCGGTCCGGGTTCCGGTGTCGCGACCGTTACTCGACCGGAGACTGGGGCGAGACCTCGCAGAAACCGGGACACCGCTGGTGGGGGCCAACCTCGCGCGGACCGGGGCGCAGTTCCCCCGGCTGTTCATCGTCGGCCTGTTCGGACCCGGCGTCGTCTCGGCGTACGTCGTGGCGCTCCGTGTCCGGGCGCTGCTCGACACGCCGAACTGGGGGCTGAGCCTCGCTTCAAGCAGCCTCGTCGGACAGGCCCTAGGCGACGATGACGAGGCCGAGGCAACCGTCTGGGCGCAGACGGTACTCCGGCTGAGTATCGGCGTGTACATCGTCGTCGCAGCGACACTGCTCCCGTTCTCGCGGGGCATCGCCCGCCTGTTCGTCTCGGACCCCACAGTCCTCCCGCTGGTGACAGTGTTCGTCGCCGTCGCGTGTGGCAGTGTCGTGTTCCGAGGTGTCGACGGCGGCTCGACCGGGCCGCTCCGGGCCAGCGGCGACACGCGCTGGCCGTTTTACTCCCAGCTGGCCGGGATGTACCTGTTCGCCCTCCCACTGGCGTATCTCGGCTACGCCACGCCGCTCGGCGAACTCGCGCTGTACGCCTCACTCGTCGTCGAGACGGCGGTTCCCGCGGCGGTGACCTACTATCGGTTCCGGTCGGGGACGTGGCGGGTCGTGAGCCGATCGTACCGGCCCGACGCGGCGCTAGACGACTGAGATGGCGTCGATGGCCGACTGACATCAGCCAGTCGACAGTATATTTGTGGCTCCACTCTGACGTGCTCGCGTGGACCGCACACGCGCTGTCTCTGTCGGTCGGGCTGTCATCCGTACCGTTCAGGAGGAGGAGGTCTCCTTTCTCGCGGCCGGCATCGCCTACTACATGTTCGTCTCCCTGCTGCCGCTGTTGTTGCTGACGCTGGTCGTCGGCACGCTTGCGGGCGGGGAGGCCTTCGCCGAGCGAGTCGTCAGCGCCGCCGGTGACGTACTCACACCGGCGGCGTCGACACTGCTCGAAGACGCGCTGACCAGCGGAGCCGGTCGCGGGGGCGCAACCGTGCTCGGTGTCGGCGTGACGCTGTGGAGCGCGCTCAAGGTGTTCCGCGGACTGGATACGGCCTTCAGTCGCGTCTACGGGACGGACGGCCCCGACTCAATCGTCGGCGAAGTCATCGACGGGCTGGCCGCGCTGGGCGGCATCGGTATCGCACTGGTCGGGCTCGGTATCATCGGCGCGTTCGGGACAGTGCTGGGCGTGCAGGTCGCGCTCGGCGGGCTCGCGCTCGTGCCCGTGCTGGCAGTCGCCTTCCTCCCGCTGTACTACCTGTTTCCCGACCAAGAGATCACACTGCGGGAGGCCGTTCCCGGCGCGGTGTTTGCCGGTGTCGGGTGGACGCTGCTCGGGACGGGATTCAACGTCTACGCGGCACAGGCCGACTCCTATCAGGTGTACGGCGTCATCGGCGGGGTCCTGTTGCTCGTGACGTGGTTTTACTTCGCCGGACAGGTGCTCCTCGTGGGGGCAGCAGTCAACGCGGCGCTCGCGGACCGGCAACTACAACAGGTATCGCGCCGACGGTCCGGCAAAGCGATGAGTGAGGACGCTGACGAGACCGACACGCCCCCGCCAGCCGGAACCGGACGAGACGCCGACGAGTTGACAGATGAGGAACTACAGGAACTCCGCGAGGAGTTCGAGTCGTTCCGCGAGGACATCGAGGGCCGGACGCTCCACCGTGACGAGGTGCGGTCGGACCTCAAGCAGTACGTCCGCCGTCGGATGCGCCGCGGCCACGCCCGCCAGTGGGGCCCCTACATCGTCTTGCTGTACGGCACGATCATGACGCTCGGCGCGTTCTACTACCTGCGAGGACTCTGGGCCGTCCTGGCGATGCTGGTCATCTGGTTGTCGACGCTCGGCCTCTACGCCGTGATGATTGCAGTCGGTGTGACGCTTACTGCCACCGGACTCCCCGGACGGCTCGTCGACCGCGTGCGTGACTGGCGACAGTGATGCGGGGTGTCGGGGTCACCGAGGTGCTGTCAGCGCTGCCCGGTGCAGTCGTCGTGCTGTTCGCCCTAATCACCCAGCTGGGGGATTTCTGGTTTACCTTCCTAGCCTGTGGCCTGCTGTACTGGCTCGGCCCGTGGACGCCGAAACTCGGTCGTGGCCTCACTCGCGACCGGACGGCGATGCTGGTGGCGCTGCTCGCCGTCGCCGTCGCGCTCGTCATCTCGCTGAAAGGTGTGTTCGCGCTACCGCGGCCGCCCGGCGCGGGCACAGCCACCCACGCCGAACTGCTTCCAGTGGCGCTTCGGGGCGTCTACGAGTCGATGGCGACCGGAGAAGGGTTCGGCTTCCCTAGCGGTCATGCCACCATCTCCCTGCTCGTCTGGGGCGGCATCGCGTGGGCGCTCCGGGTCGGCACGCGTCGACAGCGCACCGCTGTCGCCGCGACAATCATTGCACTCATCGGACTCTCCCGGCTGGTACTCGGCGTCCACTACCTCGCCGACATCGTCGCGGGCTTTGCCATCGCCGGGACAGCCCTCGCACTCGCCCTCGGCGCGCTCAAAACGCCCGAGCGGGTATTCGGGCTCGCGGCCGTCATCGCTGTGGCGGGGCTGCTCGTCACCGGTGTCTCCCGTGATTCGGCCGGGGCGGTGGGCGTCGCCGTCGCGGGGACCGTGGTCTGGTCGCTACTGGGAGATGCGATCCCGGAGCCGACCCGGCACGGTGTCGGTATCACGGCGCTACTGGGCGTTGTCGTTGTCGGGACGTTTCTCGGCGTGACCTTCGGGTTAAATCCGACGCCGGGCGTCGTCACGCTGCTTGCGGGGCTTGGGACTGGAGCGCTGCTAACGCTACCGCTGGCCGGTGAGCGCCTCGCGAAAAAAGTGTAAATAGCAGCCGTTAGAACTTCTCGAGGTAGCGGTCGAGTTCCCAGTCGGAGACGTCGACCAGGTACTCCTTGTGTTCCTGGCGCTTCGCCTCGACGAAGTTCTCGAAGACGTGCTCGCCGAGTGCGTCGCTGATGACCTCGTCGTTTTCGAGTTCGTCGACGGCTTCGCCGAGGTTCTCCGGCAGCGTGGTGATGCCGTACTCCTCGCGCTTGGCTTCGTCGAAGTCGTAGATGTTCTCGCGGACCGGGTCCTCACACTCGAGCTCGCGCTCGACACCGTCGAGCCCGGCGTGGATGAGCGCCGCGAAGGCGAGGTACGGGTTACACGACGGGTCGGGGAAGCGAGCCTCGATACGGCTGGCGGCCGGGGTGCGGGCAGCCGGCTTGCGGATGAGCGCCGAGCGGTTGCGGTCGGACCAGGCGACGTAGACGGGGGCCTCGTAGCCCGGAACCAGACGCTTGTAGGAGTTCACGGTCGGGTTGGTGACCGCGGTGATGGCCGGTGCGTGTTCGAGGATCCCGGCGGTGAAGCTCTTGGCCGTGTCGGAGAGGTTGAACTCGTCGTCCTCGTCGTGGAACGCGTTCTCGCCGTCCTCGGTGAACAGCGAGATGTGCGTGTGCATCCCGGAGCCGTTGATCTTCGGGATGGGCTTCGGCATGAACGTCGCGTGCAGGTCGTGTTCGGCCGCGATGGCGCGAACGACGGACCGGAAGGTCGCGACGTTGTCAGCCGTGGTCAGAGCGTCGTCGTAGGTGAAGTTGATCTCGTGCTGACCCTGTGCGACCTCGTGGTGGGAGGCTTCGATGTCGAAGCCCATGTCTTCGAGGCCGTAGATGATGTCACGGCGCACGTCGGAGGCGAGGTCCTTCGGCGCGAGGTCGAAGTAGCCGCCGGCGTCGTTGGTGTTGGTCGTCGCACGACCCTCTTCGTCTTCTTCGAACAGGAAGAACTCGGGCTCGGGGGCGGCATTGACCGTATAGCCCATGTCCTCGGCGCGCTCGATAGCACGCTTCAGGACGCCACGCGGGTCGCCGGAGAACGGCTTGCCGGTCGAGGTGTCGATGACATCACAGATGAGACGGGCACTGGAACCGCCTTCGACGTTCTCTCTCCACGGGAGCACGGAGAACGTCGATGGGTCCGGGTCCAGACGCATGTCGGACTCCTGAATCCGGACGAAGCCGTTGATGGAGGAACCGTCGAAGTAGATCCCCTCTGTGAACGCTTTCTCTGCCTGATCGGCTGTGATCGAGACGTTCTTGATCGTGCCGAGGATATCGGTGAACTGGAGTCGAAGGAAGTCGACGTTCTTCTCTTCGATCTCGTCGAGTACCTCCTCTGCCGCCTCTGAAAGTTCGCTTGTCATCTTTGGACACCCGATAGGAGCAGTGCTACTACTAAAACCCTGCTGATTTGCGCAAAGGTTTCGATGGTTTCGCTTACATTTGGACGTTCGTAAAATTCTAATCCCTGGGGGGCGTCCCCCAATGTAATGACGTACGAAAATCTCGACCGTGAGCTAGTGAATGCCCTTCTCGGGGATGGCCGTGCCAGCCTTCGGAGCCTCGGAGAAGACCTCGACGTGTCGGTAACGACCGTCTCGAACCACCTCTCCGATCTCGAGGACGAGGGAATCATCAACGGGTACACGCCCAAAGTCGACTACGACAAGCTCGGTTACGACGTGACGGCCATCATCCAACTCAAGGTGGAAGGGTCGTCGCTCCCGGCAGTCACCGAGGATCTCGAAGAGCACAAGCAGATGATCTCGGTGTACGAGGTCACCGGCGATTACGACGTCATCGCGGTCGGGAAGTTCACCGACACCGACGGCATGAACGCCCAGATAAAGGAACTCCTCACCGACCCAGACATCAGAGAATCGAACACCTCCGTCGTGCTCAACGCTGCAAGCGAACACGAGCAGTTCGACCTCGACCTGAAGGAGTAGCGATCGTCCTTCTACCGTCGTTCCGAACGCTCGCAGAGCGATAGCTCCGGGAGTCTGATCACCGGGTGACATGGCACGCGAACCCGCCCACGAATAGTACCGACGCATACTTGACTGACCAGTCAGTTAGTTACGCGTAATGAACGACGGCGACACGGCCGACGATATTATGGACGCGACCTACCGTGCGCTGTGTACGCACGGCTATGCGGATCTGACGATGCAGGACATCGCCGACGAGTCGGACAAGAGCAAAGCTGCCCTCCACTACCACTACGACAGCAAGCACGACCTCCTCTGTGCGTTCCTCGAATACCTCTATGACGGGTTCGTCGACCGGATCGAAGACCCCGACGGCGAGACCCCACACGAGCGCCTGCTGACACTCATCGATTCCGTGCTGGACAAGCCGGACGACGGGAGCGAGGAGTTCGGGACGGCGATTCTCGAAATCCGTGCCCACGCACCCTACGAACCCGGCTTTCGCGAGCGACTCACCGAATTCGACGACTACCTCGTCGACGAACTCGAAGTGATTCTCGAAGACGGCATCACTGATGGAACGTTCAAATCGGACCTCGACGCCGAGGAGACCGCCCGGTTCATCGTCACCGTCCTGACCGGGGCTGCGACCGAGCGTGTCACGACCGGTCGCCCGGTCGAGTGTACCCGACGGATGCTTGCCGAGTACGTCGAGACGCATCTCCTGGACGGACAGCAGGAGGTCACAGCGTGAGCGTCCGGCAGAAACTGGGTCGTCTGGGTGCGCGGCTCGGGAATCTATTCAAGGGCCAGGAGGAACTGGACCTGACCAGCGGCGACATCGGCAAGCCGCTGCTGTTCCTCTCGTTCCCCATCGTCATCACGAACCTGCTACAGGTGGCGTACAACCTCGCAGACACGTTCTGGCTGGGGCAGTACTCCACGACAGCGCTTGCGGCAATCAGCTTCGCGTTCCCGATGATCTTCCTGCTCATCTCGCTCGGGATGGGGCTGTCAGTGGCCGGGAGCGTACTGGTCGCCCAGCACACCGGGGCCGAGGAGCACCGCGAGGCCGAGTACGCTGCCTCCCAGACTGTGACGTTCGCGCTGCTGGCCTCCGTGCTGCTCGGCGCGACTGGCTACTTCTTCGTCGAGGACTTCCTGTCGCTGCTGGGCGCATCCAGCGAGGTACTCCCGGGCGCGACAGGCTACCTGCAGGTCGTCTCGCTCGGACTGACGGCGATGTTCGGCTTCTTCGTGTTCATTTCGCTGATGCGCGGGGCCGGCGACACCATCACGCCGATGCTAGTGATGTTCGGGACTGTCGTGCTGAACATCGTCATCGACCCGTTCCTCATCTTCGGCTGGTGGATGTTCCCCGAGATGGGCGTCGTCGGCGCGGCCGTCGCGACGATCTTCTCGCGTGCCGTAGCGCTGGTCGTCGGCATCGGTATCCTGCTGTCGGGTCGGCGCGGTGTGCGGATCCACCTCAGCGATATGGCTCCCGATCTGGAGTACCTCCGGAAACTGCTCAGGCTGGGCATCCCGGCCTCCGTTGAGGGGACTGGGCGCGCCGTGTCAGTCAACGCCATGTTGTTCATCGTCGGGACGTTCTCCGTAACTGTCGTGGCAGCCTTCGGCGTCGGCATCCGCGTGTTCTCGCTGGTGTTCATGCCGGCCATCGCGATGGACCGCGGCGTCGAGACGATGACCGGCCAGAACCTCGGTGCTGATCGGCCGGACCGCGCGGCGACGGCCAACCACTTCGCCGCAAAGGTGTCGTTCGCTATCCTCACCGTCCTCGGCGCGGTCACCATCTTCGCCGCGCCGACCGTCGTCAGCGTGTTCAGCGACGACCCCGAGGTCGTTCGCATCGGGGCCGAGTTCCTCCAGTGGGTCGCCCCGACCTTCGGGTTCATCGGCATCGTCCGGGCCTATTCCGGGGGTTTCCGGGGAGCTGGCAAGACACTCACCGCAGCGGCGCTGGCGGTTACCATGCTGGGGATCATCCGCCTGCCTGTCGCCTGGGTCGCCTCCCGCCCGGTCGCGGTCCCGGCGTGGCTCGGCCCGCAGGTCGTCGACCTCTTCGCGTACTCGCTGGCCGAACAGGGTATCTGGCTGGCCTTCGCCGTCTCGAACGTACTCGCGGCCGGCCTCGCAGCGGCCTGGTTCCTCCGGGGAACGTGGCGCGAGGCCGACCCCCGGAACAACAGCGAACCGGCCGTCGCCGACGACTGACGGTGTTGGTCGCTGAGAAAACGTTCTGAAAGCGCGTGTCAGCGCCGTTTGGCCCGTTCGAAGCGCTCGTCGGTGAGGTACACGTCGCCGTCCCGAACCGAGACCTCGATACTGTCGAGGGCGTCGCCAGCGCAGGGCCCATGCGTGCAGACGCCGCCCTCAGGTTCGAACTGTGCGCCGTGTTTGTGACACACGAGTTGGTCACCCCGCACAATCGCGCCCCGGCCCGGGTCAAGCGGGACTTCGGGCTGGTGGGGACAGGAGTTGCGCCAGGCGACGACGGCGTCGCCCGAACGGTGCAGGATGCAATTGATGCCCCGTCGACCGTCGCGCGCTTCGAACACGAGCGTACTGTCGGTGGGCACCGAATCGAGTTCGGCGATGCGGCACGGGTCCTCACCGTCGTCGTTGCCGTCGGGTGACTGCTCGTCATCGGCATCAGACTGGTCGCTGTCGCCAGTGTCGGAAAAACTGAATCGGACCGTCGCGTCGCCGGCTTCAACCTCGCCGCCGTCGTCGTGGATACGGACCGACTCCGACTCGTCGTCGGTATCGACGGTCACGTCGACGGGGTCGCTCATACCAACTTGTCTGTGACTGACGCACATAGCGATGTCGAAGTCGGTCGCGGCGTGCCGGTTGCAAAACGATGTTATGTCAGCCCCTCGGAAGGTCGGTATGGATCGAGACGACGTTTCCGTCGAAGTGGAGGTCGAGGTAGCGGTAGACACAGCGGAACTGGAAGCCGAAGTCGAAGACATGGCGGAGTTCGAGGCGGAACTGGAGAGCAAGGGAATAGAGATCGAACTGGAAGCCGAAGTCGAGTTCGCCGAGCACGAGGAGATGGGCGAACACGAGGAAACGGACGAGCGGGAAGATGAGGCGGACGGCTCCGAAGTCGATACTGAGACAGAAACCTCCGAAGCCGGCGAGATGGATGAGGCTGCGGACAGCAACGAAGAACAGGAGTAGTCGCGGGCAGCAACAGAGACGGTTCGCAGGACACTCCTGGTGATTGCGGGGGAACTGCTGTCACAATCACAGGTGCGCATCGGTCTCAGCGAGTAGTCTCGCCGGCGCTGTGGCCGAGTGGACCCGAGCAATGTTCATCGACGGCAGCCGTAGCGCCTGATTCCCGATGCCGCTACGGCCCGCTGGCCGCACAACCTTCTGTCAAAATTCGTACTGAAATAAATTTCTCAGAATTCTTACTGATAAGCCCCGGATACGAACAGGCATACGATGCACGACCCGCCACACGTTATCGGTATCAGCGGCAGTCTCCGCGACGACAGCGGAACCAGAGTCGCCGTTCAGCACACCCTCGACGCGGCGGCCGGTGCCGGTGCGACCACTGAACACATCGACCTGCGGGAGTGGGATCTTCCACTGTTTGACCCCGACACGGGTGCGGCTGGCTCCGGTGACGGGCCGGAACTCGCTGCCCGTGTCCGCGAGGCCGACGCGATGGTCCTCGGAACGCCCGTGTACCACGGCACGATCGCCTCACCGCTGAAGACGGCGCTCGACTACTGTGGTATCGACGATGTCGATGGGACGACTGTCGGCATCCTCGCAGTGGCTGGCGGTGGGTTTCCGACACCGACGCTCCAGCACCTTCGCGCCGCTGTTCTTGAGCTGAAAGGTTGGCCGCTCCCGCAGGATGTCGCCATCCCCGACTCGTGGGCCGCCTTCGAGGACGACAGTATCGCCGATGGAGAGATCGCAGAGCGCGTCGAGGACCTGGGCGCAACTGTCGTCGCGTACGCAGGTGTTGCGGACCGACACGGAGAAACGGAACAGTCAGAACTGGCGACCGGGGACTGAAATTACTCGAACCAGTCGACGAAGCTCCCTTCCAGCAGACTCTCCTCCTGATGGCGGATGTAGGTGGCCTGCATCCCCCAGATCGCTTCGGCCAGCGGGACGTTCTCCTCGACACGGCGGCGGACGTAGTCGTGTTTCCAGCGCGCGGGCGTGAGCCGGCGGTCGACGCGCTCGCGTAGCGGCCGGATGTAGCTGTGGGCCTCCTCGGCCGAGAGACCGCGCTGTTCGAGGCCAGCGCGGGCGTGCTCGAACAGTTCGCCGTATATCTCCTCGGTGCTGGTCGTCGTCGCCCCGTCGGCGGTTATCCACTCGATTTTCGCCCGGAGGCCGCTCCGTGCGGCGGCATAGAAGTTCTGCTTCGCGGTGTCCCAGTCCAGCGACCGGATGGGGTGTTCGAGCTGTGGCAGGCTCTCCATCAGGCCGGCGAAGACCGCCGTGAATCCGATTGCGTCGTCGACGGTCGGCTGTGCGGCCAGCGGGCGGAACTCGATGCGGGCGTTGGCCGCCGACCGGGTCGGCCCCTCGAACACCGGCCTGACCCACCGCCAGTACGTGCCGTGCTTGTGCCGGAAGTGGACGAAGTCGTCGTCGAAGCGGGTCCCCGACTGCAGGTCGACCGGGACGATGGTGTCGTCCTCGACGATGTCGTCGATGGCCTCCTCGACTGAGTCAAAATCCGGCGGGAAGCAGACCTTCGGCGGCGTCGGGTCGTCATCGGGTGGATTGAGCACCGACTCGAAGACACCGATACGGTTCTCCATGTTCGCTCCGGCGACGATCTCCGGGTCGGGCGCGTCGTCGTACAGGTCCGGCGGGAAAAACGGCGAGTTGACGCCAAGCGCCAGCAGCGGCGCGGCGATACGGAGTGCGTAGCTGAAATACTCCGGCAGATCCGGAGCGTGAGGAATCTGGTAGTGGGGTTGAATCGAGGTGATGAGCGATTCCGGCATCACCGTCTCGGCCTGTAGCGAGGCGTGTGGCGCGTCGATTTCGAACGCCGAGGGGTAATCCGTGTTGGCCATCGTGTGATAGCGGACGGAGTCCGACATGTTCGTCCCGATGCGGACGCCGCTCTGTTCGACGCAGTCACAGAGGTACTCCCGGGCCGTCTCGCCGGCGGGTGGAACGGTCCACATGCCGTCGGAGACCAGGCGGATGCCCTCGTTGCGCACCCGTTGCTGGGCCGGCATCAGCGACGCCTTCAGTTCGTTTCGCTGGGCCGCCAGCCCGTGGGTGTTCAGCGGCTGCGGGCTCGTCTGCATCTCGGCGTTGTGCAGGCCGAGTTCCTTTTCGAACCCGATGAGTTCGAGCAACTGACGGGGAACCCGCTGGAGCGCGTCGGTCTGCTCATCGACGGCATACAGCTCCAGTTCCATGCCGACGATCGCTTCCGTGTTGTCGAACGTTCCGTCGCGAACGGCGGATTTGAGCGCTTCGGCTTCCTTGCGGGCCCGTTCGTTGAACGACTCGCTGTCCGCTGCAAGCACCTCGGCCACCCGGTCTGCCAGTTCCGAAGCCGACATATCTCCGGGTTTGCAGCCATGGGTGTTAAGCATGCCCCAGAGAGCGGGCAAGTAGCGAGCGCGTGGATTCCACACGCACGAGGCGACCGCTGCTCACTCCCGACCTCGCCGAGAAAGCAGATCACACATCCTCACAGCAGCTCGTCGACGTCGCTCATCGTCTCTCCTAACGGATCCCGTTCCTCAGTCGTCAGCGCTCCTTCAACCGCATCGCGGGCCGCTGGCAGCGGCTCGTGCGTCTCGATGTACACAGCCAGGGCAAACTCCTGTTCAGTCACATCGGCGAGTGCGATAGCGTCGCTGCGGGAGAGGTCCCCGGCAAGCCAATCGGCGATCATCTCACGTCCCTGTGGGCCGACCGGTGACACTTGCTCGCCGACGAGATGGAGCGTCTTGGCGGCCATCACAGGCGCAACACCAGCGGCACGGCCCGCATCGCCGACGCTCTTGCCGGCTGCGTAGGCCTCGACGACGGTCGCCGCTGTCGCCGCCGAGCACGGGAGGTCGTCGGCCACCGGGGCAAGTCGCTCCGGGAGGGACGCGCCTGTCTCGTCAACGGCAGCGATGCCGCGGTCACGCTGCTGGGTCGTGACCTCGACACCGGCGGCGATATCCGACAGCGTCATTAAAATTTTCTACAACACGTCGAAATTTAATACTGTCGGTATCCCGATAGGCGCTGCTGTCAATCCCAGTGTCAACCTACCGGTAACCGGTAGGCAGTTTCGCCGAAAAGCGCCCGGAAACCCGCCTTTGCATCGGTTTTTTAACCCACCATCCGGCCGTAGGTGGAAACATGAGCACGACGGTAACGCAATGTCCGGAGTGTAACGGGTCAGTCAAACAGCAGGGCGTCGAATCGGTCTGTGGCAGTTGCGGGCTGGTCGTCGGCGAAGACGCTATCGATCCCGGACCGGAGTGGCGGTCGTTCAACGATGACGACACTGACCGGGCACGCACGGGTGCGCCGCTGACGCGGTCGCGCCACGACCGCGGGCTCTCGACGAAGATCGGGCGGTCGACGCGACTGAAAGGGCGCAAGCGCCGTCAGTTCGCTCGCCTCCGCCGCGAACACAACCGCGCCCAGATAAGCTCGAAACGGGAGCGAAACAAGGTGTACGCCTTCACCGAGATCCGCCGTATCGTCGGCTCGATGGCGCTCTCGGACGCGATCCGTGACCGGGCATGCGTGCTGTTCGAGTCCGCACAGAACGAGGCCCTGCTGCAGGGACGAACGCTAGAAGGGTTCGCGGCCGCAGCTATCTACGCCACCTGCCGGACCGAAGGCGTCGCCCGGACTGTCGACGAACTCTGTACTGTCGCCAAGGCGACCCGGGCGGAGCTCCGCGCGGCGTACGACGCCTTGAATAGGGAACTCGGATTGCCGACTGGTCCGATTGATCCCCGTGAGTACGTCCCCCGATTCGCGACGGCGCTGGACCTGCCGACGGCGGTCCGCCAGCGAGCGGAACGGCTCGTCGACGAGGCACAGGACCGTGGCCTAGTCAGCGGGCGGAACCCGGCCGGCGTCGCGGCGGCGTGTCTCTACACCGCAGCCCAAGAGCAGGACGTGGCGCTCACGCAGGCCGAGGCGGCAGAAACGGCGGACGTAACGCCGGTCACGCTCCGTGGCACCTACACCGAGCTACAGGAGTAGACGGCGTCAGCGAGTGATTCGAGCGAGTTCTCGGCCGGCGTGTCTGGCGCTGTGTTTCGGAGCGGCTGTCCATGCGCTTGTGCCGTCGCTAGCGTCTCACTCTCCGGGATAGCGACGGCTGGCGCACCGAACCGGTCCGCGACGGCCCCGGTCACAGGGTTCGAACCGGCACGGTTGAGGACGACCCGACAGAGTCCGGCGTCGAGTTCGCGAGCCAGCGCCCGGACCCGGAGCGCGTCAGCGAGCGCCGCGCCTTCCGGCGTCGTGACGAGTACCGCAGCGTCGGCGGCTGCGAGTGGGAGCCCCACGTCGGCGTGCATCCCCGCCGGCGAGTCGACGATGACCCAGCGATAGGTCCGCTCCAGCGCGGCGAACACGTCTGTGAGGCCCTGCAAGTCGGCACTTCGAGCGCCGGCCAGCGTTCGTCCGCATGGGACCAGAGTCACGGGGCCGTCCTCTCGGACAGCCTCGTGCGGGTCGGCGCGGTCGGCAAGAACGTCGTGTAGGTCAGGGCCGTGACTGGACGGAAGGTCCGCCATCCCGAGGTCGCCGTCGACGACGATGCTGCCCGCGTTTGCGAACGAGTCCCCGCTGTCAGTCCGCTCGAGCGCATTGAGTTCCGCCGCGAGATTGTACGCAATAGTAGACTTGCCGACGCCGCCCTTACCGCCGGTGACTGCCACGATCATGCCAAGCTGGACAGGGTCTCGGTCGGCACCGTAGCAGCCGCTCGTCGGTCGGCGAGCCGCTCAGCCCGCCGAGCCAGCGACCGGAGCATTTGCTCGTCAGTGTCGCCGCGGGCCGCAACTGTCCGGACGCCGGACAGCCCGTCCGCCGCACGAACTGCGGCTGTCGCTGCCGACAGCGAGTCCGCCTCGGCCAGCCGCTCGGCACGGTCGACCCGTCGAGCAACGGTTTCGAGCCACTGCGAGACAGCGTCTGGAAGGTGCTGATCCGGTCGCTGGCCGATCGAAGTCCTCGACTCGGCTGACGGTTGGCGTCCCTCTGGCTGCGGTTCGATGTCCCGCTCGGATGCAGGGCTGGCCGGCCCAGCGCTCGCGGTCTCGGCCGCTCGTACCGACTCGGCTGTTGGGACAGCGTCAGCAGGTGGTGACGGATCGCCCAGTTCCCTGAGGACGGCATCTGCGGAGTCGAGTCGCTCGTCCGCTGAGGTCGTATCGGATGCCGGATCGGCGCGCACCAGCTCCGCCGGCTGGTCAGACGGTGGAGCCGGCGTCGCGTACCCAAGCGCGTGTGTCCCCGGCCTGACGACCCCTTCAAACCCGCCCTCCGACCAGCCGGCCTCGGGAACGCCCTGCGTTCTCGGCGGCCAGAGCGGGCCATCAAGACGGTTCCGGACAGTAATTCGAGTCAGTTCGGGGATATCGCCGACAGTGGCCGTGACGAGCGTCACGCCGTCGACTCGCTCGGCGCGACAGTCGAAGGTAACCATAGAGGCGGTGGCCTGACCTTCTGATTTAAAACTCAGCAACGGACGACAGGGGCGTCGAGACAGTCAGATGCAGCCGTCGGCGATCTGAACCGATCCGTTTCGAGGACGACCGGTGCGGGCGTTCTGGCGACTCGGAGTACACCCAGCGCGGCCGGTACTGGATCAGCGTCGAGCGGGCTGTCCGGAACTGGCCCCGGAACGGCTTCGATGGCCTGAGCGAACGTCTCGGTGCATCGGTCGACGAGGGTCGCCCGTGCGCGCCGCCGGAGGTTGGCCAGTTCGTCGGCAAGTCGGCGTTGTTTCTCAAGCGTGTCCCGGTAGGCGCGTGCCCGCTCCCGGCGGAGTTCGCGAGTCTCTCTGGCGGCAGTCCGTCGAGTCTCCCGTTCGCTCAATTCCGTCGCCGCGTCCCGGAGAGCGGCCCGTGCCGCTTCGTCGTCCGCACCGACCGCCTGCCGAGCGGTGAGACGACCGCGGTGGGTCGCGACCGCTTCCTGCAGGCCGTCGATGGTCGACTCCGGGACGGGGTCGACAGGGTCCGGTAGCTCCGGCGGCGGGGGTTCAAGCTCGGCCAGTTGAGCGCGGCGGTCCGCGATAGCGTCGTCCTGCGGGGTTTCGTATCCCCGTGACCGGGCGGCAGCCGCGAGTGCAGTCCGCGTTCGGAGTCCCATCGACGGGTGGACGTGTCCGACGTACGCGTACACGGCCGGTGGCTCCGGGCAGGACACGACCGGAAAACGCCGCTGTCCACGGATGCTTGCGGCGATGGTTCGACCGCCGACGTTTCGGGTTCGGAGGTCGACGACAGCGCCCGTGTACGTGGTTCCAGCGACGCGGAGCTTCACAGATCGACGCCTCGGAGTTGGTCCGGTTCCGGGAGGTCACGTCCCGACGCGAACCGCTCGTAGGGCGTTGCCGGTTCCTCGCGTGCCTCGTACCGCTTGGCCGCCTCGCGGACGTGCTTCGGGACATCTGTCGGTTCGAACGGCTCGACGTGCTCGATCTGAACGTCGAGCCTGTGTTTCTCATGCAGCCGGAGCGCCTGAAAGGCCCCGAACTCGGTTCCGGAGAACAACGCTGCTCTCCCGAACTGCCGAACGACACAGTCTTCGTGGGCACGACAGACGTTCCGCAGGTCTCTACGTGCTGCCCGAGAGTACGTGACGACGAGTAGCACTGGGTAGACATTGTTATAATTACTATAAAATTTTACTGAATTGAATGTGTTTTAGCCTGAATACATATGGGAATCGGAAAGAAAGATAGGGGAGACAATCGCGTTCGAGAGTCAGCACTGGCACGAGATATGTGCTACACCGACAGCGGCTACGGTGCTGGAAAATTCCTTACTCGACGACTGTAACGGTAAATTCGCCGGCATCCGCGACGAGGTCACGAACCCGCTCGCGAGCCGCTGTCTCGGATGGCGCAAGGACGACGAGTCCGTCCACGGCGGCCCCGCCGCTTGCTCGGTAGGCCTGCAGGTCGCCCTCGAACTCAGTCGCGTAGGTCCGGAGCGTCCCGCGAACGTCCCGTTCGAGGTCACTGAGCGACCGCGACCCGGCCTCGAACTCGGCCAGCGCCTCCTCGATATTGCGGAGTGCGGAGATACGGTCCATATCAGGTCGTCCGAAGGTGATCCGTCCGGGGCTCGTACACCTCGCCTTTCTGTTTCAGCTTGTCAATTTCGTGTTCGGCCTTCGACTCGTCGATACCGACCTCTTCGGCGCGTTCGATGACTACGTCGGCGGGTGCGCCCTCATCGTACTCGTCCTCGATGTCGGAGATGATGCCTTTGATGTTCTGGATGCGGTCGCGCTGGGTCTTCGACTGGCCGGTCTCGACCACGTCGGCGTCGAACTCGCCGGTCTCGGGATCGACACCGATCTCCTTCAGGCAGTAGTGGGCGATGTCGACTGCCCGGTCGGCGTCGGCTTCGTCGACGGTGTCAGAGAGACGTATGCGTGCAGAGGCTTCAGCAAGCCGGACCAGCGCCTCCAGCTTCCGGGCAGTAACGGGTACCGGTGCGTCCTCGTCCTGCCCCTTCATCCGCAGATCGACGTAGAAATCTTCGATACGGCTCTTTGCCTCCTCGGTCATCGTCGGGAAGCAGTTTCGCTTGGCGTAGGCGACGTACTTCCGGAGGAGGTCCGGTTCGATTGTCGGTGCGACCTCCTCAGTGACGGTGCCGACCTCCTCCTCGCTGAAGTTCGAGGTCGGGTTCTCCGTCCGATGGGTGTGAAGTTCGCCGGCGTAGTTGGTCTGGATGATGTGCTCGGCGAGGTTGCGGTCCTTCTCCTCGTCGGGCTTGTCCGTCACGGTGAAGATGAGGTCGAACCGCGAGATGAGCGCCGGTTCGAGGTCTATCTGCTCACCGATGGGTTCGTACTGGTCGAAGCGGCCGTACTTGGGGTTGGCCGCGCCCAGCAGCGAACAGCGGGATTTGAGTGTCGCGTTAATACCGGCCTTGGAGACGCTGATACGCTGCTGTTCCAGCGCCTCGTGCATTGCCGAACGATCTTCGGGAGACATCTTATCGAGTTCGTCGATAGCGGCGATACCCTGATCAGCGAGCACGAGCGCGCCCGCTTCCAGCGTCCACTGCTGGCCGTCGCCGAAGTCGTCGCGAACGGCGGCCGCGGTAAGCCCCGCGCTCGATGACCCTTTGCCGGAGGTGTAGACAGAGCGGGGCGCAATATTCTCGATATATGATAGCATCTGGCTCTTCCCTGTTCCCGGGTCTCCTATCAGCAACATATGGAGGTCCCCACGTATTCGAGAGCCGTCAGGTAGCTCCTTCGTCACGCCGGAGAAGAGCTGGAGCATCATCGCGAGCTTCTCTTTCTCGTAGCCGTAGATAGAGGGGGCAATGGCCCCGACCATCTTGTCGTAGATATCGGATTCGTTGGAGAGTTCGACGATCTCCTTCTTGTCGGCATCGGTGATCTCCATGTCCTCGAACTGCTCGTCCTCGATTTCGACGCTGACGCCCTCCATGTAGATGTCGAACATCGGGGACTTCTCGTTGTCGTTGCCCCGCTGGTCGAGTTTGAGGATGCCGGTCACGCGGACGTGGTCACCGGCGGTGACGTGGCCCGTGATGTCGTCCTCGATGTTGATGTCGATTGACTGGGGCGTCTCCCCGCCACGCAGTCCCTCAGGAGATTCCTGCACTCGGAGCTTCTGCGCGTCGATGAACTGGGACTGGTCGGTGTTGAGCCGGAACGGCCCTTGCCGTTCACAGCCCTGGCAGTCGTGCGGTTCCTGAAAGTCGCCGGCGGTCTGTGGAATACGCGTGAGCGTCCCACAGCGCTGGCACTCGAAGGCTGCCTCGATGACTTTCGGACGCACATCGGTCGCTTTCCGGATGATCCCACGGACGGCGACGAGGTTCCCGTGGTGTTCGTGGCGCAGGTCGCGGATGTCCTCGGATTCGGGGAGGTTCCGGACGCGGACGTGGGCCTGTCCAAGCGAGACATCGACCGGAAGATCGTACAGTCGAAGCGCCTCCTCGGCGTACTCCTGAATCTGCTCGGGCTTGGTTCGGTAGTCGTCGGCCAGATCCGGGTCGAAGCGATAGAGATCGTCCCAGTCGATATACAGCGATTTCTGGTCGTTGGGGTATTTCTGGGCGAGCTCACCGATCTCGTTGCGGTAGTAGTTGCGGTAGAACTCCTCGAAGCGGTCGATGAGTTCGGTGTTCTCGGCGGTCGCCATTTGAGTGGACAGTGGTTATGCCCACTGGCCTAAGAAGGTTCGCAAACCGGGGTGGAACTGAAATGAGGAGGGACGGAGGGATATCAGTATCAGTGTCGAGAATTGGGTCCAGTGATTTTTGCTGGTATGTTGGTTTACTCGGAATAGAATACCCGTGCGCGAGCAAAATATCACAAGACGTCGGCTTCTCGCCAGCGGCGGCGCGGCCGCGACCGCGGCACTCGCCGGTTGTGCAGGCCGCTTCGAGAATTTCGTTGGGAGCGGAGAAGGAGATGAGGGTCCGAGCGATAGCCAGCAAGCGACCGCTAGCGGCATCGACGAGAGCGATGCCGCGGCGACTGTCGGGATGGTGTATGCGCTGGGCGGGCTCGATGACCGCTCATTCAACGATGCAGCGAATCGTGGCATTCAGCGCGCACGCCTCGATGACGGGGTCGAGTACACGAACCATGAGCCAAAGAGTGTCCCCGGATTCGCCGAGGTACAGGCCGAACTAGCGAGTTCGACGAATCCGTCGTACGACCTAGTCTGTTGTATCGGATTCCTGCAGGCGGAGGGGCTGTCTGAGGTCGCATCGGAGTACACGGACCAGCAGTTCATGATCGTCGATTCCGTCGTGGACGACGACAACGTGGCGAGTTACGTGTTCCGCGAGCACGAAGGGTCGTTTCAGGCCGGGAACCTCGCCGGGCTGCTCACGACCAGAGACGTCAACCTCGGTGCGGGTGCGACGAACCCGAAAGAGACGACTGTCGGGTTCGTCGGTGGTGTCGACCAGCCGCTCATCCACAAATTCGAGGCCGGCTTCAAGACCGGTGTCGCACACGCGAACGCGGACGTCGATGTCCTCACGGAGTACCTCGGGAACTTCGACGACGTGCAAGGTGCCCGCGACATCGCAGCCGGGATGTACGACGACGGAGCAGACATCGTCTACCACGCGGCGGGTGGCGCAGGTGTTGGCATCTTCCAGGCCGCACAGGCCCACGGGCGATACGCTATTGGGGTAGACTCGGACCAGTCCCGGAGTAACCCCCGGTACGCGGACGTCGTGCTCGCGAGCATGGTCAAGCGAGTAAACGTCGCAGTCTACGACGCGGCAACAGCGACGGTCGCGGACAGCCTTCCCACTGGTGAGGTGGTCTCTCTCGGGCTGGACAGTGACGGCGTCGGCATCGTCTATGGCACCTCTCTCGAGCCGGCGATTCCCGACGACGTCAGGGAGGCGCTGTCGACGTCACGGGAGCAGATCGCCGCCGGCGACATCGTCGTTCCCACTGAGCGCTCCAGCACGGGTGGTGCCTGATGGCGGGCGGTCCACTCGACGGACTGGCGAGTGCACTTGATCGGGTCGCCCCCGAGTTCGTCCGGCAGCGGTTCGCTGCGAAGTTCGCTGTTGCGTTCCTCGCCGTGTCGCTCGTCATCGCGGGCGCTGGCGCGTTCACGTTTCAGGCGACATCCACGGCAGTCGAACAACAGACGACCGAACAGCTCGCCGAGACCAGTCAGCTGGAGGGGGACTCTATCGGCTCGTGGGTTGAACAGCAACGCACGCACACACGATCCATTTCGCAAGGTGAACCGCTCCGGAGCGACCGGCGCGCTGCGGCGTATATCCTGCTGCAGGACCAGCTACTGCCTGACGATGTTGTCAGTATGCATCTCGTAAACGACACGCGTGGCGAGGTGGTCGCCAGCACGGAACTCCCACTTGAGGGGCGGTCGCTGTCCGAACTTGACGCCCCGTGGACGAACGCGGAAGTGCCGGAGGGACCCGGGAACAACACACAGGTCTGGTCGAGTAGTCGGTCGTACCGCTCACCGGTCCTCAACGACGAACCCGTGATGGCGTTCGCTAGCTCGGTCCCGAAGCGCGACGGCTCGCACCTCGTCGTCGTCACACGCATCCAGAGTCAGGTCGACCGGCTCAGCGATACAAATTCGACGAAGGAAACCACGATTCTGAACACCAACGACGAGACGGTACTGAACATCGACCGCGAGTTCGATGCTGACACCCACAGCGGGAGCCTCGCGGCGATCCGCGATGCGAACGGTACTGCAGCGCCGGTGACAGCGGTGTCCGATGGTCGCGTGTACGCGTTCGCGCCCGTCCCGACCACCAACTGGGTCACGGTGACGAGCCTGGACACGGCACAGGCGTTCAGTGTCCGTGACACGGTCGGACAGACGGTCGGACTGCTTGTCCTGCTGGCGCTCGTTTCGTTGTCGGCTGTCGGCCTCGTACTCGGGAAACGCACGGTCGATCCGCTGAAGCAGTTGCGGGACCGTGCTGAACGCATCGAGGCCGGCGACTTCGATGTCGACCTCTCGACGAACCGCGCCGACGAAATCGGCCGCCTCTACGGGACGTTCGACGATATGCGGATCTCTCTCCAGAACCGCATTCAGGAAGCGGAGGAGGCAGTCGAGGAAGCGAAGGCGGCGCGGTCGGAAGCCGAAGAACTGCGTACGGAAGCGGAGGACGCACGAGCAGAGGCAGAGGAAGCCAGCCAGCGCCTGCAGGAGCGCGCCGCCGAGTACAGTGCGGTGATGCAAGAGATCGCTGACGGTGACCTCACGAAGCGACTCGATGAGGACGCGGAGGAGACGGCGATGCGAGAAGTCGCAGTCGAGTTCAACGCGATGCTCGACGGGCTCGAAGCCACCGTCAGCGAAGTCGCGGCGTTCGCCGATGAAGTCGCGAATGCCACGATCGAGGTCGCGACTGGGGCCGAAGAAATCGAGACGACGAGCCAGACCGTCAGCGACCGCATACAGGAGATCGCGGACGGCGCTATCAGACAGCACGACGATCTCGAGGAGGCCGCCGCCGAGATGGACGAGCTATCGGCGAGCATCGAGGAGGTCGCAGCGTCGTCGACGACAGTCGCAGAGACGGCCAGAGAAGCTGTCGACCGTGGCGAAACGGGCCGGGAGGCCGCCGAGTCGGCCATTGACGACATGGCGGAAATCGAGTCCCGGTCGGCAGACGCGGTCGACCAGATTCTCGCGCTGCAGGAGCGCATGGACGACATCGGCGAGATCGTCGACTTCATCTCGGATATCGCCGAGCAGACGAACATGCTCGCCCTGAACGCCAACATCGAGGCCGCCCGCGCAGACAAGGACGGCGAGGGCTTCGCTGTTGTCGCCGACGAGGTCAAGAGCCTCGCAGAGGAGACGAAACAGGCGGCAGCAGAGATAGAAGCCGAAATCGCCGCCGTACAGACGGAGACCGACGAGACTGTCACGGACATCCGCGCGACCAGCGACCACATCGACACCGGTGTCGAGACTGTCCGCGAGGCTGCCGACGCGATCGAGGATACCGTCGACGCGATCGAGAACGCCAACGACGGTATTCAGGAGATTGCGGACGCGACCGAGGACCAAGCCGACGCGACGCAGAGCGTTGTCCACCGCGTTGACGGAGTGTCCGAGATCAGTCAGAACGTGACGGAGGACGCCGAGCAGGTATCGGCAGCCGCCGAGGAGCAGTCCGCGTCCGTCGCTGAAATCGCTCAGAGCGCGGACGAACTCCGTGATCGTGCCGACTCGCTGGCCGAGACTGTCGATCAGTTCGACACCAGCGGCAGCGCAGACGACCACAGCGATACCGACAGCCAGCGATAAACACACCGCGCGTTCGCCCCTGATCGGACTGGCGACTAGCGCGATGCGATTTCGTGATGGATTCTTTTCGCAGTGTCGCCCGGGGATTCGCTACGGAGATGGTGGCGAGGCCTGGCCGTGGCTACGAGTATGAGCAGCGATGGCAGTAAGGGACTGCCAGAACAGGGCGCTGGAAAGTTAGCGGTAAAGGCGACAAAAAGGTCGCTTTCGGTATCGCAGGTATGGGATCGCCCAGATTTGAACTAGGGGCGCGGGCACCCAAGGCCCGAAGGTTACCAAGCTACCCCACGATCCCGTACTACCTTCTCGACTCGACAGCGTGTAAAGCGTTTCGTTGCAAGGCGGCCGTGTCATGCGGGAGCGAGGCCCCAGAAATACGCGATGCCGAGCGTCGTCGCGACAGCAAATACGGCCTGTAGCGGCGCACCGACCTTCAGATAGTCGGTGAATCGGTACCCACCGGGGCCGTAGACGAGGAGGTTCGTCTGGTAGCCGACCGGCGTCATGAACGCCGTCGATGCGGCGAACGTAACGGCGAGGACGAAGGCGAAGGCGTTGGCGTTCAGTTGCTGGGCAGTTTCGATAGCCACCGGGATCATCAGGACGACGGAAGCGTTGTTCGAGATGATGTTCGTCAGCAGCGCCGTGACGAGATACATCAGACCGAGGACGACGGCGAGGCCGCCCCCGGCGGTGAGGATGCTGCCGGCACCCATGACGAACAGCTCCGCGAGCAGATCAGCGCCGCCGGTCTCCTGCAAGGCGACACCCAGCGGGATGACGCCGGCGAGCAGGAAGACGACGTCCCACTGGACAGCGTCGTACAGCTCTGGCGGGCGGAGACAGCCGGTGAGGACCATCGCCAGCGCACCCCCGAGCGCCGAAATGACGATGTGAATCGGGGTCAGCGCCGCGACACCGACGACGGCGGCGACGATGCCGATTGCGACAGGGATCTTCGACTGGCGGAAGTCCGGTCGTTCGACCTCCTGAGCGACGATGAAGTCGTTGTTGCGGTTGAGGCGGTCGATGCTGTCGGGGGTGGCCTGCACCAGAAGCGTATCGCCGATGCGGAGTTTGACGTGGTCCATCCGCTGGCGGTACAGTTCCTGCCCGTGGCGAAGTGCCAGCACGGTCGCGTCGTAGCGCTGGCGGAAGTTGGTGGAGACGAGCGTCTCGCCGATGAGCGAGGAGCCGGGAGCGACGACGACCTCGACGAGGTTCTTTCGCTCGGTTGCGGTTTCCAGTTCCGCGTCGTCGACCTCGACCTCGGGAATCACGTCCAGCCCTTCGACATCGAGGAGATCGACGAGCGTGTCCCGGCCCGTCCGAACGGCGAAGACGTCACCGGCTCGGATCGCTTTCTGGCCGAACGGTTCGAGGAACGTGCGTTTCTCGCGGACCAGCTGGACGATGTCCACGTCGAACTCCGAGACTCTGAGCGCCTCCTCGACAGTCTGGCCGATCAGCGGAGAGTCTTCGCGGACGACAACTTCGGTCAGGTACTCACCCATCTCGAACTCCTCAGTGAGATCCTCCTCAGCCGGGATACGCGACGGGATCAGATAGCGCCCGACGGTAAGGAGATAAACCGTTCCGATGACGGTCACAATGATGCCGAGCTGGGTGAACTCGAACATGCTGAACGGGTGGCCGATCAGTTCCGCCGAGAGTTGCGAGGCGAGGATGTTTGTCGAGGTGCCGATGAGCGTCAACATCCCGCCGAACATCGAGGCATAGGACAGCGGCAGCAGTAGTTTCGATGGTGAGAGTTTCCCCTTGTGCGCGATATCGGTGACCATCGGCAGGAGGATAGCGACGGCAGCGGTGTTGTTGATGAACCCGGAGATAGGCGCGACCAGCCCGACGGTCGCACCGAGCTGTTTCGTTTCGCTATCCCCGGTCAGGGAGGCGATTTTCGCGCCGAGGATCTGGACGATGCCGGTCCGCTGGACGCCGTCGGAGAGAATGAACATCGCCAGCACGGTTATCGTCGCTGTCGAGGCAAAGCCCGAGAGCCCGCGATCCAGCGGCGAAATCCCATCGCCGGCCTGATGTAACACGTACACCGGTTCGGCGAGCAGCCCGGCATCGGCCGCAAATACCGTCACCGGCTCGGCCAGCATCAGCGCGACCATGACGGCGATAGCGGTCACGTCGACTGGCAGCGCCTCCGTCGCAAACAGCACCAACGCGGCGACGATGACCGCGAACACGAACAACATCCCCGGCGTGACAGGTGGCAGCGACACGTCTGTCCCCTGCGGAGCCAGTGACAAAAGGATGGGTCGTTTGCGAGCGTGGGCGTCCGCTCACACCCTGCTCCGGCGGCCGACGTTTATCCCTGTCCGGGCCGAATTGGTCACAATGAGCCTTTTCAACGATCTCGGTCGAAAAGTCGAGGAGCTGAAACAGGAGGTCGGAAACGCGACCGACGACGAAGCCACCCACCGGTGTATCGAGTGTGATACGCTCCTCTACACAGACCACGACGAGTGTCCCGAATGTGGGAGCACGTCGGTCATACCCCTGTCTGACTAGCAACAGCGAGGAACCCGGCCGGAGTCGCGTCGCTCACCGCGTCGGGCCGTCACGACCCAGGTCTTCGAGCAGGGCGTCGTAGCTCCGTCCGAACACCGCCTGTTTTCTGAGCGAGGTTATCGCGACCTGGAAAACGGGGACGGCGAACTGCCCGGCCGGTCCGCCGACGACGACGGCCGCTTCGTGGTCCGTTTCATCGCTCCATTCGCCGTCGAGTTGCCGAACGAGTACCTCGCCGAAGTAGCCGCCGAGTTCCCGCACGACACTGGTGAACGCGCGGTCGTCGAACGACGCGTCGCTCCCGAACGTCGTTTCGGCGAAGCGCTCGTCGTCCCACTCCGCGTCGACCAAGTCGTCGAGGCGTGACAGCGAGGTCGGCGAGAAATCGAGGTCGTGTTCGCCCCAGAAGTCGGCGAACTCGACAGCGGTATCGGCGTGCTCCGCGCGGACCGTGCCGGGGTCCCACGAGCGGGCCGTCGAGCCAGCGGTCGGGTCGCTGTCAGTGGAAGCGGACAGTTCACTCTCGTTGGTGGCCGCTGTCGCAGCCGTCTCGTCAGTGGTCACGTCCTGTGACGGTGCATTACCAGTGGCACCAGACGCCTCGACATCCTCGGCAGGGGCCGATGTGTCACTGTCATCAAACAGTTCCCTAGCGTCGGATTCTGCACCGGCTGCCGGCTCGTCATCGACCGTCTCGGCATCAGCTGCGTCTGCAAGTGGCTCGTCGACCGCGGTTTCGGAACCCGCCGCGTCTGAATCGTCGTCTGCCGACGCATCCGGCGAGCTATCGGGATTCGATTCACTGTCCGTCGATTCATCGAGATCCTCGGCGTCGGCCGTGTCCGTCGCTGCTTCGTCGGCGGATGTGTCAGTTGCTGCCCCCGTGGGCGTGTTGTCGCCGGTTCCGTCTTCGTCGCGGGAGTCGGCAGCCGAGTCTTCGGCCGGAGTCTCGGCCGCTGGCGCATCGTTCGAAGGGTCCGCTGTGGCACTGTCGACCGTTGGCTCCGCCTCGTCGATGTAAGCGGCCGCTTCGTCGGCCGTAATCGTATCATCGCCCGTCATCTCTTCATCAGCCGTGACCGCATCATCGCCCGTCGTCTCGCCAGCAGCAGTCGTGTCGGCAGTCGATCCATCCGCAGAGGCGTCGAGCGGTGGCTCCGTCACCGGTGTTTCAGCCGTTGTTTGATCAGCAGCGATGTCATCCGCCGGCTGCTCGACGGCGGTGTCGGTGGTCGACCCCGCGTCGGTTGCGCCGATAGTCGATTCGTCGCCGGCGGTTTCAGCGGCCGGCGGCTCGCTGTCGGCATCATCTGTCGCTGAATCGGTCGTATCGGGAACTGCGTTCCCGCCGATATCGGCAGTCGAGCCGTCAGCTTCGTTGTCCGATGGAGCCTCGTGCTCTGGCTCGTCAGTACCCCCACTGACGACAGGCGTGGGGTCAGTGTCGTCCGACCGGTCGCCCGTTTCCGACTCGGATTCGATCCGCCGGACGATTCGGGTCGGCTCCGTCTCGATAGCCTGGGACGAATCGGAGCCAGCGGTATCGGCGGCAGTTGTCTCACCCCGCTCGTCTGTCGCCGCCGGTTCGGGAGACGCGCCGCGCTCGTCAGTCTGTCCGTCGTCGACGCGGCTAACGACCCGCGTCGGTTCGGAGACGGCGCTGTCGGTGTCGGTTTCGTCCGCCCCCAGGTCTGCCGGTCCGTCGCCTTCGGGACTCCGGATGCCACCCAGTGCCAGTTCGGATTCCAGCCGCGTCACGACAGCCGCAAACACCGGCTCGTCGCCGAACGAGCGGGCGGCCACGTCGAACACCGCGACCGCCACCTCGTCGTCCGGCCCGGTAACGGCGACGCCCCACCGACCGTCGGACTGGACCCACTCGCCGTCGTAGGCTCGCACGAGGAGTTCACCGAGATAGCTCCCGAACCGAACCGTGTTCTCAGTGTAGGTCGTCACACTCGCGTCATCGCCCGCGGTTCTGCCGTCGTAGCTCTCCTCAATGGCCGTATCGAGGCGCGCGAGCGCGTCGGGGTCGAACGTCAGCGGGTCCGCGCCGCCGACGACGTGCTCGGCGTACTCCCGGAACGTCGTCGGGTCGAGCGTCGCCGTATCCAAGAGTCCCGGCCCATCATCGGACGGCGGGTCGCCCCCGGCCGCCTGCTCGTCCCCGTCGGTCGACGAGTCATCGCCACCGACGGCGCGACGGATCGTATCGAACAGGCCCATGGACACCGGAAGTGCGTGCCGCTACAAGAATGTACGCCGAAAGGATACTCGGCCGACAGGTCTGCGGGGCAAAAGCGACTCAGTGCTCGTCGCGCAGTTCCATGTCGGCGACGATCTCGTAGGGGTGCTGGCCCTTACGGATGCCGTCGAGCAACTGGAACGCCTCGTTGGGTGCGAGGAAGTGCCGCGTCACAGCCCGGCCGAGCGGCGTCGGCGAGAGGCCGTCGATGAACTCGTATTCGAGCAGTTTCCCCAGCGCGTGCTTCGTCGGCACCTCGCCGACCATCCGGTCGTTGAGCCGCTTGGCTTGCTTGCCGGCGACAGTGACGTTCGCCAGCGTCTCCTCGACGGCCGCGCCCTCGTCGTAGCGGGTGATGACCGGCTCCATCTCGCCTTTCAGGAGCTTGAACGCCACCTCGTCCTCGGTCATCTCCATGCTGTTGTGGTACGAACAGTCAGGCTCGACCAGCATGTAGACGGTCCCCTTGTCGTGGTAGTCCGGGCGGCCGGCACGGCCGAGCATCTGGCTGAACTCCTGCACGGTGAGCCACTCGATCCCCATCGCCAGCGAGTCGAAGATGACCTGCGAGGCGGGGAAGTCGACCCCAGCAGCCAGCGCCGCCGTCGTCACGACCGCCGCGAGGTCCTGATCGGCGAACTGCCGCTCGACCCGCTGGCGCTTCCGGTTGTCCAGCCCGGCGTGATACGGCGCAGAACTGTACTCCAGTTTCCGTGAGATCTGGTGACAGCGCCGTCGGGAGTTGGTGAAGATGATGGTCTGGCCGCGATACCCCTTGCTGGATTTGTTGTCGAACGCTCGCTTGACGAGCTTCTTTTCGGTCTCGATCTTCTCGCGGCCGTCGGCGAACGTGACGTGGCGCTCGATTGGAACCGGCCGCTCCTCAAACTCGATGAGCGTCGCTCGAAGCTGGTCGGCCAGCTGGCCGGGGTTGCCGACCGTCGCCGAGAGATAGATCCACTGCGTGTCGCCGCTGTCGGGCGCGCCACCGGACTCGCAGTAGTATTTGAGTCTGGAAATCAGTCCGTCGAGCCGGTGGCCCCGCTCGTCCTCGCCGAGCGTGTGGACCTCGTCGATGACGACTGTGCCGACAGTGCCGAGATCCTTGCCGGTCCGGAGCGCGTGGTCGATCCCCTCATAGGTCCCAACGATGACATCAGCTTCGGGGTCGAAGCGCCCGCCTTCGTCAGCAATGCGGCTCGCGCCAACGCGCAGCGACACGTCGACCATGTCGCCGTAGCGGTCCTGAAACTGCTCGTATTTCTGGTTCGCGAGCGCGACCAGCGGGACGAGAAACAGCATCGTCCCCTTGTTGTTCAGGACGCGGTCGATGCCGGCCATCTCACCGATGAGCGTCTTCCCCGTCGCCGTTGCGCTCACGACCAACTGGTCGCGGCCCTCTGTGGCCCCGTGCTCGACGGCGAGGCTCTGGACCGGCAGCAGTGTATCGAACCGCGATTCGAGGTGCTGTTGCATCCCGGGATGGAGGTCAAGCGAGTCGACGCGAACGGGGTCGACCTCGTCGACGGTCGCCGAGATCTCGTCGAACTTCGTCAGGTCCGGGTCCAGCTGGCCCGACAGAAGGTTCGTCACCCGATCGAGGTCCTGCACTTCCAGCAGCAGTTCTTCGAGGCGGTCACGGGCGTCGCCGCTGATACTTCCTTTGAATGCGAGTTCCCTATCAAGCTGCTGGCGAGCACACTCGGGACAGATGGTCTCGTCGTCGGTCTCGATGGCTGTCTCACTGGTAATCGGCGAGTAGCGCCCGTCGGAGGCACACAACCGACAGGTCCGGACAACCTTAGCCTCGATCTGGTACGCGTCGAGCATCTCGCGGATGCGCTCGCGCGCAAGCGGGGCGGTCTGCTCTGAAATTCGAATGCGGGCCGCACGGCGGGCGAGGTCAACGAACTGGTCGGGCGAGCGAAGCTCCTCGCTGGTCCCGTCCTTGACGCGGAGGCGACGCGGGCGGGGACCAGCGTCGGTCTCCTTGAGTTCGAGGATGCCGTGGAAG
This sequence comes from Haloarcula sebkhae, assembly GCF_014647415.1. Taxonomy (GTDB): domain Archaea; phylum Halobacteriota; class Halobacteria; order Halobacteriales; family Haloarculaceae; genus Haloarcula; species Haloarcula sebkhae. The sequence goes on along the minus strand of NZ_BMPD01000001.1, from coordinate 942,643 downwards.
AGCCGCTCGCCGTCCCGGTGGGCGGCGACGCGGAACTCCTCGCCGTGTTCGTGGAGGAACAGCGTCTCTACCTGTGCGGCCTGCTGTGACACAGTCGTCTAGAGGCGACTGCGCTACTTGAGCGGTTCGGACTTGTTTCGAGGGAGCGTACCAGTGATTTCAGAATGTTGGCGACTATTGCATCAGTCCGCCGCAGTTGTGCCGGACTCTGCTCGCACACACTGTGTACGGTTCGTCGCTACCGAGTATCCTTTTGAGCGGCGCGCTATCGAATTACTAATAGAATTAATTCTCTCAAATTTTATCTTTCAAATTATAAAATGAGTTGGTTTTTCATTTCCGTAAGTCTAAGTAACTGTATTCTTCAATCGTGTATAGATGGAAAAATACGACAATGAAAGCATGAGTCCGCATGAACAACGTGGTCGGAAGAAGCCGGCGTATCGGTGGCATATGTATCACACACTGATTGTGTGGGTCGTAGCGCCAGTAGCCGGACTTATCGTAAAGCTGGGTGGACTGAAACTGCCCGTCCTCAGAGAAGCTACAATTATTTTCTTGCTGACTGTCTCGTTTGCGGCGCTCCTGACCGCCATCGGTTCAATAAAGGCGTTCTACGACGATGCTCAGTCGCTGAAAGGAGCCAACGCATACTATCAGCCGCTATGGCCGCTATGGGTCATCGGGTCGGTTATTATTAGCACTGTGTTCACCGCGCCGCTGTACTTGATTCTGCGCCGCGTCCGAATGGGGCCAGCCGATTATTCTCAGACATATCTGACCAAGGTCTTTGAAGAGTAATTGATCGAATTCGGTTATTTTGTTACAAGGCGTTCACCGGGACGTATGCTTGTGGAGCAAGTGCCCCATTAGCAATGTATCTGACCTCAGGTGCCTTACGGCGCTAAGATGCGACGCCACTACTACAAATTAGCCTTGTAGCGTAATTTCGTCGTCGCCGGTGGGAACCGCACAGAGGAACGCGCCCGGTTCGTCACCGTCGTTACGGTACCAGTGGACAGCACCGGCGGGGATGTGGAGGCTGTCGCCCGCCTCGACGTCGTACTCCTCGCCCTCGATGCCGACGGTGTACCGTCCGGAAAGGACATACTGCTCGTGTTCGATGCCGTTGGTGTGTTTCGGCACGCTACCGCCGGGGGCGAGGGTGAAACGACGGATGGCAAGATTGCCGCCGCCGTTCTCCTCGCCGATGAGAACGCCCTTTTCCAGTCCGTCAGCGGCGTCGACGGGCTCGTACTCGATGTCCTCGGTCCGCCGAATCAGTGGGTCGCTCATGTGCGGTCCATCGCGGGCGCACCGCAAAGGCGTACCGACGGCGGTGACTGCGACAGTCCCGCCAAGGGGGCTTAAGACCGTCCCGCGTCAACTCCTCGATATGCGACGGTTTCGTATCGGAAGCGCATTCGGAATCCCCATCCAGTTGGATCTGACGTTTCTCCTCGTGTTGCCGCTGTTCGCCTGGATTATCGGGACACAGATCGAACAGACGACCGAGCTGTTGAATGGGACACTGAACGCCGGGCTGGATGCAGCCGTCCTCACAGACGGCGCGCTCGTCTGGGTCCTCGGCATCGGTGCGGCCGTCGGCCTGTTCACCGGCGTCGTCCTCCACGAACTCGGCCACTCCCTCGTGGCCATCCGCTATGGCTTCCCCATTGACTCCATCACGCTCTGGCTGTTCGGCGGCATCGCCCAGCTCAGCGAGATGCCCGAAGACTGGAAACAGGAGCTGGTCATCGCCATCGCCGGCCCCATCGTCAGTATCGCCGTCGGCGGTGTCTGTTTTGTCGTGTTCCAGATTCTCCCGAGCGGCGCGGCGACGTCGATCGAATCGGTCCGGTTCATCCTCGGCTATCTCGCGTTGATGAATATCGCGCTGGCGGCGTTCAACATGCTCCCCGGGTTCCCGATGGACGGCGGTCGCGTTCTGCGTGCACTGCTCGCCCGCCGGCGATCCTACGCCCGAGCGACGACACTCGCCGCCGAGGTCGGGAAGATATTCGCCGTCTTCCTCGGCCTGTTTGGAATCTTCGTCCTCGGAAATATCTTCCTCGCCGGCCTGGCCTTCTTCATCTACATCGGCGCAGCGGGCGAGTCCCGCCAGACCTCGATGCGGGCCGCGTTCGAGGGCGTCACCGTCGCGGACGTGATGACGCCGGCAGACCACGTGACGTCGGTCCCCGAAGACATGTCTGTCCGTGAGCTCATCCAGACGATGTTCAAGGAGCGCCACACCGGTTACCCGGTCGAACGTGGCGGCGAGGTCGTCGGCCTCGTGACGCTCGAAGACGCCCGCGCCGTTCAGGAGGTCGAGCGCGATGCCTACACCGTCGGCGACGTGATGACGACGGAGATCATCACGATCAGCCCGGACACCGACGTGATGGACGCGCTGACTTCACTTCAGCAGAACTCCGTCGGTCGCTTGCTCGTCACTGACGAGGACGACTCCTTCGAGGGGCTGCTCACCCGGACAGATATCATGACGGCGCTCTCGATTATCAAGTCCAGTGGCGACTTTACCCCCATCGGCGAGACGGAAACCGAAACCGTCCGACCCGAATCCAGAATAGAGCGCTGAATCACTCCTCGGCCAGATACGACATCGCAGCCTCGTCGGAGACCTGCTCGAACTGCTCGTAGTACTGGCCGACGGCGCGGAACTCCGACGGAACCTCCAGACAGATCACCTCGTCGACCAGCGCTTCGAGGTCCGACATCGCCCGCGGCGAGGCGACCGGTACCGCGAGCACCAGTCGTTCGGGGTCGGCCTGTCGGCTCTGCTCGATGCAGGCCCGCGCCGTCGCACCCGTCGCCACGCCATCGTCGACGAGGCACACCCGCTTGCCCGTAAGCGACGGCGATGCCTCCGGGTCACGGTAGCGCTGGGCTTTCTGCTTGGCGGCGTCGGCCATCTCCGCTCGCGTGTTCGCAACGTAGTCACGAGGAATCTCTCGTCGATCAATGACATCGGTATTGAGCCACACGGTCCCATCGGCGGCGACAGCGCCGATGGCGTACTCAGGGTTGTTCGGTGCGCCAATCTTCTTTGCGACCGCGATGTCCAGCGGGACACCGAGCGCGTCGGCAACGGGACGACCCACCGGCAGTCCACCACGTGGAATTGCGAGAACGATGTCGACTTCGATATCCCGCTCGCACAACGCCTCTCCCAGCCGTTTCCCAGCCGCCTGCCTGTTCTCGAACGTCGGGGAGCGGTTGCGTCTCATACTAGTTAGTTCGCTGTCGAGACGCAAATATTTCCGCATGCTGCCAGCTTCGGGGTAGTCAAACGAGCCAGTACCAGCGAAGCCCTGCGTTACTTCTCAGCCAGCGCCGCGGCAACCGCTTCGAGTTCCCCCTTCCGGAAGGGCTGCTCCGCGTCCGCCGGGTCGTCGTCCTCCCGTTCTCCAATTTTCCAGAGGATCCCCGCCCGCATCTGCGGTTTTGACGGCAGCCGATCCGTGTCGATGTCGTATCCGACGGCCTCGCAGATCGCCGCCAGCGCTTCCTTGGTAAAAGCAGTCGAGACCGGGCGTTCGTACCGGCCGACAGCCTCGCGAATCTCGTTCCGCAGTTCGTCGACAGTCGGTGACATACGCATACTGGCGGCGGGACTTGTTGTGTAAATTCCGGTCCGACTACACCGTCACACCACCGACAGCAGATGTGTCCCGCCGCCGGATGCCAGCCCGCCAGCGCAATTCTGCCCGCGAGACGTGACCGAACTCTGCCTGACGGTGACAGCCCGGACACAGCGAGACGACGTTGTCCAGCGTATGCGCATCCCGGACAGCAAGGGCTGGCATCGCGGCGAACAGTCGGACCGGCACGATGTGGTGTACGTCCGGGTTCCGCCCCAGTTCGTCTGCATCAGTGCCACAGAGTACACAGGCGTGGTCGTCCCGCTCCAGCGCCTGCTTGCGGACTGCCCGCCATCCCGGTCCGTAGTCGCCGACGCCACCGCCGCGCCAGTTCGGATGGCCGTCGCCGGTGAACGCCGCCGAGAGCCACTCGGCGTGGCAGTTGCGGCTACAAAGGACGACTTCGCCCCGAATCTGGCTCGGATACCGCTCGATACGGGCGTCGCAAACGTCACAAGAGACCGATAGTTTGCCACCGGACCAGGAGTGATGCGCAACCCCGGTTCTCTGTGGTGGATCGCGCCACGCCGCAGTCTCGACGCAATCGAGGCAATACACGCCGTCTTTTTGTGAGGGATAGTACTCGAATGTCGCATTGCAGATATCGCAGTTCGTCTGTTCTTTCGCATCCGAAAAGTTCGGGTTCGCTTCTCCCTCGTACGATACGGCGGCGTCGTGGCATGCTTCCGAACAGTAGGCACGGGCAGATTCGGCGTAGAATTCAGTTCCGCAGCGGTCACACTCTCTGTTTGGGAGTCGCTCATCGTGGACGCGACTGTGATGTACCCCGAGACCGCGGCGACTGTCAAACGCCCGGCCACACGTAGGGCAGTCATATTCTGTCACATTATAGACAGGCTCGTGGGAGGTAATAAATCCGAGCCGAGTAGGGTGAAAGTGAATCTAAATGTACTGAATTTCGCCGGCGAATATGTGAGAAAATTTATACAGTCCGGGTGCGGGAATTGAACCCACGTCTCAGCCACCACAAGGCTGAAGGATACCACTACCCCAACCCGGACACGCTTGCTGAAGCATCCATAGATATTCCGCTGGAACAGAAATACGTTACGAATCTGGAAACCAATGGGTCGTGAGAGCGCGTGACAGCGGTGGTATATCGGATGCTGTCCAGTCCATCGGCCGCTTCGGGATGTTTTTACACTGCCGACGCATACAGATAAGCACGCGTGGCCATCACGGACAAGATCTACGTCAAGAACCACCAGCAACTCGCCTCCCAGCTAGAGACGAGTTTCCCGAAGGGAGCGTTCAAGGGCGCGACGCTGGATATCCTCTTTCAGGGCGAGGGGCTGGCAAAACTCGACGAAGCCTCCAGAGAGCGAGTCCTCGATTTCGCTGAGGACTTTCTGGACTGTGACTGTGAGGCCAACCCCCACTGTGGCTGTGCCGAACGGAAGTTCATCTCGTACCTGCTGGAACTGCGCGAGCAAGGGATGGGGCCCGACGCCGTCGTGGACGTGATGAGCGACGACTACATGCTGTATGCGTATCCGGGCGACGTCCTGTCCTTCCTCGATAACTCCGTCAGAACATTAGAAGCCGTCGAAACCCTGGCCGACGTCGATGGGCGCGACGACGTGGCCGAAGACGTACAGCAGAAACGCCAGCGATTACTCTAGGTCGTCGAAACTGCCGATGCGGTAGGAGGCGTCTTCCTCTTCGCCCTGGTCGAGATCTTCGAGATGAATGACCTCGTCCTGATCCATCTCGTCGAGTTGCTGGCGGAGCTTGGTGACGTAGCGCTTGTGTTCTTCCAGTTGTTCGCGGAGGTGCTCAGCTTCGAGTTCGAGCCGTTCGTGTTCGCGGACGAAGCTCTTCGGGACTTCGACCTTCGGCGGGAAGCTCTCGGTGCTGGTCTCGGTCGCGTCGTCCTCGAACTCGTGTTCCGGCGCGACCTTCACCTGACCGTCGTGGGAAACGAGCGTGTCGACGTAGTCACGAAAGACTGCGGACAGCGAGATATCGCGCTCCTCGGCGATTTCGCGGAGGGTTTCGAATTTGTCCTCGCTGACGCGAAAGGAGATAGTCTTGTTTTTGTTGCCCATAGTTACATACTGTTTTAGCAGCAACGTATTTAATCGTTTGTCAGACGCTACCGGACCTGTTCCTCGATGGCCGTCGCTGGCAGCAGTCGAACCGCTGTGATTTAACAGTCGGACGACCTCGGTTCCGGCAGAGATGGCGACAGACATCGACGCAACTGGCCACCACTTCGGCATCATCGTCAGCGACCTGGACCGCGCCGTCAAGTTCTACCGCGACGTGCTGGGGCTTGACGTATTGACCCGGTTTTCCGTCGGTGACGAGGCGTTCGGAACCGCTGTCGACATCGAGGGGGCCAGCGCCGAACTGGTCCACCTCGACGCCGGCAACGTGCGTCTGGAACTGGCGACATACGAGCCGGAGGGCGAGGCAATGCCCGATCCCAATCTCAATCGGCCGGGGGCGACCCATCCCGGGCTGGAAGTCGACGACCTCAACGCCGTCGCCGAACGACTGCCCGACGATGTCGAGACGCTCAGCGGGCCCCAGACGACCGAGAGCGGGACGACTATCATGTTCGTTGTCGATCCTGAGGGGAACCGCATCGAGCTACTGGAGCCGTAGCGACGGAAACGTCACCACCAGCAAAAAGTCGGGGACAGCGCCGGAGTCAGTCGGCGCTGGCTTCGGCCTGCTCGTCCTGCAGGCTCTCCAGCGCACCGACGACCGACTGCCGGTAGTTCTCGATGGATAGCTGTTCGTATTCCTCGTCGGCCATCGCGATGTACTCGTCGGTGGCCGGGTCCTCCAGGTCGGCTTCCTTGTACCGCTTGACCCGGTCGAGCGTTCGCTCGGCCGTCTCGACGACCCAGCGGTCCCGGGTCGCCTCGTCGACCTCCGAGATGGACTCGGGGCGGATCGAGACGTTCACCTCGCCCTCGTCGGTCTCGTAGGTGCGTGGCTTGCCGACGACGGCGACGTAGGCCGGCGGTTCCAGTTCGCGCAGCATCGACGCCGCGTCGGGCTGGTACTGCCCGGCGTACATGAAGAACGTGTCGCCGTTGGGGTCGACGACCCGGCCCTGCCAGTACTCGCTGTCCTCACCGACGTCCTCGGTCTCGGTGAGGGTGCCGACTAGGAACACGCGGTTAGCGCGCTGGCCGGTCGGCAAGAGGACGTACACCGGCGCGCGGTCGTCGTCGGATTCCTTGAACGTGTAGCTCGCGTCGTTGAACTCGCGTGCGAAGACGCGCCGTGCGACCTCGCGGGTGGGTGTACTCGCCATTTAGATCGACCTCGCTTTGATGAGAATCTCGTCTGCATCCACGGCCCCGGTCAGTCGCTCCTGCTCGTCGGCGAGCAAGTAACGACCGAACGTCGGACCCTGGACGCGGTAGTACCGGCCGAGGATTTTCTGTCGCATCTCGTCGGCGACGACGGTGGTATCGAGCGCATCCATCGCCATCTCCTTCGCTTCTTCGAGGGTGATACCGGTCAGTTCCTCGGTCGCGTCCTCGTCGAAGATGACCTCGGTGACCTCCTTGCCGTCGTCGAGGACGCCCTTGATTCGGAGGTCGAACTCGCCTTCGACCTCGCCGTGTTCGTTGCAGCGGCCGTTCTGGAGGACGCGCGTGCAATCGTCCTCCGGACAGCGTTTGATGAGCCCGGAACCGGACTGGATGTCGACCAGTGCGCCCTCGGCTTCGACACTGTCATCGCCGACCTCGATTTCCTCGTCGAGTTCCTCGATGGTGGTCGTTCGGTTGAGCTTCACGGAGAAGCGACCCTGATACTCGTCGGTGACGACGTTGCGCAGGGCGTAGGACTTGCCTTCTTCGAGCGACGGAAGGTCGGATTTCGACCACTTCGTGAACTTGATCGTGCCCGTCTCGTCGCCCAGCAAGCCGACCTGGGCCACGGCGTCGGCGCGCGGGTCCCAAAGTTCGACGACCGTCGCGCGGACGTCGACCCACTCCTCGGGGGCGTCGACGTCGGCGACGTTTACCTGCTCGTTGCCGCCGCCGTCGCCGCCACCTAGCTGGTCGCGGTCCATACCGGCCTCGTCAAGGTACGTGTTGACGACGCTCCGCCGGGCCTCGCTGATGGGGACCTGATAATCGTTCACCAGCGTATCGAGACGTTCGACGACGTCGTCGACGTCTATCTCTAGCTGGTCGGAAAACTGCTCGTGTATCTCTGTCGCGTGGGTACGCAAATCTGACTCAGTCATTGGCTTTCACTGTCTCCGCCTGGTTTTCGTTGGGAGACAATCGACAGTTGGTCCCCTTCGGATATAAATACTCGCCCAGCGGAGTGGAAGTGAAACTGGCTCTGGGTTTCGGACTCCCAAAGTCGGGGTGTGAGAGTCACGCGAGAAGATTGATTTGTGGCCGGGTACAACAGTCAGTATGGCCGATGACGACCGACTCGCACGGTTCATTCGGGATACCCTGCGGTCGGCCGAGCAGCAACTCTCCGACGCGAAGAAGGCCTACAAGAACGGCAAGCGGTCGGCAGAAGCGGGCCTGCCCAGAGACGAGGAAGGGCGGGCCCGAATCGTCTGTCGCCGCCACGCCGAGTACCGCGCAGTGGCGATGGACGAGCAGCGGCGGCCAGTCTGTTACGACGCGGAGAACCCGGACTGTCAGGGCTGCGTCGAGGACATCAGAGGCGGTACGATAGAGACGTGGTAAGTGGCTGACGGCAGTTGGTCCGACTGACCCATACCTCGGTCGCCAGTACAACACTTTAGCACTGGCTGGGCAAAGCCCGAGTATGGATCGACCAATCGTCGCGCTCGTTCTGGCCGGAGGCACTGGCACGCGTCTGTATCCGGCGAGTCGGAGCGACCGCCCCAAACAGTTTCTCCCCTTCGGAGAAGACGAGTCACTACTCGCCGAGACTGTCAGCCGGGTGGGGTTCGCCGACGAGACCTACGTGCTGACCCGGGACTCGTTCGCCGACGGGGTCAGGGAGCGCGTCCCGAATGCAGCAGTGTTGACCGAACCGGAACCGAATGACACTGGGCCGGCGCTGGCGTACGCGGCCCACCGCATTCGCGAGCAGGTCGGCGACTGTGTGTTGCTGTGTCTACCGAGCGACCACCGGATTTCCGGGCCGTTCGAGACGGTCGCACGGACGGCCGCGCGAGTCGCAGTGGAAACGGAGGGGCTCGTCACTGTCGGCATCGAACCGGACCGGCCGGCAACCGGCTACGGCTACATCAAGCCCGGGCCGTCCGAGAACGGCTTTGCGCCGGTCGAGACGTTCCACGAGAAACCCGACCAGGAGACCGCGACGGAGTACGTCCGGGACGGGTTCTACTGGAACGCCGGCCTGTTCGCGTGGACGCCGACTGCTCTCCTGTCTGCCGCGGCGTCGTCACCGCTTGCACCCATGGTCGAGCGTCTCGACGACGGAGACCACGACGCCGCCTTTGCCGCTGTTGACCCGGTGAGCATCGATTACGCTGTGCTCGAAGACGCCGAAAACGCCTTCGTCGTTCCGGCGGCGCTAGACTGGGACGACCTGGGGTCGTGGGATGCCTTCGAGCGCGTCCTCGACAGCCAGGACGGAAACGCGGTGCTGGGCGACGCGGTTACCATCGACGCTGACGGGAACGTGCTGGCGAGCGACGGCCACGTGAGCGCCGTCGGCGTCGAAGACCTCGTCGTGGCATCGTTCGACGACCGGACGCTAGTCGTCTCAAAAGACGAGGCCCAGCGGGTCCGAGAAGTGGTCGCAGAGTTGCGGGACGACGGGCAGTTCTGAACGAACCGCTGGCCGGGGCCGTTAGCTCCGCATCGCCCCGCCGTCGACGGGCAGGGCCGTCCCGGTGACGTAGGAGGAGCGGGCCGAGGAGAGGAACGCCACCACGTCGCCGAGTTCCTCCGGCTGGCCGACACGCTGTAGCGGGGCGTCGGCCCAGGATTCGATACCGTCCTCGTAGGAGTCGTACTCACCACGCTCGACGGCCGCTTCGACGAGTTCCTCGATGCGTGGCGTCTCGTGTGCGCCGGGGAGGACGGCGTTGACGCGGACTTCCGGCGCGAACTCGCTAGCCTGTGTCTTCATCAGGCCGATGACGGCGCGGCGGACGGCGTTTGAGAGCACCAGGTCGTCGATGACCTCCCGGACGGAGCGGGAAGTAATGTTGACGATCGTACCGGCCTCGGAATCCCGGAGGAAGGGGTAGGCGGTCCGAGTGGTCCAGACGACGCTCATCACGAGCAGGTCGTAGGCGCTGTACCACTCTCGCTCGGTCGTCTCCATGAACGGTCCGGGAGCCGGACCGCCGGCGCTGGTGACGACGTGGTCGAGGCCGCCGAAGCTATCGACGGTCTCCTCGACGAGCGCCTCTATTTGATCCGGGTCGGTGATGTCGGCCTCGACAGCCAGTACGTCGCCGTCGCCGATCGATTCGAGCCGGTCCCGTGCCTCGTCGACGTGTTCCGGCGTCCGGCCACAGACCGCTACGTTGGCACCGTCCGCAGCGAGGGCTTCGGCGCTTGCAAGTCCGAGTCCGCTCGTCGCGGCGGTACACAGCGCTGCGTTCCCATCGAGTTCGAGGTCCATATCCACAGGAAGGACCGACTGGCTCAAAGAAGTCCCGCTCGCAAACTGTCCAACCGTTATAGGCTGTTCTAGCTGCCCCAGAAGTTGTCCCGACTCCCGAGCCGCCGGTCGTCATCGTCAGCATCGTCGTCCGTCTCGTCGGTGTCGCCGTCGTTCGCTTCGCTCTCGGACTCAGAGAGATCCTCGTCCATCTCCAGTCGCTCGACCTCCTCAGCCCGGGCGTGGTTCGAGTGGACGTTCGTCACCTTGACCAGCGAGCGGGCCGGTGGGAGGACGCCGTCGACCATGATGATGAAGCCGTCCTCGGTCCGACCGACACCGGCACCGCTCTCGTGGATGTCCTCGACGTCGACAGTGACTTCCTCGCCCATTTTGACCGGCTGGCTCTTGAGTTCCGAGATCGGCTGGTTGTAGTGATTGCACCACTCGGCGCCGCCACGGTTGCCGTAGTGGGTACAGCCCATCCCCTGAATTCGTTCGGTGAATTCGGGACAGTCGTCTGCGAGCGGACAATCGGCCATATCAGGGGATAACGTGGCCGCTGGCAAAACGCTTGCGACCCCGTTTCCGAGGCATACAGCCTGTTATTACGTTTGAGATTTTCACCGGCACACACTTTACCGCCACTCGCTGGTTGTTGCGTAGCATTCGGCAGCACCCAGAGCTATGAGAACGCAGATGTCGGCAGGACTGGTTTGCCTCCTTCTGGTTTGTACGTCTCCGGTCGCCCTCGGTGTCGAATCGGGGCCACCAGCACAGGGCAGTGTCGACCACGACAGGTCGATTGCTGTTCAGTACACACTCGACAGAGAGCAGAACCAGACCGGGCACGTCCGGGTAACCGCGACGATCGAGCGACCACGGCACGTCACCGGATTGTCGGTACGGACGCCGGCGGGGACGACAGTCCACCGAGCCGACGGCCTCCAGTCCGATGGCGATCGCTGGCGTCTCAGCGGTGATGCCAGGACAGCACAGTTGACCTACACTGTGCCGGTCGGGCTCTCGACGACGTTCGGCCAGCGGACCGCTGACACACACAACTGGACGCTGCTTGCCCGACAGGAAGTGTCACTGCGTGCTCGCTGGCGCTGGCACGTCGGGCCGCGGCCCACGTGGAACGAGTCGCTCGCACTCGCGCCCGGGCAAAGCGGTGTCGCCGGTCGTACGGCCGCCTACATCGGTCCCCACGAGACAGAAACCAGAACGGTCAATGGCGACCGAATCACGCTCATCGTCCCAACAGCTTCGGACCTGCGACCCAACCGAACTGCCGTCTTGGACTCTATCAGCCACGCGAAGCGTGCCTCGACCGCCGGCACAGAGCACGACCACATCCGCGTGTTTGTCGCGCCGAACGAACTCGCGTCGGGCGGGTACACCCCGTCGAACGGCGCGTCGGATGTCATCGTCAACGCCGGCGAGCCCGTCCGGTCCCCGGTCAACGTCTGGGTCCACGAGTACCGCCACACCCGGCAGACGTTCGAGACGACACCGGCGATGGACTGGCTCAGTGAGGGGAGCGCGGACTATCACACCGCAGCGCTCACGTACAGTGCAGGCGGCATCGGTGAAGACCAGTTCCGTGACAGGATTACGACCGAGTACCACGAAACCGCGGATCTGACACAGCCCGATAGCTGGGACGGGCCAGGCGCGCAATACCACAAGGGAACGCGTGTCGTCGCAGCCATCGACGCCCGTGTCCGGCAGGCGACCGACGGTAACCAAACGTTCGAAGCGATCCTCGACAGGCTGACCCGGCGAGGCGAACGAATTACACTCAGGCTGTTCGCCGAGACGGTGTCGGCTGTCGCCGGGGACGACGTTGACGTGTTCGTTCGACAGGCTGTCACTGGCACCGCGCCGTCAGTCCAGACTGACACACTCAGTGACCGCGACCTGCGGCGAAGCGGCACAGCGGATACGGCCGACCGGCGCGCAAACGCCGCACTGTCGGTCGATAACAGCCCGGCCACAGCGACTAGCGCCGACGACGAGGGCAGGCACGGTACCGCACGGCCCGTCACCGACCGCCACGGGGAGTGGACCATACTCGGGACGCTCGGCATACTGTCGGTGGTACTGGTCGATCGGCAGCGACGGCGCAAACGGCTGTAGCGTTTCGATAATCGCTTCGCCTGCTTTGAGAGTGCCGCTGACCGAGCATCGTGTCCGAGTGCCAGCGCGGCGTTCTGTGCCGAATATGTTTTTCCACAACTGTCATGCCGGCCGCTTACCTGTCACGCAACAATGGCATCACAGTCCATCTTCGAGCGGATCGGCGGTCGCGACGCGGTCGACGCGGTGGTCTCGGACTTCTACGACCGAGTACTCGACGACCCAGTGCTCGAACCGTACTTCGAAGCGACCGACATGGACCAGCTCCGCAGCCACCAGGCGCAGTTCATCAGTGCCGTCGCCGGCGGGCCGGTCGACTACGACGGCGATGACATGCAGACCGCCCACGAGGGCATGGGAATCACCGAAGACGCGTTCGCCAACGTCGCGACCCATCTCGAAGCCGCGCTCCGGGAAAACGGCGTCCCCGACGACGACGTCGAAGCGATTCTCACTGAGGTCGCTGCCATGGAAGACGACATCGTAGAGGCGTAGCCGGCCACCGTGAGTCAGACAACCACCCACCGCAATACCGGAGCCGGGGCTGAAACTGATTATGCAGCGAAACGGTGTCGCTATCGCCCCGCCCCAGCAAATCTAAACCATGAAATTTCAGGCAATTCACCCAGATGTTCAAAACAGCAGCTAGGTGTGAAAATGTCGCGATTACATGCGTGTTGCCGGTGAACCCATGCGTGTGAAGGGGACGAGACAGGTACCATCCCCCCAAGTCGGGTTGCCGTGCCTCTGACAGGTCATGCAAGCCGACGCGGTACTGGTAGTAGTGTTCCCTTCACTGTAATACTGCAAGGGTGGTCTCGGAGGCAATGGAATAGACCAGTCCGGTGGGTGGGTTGAGATATATCTACTGGAGGGGTATATCATTTCTTCATAAAAAAGGCCGAAGCGCTCAGTTACGCTTGAGGCGCGTCGTAGCTGGACAGCGTTGCGGTGTTGTCGCCACCCTCATTCGTATAGATGAGGCTGAGTTCGTCGTCGTTTTCTATTACTGCGGTTGTCGTCGTCCCTGCCGTAATCTCAGAGTCAGAATCGTACGGATTGCCATCAAATTGCAGGGTATCTTCCCCGTCAGTCAGTGATAGCCGGCCTGCTTCGATTGTATCACCGCCATCATGCGTAATTGTTACCTGTCCATCATTACTATCTTGCGCGAGTTCCTTACCCCAGTCACCACCGTCAGTCGTACCTGCATCGTAGTCCCACGAGAAGCTAGCCTGCGGCGTTGCCTGCTGTGCCTGGTCACCGAGACCGAGCACGAAAGATGCGATTACTGCTGCGAGGATAACCGTGATTGCGACCATCAGAATGACGCCGATCACCGGCGATACAGCGTCATCGTCGGTAAGCAATTCCTTCAGGTTTGTTAGATCCATACGAATCACTCCATGAAAGACAATGGTATAAACCACTCAGACCGTTCAATCCAAATCCAACGTTACAAGCTTTCACTGTAGGTTTTCAAGGCAGTATTGTAGCCTGCAAGCTCGGCTTGAACAGCAATTATCAGCAAAACGCATGGATATCAGGGGGCTATCCAAGCCCGGAACACCAATGCGAAGGCGGTGTTCCTGTCTCCCGTTTTCAGCGAGACAAATCACTGTCTCGCAGTTACTTCTCTAGACTTGCAGGGTACAAAATTACGGATGCACTTACAAATTGAATCTCCCGCGCGCTGCAGTTCAGCATACCTCGCGTTGCCTGAGGATGTCACGGGCACGGTGGGATTTGAACCCACGACCGTCGGATGTCTTCCCCCGATGGCAGCGCCAGCGGAGATAGAAGTCCGACGCTCTATCCGGGCTGAGCTACGTGCCCTCGCTATCGTATATTTCCGGTGGTGACAAAAGAAGTGCGGAACACGGTCGCCGCTCAACCATCGCGGTCGAGGTCTTCCTCGACATCGTCAGCCGTCGTGATGGCGTTCACGTTGCCGGTCTGAATCGCCGTCAGCCCGTCCAGTTCACAGAGGGCGTCGATTTCGTCCTGTGTGGTCGAGACCAGCAGATCGTCGAACTGGAGGTGGCGCTCGACGGTCGCGCCGGCGGCCTCCGCGGCCGCGGCGACACGCTCGGGGGCAGCATCGTCGGCCGTTTCGAGAACCAGGTCGACGGGCTCACCTTCGATAGGGTCCGCGCGAAGACTCTCGACGGCACGGGAGACGTACATCACTCGGAGGAGGGACCGCCGGGGCCTTGATTGTGCTGTTCGGGGTGGTCGAAGCGGGCCTCCGCGACGGCGAAGGCCAGCGTACTGACCAGACCGAGCAGGGTCCCGCCGGTGAGCATCACCGCTAGGTACTCCAACTCGTGGATACCGATGAAGAACGCGCTGACAGCGTGCAGGACAGCGGCGATCGAGAGGACGTAAAACGGGGCGTTGAGATACCGCCAGCGGAAGCTCCCGTCGAGATACTCGTCGGTCACGCGGCCGAGGCTGGAGGTAATGCCCGCGGCGGCAAACCACTGAATCGCACCGTAGACCAGCGACGCGATGACTTTCAGCGCGTCCGGGTCCGTTCGGCGTTCGAGTTCCTGGACACCGCTAACGCCGCCGATAACGAGCAGTGCGGCCGCGACGACGTAGGTGATGATCGTCACGCGGCCGGCGTACAGCCCTGAGGTCGTCCGCTCGACCGCTTCGTCCAGTATCTTCTCAGCGCCGAGGCCCCGGGCGAGGATATAGAGGCCGAGCAGGCCGGAGATGACACCCAGCGCGGAGCCGGGGTAGCCCAGTGCTTCGATGGCGATCGTCAGCGGGTAAATCAGCAGGAGGATACCCAGCGGAACTAGTATCGTCCCGCGGGTCTCCGGGTCGTCGAGCACCTGCTTGATCGTGTAGTACATCGATTCGAGGTTCTGGGCCTGCCGGACGACGACGCGGCGGACGCCGTCGATGCGGACCCGAGAGCGGATGACGGGGACCACCGACTCGTCCTGTGCGCCGTCGGTGACGATGAGCGCCCGTACGTCCTCGCTGGCCGCCAGCGATGCGAGAACGGTATCGACCTCCTCGCCGACCGCTCGGTTGGCAGCGACATCGCTCCCGTCAACGCCGGTGACGGCGGCGACTTCGACCGGTTCGTCGGTGATGTCGTCGTAGATGTGGACGCCCTCGAACAGGACGTTCACGTCGGAGTCCTCCGGGTCGTTGGAAGCCAGCGCCACCGCTGCGTCTACGACGGCATCGCGCCCGATGACGGGGGTGTCGATGCCGGTCTTGCGGCCGAGGTCGTCGTCGAGGTCGATACACAGCACCAGCAGCATCTACCGGCGCTACGCCGTCTGTGTTTAACTTCTTTCGGGACCGTTTACCCCGATTCCGGCAGCGTCCCGCGGGTCCGGCGCTCGACGAGCAGCAGCGCCGCGAGCCCGAGAATGATGAGCGTGTAGGCTGCGGCAGCGGTGAGCGCGGCCTGTTCGGAGCTGTACTCGCCGGTGCGGAAGATGATGGCCTTCCGGACCATCGCGATGACGCCCGTGTAGATGACCAGGCGGACGATGCGACGCGTCTCGCTTTCCTGCGTGTACGCGACCACGGTCTGGTACACCTCGACGATGATGAAGAGGAGGAGGGCCGTGTCGATGAAGCCGACAACGACCAGCGGGTCGGTGATATCGCCACGAAGCGCGCTCTGGAATATCTGGAGGGTCAGATCGAAGACACCGATAGCAAAGAGGAGAACCAGTACGAGCGCCGCGATGACCTCGACGTACCGGATGAGCGACTCGCTGACCCCCAGCACTCTATCGTCGAACGACTCCGCTTCCGGCAGTGGCCCGCCGACGGGGTCGGCGTCCTCGTCATCCATACGCATAGAACGGACGCCAGCCCATTCAAAGCGGTCCCTATCTGGCGTGGCCCATCCCATGCCGTCCTATCCCACGCCGGGTCAGATGCGCACGCTTTTTCCCGCTGGGAGCGGTGGCTAGAGACAATGATTTCCGAGGGCTGCGAACAGTGCGCCAAAGGCGGCAAGATGGTGCTGTTCGTCTACGGCTACTGCGATCAGCGAGACTGCTTCTACTGTCCCCTCGGGGAAAACCGCAAGAACGTCA
Organism: Haloarcula sebkhae; assembly: GCF_014647415.1. Lineage (GTDB taxonomy): Archaea > Halobacteriota > Halobacteria > Halobacteriales > Haloarculaceae > Haloarcula > Haloarcula sebkhae. The sequence continues at coordinate 926,199 of NZ_BMPD01000001.1, read as the reverse complement.
CCCAGATGTACGCCAACGAGCGTCCCATCGAGGACGACTCGGACGTTATCGAGGAAGCCAAGCGCATGAGCGCGCTGGGCACCTCAATCACGGGTGGCGAACCCCAGGAAGTCCTCGACCGGACCTGTCACTATTTGGAACTGCTGAAAGACGAGTTCGGCGAGGATCACCACACGCACCTATACACCGGAATCCCCGGCGGCCGCGAGAACATGCGCCGACTCTCGGAAGCCGGCCTCGACGAGATCCGCTTCCACCCGCCGCTGGAGCAGTGGGGCGACCTCCACGGCACCGAGTGGGAGGACATCCTCTACATCGCCCGCGAAGAAGGACTGACGCCGGCCTTCGAGATCCCCGGCATCCGCGCCGAGGAGGAGTTCCTCGAATTCCTCGACGAGGGCGCAGCCGACTTCTGTAACATCAACGAGTTCGAGATGTCCGACGGGAACTACCGCCGGATGCAGGAGGAGGGCTTCGAGCTGAAAGAGGACCACATGAGCGCAGTCGAGGGCTCCCACGACATCCTGGAGACGATGGGCGACCACGAGAAGGTGTACTTCTGTACGAGCGTGTTCAAGGACGCCGCCCAGCACCGCTCGCGGCTCAAGCGGATGGCTCGTAACATCCGCCGCCCGTTCGACGACGTGACCGACGACGGGACGCTCGTCTACGGGAAGGCGTGGACCTCCGAGGCCCGACTCGAAACCCTCGGCGTTCCCGAAGAGTACTACACCGTCAAATCCGACCACGTCGAACTCGCCTGGTGGCTGCTCGAAGAGATGGTCGAGGAGGGCGACGTGGAGAAGGGCGAAATCGTCGAGCAGTACCCGACCTACGACGGGACAGTCGTTGAACGGACACCGCTGTCGAACGGTGCTGACGCCGGCCGAGCGACGGCCGACGACTAGCGCCCCAGTTCGGTTTGTCTTCTCGATTGCCACAATTCGCGGGCCTGTACTGTCCGGCCGTGGCTTTATGTCTCACCTCAGAGAAATGTCGGTGACCCTCCATGCGCCTTGCCATCGACAGCGGCAAACTCCTGTATGCACTTGGTGTCCTGTTCGCTGCGGCGGCGCTCCTGTATTTCGTCCGTGATGTCGTGTTCGACCTCTCGATAACGGTGAAAGCGGCGCTGCTGTTGCTTGGCTTTGTTGTGCTGTTCGTTGCAGGTGTGGCCCTCGAACGGGACGTGCTCGACGTCGTCGCCTTCGCTCTCAGCGGCGTGACCTACGTCGTGTTCGTCGGCTACGTCGTCGTTCGGTATTCGCCCGGCGAGACGGGCACGTTCCTGTTGCTCGCCATATCTGCGGGGCTGTTCGTCGGGCTCGGCTACGCGCTCCGGGCAGGGATTCCGACACCGTCGCGGCGAACGGCGGCAGCCGCCCTCGGCGGTCTCCTCATCGTGAGCGCCGTTCTCGTGGGAGCCGACGCGCTCAGCGGGGGAGTGACATACGACGTGCAGACAAACGAGTCGGTCACCGTGTCGGTCCCGGAGCCGGAGAACCCGGACAGGTACCCGTACATCGAGGCAGAGATCGGGGCCGTTACCGCGTCGAACCCGTCGCCGTTCCTGCGAGCGCTAGACCTCCCCTCGCTTTCAGGCTGTCTGGTCGGACCGACAGACCACCCGGAGGACAGCGTGTACGTCGACACCGATATCGAGTGGGACGAGGACACCATCGGCGCTTCGACGACGAAGTCCTACGCCGTCACCGCTGAGTTACCGATCGACCCGAACCGGACGGAGCCGAAAACGTACGCCGTCGAGCGAGACATCGACTGCAGCGCGGAGCGCTCCGAGCCGACGATAGCGATCCAGGTCGACGGGAGCGACACGTTAGACTGACTGCTCCAGTTCTGTGAGACATTCCTGACAGTAGGTGGCGTCTTGCATGTTCGGCGTGCCGCAGGTGCCACAGGTCACGACCGACATATTGGTTTCAGACAGCAGTGACACCCTGTCGTCGGTGAGGGCGTCGGCCGGCCAGTCGGGGCCGGTCGGCGACTGCTCCCGCATCTCGGTGCGCTGGTGGGCCTGCTGGATGAGTTCGTCGTCACGCATCGCTTCGAGGCCGCGCCACAGCCCCAGAAACAGCAGCGTCGGTGCGACGATGACGAACAGGCCGGCGATGACGCGTAACGCCAGTTCCACCTGGCCAAGTGGCATACGATAACAATGGGCTGGAGCGTCGAGTATCCTTCGCCGCATCCGTTGGCTCGCAAGCAGACAGGCCGCGTCGCCGCCTTCTTCCTTCGTCTCGCTGAAGGCAGGGTATGAGTGGCCCTATCGTAGCAGTCGGTGGCAGACTCGCGGTGGTCGTGCTTCTCGGATTGAGTGCGTTCTTTTCCAGTTCGGAGATAGCGGTGTTTTCGCTACAGAAAGACTGGATCGCACAGCAGGCGGCGACGGGGGAGCGACGGGCGCAGGTGCTGCAGGAACTGTACGACAATCCACACCGCCTGCTGGTGACGCTGCTGGTCGGCAACAACATCGTCAACATCGCGATTTCGAGCATCATCACCGTCCTCGTCGCGAGCTATCTCTCTCCGGGGCCGGCGGTCGTTGCAACCACGGTCGTGACGAGCTTCCTCATCCTGATTTTCGGCGAGATCGTGCCGAAGGCGTTCGGCCTCGGCAATGCACAAGCGTGGGCACTGACCGTCGCATCGCCGGTCCGAATCATCGAGCGCGTCCTCTCTCCGCTTATCACGTTGTTCGACGGGATCACCAGTCGCATAAACGCCCTCATTCCCGTCGAAACCGACATCGAGAAGCCGTATCTGGACTGATCGTCAGTACTGGTACAGCGAAACGACGAAGGGGAGTCTATTGTACATCCAGATCGCCAGCGGCAGGCCGACGATTGTTAGAGAAAGCGCGTACGCGACGCCGGTCCAGACGCCACTGGCCCACCAGCCGACGAAGACGAACCAGACCGCGCGGACGAGCAGTGAGTGCTGCGAGCCGCCGTCACTCTCCGTGACGAGCCGGTCACGTCGCTTGAGCGTCAGCACCAGCGGGACCCTGTTTATCATCTTGATGCCGAACGGGAGGCCGATGATTGTGACGTTCAGGAACCACGCGACCGAGAGCCAGATACCGGTCACCCACCAGCCGACGAGCAGGAACCACACCGCCCGAATGAGGAGGGACCGCTGTTCACTCATACCTGAACCTACCCCGGCCGGCATGATAAGCTTCCTGTCCGGGGTGTGAGGACAGAAATCGAGCCAGCCACACAGTGTGGGTCCGGCGTTACGCTTCGAACCCGTCCTCGAAAAACGTCGGCGAAAAGGCCGACCACTCACTCCGTTCGCAGTCGGTACTCAGTCCTCGAACCCGTCTTCGAAGACGAACGTCCCGTTCCGCTGGACGACTTCGCCGTCGACTTCGATGAACGAGTCCTCGCTCATGTCGACGATCATGTCGACGTGGACGGCCGACTCGTTTTGCTCGTTGTCCTCGCCGACAGTCTCGTCGTAGGCTCGCCCTACTGCCATATGAACGGTGTCGCCCATCTTTTCATCGAACAGCATATTGTAGGAGAACTGGTCGATATCGCGGTTCATCCCGATACCCAGTTCGCCGAGTCGGCTCGCACCGTCATCAGTCGACAGGACTTCCGTCAGGAGGTCCTCGTTCTTGGCGGCGCTGTGCTCGACGACTTCGCCGTCCTCGAAGCGGAGGAAGACATCAGTCACTTCCCGGCCTTGGTGGTACAGCGGCTTGTCGAACAGCACCTCGCCCTCGACGCTGTCGGGGACTGGCGCAGTGAACACCTCGCCACCGGGGAGGTTCTTTTTGCCGTAGTCGTTGAGCGTCTCGTTACCAGCGACAGACATCGTCACGTCCGTCGTCTCCCCGGAGACGATGCGGACCTCCTCCGCGGGGTCCAGAATCTCAACCATCTGCGACTGGTGCTCGCGGACGGCGTCCCAGTCTTTGAGGACGGCGTCCCAGACGAAGTTCTCGTACCCCTCCGTGGAGATTTGGGCGAGCTGGGCGTTCGCGGGCGCAGGGTACTGTGTGAGACACCAGGTCTTCGAGAGTCGTTCGTTCAGGAGCGGCTGCTGGGACTGCTGATAGGCGGCCGTCGTTTCGGGGTCGACGTCGCTGGTCTCGGTGACGTTGTCGCTGCCCTTGATGGCGATGTACGCGTCCATCTCCTCGTACAGTGCCTCGATGTGGCTGGGCGTCTCGAACTCGTCCCGGTTGCGGAGGTAGGCGCGGCGGAACCGCTCGCCGAGGCGATCCTGCACGACAAGCGGATTTGCGCCGCGGTCGGCAGCGAACTCATGTAGCGCGGTCACGAGATCCGCAGCCTGCGGGTGGGCGTCGATAACGAGGTTGTCGCCTTCGCTCAGGTCGATAGAATGATCAACAATGACTTCCGCGTGTTCCCGGATACGTGGGTCCATACAGATAGGCACCACCGACGGCCCCTAATCGTTACCCTCCCGGCTACTTCTTCTTGCTCTGCTGGAGCCCTTCTTTGAATCCTTGGAAGGTCCGCCGGAGCATCAGATACATGAAAAAGAAAAACAGGAGCACAGCAGCGAGGAGCGCGTACGTGAGCAGGTCAGCCATACCGGCGGTTGTCGAGCCGCCATCAAAGTCCTTTCGGGAGTCGCGCCTTCGGGCGTCTACTGGACGATATTGGAGGGTAAAATACGGGTTTGACCGATAGCTACAACGACCACTGTGCTTTGGCAAAGACTCATAATCCCATAGAACATACAGATAGTCATGTCGTTGCTGCCCTCTTGGGACCCGGCGACCCCGGACGCCGAACCCCGAGTTATTGGTGTCGACAGTGATGACGCGGACGACGTGCTGTCGGCACTCTCGGCAGAGACAGCGCGTAACTTACTGTCAGAGCTAAACAAGGAGCCAGCACCGCCGTCAGAGCTAGCCGACCGGGTGGATACGTCGCTACAAAACGCCCAGTACCACCTGAAGAAACTCAAGAACGCCGGTGCGGTCGAGGTCGTCGACACGGCGTACTCCGAGAAGGGCCGTGAGATGGACGTGTTCGCGCCGGCCAACCAGCCACTCGTTATCTGTGCCGGTGACGAACAGGAGACGTCGGGACTGCGGGCAGCGCTGGCGAACATAATCGGCGGTCTCGCGATCATCGGCTTTGCCAGCCTGCTGGTCCAGCAGATATTCGGGAGCGGGCTTGGGTCGCTGTTCGGCGGCCCGGCAGTGTCGACCGGGAGTGCGGACACTGGAGCCCGGGACCCGAGTTTCTACGCCGAGAACGCGACTGTGACCGACGGCGGCTTCGAGGCTACTGCGGGCGCACTCGATACTGCCGCACAGGGCGGTGCCGAAGCCGCCGCCGCTGTGATTCCGCCGGGGTTAGCGTTCTTCGCTGGCGGTGCATTTGTCATCGCTGGCATGGCGGCGCTGTGGTATATGCGCCAGTAGCCGCGGCGATTCACTGTGACGTGGTTTTTGACGGAAATTACTGTGTTACTGTCTTACCGCTCGACGATAGCCGTCGAAATCGGTGTCCCGTCCGGGGAGCGGAGACGGACGCGAACGTCACCAGCCATCACGTCCAGTTCCGCGTGGGCCGGCTGGTAGCGCCGCGGGTCGGCGTAGCTCCCCGGGTTGACCAGCGTCCAGCCGCCGAAGTCGGTCAACGTGGGGTTGTGTGAGTGGCCGACGACCACGATATCGGCCTCTTCCTGTCGAGCCAGCATCCCAAGGGCGGTTTCGGTGTGCTCATGCCCGTGAACGATGACGATGGTGAGTCCTTCCCAGGAGACGGTCGCAACGTCCGGGAGTCGGTCACGAACTGCCGGTCTGTCGTTGTTCCCAATAACGCCCGTCAGTTCGTTGCATTCAGCTCCGATGGCATCGAGGACTCGCTCGGTCGTGAAATCACCCGCGTGAAGAACGTGGTCGGCTTCCCGCACGGCATCGAGCGTCCGACCTGTTAGCCGATGGTCGTCGGTCCCGTGCGTGTCCGAGATAGCAGTGAGCATACCGGCAGTAGTGGAGCCAGATATAAATCCAGAAGCATTTTGCGTCACGGTCGTGACGGAAAAATAATGGCAGGGAGCAAATCAGTCGTCATCGCCGCACTGATAGCCAACGGCGCGATTGCGATCCTGAAGTTCTTCGGCTTCCTCCTGACAGGGAGTGCTGCGATGCTGTCGGAGACGTACCACAGCATCTCAGACACCGGAAATCAGGTGTTTCTGCTTATCGGGATTCGGTTCAGCGAGCGGGAGCGGGACCGTCAACATCCCTTCGGGTACGGGAAGGCACAGTTCTTCTACAGTTTTCTTGTCTCCGTATTCCTGTTCGGGATTGCCGGGTGGGAGAGCGCGAAACACGGCTGGAACGAGCTCATGGCCGGTGGCCACGGCGGCGGTGGACACGCCGGTGAGGCGGTCGAGTTCCTGTTTTTTTCCTTCCAGCCCCCGGCCTGGCTTGACCCGCTGTGGGTCAACTACACCGTCCTTCTCGGCGCGTTCGCCTTCGAGACGTACGCGTTCGTCAAGGCCCGTGCGGAGATAAAAAAACAGATCGACCGAAACGACTGGTCGGGCTACCGCGAGGCGTTCCGCAAGACCAGCGACGTGACCACGCTAACTGCGCTGACAGAGGACACCATCGCGCTCACAGGGATCGTCATCGCACTGGTTGGGCTGTTCCTCGAGCAACAAACCGGCAACCCCTTCTTCGACCGGATCTCCGCCCTGCTCATCGGGATTATGCTGATGGGCTTCGCCCTGGCGCTTGCCTGGGAGAACAAGCGCCTCCTGCTGGGGGAGAGTCTCCCGGCGGACGAGGAACAGCGCCTCTGTGATGTCGTCATGCAGAACGAACACGTAGACGAGATCATCGGCTTCCGGACGGTCTACTTCGGCCCGAACGAGGTCGTCGTCTTCGCGGACCTGCAGTTCGACCCGGCGCTGGACACGGAGTCGATAGACGACGAGATAACGGCGCTGGAATCGGCGATGCATGACGCCAACGGCAACATCAGGAAGATCTACGTCGAGCCGGAACTGTAGGGGTCGTTATCTTCGAGCCACCACGGAATCGGGACGCGGTCGATGTCAGTTGTTACCGTCATCGTCGTGTCGATATCCGGCCGCTCCGGGCGCTGTTCAGTGTGTTCGACGTGTCTAATTATCCCCTGTCGGTCGACGTACAGCCGTGACCGCCCGACTCTGGATTCGTTCTCGGCCGTCGGCGTCTCGACCGTATCTGTGGCGGCTAGAACAGCGACAGGCCGGCCGCGCCACCTGGCCGAGTCTACCTTTCGATACGCAGTATTCGACAGGAGTTGGCGAAGCAGGTCAACTCCGGCCGGCGAGGCGACCAGCGACGTGTTCTCCGTTGCCGGCGTGGTAGCGTATGGCGTATCAGGGTCGTCGCGGACGTTCGTGTACACCGTCCCGTCAGCGAAGACCACATCGTCCGATATCGGACCGAACCGTCGCTGGACACGCTGGACGCCGCGCTGACGGTCGATCCAGACATCGAGCGTGTTCTGTGGCCCGGCCTGTTCGACATGGCGGTGGAAGCTGCGGGTCGCCAACGCCTGCTCATGACGCTCAAGCAGTCGGTCCACGTCGACCCTGCCGTCGCTGGTCGGAACCGGTACCGTCTCGTCCGGCGAGTCAGTGGGGACGGGCGCTGGCGTCACCGGGTCGCTGCCGTCCGTCGTCGAGCCGGCCGGAAAGACGCCGGAACAGCCCGCGAGAAGCGCGATACCGACGGCGAGCGTGACGCGCCACATATAGTTCTGGAAGGGCGCTCGTGGCAAGTAGCTGTGGGGGCGAACCCTTTTGCCGGTGAACGGCCAATCGGGGCACGTGGCAACGACGGACGACGGCTATATGCGGTTTTTCCCCTTCGAGGAGCCGTACGACCATCAGCAGGAGGCGATGGGAACGATATACGACGCCCTCGACGAGGGCCGCGACGTGCTGTTCGAAGGGGCTTGCGGGACCGGAAAGACGCTCGCGTCGCTGGTCCCCGCGCTGGAACACGCCCGCGAGACGGGCAAGACCGTCGTCATCACGACGAACGTCCACCAGCAGATGCGGCAGTTCGTCGAGGACGCCAGAGCGATTACCGATCAGGAACGCCTGCGAGCGGTCGTCTTCCGGGGCAAGGGGTCGATGTGTCACATCGACGTGGACTACGAGGAGTGTCAGGCACTGCGGGACACGACCCGTGATCTGGTCGAAGTCGAGAGCGATATTGCCGAACTCGAGCAGCGCGAGGGAGAACTCCTTTCTGACGGCCAGGCTGGCAGCAGCGAGGCGATGGAGGCGCGCAACGCCGTCGTCGAGGAACTCCGGGACCTGCAGGACGAGCGCGAGGAAATCGAAACCGAACGGTCGACCTGTGACCACTACTACCGGAACCTCACTGTCGACACCAGCGAGTTCTATTCCTGGCTGTTCGACGACGTTCGGACGCCCGACGACGTGTACGAGTACGCTCACCAGCAGGGGCTGTGTGGCTACGAACTGCTGAAAGAGGGGATGGACGGCGTCGACCTCGTGGTGTGTAACTACCACCACCTGCTCGACCCGACGATCCGCGAGCAGTTCTTCCACTGGATCGGCCGCGACCCCGAAGACATTATCGCCGTCTTCGACGAGGCCCACAACGTCGAGTCGGCCGCCCGCGACCACGCCCGGCGGACGCTGACCGAGAACACGCTCGACCAGGCACTCGACGAACTTGACGGCGAGGACGACGCCCGGACCGACGCCGCGGCCAACGTCATCGAGACGTTCCGGGACGCCCTCGTCGAAGCATACGAGGGTTCCTTCGAGTTCGGGGCTCGGGCGGCCGTCGACGAGCACTGGGACGACGTCACCATCGCCAACGACGACCGGAAGGACGACCTGACGCTTGCCTTCCTGCAGGGGTACACCGGCCCCGGCTTCCACGAGGAACTGGACCACGCACTGGACCTCGGGCGGGACCTCGACGCCCGCTATCAAGAGGCGTTCAAAGAAGGGGACCTAGACACCAGAAAGGAGTGTCAGACGCTGCAGGCCGCCGGCTTCATCTCCGACTGGCTCGACGAGACGGACGAGACTGGCCAGTACCCCGTCGTCAGCGTCCGCCGGGACGAATCGACCGACGACGTGTACGGCCGCGCGGAGTTGTACACCTGCATCCCCGAACAGGTGACCCGCGATCTGTTCGAGGACCTGCACGCGGCGGTGCTGATGAGCGCCACGCTCCGCCCCTTCGACGTGACCGAGAACGTCGTCGGCGTCGAGGACCCCGTGACGATGGCCTACGGCGCGCAGTTCCCCGAGGACCGACGCCGGACCTACGCCGTCGACGGCCCGGCGCTGTTTTCCAGCGAGCGGGATGACCCACAGACCCAGCAGCGCATCGCGCGCACACTCGAAGACATTGTCCGCTTCACGCCCGGGAACACGCTCGTGTTCTGCCCGTCCTACAGCGAGGCCGAGCGCTACCACGACATGACCGCTGTGAGCGCGACCCGGTATCTGGACAAGCCGGGCACGCAGGCACGTGACCTCCGGGAGGCCTTTACCGACGGCGACGACGGCGTTCTCTACACCTCGCTGTGGGGGACACTGGGGGAGGGCGTGAGCTACGACGGCGACGACGCCCGGACCGTCGTGGTCGTGGGCGTCCCCTACCCGCACCTCGACGACCGCATGGACGCCGTGCAGGACGCCTACGACGTGGCCTTCGGCGATAGTGAGGGCGACGCGGGCTGGCGCTACGCCGTCGAAATTCCGACAGTACGGAAAACGAGACAGGCCCTCGGCCGCGTGGTCCGCTCGCCGGACGACTTCGGCGCACGCATCCTACTCGACAAGCGCTACACGGAGGCCGCCGAGATGGAGATGCATGACTACGCCGTCCGCGGGACCTTCCCCCCGGAGGAACGCCGCGAGATGGTCGACATCGGCCCCGAGAAGCTCAAGTTCGCGATGCTGAACTTCTATCAGGACATGGACGCTTACGACGGGCCGCCGCCCAAGCCCTGATCTTCAGACCGCCCAGAGGTAGCTTGTCCCAGAGGTACAGGATAATCTGCTATGGTGTCAGCGTAACTGCAAAGTCATCTGTCTATCGGTAGTCGATATTGGAATAGATTTTAATACAAGTCCTATATTTGATAAAATATAGGAGAGTATAAATGGTATTTGGGCTTATCGGACTGCTGTTCAACATCGTCACGTTTCCAGGCATACTCGTGAACGGTATCATCCAAGACGTATTCAACCAGGAGTACAGGGTCCCATCAGCAAGGTTAGCGGTCGACGAGAACGTAAATCTAGACGAGATCGAAAAGACTGAGGAGGCAATGGCGCGAGTATCACGGGTCCTCGCTAACGGGGAGGAGCCCGGTGAAGGCGAACGATTAGAAGAGTTCAGCAACTATCATGCGGTCACGGAATACCGGACACTGTTCGGTGTCATCCTTGGCCCGTTTGTTGCCACATCGATCCTGGCGCTAGTCTTGTTCACCGGTGCAGTCGGGCTGGAGATGATGGGTGCTGTCAGTGATGACAGTGGATTGCTCTGGTTCGCATCCGTATACCCCGGGTTCGTGGTAGCCGCCCACGCTTTCCCGAACCAAGATCCGACAAACGCACTATGGGATCGGTCTCGCGAAACCGGCAGCCTGCTACGACTCGTCGGCTACCCACTGGCGTTGGTATCAATGCTGTTTAGCCTGCTTGAATTCCTGTGGATCGACGCACTGTACGCGCTCTTGCTGTACTGGGTCGTCGGGATGCCACTCGGTGTTGTTGGCTGATCAGCCGAAACCAGATAGTCTGAAATCCGGCACACTAAATTCGGAGGAATAGTAGTTGTTTTCACTTTTCGCGGCTCCCGTTCCACTTCGGAGATGACAGTCCTGCTGGGGCCCTATGTACACGGCTGATAACATATCTGACAGCACCGAGTGTGCGGTGAACAACGAAAGTACGCTGGGATGAAGGTGTACCTCTACGTCGTCTGTGGTACTTTCGGCTGGAGGAACGCCGCGAGATGGTCGACATCGGCCCTGAGAAGCTCAATTTCGCGATGCTGAACTTCTATCAGGATGTGGATGCCTACGACGGCCCGCCACCGAACCCTTGTGTCCGGGTGGCACCGACTGTTGCAGTTCGGTCCTGTCGCCCGGGTACGACCGTCTAGAGGTCCGGTTCGAGTTCGGTACCACAGTCAGGACAGACCAGCAGGAAGCCGTCGTCGGCCGGTTCCAGCGCGAGGACATCGCTGTCACAGTCAGGGCAAGGCTGTGCAACGCGGCTCTCGGTCGAATTCCTAGGCGCACCGAGTGCCAGCGCGACCACCCGGTCGCCGCTTTCGTTCCGGCCCTGCTGGTACTCTCCGGGCGCGAACCGGACGACTTCGTGTGGACCGACGGTGACCGTCTCGCTCTCGCCGGCAGGGTCGGTCCGGTGTTCGAAAGTGGCTGTGCCCTCGACGACGTAGAACACCTCTTCTTGATCGAGGTGTGCATGTAATCCGCCCGAGAAGGCCTCGCCAGGGTCCAGCACATATCGGTTGATTGCGACATCGGTCGTGCCCAGCGGGTCCGCAAGCCCGCGCCGGTCAACGTCGCCACCCATCGCCTGTGGTTCGATTTCGTCGACGGAGACGTGCTCCATAAAGGGACAGTAGCAGGGGAGACACAAAAATAGAGAGCCGATCGTTCGACTGGAAACCGGATGTTTTGAAACCCTCCACACGAAACTCGCGGGCAATGCTAGTCGCCTTCGACTTCGACGGGACGCTCTCCGATTCGGAGATGACGGTCCTGCTGGGAAGCCAGAACGGGACGGCCGAGGACATGGCCGACATCACCGAGCGGGCAATGAACGACGAGATCGAGTACGCTGAGAGTCTCCGGCAGCGGTGTGCGCTGCTGGAAGACCTCCCCGACGAGAAGGCCCAGGCGGCCTTCGACGAGGTCACCCTTCGTCCGGGTGCGGCTGAGGTCATCAAGGCGCTGCGGGACGCCGGCGTCTACGTCGCCATCCTCACTGGCGGGTTCGAGCGCGGCGTCGAGGCTGCACTCGAAACGGAGGGGGTCGAGGTCGACGCCATCGTCGCCAACCGACTGCCCGTGGAAGATGGAACGCTGACCGGCGAGGTCCGCGGGCCGCTCATCTCCGGGACGAAAGACGACGCGATGGAGGTCGTGACCGCCGTTACTGGGGAAGACCGGGACACGACCGTCGCCGTCGGCGACGGGGCCAACGATCTGCCGATGCTCGAAGTCGCGAATCTGGCTATCGGCTTCGACCCGAAACCGGCCGTTGCCCCATCGTGTGACACGTCGGTCGAGACGATGGACGAACTGCACGAACTGCTGGAAGCCGAGGAAATCCTGTAGCGACGTCTTCGTTTTTGTCGTTCACTGGTCCGGTCTGTACGCTGCACTGTAGACGGAGAACAAACGGGGAGTGGCACGCTCCCCACGGATGCGAGCAATCGTTGTCGGACCAATGACAGAGTATGGTTGAGCGTGAACCGACGCGTGCTCGCAATCAGCGACGGTTCGTTTAACACATAAACTCCTACCGTAATAACTTTGGCGAACGGGTGAATTATTACACCCTTCCAGCGCGTGTGTCCACAGAAACCCGATAGAATACTACGTATCAGTTAGTGAGTGGCCTGCCCGATTGCCTGGTCAAGGTCGGCCTTGATGTCCTCGACGGACTCGGTGCCGACAGAGAGGCGAACCATGTCGTCGGTGACGCCGGCAGCGGCCTTTTCCTCGTCCGTGAGTTGCTGGTGAGTGGTCGAAGCCGGGTGGATGATGAGCGTCTTCGCGTCGCCGACGTTTGCCAGTAGCGAAGCGATTTCCGTCGATTCGACGGTTGTCCGGGCGGCGTCGTAGCCCGCGTCGAGTCCGAACGTTATCATGCCGCCGTAGCCACCGTCGAGGTACTTGCTGGCGGTGTCGTGCGTTTCGTGATCTTCGAGGCCGGGATAGGTGACCCACGAGACTTCGGGGTGGTCGTCGAGGAACTCGGCGACGCCCATCGCGTTGTCGCAGTGACGGTCCATCCGCGCGGGGAGCGTCTCCAGCCCCTGCATCGTCTGCCAAGCGTCGAAGGGAGACTGCTGGCAGCCCAGATCACGGAGGCCGCGGGCGATGGCGGCGTAGGTGAAGGCCGCGTCCTCGAATCGCTCTCGGAAGTTGACGCCGTGGTACGCGGGATTGTCGCCGGCGATTTCGGGGTACTTGTCGGCGTGTTCCTCCCACGGGAAGGAGCCGCCGTCGACGAGAATGCCGCCAACGGTGGTGCCGTGGCCGTGGATCCACTTCGTCGTGGAGTTCCAGACGAGGTCGGCCCCATGTTCGATTGGGTTGCAGAGGTACGGTGTTGCGAACGTGTTGTCGACGAAGAAGGGGACGCCATGGTCGTGGGCGATCTCGGCGAGGCGCTCGAAGTCGGGCGTGACGAGCGACGGATTCCCGATGGTCTCACAGTGGACGTAGGCCGTGTTTTCGTCGATGGCCTCGGCGTAGGCGTCGTAGTCGAGCGTGTCGACGAACCGCGTCTCGACGCCGTTGCGCGGCGCAGTGTGGGTGTAGTAGGTGTAGGTGCCGCCGTACAGCGACGACGCTGTGACGACGTTGTCACCGACGTCCGCGAGCAGGAACGTCGCGAGGTTCAGGGACGCCATCCCGGAGGCGGTGGCGACCGCGCCGACGCCGCCCTCCAGCGCAGCCAGCCGCTCCTGGAGCATCCCGACGGTAGGGTTCATCAGCCGCGAGTAGATGTGTCCCGGCTTCTCCAGCGCAAACTGCTTTGCGGCGTCCTCGGCGTCCTCGAAGACGTACGAAGTGGTCTGGTACAGCGGCGGCGCACGCGAGCGAGCCTCAGCGTCCGGCTCTTCCTGCCCGACGTGCAGCGCGTCGGTTTCGAATCCGTGATCTTGGTCGTCACTCATACTCTCTCCTTTTACCGGATGGGTCTTAATTGCGCCTCAATCGGTGAGGCCCGCCACTGCTACGAGATACCGGTGATTCTTCGCGCTGTTCTCGGGCAGATTCGGGGTAGAAGGCCAAGTAGCGCAGTTATTTTGCTTCTGGAAGAACAGGTAGACAAGTCTTCCGGCCGGGAGCGAGTGGTGCGACGACCGTCGCGCCCGAGCGACCCGGGGAAGGGCAGGCCTGCGTCAGTGGCAGCTAGGCGCAACTGACTAGCATACCGCTCGCCTGTGGCGAGCGGTTTCACGCGAATCGCCCGCGGGCGATTCGCGCCTTTTTCACCCACGTTTTTGCGCCGAGTGGTGCGCTCTGCGCACCCGAGGCGGAAAAAGGTGGTTAGCTGAACTTCCGGACCGTCATATCCAGCGTATCGAGGTCCAGAATCGGCGCGAAGCCGGCATCCGGGTCGATGTTGACGCTCTTCTGGAACGCGGTCTGTTCCTGCCAGCAGCCGGAGTTCAGCGCAACGACATTGTGGTACTCGCCCCAGCCGAGCTTGTGGACGTGGCCGGTGTGGAACACGTCGGGGACCTCCTCCATCACCAGATAGTCGCGGTCCTCAGGGGCCAGTCGGGTGTGGCCACCGTACTGCGGCGCGACGTGGCGCTTCTTCAGGAGCTGGTACATCGCCTTGTGTGGCTCCTCGTAGCTGGCTTCCTCGTCCGGGAGTTCGGCGATGACTTCGTCGAGCGAGACGCCGTGGTACATCAACACCGTGACGCCCTCAACAGTGACCAGCGAGGGATTGGAGTGGACCTGCGCGTCGTGGGCGCTCATGATGTCTCGGAGCTCCTCGTCGAAGCCGGGCTGGGGCTCGGCCAGCCGGACGGCGTCGTGGTTGCCCGGGATCATCCGGATCTCCATGTCAGCCGGCACTTCCTTGAGATACTCCGAGAACGCGCGGTACTGGTCGTAGATGTCGATGATGTCCAGCTCCTCGTCCTGCTCGGGATAGATGCCGACGCCCTCGACCATATCGCCGGCGATAAGCAGGTATTCGACGGTCTCGGCTTCGGCGGTGTGGAGCCAGTCGGTAAAGCGATGCCAGGCGTCTTCCATGAACTCCTGGCTCCCGACGTGGACATCCGAGATGAGTGCCGCTTGAACGTGACGGTCAGCGGTCGAGGGGCTGTGCGTTCGGGGCACGTCCGGGAAGTACAGCGAGTCCACGAACAGGATGCCGGCGTCGTCGGCCAGCGTCCCCTCGACAGCGATGACCTCGTCCATGAGCAACTGCTGGACGAGATCGGCGATGGGGCGGTCTTTCATTACCAGACAGGGGAAGGTCCCGTTCGTGTCTTCCAGTTCGACGAGCCAGTGCCCGCTGGCAGTCGAGCGGATGTCCGAGACCATCCCGATTAGCGCCGCGTCGCTGCCGCCGCCCATGTTCTCGATTGCGTCGGTCGGCCGGTGGTTCACTCTGCCGCGGAGTTTGGTCGCCAGTTTCTCGTAGCGGTCCCGGAACACCGAGACGAAGTCTGAGTACTCCCCAGTCCCAGTTGACTGGCCGGTCATGTCGTTCGCGACCTCGATTGCCCGGAGGGATGTGTCCACGTCCCGTGACCCCCCCGTTTCAGGTGGAGCGGACGTACCCGGTTCGGTCGGCGTGGGTGCGTCTGTTCCAGTTGAAACGGAGGGGTGTGGCTGTGTCGGAGCGCCGGAGGTTTCGTTTTTCGGATCTGGGTCAGTATTCGACTCGCTCTCGGTACTTTCTGTCGCTTCAACGACAGACTCCACGTGGTCGGTCGTCAGCTTCAGTGCTTCGTCGGGGAGTGTTTCGAGTGCGCGTTCCAGCGTCACCGAAGGATCTCGGGTGTCGGCGATGCGAGTCACCGCCTCGCGCTCCGCGTTGTAGCCGCGGCTCGCGAGTTCGCTGACGATGCGTGCCGGCGTCTCCAGAGGCACGTTCCACACTCAGTGTCTGCGGGCAAAAGGATAGCGGACCGACGGTCGTCACAAGATTGATACGCCACTATGGGCAATCCGAGATAGAATGGGCCGGGACGAATCGTCGCGTAGCACGCCACCAGACGAGACAGAGGAGTCTGTGGACGCCAGCCCGACGTTTCGCCTCGGCCTGTACGTCCGTGACATCGGTACGAGCGTCGGGGCGGTCATGCTCGTCGGGGCGCTCCTGTTTGCCGTCAGCGGGGTGTGGCCGCCGCTTGTCGCCATCGAAAGCGGGAGCATGGAGCCACACATCGACACCGGGGATATGGTGTTTGTCATGGACGCAGAGCGCTTTTCCGGACAGGAGGCCCGTCACGGCGTTGTAACGGCAGCGGAGGGGTCAAAGACCGGGTATCGGACCTTTCAGCAGCCCGGGGATGTCATCATCTTCGAACCCGACGGTAACGAGCAGCGGACGCCGATCATCCACCGGTCGATGCTATGGGTCGATGCCGGCGAGAACTGGTACGACCGGGCAAACCAGACGTACATCGGGAACGCAGACAGTTGCGACGAACTTCGGAACTGTCCAGCCCCCCACGCCGGGTTTATTACGAAAGGTGACAATAAGGTGACCAACACCAGATACGATCAGGTCACCGGAGCGAGTACCGTTGTCCGGCCGGAGTGGGTCATCGGAACCGGGACCTTCCGAATCCCACGTCTCGGGTACGTTCGGGTCCAGCCATCCCAGCTATGGCACACCTCAGTGTCGATGCCGGTGGGAGAAGCTTCAGTACCGGCGGCGAGCTGAGCAAACCGGACGGGAGCGTTCGGTCCAACAACAGAAAGTTGATTGGCCGCCTCCGAGTATTCGTGGTACGAATGGCCGGGTTAGACCGTCGGTCGTCGGACGGAGACGAAACCGAGGGACCGGGAGGGATGATGTACGTGGCCGATATCGTCAGTAGCGCCGGCTCAGTCCTGCTTGTCGGGGTGTTGCTGTTCGCCGTCAGCGGTGTGTGGCCCCCGCTCGTCGCTATCGAAAGTCCGAGCATGGACCCCCATATCAAGGAAGGCGACCTCGTGTTCGTGATGGAAGAGGAGCGGTTCTCCGGCCCGGACGATCACGGGGGCGTCGTCACCGCAGCGAACGACGACAGCTATCGGACATTCCAGCAACCGGGCGACGTTATCGTGTACGAGCCTGACGGCAACAGTCGACAGACCCCGATCATCCATCGAGCGATGCTGTGGGTCGAGGAGGGCGAGAACTGGTACGACCGGGCGAACAAGGACTACATCGGCAGTGCGGACAGCTGTGACGAGCTCAGCTCCTGTCCGGCCGACCACGCCGGCTTCGTCACCAAAGGCGATAATAACGGCCGGTATGACCAGGTCGGCTCCAACCCCATCAGCGAACCGGTCAAACCCGGCTGGGTCGTCGGGACCGCAGAGATGCGGGTCCCGTTGCTGGGACAGGTCCGACTCCAGTGGAACAAGGCCGGAGCAACTGATGTGGTAACGGACGAGGCGGGGCCGACGGTGACGAACGGGACAGGACCCACAGCGGCGAACGGAACCGCAGCCGGATAGCTCGTCTCTCTCGAAGGGGATCGTTTCACCTGGAACGACGGAGGCTGTCGAGCGCGAATACAGTTCGCAGGTCAGTTGTCGAACCGGGCCTGAACGAACGGCTGGACGTCGTCGATATCGCCGAGTCGTGAATCAGACAGAAGCACCGCCTCCGTCTCTTCGGTTGGAACGGACAGGGAGATCTCTTTCGTCCGCCCGTACCGGCCCTTCGAGACGACGACGGCGTTGACGATACCGAGCATATCTAGTTCCGAGATGAGATCAGTGACGCGGCGCTGGGTCAGGATATCGGCGTCGATCTCCTCACAGAGGTTCTTGTAGATGTTGAACACCTCGCCGGTGTTGATGTTGTGGACGCCGTTCTTTTCCAAGAGAATGATCGCAAAGAGGACAATTTTCGACTGCGTGGGCAGTGTCCGAACGACTTCCACAACACGATCGAGTTCGATCTTCTCCTGAGCCTGCCGAACGTGGTCTTCGAGGACGTTGTCCGTCTGGTCACGCTCGGCGAGTTCGCCAGCAGTCCGGAGGAGGTCGAGCGCCCGACGTGCGTCCCCATGTTCCTGTGCGGCGAAGGCCGCACACAGCGGGATGACGTCCTCGGTGAGCGCGTCGCCTTTGAACGCCACGTCCGAGCGTGCCTGCAGGATGTCCCGGAGCTGATTCGCGTCGTAGGGCGGGAAGACGATCTCCTCCTCGCCGAGGCTGGATTTGACCCGAGGGTCGAGGAAATCAGTGAACTTCAGATCGTTCGAGATACCCATAATCGAGACTCGGGAGTTCTCCAGTTCGGAGTTCATCCGGGAGAGGTTGTACAGGGTATCGTCGCCGCTTTTCTCGACGAGCTTGTCGATCTCGTCGAGCATGATGACGACCACGCGCTCGTGGTAGTCGACAGCATCGAAAAAAGAACTGTAGACTCGATCTGTTGGCCACCCCGTCATCGGTACCTCCTCGAACTCCGCCTTATCGGCTTCCAGCGAACTGATTTCGGTTTCGATGTCGTCGAGGGAATCGAACGCCGTCTCTTCGAGTGCAGCCGCATTGTCGCGCGCACGTGACCGGAGGTCTTCAAGTTCGGCGATGCGGTCGTCGATGAGCTGGGCGTTCTTGTCGATGAACTTGTTCGCGAGCTGGGCTAGCACGCGGTACTGGGTGTCGGTCACCTCGCAGTTGATATACTCGACCTCACAGGGGACCTCGTACTTCTGTGAAGTCGTTTCGAGTTCCTCGCTAACGAACTTCGCGGACGCGGTTTTCCCCGTTCCCGTCTTGCCATAGATGAGGATGTTCGACGGCGTATCACCGCGTAAGGCGGTGACGAGAATCGTCGCCATGTTGTTGATCTGCTCCTCGCGGTGGGGGAGTTTGTGCGGCGTGTACGAGGGGCGGAGGACCTCCTTGTTCTCGAAAATGGGTTCCCCTTCGAGAAGGTCGTCAAACAGGCCACGAGACGCCTCATCAGAGGGATCGTCCGACCCGGCATCAAGGTTGTCGAGGATAACGTCGTCGAGATCGGACGGCCCGGTCGATGTTCCGGAGTCCGTTTCGACGTCGAGTTGCCCATCGGACCCGTCGGCGTCGTTCGACGTCTCTGCCGTCGACGGGTCGGATGCCGGGGCCGAGTTGTCGCTTTCGTCAGTCATAGTCGAGAGGGTCCCCTTCGTTTCGTGTGGAGAGAGTGGGAGACACCGGAACAGAGGGAGCGAGGAGTGCGTTAGTACCGTTGTTAGTGAGCATCAGCGCTCTCCGGTGCGTCCAGTTGAACCACATGAACCGTACCGTGATTCGATATTAAATATTTCGGTACACTACCCATGAAACATATATGTTTACAATTTTATAATTATACCGCATGAGGACTGTTGTCCTAAAGAGGACTATAGCTTCAGTCTCACTGGGGCCGGACGGACATGGAACGGCAGGACAGTGAGTGGGGGCGAAAGGGAGTCATGGGGTGGTTCCGAGTGCTGGTATGCTATGTGAACATGAGTGATACTACGGAGGAACGGACTTGCAAGACAAAGTGCCGGTAACGGGCCAACCCCCCCACCCCTTCGTTTCCAGTGGAACGGGAAACAGGCCCGGGGGGAGGGGGTGAGGGGACCGAGAATATCCTCTAGCGAAGGGAAAAGATTTAATATACTACCTCAAAAACCAAACCCGCACTAGGTTAAACAAATTTCTAAGAGGGGTTAGTATACAGTTTTCTACTGTCTAGACCGTTCTAACTAGTAGTATCACGAGTCGCGCCGATCTGAATAGTTGGTCCGCTCCCGATTTGACCGGTAATTCTCCAACCCCTCCCCAGGGGTGTACGTCGTTCCACTTGAAACGAAGGGGTGGGGGGCAGGGATGGTACACCCCGATCCGAATCGTTTGGTTTCGGATGACCGGACTCCACCCGAACAGCCCCCTTCTTGATCACATCCGCGGAAGCGCCCACACGCTGATCTATGCTATGCTTCACCATGTCAGAAAAAAGACTAATGTCTGACGTAGGCTTAAGTGAATTCGCCTATCTTTTACGGGCAGAGCCGCCATACCGGACGACTCCGGGCGGCGGGAGGATAGGATGGGATTGTTAACAAACCTCAAAGATAGTATCTCACGCGCGGCATCGACGCTGTTCTCCGAAGAGGATCCAAAGCGAATCGGCATCTACGGCCCGCCGAACGCCGGCAAGACGACGCTGGCAAATCGCATCGCACGGGACTGGACTGGCGACGCTGTCGGTCCGGAGAGTCACGTTCCACACGAGACTCGTCGTGCGCGCCGAAAGGAGAACGTCGAAATCGAACGCGACGGGAAGAAAGTGACAATCGACATCGTCGACACCCCGGGCGTGACGACGAAGGTCGACTACACCGAATTCCTTGAACATGACATGGAGAAAGACGACGCCGTCCGTCGCTCCCGCGAAGCGACCGAGGGTGTCGCCGAAGCGATGCACTGGCTCCGCGAGGACGTCGACGGCGTTATCTACGTCCTTGACTCCGCGACTGATCCGTTCACGCAGGTCAACACCATGCTCATCGGCATCATCGAGAGTCAGGACCTTCCTGTGTTGATCCTCGCGAACAAGATCGATCTGGAGGAATCCTCTGTCCAGCGCATCCGAAACGCCTACCCTCAGCACGAGACGATTCCGCTGTCGGCGCTTGAGGGAGACAACATGGACGAAGTCTACGACAAAATCGCGGAGTACTTCGGGTGATATAATGGCAGAAGTCAAAGACCCAGACGACGGCGTCCAGATCGACCTCATCAGCGGCGAACGCATGGCCGGACTGGCCTCAATGGAGAAGATACGGATGATCCTCGACGGGGTTCGTGACGGCAACATCGTCATCCTCGAAGAGGGGCTCTCACCCGACGAGGAATCCCGCCTGATCGAAGTGACGATGACGGAGATTAGCCCCGACGAGTTCAACGGCATCGAAATCGAGACCTACCCCAAGTCCGAGGCTGCCGACGCTAGCATCCTCGACCGGCTGATGGGCAAACAGTCAACCCAGAAGCTGACAGTCATCGGGCCGGCGAACCAGATAGAGACGCTCCACAAGGACGAAACGCTCATCAGCGCCCTCGTCTCCCGGAAATAATGCCCCACCAGTGTACGGAGTGTGGCCGTGGCTTCGACGACGGGTCGAAGGAGATGCTCTCGGGCTGTCCCAACTGCGGCGGGAACAAGTTCCAGTATCAGCCCGAGGGGGCCGACATCTCCGAGACACCGGACGCAGAGCCACCGGAACCACCGGGACCTGACAGCACTGTCGCTCGTACCGTCGGCAAGACCGCCGCTTCGGTACGTGACTTCGTCAGTGGCTCCGCTGCGGACGGCGACCGTCCCGCGGAGCAGTCCCACCTTGACGCCGACCGGGCCGCTGACTCACAGCCGAGTGACCCATCCCACACGTCCGGCTCGCCGTCGACCGAACCCGACCGCACGTCGCCGACTGAGGATTCGGCCCAGGCCAGTGCCCGCGGCGATATTGTCGAGCCGGACGAACTCCCATCCGACGTGCCGTCCGCGTCCGAATCTGAACACCAGTTCCGCCCTGTCGGTGCAGACCCCGACCCACCAGCGGAACCAGACCGGGAGGACCGTCCCGATCTGGAGGAACTGCGCGCTGAACTCAACGACCAGTTCGAGTCGATCAAGGTACTGGAACCCGGTCAGTACGAACTGAATCTGATGGAACTGTACGACCGCGAAGAGTACATCATCGCGCTGCAGGAAGACGGCCACTACTCGATTCAGGTCCCGGAAACCATCCGCTCTGAGTGAATCAGTGCGGACTCCTCGCCGCTGTTATTGATTCGCCAGTCCCGAATTACACCGTAGAACCGCTGCATACACCATTGCGTATCAACGTGGGCACAACCATTATATAATATGCCGTGGATGCTTCCGGTAACGCCATGGGCCACCGAGAACTCTCGACATCGGAGTCACACCTCGAAGAGTGGGCGTCACTCCTCGGTGCTGATATCGACGACGACGGGCGCGACAGCGATTTGCTTGACGACCAGGACGAACCCGCGTAACGTCGTGGTTCGTCGGGGAGTGCGACTCGCAGTTACAGCTACGTCTCTCACGCCGATAGTGGAGCGAAAAGACAGTTCGGGACGGATGCCGTCCCGAAACTTCGCAGTACCGATCGACCGGGTTACGAGATCTTGTCGTACTGGTCGGAGAGCTTCTCGGCGGCGTCGGCCATCAGATCCTGTTCGTAGTCGTCGAGGTCCCACTCGACGATTTCCTCGACGCCGTTGCTCCCGAGACGGACTGGGACACCGAAGGCAGTATCCTCGTGCCCGAACTCGCCCTCTAGCTTGACCGAGGCCGGCAGCACTTCGCCGGTATCGTGGAGGATGGCTTCGACCATGTGTGCGACGCCGCGGGCCGGGCCCCACTCGGTCGCGCCCTTGCGCTCGATGACGTCCATCGCCGATTCCTGCAGGTCGCCGAGCAGCTGCTCTTTCTCGTCGTCGCTGAATTCGGGGTCGGTGCCGTCGACGCGGACCTTCGAGAACACGGGGACCTGTGCGTCGCCGTGTTCCCCGAGGATCGTTCCTTCGACGTTCTGAACCGGCGCGTCGAACTCCTCGCTCAGGACGTAGCGGAACCGCGCGGAGTCCAGCCGGCCGCCGAAGCCGATGACCTGCTCGCGCGAGCGGTCGCCGGCCTCGTAGAGGTGGCGGTTGAGCAGGTCGACGGGGTTCGAGGTGGTCAGCGAAATGTAGTCGTCGTTGTGTTCGTCCAGCGAGGACTGGATGTCCTCCATGATAGGTGCGTTGTCGCCGGCGAGGTCGATACGTGTCTGGCCCGGCTGGCGGGGAATCCCGGCCGTGATGACGACCACGTCCGAGCCGGCGGTGTCCTCGTAGCCGCCCTGACGGACGCGTGTGTTCGAATCGTAGGCGATGCCGTGGTTCGTGTCAGCGGCCTGCCCGACTGTGTCGTCTTCCTTGTCCGGGATGTCAACGAAGACAACCTCGTCAGCGATGTCACGGAGCGCGATGTTGTACCCTGCGGCTGCGCCGACCGTTCCGGCTGCGCCGACTACGCTTACCTTTGTCATACCATTCGAAAAGGCTCGGGCGCGAACGTTAAACGTGTCGAAACCCCGATTCCGACGCTCATCGTTCAGATAGCACCGACGTCTCGCACCCGTAAACTGTTTTCAGCCCCGTGGCGTTGTGACACGTATGAGCGACTTCGACAAGGAAGCCGAACGCGAGAAACTCCGCGAGAAGTTCGAGAAAGAGGAGGACAACCGGGCGGCGACCGAGCAGATGAGCGAACTCCTGTTGAAGGGCGCGACGATGACGAACGCCCACTGCAGCGACTGTGGCGACCCCATCTTCCGCTACGACGGCCAGGAGTTCTGCCCGACCTGCCAGAAGCCGGTCGCTCGCGACACGCAGGAAAACGGCGCTGATTCGTCGGCTACCGACGAACAAGGGGGCCAGGCCGAAGACGGTGACCAGATCGAGGTTGCCGACCCCAGCGACGAGGCCCGCGTTCAGTTCGGCGATGCTGAGGAGGAGACAGCCGAGAGTGCGGCGGACGCGACGAACGAACCCGCCCAGCAAGAGACTGCACACTCCCAGGCCGACACCGCTTCACAGTCTCCCTCCGAAGCGGCGGCGTCGACACCCGACTCGGCCGTTCCACCTGAAGCGGGGGGTGACCAGTCTACCCAGCCGTCCGATCACTCGGAACCAGCGCCACAGACTGCTCGAACAGGTGCTTCATCGGAATCTAGCGGCCGAACTGCAGACGACCAGCCGTGTGGGACACCGACACAGAACCCCCCTGTTTCCGCTCGACAGACTCAGTCGACCGATAGTCACACGGACGATATCTCGGCGAACATGGATGCGGCATCGGCGTCACTGGCCGAAACCGCTCGCCGCTTTGCCGAACGCGCTGCGGCGACCGAGAACCCACGCGAGGCTCGCGAACATCTGCAGGCAGCACGAGAAGCGGCGGAAGCGCTCGATGCGGCGCGGTTCTAAGGCTCGTAGTCGCTGGCGATGACTTCTCGAATCCGGTCGGCGGTCACGTCGCCGATGCCGGACACCTCAAGCAGGTCGTCTTTCTCGGCGGTCATCACTGCCTCGACGCTGCCGAAGGCTTCCAGCAGCGTGCGGGCGGTTACCGGTCCGACTTCGGCAATGGAGGCGACGACGTACTCCTGTTGCTCGGGGAGTGTCTTCGACTGTTTCTCGCCGTGGACACTCACTTCGCGGTCGGCCACCTCCTGTTCCCGTCCGGCGATGACTTCCAGCAGATCGGCGGTCTCGTCCTCGTCGCTGGTCCGGAGGACGCTCGCGCCGAAATCGACCGCCAGCGACGCGAGCGCCCCTTGAATCGCCTTGTGATGGACGTTTCGTGCGCCGAAGAGGTCATCGCCCTCGATGATGACGACAGGCCGGCCGTAGTTGCGCGTGGCATCACCGACCTGCTCGAACATCGACCGGTCGCCGCCAGTCAGTGTATCCATGAAATCAGCGACGGTCTTGCGCTCGACGACGACACGGTCCGAGAGGACGTAATCGCCGACGGCCAGCGTTTCGAGTCGGGTCTCGATTCCGTCCCGCGTCGAGAGGTCTCGGGCGATGTTCGAGTCGAGTTCCCGCTGGTCGGCGACGATTTCGACGGGGTCATCTTCACTGTCGCGGCCGGCGCTGGCGACCGTTCCTTCGTCGTTGGTCGCCTCGTCCTGCCCCTCGCCGTCAGCCCCTTCGTCGTCCGACGCAGACGACTCCGCCGCGAAGGCGTCCAGCCCGGCCTGGCCGTCTCTGTTGTCGCTCCCATCGGCAGACTTGTTATCTGTGCTACCCCTCCCGTTTCCAGTGGAGTCCGACTGCCGTGTGGCGGTTTCCGCTTCGTCGGTTCCACTCGAAGCGGTCCCCTCGGCGTCCTCGTACTCGTCGAGACCGGTCTGGTCGAGGCGGGCCTCCAGTTCGCCAGCGACGCTTTTGAGTTCGTTCAGCTCGCGTTTCATCCGCTTCTGGTCGTTGCGGGCCTTCCAGAAATACGCCTCGTCGCGGGTGTCCTCGGCCAGAAGGACAACGACGCGGCCCTCGGCCTGTCGTCCGGTCCGCCCCTTCCGCTGGATGGCTCGAATCGCGGTCGGGACCGGTTCGTAGAACAGTACGAGGTCGACCTCGGGCACGTCTAGCCCTTCCTCGGCAACGGATGTCGAGACGAGCACCTCGAACTCGCCGTTGCGGAACCGGTCCAGCGTTTCCTGTTGCTGGGTCTGTGTCATCCCCTCGCTGCCATCGGTGTCGCTCTGGCCGACGAACTTCTGTGTCGTGAAGTGGTCCGAGAGGAAGTCGACAAGCGTTTCGGCGGTGTCTCGCGATTCGGTGAACACGATGACACGCTCGCCGTTCTCGATACCGAGCGTCTCCGCGAGCAACATCCGTGTCTGGCGGAACTTCGGGTGCAGGTCGTCGTAGGACTCAGCTTTCCGCATCGCCTCGCGGACCTTCGGCTCGCTGACGAGGCGCTGGTCGGCCTTCGACGCTCCGGAGGAGCGAGCGGCCTCCTTCAGGCGCTCGAAGTACCGCCGCAGAGACTCGACGCTCTGGGTCTCGACGTACGTGACGGCGGTACGGAGCTTCCGGACCTCTGCGAGGAGGCTCATCCCCTGGTATCCCTCGCTCTGGTCGTTGTTCATCAGGTCCTGGAGCTGGCCCTGAACCTGCTGGATCTCGCGCTCGGAGATGTCCGCCGAGGACTTGTTCGTGACGCCGAGTTCCCGTAGCTGGTCCAGTCGGTCCTCTATGACTTCGTTGATGGCATCGCGGATCTCGACGACGACTTCCGGGAGTTCGATGCGGTTCCAGTCGACGCTGGTGTCGTGGGTGTACTCGGCCACGTCCGCGTCGTTTTCGGTCATCACCGCAACCTCCGCAAGGCCGAGGTTTTCACACACTTCGAGGATGGCTTCCTCGTCGTCACCGGGGGACGCGCTCATTCCCGTCACCAGCGGGTTCTCGGCGTCGGCGTGGTAGCGGTCGGCGATGTAGTTGTAGGCGTAGTCGCCGGTCGCCCGGTGGCACTCGTCGAAGGTGCAGTGGGTTACGTCGGCGAGGGAGATGCGGTTGCCCACGAGGTCGTTCTCGACGACCTGCGGCGTTGCGATGACGATGCGAGCGTCCTCCCAGAGTGCAGCCCGGTCGTCGGGCCGGACCTCGCCGGTGAACACGACGACGTCCTCGTCGTCCAGTTCGAGTGCTTCACGGTAGAACTCTGCGTGTTGCTGCACCAGCGGCTTCGTCGGGGCCAGCATGAGCGATTTCCCGCCGACGGCGTTCAGCCGCTCAGCGGTCACCAGCAGCGAGACGGTCGTCTTGCCCAGTCCGGTCGGGAGACAGACGAGCGTGTGGCCGGCGCTCGCCGTCTCCGCCAGTTCGGTCTGGTAGCGGCGGTTCTCCAGAAACTCCGGCGTCACCAGCGGGCGTTCGACGTGCTCGCCACCGGCGTCGGTGGTCGCCATTACCCACGCGTTTGTCCTGCCGGTGGTTAAGCGTTCAGATACCGCGGTGAAAGTGAACAGCGGGAGTTACAGGCCGATCCCGGGCAGGTACTGGACGCCGACCCACATCGCCAGTGCGCCAAGCACCGGAATCGAGAAGTTGTCGTCGACGACGTAGCCGGCGATACGTGGCTTGACGCCGTCGGCGAACGTCGCCGCGATACCGCCGAGGACGGCGGCGCCAGGGGGCACGAACGGCGCGGCGAGCAGCGTGCAGACGCCGAACATCACCAGCAGGACCCAGGCCTGTTTGACGTTGCTGGCGTCACTGGATCCCAGCAGGCCGCTGATAGGGTCGCCGATGGCGAGCATCAACATTGCCGGGACGGCGACCGTCACGCTCATACTCGGGAGTTCGACGGCGAAGGCGACGATGGCTATCCCGACGATGTACAGCGCGTAACCGGCGGGGTTGTCCTGCTCGTACTCGCGGGTGAGCCGGTCGTACACGACCCAGTCCAGTCCGGTCGTCAGCCGCACCGCTTCGAGCACACACACGACGACCAGCGCCACGGCCAGGAATCCCTGGACGACGCGCCACGTAATCAGCTCCGGCCGGAGCAGGTGCGCGAGCGGGACCGCCGCCCCGGTGACGTGGACGAGCCGCCGGGATACCTCGTCGGCCATCTACAGGTCGTCGAAGGTTAGTTCGCCGCTTGCGAGCTGTCCGAGTCGGTCGGCGAGGCCGTCGATGGGGAGGCGTTTCTGCTCGGTCGTGTCCCGTTCGCGCACTGTGACCTCGCCGTCCTCTAGGCTTTCGTAATCCACAGTCACGCAGTAGGGAGTGCCGACCTCGTCCTGTCGGCGGTAACGGCGGCCGATAGCCCCGGAATCGTCGTAGGTGACTGAGAGGCCGGCGGCCCGGAGGTCGTCGGCGATGTCCGTCGCGAGGTCGGCCATTCCGTCCTTGTCCATCAGCGGGAAGACGCCGACCGTCGTCGGGGCCTGCTCCGGCGGGAGGTCGAGGTAGGTCCGCTCCTCGCCGTCGACCTCGTCGGTCTCGTAGGAATGTGCAAGGACGGTGTAGATAATCCGGCTCACGCCGAACGACGGCTCGACGACGTGTGGGCGGATGTGTTCGCCGTTCTCGGTGACTTCGTCGACGCTGAAGTTCGTTTTCTCGACGGGGACGGTGTGGGACTCGCCGTCGACCTCGACGGTGACTTCGTCGTCGTCGAAGGCGTCCGGGTTCCGCTCGGCCAGCGCTTCGAGTGCGTCGGCGACCGCGCCGGCCGAGCCGCCGAACTCCGGCCCGAGATAGCTCATGTCGGGGTCGACAGTCGCACGCTCGACGGTAATCGGCTCGTCGTACTGCTTGAAGACGGTGTAGTCCTCGCCGGAGTGCTTGGCGTGTTTCGAGAGGTCGTAGTCGCCCCGGTAGGCGAAGCCCGTAATCTCGATCCAGTCACCGTCGACCTCACTCTCTGCGTCCCAACAGTCAGAGGCGTAGTGAGCGCGCTCGCCCGCCAGATGCTGGCGGTACCGGAAGCGCTCCATGTCGACGCCGATGCGCTCGTACCACTCTTTGGAGACGCCGAGGTAGTAGGCGACCCACTCGCTCTCGACGACCCCTTCGTCGACGGCCTCGCGGACCGTGAGTTCGCGCTGACCGCCGTCCTCGGCCTGTTGTTCGGCGGCGGAGTACAGCGGCAGCGTCACGTCCGCCACCTCAGCAAGCGGCGGCTCGTCTTCCTCGGGGTCGATGAAGTGTTCGAGTTCGGCCTGGGTGAACTCCCGGACGCGGACAAGCGATTTCCGCGGGGAGATCTCGTTCCGGTAGGCCTTCCCGATCTGGGCGACGCCGAAGGGAAGCTGATTCCGGGCGTACTCGGAGAGCTGCGGGAACTCCACGAAGATGCCCTGTGCGGTCTCCGGCCGGAGATACCCCGGTGACGACGACCCCGGGCCGATGTTGGTCTCGAACATCAGGTTGAAGTTGTCGACCGGCTGGTCGGCCAGGGATGTCTGACAGGACGGACACTCGATGCCGTGGTCGGCGATGAGGTCCATCACCTCCTCGTTGGGGAGTGATTCGGCCTCCTCGATATCTGTATTGTCCTCGACGAGGTGGTCGGCGCGATGGGTCGCGCCACACTCGCCGCACTCGACGATCATGTCGTCAAAGCCGTCGAGATGCCCAGATGCTTCGAAGACGGGTTCGGGCATCACGTCGGGCGCGGAGATCTCCTGGTGGCCCTCCTTGACGACGTAACGGTCCCGCCAGGCGTCTTCGATGTTCGATTTCAGCGCAGCGCCCTGTGGCCCGTAGGTCCAGAAGCCCGCCGCCCCGCCGTAGGCGCTCGAAGAGGGGAAGTAGAAGCCGCGACGCTTGGCCAGCTCGGTAAGTCGTTCGCCTTCGCTCATAGGCCTCGCAGCAGATCGATGTCCCGTACGATGCCGGTGAGTTCGTCACCGGACAGCAGCGGGATCTGTTCGATGTCGTGCTCGATCATTAGCTGGGCCGCCTCCTCGGCGGTGCGGCGCTTGTTCACCGTCACGACGTCACTGGTCATGAACTCGCGGACGGGCTCGGCCGGAAGCTCGACGTTGCGGGTAGGCATGTACCGACCGCCGACGGCTTTGATGCCTTCCCAGGCCCAGTCGTCGTCCTGGTTGGCGATGGAGTCGCCGGTGTCGTCCTCGCCCTCGACGACGCGGGCGACCGCGATGATGTCGACCTCAGTGAGCATCCCCGACATGTCGCCGTCGTCGCCGAGGACGACGCCGTACGGGACGTTCGCGTGGGAGAGTTCCCGTTCGGCAACGGTCAGCGGCGTGCCTTCGTACACGCAGTTGATGTCGCGGTTGGCGAGTTCGTCGACGACCTTGTCACCATCGACGTCGCCGTTGGCGATGGACCGGATCACGTCGGTCACTGTGATGATCCCTTTGAGCTGGCCGTCGACGATGGGGAGGCGTCGCTCGCCGTCCTCGACCATCACCTGTGCGGCAGCCTCGATAGACGTGTCCCCGCTGATCGCCGGGACTTCCTCAACGAGCAGGGCTAGCTGGTCCTCGTCGGGGCTCTCGATAAGCGCATCGCGTGAAATAATCCCTCTGAACTCCTCGCCATCGTCGGTTTCCTTGATAACCGGGACCGACGAGAAAGCCTGCTCCTGGAGGTACTCCAGTGCGTCATCACGGGTACCCGGAATAGTAACCGTGACGACCTCCGAGCGTGGCGTCATAGCGTCTGCGACGTTCATACTGCCAGAACTTCCTGCCCGCATCTACTAAGTCCTTAACATCCGTCCGTTTTCGACATTCAGGTCGCACGCCGGGCGACCAGCGGCTATCGCCGACGACCGTGCAGACACTATCTCGGAGACCCAGGGACCGTGCCGCCTCGGAAACAACTACGTCTTCTGCCATATCGAACTCTCGTATCTGAGTTTGAATAGAAACCCGGATACAGGTACTGATGGTTGAAATATAAGGCTCTATGCGTACTGTCCTACGGACCACTCTGTCCCAGTATTGACAGGAGCGGAACTATTGTCAGACGGCTGGCGCAGCGCAATACCCCTCCCCTCTATCGGTTTCGCTAAGTTTTTATATGGTTGTTACATATTATCATGCATGGAGTCGGAACCTGTTGCTCCGGTCGAG
This sequence comes from Haloarcula sebkhae, assembly GCF_014647415.1. Classification (GTDB taxonomy): domain Archaea; phylum Halobacteriota; class Halobacteria; order Halobacteriales; family Haloarculaceae; genus Haloarcula; species Haloarcula sebkhae. Next base: position 896,048 of record NZ_BMPD01000001.1, on the reverse strand, counting down.
ATGGCCGCGGATGGAGACATCATGGCGTCCGTCGAAGAGGGTCAAACGGACCAGTTTATCGTCGCTGACGTGACCCGAGACGACGCCTATCTCACAACCCCGCTCGCGGACGCTGCCTCGCTCCCGGCCTGGCGATAGGTCGCTATCTGTCGGTTCATTTTTTGCTGACGGTCCCATCACTCAGGGTCCCTCATTAGCGGCGCGGTCACCCCGCCCAGAGTATCCGAACGCAGTCGTCCGGACCGAGAAAACAAGCGTTATGCCGTCCCAGTAAGTTCGATTCGGTATGAAGGTACTCGTTACGGACCCTATCGCTGATGCCGGTCTCACGCGACTCCGTGAGGCGGGCCACGACGTCGAAACTGCCTACGAGGTCGAGGGCGACGCGCTCCTCGACGCAGTGGCCGACGCGAACGCGCTCATCGTCCGCTCGGGCACCGAGGTCACCGAGGAAGTGTTCGCGGCCGCGCCCGACCTCATCATCGTCGGTCGGGCCGGTATCGGTGTCGACAACATCGACATCGACGCCGCCACGGATCACGGCGTCATCGTCGCCAACGCCCCCGAAGGCAACGTCCGAGCCGCCGCCGAACACTCCGTCGCGATGGCGTTTGCAACCGCTCGCTCCATCCCACAGGCCCACGACCGCCTCAAGAACGGCGAGTGGGCCAAAGGCGAGTTCCTCGGCACGGAAGTCAACAACAAGACGCTGGGCGTCGTCGGCTTCGGCCGCGTCGGCCAGCAGGTCGCCAAGCGCCTCGGCAGCCTCGGCATGGACATCGTCACGTTCGACCCCTACATCAGTCAGGAGCGCGCCGACCAGTTCGGCGCGGAGCTGGTCGATGACCTCGACGACTGCCTCGCCAAGTCCGACTTCATCACGATCCACACGCCGCTGACCCCCGAGACCGAGAACATGATCGGCGAGGACGAACTCGCCGAACTCGAAGGCGGCTACGTCGTCAACTGTGCCCGCGGCGGCATCATCGACGAGCCGGCCCTTGCCGAAGCGGTCGAAGACGGTGTCCTGAAGGGCGCGGCGCTCGACGTGTTCGGCGAGGAACCCCTGCCCGAGGACAGCCCGCTCCTTGATGTCGACGACATCATCGTCACGCCCCACCTGGGCGCGTCAACGGAGGCGGCACAGGAGAACGTCGCTACCTCCACGGCCGACCAGATCATCGCCGCGGCCAACGGCCAGCCCGTTGCCAACGCCCTGAACGCGCCGTCGCTTGACGAGGCGACGTTCAAACAGGTCGGGCCGTATCTCGACCTCGCCGACACCGCCGGCCGCATTGCGGTCCAGCTGTTCGGCGGCCACATGTCCGAAGTGCAGGTCACCTACGCTGGTGACATCGCCGAGGAGGACGTAGAGTACGTCACCGCCAGCGCACTGAAGGGTGTGTTCGCGCCCTCGGACCTACAGGTCAACGCCGTCAACGCTCCGCAGATAGCAAAGGACCGTGGCATCGACGTAACTGAGTCCAAGACCCGAACCTCTGAAGACTACCAGAGCCTCATCACCGTCACCGTCTCAGACGGCGAGGAATCCGTCTCCGTCTGTGGGACCCAGTTCGGCGGCGAGGAGCCCCGTATCGTCCGCATCGACGACCACCGCATCGAGGCGGTGCCCCACGGGCACATGCTGGTCGTCCGCAACCGCGACGAGCCCGGCACTATCGGGTTCATCGGGACCGTGCTGGGCGAGGCCGACATCAACATCGCCGGGATGTTCAACGGCCGCGAGACCATCGGCGGGGAGGCCCTGTCCGTCTACAACCTTGACGAACAGCCGCCACAGGACATCATCGAGCGGCTTAACGGTGACAGCCGCATCATCGAAACGACCTACGTCGAACTCGGCGACGAGTAACACAGCAGAATTTTCCGACAGCCGGGTACGGGTTATTCCCCGTGGAGAAGGCGCTCGTACCGGTCGACGACGGCCTGCCGATGTTCGCGCTCCTGTTCGAGCGCGGTTTCCAGCGTGGCTACCTGTGAGCGCAACAGCGCGATCTGTATCTGATAGATCGTACTTGGTGTCTGCCGGGGCGATGGTGACGGGGAACCCGACCGGTCCCCGGAGTCGAACGACGGCGCTGAATCGCGGGACGAGGCCATACCCGTGACAGGACCGCCACGGACAAAAATACCCGTCGGACGGCTGTCACGCGCCCGTCTGTCACCTTGAGAAGTCCGGGTGGCGTTGTCGATCACATGAAGTCCGCAATACCTGACTGCTTGTTGTGATCGTTCTCGAACACCGACTCGATTTTCCGTTCCAGTATCTTGAGCCGCTGTTTCGTGTAGTCCCGTGCGCCGAACTCGTCGGCGACGCGGATGGCCGTGTCGATGTACTTGTTGACCGACCCCTCGTGGACGGTGAGGTTGACGCGGCCGCCACACTCCCGGCAGTCGCCGGTCAGGGGCGCACGGCGGAACGATTCCCCGCAGTCCAGACAGCGGACCTCCTGTCTGGAGAACGCCCGGAGGTTCCCGATGAGGTCCGGGAGGAAGTGGTACTCGATGATGCGCTCGGCCACGTCGCTCTCGACGACGGCCCGGAGCTTCCGGGAGATCTCAAGCTGGGCGTCCATCTTGTCCTCCATCGAGCCGAGCGTCTTGTACGCCGAGAGATCCGGCCCGGCGGCGATGTTGGTCGTGTCGTGCGTGTGGCGGAACTCGGTGTACTCGCGGTCGGTCCCCAGCGTCTCCTCGGCGATCTTCATCACGTCCTCGACCTCGGTCGGGTCTTTCATCTCCCGCGTGGCCTCGTAGAACTCGCGCGGATAGGTCTCCATGATGTCCATATTGTGGGCCTCGTCGTCGATTTCGCTAGGGTCGATACGGGAGGACATCACCAGTGGAGCGTCCATCTGGCCGCCACGCTGGTTCGGGAGATACGACTTCGAGAAGTTCAGCAGGCCGTCCATCAGGAGCATCACGCAGTCCTCGTCGCCGTCGCACTGCCCGACGTAGGTGCCTTCGACGGCCACCCGGTGCGTGTCAGCCACCGTGAGACAGTAGACGTGGTCCACGTCACTCTCGACGTACTCGACGGCCTCGACGGTATCTGTTGGGGCTGCGCCGTCGGTGGCTGCCGTCGAGGCTTCGCCGCGTGCCGTCATCGTCGTCGTCTCGCCGCCGTCGTAGGCAGGGAGGTCGTCGCCGGCGGCTAAATCGCTGGCCGGAACCTCTTCGATTCCATCGGAGCCAGCCCGGAGCATCGTGTGGTCGGGCGTCACCCGGAGTGTTCGGTCGCCGACGGTTACTTCGACGAGGTGGTCCGGCGCGGGGTGTTTCGAGACGGCGTCGACGGGCTGGCGACAGGGGCCATTCTCGCCAAGCGACGACACGGTAAGATCGCCGTCTAGTTCCTGCACGAGCGTTCCGAAGTCGTCCTCTTCGGGGTCGTCCAGTCGGCTTTCGACCAGTTCCTCGATGGTACCGTATTCCCAGTTGCCGCCCTCATCCTCGTACCACAGCCGGGTGTCCGGATGGAAGCAGTTCCGGCGCTTGGCGGCGTGGAAGTACGGGTGCGCGTAGCCGACGGCGGCGGAGGTGAAACCGACCACGCGGCCGATCGTCGCCGCGCTGGTGTGAGGGGCCATCCCGAACACGAGTTCGCCGACGAGGTCCTCGCGGTCGTCGAACTCGTAGAACCGCTCTAGCCCGTAGTACTGCTCTAAGAGGTCGTCGACGAAGCGGGCGGTCTGGAGCATGTGTTCGGCCGCGCCGTCGGAGAGGACGATATCCTGAACCTTCAGTTCGACCAGCTGGTCCTCGTGGGTCAGCGGGTCGCCGTGGATGTCTTCTTCGTAACCCAGCCCCCGGAGTCGCTCGGCAGACACATCCAGTTCCGAGGCTCGGACCGCCGTCACCGGCAGGTCCGTCATATCATAGCGGACCGTGCCGTCCTTGAACGCCGACACGTCGTGTTTCGCCCGGAGGATGCCCTTCTCCATCGGCTCCGGGACCTTCTCCTCGGAGGTGAGTCCCTTGACTGCTTTCAGCTGTTCGAAGGCCGTCTCGCGCTCGCCGACGTTCTGTAGGGCGTCCCGATACGCTTCCTGCAGGTCGAGCACCTTGTACTGGGTCGGCGAGGCGAGCGTCTCACACCGGGAACACTCCGCCCGGCCGGACTCGTCGCGCTCGACCTCGGCTTCGCAGTCGGGACAGACGTACACCGGTTCGGTGGTCCCGCCGCATTCGGCACAGTTCGCCTGGTGGGTCTCGGTCCCGCAGTCGGGACAGCGCTGCCGGGCGATTTCCACCTCGACTTGGCCCGGCGTATCGCTCATCCCGTCGGCGTGTTTCGTCGCCTTAGCCACGTCCCGCTGTGCCCCGCCAGCCTCGCCGATGGGGCTGAGCGTGTGGACGGCCGGCGAGAGGTCCCGCCGCTCGGATTTTTCGGGGCGACCCATCCGGTTGCCGATGCGGGTCGGGGCGCGCTCCCGAACCTGGAACGGTGCGATTTCGTTGACCGCTTTGATGGCGTTCTGACCGTCTTCTTGCTCGGCATCCTCGGCAACGCCGATTGCGTCGAGCGACTCGCTGTCGCCGTAGGTTCGGGCGTGCTCGGAGAGGTCCGACGGTGTCCAGTCCCGCTCTAGCGACCGGGAGAACCCCAGCGTCCGAACCAGCGGCACCCAGTCGGTGACCGTAATCGTGTCCTCGTCTTGGGTGTGCTCGACGAGCAGGTGTTCCAGCGTCTGCTGGACGCTGTCGCTCCGTGGCAGTACGAGTGCCCCGTCGTCACTGTGCGCGTCGCTTGCTGTGCCGTCCATCTCCGGGTCGGCGTACGCACCGTCGGCCTTCGCGATCTGTGCGTCCTCGACGGCGTCGGCGAGGGCACACAGCTGGTCGACGCTCACGTCGTGCCAGAGGTAGGTGTATTTCGGGTGCAGCGGGGCGTCGTAGTCGGTCGCCCACTCGATGGCTTCCTCAGCGCTCGGGTCGGCGAGGTCGATGTGGGGCGAGTCCTGCATCGCCTGCACGTCCGCGCCGGCGGCCGCGAGGTCCTGCTCCCACCATTCGACGGTGTAGGAGGCCGGTGCGAGCGGATGGTTGTTCTCGACGAACTCGCCGTAGTTGACCAGATACTCGCCGAGGTCGAGTATCTTCTCGACGCCGTTGCGGACTGCCAGCGCCTCCTCGGCGTCGTCGATGCGGCGCACGTCCCCGTTGGCCAGGCGCACGGTCGGCCCCTCGATGGTGTCGACCGGCACGACGCCGGCGGCTTTCCCCGGCCGCTCGGTCTTGATCTGGGTCCCGGTCGCGAGGAAGTCGTCGACGAGATGCATCGTTGCCGGGTGGACGCCGGCGGTAGCGAAGCCGTGGTTGCGTGACCGGCCGTAGCGAAGCCGGAACCCGCCCGCTTTTGATGGGTGGGAGAACACCGGGCGGCCGGCGATGAGGTCCCGGAGGTATTTGTCGGCGGGTTCGACCCGCGGCGGTCCCGCCTGCCCGTCAGCGTCGTCCGCACCGTCGTCGTCCGCGCTATCGCCACCGTCCTCGCCGTTCGCGTCTTCTGCGTCGTCTTCTTGCCCGTCTTCGTCCTTGCCGATGGTCCCGTCGATGAGGTCCTGTAGCCACGGCCAGTCGACCTCGTCCAGATTCCGGGTGTAGCGCTGGATCTTCGGGGCTTTCAGCGCGATCCCTTCGGCCAGTACCAGGCACATCCCGCCCCGCGGGGAGTTCGAGTCGACGCGTTCGAGGTCCCGGTAGCCAGACACCTCCTCGTCGCCGGTCGCCTCGCCGTCGAGCATGATGGGCATGTGCTCGGCGATGAACTTCGTCTCCTTCTCCTTTGGCGAGTACTGGAGGCCAGTGTCCTTGTCGTAGAGGTCGATCTCCTCGGCGTAGCGACCGATTTCCTCTTCGCGGGCCTTGTACTGGTCGATGCCTAGCAGCGCACGAGCGTAGTCGGCGACCAGCACCGAGAGGGCCTGTGCAGTCCCGCCGGCAGAGCGAATCGGACCGGCGTAGTAGACGTTGATGAACTCCGTGCCATCATCGTTTTCCAGCAGTTCCACGCGGTCGATCCCCTCGATCGGGGCGGCGACGACACCCTCAGTCAGCAGGGCGACGGCAGTCCGGACCGCGCCCTCGACTTTCCCTTCGCGGCTGTCATAGTCGCCGACAGTCCCCTCGACGAAGTCCTCGACCAGTTCCAGCGCGGCCTCCTCGCGGGACATCTGCCCCTCCAGTTCCCGCACCCGCTCGGCGACGCCGTCGATGCCGAGGATGTTTTCGACCCGGTCGGCCATGTCACGGGCGGTCGGAATCTCGACTTCCGGCTTCGGGTCGCCACCGCGTTCTTTAGCCCGCTCGGCGACGTTGAAGGCGGCTTCGAGCTGGGTTTCGAGCGTTTCGAAGTACCGTTCGTCGGCCTCCCGCATCTTAGATATTCCAGAGGTCCAGGTCGGTCGGTTCGTCGTGCTCCCGCCGGAGTTCCGTATCGAACCCGCGGACGTACAGTTCACCCGCCCAGACGGTGCCAGCGCTCAGGTGGCCGGCGACCGCCTCGCCGTCGGGCCGTGAGAGAACGGCGTGGGTATGAGCGAACCGCTCCCCGTCGAGACGCGAGATGTTACCCATGCAGGCGGCGACTTCCAGTGGTTCGTCAAAGGTCAACGAGTCGTATTCGGTTCGGTCCTGGTCGTAGAACATGAGCTCCGCGTCCTGCACTGCCCCAAGCCCGTAAAAAAAGCCGGCGTCGATGCCCTGTTCGTCCGCGAAGGCCTCGATCTGCGCGCGCCAGTCCCCACCGTGTTCCAGTCGGCAGACGAACTCGGACGTACTGTCGACTTCGCGGTAATCCATATCTGTAGTGGATGGCAGGCCGCTCCAAAAGCGTTGCTTTCGGCCCAACGGTTTATATCCGAAGCCGAGACCACGGCCGCTGTGACGTAGCTACGGTCCGGCGCGTACAGCGGTTGTGCGGCACACCGCGCCGGGACCGACGCGTGCCGCCTGTTCGCCATTGCACCGGGACAGACGACCGAACAGCGCTACGCTGGCAGCGACACCCGGCTAACCGGCTGGTTTCGGTCGGCGTCGTAGAAGGTGAGCTCGTCGACGGTCCACCGGATCGGTTCGATGTCCCGTTCGACCAGCCGTGCAGCCGCGTCCCGGTCCCCGCCGCGGGCGACGGTTACGTGCGGGATGTACTCCGCCCCTTCCATCTCGTCGACCGGGTCGAACCGATCACAGAGCCGCTCATGCAGGTCGACCAGTCCGGGGCTCTCGACGGCGAGATACACCACTGGCGAGGGACCAGTCACGGCCGTTTCGAACTGCTCGACACCCCCTATTTTCGCCTCGAACGCCGGCTGGCCGCGAAGCGCCTCGCGCCCCTGCGCTTCCAGTCGCGCGTAGGCTGCGTGGTCGCCGTCGCCCAGCCGCTTGGCGACCAGCGTGTGCTCGCCCCGTCCCCGTCGCTGTGCGAGCGGCAGGTCCGTCGCGAGGTCGGCCGCTAGCGACGTGACTGCTGACGGAAGCGGGGCGTTGATGCTGTACACACTGAGCGGGTCGCTCGCTGCGGGCAAAAAGAGCGCGGTCCTACAGCCGGTCGACCAGCCACAGGACGATGAGAACGACCAGAATCACGCCGAGGAACGGCTGAAGTATGCCGAGCAGGCCGGTCAACAGTCCGAGTGCCGTATCGAGTACCTCGAGCACCAACCAGACGACAATGAGAACGAGGACAATCTTCAGCAGGGTGTCCACGTCGAGTTTCGCTCTGTCCATGGTCAACCGGACTCCCTCACGGGGCAAACCCCTTGTGGCCACAGCGACCGGTGATTCAGGCCCCGGCAGAGATGCGGCATGTGATGTAAGGTCGCAGCGTATCAGTTCACACAATCGGCAATAAACGATATACCTGCTGAGAAGGTAGCCGCGGTAGGATGGGCCGGAGCGCTGGAACGCTGGTAGTCGTATTCGTCGCAATAGCACTGCTTGTCCCGACAGCGACCGGCGTCGGGTTCGGTAGCCTCGGCCAGCAGTCCGTCGACGCGGACGTGGTCGTCATGACCGCTGACGTAGACACTGACGGGACCGCTGACTGGACGGTTGCCTACCGTATCCGACTGGACGACGACAACGCCACGCAGGCCTTCGAGGACCTGCGTGCCGATATCCAGACAAACCCCGCAGCGTACACGGACCGGTTTAAGAACCGGATGCAACGCACTGCCGGGGCCGCGGAGAACGCGACTGGCCGCGAGATGGCTATCGAGAACGTCACCGTGAATGCACGCGAGGAGACGTTTGGCCAGACGTACGGCGTCATCACCTACCGGTTCCAGTGGACGAACTTCGCTGGCGTCTCCAGTGACCGCCTCGAAATCGGCGACGCACTTTCGGGTCTGTTTCTGGACAGCGAGACCTCACTGACTGTCCGCTGGCCAGCAGGCTACCAGGCTGACTCCGTCGCGCCACAGGCCGACGAACGGGAGAACGCCTCTGCCACCTGGCGCGGCCAACAGACGTTCGGGGAAAGCGAGCCGCGAGTGGTCGTCAGCCCAGAGGACAGCGCCGGTAGTGACAGCGGATCGAACGGCCTCCTCGTCGGTGGATTCCTCGCACTGGTCGGCATCATTGCCGGGGCATACGCCCTTCGACGATACGGCATCCTCGGCGGCGGTGCGCCGGCCGAGCCGCCGGCGTCGATGGTCGACTCAGACGATTCAGAAGCGGAAGCCGCTGCCGGCACCGATCCCGACGCTGGCACGCCGCCGGCTGAACTCCTGAGCAACGAGGAGCAGGTCCTGCAACTGCTCGAATCGAACGGCGGACGGCTCAAACAACAGCAGGTGGCCGGCGAACTCGACTGGACCGACGCCAAGACGAGTCAGGTCATCGGCGGCTTGCGCGACGAGGACAAGGTCGAGACGTTCCGTATCGGCCGAGAAAACGTGGTGACGCTGCCGGACACTGACGTGACTGGTGGCGACAGCGGCGGGGGCGACGGAACCGACAGCGGTGACGAAACACAGTAATAAAGGCACCGACCGTTCACCGGAACCTGTCAGTTGGTTCGATCGCAGTATTGCGGTTTTAATCCGGCTTAATCGGCGCTAATCCGGAATCACTGACGCCTATTTATAGGGCGTTCGGTGGTCAAGTAATGGATATAATGAGACGAGCCACTCCGGTATTGCTGGCGCTGCTGCTCGTGGCGAGCACGCTCGCTGCGGTACCCGCCGCCACGATGGCACAGGAAACGGAAGCGGTGACTGAACAGGCCGAGGAGACTGTGACGCCTCCCGGCGCACAGCTGGCGGGCGTGGTCAGCGTGCAGGAGGCTGAACTGGACGGCGAGGTCCAGTCTCGGACGTTCGGTATCCGCGTCGCGAAGGCGAACACTGACGCTGCGAAGGCGTCCGTTGTCGCCGAGCAGGTGAACGATTCCGAGGCGCGGCTGGAAGAACTCCGACAGCGCAAGCAGGCGCTCAACGAGGCCCGCGAGAACGGGACGATGAGCGAGGGCGAGTACCGGGCGAAGGCCGCACAGCTCCACGCCGAAATGAAGAACGTCCAGCGACTGGCCAAGGAGACGAACGAAACCGCCAGCCAGCTCCCTGCCGAAGCTCTAGAGAAGAAGGGTATCGACGCGACGGCGATCAAGACCCTCTCACAGCGCGCGAGCGAACTGAGCGGTCCGGAAGTCGCCGCTATCGCACAGGGTATCGCCGGGCCGAACGTCGGGCAGCAGGCTCGACCTGACGTTGCCGGTGACCGCGGCGGCGATGCGGCGAACCGAACCGAAGCGGGTGACCGTCCGGGGGCCGGGCCGGAGCGGACCCCAGCAGGTGAACGGACGGACGTTGCCGACGCTACGCCAGCCAACGAGACGGCCACCAATAGCGAGGAAACCGAGTCACCGGGTGGCGGGTCCGACACTGTCGATGCTGGCCAATAGCCAGAGCGAAGACGAATACACCGTTTAAACCTCATCACACGCCAGTTTGTTGCCGGTGCTGGTCGCTATGGGCGACGCGATGGCTGCTGATGTCCGGTGTTTGTTGTCTATACACACGCCACTGTGAACACGGAAACTATTAGTACCCGAGTCACACAGCAGGAAGTACATGACGCGGACCCCTCTCTCCACGATGCTCGCTGCGGACAGCGAGGGGTCCCTCCGTTTCTCCCCACGACGACGACCGGGCCGTTTCTAGGCCCACTACTACTTACTCTTCACTCGACAGGTTCGTTTCGTCGCTAGACGCCGTCGTCGTCGGTTCGATGGGATACTCGATCTGTTGTTCGATCGAGAAACCGACAGGCACACCACGGAACCAATTCAGAACACATCCATGCCAGAAGGAAACGGAACCGTCGCGCTCGCTTTCTCGGGCGGGCTCGACACGACAGTCTGCGTATCGCTGCTGAAAGAAGAGTACGGCTACGACGAAGTCATCGGCGTCACCGTTGATGTCGGCCAGCCCGATTACGAGTTCGAGGAGGCCGAGGAGACTGCCGAAGCGCTGGGCGTCGAACAGCACGTCGTCGACGCGACCGAGGAGTTCGCGGACCTCTGTATGGAGGCCGTCAAGGCAAACGCCGACTATCAGGGCTACCCGCTCGGGACCGCCCTCGCGCGCCCGGTCATCGCCAAAGCTATTCTCTCGGTCGCCGAAGAGGAGGGCTGCTCGGCCGTCGCACACGGCTGTACCGGCAAGGGTAACGATCAGCTCCGCTTCGAGGCCGTCTGGCGCGACTCCGACCTCGATGTCATCGCGCCGGTGCGCGAACTCGGCCTGACCCGCGAGTGGGAAAACGAGTACGCCGCAGAGAAGGGCCTGCCCGTCGAGGGCGGCGACGGCGGTCGCTACTCAATCGACACAAACCTCTGGAGTCGCTCCATCGAGGGCTCCGAACTCGAAGACCCGAGCACCATCCCAGCCGACGACATCTACAAGTGGACTGAGAACCCCTCCGACAAGGATGCCGAACTCGTCGAGGTCGAATTTGAGGAGGGCGTTCCCGTTGCCGTCGACGGCGAGGAACTCGGCGGGGTCGAACTCATCGAACAACTCAACGAGCAGGCGGGGGCCCACGGCATCGGCCGCACGGACATGATGGAAGACCGTATGCTCGGGCTGAAGGTCCGCGAAAACTACGAGCACCCCGCGGCCACCGTCCTGCTGACGGCCCACGAGGCGCTGGAGGGGCTCGTCCTCACGCAGGAAGAGCGCCAGTTCAAGGCTCAGGTCGACCAGGAGTGGTCCCAGAAGGCGTATCAGGGCCTCGTCGACGCGCCGCTGACGGGGGCGCTCGAAGCGTTCATCGACGACACCAACGAGCGCGTCACCGGGACCGTGACGGTTAAACTCGAAGGCGGCCACTGCCGCCCAGTCTCGCGCGAGTCTGACTACGCCGTCTACAGCGAGTCGGCGGCCTCGTTCAACGAAGAGGACGTCTCCGGCGGCATCACCCAGCAGGACGCGACCGGCGTCGCGAAGTACCACGGCTTCCAGTCCCGTCTGGCGAACAAGATTCTGGACGACGCAAAGAAAGGGGCCGCCGTGACAGACGGCAGCGGCGACCACGCCGCGAGCGAGGACACGGAGGAGTAAGCGAATGAGCGACGGCGAGGACCACGAGGCCGCGGATGCGACCGACGACAGTGAAACGGTCGTCCGCCGGGACCGCTTCGCGGGCGGGCCCGCCCGGTCGTTCCTCTCCTCGCTGTCCGACGACCAGCGAATCTTCGCGGCCGACCTCGCGGTCGACCGCGCCCACGTCGTGATGCTGGCCGAACAGGAGATCATCGACCGCGAGACGGCCGGCGAGGTGCTGGCCGCGCTTGCGGACGTGGAAGACGCGGGTCACGGTGCACTACCCGACGGCGAGGACGTGCACGAGGCCATCGAAAGCGCCGTCATCGACCGCGTTGGCCCGGACGGCGGGAAGATGCACACCGCCCGCTCGCGCAACGACGAGGTGGCGGCCTGTATCCGCTACCGCCTTCGCGAAGACATACTGGACCTTGTCGAGACTGTCACCGGTGCCCGCGAGCAACTCATCGAGGTGGCCCGCGCCGAGCGCGAGACGGTGATGCCGGGCTACACACATCTTCAGCCCGCCCAGCCGACCACGGTCGCCCACTGGGTGCTGTCCTACGAGCAGGCGCTCCAGCGCGACACCGCGCGGCTGCTCGATGCCTACGAGCGTGTCAACCAGAACCCGCTGGGGTCGGCCGCGTTTGCCGGGACCCCCTTCGACGTGGACCGCGAGCGCACGGCCGAACTGCTCGGGTTCGAGGACGTCGCGGAGAACTCGATGGACGCCTCGGCGACCCGTGACTTCCTCGTCGAGACGACCAGCACCGTCGCCACGCTGGCGACGAATCTGTCGGGGCTGGCCGAAGATGTCGTCGTGATGGCGAGCAAGGGCCACGTCGACCTCGACGACGACTACGCCTCAACGTCGTCGATCATGCCCCAGAAGAAGAACCCCGACACGCTGGAACTGGTCCGTGGACGCACCGGCGACGCCGTCGGTGGGCTAAACGGCCTGCTGACTAACTTGAAGGGCCAGCCCCGGGCGTACAACCGCGACCTGCAGCGCGCGGGGCGCCACGCTTGGGACGCGATCGACAGCGTCACCGAGAGTGTGGCAGTCGCCGCCGGTGCGGTCGCGACGGCCGACTGGCCTGCCGAGACGTTAGCGGAAGCGGCCACAGATGGGTTTGCGACGGCGACCGGCGTGGCGGATCTGCTGGCGATGGCCGGCGTCCCCTTCAGGACAGCCCACGAGGTTGTCGCCGAGGCCGCCGCGAGCCTGGGTCCCGAGGAAGATGCACCCGACTACGAGGCGCTATCGGCCGTCGCCGAGGACGTGCTGGGCGAGCCCCTGTCGACCTACGTCGACCGCGAGGCGCTGGCGGCCGCACTCGACCCGACGGAAAGTGTTGCCATGCGGGACTCCCGCGGTGGCCCGGCCCCCGACGCCGTCGCTGAGCAGGTGTCGGTAGCGGAAGACGCACTCGCCACCGACAGTGAGGCACTGACTGCCCGCCGGCAGGCGGTTTCACAGGCGGCTGACCGCCGCCAGACGGAGGTGGACCGATATGTCTGAGCGACCACCGTCCCCTCGTGGGACAATTATACCATACTTCTGATACACGACTCGGAAACGTGGCGGATTTAGAGCTTTGATACGATTAGAGCGCGGTATGTCTTGTTAAACTATTCTGATATGTTCGAAGGCTTTAAGTGGATCCCTGTCACAGGATGAACTACAATGGCAGAATGCATCGAGTGTGGGGCGGACGTGTCCCTGCACGACAACCTCGAAGTCGGAGAGATCGTTGACTGTACCACCTGCGGTGCCGAGCTGGAAGTCGTCGGCGCAGACCCTGTCGAGCTCGACAGCGCACCCGAGCTCGAAGAGGACTGGGGTGAGTGAGGTGTTCGCGGTGGCGCGGCGTTCGACGCCGTACGTGACCGTGGCGCTCGACGCTGCGAGCCGCGAACCCACGGAGGACTCAGTATGAAAGTCGGACTCCTCTACTCGCGCATCCGCCGGGACGAGAAGCTGCTCCTGTCGGAACTGCGCGAGCGCGACCACGAGATCGAGAAGATAGACGTTCGCAAACAGCAGTTCAATATCCACGAGGCACCCGAGGCCTTCGAGGATCTGGACATCGTCGTCGACCGCTGTCTGGCGACCAGCCGCAGCGTGTACGCGACGAAGTTCGCGGAGGCCTACGGGGTCCCGGTCGTCAACGGCCCTGAGGTCGCCGACACCTGCGCGGACAAGGTCAACAACAGCCTCGCGCTAGAGGCCGCGGGCGTGCCGACGCCCAACACCGACGTGGCGTTCACGAAGGACGCCGCGCTGGAATCCATCGAGAAGTTCGGCTACCCCTGCGTCCTCAAACCCGTTGTCGGCTCCTGGGGTCGCCTGATGGCGAAGATCGACTCCCGCTCGGCCGCCGAGGCCATCCTCGAACACAAGGAGACGCTTGGCCACTACGAGCACAAGATCTTCTACGTCCAGGAGTTCGTGGACAAGCCCGGCCGTGACATGCGCGTGCTGGCCGTCGATGGCGAGCCTATCGCGGCGATGGTTCGCTCCTCGGACCACTGGCTCACCAACGCCGCCAAGGGCGCAGAGACCAACGAGTTCGAACTCGACGACCGCGCGCTGGAACTGGTCGAGAAGGCCTCCGACGCGGTCGGTGGCGGGCTGCTCGGTATCGACCTGATGGAAGTCGGTATCGATGAGGAAAGCGGCGAGTTCGAGGACTATACGGTTCACGAGGTCAATCACACCGTCGAGTTCAAGGCGCTGAACGAGGTCACCGACGTGGACGTGCCCGCGAAGGTCGTCGACTGGCTCGAACAGAAGGCAGCGACGGAGGCCGACGCCGAGGTGACAGCATGACGTACACCGCAAGCGTCGTCGGCGGCTCCGGCTTTACCGGCGGGGAACTGCTTCGTATCCTCGACGGCCACCCCGAGTTCGAACTGGCACAGGCCACCAGCCGCTCGAAGGAGAACAAGACTATCGGGCACTCGCACCCGAACCTTCGCCACTCGGACTTGCGGTTTTCCTCGCCGTCCGACTTGGAGTCGGTCGACGTGCTGTTCGCCGCGACGCCCCACGGCGTCTCGATGGAGCAGATCGACGCGTTTCAGGAGGCCGCCGGCACGGTCGTCGACCTCTCGGCGGACTTCCGCCTCGATAGCGAGGCCCAGTACGACGAGTGGTACGACGGGCACTCCCGGCCCGAACTCCTCGAACAGAGCGAGTACGCCCTGCCGGAACTCAACCGCGACAACCTCGCAGGCGCGGACCTCATCGCCTCGGGCGGCTGTAACGCCACGGCGACCATTCTGGGCCTGCTCCCGCTGTTCGAGGCCGACATCCTCTCCGGCGACGAGCAGGTCGTCGTCGACGTGAAGGTCGGCTCCAGCGAGGGCGGGGCCGGCGGCGGCGAAGCGTCCAGCCACCCAGAACGCTCGGGCGTTGTCCGCCCGTACGCGCCGACGGGCCACCGCCACGAGGCCGAAATCCAGCAGTTCCTCGGCATTGACGTGTCCTTTACTGTCCACGCGGTGGACATGATCCGCGGCGCGAGCGCGACCTGCCACGTTTTCCCCGAAGGGCCGGTTTCGAAGGGCGACCTCTGGGGGGCCTACCGCGGCGAGTACGAGGACGAACCCTTCGTCGAACTCGTCGCCGGCGGCGGTGGCGTCTACCGCTACCCCGAACCGAAGTCGGTCGCGGGGACGAACCGCGCCGAGGTCGGCTTCGAACTCGACCCCGGCAGCAAGCGGCTAGTCGTGTTTTCGGCCATCGACAACATGATGAAGGGGTCGGCGGGGCAGGCTGTCCACGCGGCCAACATCGCCCTCGGTATCGAAGAGACGGCGGGCTTGGAGTTCCAGGGGCTCCACCCCGTCGGCGCACCGTAACCTCTGGAGTGATTTTCTATGACAGTCGTTATCAAAGTCGGTGGCGCTCGCGCGGTCGACCCCGCGGGGGCGCTTGCGGACGTGGCATCGTTAGTGGCCGATGGTGAGCAAGTCGTCGTGGTTCACGGCGGCTCCACCAAAGTCGACGAGACGCTCGAACGGCTCGGCGTCGAGCCTGAATACGTCGAAACCCCATCAGGCGTCGTCGGCCGGTTCACCGACGAGATCACGATGGAGGTGTTCGAGATGGCCTTCGGGCATCTCAACACCCAGCTCGTCGCCGGCCTCCAGAGCGAGGGCGTCGACGCGGTCGGTCTCACCGGCGTCGACGGCAAACTGCTCTACGGACCGCGGAAGTCCGCAGTGCGGGTCGTCGAGGACGGGAAAAAGAAGATTCGCCGCGGCGACCACTCGGGCACGATCAAGCAGGTCAACGGTGACCTGCTGGAATCGCTGCTCGACGATGGCTACACGCCGGTTGCGGCACCACCGATGGCTGGGGACGATGACGGTGACGTAATTCCGGTCAATACCGACGCCGACCGCTCGGCGGCGGCCATCGCCGGCGAACTTGACGCCCAGTTGGTGCTCCTCACTGATGTCGAAGGCGTCTACGCGGACCCCGACGATCCGTCGACGCTCATTGAATCGGTCGAGACAGCAAGCGACTGGGACGCCCTCGAAGACGCCGCGGAAGGCTTCATGGGCCGGAAAATCATGGCCGCCGAGGAGGCGCTCGACGGCGGCGCATCCGAGGTCGTGGTGGCCGATGCCAACGCCGAGTCACCGATTCTCTCGGCGCTTGACGGCGGCGGGACCCACGTTCACGCGAGCGCACTCGAACAGGACACAGACCAGACAGCGACGGAGGAACAATGAGCGGATTCGTCTTCAACGAGAAACCCATCCAGATCGAACGTGGCGACGGTGCCTACGTCTACGACGACGGCGGCACAGAGTACTTAGACATGGGCGCGTCCTACGCCTGTGTCCCGCTGGGCCACAAACACCCGGCGGTCCAGAGCGCTGTCAGCGAGCAGCTAGAGAAGATCACGTACGTCCAGGCGTCGTACCCGAACGCCCAGCGGACGGCGCTGTACGACCTACTCGCCGAAACTGCCCCGGACCCGATCGACAAGATCTGGCTCTGTAACTCCGGGACCGAGGCCAACGAGGCCGCGCTGAAGTTCGCCCGGTCGGCGACGGGCAACTCCAAGATCGTCGCGACGATGCAGGGCTTCCACGGCCGGACGATGGGCGCGCTGGCGACCACGTGGAAGAACAAGTACAAGAAACCCTACGAGCCGCTCATCGGCGATGTGGAGTTCGTCCCCTACGACGACAGCGAGGCGCTTGACGAGGCCGTCGACGAGGACACCGCCGCGTTCATCGTCGAACCGGTGCAGGGCGAGGGCGGCATCAATCCCACCTCGGACGGCTACCTCGAAGACGCTCGTGAGATTACCGAGGAAGCCGGTGCAGCACTCATTTTCGATGAGGTCCAGACCGGGATGGGACGGACCGGTGCGCTGTGGAACTCCCAGCGCGCCGCCGTCGCACCGGACATGATAACCGCGGCGAAGGGGCTTGGCAACGGCCTCCCCATCGGCGCGACGCTGTGCCGGGACTGGATCGCCGAGGACTACGGCTCCCACGCCTCGACGTTCTCCGGCGGGCCGGTCATCTCAGCGGCCGCCGGTGCAACAGTCTCGACCATCATCGAGGACTCGGTGCCCGGCAACGCCGCTGTTATCGGCGATTACCTCCTGACTGAACTGGAAGCAGCTATCGGCGACGACGTGCGGGACATCCGCGGCGAGGGGCTGATGATCGGTGTCGAGGTCGGCCGCGGGGCGAACGCGGCGCTGAAAAAGCTCGCGTTGAACCATCAGGTGCTCGCGCTGCCGGCCGGCCGCACGGTTATCCGCCTCCTCCCGCCACTGACCATTGACAAGGACCACGCCGACGCCGTCGTTGACGCGATGGCGGAGGTGGTGGGATGAGCGAAGCCGCGACGCCCGAGGCTGACACCGAGGCACGTGACCTGCTCGAAGCTGTCGTCCGCATCCCGTCTGTCTCGCGGAATGAGACGGAGGCCGCCGAACGGTTAGTCGAGTTCTTCGAGGCCCACGGCCGCGAGGCGTGGCTCGACGACGTCGGTAACGTCCGCGCCCCGGCGGATGACGGTGTCCTGCTCACCTCCCACATCGACACCGTCCCGGGCGATATCCCGGTCCGTGTCGAGGAGACTGATGAGGGCGACGTGCTCTGGGGCCGCGGCAGTGTCGACGCGAAGGGGCCGCTGTGTGCGATGGCCACTGCGGCCGTCCGCACCGGAGCCTCGTTCGTCGGCGTTGTCGGCGAGGAGGTCGACTCGAAGGGCGCTCGATTCCTCGTCGAGGACCGCGAGTCGGTACCCGGTGCCGTCATCAACGGCGAACCCTCCGGCTGGGAGGGCATCACGCTGGGCTACCGCGGCCTGCTGGCCGGGACCTACGTCGCGACCAGCGAGTCCGGCCACTCCTCGCGCCCGGAGAACAACGCCATTCAGGACGCTATCGACTGGTGGTCGTCGGTTGACGACGAGTTCGCCACCGATGAGTGGCACCCCGTCTTCGAGCGTGTCACCTGCAAACCCGTCGACTTCAAGGGCGGGACGTCGACCGATGGGCTCTCCGTCGAAGCGACGATGGACGTGCAACTGCGGGTCCCGCCGGAGTACAGCACCGATGAGATCCGAGAAATCGCCGATGGGTTCCTGGAGAACGGCACGGTCAACTGGGACGACAAGGTCGAGCCAGTGATGCAGAGCCCCCGAACCAGCGCCGCCCGGGCGTTCCGGGCCGCGATTCGACAACAGGACGGCGAGCCCACGCTGCTTCGCAAGACTGGCACCAGCGACATGAACGTCTACGCGAAGGCGTGGGATTGCCCGATGGTGACCTACGGTCCCGGCGACTCGGACCTCGACCACGCACCGAACGAGCACCTCCCGCTCGACGAGTACGACCGCTCCGTTGCGGTGCTCGAAACCGCGACCGAACGCCTGCTGGAGGACTGACATGGACATACTCGACGTCGACGACCTCACGACCGACGAACTGACGACCGTCCTCGACCGCGCCGCGGCCATCAAGGCCGACCACGGCGAGGGGAGCGCGAGTGACCTGCTCGATCAGCAGACGCTCGGCATGATATTCGAGAAACCGTCGACGCGAACCCGAGTCTCCTTCGAAACGGGGATGACGCAACTGGGCGGCCACGCCGTGTTCCTCGGCCCCGACGATATCCACCTGGGCCACGGCGAACCGGTCAAGGACACCGCCCGCGCGCTCGGCCGGTACGTCGATTTCATCATGGCCCGCGTGTTCGACCATGCCGACGCGGAGGAGCTGGCCGAATACGCTGAAGTCCCGGTCATCAACGGCCTGACCGACGACGCCCACCCCTGCCAGACGCTCGCCGACCTGCTGACCATCCGTGAGCGGTTCGGCGGCTTCGAGGATGTCTCAGTGGCGTGGGTCGGCGACGGCAACAATGTTTGCCAGTCGTTCGTCATCGGCGCGGCGATGGTCGGCCTCGACCTCACCGTCGCCACGCCGGAGGGCTATGGCATCGCCGACGACGTGGCCGACCGCGCCGCCGCCTTCGGCAACGCGCCCGAGACGACCCACGACCCCGAAGCCGCCGTGGCCGACGCCGACGTGGTGTACTCTGACGTGTGGGTCAGCATGGGGCAGGAGGACCAGCGCAGCCAGAAACTCGAAGACTTTGAGGGCTTCCAGATCACGACGGATCTCCTCGGCGACCGGCCGTTCATGCACTGCCTCCCCGCCCACCGCGGCGAGGAGGTCACCGACGACGCCATCGAATCGGAGAACGCCGTTGTCTGGGACCAAGCGGAGAACCGCCTGCACGCCCAGAAAGGGCTGCTCGTGTGGCTGTCCGAGCAGGCGTAGCAACTGGTCGGTAAATTTCGTGTGGCTGGTCAAGCGAGAGCGGTCTGGGGCGAGGCCACTGTACCGCGCGCCGACGGCGCGCGGTTTCCCCGGACGCGAACGAAGTGAGCGTCCGGCCTTTTTCGCCCACGTTTTTCAAGGAGGGGTTCGAGCGCGCTCGGAGAGCGCGACTCGAACCCGACGCCGAAAAAGGTGGTTTAGAAGTGGCTAAATTTGTCCCGGCGGAACACGTCGATGCTGTTGATGGTGGTCGGTGGCTCCTGTTGCATAGCGAAGGCGATAGCGTCGGCTACTTCTTCGGGCTCGGTCACCTCGCCCAGCTCGAACCGCTCGTTGAACGCCGTTCCGTCCTCGGAGTTGAACTCCGACCGGACCTCTGAAGGATTGACAACCGTGATGCCGATGTCGTCGTCACCGACCTGGCCGGCGAGGCTGTGGGCGAAGCCACGGAGCCACCACTTCGTGGCAGCGTAGACGGGGTTGAACGGCCGTGGATACTGCCCGGCGAAGCTACCGACGAACACGAGCGAGCCGGCCCCCTCTCGGAGATGCGGCAGTGACTCGCGGGCGGTGTAGAACGCGCCGTTGACGTTGACATTCATCATCGCCCGGTACTGCTCGTCGGACAGCGTCTCAACGTCCGAGCCGCGGCCGACGCCGGCGTTGACGACGACGCCGTCGAGCGAGCCGAGTGTGTCGACGGTGGACTCGACGGCGGCCGTGACCTGTGCCGGGTCGCTGACATCGGCCGGCACGACGTGGGTGTCAACGGCGTGCTCGGCGGCGATTTCGTCGGCCAGTTCGGTGAGGCGATCTTCCCGGCGGGCGACCAGTGCCACATCGGCCCCGTCACGTGCCAGCTTTCTGACGGTCGCCGCGCCGATACCCGAACTCGCTCCGGTGACAAGCACGGCTGTCTCTGAGAGTGGTCCCGAATCCATGGTCGGACCTACGGGCATCTCGTGGTTAGCGTTTGGGCCGAGCGTGTAACGCCGTGGTGGTGGGCGACCACCGCGAGTCAGAGGAAGACCGACGAGGCCCGCTTGACGAAGTCGACGGGGTCTGACCTGAGCTGATCGACGTACCTGAGTGGGTCGGATTTGACGGCCTCGATGGACATCCGACCGTTTCTGGCGACGCGGTTCAGATACCCTTGCTGGAGCATCCGGTTTTGCTCCTTGCTGTAGACGGGTTTGCTCGTCTGCATGGCGATCGTCCGCGCTTGGGAGTGGGAGCTTTCGATGAACAGCTTGGCGTCCGAGGACTGGTACACCTCGGCCTTGTACTGGCCGTGGTTACCCGCAGCGACTCGCGTGGCCTTGTCTGGGTACTGCATCATCACCAGTTCGTCGTACTCGATCCCGTGTTCGTCAAGCCAGGCGACAGTCTCGCTACGGTACTTCTCCAGCCGACAAGTAACGATCTTCCCGATCTCCACCGAGGGAACACAGATCGGATCGACAGTCGAAATAAACTCCCGGTATTTCGGCCCGTCGTCGTTCTCTTCCGGCGTCGGGTCGCGACAGAGGATACCGTCTAGGTCAACACAGGAATCCACGAGGAAGTCGTGATGCATCATGTTCCATTCGAACACTCTCGGGAACGCCAGGGTCTGGGCGTACGTATCGACGAACCGCTCGGAACCCTCGTCAACGTACACAGCGCCGTAGTACACGTCCGCGGACAGATCCAGGCTGTCGATCGTCGACTGCGCGGTGGTCATTTCGCTGCCGGTGTAGACGGTGTCGTCGACGACGAGTATCGTCGAGGACTCCGAGAGGTCGAACTCACCGTCGTACCGTTCACCCGTCTGTAGGAGTCTGCCCTCCCGCAATCCGTCGATATCCGTCATCGGGAGGTTGAGATGCAGCGAAAGTAAGTTTGACACTAGCATTCCGCTTCTGGGTATTCCGACGATCAGATCCAAGTCGTCTGGTAGATCGACGATCCACTCCTGCGTATCAGCACTGAGGTGGTCGAAACTCCTGTAGTTCATTGGTTTCTGGGATCGGGAAGTAGTAGTATCCTCATCGTAGCTCGGACACCACGAGGAGAAACACGCTTACTTCTTTTTAAATGACACTAGTCAGCGAGTATTAATGCTTTTGATCTGTAACTCGTTGAGATATTATTTTAGAAGAGAACGTCTGTTCGGTGAGTTTCATTCCGTTCCGGGGCTATTTCCACCCGAAACAGTGCCCTTTTCGATGGGGTTGGCAATATCTCTCACAATACCCGCCATCGTCGGGGCTTGAGAGCTGGCGCTTCCGGCTGAAAAAGTGGACTTTTTGATACATCCAGGAGCGGTTTTCATAATCAGCCTTTCGGGCCACCGTCGGCGGTTCGGAATCGGATGGACGCGGACAGTGACGACTCCGTCGCGGTGAGGTTGAGGTAACGACCCAGTTTATCCGGGTCGGAATAATACAGAGGGGTATGTCTGTCAACCCGTCTCCGGACCAGTTTCACGACCTGATGGTGGACGACGAACCGACCCTCTCGGACGTGATGGCCTGTGTTTTCGGCGTTCAAGAACACGAGGTACGGACGTATCAGACATTGCTTGAGACTCCTGCAAGCACTGTCGAGGAACTCGCTGACGAACTCGGTCGGGATCGCTCGAACATCAACCGATCGCTGTCGACGCTCCGCGAGAAAGGGCTCGCGACGCGCAAACGGCGACTCCTCGACGGTGGCGGCCACGTCTACCAGTACACTGCGACACCGCTGTCGGAGGCCCGGGAACTGATGCACGAAACCCTCGACGAGTGGACTGCGGTGGTCCATCACCGTATCGACGAGTTCGACGCCAGCCACGGTGAGTGATAGCCGCCGCACTGTGTGCGCCGCCGGTATAGACGGCAACCGTCCGACTTTTGCCCACTGGGGGCATGGTCCCGACAATGGCTGACCTGCAACTCACCGATGACGTGCCGCCGGTTGCCGACGACGGCGTCTGGCTGGCCTGCATCGAGTGTGGTGAGACGTTCGCTCCCTTCGACGAGATTCGCTACACCTGCGACCATTGCGACGGCCTGCTTGAGGTCCGCTACGACGACCTGCCGACCTTCGACGAGTTCGAGGGGTCGGGTGTCTGGCGATACAACGCTGCCCTGCCCTTCGAGAAGGGCGTCACGCTCCCCGAGGGCGACACGCCGCTGCACGAGGTTCCGCGCCTGAAGGAGGACATCGGCGTCGACGCGCTCCGCGTGAAACACGAGGGGATGAACCCTACCGGCTCGTTCAAGGACCGCGGCATGACCGTCGGTGTCCGGGTCGCCCAAGAGGTCGGCGTCGACCGACTGGCCTGTGCCTCGACGGGCAACACGTCTGCGGCACTGGCGGCTTACGGCGCTCGCGGCGGGATGGAGACGCTTGTCCTCCTGCCGGCCGGGAAGGTCGCGGCTGGCAAAATTGCTCAGGCGAGCCTCCACCGCGCGCGCATCCTCGAAGTCGACGGCAACTTCGACGAGTGTCTCGATATCGTGCAGGACCTCGCCGCCCGCGGCGAGGCCTACCTCCTCAATTCGCTGAACCCCTTCCGTCTAGAGGGCCAGAAGACCATCGGGCTGGAGATCATGGAGGAGTTCTACGCCGACAACGGCGAGTACCCGGACCGGATCGTCCTGCCGGTCGGCAACGCCGGCAACACTGCGGCGCTGTACAAGTGCTTCCGCGAACTCGTCAAGGCCGGCGCAATCACCGAGGAGCAGGTGCCCAAACTCACCGGTGTGCAGGCAGAGGGCGCCGCTCCGATGGTCGAAGCCATCGAGAACGGCTACGAGGACACCCGCCGCTGGGAGGACGTCGAGACCCGCGCGACCGCCATCCGAATCGGCAATCCGGTCAACGCGCCGAAGGCGTTGCCGGGCATCCGGGAGACCGGCGGCACCGCCGTCGCTGTCTCCGACGAGGAAATCACCGAAGCGCAGCGCGACATCGCCGGGGAAGGCGTCGGCGTCGAACCGGCCTCCGCCGCCTCCGTCGCCGGCCTCCGGAAGCTCCGCCGCGAAGGCGAGGTCGATAGCGACGAGTCGGTCGTCTGCCTGACGACGGGCCACTTGCTCAAAGATCCCGAAGCAGCCGCCGAGGCCGGGAACGAACCGGAGCCAGTCGCAAACAGCACCGAGGCCGTGCTGGACCTCATCGAAGAACCGTCGTCAGTCACTGGGACGATTCGGCGACAGGCGTCGAAGGCCGCCGACGCGCCGCTGGTCCCGGCGCTGGTCGCCAGCGGCCTCGGTGTCGCGTATCTCTACCGCAAATTCCGCTCGAAGGAGTAACGGTAGCGAACGGGCCGCCAACGGCGAGGCCCTGCCCGACTTTCTGGTCGAAAACTGACTGCGCTGGCTCTTTACTCAGTATTTTCTGTCTTCTATCCAGTAGAAATATCCAGCTTCCCCGGGAACAGGCAACCAATGGACGCACAGACGCGAAGTGCGGTACGACTGAGCGCTGCCATCGAACCGTCGATTGCGTTGCGGATGCCACGGGTGGGGCTGTGACGGGCGTCTACGAGCGGGCGCTGGGCGAGGCCGCGGCCGACCTCCATCCGAAGGTCCGCGACCGGTACAGCCTCGCTCCCGACGATGGAACGGTCTGCGTCGGTCGCGGCGAGATGAATATCACCCGTGGAACGCCGGTTTTGCCGGCGCTGTACGCGATGACGACCCAGAACATGCTGTTTCCCGAAGCCGGCGAGGACGTGCCGTTCTCGGTGACGACGGTGGCCTACACGACGGACGGGGGTCACGAGGCGATGACGACTCGCCGCGCCTTCGACTTCGGCGACACCACTCGCCTGTTCGACTCGCTGACCGTCTGGGACGCCGAGGCCGAGCGACTGCTGGACTTTCTCGGAACACACGGCCGGGTCGCCAGCGAACTCCACCCGCGGGTCGAGGACGGCGCGCTCGTGGTCGCTGGCGGCCGGCAGTGGGCTCGTCTGGGAGACCGCTACGTTCCCCTGCCGGGGCCGCTGGCCGCCGATGTCGAGGTACGTGACCGCTACGACGAAACCGACGACCGCTACCACGTCACCGCGACCGTCGAGAACGACCTCGTGGGCCA
Organism: Haloarcula sebkhae; assembly: GCF_014647415.1. Lineage (GTDB taxonomy): Archaea > Halobacteriota > Halobacteria > Halobacteriales > Haloarculaceae > Haloarcula > Haloarcula sebkhae. The sequence continues at coordinate 871,582 of NZ_BMPD01000001.1, read as the reverse complement.
CATGCTCGGCTATCGCGGAACGTTCACGCAGAAACAGACGGCTGGCGATGGGACGCCCGACGACCTCCGAATCGTCCGCGGACTCGACCGGCTCCCGCCGCGATGAGCGACCGCGCCGCCGGGTCCCGGCAGCCAGCACTCGCCACCGTCGCCAAGCCGTCTATCCGGGGCATCGCCGTCGCGGACCTGAGCGCGGTGCTTGGTGCGGTGGTCTGGCTGGCGATGACGGCCACTGGCGAACTGGACGCTATCGAACGGGCGCTCGCCCTCGCGCCGCTCGTGCTGGTCCCGCTCGCCCTCCGAACGGCGGTGACCGGAGCGTTCGAGGCGCTTGCCAGTCGGTTCACGACCGCTGCCATCTGGCTCCAGCCGGTCGGCGCGCTCCTGCTCGCGGTCTCGCTGGTCGTCCCGTCACCAGCACCGCTGGCCGCCGCGCTCGCAACGCCGTGGCTGGCTGTCACTGGCCTCCTCGGACTCGCGGCGTTCGTTCGGACTCGGGCTCGGGGCGGCCTAGTGTTCCCAGAGACCGCTATCGACGCTGGCTTCGCCTACGTCTCGGTTGGCGCGGTCGCACTCCTGCTGGCTCATCTCGACCTGACGCTCTGGTTCGACCGCGTTATTATTCGACTGACAGCGGTCCACTTCCACTACGCCGGGTTCGTCCTCCCAGTCGCAGCAGGACTGACCGGCCGATACCTCGGTGACCACTCGCGGGGATTCCGAACCGTTGTCGGTGTCATCCTCGTCGGGCCGGCACTCATCGCGGCCGGAATCGCCTTCTCGCCGCTGGTGGAGGTCGTCGCAGTGACCCTTTTCACCGCCGCCGTTGCGGCCTTCGGCGTTGTGGTCCTCCGTCGTGTCGTCCCGGTCTGTCCTCGACTACAGGGGCTCGTGCTCGGCATCGCGGCGGTCGCACTGCCGGTTTCAATGGCGCTCGCGCTCGGTTACGGCGTCTCGACGTTCGCCGGCCAATCGCTGGGGCTGACGATTTCGACGATGGTTGCGCTCCACGGCTCGCTCAACGCCTTCGGGTTCGGGCTGTGTGCGACGCTCGGCTGGCGGCTTTCGGTCCCCTGACGGTGGTCAGTGTTCTGCTCGCTCCGGTTCTAACCGGTAGCGTGTCGTCTCCTGTCCGTCGAACCGGGGACCGTTTCCGGTGGAGGTGAACCCGACCGCCTCGACAGCGGCCTTGACTTGCGATTCGTCTTCCGGGAGCAGTAGTTCGACGGTCATGTGTTCCCGGCGTGCGAACTCGATCGGGTCAGTCAGGAGTTCTTTGCAGGCGTCGCTCGACCCGGCCAGTTGCGTCACGTGGACGGTCCCACGCTCGGCGTCGAAACTCACGAACCCCACAATGGTGTCGTCTTCCTCGGCCACGCGGACGGTACGGTCGTGGACGAGGTTTCGCATCACGTCCGGCGGCCCGTCAGCGAGGGCGGCCAGTCGCTCGGCATCGTCTTCGATAGCGTCGCGGATATCCATACATGTGCGTGGGAACCCCACGCAAATAAACGGTGTGTCGGACGCTCCGGACTGCGTCCACCTTCGCGGCAACAGGGCTTCGCACGACGGAATCTCCCGGTCGCTGCCGACAGTGAGACGCGGTCACAGATGAACACAGTTATCCCGAGCGACGGATAACGCGAGGGCAATGGTTCACGTACACACGGGCACGGTGGTAGCATGCGCGTAGTCGCCAAATTCGGCGGGACGAGCCTCGGTAGCGGCGACCGCATCAACCGGGCTGCGGACTCGATTGCCGCTGCTGTCCAGCAGGGCCACGAGGTCGCGGTCGTCGCCTCGGCGATGGGCAACACGACCGACGAACTGCTCGACGAGATCAACTACGACGCCGACTCCGCGGACCGCGCCGAAATCGTCTCGATGGGCGAACGGACCTCCGTTCGGATGCTCAAGGGCGCACTCGCCGCCCGCGGTATCGAGGCCGTCTTCCTCGAACCCGGCAGCGAGGACTGGCCGATCATCACCGACGAGTACGGCGAGGTCGACGTCGAGGAGACACAGAAGCGCGCCCACGCGCTGGCCGGCCAGCTCAAGGACGTCGTCCCGGTCATCACAGGCTTCCTCGCGGAGGACTACCAGGGCAACGTGACGACGCTCGGTCGTGGTGGCTCCGACACGAGCGCCGTGATGATGGGCGACTACATGGACGCCGACGAAGTCGTCATCGTCACCGACGTCGAGGGCGTCATGACCGGCGACCCCCGCGTCGTCGAAGGTGCTCGGAACGTCGGCAAAATCTCCGTCGACGAACTCCGTTCGCTGTCGTTCCGCGGGGCCGAGGTGGTCGCGCCGTCAGCGCTGTCGTACAAGAGCGACGACCTCGGCGTTCGGGTCGTCCACTACCAGCACGGCGACTTGCTCTCCGGTGGCACCTCTATCGAGGGTGAGTTCCAGAACCTCATCGATCTGCAGGAACAGCCGATCGCCTGTGTGACCGTCGCCGGCCGGGCCATCCGGAACAGCCCGGGCATCCTCGCGGACCTGTCGGGCGCTATCGCGGACGAGGACATCAACATCGAGGCCAACTCCTCGGGGATGGACTCGCTGACGTTCTACGTCGACGAAGACGACGCCGAGGAAGCCGAGGCGCTGCTGCACGCCCGCATCGTCGACGACGAGACGCTCTCGTCGGTCACCGTCGAGGACGAAATCGCCGTCATCCGCGTCACCGGTGGCGACCCGAGCCAGTCGGCGCTCGCGCATCAGGTCGTCGAACCGCTGGCCGACGCCCACATCCACCTCTACGACGTGATTACGTCCGCCACGTCGGTCTCCGTGTTCGTCCCGTGGGAGGACCGCGAACAGGCCCTCTCGCTCGTGCAGGACGTGTTCTGAACGCTGGGTTCTTTTTAGTCGGTCGAGGAGGCCTGCTCGAACCGGCTCGCGGGCAGCAGGAGTTCGCTGACTTCGGGAAGGTGTTTCAGGTTGTAGACGATCTTCGCGTCGTCAGACACCGGTGCGGCGATACACGACAGGCGAATGCCTTTCTCTGTGAGTTCAGGCGGCAGGATGTGGCTCGCCGGCGACGGCATCTCGCCCTCGACGACCGCCACCGCGCAGTTCGTACACGCGCCGCCGCGGCAAGCGAAGGGCCACGCAAAGCCGTTTTTTTCCGCCGCTTCCAGCAGCGTGTCGTTCGGGTCGACGTAGAACCGTCCGAAATCAGTCGATTGCAGGTTCGCGTCCGCGGCTTTCGCGAACAGCTCCTCGTCTTCGAGCGCCCAGCCGTGGTCCTCCAGCACCTCGAAGTTGAGAAACTCCACCAGCGGATCGTCCGGTTCTGGCGGGGCTTCCTCGGTCTCGGACCTGGATTCGGCCGTCGGTGACTCGTCCGGCAGCGGGTCCCCGGGCTCGTAGCCGTTCTGCAGTCGCTCGTAGGCGTCTTTGACCGTCTGGAACTCGGCCGTCGAGCCGCCCTGATCCGGGTGGGCTTCCTTCACCCGCTTGCGGTACGCGTCGACGATCTCCCCGTCGTCCGCGTCCGGCGGAATTCCGAGGACCTCGAATGGGGACTCCACACGACACAGTAGCGGTCACGGACATAAATTCCCTCCTCCCGCTGCAGTTTCTGCAGGCTGCCGGCGACAGGCGACGCGCAGTTCCTATGGCTACCGGCCCTGCGTCAGCCGGAAGCCGATCTGCCGCGGCAAGTCGGCGTCCTCTACCGCGTCGATGACCGCGCTCGTGTCGTAGGCCACGCGGTGTTCCTCGACAGTCAAATCATCGAGGTCGAGCACCGCGTACGCAGCCCGGTGGTCCCTGTCGCGGGGCTGGCCCACGCTGCCGGGGTTCATGACGACGCCGTCCCCGTATACCTCGTGGTGTTGATGGTGCGTGTGGCCCATCACGAGCACGTCCTCGTCGTCCAGCAGATCCGGCCCGAACTCCTCGGGGTAGGTGTAGTGGTCCGGATCGTCTGGGTGGCCGTGGACGAGTTTCACCCGACCGTCACAGACGCGGCGCTCGTCGGGCAGCGCCGCCAACCACTCGATCTGCTCGTCGGACAACTGTTCCGTGGCGTGTTCGACGCCGGCCTGCGCCATCCCGTTGAACGCGAACGGTGTCTCGGCGGCGACCGCCCGGTCGTGGTTGCCCATCACTGTCGGGACTTCGTCGGTCGGCCAGGGACCGTCCGCGGGGAGCGCGTCGGTGTGCCCGCGCGTCGCGTCGACACAATCGGCGTGCCAGGGGTTGTAGCCGACCACGTCGCCGGCACAGACCAGTCCGTCAACCGACGGCATATCCGCAAGCACTGCCGCGAGCGCCACCCGATTGCCATGAATATCAGAGAGTACACCGAGTTTCATTGCTAGTGTCTACCTCCTGTGGGGTCTTGAGTGTCGGTCCTGGCTCAGTATCTGTGTCCGTGGTGCGTTTGCTGCCATCCGCTCACTCCCCGTTGTGCACTGCCACGTCGAACTCGCCCGCCGACCCCGCGACGCCGGCCGAACAGACAGCGTGCTCGTACTCGTGGTCGTACACCTCGCGGGCTACCTCGCTGGCGTCAGTCGCGGCCAGGTCGAACGCCGTCGGGCTGTTCTCCTCGTAGGTCGCCACAAGCGTCGGCTCGGTGACCTCCTCGACGAGCAGCGCGTCCCGACGGACGGTCCCGATGACCGCACCCGGCCCGTCGGCGTTGGTCGTCGGGTCCGCCGCGTCGACACCGACGATACCGGCGACCCGCGGCGTGTCGTAGTCGTCCTTCTCGAAGTCGAGCGAGAGGAGCGGCTCAGCAAGGGCGTCCCGCGCCGGATAGCCCAGTTCGAGCTTTTCGGCGATGGGGTCAACGTGGGAGCCGTTGCCGACGACTGCGCCGCGCTCGGTGACGCGGACGCCGTTGTAGGAGATGTATGGGTTGTCCGTCTCCGGCGCGTCCGGCGTCGGCTCGACGGTCACCGTCCCGTCGCGCTGGACTGCCTGGCGGTTGGGGAACGAGCGCGAAGAGACGCGGTACGCACCGACCTCGGGACTGACGACGACGAATCGTCCAACGTACATACGCGAGTGTGCACAGCACCCCGAAAAAGCGCTGTCGATGTCTGGCCGTCTGGCGTAGCCATGACGCTATTGTTCTCCTGGCGGTGTTGTGTGGGCTGCTGACACGCTTCATGTCCGACCGAATCGCGCAACGCTTACAAAGGGGCACCCGATACTATAGAGTACGCACAGTCCATTGGGGTAGAGGCCAATCCTGAAGCCTTCTGGGGGCTTCGACCCTGGTTCGAATCCAGGATGGACTATTTCTGTGGCGAGCAAACTCGCGAGCCACGAAATCGTAGTTACTGATTCGGACCCTGGAAGACGAGCGAAGCGAGTCTTCATCTGGTTCGAATCCAGAATTGCGTATTTTCTGGCGACCACGTGAACAGCGACGCGTCGCTCGCACCCCGGATACTTGTAGCTCGCCCCGAGAGTACGTGTATGGCTCCCACGCACGTCCTCGTCCCGCTGGACGGGTCACCGCTGGCCGACGAGGCGCTGACGTACGCACTGGAGACGTTCGACTGTCGGATTACGGTCTTGAACGTCGTTGCGCCGCTCGATACCGGGATGAGCGAAGGTGGGATGCTCGAACCGGACGCGGATCGCCGGGCGGCGGCCGATGAGCGGGCCAAGACGCTCGTCGACCGGGCGTCACAGCAGGCCAAAGAGGCCGGCCAACAGGTCGAGACGGCCGTCGAGACCGGTGACCCGGCCGAAACGATTCTGGACTACGTCGAGGAGGTCGACGTGGATCAGGTGGTGATGGGTGGCCACGGCGGGACGCGAAACGAGATTGCCCGGCGGTTGCTGGGGACCGTGGCGACGGCGGTCGTCAGCGAAGCGCCGGTGACGGTCACGGTCGTCCGCTAGCGCGTGGCTGGCCGACCACGCTCTTCTCAGACCTGGCTCCCGAGGGCCGCTTCCAACACCTGATACACGCCGAAGCCGATCACGACGCTGGTGACGAGCGTGATGAGCCAGAATCCGACAGTCACACCTATTTTCCGGCGAGAGACGCCGGCAGAACCGCCGGCCAGGCCGCCGCCGATGACGCCGGAGATGATGATGTTGTTGAACGAGATGGGGATGCCCAGCGCGATGGCGGCCTGCGCGATGATGAAGCCGGGGACCAGCGCGGCGATTGAGCGGCGGACGCCGAGTTGCGCGTATTCGCGGGAGGTCGCCTGTAGCAGGCGGGGCGCGCCCATCCACGCGCCGCCGAGGATACCAACTGCGCCGAGCGCCAGCAACACGATCCCGGGGAGACCGAGTTCGGTCCCGTAGAGGTTTTCCAGTGGCCCGGTCGCGAGGCCGACCTGACTGCCGCCACTGGAGAAGGCAACGACGCTGCCGAGCACGACGAGGAAGGTCTTGATGCCCTTGTCGACGGAGGCCTGCGTCTGCCGGCGGATGTAGTAGAAGCTCCCGGCGGCGACCAGCAGCGTGGCGACGACGGCGGCGACCTCCGTCCCGGTGGCCATCGCGGCGAAGCCGGCCAGCGAGCCCTGGTCGGTGCCGGCGGGCGACGGGATGATGCTCAACTGGACGTTGGCAACGATACCACCGACGACGCCGGCGAGTAACGGGACGCCGACCGTTTCGGGGATGTCGTCCCGACGCAACACAGTCGCGGTGAGGTAGGCCAGGCTCCCCGACACAGGTGGGACAAGCAGCCAGAAAACGGCGATGCGGCGGTAGGTGTCGAACACCGGATCACCGCCGAGTGAGAGGCCGACGCCGACCATCGCGCCCGTCGTCGCGAACGCCGCTGGAACGGGATAGCCTGAGTAGATACCAAAGGCCATGAATCCGGTCGCAGTCAACAGCCCGGCGACGGCTGCGAGCGAGGTGATCGCGACGCCATCGATGAGGCCAGCGCCGACCGTTTCCGAGATACTGCCCCCCTGAGTCAGTGCGCCCATTGCGGCGAGAATTCCGATAAGGAAGGCGGCGCGCATCGTCGAGATAGCGTTCGCACCGATAGCCGGGGCGAACGGCGGTGAGTTGCTGTTCGCACCGAGTGTCCAGGCTGTCACCAGCCCAGTAACCGTCGCGAGGGCGACCAGCGCCCAGAAGACGACGGTGGTCACCGCGTGTTGGGTCCCGTCAGGGCCTGCCAGTTGCTGCTGTGTGAACGCGACCAGACTGTCATTGCCAGCCGTTCACACCCAGTACATAAAATGCCCGCGGCGTCGGTATCGAAAGTCGATCGGCCCGCCTTGCCGTGATTTGTCGCCGATGTGGCGAATGTGCGACACCGAAGTCTTTAACGCCTATCGACACCGCTGGTGGGACATGTCACAGCGCAGACGCACGTTCATCAGTAGTGTTGGTACCGCAACTGCAATCGGGTTAGCCGGATGCCTCGGTGGCGATGGCGGCGATGGCAGCGGCGGTGACGGTGGGGACACCGACAGCGATGGTGGCGACGGCGACAGCGGTCCGGCCGCCCGTGTCGGAATGGTGTACGCGACGGGCGGACTCGGTGACGGGTCGTTCAACGACCAGGCCCAGACCGGCGCTATCCGATCAGCGGACGAGCTAAACATCGAATACGACGAGTCTCAGCCGGAAGCAGTACAGGACTTCGGCAGCCTCCAACAGCAGTACGCGCAGTCCTCGAACCCGGACTACGACCTCGTCTGTTGTATCGGCTTCCTGCAGGCGGACGCCCTCACGGAGACCGCCAGCCAATACCCCGAGCAGGACTTCATGATCGTTGACTCCGTCGTCGAGGCGGACAACGTCGGCTCCTACGTGTTCGGTGAGCATCAGGGCTCGTTCCTCATTGGATTGATGGCCGCGAAGCTGACCAGTCAGGACTTCTCGGCTGGCACCGGCTCCACGCAAAGTGACTCCACGAGCGTCGGCTTCGTCGGCGGCGTCGAGGGCGACCTCATCGGCCGCTTCGAAGCCGGCTACAAAGCTGGCGTCAAGCACGCGGAGGAAGACGTTGATGTCCAGACAGCCTACGTTGGCGATTTCAACGACCCCTCCGGCGGCCAGGAGGCGGCCCTCTCGATGTACAACTCCGGTGCGGACATCGTCTACCACGCGGCGGGTAACACCGGGACTGGCGTGTTCCGTGCGGCTCAGGAGGCGGAGCGCTTCGCAGTCGGCGTCGACCGCGACCAGTCGGTCACGAAATCGGACTTCAGCGATGTCATCCTCGCGAGTATGGTCAAACGCGTCGACAACGCGGTGTACACGTCGGTCGAATCGGTCGTCAACGATAACTTCGATGGCGGCGCTGTGAACACGCTCGGCCTCGAACAGAACGGTGTCGAAGCAGTGTACGGCCAGCAGCTCGGCTCGGAGATCCCACAGGGTGTCAAAGACGAGGTGTCCGAGGTCCGCCAGAGCATCATCGACGGCGACATCAGCGTGCCGACTGACCCCGATAACGCCTGAGACCGGCTGTTAGAGCGATTTGCCGTCTGTTCCGCCCCAGCGGTCGGAACTACCGAAAATAATATCAACAATCCGTCTGAGTCACCGCGACCACACACGCAGTTGCCGCATATTTTTGCCAGACATGTGGAACCGTGAAGTTAAAACACCGGGACGGTAACGGCTCAGAGTATGGAACAGGCCGTCCACCTCGATGGTATTACAAAGCGGTTTCCGGGGGTAGTCGCGAATGACGACGTCGATTTGGCGGTCGAGAAGGGGACGGTTCACGCACTGCTCGGCGAGAACGGTGCGGGCAAAACCACCCTGATGAACGTCCTCTACGGGCTCTACCAGCCCACCGAGGGGACGGTCAACGTGCACGGCGAGACACAGCAGTTCGACTCGCCGCGCGACGCCATCGACGAGGGTGTCGGTATGATCCACCAGCACTTCATGCTGGTCGATCCGATGACCGTCACCGAAAACATCACGCTTGGGAACGAGCCCCGCAAGTGGCTTGGACTCACGGTCGACAGCGAACAGTCCCGAAAACAGGTCCGTGAACTGTCCGAGCGGTACGGGTTCGACGTGGACCCCGACGCCCGCATCGAAGACGTCGGTGTCGGCGTCCAGCAGCGCGTCGAAATCCTCAAAGCGCTCTACCGCGGCGCAGACATCCTGATTCTGGACGAACCGACGGCAGTGCTCACGCCACAGGAAGTCGAGGACCTATTTCGCGTCCTCGAAGAGCTGACCGACCAGGGCAAGACGATTATCTTCATCACGCACAAGCTCGGCGAGGCGATGGAAGCTGCCGACGAAATCACGGTCCTGCGCGAGGGTAAAAACGTCGGGACGGTGCCGGCCGACGACATCACTCGGGAAGAACTGGCCGAGATGATGGTCGGCCGGGAGGTGCTGCTGGACCTCGACCGGGACCCCGCCGAGCCAGGCCGATCTATCCTTGACGTCGAGGACCTCGTCGTGGAGGACGACCGGGGCGTCCGCGCGGTCGACGGGATTTCGCTCGAGGTCCGGGCCGGCGAGGTGCTCGGTATCGCTGGCGTCGATGGGAACGGACAGTCGGAACTGGTCGAGGCAATTACCGGGCTCCAGATGCCTGACGAGGGAACGATCACGTACGACGATGTCGACCGGACCACCGACAGCCGCCGGGAACGCATCGAGGCCGGGCTGGCCTACATCCCGGAAGACCGACAGGAGCGGGGACTGGTGATGGACTTCGACCTCGTCGAGAACGGCCTGCTGGGGAGCCAGCACGCGGCCGACTACACCTCGAAGGGGCGTATCGACTGGAACCACACGCGCGACCACGCGGAAGAGATAATCGAAGAGTACGACGTTCGGCCGCCGGATGCCGACGCCCACGCCAAGTCCCTCTCCGGGGGGAACCAGCAGAAGTTCGTCGTCGGCCGGGAGTTCGCCCGGGACCCGCGTCTTGTCGTCGCCTCCCACCCCACCCGCGGCGTGGACGTCGGGTCGATGGAGTTCATCCACGATCAGATCAACGCGCTCCGCGAAGCGGGCCGGGCCGTGTTGCTCATCTCCTCGAACCTCGACGAGGTCCAGTCGCTCTCTGACCGCCTCGCTGTCGTCTACGAGGGCGAGATCGTCGACATCGTCGACCCCGAGCGCGTGACCGAGGAACAGCTCGGACTGCTGATGGCCGGGCAGCAACCTGACGCCGTTCCGACCATTGCGGCGGACGGGGAGGGGAACCGATGAGCGATAGCGGCCCGCCGCGGAACGGCGACGACCCGTCGACACCGGACTCGGACGACCGGTGGTCACAGTACCGACAGCGCCTCATCAGGCTCGGCAAGACCTCAGTCGGCGAGCGGATTCTCATCGCCGTCTCAGCGCTGTTGCTCTCTCTTGTCGTCGGAACGGTCATCGTCACCGCCGCGGGACTGATGGCGACGTGTCGGTCGCCGGCCCTCACGTTCGGCTCCACAACGCTGTGTTACGACCCGTTTTACGTGTTCAACCGGCTGTTCCTTGGCGCGCTGGGCGATCCCTTCGCCGGCGGCTGGTCGCCGCTGAACGCGCAGTTCGCGGCGACGCTACGCGAGACGACGATACTCGTGTTCACCGGCCTCTCAGTTGCTCTGGCGTTCCGTGCAGGTATCTTCAACATCGGGACACAGGGCCAGCTCATCATCGGTGCGCTGGCGGCCGCACTGACAGTGCTATGGGCCGGCTCGCTCGTCTCTGGGACGATCGCACTCGTCCTGTTTATCCCGCTCGGGCTGCTCGCTGGCGCGATCGGCGGCGGCCTCTACGGTGCGATACCCGGTGCGTTGAAAGCCTACGCCGACGCGAACGAGGTAATTACCACTATCATGCTCAACTTCGTCGCTGTCCGGGTAACGCTGTATCTCGTCCGGAACCACTTCGCCGACCCGACGAGTCAGGCGACACAGACCCGGACACTGCCCGTCGAGGGGCAGTTCCCCTCGATACTGTTCGACCCGCGGACGGACTTCTCCCTGCTCGCGCTCCTGATTGCGCTCGTGTTCGTCGGCGGTGTCTACTACCTGCTCGAACACACGGCCTTCGGCTACGACCTGCGGACCGCCGGCATCCAGCCCGCGGCCGCGGAGTACGGCGGTGTCGACTCCGCCCGGACCATCCTGAAGTCGCTGACGCTGTCGGGCGCGCTCGGCGGTATCGGCGGGGCTGTGTTCGTGATGATGACGCTCGGGAAGTTCCAGACCGGTATCCCGAGCTACGGCTTCGACGGGATCACCGTCTCTATCCTCGCCGGCAACAACCCCATCGGGGCCGTCTTCGCCGCGCTCCTCTTTGGCGTCCTCAAGTCCGGCTCGAACGTGGTGGCGTTCGCGACCAACGTGCCGCCACAGCTGGTCGGCGTCCTCCGTGGCCTGATCATTCTGTTCGTCGCGATGCCGGAGTTCTTCCGTATCATCGGCCGGCGGCTCGCAGCACGCGAGCCCGACAGTCCGGCCGCCGCGACCGCGGGAGGTGGTGCTGATGACTAACGACAGCGCTATGGATCGACTCTTATCGGCGTCAGGCCGGCTGTTCATCGCCGCCGCGGCGTTTCTCACACTGGCCGTGCTTGCCGGATTCGGACTTCTCGCACCGGCATCGACCCCCGGACAGATATTCTGGGTGCTGGCCTCGAAATCGACGCTGTCCTCGACGCTGCGGCTCTCGGTCCCGATTGTGCTGGCCGCGCTGGGCGGCATCTTCGCCGAGAAGAGCGGGATCATCAATATCGGGCTCGAAGGGCTGCTCATCATCTCGGCCTTCGCAGCCATCTTCGGAGCCGACGCCACCGGTTCGCTGTGGCTCGGGTTCCTCATCGGCATCGTTGCCTCGACGCTGCTCGCTGCCGTGTTTGCCGTCGTCTGTATCGAGTTCCGCGCCGACCAGATCATCGCCGGTCTGGCCGTCTGGCTCATCGCGCTTGGCCTCGCACCGTTCGCCTCGCAGGTGTTCTACGGCGGGCCAAACACCAGTAACGTCGGCACCTTCGATACGATAACGGTCCCGGCGCTGGCCGACATCCCGTTCTTCGGCGCGCTGTTCGACGCCTCGCCCGCGGTGTACATCATGTTCCTCGCCGTGGCAGCGTCGTGGTACGTGCTGAACCGCACGACCTTCGGCCGCTGGGTCCGGGCCGCCGGCGAGAACCCGAAGGCGCTGGATACCGCCGGCGTCGACGTGTCCCGCGTCCGCTACGCAGCCGTGCTCCTCTCCGGTGTTCTCTCGGGGATGGGTGGGGCCGCGCTGGCGATCAACATCGGCCAGTTCACCGGCAACGGGCCGACGATGGTCAACGGCAAGGGGTTCATCGCCATCGTCGCCTACCTGTTCGGCAACTACAACCCGGTCGGTGCGCTGCTGTCGACCACGCTGTTTGCCGGCCTCGACGCCGTCCAGTTGCGCCTCCAGACGGCCGATGTCATCGCTGTCCCCGATTCGCTGGTCCAGACGATTCCGTTCGTCGCCGTCATTGTCGTCCTCGCGCTGGTGGGGAAGACCCGCCTGCCCGAAGCCGCTGGCGATCACTACGAGTCCGGCGAGGAATGACCGCCCACTGAGAGCGGTATCAGTGGGACCGGCCTACCGCGTGAGGTCGAATGCGACCGCGACCGGCGCATCCACAGTCCAGTACACGAACCGATAGCGCCCGGAGACGAGTTCTGGACAGACAGTAAACTCCTTGTCCCCAGCAACGAGACCCGCTTCAGTCAGACGGAGCGACCATTCATAAATCACCCCTGGTGCTGGCTCACTCCCCATGTCCACGTACTGGATTTCATCTCCCCCAGTTTTCCCACGGACATCTTGCCAGCCGTCGTCAGTGAAGCGCTCAATCTGGTACGTCTGCTTCAGTCCTGTGGAGATCCTGCTATCAGTCGTGTTCGTCAACGTAATCTGGGCCGTATCACCGTACTCAAACGTCGTCTGGTCAATGCGTAACGAGACGGTTCCGGTATCGCCCCATTTGATCCGGTCTGGATCGTACATCGGCGGGTGACGGACAAAGTCGCGCTTATCGCACGTGAACGCTTTTGACGGAGGACTGGGGCTTTCAGTCGGTCGAACTTGACCACTGACAGTTACCTGCTCGCCGGTAGCTTCAGTCGCCCTTTCGTCGCCAGTCTCTGTTTTCGTCTCTGCGCTCTCAGTCGGATTTCTGCCACATCCGGAAAACGCGATGAGGCTGGAGGTACTTAGGAGGAGGTGTCGGCGGCGCATCTATTTTAGCCGTAGTTGTTCTTTCAGATATACTTCAGTGTACTGTCTCGTCTGGGTCAGCGTCCGTCGATTTCCAGTGGCTTCGATAGGCGAACACTGATGAGGGCGGCAGGCACAGAAAAATGTAGCAAATGTCGCGCCGATATGACCACGCTCGGGTTCAGGAGTACTGGCAGCAGGCCTGGGAGCGGGACGGCGTTTTCGAGTGCCCGACTGACGCCGAGGACCCGACGTACGTGCTGGGGATGTTCCCATACACGTCCGGCTCGTTGCATATGGGACACATCCGGAACTACGCCATCACAGACGCGTATGCTCGGTACCGGCGGATGGCGGGCGACGACGTGCTCCACCCGATGGGGTGGGATGCCTTCGGCCTGCCGGCGGAGAACGCGGCCTACGAGCGGGACACGGACCCCGAGTCCTGGACCCGGACGTGTATCGACCAGATGAAAGACGACCTCCGGGAGATGGGCTTTGGGTACGACTGGTCCCGGGAAATCACCACCTGTGACCCCGAATACTATCAGTGGAACCAGTGGCTGTTCACCCAGTTCTACGACGAGGGACTGGTCGACTACGGCGCGGCGACGGTGAACTGGTGTCCGGACTGCGAGACGGTGCTTGCCGACGCGCAGGTCGAAACGCCGCCGGAAGCCGACGACGGCGGGACGACCGCCAACACCGGCCACAGCCACACCCACGGCAGCGGCGTCTGCTGGCGCTGTGGAACGGCTGTCGAGCAGCGCGACCTCGACCAGTGGTTTTTCGCCATCACCGACTACGCCGAGGAGCTGTATCACGGGCTGGACGAGCTGGAGGGGTGGCCCGACGGCGTCCGGGACAGCCAGCGCAACTGGATCGGCCGTCAGGAGGGCGCTCGGGTCTCGTTTACCGTCGGCCACGACGACCACGAGGCCGTCGAGGCGTTCACGACCCGGCTCGATACGGTGTACGGCGCGACGTATCTGGCGCTGTCGCCGGGCCACGACCTCGCGCGAGCGCTGGCCGAGACGGACGACGATATCGCCGAGTACGTGGAATCCGTAGCAAATACAGACGACGCCGGGATGAGCGGCGTCGAGACGGATCTGACTGCGACTCACCCGTACACCGGCGAGGAACTCCCGGTGTACGTCGCCGCGTACGTCCTTGACGATGTTGGCACGGGCGCAGTCATGGGCGTCCCCGCCCACAACGAACAGGACCACGACTTCGCCGACAAGCACGACCTGCCCGTCGAGCAGGCTGTCGAACCGGTCGACGGCAGCGGGACGGACTTGCCACACGCGCCCTACACCGGCGACGGGATGCTCACGAGCAGCGGCGAGTACGACGGTCTCGCCAGCTCCGCCGCCCGCGAGCGCCTGCGTGAGGACGAGGCCGCCGAGTCCACGGTGACCTACCGCCTGCGGGACTGGCTCATCTCGCGACAGCGCTACTGGGGGACGCCCATCCCGATCGTCCACTGTGACGACTGTGGCCACGTCCCGGTTCCGGAAGAAGACCTGCCGGTGGAACTGCCCGACTACGTCCAGACGACCGGAAATCCACTCGATGCGGCTGAGGAGTGGAAGCAGACCCCCTGTCCTGACTGTGGGGCCGATGCGGTGCGAGAGACGGACACGATGGATACCTTCGTCGACTCCTCGTGGTACTTCCTCAGGTATCTCTCTCCGCACTTCGAATCAGCGCCCTTCGACCAGGCGACTGCCGACGAGTGGCTCCCGGTGGACGTGTACGTCGGCGGCGAGGAACACGCCGTCCTCCACCTGCTGTACATCCGCTTTTTTGCCCGGGCGCTCTCGGATATCGGTCTGCTTGACCGCGAAGAACCGGTCGAGCGGCTCATCAATCAGGGCACGGTGCTCCACGGTGGCGAGAAGATGTCCAAGTCGAAGGGCAACGACATCGCGCCCCACGAGTACGGGGCCGAGACGACGCGGCTGTTCGTCCTCTCAGCGGCCCACCCCTCGCAGGACTTCGAGTGGACCGTGAAGGATGTCTCGACGGCCTACGACTTCCAGCAGACACTGTATCGCCTTGTCACGGAGTATACCGACCGAACGGAGACACGGACCGAGAGCACCGACCACGACGCGTACTTGGAGCGGGAAATCGACCGGACAATCGCGGCTGTCACCGAGGAGTACGACCGCTTCCGTTTCCACCGCGTCATCGGCGAGATACAGCGCTTCGCCCGGCTACTGGGGCGCTACGCGGGTTACGACCGCCCGTATCAGTTCGCCTACGGCCGGGGTCTGCGGGTGCTCGCCGGCTTAGTCGCACCTATCGCACCGTTCCTCGCCGAGGAGATGTGGCAACTGCTCGACGAGGATGGCCTCGTCGCCGAGAGCCGGTGGCCGGAGCCGCTCCGGGACGTGGACGACTACCGCATCGAGCGGCAGGTAGTCCGGCGGACGCTCGACGACGTGCGTGAGATCACGGAGGTCGTCGACATCGACGAACCGAACGAGATCGAACTCGTCGTCGCCGCCGACTGGAAGTACCGGGCCTACGAGATCGCCCGCGAATCGGACCCTGACGACGCCATCGTCGGTGAAATCATGGCCGACGAAGAGATCAAACAGCACGGCGACACAGCCGCCGAGTTCGCCGACCGACTGGCCGGCCGTGGGGCAGGGCTCGAACCGATTATTGACGGCGAGCGCGAACTCGACACGCTCCAGCAGGCCGCGTGGCTGTTCGAAGACGAGTTCGGCTGTGACGTCGTCGTCCGGCGGGCCACGCCCGACGACGACCTCGCGGCCAAAGCGCGACCGAACAAGCCCGCGATTCACATCTCCTGACTACTCGGTCGCGGCTACTGTCCCCTCTTGGGCAGCCTCGTGGGCGTCGGTCACCGCGCCGATCAGTTTCTCCTGCTGCTTGTGGTGTATTAGGTGCGAACGACAGTCACAATCAGAACAGCCGAAGGCGTCGATACCCTCGAACCCCGCCGCTGTCGGACCGTCGAGTCGCTTGGCGACGGCGCATTCGATGTCGGCCTCGGTCGTCACGACTTGTTCGACGGTCGTCGCCGCGTCACCGAGCAGGTAGTCGATGTGCCAGTGCCGGGTGTCGTTGTCGCCGGCGGCGACCGCGCGGTGGCGGTCGATGCGGCCGAAGCCGCCGCTACCCAGCGCGCTCCCGGTGTAGGCGTACCAGCCTGCCGGGAACGTGATTTCACCAAGCGCGCCGACTGCAATCGACCCGCTGGTGCCCCGTTCGAGTACCAGCGTGTAGGTGCCGCCAGGCATGCACCCGATCAGGTCCCGATGTCCGGGTCGGCGGCGAGTTCGCCGAACCCGTCGATACGGAACGCTCGGGAGTCGGTGCAGTCCTCGTTCTCGGCGGCGAGTTCGCCGACGATCCAGTTGAACCGGCGCTGAAATCCATCGTAGGGCGCGGCCGCGAGCAGGTCAGTGACGCGGTCGCTCGTCAGGTCCTCATCGTACTCCTCGGCAAAGTCGGCGATGTTCTCGGCGGCTGCCTGTGCGATTTCGTCGTCGGTCTCGTCGGCGAACGCCGCAGTGAGGGCGTCGGTCAGTTCGGACATATGCGACGTAACGCCACGCTGCCACGTATGCGTTCTGCAACGGTTCGGGGTGTCCGAGCGTTTCTTGTATCGAGGGCGACAATATCGGCACGATGAAGCCGCTGCGACAAAGCCCGACCGTGGTCACGCTGGCCGTCATCGTTGCTGTGTTCCTCGCACAGCAGGCCGTCGGCGTGGTGACTGCCCCGCGGAGCCTGTTCGCCCTCTCCCCGCCGCTGTTCAGTCGCCCCTGGACGCTCGTCACCAGTGTGTACGCACACGCCGGCCTGTCGCATCTTCTTGCAAATGCTGTCGGATTGGCGCTCGCCGGTGTCGTCCTCGAACGCCAGACCTCGCCGCTCCGGTTCCACGCCTTCTTCGTTTCGACCGGCGCACTCGCCGGGGTTTCGCAGGTCTCGATAGCCAGTCTCGTCGGCCCGTTCGTTCCCGGAATGGTCAGCCACGTTTCCGTCCTCGGGGCCAGCGGCGCGGTGTTTGGCCTCTTTGGCTATCTGCTCGCCGCCAATCGCCTGACTGACACCGTCATCGGGGGTTTCGAACTCGCGCCGCGCGTCCAGTTAGCGCTGGCCGGCGTCGTCGCCGCCGCGATCACGTTCGCCACTGCCAACCCCGGTGTCGCGCTTATCGCACACTTCACCGGCCTCTTGCTCGGGTTCCTTGCCGGCCGCGTCCACCTGCTGCGGCCGACGGACACGCCGCAGTCACCCGAGATCGCGAACTACTGAACAGCGTACGGTCGTTCGGAGATAGCGACAACACGCCCTGTCCCGTGGTACGTAGTTGGTAGGTGATACCAAATAACTCGGCCACGTACATAGACGGAATGGTACAGAGTCGCGGGGTTGCCTCCCTGATCGTCGCAGTACTGCTGGTGCTTGCTGGCTGTGGCGGGTTCGTGGCCAACGGGGTGGACGGTAGCACGAACTCGCCGACTGCGACCGAGACGGCGACGCCGGATGCCTCCTTGCCGGCCGCGGCGAACGGGACGCTAGAGGTCCACTTCATCAACGTCGGCCAGTCGGTGGCGACCCTGCTGGTCAGCCCCGACAACGAAACGATGCTCATCGACTCCGGGGACTTCACCGACGACGGCGAGTACGTCCTGCAGTATCTCGACCGACAGGGCATCGACCGCATCGACCACTTCGTCGTCTCGCACAACGATGCCGACCACATCGGCGGTAACGCGGCCGTCATCAGGCACTACGAGACCGAGAAAAACGGCGTCGGCGTGGTGTACGACCCCGGTATCGCCGCGAGCACGCAGACCTACGAGCGGTACCTCGACGCCGTCGAAGCCCACAACGTGACGCTGTACGAGACGCGCGAGGGCGACCGGATCAGGTTCTCCGGCGTCGAGACGACGGTACTCGGCCCGCCGAACCCCTATCTCGAAAACGGAGCCCGAAACGAGAACAGCATCGTCATCCGGATCGAGCACGGCAAGACGAGCTTCCTCTTTACCGGCGATGCGGAGGACGACCAGGAGGCGTATCTCGTCGATACCTACGGAGCGACACTCGGGTCCACTGTATTAAAAGCCGGTCACCACGGCAGCGCGTCAAGCACTGACGGGCCGCTGCTGGACGCCGCCAGCCCCCGGACGGTCGTGGTATCGAGCGCCTACGACTCGCAGTACGGACACCCGGACAACGAGACCCTCCAGCGGCTTTCGGCGCGCTCGGTTCCGACGTACTGGACCGCCACCCACGGGGATACCGTCCTGACCAGCAACGGGACCGCCGTGACCGTCAGCACGCAGCGGGCAGCGCCGACGGACCCGCTGTCACTGCGATCCGGGGACCCGATTTCGCCGGGTACGACCGAACCGGTTACCCAGCGAGCGACCTACCTGCCCCGCTCGTCCCCACGGACTGATACGCCGGCCGCGACCGACACGCCAGCCGTGACCGACGGTGGAACGCCTACTGAGAACACGAGTGGCGACCTGATCATCGACCGGGTCCACGCCGATGCGGCGGGCGACGACCGGGACAACCTCAACGACGAGTACGTCGTGTTCCGGAACGCTGGCGCGGAGCCGCTTGACATGGGCGGCTGGACGGTCAGTGACGAAGCCGACCACACCTACATCGTCCCCGACGGATTCACGCTCGGCCCGGACGAGACCGTGACCCTCCACACCGGCAGCGGTACCGACACGGACACCGATCTTTACTGGGGGTCGGAGCGTCCGATATGGAACAATGGCGGCGACACTGTGACTGTGACCGACGCCGACAACGAGACCGTACTGGAACGGAGTTACTGATGCTACCTGACGGAACCTACACCGCCATTGTCGACCGAATCGAGAACGGCATCGCCACGCTGGAAGTAGACACCGAGGATGGACTGTCCGCTCTCGACATTGAGGCGACCGCACTGCCGGCCGATGCGCGGACGGCCGACGTGGTTCTGGAGATCACCGTTGCGGACTCGGCGCTCGCGGATGTAAGCCCTGAACCGGAGGAAACCGCCGACCGGGCGAGCGAGGCCCAGCGTCGGTTTGACCGGTTATCGAAGCGGCCGCCGCAGGACGACGACACCTAAGACTGCCGTACACTCCGTAGGTGGCTGGTAACAATATGTCCTGAGTGCGTAGCTCTGTGTATGTGGAACAGTGACATAGAAACGGCAGACCCACCACTGGGGAGGTGTCCGGCCTGTGACGTGACGATTCCCGCGGCGAATCTCGTCATCGCGTACGACACGGCCGGCGACTGGCCGCGGATGCTCGCCACGTGTCCGGATTGTGAGGGCGCCGTGAATCCAGTGTAATTCCTTTCCGAACAGACATGACTGCCATACGAGTGGTGAATACACATAGACACGCTGGCGCAGTCACCTATCTGTGTAGTGACCACGGATTAGGTGCGGTATACTGTTGATTCAACCAATGATACCGAGGCCAGACAGGGGGAGTGACGGTGGGGTCATCGAGCGGCGATAGCCCTCCGCTTCCGCACCAGAGCGACGCTGACAGACTGCGACCGACGGACCGCAGTCCATATCTCGATACGCTCGCGTTTGCGGTTCGCGGGGCTTGGACTGTGACGCTCACCAGTGTCCGACCGTTTGCGTTCTGGGCAGCGGTCATGTTGCCGCTGCTGTATCTCCCCTTGCTCTACGGCGTTGGAACAGGGCAGGATACGGCGCTGTTCCTCGAACTTGTCGCTTGGCATATGGCTTCTATCGTCCTCGGACACGGGCACACGCCATTCTGGAGTCGATAACTCGACACGCTCGGCCTCATTAGGGCGCTACGGAACACTGTCACACTTTCCCACTCCACTCGAAACAAAGGGGGTGTAGTGACGGCTCTCGTCCCTGAAATCAACCAACAAAAATCCGCTCATCAAGCCGCTCGGTAGCGGTCTCGGCCAGCGTCTTGAGGTTCACTGTGTCCTCTCGGTTGTACGACACCAGCGTTTCGAGTGCACCGTCTCGGCCCTGTTCGTGTTCCCGCCAGAGCCGTACCGCGTCCCGACCGGAAATATCCGGTCGGTCCCGCTCGATACCGATGTCCTGTTCGACCTGTTTGAGCCCGCCGGAGAGTCCGATCTTCTTGCAGGTGTACATCAGGTCCAGATGCGGGCGGTCGAGGTCGACGTCGAAGTTCGCTTCGAGGAAGGGCACGTCGAAGCGCTTGCCGTTGAACGTCACCAGCAGATCCGCGCCGTCGAAGGCGGCCCGGAGGTTCTCGGCGGTCAGGTCGTCGCCGGCGATGAGCGTCTGTGTGTCGCCGCCCTGATGGAGACTCACTGTTGTCACCTGATTGCGGTCCTGGTCGAGTCCGGTCGTCTCGATGTCGAAGAAACAGGCCCGCTCGCGGAAGGTCTCGTACAACCGCCAGCGCTCGCTGCTGGGAAACGCATGGTCGAAGTAGGTAACGTCGGTCTCGGCGATCCGGTCCCGACCCTCGTCGATGAACTGCTGGATCCGGTCGCCGCGCTGGCCGCCGACGACGGACGGTTCGAATTCGTCCCAGTGAGTGACGCCCTGCTCCCAGATGGACTGCTCGGTCTTCTCCCCGACGCCGTCGGTACCGATGAAACTGTTCTCGACGCGCACGCTCTCGGGTACAGGTTGGGCTGTATGTAAGCCCGTCGGTGCGCGTGACAGACGACCGGAACGTCATGTCTCACCCGGCCTAATGTCCACACATCGGAAGGATGCTGTCGTACACTGATTGACTTTCCACGGAGACGACGACTGTGCTATCGCAGCTATCACACACTGATCGGGGCCGGTCGAACGTCCGTTCACAGAACGGACAGACGAACCGTACCGGGTCCGGGGTTTCGGATAGGGTCATGGCTTCGCAAGGAGTCCCGTATATGAGTAGCCACTCACTATGTGTATGCTACGCCCGCGATTCTGTTGCTACCTGTATAGTTGTCGTTGGTGTGTTGCTGACGAACGAAAGCCCGAAGCCGAGCGACGCCACAGAGTCGTCCATGACGACGTTTCTGCTCGCCACAAGCTCGGTTCACGTCACCGCGGCCGCCGCTGACTACCTCCAGCACCGGCTCGACCCGGCAGGTGACGACGACATCGTCGTGGTCGCGGTCCGCGACCCCGATGCTCCATCACGTGACGCGGGTGACGCCGTCAACGTCGCCCGCTCGCGGCTCGCGTCGTTTATGCCCGCAACGGAGACGCGGGAAGGCGAGCCCGTGACGGAAATACTGGCGGCTGTCGACGAGCACGACCCGGACGAACTCCTCATCGGCCCACATCGTGGTTCCGACGACAGCGACGGAATCGGGTCGACGGCCCGAAACCTCCTCGCCCGTGTTGACCGCCCCGTCATCGTCCTCCCGCTTCCCTAACGGGAGAACAGACTGTCGTCCTCGAATGTCAGACCGAGGTCGACATCGAGCAGGTCCTCAGTCATCGCGGCGACGGTCGGGGCGACATCGGTGTCTGAGACCGTTACAAGCGGCCTATGCGCATCTGGTTCGATGTGTGGGACCGTATGTGCTGCATCCTCGACGGATTCGTCGGTATCGCGGTGGACGCGGGTCGCAATGACGGCTGATGCCGGCGCCCCGATGTCACGGAGGCGGCCCTGTTGTCGCGGGAGCAGGTCGCTGCCGCGCTGGCTAGCCGGGAGCACAAGCGCCCGCCGTTGTGCGGTCGTGGCAGCGGCGACGGCCTGATTCGACGCAATTGGTGGCACATCGAGCAGGACGTGGTCGAACCGGCCGGCTAGCTCCTCGAGAGCCTGTTCGAGCCTCTGTGCGCTCTCGGCTGACTTCGCGCGAGCGAGGCGCTCGAACGGCGCGTGGGCTGGACAGAGCGCGACCCGCCCGTCGGCGTCGATATCCCACTTGAATAGCGCGTCGTCGACCGGTACGTCGCCGACGGCCACCGCAGTCACGTCGGCGTCGAGTCGCCCGTCGACGTACGTTGCCAGCCCCTGCGTGCCGAAGGCCGCGTCGACGACGGCGACGGACCGCCCGCCCCGGGCCAGCGTCGCCGCCGTCTCGACTGTCAATCGTGTCGTTCCAGCCCCACCGGTACACCCCACGAACGCGAGCGTCGAAACCCCCATGCGTCGCTGTTGGCGTATCTTTCGATAAAAGGATACGGAATGTTACGCCTGTTCGGCCACGATATCCGACTCGATGGCGTCCAGTTCGTCGTCAGAGAGGTCGGGACGGTCGGTGACAAGCGCGTGAATCGGGCGGCCGCCGTCGTCCTCGAAGCGCGGGACGATGTGGCCGTGGACGTGGGGGACTTCCTGGCCGGCTTCCTCGCCGTTGTTGAACGCGACCGTGCTGGCGGGGGCGTCGACGGCCGCCTCGACGGCGGGGACGAGTTCGTGTAGGGTCGACATGACCTCCCCCGCTACGTCGGCGGGCGTGTCGTTCAGCCGCTCGTGGTGGGCCTTCGGGATGACCAGCGTATGGCCCGGCGAGAGGGGGTTGGCGTCCAGAAACGCCAGCACGGTGTCGTCCTCGTAGACGGTGCGGCCGGGGATGTCGCCGGCGACGATCTGACAGAAAATGCAGTTCTCGCTCATAGTCGTCCCTGCGTCCGGCGGTCACAAGAAGGTTCTAGGTGTCGCTGATACCGGCGACCGCGTCTGTGATAGCGTCGACGTACCCCTCGTGGTCGTAGTCCAGCCGTGAGAGCCAGACCTCCTGATACGACGGGTGGAGGAGCGGAACCACGGGAACGCCGAGCGCGTCGCTCCGACGGGGGTCGAGCACGCTATTGAGGAAACCGTCGAGGGTTGCATCGTCCAGCGCCAGTACGGTCTTCGTCGCGTGTTTCCCGGTCGTCACGACCGCTGTCGGCTCGACCGCCTCGACTTCTCTGACGAGGTATGGCCGGCAGTTCGCTAGTTCCGCATCGGTCGGGTCGCGGTTCCCCGGCGGGTGGCACTTCACGGCGTTGGTGTAGTAGCAGTCGTCGTGACCGAACCCGGCGTCGGCGAGCACTCCCCGGATTTTCCGGCCGGAGTGCCGCGAGGTGTAGGCCATGCCGGTCAGGTTGCCGCCCCGCCACTTCTCGGCCTCGGGGTCGCCCTCGGCTGGGGCCTCGCCGACCACCACGAGGTCGGCGTCCAGCGGACCGTTGCCCCACGAGATACAGGCCCGACTGTCGGCGAGTTCGGGGCAGCGGCGACAGTCCTCTGTGAGGGTGTTTCGCTCCGCTCCGTCCGGAAACGTTGGCACATACGATGTGAGGGCTGTGCGTGGCAAATCGGTGGCGGTACCGACGTACTGTATGCTTGCCACCACAAGACGTTTATCGCCGGTGGCCGCTCCAGAATCTGTATGCCCTCCTACGAGTACCGCACTATTGAGGTCGACAGTGATGTCATGATCGCCGGACTCGGCGGCGAGGTCACGCCGCCGGTCGAACAACTGAACGAACTCGGAGCAGAGGGGTGGCATGTCGCCGCTCCGCTCACGGACAAGACCGGCGAGACGGTCAGCTTGCTCCTCCAGCGTGAGCGCGAGCGCTGAACTGCACACATACAACCGATTGTCCTTTATTGGAGGCGGCGAATGTGCCGGTATGGAACGTTTCGCCGCTGTCGACGACCAGTACGACCCCGACGCCGTCGAGGAGGGCGTCTTCGAGTACTGGGACGATGTCGACGCCTACGAGCAGACGAAGGCCCACCGGGCCGACGGCGAGGATTACTTCTTTGTCGATGGACCGCCCTACACCTCCGGCGCGGCCCACATGGGAACGACGTGGAACAAGACCCTGAAGGACTGTTACATCCGCTACCTGCGGATGCAGGGCTACGACGTCACCGACCGGCCGGGCTATGACATGCACGGCCTTCCCATCGAGACGAAAGTCGAGGAGCGTCTGGACTTCGAGAACAAGAAAGACATCGAGCAGTTCGGCGAGGAGAACTTCATCGAGGAGTGCAAAGACTTCGCCGAGGAGCAGTTAGAGGGTCTCCAGTCGGACTTTCAGGACTTCGGCGTCTGGATGGACTGGGACGACCCGTACAAAACGGTTAATCCCGAGTACATGGAGGCCGCCTGGTGGGGCTTCCAGCAGGCTCACGAGCGCGACCTCGTCGAGCAGGGCCAGCGCTCCATCAACCAGTGTCCACGGTGTGAGACCGGCATCGCCAACAACGAGGTCGAGTACCACGATGTCGGCAAGCCGTCGATTTACGTGAAATTCCCTCTGGCGGAGCAAAAGGGTAGTCTGGTTATCTGGACGACGACCCCGTGGACTATCGTCGCCAACACCTTCGTCGCTGCTGACGGCGACCTCGAATACGTGGGCGTCGACGCCGAGAAAGACGGCGACACCGAACGGCTCTATCTCGCCGAGGCCTGCGTCGAGGACGTGCTGAAGGCCGGCCGGTACGACGACTACGAGGTCGTCGAGCAACTGTCCGGCGAGGAGATGGTCGGCTGGGCGTACGACCACCCGCTGGCCGAGGAAGTGCCGGACCACGCACAGGGCGAGGGCTCCGGGCAGGTGTACACCGCCGACTACGTCGAGGCCGACCGCACCGGTCTCGTCCACTCCGCGCCCGGCCACGGTGAGGAGGACTTCGAGCGCGGACAGGAACTCGATCTCGAAATCTTCTGTCCGGTCGGGTCCGACGGCGTCTATACCAACGATGCGGGCAAGTACGCTGGGACGTTCGTCCGCGACGCAAACGACGAGGTCATCGACGACCTCGACGACAAGGACTTCCTGCTGTCCAGCGAGGAAGGCCACACCGTCCGCGAAGGGCAGTGCTGGCGCTGTGACACCGACATCGTTCGCATCGTCACTGACCAGTGGTTCATCACAGTGACCGACATCAAGGATGAACTGCTGGCGAACATCGAGGACAGCGAGTGGTACCCGCAGTGGGCCCGCGACAACCGCTTCCGTGACTTCGTCGAAGACGCGCCGGACTGGAACGTCTCGCGGCAGCGCTACTGGGGCATTCCGATCCCGATTTGGCTCCCCGAGGACTGGTCCGGCAATATGGACGACGCCATCGTCGTCGGCGACCGCGAGGAGCTCGCCGAGCGGGTCGATCAGGACATCGACCCCGAGAGCGTGGATCTCCACAAGGGCACGGTCGACGACCTCACTATCACCGAGGACGGCACGACCTACACCCGCGTCGGCGACGTGTTCGACGTGTGGCTTGACTCCTCCGTTGCGACGTGGGGGACCGTCAACTACCCCGAGCAGACCGAGGACTTCGAGGAGCTGTGGCCTGCCGATCTCATCATGGAAGCCCACGACCAGACTCGCGGGTGGTTCTGGTCCCAGCTGGGTATGAGCACCGCCGCGACCGGCGAAATCCCGTACAAGCAGGTACTGATGCACGGCTACGCCAACATGCCCGACGGCCGCGGGATGTCCAAGTCCAAGGGCGTCCTCATCGACCCTCACGAGGTCATCGAGAAACACGGCCGCGACCCGATGCGGCTGTTCCTGCTGTCGGTGACCGCCCAGGGCGAGGACATGAACTTCTCGTGGGAGGAGACCGCCGAGATGCAGCGCCGACTGAACATCCTCTGGAATGTCGCCCGGTTCCCGCTGCCGTATATGCGGGCCGACGACTTCGACCCCGAGGAAACGACGGTCGAGGACGTCCGCGACGATCTCGAACTCGTCGACGAGTGGGTGCTTTCCAGACTCCAGAGCGTGACCGAGGCGATGACCGACTCGATGGACGACTTCGAGAACGACAAAGCGGTCGACGAACTGCTTGAGTTCGTCGTCGAGGACGTCTCCCGCTTCTACATTCAGGTCGTCCGCGAGCGGATGTGGGAGGAGGAAGACAGCGCCTCGAAGCAGGCCGCCTACGCCACGCTCTACCGCGTGCTTGAATCCGTGGCCGCGCTGTTTGCCCCGTTCACGCCGTTCGTCGCAGAGCAGGTCTACAGCGCGCTCACCGGCGACGCCGGCCACCCGACGGTCCACATGTGCGACTGGCCCGAGGTCGACGCTGACCTGCACGACCCGGCGCTCGAACGCGAGATCGAAGTCGTCCGTGAGGTCGAGGAAGCGGGTTCGAACGCCCGCCAGCAGGCCGAACGCAAGCTCCGCTGGCCCGTCACCCGCGTCGTCGTCGACGTGGACAGCGACGACGTGGCCGACGCCGTTCGCGCTCAGGAAGCAATTATCGCCGACCGACTCAACGCCCGCGCCGTCGAGGTTGTCGGCGCTGACAACGAGTGGGGCGAACTCCAGTACTCCGCCGAGGCCGACATGAGCGAACTCGGTCCGGCCTTCGGCGACGACGCCGGCCGCGTGATGAACGCACTCAACGACGCCCGCGTCGCCGAGCAGTCACTCGATACCCTCGAAGGCACAGTGAGTGACGCACTCGGTGAGGAGATCAACCTCACCGAGGAGATGGTCGAGTTCCGCCGCGAGACGCCCGAGGGCGTCACCGGAACGGAGTTCGCCGCGCTCGACGGCGGCGGCGTCGTCTACGTCGACACGGCGCTCACCGAGGACATCGAGAGTGAGGGGTACGCCCGCGAGGTCATCCGCCGGGTTCAGGAGATGCGCAAGGACCTCGAACTAGACATCGAGGCCCGCATTGTCGTAGACCTCGACATAGATGATGAGGGGGTCTCCGAACTAGTGCGGCGACATGAAGACCTCATCAAAGAGGAGGTGCGTGCTGACGAGTTAGATGGCGTCGAAGATGGCCATCGCAAAACCTGGGAGGTTGAGGGTGTAAAGATGGATATTGCGATTGCACCGGTGGCTGCTGCCGAAGCGTCTGATTAGGACAGCACGCGACCAACGGGAGCGTGCTGCTTTTTCGCCCACGTTTTTCGAGGAGTGGTTCGCGAGTATCGCGAGCGGACCCGACGATGAAAAAGGTGGCAGCCGAGATGCGCAAGGACCTCGAACTGGACATCGAGGAGCGGATTGTCGTGGATCTGGCTATCGACGACGAGCGCGTCGATTCGCTGGTCCGCGAGCACGAGGCCCTGATCAAGGAGGAGGTCCGGGCTGATGAACTCGCCGGCGTCGAGGGCGGCCACCGCAAAACGTGGGACGTCGAAGGTGTAGAGATGGAAATCGCAATTGCGCCCGTGGCGGCTGCTGAGGTGGTGGACTAGCCCCGTCATTGAATGGCATTTTCACGATTTGTAATGTCGTCTCTGCTGTCATACTCAAGACCTATCTCAAAACCAGATCGGGTCAGACCTGTGCCTACTTTTGCTCGTACTGGCCGCTATCGATTAATGATAGTGTAAGCGCTCGCCGTGACGGTGCGTACATTCCAAAAAAATTCGTGTGAAACAGCGAAAAACGTTACCAGAGTGGTCTCAGAATATCGTATATTGAAATGATACGCTGTGATTTATATCACAGCGTACAATACGCCCTGACAGTGCAGCGTAGTACGTCTCACTCTGACGATTACAGGCTCGAGCCGTCTCTCTCTGAAGGCGCAACCGAAAAAGAGCGGTTGCGCGCGGAACGTGACCACTGGAAGCACCTGTTCGACCAGCTTGTTGAACAGTTTCCGGAACCCGCTCTGGCTGTGGATAATGATGGAGTATTGACGCACTGGAACGACGTGCAGGCGGAATTTCACGGTGTTGACTCTGAGACGGCGAAAGGAACAGTCGCACACGAGATTATCGGAACCGAAGACGTGACTGAGACACTTGCCGAGGAAGTCACACGGACTGGTGAGTCGATACGAGAGACCGATATCCGATCCGGAACCCATAACGACGGAACCGATTGGCATGTTCGAGCGACCGCTGTGCCGCTCGTTTCACACTCCGGCGATGTCGTCGGTTCGTTTGAGTACGTTAGCCGTGTGACGGACCTCGTTGAGCAGCGGAAATCGATGCGTGCGGTACAGGAACGGGTGCAGGGCGAACTCGAAACGACAGTCTCGGATCTGGAGTCGGCGGCTGAACAGGTCACAACGAACGCAGAAGAGATCGCAGATATTGCCGACGAAGAGGCTGAACACATAGATGAGGTCGACGAGGAGGTACAGACTCTCAGTGCGACAATTGAAGAGGTAGCATCCAGTGTCGAAACCATCAGTACGCAAGGCAAAGAAACAGAAACGCTTGCCGAGGCCTCGGAGGCTGCAACCGACGAGCTTCTGGAGACACTCAGTACGGTTACCACGGCTGGCGAACAGATGGCAGTGGACGCGAACAGCCTCGAATCCCATGTTGACGAAATCGACTCAGTGGTCGCGAGCATCAACGACTTGGCTGAGCAGACGAACATGCTGGCGCTAAATGCGTCAATAGAGGCCGCTAGAGTCGGGAAGGAGGGTGACGGCTTTGCAGTCGTCGCAGATGAGGTAAAGGCCCTTGCCACGGAAGCACAGGCCGAAGCAGAACGCGTCGATGAGTTAATTGCGGATGTCGCGGAGATTGCGTCGAAAACCGCCAATAGTGTCCAGCGAACGACCGGACACATCGACGACATAGAACAGCAGGCCCGAGACGTCTCTCGGAATCAACAACGCATACAGTCGGCAATCTCCGATGTCGCTAGCCAGTTGAACCAGATCGCCGATGCGACGGATGACCAGGCGGACAGCGCCGAGGAAATCGCTGCGTTACTGGACACGACTGTCGACGGCGTCCAGCAAGTGGCGACTGAGGTCGCAGAGCTCGCGACAGCAAACAAGCGACAGACTGCACAGGTTACACAGATCCGAGAGAGCGTTGCGTCGCTAGAAGAGAACCTCACTGACGTTATTAACGACCGCTGATACTGCCGGACGGCTTTCGAGAATCCCGCCACCACTGGATAACGAATATTTTCTCTCAATTGGAGGCAACAGTCGGAGGAGTCTCTCGGCTACTATCGTAGTGTCCCCATCTCTTGTACCGCTCAAAACAGGAGTGTGAAGACCGCCACCTGTATCGGAACGAGTACCCCAAGCGTTGCGAGCGAGCAGATACTTGCCATCCGTGTGAGCTCCACTGAATCGACCATCCCACTCCCGAGGACGGCGACAAGGACCGCTGACTGGTACGGAAAGAAATAGGTGTTGAGTGCAACGGCTTCCATCATCGCTATGGGAACAAGCGGAAGGCCGGCGTTTCCGGCAAAGGTAACCAGTACCGGTGTCAAGACGCTGGCGACCGCAAGCCCTTCCATGAGTAGCGTGAGTACGAGCGCAGACACAACAACTGCGACGAGTACCAGTGGCAGCGACGGGTCAGACGGGAGCACGGATAGCAATGTGGTGGCTGCAGCGTCCGTGAAACCGGTCTGTCGAAGCCCTTCGGCGATAGCAAAGATCGCTCCAAGGAAAAATATGATAGAGAAATCCGCATCGCCAACGCTCTCTGGCGCGGCAACACCGACCCGTGGCATAAACGCCAACAGCACGACAGCAACCGCACCGAACAGCGGGTGCAAGCCGTGGACGAAGTCCGTTGCCCATATCACGGTTCCGACCACCAGAAAGAGGAGCATGCGCCACTCGCGCGAACTGACCGATAGCTCTTCTGCTACCTCGGGCGTTTCGACGCTGTGACGGCTTGTTGGCCGATACAGAACGTACGCAATGCCGACAACGAGGACCGTTCGCCCGAGGCTCATTACCGGCCCGAGCCACCGTGCCCACTCGCCCCATGCGATAGCGAGGCCACCACCCGACTCCACTAACCCTGTAATGATAATATTCGCCAGCGACCCGGTAAGTATCCCTGACGCCCCGTAGAAGGTGACAAACAGCGGCCCGAGGAAGATGCCGACTTTCACCCGTCGCTCGCTGAAGAGGTCGCCGAGTGACGTGAGGATCGGTGCGAGAATGAGCACGCGGACCAGCGACGACGGAATGAGCACTGCAAGCAGCAAGCTCCCGAGCGAAAGCGTAACAAGCAGGTATCGATACACCGCTACAGCATCCCCGGCGGTCTCTGCCGGGAGCAGATACAGCGCTGTGCGCTCAACGAGGTCGGCGAGGCCGCTCTTTCGTGCGGCCTCTCCGATTAGGATTCCAGCGACGACCAACCACGTCGCCGGCGACTGAAACCCAGTTAGCGCTAACTCCGTAGAAAAGCTAACACCGATGAGTCCGACGCATAGCAATGCAGTAAACCACGGCTTGACAGGCGACCCCACCCATAGCGCGACACAGAACAGCGTAATCGCCAACATCCGGGTCGCGCCAGTTGAGATTGGTGCCACCTGGAAAACGGCTCCGGCGGCTAGTAATCCTGCTGGTACTGCCAGCCATGACGCATCAATATCACTGAAAGACAGCGACGTGCCCCCGTTCAACCCTGACATCGTACGTAGTTATCTCCGAAGTGTATGCAGCTTTTAGCCTGTCGATAGCCCAGTGTCGAATAGTATGGGACAGTGACACGTCGGACCAGTGCCGACATAACCTGGGCTCTCATACAATCCACGCTACCGCGGAGTTAGAAGGGGAATTCGCGTTTCTCGTGTTGCAGTGATATCCACTTCTTCTCGGTGACCTCGGCGAGGAAGTCATCACTGTTGTACCCGCCGACGCCCGACGCGCCAGTGCCGCTGAACGGGACGTGTGCCTCGTCGTTAATCGGCTGGTCGTTAACATGGACCATCCCGGTCTCCATCCGCTGTGCGATGCGCTTACCAGCGCCGACGTCGCCAGCATGCACTGAGCCGGACAGCCCAAGTGGCGTATCGTTCGCAAGCGCAACAGCCTCGTCGACATCTGCGGCGGGAATAATCGGAACAACCGGGCCGAAGTGTTCGTTGCAAGCGGCGGCCATCTCGTTTGTCACGTCTGAAAGCACCGTCGGCGCTACCACTAGTGAGTCACCGACGCCGTCGAGTTCGACAATATCGCCACCTGTTTCGAGCGTAGCGCCGGCTTCGATAGTCTGCTGTATGTACGTCAGTATCTCATCACGCTGTGACTCGTCGATAATTGGCCCAATAACGACATCGTCGTGCGCACTCCCAGCAGGCAGGTTCTCAACGCGGGCAGTCAGCTTCTTGACGTACTCGTCGTAGACACCCGCTTCCACGATATGGCGATTGATCGAGATACAGACCTGACCCTGGTGGGTAAAGGACCCGAACAACCCGGCATCGACCGCTGCATCGACGTCCGCATCGGCTGTCACAATATGTGCGTTGTTGCCGCCCAGTTCCATTGCAGCCTCGGAGAGGTTTTCCCCGGCTGTGGCGGCAACCCGGCGGCCAACCTCGCTCGACCCGGTGAACGCCACGACATCGCTATGTTCGTGACCCGCGACAGCGTCACCGATTTCGGAGCCTCGCCCAGTCACAATATTCAGTACACCATCTGGGAACCCGATTTCCTCGAACAGCCGAGCAAACAGGAGTCCACCAGTGATGGGTGTATTTGTCGCGGGTTTCAGCACAACCGTGTTCCCGGCGGCAATAGCCGGCGCCAGTGCCCGGACAGAGAGATTCAGTGGGAAGTTCCATGGTGAGATTACGGTCACCACGCCCTGTGGCTCACGCTCGATGATGTGCTCTTTGCCGGGAATGTTCGACACGGCGTGTTCGCCTTTCATCCGTCGAGGTACGGTGGCGGCTTCGGCGACCTGGTCCGTCGTCAGGTCCACAGACGTGTGGCCTACCGCCGGTACCTGCCCGGCTTCGGCTGCAAGGAGCGCGACAATCTATTCGCGGTGCTGTTCGATCGCCTGTAGCAGGTTCTGTGTCAGCTTTTCGTGCTGTGCGGGCGGCGTCTGTGCCCATGTGTTCTGGGCGTGTTCGGCGGCGTTATACGCCGCGTTGACATCTGCCTCGTTCCCACGGGGGACCTGTGAAACTATCTCTCTTGTCGACGGATTCTCAACAGTGAGACTGTCGCCCGAATCAGATTCACACCAGCCACCGTCGATATAGAGCTGGTCCCACTCCTCCTCAACGCTGTACTGCGGTCCATTCTCCGGAGCCATATTGGTGTACCACGCTCGGCTGGGAATCAACCTTGTGACGCATTATTAGAATTGGCACTGGTATGTACCCGCGGCTGACATTTCTTCTCTCGAGATTTGAGCCACCATGTCAGTTGTCCGCTGGCTGCCAGTCGTACAAACAGCGCAGCGCTCCAACGATTACAGGTTCGCCGCGACAACGGGCGCGGCGCTGACCTCGCTGACCGCGCGTTCGAGCGTGTCCGTCCCGTAGACGGCCTCGACGCCGGCGCTGTTCAGTTTCGTCAGGGCGTTGCTGGCGAGCATCGGGTGGACGCAACTGACGAATACACGCTGGGCGTCGCGGTCGTCGAGGACGCCGACGGACTCGCTCATCGTCGATCCGGTGGCGATGATGTCGTCGACAAGCACCACGTCCCGGCCCTTGACCGGCGCGTCGCTGGGGCTGATCTCGATGTCGCCGGTGTCATAGTCCCGGTCCTTCTCGAAGAAGTCCGTCTCGCCCTCGCCGTATGCGTCCCGGACCGTCTCAGCGAGGTTGATTGCGCCTTCGTCGGGCGAGAGAAAGAGCGGGTCGTCGAGCGTGTCCGGCAGCGGGTCTGCGAGGACCCTCGCGGCGTCGACGTTGGTAGCTGGCACCTCGAAGAAGTCGCAGACGGCCGGCTCGTGGGGATTCACGGTCAGCACCCGGTCGGTTCCCGTCGAGATGGCGCGGGCCATCGCCCGCGAGGACACCGGTTCGCCGGGCTTGAACGCCTCGTCCTGGCGGGCGTAACCCATGTACGGGATGACGGTGACGACTTCGCTCGCACCGCTTTCGCGGGCCGCGTCCTGCAACTGGAGCAACTGGAGGTGCGCGTCGCTGTCGACGGTCGACGCGACGACGATCGCCCGCTCGCCGGCGACCGCGTCGGGGACCCGGACGACGTGTTCACCGTCGGGGAACCGTTCGTACTCGACCCGTCCCAGCCGCTCGCCGGTCGCCTCGGCGAGGGTCACCGCGAACGCCTGCGTGTCCGCCCCGGGGATAATCATGTGCGGTGGGTGGCTGTCCGGGCTAAACCTCTTTTCGATTCCCCGACATCGTGGGTGATGCGTACACTCGGCTGGAGTGTTTTGCTACCGTATTGTCACTGGTAAGTAGATCTCTTGCATTCTTTGCGTAAATTATGACTATTCAATATATTTTTATCACTGAATTTAACGTTACCTAATATATTTATCCCCTCTCAGTTCAAATTGCTCGGCATAGTAATCCTACACGATAATGATAATATTGCATGTCGATGACGAGCCTGATTTTGCGGATTTAACCGCCGAGTTCCTCGAAAAAGAGGACGACCGGCTCGAAGTTCTGACGGCGACAAGTGGAGCCGATGCGCTCAAGACGCTTCAACGGGAGGACATCGACTGTATTGTTTCGGATTATGAGATGCCCACAATGGACGGGTTAGAACTTCTTGCGACGGTTCGCGAAGAGTTCCCCGACCTGCCGTTCATCCTTTTTACCGGCAAAGGGAGCGAAGAGATCGCGAGCGAAGCCATTACCGCTGGCGTGACGGAGTACATCCAGAAGGAGAACGGAACTGACCAGTACGCTATTTTGGCAAATCGAATCACGAATCTGATCGAACGGTACCGTGCCGTCCGCACCATCGACCGCAGCTACAGGGCGATGAAGACCGCCAGCGAAGGCATTAGCCTCATTGACCCGGACGGGACGTTTTCGTACGTGAACCCTGCCTTCGCGGATTTATTTGGATACGAGCAGGAGGAGCTGACAGGCGATCACTGGAACGTCCTGTACCACGACAACGAAGCGGACCGGCTGGAAAATGACATTATCCCAGCGGTCAAGAAGAACGAACACTGGTCGGGTGAGACGGTTCGGCTAATGAAGGACGGAGACAGACTTATCACGAAGCATCGTCTGGCTCACGCCGCCGACGGGGTAATCGTGTGTACAGCACGGGATATCACACCGGAGCGGACACAGTTGATGGAAGAGAGCACTCAGTTCGACGTTCTCACCGACGCTATGACCGACCGCGCCTTCTTCACCCTTGACCACGAAGGCTACATTACGCGCTGGAACGACGGTGCTCGACGGTTTACGGGGTACGATGTGGAAGAAATCCTTGGAGCGCATGTTTCGACGCTCTTCGAGGGGTCAGACTCGGCGAATGACCTCACAGAGCAACTCCTCGATACAGCGAAAACCTCGGGGTCTGCCTCCCACGACGGACTACAGATCCGACAGAACGGCACCCACTGCTGGGCAGACATGACGCTCTCTGCGAGTTTTGATGAGTCCGGGGCGCTCCGAGGGTATGGAATTATTTTGAAAGAAACCAACGAACAGCATGTACCGCAGTAAGAAAGCATGATCACCGGTCAACGTAGGGGGTCTACTGTGAAGCCATATCAGGCCACGGCGACACCGACGACGTCGGGGACGCCCAGCGAGCGCTGTCGCCAGCCGCCCTGTCCGTCGGCGGTCGCCTCGGCGGCGGTCGCGACGAGGAAGGTCCCGTTCTCGGTGATGGCGTAAGTGTCGTCGCCGTACGTCACGTCGACGACGCGTTCGGTGGCCGGCAACGAACAGGGCTCCCACGCACCCTTTGCCAGTTCGTACAAGCCGTCCGCCGCGGCAGCGTGGACGCGTTCGCCGTCGCTTGCAACCGCCAGATGGTGGCCCGACCGGACCTCGGTCCACTCGCCGCTCTCGCCTTCGTAGTGGTACAGCCCGCTCTCGGTTGCGGCGTAGTCGCCCGCCACGTCGGCCACGTCCACGAGGCCGAGTCGGTCGAGTGACGGGAGGGCGTACACGCCCTCGGCCGCAGCGAGGCGGTCGCCGTCGATGGCACGGACGTCTGCGACCGCGCCGATATCCCGCCACTCACCGTCGTACCGAGCGACGTGGCCGTCGCCGGCTGCGAGCAGTCCGTCGCCGTCGTAGCCGACCGCGGTGGCCGGCCCGAACCCGGTCGGGACGAAACCGTCGTCGGTCAACACGAGTACGTCCTCGTCGGTGGCGACCGCGACTTCGCCGCTCGCGCCGGCCACGTCACGGGCGTTGCACCGCTCGCTCAGGCTGAACCGGCCGATCTGGCCACCGGCTGTCTCGACGCGGGTGACGCCCAGTCCTGACGCGACGTACGCGTGGGTCTCCGGTCGTTTCGCCCCGTACATCCGCTTCTCGGACAGTGCGATGTCGTCGTCGCTCACCTCATATCGCCTCTTTGTATGCTTCGAGCGCATTCTCTATGTCCTCACCTGTGTGGGCATCACAGATGAACTGTGACTCGAACTGGTTCGCCGTGAGGAACACGCCCTGGTCTTTCATCGCGGGCCAGAACAGCCGCTCCCACCGCTCGGTTTCGGCCTGTGTCACGTCGTGGCCGGTCTTCGGACAGTAGTCGAACCGCGGACAGGACTCCTGTTGCTGGCAGCCAGCCTCGCAGTGGCCGTCGAAGGAATCAGGGCCGTCGCGGGTGAAGATGACCTTGAACATCGAGTCGCGACCGACGACGGTGTATTCGGGAGCCTGATCTTCGAGGATGTCCTGCAGGCCCGCTCGGAGACGCTCGCCGAGGTCGTTGACATGGTCGTATACGTCGTGTTCAGCTGCATACCGTAGCGTCTCCAGGCCGGCCGCCATCGTCACGGGGTGGCCCGAGAACGTCCCGGACTGGAACACGTCGCCGGCGGGTGTAAACTGCTCGATAATCTCGCTTTTGCCGCCGATGGCCCCGACCGGGAAGCCGCCGCCGACGATCTTCCCGAAGGTGGTGATGTCGGGGTCGATGTCGAACGCGCCCTGCGCACACTGCAGACCGCCGATTCGGAAGCCGGTGATGACCTCGTCGAAGATCAGCAGGGAGCCGTGGTCGTCACAGAGTTCCCGGAGTGTGTCGTGGTAGCCTTCGACCGGGTGGACGATGCCGTAGTTCCCGAGGATGGGTTCGGTGAGGACGGCCGCGATATCGTCGCCGTGTTCCTCGAACACTTCGTGGGCGGCTTCTTCGTCGTTGAACGGGACAGTCAGCGTGTGTTCAGCGAAGCTTTCGGGGATGCCGGGGCTGGACGGGGCCGTGTGGTCCCCCTCGCCCTCGACCAGCGTGGACTCCTGTGCGCCGTGGTAGCCGCTCTGCATCACGACGATCTTGTCCCGTCCCGTGTAGCCACGAGCCAGTCGGACCGCCGAGACCGTTGCCTCGGTCCCGCTGTTGACAAACCGGAGCATCTCGACGCTGGGGACGTGCCGGGTGACGAACTCGGCCAGTTCGACCTCGACTTCAGTGGGTGCGCCGTACATCGGCCCCTCGGCGGCGTGTTGCTGGATGGCCGACTGGACCTGTTCGGGCAGACTGTGGCCCAGCAGCAGCGGACCATAGCCCATGACGAAGTCGATGTATCGGTTCCCGTCGGCGTCGATGACGTGCCCGCCGTCCCCCTTGTCGACGAAGAACGGATAGGGCCGCGTCGCTCGCACGGAGGAGTTGACGCCGCCCGACAGCACCGACAGGGCGCGGTCGTACAGCGCTCGTGACTGCTCGTGGTTCATACGCTGCCGTTTGACCGCTGCCAGAAAGAAACTGTTGTTACCTGGCGGTGCAATCGACTTGGTGGACGTACGTCACGGACTTACCGTTGAAATAAGTATTTCGTAAAGAGTCACTGTTATACAGTGTGTGTTCATCTACGTAAGTACGAGAATGCTATCCGAACGTACTGAAATATCATATCACAGTGGACAGACGGGCGTCGGAACGGCGCGTGAGGGGCTGTGAGCGACTGGGTGCCGACGACATGTATGCGGTGTGCGGTGGGCTGTGGGCATATGCATCAGGGCGCTGACGAGGGGTACGGCATCGACGCCGTCCGCGGAGACGCCGCCCACCCGGTCAGCCAGGGACTCGCCTGTGCGCGTGGCCTCCGGGAGAGCAAGGCCCCCGACGGGGAGTGGCTCACCCGGCCGATGGTCCGAAGCGGCGGCGAACTCCGCCAGACCCAGTGGGACGTGGCGCTGGCCCGCGCCGTTGAGGGCCTTCAGGCCGCCCACCAGCAGGACCCCGACTCCGTCGCCGTGCTGGGCAGCGGCCAGCAGACAAACGAGGCCGCCTACGCGCTGGGGAAGGTCGCCCGCGGTGGCTTCGGCACGACGAACTACGACGCCAACACGACGCTGTGCATGGCCAGCGCCGTCACCGCCTACTACCAGGCCTTCGGCAGCGACGCGCCGCCGTGTACGTACGCCGACATCAGCGATGCCGACCGTCACGTCGTCTGGGGGGCGAACCCGGCAGTCGCCCATCCTGTCATGTTCCGCTGGATTCAGCAGTCCGCTGACGAGGACGGCGTCGAAATCATCGTCGTCGACCCCGTCCGCTCCGAGACGGCGGAGAACTCCGACCACCACGTCGCGCCTGCCCCGGGCAAGGATCTCGCGCTGGCTCGGGCTGTCCTCGCCCGAATCGTTGAAACAGGGCGTGTCGATCGCGAGTTCGTCGACGAAGCGACCGACGGGTTCGAGGATTTGCTCGCGACCCTGCCCGACGCTGCCGACGCCGCCGACGAGGCCGGCGTCGAGATGGCCGACGTGGACCTGCTTGCAGACGCGATGGACCAGCGGGCGCTCGTCTACTGGGGCATGGGCATCAATCAGCACGTCCAGGGGACCGAGACCGCCCGGGCGCTCATCGACCTGACGCTGGCGACAGGGAACCTCCGGCCCGGCGGCGGCCCGTTCTCGCTGACCGGCCAGGCCAACTCCATGGGGACCCGTATCTGCTCCTCGAAGGGCTCCTGGCCCGGCCAGCGGGCTTTCGAGGACCCGGACCACCGTCGTACCGTCGCCGACCACTGGGATGTGCCGGTGGACCGCCTCCCCGACGACACCGGTCCCGGTCCGGTCGGGATGCTCGAAGGCGAACCCGAAGCTGTCTGGGCTGTCGCCACCAATCCCGTCGCCGGCATGCCCGAGGCCGAGAGCGTCCGCGAGACACTGGAAGACGCCTTCGTCGTCGTGCAGGACGCCTTCCACACCGAAACGACCGAGATTGCCGACGTGATTCTGCCCGCCGCGACGTGGGGCGAAAGCGACGGGACGACGACGAACATGGAGCGGACCATCTCCCGGGTCCGGTCGGCGACCGACGTACCAAGCGGCGTCAGGCCGGATCTGGACATCATCGCCACCATCAGCTCACGGCTGTTCCCCGGGCTGTTCGGGAGCACATCGCCAGACCCGTCGGCCGTGTTCGACGAGTTCACCGCGCTCACCGAGGGGACGGTCGCCGACTGCTCAGGCATCACCTACGAGCGACTGGACGAGGTTCACGCTGTCCGGTGGCCCTCGCCCGACGAGGAAAGCGCCGGTGGCTACCGCTACTACGACGACGAGTCGTGGTCGTTCCCGACCACCTCCGGCCGCGCGCAGTTCTCGACCGGCCGTCAGGGGTCGCTCCCAGAGCCGACTGACGACGACTACCCGCTGACCCTGACGACCGCCCGCGAGGCCGACGGGTACAACACCGGCGTCCGGTCCCGTGGGGGCGAGGCTGGGCCGCTGGTGGCCCGAACCCACCCCGAAACGGTCGCGGAACACAGCGAACAACTCTCCGACGGGACGCTGACCGTCGAAACGCGCCGCGGCTCCGCGACGGTCGACATCGACCGCGATGAGGGCGTCCCCCGCGGGATGGTGTGGCTCCCGATTCACCATCCGGCGACGAACCGGCTGACGCTTTCGGATCGGGACCCCCAGTCCGACGAGCCGAACTTCAAGCAGTGTGCTGCTCGCCTCGTCGCCCCAGAGGCCGAACTACCGCCGGCCACGGCCGACTGAGCGTCTGTCGGGCGCAGCCCTGACGGGCGACCAACACACAGCTCTCGGAACTCGCTCGAATCACTCCAAATATGTCCAGTTATTCCCTGATCCGCTGGGCGTTCAATGTCCTTAAACAGGGGATATCCGATGATATATTTGCGGTCTATCCACTCAAGCAGACTGGAATAGCCGTTCTGTAAAGGGTTACTGTTATTAAATGGTGGGACTTTCGGACTTCACGTACTGATGTGGTCACACATCCAAAATAAAATCGGATTGGTGGACAAAGACTCGTTAATAATTGTGGATGATGGTCAGTCCGTAACCGAGGTGTCGGCATGGGACTGATCAAGATGACGAAGTACCGGACGCTGCTGCTGGCGACTATCGGGTTCAATTTCTCGTTTCTCATCTGGTTCTCCTTTGCGCCGTTTACCGGTCCGATGGCCGAGGAGTTCGGGCTCACGACTGCAGAGATCGGAATTCTGGCGAGTTCGGCTATCTGGATGGCCCCGTTCGGACGGATGCTCACCGGCTGGCTCTCCGATAAATTCGGTGCGCCGGCCATCTTCGCCATCGTGCTGGCGTACGTCGGCGTGTTCTCGATCGGGAGTGCTTTCGCACAGGACTACTCCGTGTTCTTCGTGTTGCGCCTCATCGTGGCGACGGCCGGCATCACGTTCGTCATCGGCATCCAGCACGTCGCCGAGTGGTTCGAGGAAGAGAACCTCGGCCTCGCGGAGGGCATCTACGCCGGCGTCGGGAACGCCGGTGCCGCCGGTGGCGCATTGATTCTCCCCCGCGTGTTCGGCTCCGACTGGAGCGGCCCGCTGTTCTCGACTAACTGGCGAGCCGCGTTCTTTTACACCGGTATCGTCTCCATCCTCCTCGCAATCGCCTACTACACGCTCGGCGAGGCCGCGAAGACCGAGGCGAAACGTCAGGCGACCAAGGAGGATACCAACTTCAAAGGCTGGCTGCACACGGCCACGCGATACGGCACTGTCGTCCTCGCCGCCGCGTACATCATGTCCTTTGGCCTGGAACTGTCGATGAACGGGTGGCTCGCCACCTACTACCGCGAGGCGTTCAATCAGGACAACCTCGTCATCGCGAGCACCTTCGCGGCGACGTTTTCGATTGCCGCGGGACTGC
The DNA here is from genome assembly GCF_014647415.1 of Haloarcula sebkhae. GTDB lineage: Archaea > Halobacteriota > Halobacteria > Halobacteriales > Haloarculaceae > Haloarcula > Haloarcula sebkhae. The sequence goes on along the minus strand of NZ_BMPD01000001.1, from coordinate 831,528 downwards.
TCCGGCCGTTCGGCGGCTACGGCAGCGACCTGTTGGCCCGCAAGGAGAAGAACATCCTGCCCTTTTTCGAGGGCCAGTACCGCGAACAGTGGACGTTCCTCGGGCTCTGTTTCATCGTGCTGATGATGTTCGCCATGACGCTGGCCGGCCTTTCCGGGGTGTTACTGAACGCCGTCGTGATCGGCTTCTTGGTGGGCACGGGCTGTGCGTGGGCCGAAGGCGCAATATTCGCGCAGGTACCTGCGATGTTCCCCGACGACTCGGGCTCGGTCGCGGGCGTCGTCGGCGGCGTCGGCACTGTCGGCGGGATCGTCTACCCGCTGTTTTACTCCGCGCCGTGGCTGGCGAACCTTCACATCGGGTACTCCGTGGCTGCCGTTACCATGATTCCGATTGTGTTGCTGTCCGCCTGGGTGTTCCAGCCGGAAATCGCGAAAGTCGCTAACACGGCCGGCTTCGTCGGAAGCACGCAAGAAGGCACCACCGTCGCCTCCGGCGACGACTGACTCCCCTGTCTGTAACTTCGGACGGTCGTGGCCGTCAGATGGCAGCCACGACCGTCGGTTTCTCACGCGGACTCTGTATCGGGGGCTGTGATACGACTCCTGTGGGAATCGGCTTGTCGAACCGCTCGACTGACCCTCGACAGCCGATGTCTCGGGGCGCACAAACGCTGCTCTGGTGCGCGCTGCTGACACCGCAAAACCGCAGCCGCCGTCCCAGCAGCCGAATCACGGTCCCACACCACAACTAGGTCACAGCCCTGTCGTCTGCCGACGTATCACGTCGCCTGCTTGCGATTTTCGCGTCTCGCCGCCCTGCTGTATTACCTCCTTAAACACCTCTCAGACGGTATAATTCTGGACAGCTGTTGTCGAAAGCGATATACCTCTTTATTTCTTTAACGAATAGGGTTATAAGGAATCAACATCAGTATTCAGACGTGAATTAGCGGACGTTCGGATAACTATGAGCGAGAAAATAGCACATCCATTAAGAACTGAGGATGACTGACGATGGCACATAAGAAAGAGGAGTACAAGGCGGAGCTGTATGGTGATGAAGTACGGGAGAAACTAGAGGAGTTTGCCGAGAAGGGGTGGGATTCCATCCCTGAAGACGAGCGCGAGAAGTGGTTCTCGCGGTTCAAATTCTGGGGGGTGTTCCACCACCGCGGCGGGCAGGAGTCGTATTTCATGATGCGGCTGACCAACTGCGGCGGCGTCTTGGAGCCCGACCAGCTCCGGGCCATTGCAGAGGTCGCTCGCGACTACGCGAAGGGACCGGCCGAGAACCCCGAGTTCGGGAACGGCTGGATCGACCTCACGACGCGCCAGTCCATCCAACTCCACTGGCTCAAGCTCGAGGACATCCCGGAGATCTGGGAGAAACTCGAAGCCGTCGGCGTCTCCTCGCGCTCGGCCGGCGGGGACACGATGCGGAACATCTCCGGCTGTCCGGTCGCCGGCAAGGCCGAGGAGTACGTCGCGTCCCGCCCGATTCTCGACGAGATTCAGGAGACCATCCGCGACGACAACGACCTCTCCAATATGCCCCGGAAATTCAACATCTCGGTGACGGGGTGCAAGCAGGGGTGTGCCCAGGACAGCATCAACGACATCGGGCTGGAGCCGGCCCACAAGATCATTGATGGCGAGGAAGTCGAGGGGTTCAACGTCCGTGTCGGTGGCGGCCTCGGCGGCCGCGAACCCCGCGAGGCCCGTCCGCTCGACCTGTTCATTCGGCCCGAACACGCCGTCGAGACGGTCCGGGCGTTCGTCGAGTACTACCACGAGGAAGGCAACCGCCAGAACCGCTCGAAGAACCGCGCGCGCTTTTTCGTCGACGAACACGGCACCGACGCTATCCGGGAGGAACTCGACGGACGGCTGGACTTCGAACTCGAAACCGCCGGCACCGACTTCCGCGGGGCGTACACGTACAACGCTGGCAAGTCGGCCGAACACGGCGCCCACGACCACGTCGGCGTGTACGACCAGAAAGACGACAAGAACTACGTCGGGCTTTCAGTGCCGGTCGGCCGCATCGCCGCCGAGGACGCCATCGAACTCGCGGACCTCGCTGACGCCTACGGCTCCGGCGAGGTGCGACTGACCCGCCGGCAGAACCCGATCATCATGGACGTACCGGACGGGAACCTCTCGAACCTGCTCAACGAGCCGCTGCTGGAGAAGCACTCACCCGAGCCGAACCCGTTCGTCCAGGGCGCGATGGCCTGTACGGGGACGGAGTTCTGCTCGCTGGCACTCACGGAGACGAAAGCGCGCATGGCCCGCCTGCTCCGCTGGCTCGGAGACAACGTTGACGTGCCCGACGACGTGGACCGCATCAAGATGCATTTCTCGGGCTGTACGGCCGACTGCGGGCAGGCGATGACGGCCGACATCGGCTTGCAGGGGATGCGCGCCCGGAAGGACGGCCAGATGGTCGAAGCCGTCGACGTGGGCGTCGGCGGCGGCATCGGCGAGGAGCCGACGTTCATCGAGTGGGTCCGCCAGCGCGTCCCCGCCGACGAGGTACCGGGCATGATCGCCAATATCGTCGAGGCCTACGCCGCGTTGCGCTCCGAGGGCCAGACGTTCCGGGAGTGGGTCGATGCCACCGGCCACGAGACCATCGTCGAACTGGCCGAACCCCACGAGGTCGAGGGGTACACCGACCCGTGCTTGGCCGACGGCAAGCAGTCGTGGTATCCCTTCGACGACGGCGACAGCCCAGCCCCGACCGACGCCGAGGGCCAGCCGATTTCGGCGGATGACTGACCATGGCTGAGACAGACCGTCAGACCGGCCACGGCGGGGATGACTCGTCGGAATCCGCGGTTGCGGGGGTGGCATACGACGCGGCACCGGAGCTACTGGAGTAACGCGGCCCCGGCTCCGAACAGCCGGATGCGGCGACGTGATGCGCCTCTCTCAGGGCGTGTCCGTCTGCCTCTGACAGACGGGGACTGCTCGTGTCCATGTCCCCGCTCGGTTCTCTGTTTGCTGTATTTTTCGGGTGTATAGTTGTCGCCGAGCTCCGGCTCTAGTCCCCGTAGTCTCCGAGTTCGCACTCGGCGGCCGGGCCGCCGTCACAGTCGTACCCGACCGCTTTCGTGACACTGAGCAGGTCGTAGAACCGACCGAGGGACTGCTCGGACTCGGGAAGCCCTTCGACCACCGGCACGCCACGCTGGGCCTGATGGTCACAGCGCCGCATCGTCTGGCTGCCCAGCCCAACCGAGTATTCGTGGTCTTCCAGCGCTCGGATAACCGCCGGCGGGTAGAACGTGCCGGCGCGCTCGACAGCCGCGGCGTACTGGAGCGTCTGTGCGTAGGCCAGATGGGCTACGCCGGAGGGCCGCTGTGCGTTCCCGTACTCGGCGGTGAAGGCGTTCTTGAACTCGTTCGAGAGGTCGGACGAGGCGCTGGTGTCCCATGCAACCGTCCCGACGACACCGTCGAGCGCCGTTGAGGCGTTCTGTGCCACGATGCGGTTGTACAGCGGCACCACAATCCCCACCTCGTCAGGGAGAATTTCCTGCGCCGTTGTCAGTGAGTTCGCGGCGTCGAGTCCGTAGTGGTCGAGGAAGACGACCTCCGCACCGGCGTCCCTGGCCTGTTTGAGTGGCTCCTCGTAGTCCGTCGTCCCGAGACGCGTCGGGATGCTCGTGAGTTCGACCCAGCCACTCGACGTGAAGAAGTCACGGATCGACGATTCCATCGTTTGCCCCCAGTTGTAGTCCGCGTAGATCTGGACGTACTGAGCCTCCCGGCCGAACCGTTCTTTGAGCACCGGAATCAGCGCCTGTGCGGTCATGTACGCGTTGAACATCTCCCGGAAGCTGTACCGGACACAGTCCGTTCCCGTCGTATCGTTCGAGTGGGTCAGACAGCACATGTACGGGACCTTCTGGGCCTGTGCGACCTCCTGCTGAGCGATGGCGACGGAACTGGACGAGCCGCCGGAGAACATGACGACGTCGTCCTGCTTGATCATCTCCTCGGCGTTGTCCGTCGCGACATCCGGCTTCGTCTCCGTGTCTGCAGTGACGTACTCGACAGTCTTTCCGAGTACGCCGTCGCCGCTGAGTACGTCAAAGGAGCCCTGGCCGACCCAGCCACCGCCCTCGTTGAGATGTTTGACGGCGAGCTCATATCCCCGAAGTTCGTCGCGCCCTTCGGCAGCGTAGGTCCCGGATTGTGGCACGTTGAAGCCGAGCGTAACCGCGTCGCCGCCGACCGGATAGTTCCCGAGCGGTGGGTGTTCCGGTGTGTTTTCGGCCCTCGAATTCCCGCCCTGGCACCCCGCCAGCCCGGCGAGCCCCGCGGTACCGACCCCACCGGCAAGCTGTAGTAGCGACCGCCTGTCAACTGCCACGCCCCCTCTTTCCAATCCCATACCGCTTCTTTTGATGGTAAATATATATAATACTTTTTCAAGTATAATAGGAGCTAATTGGAACAGACTATGACAGTAGCTGGTAATAACGAGCCTCTGATCGGTTTCTCGGCGATTACAGCACCGCTGGCCGTACGATAGAACGAGATAGCAGAGACAGCGTATCGCTGTCAGTCAAGAATGTCGCTGGCTTCGGTGTCTACCGCTACGTCGGTGTCGAGGTCGATATCCTGAATAAGCGCGACGAGATCCTCCAGTTCGGGGAACGTGTACACGGTCATCCCGAGGTCGCCGTCGTCGACGGTGATACGCGAGTCGACGACGAACACCAGATCCGAGTCCGGCCAGCCGCCCATCTCGTCGATGATACCGTCAGCCGGCCCGAACACGAAGTTCGGGGTCCCCATATCGATGGTCGTCTCCAGCACGTTGGCCCACCCGTCGATAAACGCGGAGGTCATGATGTTACCGATCTCCTGCATCGCCGACCGTTCCATGTCGGAGAACCCTTCACCCTCGCTCGGTTCGCCCATCCCGCCCATCATCGCGCTGGCCATCTGCTTGCTGTCCTCTGGTTCGAGCAGGAACAGGACGTAGCCGTAGGGCGGTTCGTTCAGTTCGACGTAGATGCCGACGCCCTTGTCGTCGCCGATGTGTGTCTTGACGTCCTCGATGTCGAGAAAATTGATCTGTGAGGTCCGAACTGTCGCGTCGAGCCCGGTCAACTGACCGAGGTTCTCCGCGACTGTCCCGGACCCCTCCTTCGCCATCTGGTTGAAAAGGTCCAGCTTCCGCACGTCGACTTTCAAGCCCATATCTTCTGGAGCGGCGCAAGCGGCTTAACGCCACCGCCGTTCAACTGTCGGCCGTCTCGGGTTCGTACGGTCCCAGGTCGGTACACTCGCTTGCCGGATACTCCTCGCAGCCGTACGCGATGTCAGTCGAAATCTGGATGACGTCGAGTACCTCGGGGCCCTGACTGGATCCTTCGACGACGGGAACGGGTCCCATAGACTGGTGATCGCATGCCCGTAACGTCGCCTCGCCGCGTCCAGCCCGGTACGTGGTGCCTTCGAGTTCACGGATGACGGCCGGCGGTTCGAACGTCCCGGCCCGCTCGACAGCCGCGGCGTACTGGAGCGTCTGCGCGTAGGCCAGTCGGGCCTGGTCCGATGGGACCCGGACCTCGTCGGCGGCATACGCCGCATCGAACGCTTCGGTAAACGCCGTTGAAAGCGGTGTATCGATGCTGTAATCCCACGAAATGGTACCGACGATTCCGGCCATGTCAGCGCCGACATCGCGGGCCAGTTGCCGACTCACGATCGGCATGACGATGTCCATCTCTTCCGGGACTATGTCCGTCGCTTGGTTCAGCGCGGTGACTGCGTCACGCCCGCGGTAGGACAACACGATGGCGTCGACGTCAGCGTCCACGGCCTCCCCCAATTGCGGCCTGAAGTTCTCCGTTCCGACCCGCGTCTTCGTCGCGCCCATCTCGCTCCAGTTCTCCGACTGGAACCGGCGCTTGAACTGCTCGGACTGCGTGAAGCCGAAATCGGAACTGGCGTGCAACTGGTAGAACTCCGTTCGTCCTTCGAACCGCTCGGTCAACACCGGGACCAGCGCGTTGGCAGCCATCCGACCGTTGTGCATCTCCTGAAATCCGTATCGAGAGCAGTCGATCCCCGTGACGTTCGTCCCCGGAGCGAACCCGAGCATATGGACCACGCCGCGGGTCGGACAGTACTTGAGTAACTCCCGGGCTGTGTTTGTCGACCCGCCACCGGCGATCATCACGGCCCCGTCCTGTTCGACCAGCGTCTCCGCCACGTCCCGGGCCGTTTCCGAACTGGACTCCGTGTCAGCTATGACGCTCTCGACCGTCCGGCCGAGAATGCCGTCCCCGGACAGCGCCTGCCACGCGTCGGTGTCGACCCAGCCACCGCCCTCGTTAAGGTGGTCGATGGCCAGTTCGAATCCACGCTGTTGGCCGGTACCAAGTGGCGAGAACGATCCCGATTGCGGGATCGTGAGGCCAAGCGTCACTTGGTCGTCGTCGACCGGTTGATTCGCGTACCCTGTCGCATTGCTTGTCGGTGTCGCGGCACGGTTGCTCCCGCCACAGCCGGCGAGTCCGGCGAGCGAACTCGCTCCGACGGCTGCGAGTAGCTCCCGTCGCGTCACTGTCGACCCCCGAGCATCCCAATCCATGATGAAAAATATATTATTACTGCTGTAATTAAGCCTTGCTTCATCGCTCAATAGGTCTCCAAACCGAGACGAGACGCTACTCACTGCTGTGATTGCCAGTCGGAAAAACAGACGCCGTCCTCAGGTGTCAGCTCCGTCGACCGGGAACTGCTCGTGTTCGCACACCGTATTCAGTACGACTGACGTTGAGGCGGATCGGATATCCTCGTCGGTCAGCAGCGTCTTTATCCGCTCGTTCATCGACTTCGTGTCGGTGAACTTCCCGACGGCCACGATGTCGTGGTCGCCAGTCACTTCGTAAACTGCGACCATTTCGCGTCGATCACGTAACTGGTCCACCACCCGTCCGAGCCCGTCGCCCTCGACGGAGAGCTGGAACACAGCGGTCACGTCGTAGCCCAGCGCCCCGTAATCGATGTCGACGGTGTATTCGTCGATCACACCGGTCGCCTCCAGGTCGTCTATCCGGCGCGACACCGTGGTCGCCGCGATACCGGTCGCGGCGGCGACGTCACGGGCGCTGGCCCGGCCGTCCTGGAGCAGTGCGTTCACTACCTGTCTGTCGGTATCATCGACCATTTCGTCGGCTCAGACTGCCTCTGGGCCTTCTTTGCCGGTTCGGACCTGATAGGCGTTGTCCACGGGGAGGACGAATATCTTGCCGTCACCTTTCTCGCCGGTGTGGGCACCGTCGGCGATGGCGTCGACGACATCCGCTGCGGGGATGTCCGCGACCACTGTCTCGACTTTGACCTTCTGGTGCAGGTCGACGACGTACTCCTCGCCGCGCCACTGCCCCTTCTTTGCGGGCTGTGAGCCGCGGCCGGAGACGTTCGTCACCGTCAGCGAGGGTGCGCCGACCTCAGCCAGCGCCTTCTTCACGTCGCCGAGTTTGTCCGGTCGAACCATTGCGACCACCATCTTGATTTCAGAGTCATCATTTTCGTCAGTCATCCTTGGAACCTCCGTCGGTACGCATGTTCGTACTCATTTTACCACCATCGGCGACAACGCTTTCGCCGCCACCGAACTCGGGGTAGGTCTCGACGCCGTGTTCGCTGACATCCAGCCCTTCCTGCTCGTGCTCGGGCGTGACCCGGGCCTGACCGGCCAGTTTGAGCGCGTACCAGACGACCCCGGTTGCGACAATCGTCCAGCCCGCGATGGCGACGACGCCGATCAGCTGTGCGATGAAGGCGTTAGCGACCGACCCGACCGTGCCGGGCGTGGCGACAAACGGGAACAGCAGCGTGCCGAGCACACCGGCGCTACCGTGGACCGGGAAGACGGCACAGACGTCGTCGATTTTCATCCGGTTCTCGATGAAGCTGAACACGACCGGCAGCTGTCCGCCTGCGAGAGCACCGACGATGATTGCGCCCCACCACGTCGTGGTGTCGGGGATCGCCGTGATACCGACCAGCCCGGCCAGCAGCCCGTTTGCCACGTACAGGGTGTCGACCTTGCCGGTCTTCAGCCAGGCGACCAGTCCGGCACCCATCGCACCACAGGCCATCGCGATAGTCGTCGTCATCGCGACACGGCCGACCGTCGCGAACGCGCCGAGGGCAAGCGATCCGTCCTCGACGACGAAGACAGTCGCCGCCGTGCCGACGTTGAAGCCGTACCAGCCGAACGCGAGGATGAGCGTTCCCAGAACGGCAAAGGTCAGGGAGTGGCCGGGAATGACGTTCGCGGAGCCGTCCTCGTTGTACCGACCCATGCGTGGGCCGAGGACGTACGCCGCCGTGAGGCCCGCGATGCCGCCCATCCCGTGGACGATCATCCCGCCGGCGAAGTCGTGGAACGCCTCGCCGCCGAAGCTGATGTACGCGCCGGCCCACGTGATGCCAGTGACGACGGGGTAGATGACCGCCGCCAGCAGGAACGTGTACGTGATGTACGCGCGGAGCTTGGCTCGTCCGGCGACCGCACCGGAGACGATGGTCGCTGCCGTCATCGCGAAGACGGCACCGAACAGCCAGCCGACGTAGTCGTTTGCGGCCCCGGCACCGAAGGCGGGCGAGAAGCCGCTGCCGCCGACCAGCGCACTGATTCCTGAGCCGATCAGGAAGAACACCGTCACACCGACCGACCAGGTCAGGAGGTTCTTGGTCAGCTGGTTCGCGACGTTCTTCGAGCGCACCTGGCCCGCCTCAAGCATGGCGAAGCCCGCGTGCATGAAGAAGATCAGGAACGATACCACCAGGACCCACAGCAGGTTAACCCCCTCTGCGAGTACGGTCGGATCTACTTGTAGTGCAGTGTAGCTCATTTTCTAGTTCACCTGTTTCGTTTTGTTATCGACTGCCGTCTGCATGTCCAACTTTCCCCCATTCTGGCTCAACTTCTTCAACTCTTTCACGAGAAAGGCTCTGGTAACAGCACTACATAAGGTTTGCCTTTATGAATACGGAAATTAGAGGGGATGTGGTAGACGACCGTCCAGATTAGGGTATGATATTATGGATATAAGGTTGTTCTCCGTAAAGAAAGTCCGTATATGCACACTGGAATTTTGGACGTTTGTCGACCCCAGTTCCGGCCACAGGGGGCCAAATAGGCCGTTTTTGCTTGCGCGCGCTCTCGGCTGGCGGGTGTTGCCAGCGACAACAGGGTTATACCTCACGACCACAGATTCGGATTTAGTATAAATGTCCGGAAAACAGTGGGGAGACGTGGCACAATGTGCCGATAAACTGTACAAGTCGATTATACTTCGGAGGGTTCATAGCTGATTATGGCTTCGGACCATTATCCCTCCGTTCCGGACCAGTCGACGGCCGTGACAGAAGAACGCGCAGTCGCGAACGCACAGGGCGCACTCGATGTCGTTCAGGCGGCGTCGGTGACCGTCGGCGAGCAGCTTGCGGCGATTGACGACCGTGCAACGGCACAGGCAACCGACGCACAGTGGATCGCCGACGAGGTGTCGTCGCTTTCAGCCACAATCGAGGAGATCGCTGCGACCGCAACCGAGGTCAGCGAGCAGAGCCAGCGGGCGACGGACGCGGCAAACGACGGGCGGGAAGCGGCGGCTGACGCCATCGAGTCGATGGACGAGGTCCGCGAACTGGGCCAGGCAGTCGCTACGGAGGTGGCCGCCCTGCAGGACCAGGTCGACCGTATCGCCGATGCGCTGGCCGGCATCGACCACATCGCTGACCAGACGAATATGCTCGCCCTGAACGCCTCGATAGAGGCGGCGCGGGCGGGCGACACCGCTGATACGGACGGGTTTGCCGTCGTTGCAGACGAAATCAAGGGGCTCGCCGAGGAGTCCCAGCAGCAAGCTGAGGAGATCGAAACGACGCTGGCTGCGGTTCGGGACGCCACCAACGACACCGTTGCCCAGCTCGACGAAGCTATCGACGGTATCGACACCGGAGCCGAGCAGGTCACCACGGCAATGGCGCGGCTCGACGACGTGGCCGACACTGTCGCGGAAACGGCCGACGGCATCGCGTCCGTCTCGGCGGCGACCGACGAGCAGGCGACGACGAGCGAAGCGGTCGCCCAGCGGTGTGAGACGGTGTCAGACCGCGCCGCTGCTATCGAAGACGACCTCTCCGAGATACGTGCCGCCCGCTCCGAACAGACTGCGATGCTGGACGAGATCGACGACGTGCTCGCCGCTGCCGAGGCCGACCGGCAGGAACGACTAGCGGACGCGCCGACGGTCCCGACCGGCATCGACGGCCTCGACGACCTCTGTGGCGGTGGCCTCGTCATGGGCGGTCAGGCTGTCTTCCGATACGCTGACGGGACCCAGGTCGACGGGGTCGTTGCGCAACTGTGCGCGACGGCTGTCGCCGCCGGACGGGCGGTGTCGCTGACGCCGCCGCCGTCACTGGACCGGTCGACGCTGGCCGCCGCGTTCGCGGCGACCGACCACTCGCTCGAAGACGCGCTCGACGACGACGCCCTGTTCATCCTCGACATGTTCGGGCACTGGGACGCCAGATACAACGTGTTCGACCTCGAACGGACCTCGCTCGCCACCGCCAACGAGACGACGGCGAACAGACGGGACGCCCCGCTGGTCATCGTGGGCAACATTCAGGGAGAGATACGGATGATGGGCGAACAGGCCGCCAGAGAAGCCCGGTACGAGAACGACGACGGCGTCTTCGAACCCCACGACACCGTGGTCAACGTCATCGACGACGACGCGGTCCCGGCCACGCTTGCGGCGTTCTACTCGGGTGCTGCCGATCAGGAACTCACGCTGACACAGACTGACGGCCGCGAGTACCTGACGCTCACGGCCTCGCCGCGTGGCACTGTGGGGACGAAACAGTCGGTTTCACGGCTGTCGAGCCCACCGTTCCTCCGGCTCAGAGACAACTGATGTTCGGTATCGACGACACCGGTCGGATCACGTTTGCGACGGAGGAGTTCGCTGCACTGCTCGACCGAACACCTGCCGAACTTGTCGGCACACCCGTCGACACGCTGGTGGCAGCCGAGGATCGCGAGACACTGGCCGAAGCCAGACAGGCCGTCAGCAGTGCTTCAGACCGGCTGACACGGACCTGCCGGGTCACACTGCGCCAGAGCGACCGCTCTCGCCCGGTTACGATTGAACTCACGACCGCAGACGACGGGTCCGTGGTCGGCTCGCGCTGCCGAACGGCCGAAACGGCCGACCCGTTTCAGCACCTGTTCGACCTCATCCAGGACGCGGTCGTCGGCTTCGAAATCGTCAATTTCGTCCCGATTGTGCGAACGGTCAACCCCGCGTTCGTCGAGACGTTCGGGTACGACCGGGACGAGATCGTCGGTGAACCGCTCAACGAGTACATCGTTCCCGGCGACCGCGTCGAAGAGGCAGTCAACTACGACGAGCGAACGGCCGCCGGGGAAGTCAACTACGCCGTCGTCTCCCGGAAAACAGCCGACGGCTGCCGCGAGTTCATCTATCGCGGCGTCCCGTACGATACGGCCGACGGCCGCCGCTGTGGGTTCGCAATGTACACGGATGTGACGGACAGCCGGCGACAAAAGCGACGGCTCCGCGTTCTCCACCGGGTCCTGCGGCACAACCTTCGGAACGAGCTTTCTGTCGTGTTCGGAACGTCCGAATACGTCCGTGCCCACGCAGCCGACTCGTCCGTCTCGCTGGCCGCGTCCCGCGCCCTCGACGCGGCTGACCGCCTCGCCGCCGTCAGCGAGAAGGCCCGGAGCGTCGAAACCGCGCTCGACGGGGACGCCGACCAGTCGGTCGACGCGGCGGCACTGGCCCGGTCTGTGGCCGACAGTTACCGTCCCGACACGCCGGTCGAAACGGCACTTCCGAGTACACTCCCTGTCACCGGCGGGACGGCGGTCTACGACGCCATCGACAATCTCGTCGAGAACGCAGTCGAACACACACTGCCGGGTACGGCCGTCCGAATCACAGCCGAACAGGCCAACGGCGACGCGTTCGTCCGTGTTCTCGATGACGGCCCCGGTATTCCCGCCGCTGAGCGAGCCGTCGTGTTCGAGGACGCGGACATCACGAACCTCCAGCACGGGAGCGGCCTCGGTATCTGGCTCGCCCGGTGGGTTGCCGAGACCGCTGGCGGCGGCATCGAGTACGACCGGACCGACGGATGGACGACCGTCTCGCTCCGGTTCCCACTGTCCGACGCCGATACCGAGGACGTGCTTACGGTGCTCGATGCCCCGGAATCCGCGGCCGAGCCGACGCGGTAGTCGCTGCGGTGGTCCCGGAAGTAGCCTGTCCCAGTAGCCACAGCCGGCCGAGGCCGACACAGCCCGGGACGTTATCGCCTGAGCGCCGCGGTGAGTGCGATTGCGCCCAGCACGACGCTTGCCAGCGCCAGCGGCGACAGCGGTGGCACGTCAATCTGGAAGAGCAGCGTCGTCACCACGACGCTCCCCCCGACTAGCCCCGTCGTCCCCGCGACGTGGGTGAGTTCGACGGGCGTCCCGGGTGCTGTTCCGAGGTCCGCGTACAGGTCGATAGCTGCATGGGCAAACGTCCAGGCCAGCACCGTTGCGCCGCCGGAGACCAGTACCGTCGTCGTAGTTGCCCCCTGAAGGGCGGCCACCAGCAGCGCCAGAAACAGCGACGCGCTGGCGAGGTCGACCAGCCGGCCGGACTGAATCAGTTGCCCGCCAGCAAGCAGGACGACGCCGACGAGGGCGGCGGCAGTCGAGACGGCGCTGATACCGGCGACGAACAGCGTCACGACGCCCGCCGCCAGCGCCGCACCGCCGCAGACGGCTCCAGTTCGCGTAATCATTGGCCACCCCGCTGGACCCGTTCGGTGACTCGTTCCAGCGGCTCCGCTGCGGGCCAGTCGTGGACGGCGATGCCGGCGGCTCGTAGCCGACGGAGCCGTTCGCGGCGTTCGAGCCGCGCCAGCCGGTGGCCCGCCGTATCCGTCGCAGTCGGGTCGGGGCTCAGGACCGTCACCGGGTGGCCGGTGGCGGCGAGTCGGCGGACCAGCGCCTCGCTGTCGTCGTCGCATAGCGGGCCGAGAAAGACAATGTTCGCCGCCGTCGGCAACTGCGCGATGAGCTTCGTCGTATCCGGTGTTCGGGTGACTGATGTCGCGGCGAACGCACGGTCGGTCCTGAGCAGGTCGCGGGCCTGTTGCTGGTGGGCAGCGCTCGTGCCCGGTGCGAGCCATGCTCCGTGTGGCGAATACGCTGTGACGCCGACCTCGTGGCCATCCTCAGGGAGCCCCTCGACGAGCGCGACGGCGGCCATCGTGGACCGCTCGATTGCCGTCTCGGCGTCCGGACGCGGCGCGAGTGCGGCGGCCGATCTGGCGTCGACGACGACTACGACCGTCGCCGACTGTTCGCGGCGGAACTCGACGGTTCGCAGGTCGCCGGTGCGGGCGTACTGGTTCCAGTCGACGCGCGAGAGCGGGTCGTTCGAGCGGTGCTCCCTGACCGCGTAGAAGGAAACTCCCTCGCCACCCTCATCGACGGGCACCGTCCCGGGCCGGCGAGCCACCGCTGGGACCAGCGGCAATAGCGCTGAACTGGCCGGCTGCTCCCAAGTGACGGTGTCAGGTTCGGCCGTGACGGACGTGCGTCGGGCGACGACGCCGACCACGTCCCTGACGACGACCGTCGCCGGGTCGAACACGCAGCGGTCCGTTCCGCCGGTAATCTCGTAGGTGATCGTCGTCGACGCGCCGGGGCGCAGCGCCGTCCCCAGCGACGCCGACCCCTCGACGACACGGACGGAATCCGGGACGCCGTCGGCGAGCCGCAGGTCCGGAATCGTCCGCGACCCGTCGTTGCGGACCGTGAGCGCGACAGTCACTCGCTCACCGAGCGCTGGCTCGGTCGGTGTGATCGACCGCTGTATCGACACGTCCGCCGCCGGTGGGACGGCGACCCGATCGTACGCGCTCAGCGTGACCCCGAGCCCGCCCAGCAACACGAGCGCGGGGACCTGCCCCACGAGCCCGACGCCGACGGCGACCAGCGCGGCCCCGGCCAGTCCGAACCAGCGGCCGGTGCGATGGACCTCGCTCATCGCTCCTCGTCGCGCTGCCGGAGTTCGGCCGTCGCGTGGGCGACACGCTGCTGGAACGGGCGGACGCCCGAGAGCCACCCGGACAGCCGCGCACGGAGGGAAATCGGCGTCCCGTCGAACAGCTCCCGGGCCGGCTCCCTGTCCGTCCATGCGCCGGACCGGAGCGCATCCGTTGCCTCCTCCGGCGAGAGGCCGCCACGCTGGAGGACGGTGACCGCGACCCCCTCGACACGTTGTCGGATAGCTTCCTGTCCAGCCCCAGCAGCAAGCGCTTGGTCGATGTCGTCGCCGGGGACGGTGACGTACTGGCTGTCAGTGTCCGGCAGCGCCATCCCGCGTTCGCTGTCGAGAGAGCGAACGAGGAGCGCCAGCAGCGCGACACCGCCGGCGAAGACGGCGGCGGCGAGTATCGGGAGGTCCGAGACAGCGCCGGCCGGCAACAGCGGCGCACCGAGAGCGGCGAGGCCGACGCCGACGGCTGTCGCGACGAGACCGAGCGCCAGCGGAACCCGACGCAGTGTCACGTCTCGGCCTCCGTTCCGGACTCGTCGCCCACATCGTCGGGATTCGCTGCGATGTCGTCCGCGTCATCGGTCGCCCGTTCCAGCGCCTCGCGGGCCTGTGATTCCAGATCTGCGTCCGGCTGGTCACGGCCGTAGCGGACCCGCTCGAACACCGACCGTAGCGAGGCGACGGCGTCGGGGTCGGCCCCGACTCCCGTTGCTGCTGTCTCGATGTCCTGTGGCGTGGAGGAACTGCGGTCCGGGGCTACTGCGTGTTCGAGGGCGGCCCACGCGCGGTACACGTCGTTTGTGAGCGGGATATCGATCTCGGCAGCGCTATGCGACGGGCTGCTGGCGGACTCCGCCGTTGCGACGGCCGGCGTCTCGCCGCCTGTTTCGTCGATCGTCCGGCTCTGGCCGGCCAGTCGCCACAGAACCGCGAGCCCGACCGCGAGGCCGACGGCGAGCGCACCGACTGCCGGGGCGGGGACACTCGGCAGCAACGCGCGGGCACCGTTCTCGCTCTCGGGCGGATCGATGCTACCTGGCGGGTCGCTGAGGCCCTGTCCGTCGGGGTTGTCTATCTCGCTGTCGTCCCGGGTCATTTCCGCCTGATCGGACCCGGTGGCAGCGTCGAGGCTCGCGGCGCCGACGCTGAACGACAGCAGCGCAATCGCGGCGACAACCGCCACGAGGAGGGACTGTCGCTGCATACAGCCACTCCGCCCCTGGCACATGAATAGGTTAGGGACCTGTCGCTCGCTGGACCGCTCCACGGGCGCGGTTCGAACGGGTACACACGGGGACTGGTCCCGCTCAGAGGTCGTCTGCGAGGTCCTCGGCGAAGTAGGTCAGAATCAGGTCTGCGCCGGCGCGCTTGATGGACAGCAGCGACTCGTAGGCGACTGCTTCGAGGTCGAGCCATCCTTTCTCGGCGGCGGCATGTAACATTGCGTACTCGCCGGAGACGTTGTAGGCGGCAACTGGGTGGTCGTAGGACTCCCGGACCTCCTTGACGATGTCCAGATACGGCAGGGCGGGTTTGACCATCAGTACGTCCGCGCCCTGCTCGACGTCGAGGTCGACCTCGCGGCGGGCCTCGCGTGCGTTCGCGGGGTCCATCTGGTAGTGCCGCCGGTCACCGAAGGCCGGTGCGCCGTCGGCGGCGTCCCGGAACGGGCCGTAGAAGGCCGACTCGTACTTGGCGGCGTAGCTCATGATTGGCACGTCGGTGTCACCCTGTGCGTCCAGTGCTTCCCGGATCGCGCCGACCATGCCGTCGATCATCCCCGACGGCGCGACCATGTCGGCTCCGGCCGCGGCGTGGCTCGCGGCGATTTTCCCCAGCAGGTCGAGCGTCTCGTCGTTGCGCACCGTCAGCCGCGGGTCCTCGGCCGCATCGTCTTCGAGAACGCCACAGTGGCCGTGGTCGGTGTACTCACAGAGGCACACATCTGTAATGACGTAGGCGTCTGTTTCGCCGGTAATTCGGCGCGTGGCCTCCTGCACGACGCCGTCCTCAGCCCAGGCACGGCTCCCGCGTTCGTCTTTCGACTCGGGGACGCCGAACAGCATCACCGCTTCGACGCCGGTTTCGAGAACTTCTTCGACGCGATCAACGGCGTCCGAAACGGGGACCCGTTCGTGGCCCGGCATCGTCTCGATGGGGACGCGCTCGTCGGTCGTTGCGTCGACGAATACCGGCGCGATGAGGTCCGACGCTGTGAGATCCGTTTCACGCACCAGCGATCGCACGCCGTCGGTTCGCAGGCGACGCGGGCGCTGTGTCAGGTTCATACTGCCTTTTCAGTCCGTGGCCGGCATGAACCCACCGCTTACCGACTTACTCTGTCTCGATTCGCTCGCGGAGCCAGGCCGCCGCGTCGGCGACGGTCGCCGGGTCGTCGCCGGTAATCTTCACCCGCCCCGGCGCGTCGTCCTTGCGCGGATAGCTCCCGACAGCAACCGCGAACTGCTCGCGGGCCGCCGTAATGTGGGTGACGAGCGCACCTTCGGGTGCAGGTGTGTGGATCGTCTCTGTCGTCCGGTCACCGTCGAACTCGTCGGCGATGGTCTCGTACATCGCCTTCAGTTCCTCGGGGATACCCGGCAGGACGTAGACGCGGTCGATGACACAGCCGGCGGCGAAGCTCTCGTCGGTCAGTAGTGCCTGCCCACCCTCGGGGACCGACGCCCACGCATCGAGGTCAAGATCCATGTCGTACCGGTCCACCATCTCGGGGTTGTCTTCGGCGAACTGCTCGGCTTTCGCTTCGAGGTGCGCCCGCACGTCGTCGGGAACGACGAGGTCGCGGTCGAACGCTCGTGCTACGGCGGCCTTCGTGATGTCGTCGGGCGTTCCGCCGATGCCGCCGGTGACGATGACCGCGTCGAAGGCGTCGTGATACCGGGCCACGGCGTCGGCGATGACCGCCTCCTCGTCGGGAACAGTCAGGACGCGGGTGACGGTGGCTCCCGCGGCCGTGAGCTGGCGGCCCAGCCACGACGCGTTCGTGTTCTCCGTGTCGCCAGCGAGCAGTTCGTCACCGACAGTGAGCAGTGCGACCTCCATTATTTCGCTGTGGGTGTCTGGCGGCGTTAAGGGTTTGGCTGGCAAGCAGCGACGAATCGGGTAGTCGACGCGACCGCCAGCCTGAACCTGGATACATATTAATGGTATATTATGCCATTAATTTTGGTCTAGCCATATTCCGGCAACATACATATGCTAGCTCTCCTGACCACGAAGTATGGTACTTGTCACCAATTGTGCTGACTGTGTCAAACGGGTCTACCCGGACCGGAACCGCGTGCCGAACACGGACCGCGGCGACGCCGCGCTCGCCGAGGTGCAACACACATCCCCCGCCGAGACACTGACAGACTGAGATCGGCGGCGAACCACGTCAGCGCCGGTTTTGGCGGCGCTGTGTCGCGACCTTCGATAGACAGCTACAGCAATGGAACGCAGCGACAGCAGTACAGACACGGACCGGTCGTTGCTCCGGCAACTCTCGAAACCGGTTCTCGCGTTCGTCGCGCTCGTTGTTGCCGGCGTGGTCGGTTTCGTCACGTTCGGCGGGGTTGGCGTCATCAACGCGCTGTTCTGGCTGCTCGACCCCACGAGCATCGAACTCCACTTTCAGAGCCACGACGGGCCTGCGAGGCTGGTCAAGGGCTACGCCATCGTAGTGCTGACCGGTCTCGTCGTCGCCGGTCTGTGGACTGGTGAGACAGCGCTGTCGGCGGCCTTCGGTGGCCAGATTCAGACGGAACTCACACGCATGCAAATCGCTCAACGAATCGAGGACCTGAACGATCACGTCGTCGTCTGTGGCTACGGGACGTTCGGACAGACCGTCGCGGAGCAGATCGGCGATACGGATACCCGGGTGGTCGTCATCGAACAGCAGTCGGAACAGTACGAGCGAGCGCTCGACGACGGCCATCTCGCGCTGGAGGCCGACGCGAGCCGCGAGGACGCGCTGACAGATGCGGGTGTCAAGCGAGCTGACACGGTCATCGGCGCAATCGACGACACGAACGCGAACATCCAGATAGCGGTGCTGGCGAGCCAGCTCGCGCCCACTGTCCGGCTCATCGTTCGAGCCGGCGATCAGCAGGACGAGACCGTAGCCCGCCGCGTTGGGGCGGACGAGGTGATAATCCCGGAGGTGGTGAGCGGGAAACAGGTCTGCGAACGGCTGTGAGCCGGGCCCTGTTGGCCGCTTGTGTCAGCAGTTCGGTCACGCCGATGGCATCAGTTCGACGTTCGTATCTATCTCAGGAAGTCAACAAACGGAAGATATCGGGTCAGTTGTTACTCATCGGATAGCTCGGATTCGAGCCTCTCGACTTGGCCTTCGAGTTCGGAAATACGCTTCTCGTAGCCGCGTTTGCCGTCGAGAAAGTTGTAGATGAGTATCATGCCGGCGGCTGGCAGTCCGACGTACATCGCTAGTACCATCACCATGACGATGAGTTCCGTTGCGCCGGGTAATCCGATGAGGAGGAGGAGGGCCATAGTGGTCCTTTTCGTTTCAGCTACTTGGAAATTTATATCCGGCCGATCAGACTCTCTCTTCGCTGACCGCTTCAGCGAGCAACTCCGTCACACCGACGATTTCGATGTCGTCCTCGTACCCGCCGGTCTTGCGCCCGTCTTCGTACATCGTCATGCACATCGGGCAGGCGACGACGAACTTCTCGACGGCCGCGCCCGCGTCAGTGTCTTCGAGGGCCTCGCGCAGACGCTCCTCGCTGGGTTTCGACTCCTCTTCGAGGTCCATCCAGAGGCCGCCACCGCCCCCGCCACAGCAGAATGAGTCGTCCCTGTTGCGCGGCATCTCGTGGAGGTCAGCCCCGGTCGCGCGGATGAGGTCCCGCGGGGCCTCGAACTCGCCGTTGTACCGCCCG
Source organism: Haloarcula sebkhae (assembly GCF_014647415.1). Classification (GTDB taxonomy): domain Archaea; phylum Halobacteriota; class Halobacteria; order Halobacteriales; family Haloarculaceae; genus Haloarcula; species Haloarcula sebkhae. The sequence continues at coordinate 812,484 of NZ_BMPD01000001.1, read as the reverse complement.
AGGTGGCACGGGTCGTGATAGGTGACAGTGTAGTCCAGTTCGGTCCCGGCGAGGCCGAGCGCGCCGGCACTGGCGAGATCGGCGACGACCTGCGTGTAGTGGAACACGTCGTCTTCGCCCCACTCACAGGCCTCGAACTCGGGGTACTCGTTCATGAACGTGTTGTAGGCGTGGGGGTCCGTCGTGACGATGGACTCGAACTCACAGTCCAGAATCGCTTCGGCGTTGTCCTCGACGAGCATCTCGTAGAGGCCCTCCTCGCCGACGCGGCGCACGTCGTTGCCGTCGGTCTGTTCGGCCTCGTAGAGGATGCCGTAATCGACATCGGCGGCCTCGAAGACGCGAGCCAGCGCGCGTGCTATCTTCTGATTGCGCTCGTCGTAGCTGGGGTAGTCGCCGACGTACCAGAGGTATTCCACCGATTCGTCACGAGCGTCCGGAACTTCGAAATCGAGGTCGTCGGTCCAGTCCGGCCGGGCGCGCTCGGGGTCGCCGAAGGTGTTGCCGTGCTGGAACACGTTCATCATCGCGTCCTGCACGTGTTCGTCCATCTCGCCGGCCTCGGTCAGACGACGGTTCATCTCGGTGAACTGCGTGACGTGTTCGATGTCGACCGGGCAGGCGTCCATGCAGGCCATACAGGACATGCAAGACTCCATTGTGTGGGCGTCGATGACCGAGGTACCGCCGTCGGCGACGATGGGCACGTCTTCGCCGCCGGCGTCGCGATCTTCGCGGTAGCGTTTCAGGTCCAGAATGACGTTCCGCGGGTCCAGCGGCCGCCCGGATGCCTTCGCCGGACAGACGGACGAACACCGGCCACACTTAGTGCAGGCGTCGTGGTCGAGCAACTGTTTCCACGAGAAGTCGTCGATCTCGCTAGGGCCGATCTCGTCGGGACTCGCGTCGCTTGGCACGCCGGGTAGTCGCACCCCGGCCTTCTCGTCACGGGCGATAAGGTTGGCAAACGACGAGAGCATGTGGAACGGCTTCGCGTAGGGGATCCAGGCGACGAACCACAGTGCGACGAGCGAGTGGCTCCACCAGATAAAGGGGTACGCGCCCGCTGCCATCTCCGGTGTCATCCCAGCCGTGACGAGTACTTCCTTGACCGACCAGCCGACGAAGCTCACCGTCTCGAAGGAGACATCCCGGACCGTCGAGGTGCCGAGAATCCGAATGCCTTCGGTGAGGTAGCCGCCGACGCCCAGCACGAACAGCGCGCCCAGAAACAGGTCGTCCTCGCGGGAGGTGTGGCGGTCGTGGAGGCGGTCGAGTTTGCGGCCGTAGCGTCGCCACAGCGCGACACCGACGCCGACGACGAACAGCAGCCCCATCGCGTCCATGACAAACGAATAGGAGAGGTAGAACTGGCCGACGAAGAAGGATTCACCGGTCAACGGTCGATAGAGGTCGATGTCGATACCTAGAATCGTCGTTCCGATGAGCAGCGTCAGAAAGCCCCAGACGACAAACGCGTGCATCACGCCAGCGACGGTGTCGCGGTCCAACTGCTTCCGATTTGACAGCGCTAACCGTGCCGCTGCAACCGTCCGCTGGGGCAGTTCGTCCAGGCGCTCGAAAGGGTCCTCGCTGCCCTGGGCATAGCGGGTGACACGGTTGTACACACCGTACAGAAAGACGATGACGGCGAGCGCTGCCAGATAGTAGAACAGCACTTTCCCCACGTCGCCGATACGCCAGAACGTCGGGCGCGTGGTCGTCTGGAGTATAGATGACATACGCTAACACGTGCTGCGTGTCCGCTTAAATCTTGCCACGCCCCGTCGCGGTCTTGCGAGAATTTGGCAACTGTTGAAAGTTTCCTCGCGTTACGTTACCCATCCGACAGATATATGACTCCCGAGAAGTAGTTTCATGTTCGATGGACGAGAAGACCGAAGAACTCCGTGACATCTTCATGGACGTCTCCGACGAGGAGGCTGTGACGGAGTCTCAGGAGGCGTCGAGAGGGTCCCTGGCCGATACTGACGAGACCGGTGTCGCGGACCGACTCGGTGATGTCATCGCGCGGATGCGCGAGCAATACGAGTTCCGGACTGACCTCGACGACGAATCCCTGGTAACAGTGGTCCGACTGTTCTACGAGGGCGGCGACGACGGAACTATCGCAGCCGAAATCGGCGTGGACGGGTCCGACGTGGTCGAGGCGCGACTGGACTTGCATCTCCTCCGCGAGGCGGACACAGAGGCACCGTTTGACCTGCCCGAGTTCCGCCGTCGCGTCGCTGCCGACGACCCGTCGGTCGCCGAACTCGCGGCCGAGTTCGATATCGATGAGTCCTGGGCCGCCCACTACCGGCGCGTCGTCGCCGCACAGGACGCCGCCCGCCGTGTCTCCCACCGGTTTCAGAGCCAGTTCGAGGACGTACTGACCGACGCCGGGCTGTCGACACAGCACGCCGCCAGCCTCCGCGACGACGGCCTCGACGAGGCCACTGAAGACATCGATTCGCTTGACTCCGGCGCTGACGTGTCGATGTGACCCTCGGATACCTTTTGTAGTCGTCTCCAGTCGTGGCAGGGGTAGCCAATTGCGCAGTTGTTTCAACAGCCAGCGGCGCGCCGAACCTTCTTGTAGTGGAACACGACCACGCAAAGCCATGCCGACCCACACGTTCAGGGAACTGGAAACGGCTGCCTACTGCCCGCGGAAGCTCTACTACCGCCGCCGTGACAGGGCGAGCGAGATTCCCGACGAAATCGAGTCGGTTCGCCGGCTCGCCCGTGAGTACGAGCGCCTGCTGACCGATGATGCCGCCCTGCTGGCAGCCCCCATCGAAGTGGCACCGGACGAGTATCGCGACCGCCTCAGAGGGCTTCGAGAGCGGCTGGCTGACTGGGATGCGCTGGTCGCCCCGACGGCGACCGACGCGTATCTCGAAGGGAAGGATGCCCGCGGGATCGCACACAAGATCGTCGCCGGACAGGACGGTCCCGCGCCGTCGCTCGTGTTCGCCGGTCGACCGCCGGAGGAGGGGGTCTGGGAGCCCCAAACCGTTCGGCTTGTCGCCGCCGCGAAGGCGCTCTCTTGGGAGCGCGAGCGTGACATCGACATCGCCTACGCCGAGTATCCGGCGTACGGCGTGATCCGACGCATCGAGGTGAACACGCGGCGAGCAGGTATGTACCGTCGCGCGGTCAGAACCGCCGAAAGCATCGATGGGCCGCCGGGGCGGGTTCGAAATGACGCCAAGTGCAAGCCCTGTGAGTTCAGCGACGACTGCGGGGTGAAAACGCGGTCGCTACGGTCAATGCTACGCTAAGGCGGACAGCCACCCGGACAGCGACAGGTGTCAGTCCCGGTCGTCGAGCCACGACTCGACGGCGTCAGCGCGTGCGCCGCGGCGATGAACCGTCCCGCTGTCGACGTTCACGACCGTCGACCCGGTCCCGCCGTCGGTCTCTCCGGCATCGAGGACGACGGCAGCACGCTCGCGGATCGCGTCGAGGTTGTCGACGGAGCGCGCGCTCGGGTTCCCGGAGATGTTAGCGCTCGTGGCCGTGAGTGGCCCGGTTTCGGTGAGCAGTTCGAGCGCGAGGTCGTGGTCGGGGATGCGGACCCCGACGCGGTCTCGACCAGCGACCAGCACGTCCGGAACCGCGTCGCGGCGTTCGACGACGACAGTGACCGGTCCGGGGAGGAACTCCCGCATGAACGCCAGTTCACGGTCGCTCAGGCGCGTGTATTCGCGGGCGGACTCGACGTCGGGAACGGCCATCGACACCGGTTTGTCGCGCTCGCGGCCCTTCGCCTCGAACACCCGCTCGACGGCAGCAGCGTCGAGCGCGTCCGCGCCGAGACCATACACTGTCTCCGTGGGATAGACGACAAGCTCTCCGTCGCGGACTGCCGCCGCGGCGTCGTCGACTGTCGTCATCGTTAGAGCTGGGCTTCGACTTCGTCGTAGTCCGGGAAGTCGGGCCATTCCTGCGCCACCCACGCGTACTCGATAGTCCGGTCGCTATCGAGGACGAACACCGACGGACGCGGCTCCTCGATACCGGCCATTCCGTCGAGGTCCATGTCGATGCTGTACTGCTGTGCGACGCCGTTGGCGGGGTCCGAGAACAGCCGGTAGTCACCCTCGATTTCCCGCTCTTCGAGCAACTGCTTGTGTTCGTACGGCGTCGAGATTGAGACGCCCACGACGGTGGCCTGCTCGTGCCACGTGCGGTCGCGGATCTCGTTCCAGATGTACGTCGCCGGGAACGCGCCATCCATCGCGTGGAACACGAGGACGACCCGGTCGCTGTCGGCACAGACCGACGCGAGCGATTCGTCTTCCCAGAACTCGTCGTTGACGAGCGGGCGTGTGAAATCCGGCGCGGTGTCGCCTTCTTCGGGATGCTCGACCGGGTCGAGATCGACGATATCGAAGTCGAGGTCCATCAGGCCACACCCCCTGCGGTCTCCTCACCCTCGCCGTAGGTCCGTTCCAGATACGCGACGATGTTCGCGCTCTCGGACATCGTGACGCCGGTGTTCTCGTCGACGATGGCCGGGACGGTCCGCTTGCCGGACAGTCGCTTGACTACGTCGCGGTCGGCGTGCATCGGCTCGACGAACCGCGACTGGTAGTCGAGACCGTATTCGTGCAGCTTCCGGACGACGCGCTCACAGAACGGACACGCCTGCAGCCGATACAGCGTGATGTCGGACTCGCTCATACTCTATGCGGCGATACGCGTGAAAGCCGGGTAAGGGCTTCGCTGGCAACCCCTCCATGACAAGCCTTAATCCTCGCCCATTACAATTTCGACCGTTGATGGCCCTGGATCCACCTGCGCCGCTTGAGCTGTCTACAGCGATGCTGCAGGGCGTCGAAATCGTCGGCGTCCCAATACCAAAAGACGCGGTGCTCGTCGCTGGTATTGTCACGCTCGTCGCACTGGTTGTCCTCTCAGCGTTCTTCTCGTCCTCAGAAATTGCGATGTTCTCGCTGCCTGCACACCGGACGGAGGCGCTCGTCGAGGACGCCGTCCCGGGTGCGAAGACGCTCAAACAACTCAAATCAGACCCCCACCGCCTGCTTGTGACGATTCTCGTCGGCAACAACCTCGTCAACATCGCGATGTCGTCCATCGCTACTGGACTCCTTGCGATGTACGTTGAGAGCCAGGGGCTGGCTGTCGCTATCGCGACGTTCGGGGTCACTGCCATCGTGCTGCTGTTCGGCGAGAGCGCGCCAAAGAGCTACGCGGTGGAGAACACCGAGTCGTGGGCGCTGCGCATCTCCAAGCCGCTCAAGGCTGCCGAGAGGGTGTTGCTCCCGCTTATTCTGCTGTTTGATTACCTCACTCGCGTCGTCAACAAGATCACCGGGGGCCGTTCCGCCATCGAGACCTCCTATGTCACCCGCGAAGAGATACAAGACATCATCGAGACAGGTGAGCGCGAGGGCGTCCTCGATGAGGACGAACGCGAGATGCTCCAGCGTACGCTCCGGTTCAACGACACCATCGCCAAGGAAGTGATGACGCCGCGGCTGGACATGACCGCCGTCGCCAAGGAGTCATCCGTCGAGGAAGCCCTTGAGACGTGTATCCAGAGCGGTCACGCCCGTATTCCGGTCTACGAGGGAAGTCTGGACAACGTCATCGGCGTCATCCACATCCGCGACCTCGTTCGGGACCTCAACTACGGCGAGGCGCTGGCCCGCGATATGGAGCTTGAGGACCTCATTGAGCCGACCCTGCACGTCCCCGAGTCAAAGAACGTCGACGACTTGCTGACCGAGATGCGGGCCGAGCGCCTCCACATGGTCATCGTCATCGACGAGTTCGGGACCACCGAGGGGCTGGTGACGATGGAGGACCTGACCGAGGAGATCGTCGGCGAGATACTCGAAGGCGAGGAGGAAGAGCCGATCGAGTACGTCGACGACGACACGGTCACGGTCAAAGGCGAGGTCAACATCGAGGAGGTCAACGAGGCGCTGGATCTGGACCTGCCCGAAGGCGAGGAGTTCGAGACCATCGCTGGCTTCATCTTCAACCGCGCCGGCCGACTGGTCGAGGAAGGCGAGACCATCACCTACGACGGCGTCGAGATCCGCGTCGAACAGGTCGAGAACACCCGTATCATGAAAGCTCGCGTCGTCCGCCTCGAAACCGGCGAAACGGAACCGGTCGATGCGGAAGAAGCCTCGGACTGAGTACTCGCGGGAGCAGTTGTTTTAGGTCGGTCGCTGTCGACAGGGATGACATGGGTTATCACCACCTCGCGGTCGACGACATCGAACCGACACCGGACCGTCCGAGTATCCAGCGGTCGATAAGTGACGCAGCCGACCTCGAAAATGCGGCCGTGAACCTTTACGAGGTCGCCCCCGGCGAGGACATTCCGCTCGCGTACCACTATCACGACGACCAGGAAGAACTGTTCTACGTCCTTTCCGGAACGCTGGCTGTCGAGACGCCCGAGAAGACCTACGAGGTCGAGGAAGACGAGGCGTTCGTCGTCGAGCCGGACAGCCCCCAGCGGGCGCACAACCCCGAGTCGGCGACCGAACCAGTGCGGACGCTCGTCGTCGGCGCGCCCGCGGTGGATGATGTCCATCCGTACGACCCCGAGTGAGCCGAGTGTCGCAGTCGCGCTGTCGAACCGCCACAGGAGCGTGACGCCGGACCGCTACTGGAGGGTGATGGCGTAGGTCAGCGCGAACAGGAGTATTGCGCCGGTCGCGACGTTGATCGCCGTGAGTTCCGCTGCGCCGATGACACTCAGCCCCCAGACGATCGTGGCTGCGAATACCGTCGAGAGTACGACGTTCATCGCGATGAGTACCCGCGGGTCGCCCTGTGACCCGCTTGCCCCCTCCTCGAACCCGTTCGCGTCGCTCATGCCCACGAACACGGACGGGACGGCCCTTAGCTCTTTGGCAGTGTTCGGTGGGTTCGACTCGCTCGCCATGGCTGGGCGCGGCCAAGTCGCGCAACTAAACACATTCGGAGCCCAACACAACGTATGAACGTTCCAAATCGTCATGGGGATCCGGTCGACCCGGTCCCGTTTCTCGTCTGCACTGCGATGGCGGTGATGCTGCTGTTTTCGGTCGGCCCGCTATACGGCCTTGCCTACGGGCTTCCCATCTGGGCCGGTCTGATCGTTTCGACAGCCGGGACCGTCGCTGTCGCCGCCGTTTCGTATCACCGACTGGTCTGGACTGCGCCGCCGCCCTCGGTACAGATCGCCCCGGAGCTTCGCTTTCAGCGCCTCATCTACATCGGTGTCGGCTTCGCCGTTTTGCTGGTCGGCATCTCGGCTCCGCTGGCCCTGTGATTTACCACCCCGGTGCGCATGTGGACTGGTATGCGCGAGGTCGAACGCTCTCGGTTCGTGATGGCGCGGCCGCCAGCTGTCCACCGCACGCTCTCGCCGGAAGCGGTCGTCGCGGCGGAAGGGACGTTCACAGTAACGGCCGTCGAAGAGACTGATACGGGAACGCTCGTCACCGCCGCTGGCCCGGGAATGTCTGTCCCGCTTCGTTTCGAATCCCGGGACGATGGGCTCCGGTACACCGCCGAGGGCGAGGTCGGCCCGTTCGACCATCTGGAGACGCAGATTACCGTAACCCCGGAAGAGAACGGGTCCCGGCTCACGATGCGGTCGACCGTCTCGCTGAACCTGCCACTCCCCTTCGCTGACCGCATCGCCGCCTGGAAGCGCGGCAACGAGCTAGAGCGAGCTATCGAAGATCTGGCGGCCGACGTGCCAGGGGGCTGACCCGGTCGATAGCTCGACCGTTCGGCTGATTCGTCGATGCCCGTGAGACGACTGCGCACAACCACGATACGTTTAGTAGCTGTAATCTCAATATACGATCATGAGCATCCTCGACAGCGTCAAGGAGGCACTCACCTCACAGCCGGAGACGAAGTCCCGCCCCGACGATGGGTCGAAAGGGGCGTACTGGTGTGACGACTGTGGCGTTCGCATCAGAGACGTCGAACTGGAGGGTGAGCCGGTCTGTCCGGACTGTGGCGAGGAGATGCGCTTCGAGCGCGCGGCCGGTCGTGACTGCGCCTGCTAGGGGCTCCGTATCACCGTCTCCTCGCCCTGTTCCGCCGGGAACGGTCCGGTGAGCGACTCGCTGTCCGTCCATTCTTCGTCTGTGACGAGCGCGTCGTCGAGCGCCGTCCGAAGGGATTCCTCGTCGTAATCGGTTCCGATGAACACCAGTTCCGTCCGTCGGTCGCCGTGTTCGTCGTGCCAGTCGAGGTCCGGCCGGTTCGAGCGGTACATATCCCGCTCGACTTCGGGCAGACTCGCAATCCAAGGCCCCTGTGCTTCCGCCCGTATCGAGGGGCCGGCCTGCCCGATGACGACCCGTAGCTCTGCACCCGCCAGCCAGACGGTCCCTTTCGAACGAACGACTCCCGACGGCAGACCCCGCAGCACGTCGGCGAGTCGATCGGGGTGGAACGGCTGACGGCGGCGATACGTGAAGGAGGTGACGCCGTACACCTCTTCGGGATGGTGGTGGTGGTCGTCGTGTCCGTGGCCAGTGCCGTCTGTATCGTCCTTGGCATCGTGGTCGTGACTATGCCCACTTTCGGCCAGTGCTCGCTTCCAGCCCGGTAGGTCGTTGATTTCGTTCTGGTCGAACAGCGCGCGGTCGAACAGCTGGTCGGGGTCGACCTGTGAGAAGGTCGTTCGGATGGTCTCGGCGTCGGGCTGGAGCGCCCCCACCAGTTCCTCGGCTTCGTCCAGTTCCTCGTCCGTACAGAGGTCCGTCTTGTTCAGCACGACGAGGTTCGAGAGTTCGACCTGTTCGACCATGAGGTCCGACAGCGGGCGGTCGGCGTCGCTGTCTCCATCGGCGTTCGCTTCCACAGTCCCTCGGCGCTCGGGCGTCTCGCCAGCGAACGAGTCGAGAAACAGCCGGGTATCCAGCACCGTCACAAGCGTATCGACGCGATAGAGCGCCGCCACGCGCGATTCAGTTGTGAACAGCCGCGCGACGGGCGCTGGCTCGGAGATACCAGAGGACTCGACAACGAGCGCGTCGAAGTCACGGTCGTCCGCCAGCCGGACGACTGCGGTTTCGAGGTCGTCCTGCAGTTCACAGCAGATACAGCCGTTCGATAGCTCCGCGACGCCGTCGTCCACGTCGAGTTCGGACCCCTCGGCGATGAGTTCCGCGTCGACGTTGACGGTTCCCATGTCGTTGACGAGGACGGCGATGTCGCGGTCGCCGGCCTCTGTCAACAGGTGATTCAGTAGCGTCGTCTTCCCGGCCCCGAGGCTTCCGGAAAGAATCGTGACGGGAATGGTGTCGCGCATACCCCTCGTTGTGGGCCGGCTCCCTTCAAATCGCGCCTCGTTTCCGGCAGCCGAACACGACCGCTGTCCCGGCACGGCGGCTGGGTACTGTCGACGGGTAACTGCGACAGCTTTTACTCTGTGCCTCTCGCACACATGACCCACGATGGAACTGGCCGACCGAATCGAGCGCTTTCGCCGGACGCTACGGGAGTGGGCCCGCGGACTGTACCACGGTATGATAACGCACCCGGCCTACGAGAAAATCGAGAAGGAGGCCGAGGACATCGAGGACGCGTTCATGCTGGCCTGTTTCCCCGACGCCTTCGGCATCCCGTCGCCGGTGTCGTACTACACCGCCGAACTGCTGCCGTACCTCGAAGACACCTTCGAGGCTTGGGAGCGGCGGCTGTGGGACCGGGGGTCGTACATCGAACGCAAGGGTCAGCAGTACCACTTCTGATGGAGCCGTTCGTCTTCTTCGGCGGCAAGGGCGGTGTCGGCAAGACCACTGTCTCCTGTGCCTACGGCGTCAAATCAGCGCGAGCCGGCCTCGACACGCTCGTCGTCTCGACGGACCCGGCCCACTCCGTCACGGACGTGTTCGACCAGTCGTTCAGCGACGATCCGGAATCCGTCGAGAGCATCGACGGCCTCGATGCGATGGAGATCGACCCCGAAACCGAGACCCAGCGCCACCTCAACGGCATCCGTAACGACCTCTCCGAGCAGGTGTCGGCGGCGATGGTCAACGAAATCAACCAGCAGCTAGAGATGGCCCACCAGACGCCAGGGGCCTACGAGTCGGCGCTGTTCGACCGCTTCGTCGACGTGATGCGCAACGCCGACCCGTACGACCGGGTCGTCTTCGACACGTCGCCGACCGGCAGCACGCTCCGACTGCTCGGCCTGCCGGAGTTCCTCGAAGGGTGGATCGACCGGCTGATGCACAAACGCGAGAAGAGCATCGACCTCTTCGAGAAGGCCGCTATCGGCAACAACGAACCCCGGCGCGTGATGGACGGCGACCCGGTGCTGGCCCGCCTGCAAGACCGCAAGGAGTTCTTCGAGTTCGCCGGCGGCGCGCTTCAGGCCGACGCCGCCTTCTTCCTCGTGCTCAACCCCGACCAGCTCTCGGTCAACGAGACGCGGCGCGCTATCGCCGAGATGCGGGAGCGCGACCTCTCGGTTCGGGGCCTCGTCGCGAACAAGCTCACGCCCGAACCGGACCCCGACGAGAACGGCCGTGGGGCTCGCTATCTCCGAGACCGCGTCGCCACCGAGAACGAACGGCTACAGGAGGTCCGTGAGACGCTCGACCCGCCGCTAGTCGCGGAAATCACGACCCGTACGGCGGAGGTGAAAGGCGACCTGCTCGACGATGTCGCAGCCGAACTCGACGTCGAGACGGCCGCTGAGGTGCCGACGTTCGTCTGAGCCGGCGGCCAGCCGCTCATGTGTGGGCCGCGCATAACCGATAAGTAATCAGATATTAGATTTTCGTTGATAGTCGAAGCCGTGTGACCGAGCGTATTCTGACGGACTTAATATATGTAGGAAATATATAATAACTATTAATAGCTTGATGTTGGTTACCATTCATGCATATACATGACACAGGTAATCTGGATCGTCCTGGCAGTACTGGTGACGTTCAGCGTGGGGTATCTGGGGTATTCGAAGTACCTCGCGCGGTTCCTCGAACTCGACAACGACAACGAGACACCGGCACACAAGTACGAAGACGGGCAGGAATACGTGCCATCGAAGAAACCGGTGTTGCTGGGTCACCACTACTCAAGTATCGCGGGTGGGGCACCGATTGTCGGACCGATTACTGCGGGGGCCATCTGGGGATGGGTTCCCGCACTGCTGTGGATCGCCATCGGCAACCCGCTGATGGGCAGCGTCCACGACTTCGTCTCACTGTCGGGGTCGCTCCGACACGAGGGGAAGTCCATCGGCTACATCGTCGGTGAGTACGTCGGCGAGGGTGGGAAGAACATGCTACTGTGGTTCGCGTTCCTGACGATTATCCTCGTTGTCGGAGTGTTCGCGCTGGTGGTCGCCATTGTGTTCGATGCGTACCCACAGGTGACGACTGCGAGCACCGTCTACATTGTACTGGCCCTGCTACTGGGTGTGTACCTCTATCAACTGAACGGGCCGTTCCTGCCCGGAACCATCGTGTTCGTGACGCTGGTGTTTGCCGGAGTGTACGCAGGCATTCAGTACCCGTTCGCGCTGTTCCCGGCCGTCGGCGACGCGAGCTACCCCGCAGGCACGCTTGTGCTCGCGGACGTTCTGGGTCTGGGCAGCGGGCAGTGGATACCTGGGGCATCTGCGACGAATCCCAACAGTGCGGCGTGGGTGCCGATAATCATGGTGTACGCGGGCATTGCGAGCGCGCTCCCGGTGTGGGTACTGCTCCAGCCGCGTGACTACCTGTCGTCATTCCTGCTGTACGCTGGCGTTGGCGGCTCGCTGGTCGCTGTCATCGTGGGCACGATTTTCGGCACGGCTGCCACCGAGACCGGCTCGCTGGTCATCGCGGACTCGATGGGTGCGTTCAACGGCTTCTGGGGTATCGAGGGCGCTGGCCTCGCACCGCTGTTCCCGCTGCTGTTCATTACAATCGCCTGTGGGACGATCAGTGGCTTCCACTCGCTGGTGTCCTCCGGAACGACAGCCAAGCAGTTGAACAAAGAGACCGACGCCCGCCTTATCGGATACGGTGGGATGCTCGGTGAGGGACTGCTGGCCGCCGTCGCACTGTCAACGCTCGCCGTGGCCGGCTTCGCCGAATCTGCCGCTGGCGGCGGTATCGGGAACGCGCTGCCAAACTTCGCGACGGGTGGTGGCATCATCTTCACCAGCCTCGGTATCCCTCAGAGCTTCGGCGCGCCGTTCATGGCGCTCGTGCTGGTGAGCTTCCTGCTGACCTCCACGGACACGGCCGTCCGACTCGGTCGGTACATGATGGAGGAGATTGTCGGCCTCCAGGCGGGTGAGACGTCTTCCGGTTTCAACGTCGGTGGTGGCATCCGTTCGACCCTCGGCGAAATCGGACGCGGCCGCTACACGAACCCGCTCGTGCAGGCCATCCCGGCCTATCTGATGGTCATCTCCGGCGAGTGGCTCACGTTGTGGGCCCTGTTCGGCGGTGCGAACCAGCTGCTCGCGGCACTGGCGCTGCTGACCGCGACTGTCTGGCTCGCGAACTGGGACGACAGCAAGCAGCTGTACTCCACAGGTGTCCCGATGGCCATCATGACAACTATCACTATATTGGGGCTGTCCTGGCTGGCGTTCTACAGCAACCTCTACCAGAACCTCATTCAGGGCGGTGCAGAGAGTACTGCAGCCATCGCTTCCTCAGTAGTCCAGATAGTACTGGCCTTAGTCCTCATCGGCCTCGCTCTGGCGCTGGTCAAGAAGGGATACGACAACATCAGCACCGTCCGCGAGAGCTACGGCGGCGGTGCCGTCGAACCGAGCGACGACTGACAGCGGTTCCTTCTCCGTTTTCCACCGTCGGAAGCGCAAGCTACGCGTCCCGCGTGACTGCGCCAAACGGCGGTACGGTGTCGTCCGGGGCAGCCGCTATCGCCGTCACCGAGTCCTCATCGGCACGGACACGAACCCGAGCGATGTCCCGCTCGCTGCCGTCGACCGTTGCTGTCGCTGTCATCAGTGTCGTTTCGGTCCCCAGAAGCGTTGCCGAGTCGCTTTCGCGCCACTCCGAAACGGTGTCCACATCGGCATCCATCGCAAGCGAAACGACCCGGACGCTGTCCACCGCCGTCAACGGGTCACGGACGACCTCGGGCTGGTCGACGACCTGGACGGCCGGGGCCGTCAGGAGGCCGAACCGCTCCCCGCCCGCTGACTCGTAGACGCGCCGGAACACGGTCGCAATCACGTTCTGGTGCGAGGTCAACTGCACGTCACCCGAGAAGTCGACCGTCACTGTCGTCTCAATGGTGGGGCTGTCCTCGATAACGAGCGAGTAGTCGCTGGATTCGGGGAGCTCCGCCGGTGAGGTCGCACTGGCTTCGATCGGCTCGCTCTCTTCTGGCAGGATGCCACAACCGGCCAGCGTGGCCGTACAGGCGACGACAAAACCGCGGCGTGTCGGGGGCGTCATTTCCAGAACCGCTTGGCAAGCCGCGACAGCACTCCTTCCTCGGGCTGGGTCACGTCTTCCCAGAGGACGAACGCTTCGACCACGTCGGCGGCTTCGCCGGCGACAGCCTCCTGCTTGTCCGGAACGACGACGCCCAGATTGACCTCGTAGTGACCGTAGTAGCCGTATTTCAGTAGCGTGCGCTCGCGCTGGCTCTCAACGAACGACCGAACCTCGTCGGGTAACTCGTCGGCGACGAGGACGAACGTGAAGTCAGTTCGGTAGTGCTCTTCGTTCGGCGTGACCCGCTTGTCGGCCAGGTCGTGGCCGAGTTCGACCAGCCGCTTCAGTTCGCCAACTGTCGGCCGGTCGACGCGGCGGGCGTAGAGGTACTCCTCGGACTCGTGGTCGCCGTAGGACAGCGCCGGGTGGAAGAACTGCTTCTGGTTGAGGACCCGCATCTCGCCGTAGAGGTCCCAGCGCTCGCCCCGGAGCTGGTGATCCCGCTCCAGCGTGTAGTTGTACATCAGGCGGTCGCTCACCCGGTCGAAGTACGGGTCGTCTGTCCAGTGTGGCACCTCCTCGATAATTTCGTCGGGCAGCTCAGATTTCGGGACCGCCCCAGTGACGGGGTCCTCCCAGTCATCCGCGCCGTAGTCCGGCGGCTCCTCGCCCGACGTGGACTTGGATTCCTCGCTCATCGTCGTGCGTTCCGTGGGCGTTCAGTTCGTACTGCTCGCCTGCCGCGGTAAGTCATATCATGGCGATGCCGTGTCGGCGTCTTAAGCCCGTCGGTCAGCCGACGGTCGTTCACGGGCCGTACACGACCGCCGCGGCAGGTTTTTGATGCTGGCCTTTCAATTACTCACTAACAATCATGGTGAAAGGCACCGAAGCCTGCGGCCGCTGCTCGATGACCGTCGTCGTCGATGCCGTCGACGAAACCGAGGGCGAGAAACCTCACGACCCGTTCGGCGATGATCGCATCGAGGTCGACCAGCACGACATCGAGCGCGTCTCGCCCGAGGCCTGGATGGGCCATCTTTCGACCAGAATGAACGAGGTCGTCAGTCGCTACGTCTGGGGTCGCTGACCGATCAGAGCACCGCGTCGATAACCCAGAACAGCCCGTAGCTCAGCCCGAACGCCAGTGCGAGCGACCCGACCCAGGCCAGCACTGTCTTGCCCATCTTCTCCCGGCTGACTTCGCCGCCGCCGGCGGCCGCGCCAGAGCCGACGATAGCAGAGACGATAATCTCGTTGAACGACACCGGGATGCCGAAGAAGACAGCCGCCTGTGCGATGATGAAGCTCGGAATCAGCGCGCCGATGGAGCGCCGCGGCCCGAGCGAGGAGTAGTCCTGTGCCAGCGCTTTGATCATCCGCGGTGCGCCCGTCCAGGACCCAATGAGGAGGCCGAGGCCGCCGAACAACAGAACCCCAGTGATGGGGATGGCTGCCGTCGGCCCCTCGCCGAGCAGGGGCACCAGCGGCCCCAGCGCCAGCCCGACCTGACTCCCCCCGGCGGAGAAGGCCACGAGCCCGCCCATCACTAGCAGGAAGTGCCGCTGCCCGGCGGCCGCGTCCGCCCTGATATCTAGGTACAGCAGTCCCCCCGCGAGCACCCCGATGAGGAGCGTTGCGGCGACCATCGAGGGGAGTATCGGCGTCCCAACAGCCCGCGCGATGGCACGGGCGACCGACGCCTGCTCACTGCCCGGTGCCAGCAGCACGAACTCGATATTCGCCAGAATCACACCGACCAGCCCCCCCAGCAGTGGCACGAGCCGTTCCTCGGTCGTGGCTTCGTGCCGGAGCGACCATGCTGTCACGAAGGCGACCAACCCGCCGAAGAAGGGAGTCAGGACCCACAGCGAGACGATTTCGATGTACTTGGCCGTCGCCGGCTGGCCGCCAATCGCCAGTCCGACGCCGACCACCGCACCGGTGACCGTGAACGCCGTCGCGATGGGGTAGCCAGTGAAAATCCCCACGGCGACCAGCACCGCTGCGGTGAGGAGGGCGACGATAGCGGCGATAGCCGAGAGGCCGCCGCCGCTCGGGAACAGAACGAGTTCGCTCCCGACGGCCTCTGTGACGTTGGCCCCCTGCAAGACCGCGCCAGCCAGCCCGAGGATACCGACGAAGAACCCGGCCCGCATCACCGAGATTGCGTTCGCCCCGACGGCCGGCGCGAACGGTGTGGACCCGGACGACCCGGCACCGATGGCCCAGGCCATGAACAGACTCGCGGCTGACGCGACAACAAGCGTCACAATCGTACTCGTCGCGACCATCTGTCACGGCGTTTGCCCCGCCCTGCAATGAGCCTACCGTTCGCGCGCCCGCCACGAGCGACTGCCGACACTGACGCGGGCGTCACGGGCAAACGTTCAGGTGCCAGTGCGTAGTTCAATCCCGTATGTCCGCCACTGAAGAAACTGTCCGCGTCTGGCTGGTTGAACGAACCTACTCCGACGACGAACAGAACCTCATCATCCTCACGTACGCGACGCCCGACGGCGAACAGTACTTCCGCAAGGAGCGGGCCCTGACCTCGTTTTCCGATGTGCGGGAGACGACGGCCGCCGTCGACGCCGACCCGGCCAACCTCGGGTTAGTCGACGACCCGGACCTGCAGACGCAGTACGCGACCGAAGCGACGCGGATGGCCGAGAAACACGATCCCGACGACGCTATCTAACCGTCTGCACGGCCACGCTCGCGCTTCGTTCGTCTTCGCCTCTTGGACGCAAAACCGATGCCGGCGGCAGAGACGCCGCCTTAGTTCGTCTTTGCGTCGACGATGCTGGAAGCCGATGCCGCTCGCCCGGCGGCGAGCTTAGTTCGTCTTCGCCTCTCGGACGCAAAACCGATGCCGGCGACAGGGACGCCGCCTTAGTTCGTTTTCGCGTCCGTCTCGTCCCCCGTCTCGACCGCATCAACACCCTCAGCGGCCTCGGCGGCCTCGGTGACCTTCTCGGTGTCGACGTGCCAGCGGTCGACGGCTTGCTCGAAGTCGGCGAGCTTGTTCGAGACGCGCATCTTCAGGTCGTCGTCGTTGACGTTGACCTCGAAAACGTACTCGGGGCGGTCGCCGTCACCGACGCGGCGGAGGTTCGCGCTGATGAGGTCGTTGTCGAAGTAGTACGGGGCGATCTGGGTCATCACGTTGCGGTAGACGGTGTCCTCGACCTTCCGCAGGGCCTTCCGGCTGGCGGAGTCAGCCGCGCGGGCGACATAGTCGACGGACTCGCTCCAGCGTTCCATCGCCTCGTCCGGTTCGTCGAGGTTCTCGTAGGACTCGCTGAGCTTCTCGCCAGCGGTCTGGAGGTCCTCGTCCGGCCCTTTACCGGCCTGTTCTCCCTTACCCTCGTCGACGCTCGCCTGATCGGCGGTCTTCTCGTTGACGTCCTCGTCCAGTCGCTCGTGGCTCTTGGGTCGCCACTCGTCGAACTCACTGAGGGCGTCCTCGTCGACGGCTTCGCCCGAAGCGATGTCTTTCAGCGCTTGTGTGATGCGCTCGCCGTGCTCGACGATGTCGACCCAGCCGCCTTTCGTCTTGAATCCTGAAACGCTCTCTTCGATGTCTGCCATGGTATAATAGATCGGTCTATGACAGCCGCGGGATCTGCTGCAGTGGGCTGTCCATCTGTACACAGCGGATTGCTGCTCAGTGGGGTTAAACGTTTCCGCCATGACGACAGACGTGATACTCTCCCGCCGTATTCCTCCCCAGTCCTCAATATCGAGACGAAGACGACGTATTTCTACTGCAGAGCCGCCTGCCTGTTGACCCTACTTCGCTCAGCACCGAACGGCCGTTTATAAGGATTGCACGCGAACGTACTTGTGATGACATCCGCACTATTCGTCGTAAGCGAGCACGGCTATTGGGGCGAGGAATGTATCGAGCCGCTGACAACTCTCACAGACGCCGGTCTAGATATCACGGTGGCGACACCGACCGGCGAGCCGCCGGTCCTTGACGAACGCTCCGTCGACCCAGAAGAAGTCGGCGAAGACCTCTCGGAGCACGTTCGAGAGGTCCACGAGACCGACGAGCGCCTGAACAACCCGATCCCACTGGCACAGGCCGACGCTGAGGACTACGACACCGTCGTATTCCCCGGCGGCCACGGCGCGGAGTGGGATGTCACGCAGGATGTCCACGCCCGTGAACTGCTGCGCGAGAGCGTCGCCGGCGACGACGGCAAGGCGCTCGTCGTCTGTCACACAGTCGGGATTCTGGCCTTCACCCGCAATAGGGACGGCGAGTTCCTCGCCGACGGCCGCTCGGTCACCGGTTTCCCGAACGCCTGGGAAGAAGGCATCGTCGACGAGAACGACCTGCTCCCCGACGGCCGGAAGCTCCCGTACTGGGTCGAAGACGAAGTGAAGGCCGTCGGTGCGGATTGGGACGCCGAACTCGATGCCGACACCAGCGTCACGGTCGACGGTGACCTCATCACGGCTCGTGGCCCGCCGTCGTCGGCTGCGGCCGCCCGGACGCTGCTGGACGAACTCGGTATCGAGACGTCGGCGTGATGATCGGACGCCCGCCGATCACCGCAACCCATCAATTCAGCTGAATTTCTCGGAAGCGAGTACGTCCGGCCTGGGTGCGTTTTCCCACGCAGTCGCCGTCCCGGAGAATACAGTGGCATACGCTATCGCACGATATAGTCAAATAACGACTGTGTACTAGCTAACCTTCTTGAAGCCCCCGTGCAACGTAGACATACGTATGACTAACAACTCCACACGCAGGCGGTTCCTCAAAACAGCAGGCGTTGCAGGTGTCGCAGCTCTCGCCGGTTGTGGCGGCGGCGACGGTGGCGATGGCGGCGACGGCGAGATGACTGAAGGCGACGGCGAAATGACCGAAGGAGAGATGACCGAAGGGGAGATGACTGAAGGCGAGACGGAGACCCGCCTCTCCTGGCACGCTGGCGGCACCGGTGGCACCTACTTCCCGCTCTCGAACGAGTTCAAGACGGTCGTAGAGGACAACACGGACTTCACGCTGAACGTCCAGTCGACCGGTGCGAGCGTCGAAAACGTTGGCAACCTCGCCAGCGGCGACGCCGACTTCGCGCTCATCCAGAACGACATCGCCTCGTTCGCGAAGAACGGCGAGGGGATCGATGCGTTCCAGGACAACGCCATCGAGAACCTCCGCGGCGTTGCGACCCTGTACCCGGAGACGATCACAGTCGTCACCCTCGCGGACACGGGTATCACACAGCTCTCTGACCTCGAAGGGGCGACGATCAACACCGGCGACCTCGGGAGCGGGACCCAGGTCAACGCGCTCCAGATTCTGGAGTCGGTTGGCGTCTCCGATTACACCGAGCAGAACGCCTCGTTCTCCCAGGCTGCCGACCAGCTCCGGAACGGCGACATCGACGCCGCGTTCGTCGTCGGCGGCTGGCCCGTCGGCGCTATCGAGGACCTCGCGAACACCAACGACCTCGTCATCGTCCCGATCTCCGGTGACAACCGCGAAGCGGCCAAGGAAGACGCCTCCTGGTTCGCTAACGACACTATCCCTGCCGGCACCTACACCGGCGTTGACGAGGCTGTCGAAACAATCGCCGTTCAAGCGATGATTGCGACGAACGCCGAACAGCCCGAAGGGACGGTCGAATCGGTTACTGCCGCTATCTTCGACAACGTCGACGACCTCTCTATCAAGACGGACTTCATCAGCAAGGACTCCGCACAGGACGGGATGTCCATCGAACTCCACCCCGGCGCAGCGGCATACTTCGACGCATAACGCTGTCGGCTGACGCTATCCGTATCGTTAACTAACCACCTTCTATTACTCATCAACTGGAATGAGACGACAATACGTCGCTATCGCGGTGTTCGTCGCCCTCCTCGTCATCGGGACAGTAGCAGCGCTCCCCGGTGGACGTGCATTGGTCGTTGAAGACGTCGAGACCGGTGAGCAGTATCTAACGGCTCCGGTCGAAGACGGCACGATCGTCGCGCTGGAATACATGCACAGTGTCGAAAAAACACGAGTCTACGACGAGTACACAGTCCGTGGCGACCATCTCGAGATGACCCGCATGGAGTTCGAGTCGTTCGGCTGGGGGCTCCCGAGTCGGGCCAACGTCACTTTGGAGGACGGGATGTATGTCTTCGACCCGCCGGGCAACTACACGCGTGTGACAGTCTCTCCCGGTGATGTTGCAGGACATAAACTTCACGTCGGAGCCGAAACCTACGACTTGGTAGCCCGCACCAACGGCCGCTCGGTCCACCTCTACGTGACCCAGCGCTCGGCGTTCGGTGCCGCGACAGACCAGCTCAACACATGACTGAAAACGCACAATCTGACGACGGCGGGGAGGCCGTATCGGACGAGGAAGTTGATGAAGTACTGCAGGAGATTGAGCGGAAACGCTCGCTCACAGGCTGGGCAGTTGTCCTCGTCGCGCTCATCGGCATCTCGTTTTCAGTGTTTCAGATGTGGATCGCGGCGAAAGGATTTGTCCTCTCGCTCTCGCTCCCCGGTGTCGGTGATGTCGTGTTCGCGTCACTGCAAGACCTCCAGATCCGTGCCGTTCACGTCGCCTTCGGCCTCATTTTGACATTCTTGATGTATCCTAGCAGCACCGGCGATGGCCCGCTTTCCCGGCGTTGCATTGTGCTCGGGTCGCTGGTGGATCAAAAACTCGGTGAGGAGCATCCGGTGTCTCGTGTCGTTCACGCTATCGGGAATGCTCTCGCCTGGGCGTTCCTCGACGCCGAGATGGACCGTGTGACGCCTTCGGATTTCGTTTTCATGATCCTGTCGACGCTGTCGGCCGCGTACTTCATCACTGACTTCGACGAGATCCGTCGAATGCGCGCACTGGGCCTTGAGAGCGGCCGTCCCATTCAGGAAGTGTTCACTTTCTTGGAGCCGATAGCGGGCCTGCTCGGACCACTCGCTGACACCTCCTACGCATTCGTACTGGGTGTGGTCGGCATCTTGCTTGTCCTTGAAGCAACCCGTCGGGCGATCAGCCTCTGGCTGATGTTTATCGTCGCCGCCTTCGTTGTCTACGCCCGTTTCGGTGTCCTCATCCCGCAGGACGCCGCCTACGTCGGCGTACTTTCCATCCCGGAACTGTCCTGGCCCTCTATCATCCAGAACCTCTGGTACAACACGGAAAACGGGGTGTTCGGGGTTCCGGTCAGCGTCTCCGTGCAGTTCATCTACATCTTCATCCTGTTTGGCGCGTTCCTCGAAATGTCCGGCGCGGGGCAGTGGTTCATTGACCTCGCGTACGGCGCGACGGGCACGCGGAAGGGTGGCCCGGCGAAGGCGTCCATCCTCGCCAGCGGATTTATGGGGACCATCTCCGGGTCCTCCATCGCGAACACGGTGACGACGGGCGCGTTCACGATTCCGCTGATGAAGCGGTCGGGCTACTCGCCTGAGTTCTCCGGCGGTGTCGAGGCATCTGCCTCCTCGGGCGGTCAGATTCTCCCACCGGTGATGGGGGCCGCTGCGTTCCTCATCGTCCAGTACACGGGGACGTCGTTCGCTGACGTCATCGTTGCCGCGACGATTCCCGCTATTGTGTTCTTCTTCGGCGTCTGGGTGATGGTCCACTTCGAGGCGGTCAAGGAGAACATCGGTGGTCTTGACCCCTCCGAACTGGTCGACATCCGCAGCCACTTCAAAAGCGGGTGGTTCTACCTCGTCCCGCTGGGCCTCCTGCTGTACTATCTCATCATCGAGCGACTGTCTGTCTCCCGCTCGGCGTGGTTTACGCTTATCGCAATCGGGGCGCTCATCGCACTTGTGGCGGCCTACAGCGACGAGACGCGTGCCCGACTCGGAGTTACATTTGCGACCCTCTTCGGGCTCACGACGCTCATGCAGTACTTCACTGGCGAAGGTCTCTTCGGATACCTGTTCAATCGGTTCGTACAGGCTACCACAGCGTTCCCGGCGCTGTTCGACCGTATTGATGGCCTTGTCGCCGCAGACCTGACAGCAGAGGGTGCGCTTGCACTGCCCGGCCCACAACCACTTGGCTCCGCGTTCTCGGCCGCAGTTGGCAACGTCGGCACGCTGATCATCCTCGCCGGCGTCCTCACCCTGATTACCCGTCCCCGGCTCGACTCACCGTTGCTGTCGTTCGACAGTGCCGTCGACGACACCGCCAAAACGACCGCTGACGCCGTTGGCCGGCCAGACCTGGCCTCGAACGGGCTGTACAGGCTCGGCGTTTTCGTCGGGAAATCTATGGAGAGCGGGGCCAGAACCGCGGTCCCGGTCGTCATCGCCGTCGCCGCCGCCGGCATCATTCCGGGCGTCATCAGCGTCTCCGGCCTCGGCCCGAACCTCGTCTCGCTTATCACGACCGTCGCCGGCGGCTCGCTGGTCCTGCTGTTGCTCGTCACCGCGTTCTCCTCGATCATCCTCGGAATGGGGATGCCGACGACGGTAACCTACATCATCCTCGTCTCACTGCTCGCGCCGGCGCTGACCGAGTTCGGCGTCCCACTGCTCGCGGCGCACCTGTTTATCCTCTACTTCGGCGTCATCGCCGACATCACGCCGCCGGTCGCAGTGGCTGCCTACGCCGCCTCCGGCGTCGCGAAGTCCGACGCCTTCGAGACTGGTATCGAGGCGTTCTCACTGTCGCTCAACAAGGCCATCGTGCCGTTCGCGTTCATCGTCACGCCGGGCATCATTCTGCTCCGGCGCAACCCTGACGCTGCCAGCCTCGACATTGGGGACAAATACCACGTCGTCGGAGTCGCGGACCTCCTCGATATCGGCTACGCAATTCCCGAGATCCTGATCCCCGTCATCGGCGTCTTCCTTGGCGTCGTCGCGCTGGCCGCGACGGTTATTGGGTTCGCGTACGCGCCGGTCTCCCGAAGCGAGCGCGCGGCGTTTGCGTTCAGTTCGCTACTCCTGATGGCTCCCGGTCTTGCGGTGTCCGGTGTGTACGACCTCCTCGGACTCGTCGGTATCGCCGGTGGTGAGGTGACGGTGCTGCTCGACGTTGTGCTCCGTGGTGTCGGCCTGGCTTTGTTCCTCTTCCTCATGGCCAAGAACCGCCAGCGCGGCGGTGACCCTGCGGTACGGTCAAGCACGGCTGAGCCGGCGTGAGTGAGAACCGTTTAATCCATCGGGGGTCAACGGGCACGATATGCCAATCGAGCAGCGCGGCGACGCCTCCGTCGTCACGCACGCGCTGGCGCGAGACGAACTGACACGCATACGAAACGTCGAGACTGAACAGGTCGCGTTCCGGAAGGGGCTGGTCCGCCTCGGCCGTATCTGTGGCTACGAGATCATCGACGGCCGGATGGAGACCGAATATACGGAAATCCAGACGCCGCTGACCACGACGATGGGCGAGCGCGTCAAAGGACTCGAAGACGTGGTCATCGTCAACGTCCTTCGCGCTGCGACGCCGTTTGTCGAGGGACTGCTCAAAGCGTTCCCCCGCGCCAGACAGGGCGTCATCTCCGCAAGCCGCGACGAGGACGCCGGGATGAACGACGACGGCGAGTTCCCGATCTCGGTCGAGTACGTCAAACTGCCCGAAATCACCGAGGACGACACCGTCATCATCGCGGACCCGATGCTTGCAACTGGGTCAACGATGGCCACGGTACTGGACTACATCACCTCAGAGAAGACAGAGCCGGAGAACCTGCTCGTCCTAGCCGCGGTTTCCGCACCCGAGGGGATCGTCCGCGTTTCGGAGGCGCAACCGGACGCTGACATCATCAGCGTCGCTATCGACGACGAACTCGATGATGACGGATTCATCGTTCCGGGGCTCGGCGACGCCGGTGACCGCGCCTTCCGGACGACGTAAGCCGTCCCGGCCCGCTCGACCTGTCGACGGAGAGAGGAAATATTTTTATATCCGGGCCGAATCAGCCGATGATGTCGCGATTTTCCATCCTTCCACAGCTACTGTACCCCCTTACTTCGCCTGGAAACCGAGGGACGGCAGCATATTTTCCGTCCAGTTGAAACGAGAACGACGGCCGTGAACCGCCCTGCGGGACTGGACGTGGTCCTGCTGGGCAGTGGCGGACCGGGAGGCTTTCCTGCTGACGGGACAGCAACCCAGTATGGTTCGACGCCGATACCGGGTCGCGGACACCGCCCAGCAACTCGTCGGCGGGTTCCTGCTCGCGGGACCGTTCGTCGTGACCGAGGAGGTGTGGGTGCTGGCCGAGAACATGTCCTGGTATCACGCGGTTCTCCTCGTGGGTATCGTGTTCGCTATCGGTTACGGGGCGCTGTACAAGGCTGACGCGGGCCGGGACGTGGACACCGAGGCGGAGGTGGCCGGTATCCCGATCCGGTTCGTCTCGCTGATGGGTGTCGCGTTCGGGTCGGTCGCCATCCTCGCGGTGGCGCTGACCGCCCCTGACACGTTCCTCGTCAACGGTGGCATTCTCCCGGACCCGACGCCGATGGCCGTCTTCCTGACGACACTGAAGGCCATCACTGTCGGTGCTATCTTCAGCGTCGTCGGGGCTGCGACGGCAGACAGCGTATTCTGACCGTGACCCGCACACTTAATTGGGTGCCACCCCCCTTGATGTGCATATGGAGTACACGCTGGCTATCGACAACGCGCCGGAGACTGTTCCGGGTGGCACAGGGATACTGCTCCTGCACCCGAGTACCGGCGAGACGGACCGACTGGACACGGATTTCCTTGCGACCGACACGGACTCGATGCTCGTCATCTCGACCCGGACCACTGCCCGGGAGGTCAAGCAGAAACTGGAGTACTACGAAGTCGACGAGTCGAAAGCGACCATCCTCGACACGCTGTCGGTCGAGCGCGGCTACACCCGTCGCCAGTCCGAAAGCGTCCGATACGTTTCCGCGCCCGACGACCTCTCCGGGATTGTCTCGGAGGCCGAGACGTTCCTGCAGGAACGCGACGGGAAACTCCGTGTGACCTTCGACTCGCTGACGGAACTCATCTACTACGCTGACGAGGACGGCGCGCTGTCGGCCGTCGAAGATATCCTCGACCTGCTGGACGAGTACGACGCCGTCGGGATGTTCCACCTCGCCGACGAGGTCCACGACGAGGAGACGGTCGCGGCGTTCCGGGAACTCTTCGACGGTGTCATCGAACTGTCTGAGGACGGAACCATCACCAGTACCTTCGAGGCGTAGCCCGACACACTCTGTCCGGAATCCACCGCCCCTTCGACCGATTTGTGGCAGCTGACCGACACTACTTCCCTAATCGAGTACACTGATGGCATTTCGCTCTTTCGAACGAAATGGCGTTTTCACCCGGTAGCGACGCCAACGCCCCGTATGCGAACTCTTACCAAACCAATAACAATTAAGAGGGTATAACCCACATACAGGGTTGTATGCCGGAATGCCAGAACTGCGGTAATTTTGTAACGGCTGACTACGCGCGTGTGTTCACGCCGAACGGGGTCGAAAAGCCCAGAGTCTGTCCGCAGTGCGAAGACAAGATTCGCGACGGGGCAGACGTCCGTGAGGCCCGGTCCACACGTCGCGGATAGAACCGGTCAGGAACTGCCGCCCTGTGACCTGACGGTTGCGGGGACGTTTTCCTCGCCGGCTACACTCGCTACCAACCGCTGTTTTCCCGGTATTCTCGTTTCATCTATACCAGCGCGTCCGTGAGGCGTGTGCGTGCCTCCTCGAACACCGCATCAGCACGGTCTGGGTCGCGGGCTTCGGCGGTAATCCGAACGAGCGGCTGTGTGCCGCTGGCCCGCAAGAGGAACCACGCGTCGCCGAGGTCGACACGGACGCCATCGAGTGTCGTCACGTCGTCGTAGGCATCGGTCACTGTCTCCCGAACGCGGTCCATCACCGCTTCCTTCTCGTCGGTTTCGACGCTGTCCCGGCGGATGGGGTACTCCGGTACGTCGGCGGCGCGGTCGCCTAGCGGGCGCTCGCTGTCCAGTGCCGCGGCGGTACAGGCCGCCAGCGGACCGTCCGGGCACAGCGTTCGCTCGGGCCAGATCCACGCACCGCTTGGTTCGCCGCCGAAGGCGACACCCTCGGCGCTTGCGGCCTCGGCGACGTACACGTCCCCGACCGGGGTGTACTCGACAGAGACGTCGATGTCGTTGAGGTAGTCTTCGACCGCGAGGCTCGTATCGACCGGGACGGCGACCCGCTCGCCCGGCGACGCCGCGGTACGGGCGAACACGGCCAGCAACACGTCGCCGGAGAGAAAGGTCCCGTCGGCCGCAACCGCCCGCATCCGGTCGGCGTCGCCGTCGTGGGCGATGCCGAGGTCGGCGTCGGACTCGGCCACCAGCGTCGAAAGCGACTCGCAGTGCTCGGCTTTCGGTTCCGAGGGGCGACCGGGGAACGCACCGTCGGGCTGGCCGTTGAGCGTCTCGACGGCACAGCCCAGCTCGGTGAGGGCGTCGACGCTGACCCGGCCCGCGCCGTTGCCGAGGTCCACGACGACGTGGCTGTCGAGGTTCGTCTCATCGACTTCCGTGACCAGCGCGTCGACGTGGCGCTGGCTGGCATCCCAGGATTCGATATCGCCGCCGTCGTCCCAGGCTGCTGGCTCGAACGCATCCTCGGCTAGTCGCTGCTCAATCGTCGCCCGCAGGTCTGAATCGAAGGCTTGTCCGCTGGGCTGCCAGAGCTTGATGCCGTTGTCTTCCGGGGGGTTGTGACTCGCCGTCACTGCGACGCCGGCGTCGGCGTCCTGCCACGTCACTGCTCGTCCAATGGTGGGCGTCGCCGCGCCGCCGAGGTCGACCACGTCGACGCCGCTCTCCCGGAGCCCGGCCACTAGCGCCGCCTGCAGGTACTCGCCGCTCGCTCGCGGGTCCCGGCCGACGACGACTCGCTCGCGGTCGATGCCAAGCGCCCGGCCCACCGAGAGCGCCAACTCGGCCGTGACCGTCTCACCGACGGGGCCCCGAATCCCGCTCGTTCCGAACTGTGTCATTACTGGTTTCTGGTCGGGCCGCCCCTAAAACCCATCTGGCATCGGACAGGTGTTGTGGGCCGATGGTTCCGACACCGCGCCGCTACCCCGTCGGCGACCACTCACAGGCCGTCCCGGTCGTCAGGTCTGCATCGTCGATGTGCGCTGACAGGCAGCCGTAGTTGCAGAACTGCGCCGTCGGTTTCCCGTCCGGCGTCTCGCTGAGGAAAACGGGCTCGTGGGCCTCTACCGGACAGCCGCAGTACGTGCACTCTGCCATACGGACGCTTGCGGCCGGGAGAACAAACGTTTTGTCCGCGTCTGTCGACCCACCGCACATGAAACAGGGTGGCTCCGACGCGGCGAAACAGGCAGCGGGTGAATCGGCGGCCGAAGCAGTCGAGGATGGTATGGTCGTCGGCCTCGGCACGGGGTCGACGGCGGCTCATGCTATCCGCGCTATCGGCCAGGCGGTCGACGCCGGACTCGATGTCGTCGGCGTCCCCACGTCGTTTCAGTCCCGTCAGCTGGCCCGGGACTGTGGCATCCCGCTGGCGGATCTAGACGATGTGTCGGTCGACCTCGCCATCGACGGGGCCGACGAAGTGGCTGGTGGCAATCTCATCAAAGGTGGCGGCGCGGCGCACGCCCGGGAGAAGATCGTCGACGCGAGTGCCGACCGCTTCCTCGTCGTCGCCGACCCGACGAAGGAGGCGGACGTGCTCTCACACCCTGTCCCCATCGAAGTGCTTTCGATGGCCCGCTCGACGGTCGCCGCATCAGTCGAGAGTCTGGGCGGCGATCCGGCACTCCGCCGTGCAGAGCGCAAGGACGGCCCCGTCGTCACCGACAACGGGAACCTCGTGCTCGACTGTAACTTCGGGCCTATCGACGACCCCGCCGCGCTCGCCAGCGATCTCGCCGCACTCCCCGGTGTCGTCGAGCACGGGTTGTTCGTCGACATGGCCGACGAAATCCACGTCGGCACTCCTGACGGCGTCACCGTTCGACCGCTGTCGGAATAGCTGTCGCTAGCCGGCTTGCGTCAAAAAAATATGCTGCCTGAAACGACCTTACAGGTCGCGCGGCTGGACCGTCTTCCGGTCGTTCTCGTCAGCTCGTCGGGCTGCGTCCTGAAGCAGCTCCTCGACTTCCTCGTCGAGTGCGTCGTAGAAGTCGGACGCTACGTTCATGTCGTTGAGCTCTTCCTTAACGGCGGCTTTGACGATTAGGTCTGCCATACAGACGAGGTATCGACGGGGGTTACTTATATACTTTCTCCAATTAGTTCGCTCTAGACCCTATTACCGGCAGTTTGAGGCATTATACGACACATAACCCCTTATAAATCGCCGATAGTGTCCGACTGAATCCATCAGAATACGTCCTTTGGCCTGCCCCAGACGGCTATTGTCGCGTTACGCCGGCCGAGCGTCGCTCACGCGCGCTCCGACAGGACCGACCCTGATTTGGGCACTACGCCTGTCCCGGACCGACGGATAGGAGTGGTCGTATCCCTGAATGAGTCCTATGCGCGATATACTCGATTCGGTTGCGGCGGGCGACCTCTCTCCGGCGGAGGCCGAGGCGGCGCTTGCGGGCTATGCGACCAGCGGGGCCGGTCGGTTCGACGCTGCTCGGGAGGACCGCGCCGGCGTTCCCGAAGCCGTCCTCGCGGACGGGAAGACCCCGGCGGAAGTAGCGGATCTGGCGGCGACAGCTATCGAAACGACAGACCGGGCTATCGTGACGCG
This sequence comes from Haloarcula sebkhae, assembly GCF_014647415.1. GTDB lineage: Archaea > Halobacteriota > Halobacteria > Halobacteriales > Haloarculaceae > Haloarcula > Haloarcula sebkhae. The sequence goes on along the minus strand of NZ_BMPD01000001.1, from coordinate 784,371 downwards.
GCTCGACACGTCCACTGCAACGGCCATTCGGGAGCAACTGGACGAGACCGCCCCGGATGCGACAGTTCGCTGGGACGACCGCTCGAACTGGCTGGTGGCGACGACACCCGCGTTCGAACGTCCGTCGCTGGACGCGTCAGTGGGTATCGTCACCGCCGGGACATCCGACGCCGTCCCAGCCGGTGAGGCCGCGCTCATCGTCGAGGAGATGGGCGCGACCGTGACCCGTATCGACGACGTTGGCGTTGCGAGCCTCGCCCGGACGATAGACGCGGTCGATGGCTTCCGAGACCAGGATGTACTCATCGTCGCAGCGGGTCGCGAAGGGGCGCTCCCGACGGTCGTCGCCGGTCTCGTGGACGTGCCAGTCATCGGTCTGCCCGTCTCGACCGGCTACGGCCACGGCGGCGAGGGCGAAGCGGCCCTTTCGGGGCTGCTCCAGTCCTGCACTGCCCTCTCCGTCGTGAACATCGACGCCGGCTTCACTGCCGGAACGCAGGCCGGCCTAATCGCCAGACAGCTCGACAATGCACGGTCGTAGGAACTCTCCCGAACCGCAGCCATACCCAAGTATTTGGGTAAAGAGCTATGGGAACAACGCGCGTACGCGTATACGTCGGCGGTGGTGTCGCCGACGAACACGATGCCTGAATGTGATCATTGCGGCGCGCACGTCTCAGACCAGTTCGCCCGAGTGTTCGCGGATGAACGTGGACACATCCGGGCGTGTCCCAACTGCTCGGCAAACGCTGGCATTGCCGAGGTATCGAGAGAGCGCGCCCAACAAGTGTGAGGCCCACTGGGCCACCAGCATCGTGCGATGACTACCGCGCGGAGCCCTTACCACGTGTACGTCCTCCGTTGTAGCGACAACACGTTTTACACTGGCTACACGACCGATGTGGAACGCCGCGTCCGCGAGCACGACGCCGGCGACGGCGCGAAGTACACGCGCGGCCGAACCCCGGTCGAACTCATCCACGTCGAGTCATTCGATTCACAGTCCGACGCGATGAGCCGTGAGTACGAGATCAAGCAGTACTCCAGAGCGGAGAAGGAACGGCTCGTCGAATCTAGCGACGCCGAAGCGGAGTTCGATATCTGAACTGCTGCTTGCCGCTCGCCGTTGATGCCGGCAACATGACAGCTTGCCGATGAGGCGTGACTTTTTGTCTGGGGGCCGAGAACCGCGAGATATGGACAACGACGCGGATGTCGACGCAAGTGCAATCGCCTTCGGGACGGACGGCTGGCGGGCAACGCTGGACGTGTTCACGAAGCCGCGGGTCCGGATGGTCGGCCAGGCCGTCGCCACGACGCTCGCCGAGCGCGGGGCGACCGGGACCGTCGCTATCGGGTACGACGCCCGCGAGACATCGCCCGGGTTCGCCGACGAACTCGCACACGTCCTGCGCGTGAACGGGTTCGACGTACTCTTGCCGGACCGGGACACGCCAACACCGATCCTCGCCTGGACAGTAAAAGACCGCGGGCTGGCTGGCGCGCTCCAGATCACAGCCAGCCATAATCCGCCGGAGTACAACGGTGTGAAGTTCATCCCTGGCGACGGGTCGCCGGCGCTGCCCGACTGGACGGCCGCCTTCGAGGAGAACCTCGCCGTCCTCGACCCGCTGCCCGAAGACGAGTGGGGCGACCGGATGGAGGACGACCTCATCAGCCCGTTCCACGACCACGCGCTGGATTTCGTCGACACCGACCTCGATGGCCTGCCGGTCGCCTACGACGCGCTGTACGGCAGCGGCCGCGGCGTCACCGACGCCCTGCTCGAAGCAGCCGGAGCCGAGGTGACCCGCCTCAACTGCGTACAGGACCCCGAGTTCGGGGGCGGGTCGCCCGAGCCGTCGGCGGAGAACGCTGAGGGGCTCGTCGGCGAAGTCAGCGAGGGCGATGCCGCACTCGGGATTATCAACGACGGTGACGCCGACCGTATCGGCGTCGTCACGCCCGACCGCGGCTATCTGGACCCCAATCTGTTCTTTGCCGCGATGTACGACTTCCTGCTGGAGGACGAGGCGGGCGATGTCGTTCGGACAGTCTCGACCTCTAGCATCGTCGACCGGGTCGCCGAGGCTCACGGCCGGGATGTCCACGAGGTCGCCGTCGGCTTCAAGTGGGTCGCCGAGGCGATGGCCGAGCACGACGCGCTGTTCGGTGGCGAGGAATCGGGCGGGTTCGGCCTGCCGGACCACCTGCGGAACAAGGACGGCGTGCTGGTGGCGCTGGTCGCCGCCGCTGCCGAGCGCGAGGAACCGCTTGACGCTCGTGTCGACCGACTGCTGGACGAACACGGCGAAATCCATCAGGACCGGATCAGCGTCGACTGTCCGGACGACCGAAAGGAGCCGGTCCTCGACGATCTCGAAACCGCACTGCCAGACGCGCTGGCGGGGGTCGCCGTCGACGGTATCAACACGGTCGACGGGTTCAAAATCCGACTCGAAGACGGGACGTGGGTGCTGGTCCGCCCCTCGGGCACGGAGCCGAAGCTCCGCGTCTACGCCGAAGCGTCGAGTGCGGAACGCGTCGAGGAACTACTGGAAGCGGGTCGGGATCTGGTCGAACCGCTGGTCTGACCTCACTTGGTTGCGCTGACGACGTACGTGCCAGCCACGCGGTCACCGAGGCGCTGTGCGTCGTCGCTCACGAACATGACGGCCGCTTCGACGAGGAGCCAACCGGCCATGAGAACGAGCGCGAAAATGAACCCGAACCCGCCGAGAATACCACCGAGCAGGAGCATGATCGGGAACGGGGCGAGCAGCACTGCCGTTCGGAGCAGGCGGTCCCGTTGGGACGGCGGCGTGCCGTTCTCGTCGACGACTGCGACGTTCTGTGACCGTTTCCCGACCGTCTCGTTGGTCTCGGCGTAGTAGCCGAAGTAGTAGACGAGCATCGCACCGATGGCGAGCCACAGGACGAAATTGATGACGATCCCCAGGAGCCCCGCAGCCAGCATTGATCCACCGCCCATTGCACCCGGATCCCCGGGCGAGGTGGCGGCCATCGCGCCGACCGAGAGAACCGTGTTGAGAACGAACGTGACAAGCCACAGGCCGAACGCAACGGCGCTCAGGATGGCGAAATCGATGAGGTATGCGACGACCCGGTCGCCCCTCGCTTCGACTGCGTCTTCAGCGACAGTTGCTGCCATTGTCTTAAAATCGTTCTCGAAACCATCTAAAAAATGTTACGACGCTATGAGAACAGTTCCGGTCTCTCTGCGGAGTTGCCATTCCTACTCACGCTCGCCACGATAGCGGCCTGGGTCGTCCAGTGGCTTGGTGTCGAATCCAAGCCCCTCGTAGAACGGCCGCACGTCCGCGTCAAACTCCGCGGTGAGTTGGTCCCGACGGTCGAGTGCCGCCTCGACGAGCGCTGTCCCGATGCCCTGGCCGCGGCGACGCCGACGGACAGCGACGGCCTCGATGTGGGTCCCGTCGAGTACGAGTGCACCGAGAACGCGCCCACCCGTCTCGTTGTCACCGGACATTGCGACGAGCGTGCTACCGTCTTCAGCACCCGCTCGCACGATTTCTACGGCTATCGAGAGGACCGCCCCGTCGAGGACGTTCATTACGGCAGGTACTTCGTTGGCCTTCGCTGTACGGACGTGCATGGCTGTGTTAGAGGGGGCTGCTCGGCGGTTCAGCCGCCTTTGATGAGCCTGACGACCCGAACGTGGTCGTGCTCGACGGGCTGGTCTGTCGGCACGTGCTCGCCGTCGACGAGGACTGACACCTCGTGGGGACTCAGGTCGACCGGTGCGAGCAGGTCGCCGTAGGTCGCGTCCGCCTCCACCTCCAGTCCGTGGGTGTCTTCGCCAGCAATCTCGACGGTGACGTGCATGCCCGGCCGTACTCCGCCGACGCACCTGAGACTGTCGACTCTCGCGGGGTTTAAGACCGGCCCACGCCTCCCATCGTCCATGAGTGAGGCCGAGTCCGAGTCGCGGGCGGGACGCGAGGAGGTCTGGATCGAGAAGTACCGCCCGCAGACGCTCGACGACGTGATGGGCCACGAGAACATCGTCGGGCGGCTCAAGAGCTACGTCTCGCGCAACGACCTAAGTCACATGCTGTTTTCCGGGCCGGCGGGGACGGGGAAGACGACGTGTGCGACGGCTATCGCCCGCGAACTGTACGGCGACGACTGGCGCGAACACTTCCTCGAACTGAACGCCTCCGACGAACGCGGTATCGACGTGGTCCGGGACCGCATCAAGAACTTCGCCCGGACGAGCTTCGGCGGCGTCGAGTACCGTATCATCTTCCTCGACGAGGCCGATGCCCTGACAAGCGACGCCCAGTCAGCGCTGCGCCGGACAATGGAGCAGTTCTCGAACAACGTCCGCTTTATTCTCTCGTGTAACTACTCCAGCCAGATCATCGATCCGATTCAGTCCCGCTGTGCGGTCTTCCGGTTCTCACCGCTGGCAGACGACGCCGTTGCCGAGGAAATCAGAAACATCGCCGCCGAAGAGGACATCGAACTGACCGAAGACGGACTCGACGCACTCGTTTACGCCGCCGACGGGGACATGCGGAAAGCCATCAACGGCCTGCAAGCCGCATCGGTCAGCGGCGACACGGTCGACGAGTCAGCGGTGTATGCGATCACTTCGACGGCCCGCCCGGAAGAGATTCGGACGATGGTTCAGTCGGCGCTGGACGGCGACTTCACCGCCTCGCGGGCGACCCTCGATAGACTGCTGACTGAGGAAGGCATCGCTGGCGGTGACATCATCGACCAACTGCACCGCTCAATCTGGGAATTCGATATCGGCGACGATGCGGCCGTCCGGGTACTCGAACGCATCGGCGAAACCGATTATCGGATCACCCGCGGCGCGAACGAGCGCGTCCAACTGGAAGCGATGCTGGCCTCGCTCGCACAGGACGAGTAAGGCTCTCATACCACGCCGCCTCAATTTTTCACGCCTGATAACTGGCAGGTGAGGTTTATGATGAAAGCGTTCTAAGAATATCAACAACTGAAATGCAACGTTTACGACCATCTACGGAGGGGACGGGCGAGGACCGCGGACAGGTCGGGATCGGGACACTCATCGTGTTTATCGCGATGGTGCTGGTCGCGGCAATCGCAGCGGGCGTGCTCATCAACACTGCGGGGTTCCTGCAGAGTTCCGCGCAGGCGACGGGCCAGCAGTCCAGCGATTCGACGACGAACCGAATTCAGGTCGTCAGCATGACCGGTGACCATTTCACGGGCAACAGCGAGGTCGGCGTAGTGAATGTCACGGTCAAGCGAGCACCGGGTGCCGGAAACGTGGACTTGGGTAAGACGACTGTCCAATGGATCGGCCCGAGCGGATCGTACTATCAGCTCGCGGTTGGCGGCGCCGACGGTAACCCCGATGGCCGGTTCGTTGTCTCGACCGTCCAAGACAAAGATGACTCTCAGCCGGTGTTAAACAGCGTTGAAGACCGACTCACCATCTCTCTTGACCTCGGTGAGAGTCGGGAGGTCACTGGTGCCACCACGTTCGGCAAACCCCTGCCAGAAGGCGAAACTGCCACGCTACGAATCTCCTCGCCAGCGGGCGCGATGACTACCGAAGAAGTCGTTGTGCCGAAGACCATCTCTGGGGAATCCTCAGTCATGCTCTGACCGTCGGGGATACCGCCGGCCCCTTCGGAACAGTTTTAGGCGAACGTGGGCCAACTGAACACCAATGAGCGACCTCGACGAGGCCTACCAACTCGACTACTTCGAAGAGGAAGGCTTCCACAGACAGGAGTGTGTCTCCTGTGGCGACATGTTCTGGTCCCGCGTTGAGCGCGAGACCTGCGGCGAACCGCCGTGTGCGGAGTACGACTTCATCGACAACCCCGGCTTCGACGAGTCCCACTCGCTGACGGAGATGCGTGAGGCGTTCCTCTCCTTTTTCGAGGAGCGCGACCACGACCGCATCGATCCGTATCCGGTCGCAGCGAACCGCTGGCGCGACGACGTGCTGTTGACCCAGGCGTCGATTTATGACTTCCAACCGTTGGTCACCTCGGGGACGACGCCGCCGCCGGCGAACCCGCTGTGTATTAGCCAGCCCTGCATCCGGATGCAGGACATCGATAACGTCGGGAAGACTGGTCGGCACACGATGGCCTTCGAGATGATGGCCCACCACGCGTTCAACGCGCGTGAGGACATCGAAGACCCCGAGCAGTACGCCTACGAGGGCGAGGTGTACTGGAAGAACGAGACGGTCCAGTACTGTGACGAACTGTTCGAGGAGATGGGGGCGAACTTGGACGAGATCGTCTACATCGAGGACCCGTGGGTGGGCGGCGGCAACGCCGGCCCGGCCATCGAGGTCATCTACCGGGGAGCCGAACTCGCGACGCTCGTGTTCATGTCGATGGAGCAGGACCCCGACGGCGAGTACGAAATGAAAGACGGCAACCGGTACTCGCCGATGGACACCTACATCGTCGACACCGGCTACGGGCTGGAACGCTGGACCTGGATGAGCCAGGGGACGCCGACGGTGTACGAGGCTGTCTACCCCGACATGATCGCCTTCCTCAAGGACAACGCCGGCATCGAGCTCACCGACGAGGAGGAACGAATCGTCCACGAGGCCGCGAAACTGGCCGGCCGGATGGACATCGACGAGGCCGAAGACATCGAGGCCGAACGCGACACCATCGCCGCCGAGGTCGGCGTCGAGGTCGAGGAGATGCGGGACCTGATGGCACCACTGGAGGACATCTACGCCATCGCTGATCACTGCCGGACGCTCGCGTACATGCTCGGCGATGGTATCGTCCCGTCGAACGTCGGGACGGGCTATCTGGCCCGGATGGTGCTGCGCCGAACGAAGCGGCTGGTCGACGGTGTCGGCGTCGACGCGCCGCTCGACGAACTCGTCGATATGCAGGCCGAGCGCCTCGACTACGAGAACCGCGACACCATCCGCGACATCGTCCGCACCGAGGTCGAGAAGTACCGCGAGACGCTGGACCGGGGTGGCCGGCGCGTCCGTCAGCTGGCCGACGAGTACGCCGAGAAGGGCGAGCCGATCCCGACCGCAGAACTGGTCGAGCTGTACGACTCCCACGGCATCCAGCCGGACATGGTCGAGGAGATCGCCGCCGAGAAAGGCGTCGCGGTCGACGTACCCGACGACTTCTACGCGGTCGTCGCCCAGCGCCACGGCGGCGACGACACCGCCACCGAGGAGTCACAGACGCCCTACGAGGACCGGCTCGACGAACTGCCCGAGACCGACCGGCTCTACTACGAGGACCAGCAGCGGACCGAGTTCGAGGCCGTCGTTCTCGAGGTCTTCGACCGCGATGAGGACACCTACGACGTGGTGCTCGACCAGACGATGTTCTACCCCGAAGGTGGTGGCCAGCCGCCGGACGAGGGGACGCTGTCGACCGACGACGTCTCCGCCGAGGTGACCGACGTCCAGCAGTACGGTGACGTTATCGTCCACACCTGCGACGACGACCCCGGCAAGGGCGAGTTCGTCCGCGGGCAGGTCGACGCGACCCGTCGCCAACGCCTGATGCAACACCACACGGCGACCCACATCGTCATCCACAGCGCCCGGCAGGTGCTCGGCGAGCACGTCAGACAGGCCGGTGCCCAGAAGGGCACCGACTCTGCCCGCATCGACATCCGCCACTACGAGTCGGTGAGTCGCGAGGAAGTCAAGGAGATTGAACGCCTCGCAAACGACATCATTCAGGACAACATCACCGTCTCTCAAGAGTGGCCCGACCGCAACGAGGCTGAGGAACGGTACGGTTTCGACCTCTATCAGGGCGGGATTCCGGCCGGTGAGCAGATCCGGCTCATCACCGTTGGCGATGACGTGCAGGCCTGCGGTGGTACCCACGTCGCCCGAACCGGTGACATCGGGGCTATCAAGCTCCTGAACACCGAGCGGATTCAGGACGGCGTCATCCGGCTGACGTTCGCGGCGGGCAACGCCGCCATCGAGGCCACCCAGCGCACCGAGGACGCGCTCACCGAGGCCGCGGATATCCTCGATGTCGCGCCCGATGCCGTCCCGGAGACTGCCGAGCGATTCTTCGACGAGTGGAAGGCCCGCGGCAAGGAGATCGAACAGCTCAAAGAGCAACTCGCCGAGGCTCGTGCCAGCGGCGGCGGTGATAACGAGGAAGTCGAGGTCGGTGAGGCGACCGCCGTCGTCGGGCGTATCGACGCCGACATGGACGAACTCCGCGCACAGGCGAACGCGATCGTCGAGCAAGGCAACATCGCGGTGCTTGGCTCAGGGCTGGACGGCGCGCAGTTCGTCGTCTCTGTGCCCGACGGTGTCGACGTCGACGCCGGTGAAGTCGTCGGCGAACTGGCCCGTCGCGTCGGCGGCGGCGGTGGCGGCCCGCCGGACTTCGCACAGGGCGGCGGCCCCGACGCGGACGCGCTGGACGACGCATTGGACGACGCGCCGGAGATCCTCCGAACTGTCGCAAACGCCTGAACCGTCCCTGTTTTCTCTCGCCGCTGGTCTTGTTTTCCGCGCCGTTGCTTCGCACAGTTGTCCGATTACGGATCGACGTTCTGCCCGAACGATTCGAATGCACCTAATGGATACAATTACATTTAGTTGTATTAGGTATATCTGGATGGGTTTCCAAAAGTGTTTTTAGTAACTGCCCATCTATAGCAGATATGAGCGGAGAACGTGACATCGCACACATTCAGTCCCACACCGAATACGTACGGTCACAACGGACGTGTCGGCGGTGTGGGAGCAGTATTCCAGCTGCTAGCGGCCGTGCTACCGACGAACTGTGTGAAAACTGCAGTGTTACCCACGCTACCTGACTCATGAGTGCTACCACGTCACCCCTGTCGGACACCGATCTGGACGAGACGCCGGAGTTCGAACTGGACTGCCTGTACGACGACCCCGAGAACCCATCGGAACTGACTATCTTCCCTTCGGACTGTCAGCAGTCCGTGACAGAGTGGGTTACCGCGGACCGTTCGGCGACCGTCTCGCTTGAGGAACTGCGCTGAGCGGCACGCGTCGCCCGGCTATCCGCCCTGACACAGTCTTCTGGCGTCCTGCATTGCCTCGTTGGTCTCGCAGACGAGTGTCAGGTGATCGCCGTTCGCGAGGCGGAAATCGCTGTCGGGGACTCTGTCTGTGCCGTTGCGGCTCACCATTGCGACCAGACAGCCGTCCGGGAGCTTGTCGGCGGTCTCCTCTATGGTCCGGTCGACCAGCGAGTCGTTGCTGAGTTCGACTTCCAGTACGTCCCCTGTTCGGCCGGAGTCCGACAGCCAGTGGGCCAGCGCTGGTCGCTCGACCGCGTCATCGATTGCGTCGGCGACGGCGAAGCCGGCGGAGATGGTCTCGACGTCGAGATCCTCGAAGGCCTCGACGTTGTCCGGCTGGTTCGCTCTGGCGACCACGGTATCGACGTCGAACCGGGTCGTCGCCAGCTGTGCCACGAGCAAGTTCACGTCGTCGTCTGCGGTCGCAGCGACGACGACGGATGCCCGATTCGCCCCTGCTTCTTCGAGGACGGTCGCGTTCGTCGCGTCCCCGTGAACGACGCGGTGGCCGTCGGCCCGGGTCCGCTCGACGGTGTCCTCGTCGCTGTCGATGAGGACGACCTCCTCGCCGCGTGACTCGTACCGGACTGCCAGTTCCCGGCCGACACGACCGCCACCGACGATGAGTGTTTGCATAGGAAGGATATCAAGCGCTTGCGCGAAGTGACGGGCCAGCCCGCCTTGAAACATGACGGTCGCGAAGATGACGAGAAAGACGGTCCCGACGAGAACCGTCGCGGCTTCGGGGTTCTCGGGACGCAGTTCGATGGCAAACAGCGTGGCGACGCTGGCCGGGACGATACCGCGCGGCCCCATCCCGCCGACGAACATCCGCTCTCGAACTGTCAGTCGGCCACCCAGCGTCGAGAGGAACACGCCAAGCGGGCGGACGAGCGCAGCGACAACGATGACGACGACGAGCCCGCCGACCCCGAGCGCACGCAGGTCGCCGAGTGAGAGCTGTGCCGCCAGCACGATGAACACGAACGAGAGCACAAACAGCGTAATACCGCCCTTGAACCCAGCAACCTCCTCTTTGTGGGGGATCTCGGCGTTCCCCAGTACGATACCGGCAACGGCGGCGGCTGCGATACCGGCCTCAGAGAGCCACATACTCCCGAGCGCGTACGCCAGCAGTGCCGCGGTCAGGACCACGACCCGGGCGTTCTGAAGGGCATTGTCCGCCGACAGGTGCCACCGCTTGAGCAGTAGTGCGGTGCCGCCGCCGACAGCGATGCCGACGACGTGGCCAACGGCCAATCGGGCGACGAACGCTTCGATGACGACGACCGGCGAGGACTGGCTCGCGATGACGAACTCGAACGTCGCCACCGCGAGGATGGCGGCGGTCACGTCGTTGATGATCCCCTCCGTCTCCAGCGCCGCGGCGACCCGGTCCCGTACTGGAACCACCTGCATGATCGGCGTGATGACCGTCGGCCCGGTGGCGATAAGCAGGCTCCCGACGAGGACGGCGACCGGCCACGTCGTCCCGAACACGACTTTGACGGCGACAGCGGTTCCGACAAGCGAGACGAACGCCCCGATTGTCACCAGTCCAAGCGCCTCTCTGGACGCTTCACGGACTCGATCGACAGTGAGGTGGAACGCCCCTTCGAAGACGATAATGCCGACGCTGAGGCCGACGATAGCCTGCAACCCGGCCTGCCCGAATATCGCGGGGTCGACAAGGTCGAGCGCCTGCGGGCCGACGAGGACGCCGGCGACCAGCAGGAACGCGACGCTCGGGATCTGGAGCCAGTCGGCGACCAGTTGTGCGGCGACCCCCAGACTCACGACCAACACGACGGCGCCGATAAGTGATTCTGCTCCGGACACAGGACTGACGATCCTTCGACAGCCAGCGCTAAAGACCTATTCACCGAAAGAGACACACCATCGGCGAAGGAATCGACAGCCAATGCCGACCGCACGTAACCGCGACGTGTCTCTCTACTACGAAGCCGACGGCGACGGCCCGACCGTCGTGTTCATCAACGACGTGGGGTACGGCGCATGGCTCTGGGGCTGGCACTACGACGCTGTCGCCGGCCCCTACGAGACGGTGGTGTGGGACCTCCGCGGGACCGGCCGGTCGGACGCGCCCGCGGGACCGTACGATGTGGGAACGCTGGCGGCCGACCTCGAAGCCGTGTTGGCCGACCACGGCGTCGGAAGCGCCCACCTCGTCGGGGCCGGCCTCGGCGGGATGATCGCGCTCGAATACGCACATCAGTACAGCCGCGCCCGCTCGCTGACACTGTACTGCACGGCCGGATCTGGCGATGCGATTGACCGGGACGCACTCGACGCGCTCGCGCTCGATGCTCCGTCGTCGCTCGACGGCGCGTTCTCGCCGGCGTTCCGCGAACACGACCCGGACCTCATGGAGCAGATCGCAGGCTGGCGCGCCGATGAGGACGCGACTGGAGCGGCCCGTGATGCACAGGCCAACGCGATGACAACCTTCGACGCGTCGCCGCTGTACGAGATCACCCAGCCCGCCGAGGTGTACTACGGGCTGGACGATCCCGTCGTACCTCCGGAGGCCGCACAGTCGCTTTCGGCCGACCTCCCCCGTGGGACCGCGGAGGCTGTCGAGGGTCGCCACTGCTGTTTCGTCGAGCACGCACCGGCGGTGACCGACCGATTGGTGGCGCTGCTTGACGAACAGACCGAGTGAGCGGACGCAATCCACAAATACGCGGCCTGATACGTGTGAAGTATGACTGACCGGACGGCAGCCGTCATGCGGACGACGGCCGAAACGGACATCGAGGTCACGCTCGACGTCGACGGTGACGGCGACAGCACCATCGACACCGGCATCGGCTTCTTCGACCACATGCTCGACTCGTTCTCGACCCACGGGCTGTTCGACCTGACCGTGCAGTGTGACGGCGATCTGGACATCGACGACCACCACACCGTAGAGGATGTCGCCATCACGCTGGGCGAGGCGTTCACCGAGGCGCTGGACGACAAGCGCGGCATCCGCCGGTTCGCCGACCGCAAGGTCCCGCTTGACGAGGCCGTTGCGAGCGTCGTCGTCGACATCTCCGGCCGGCCGTACTTCGCGTTCGACGGCGAGTTCTCGCAGGACTCTGTCGGCGGGATGACCAGCCACATGGCCCAGCATTTCTGTCGCTCGCTGTCGATGAACGCCGGGCTGACGCTGCACTGCGGCGTCGACGGCGAGAACGCCCACCACGAGATCGAGGCGCTGTTCAAGGGGCTTGCCCGGGCGCTTGACGACGCGACCAGAATCGACGAGCGCCGGTCCGACGTGGCGAGTACGAAAGGCGAACTGTAGTCGACTGCAACGCGACTCCCTCCTGTTTCAACTGCTGCCGGCACCGATTAGTGGCCTCACGTCTACCACTCCGTATGTTCGACGAGATTATGCAGAAATTTGAGGACTCTCCCGGCCAGCAGGATGTCATCCGGTTGCTGCTGGAACGAGGGTTCTCCGTCAACGAGGACGGCCGCGTCGTCTCAGGCGGCATCGAAATCCCGAACACGGGTATCGCTCGCGAGGCCGATGTCGACCGCCGGGTTGTCAACGCGACGACGGACGCGATTCTCGACGACGACGACCTGCGGCGCATCTTCCGCAACATCTCCTCCGTGCCGAGCCTGCTCGACCTCGCACCGGTGCTCGATCTGCACGCGGTGACCGTCACCGTCCGCGCCGCCGACGAGTCCGGCATCGTCTCGACGGTCACGTCGGCTATCGCCGACCACGGTATCTCTATTCGGCAGGTCCTGAGTGAAGACCCCGAGTTCACTGACGAACCGAAACTGTACGTCATCACCGACGAGGAACTCCCCGGCGACCTGATCAATGACATCCGTCGGCTGGCGTTCGTTCGGACTATTGAACTGGCATAATGCCGGCAATGCTCACCGTCGAGACGCCCACCGGCGAGACCCACGAACTCACTGCCGAACGTGGGGCCGTCCTCCGTGACGTGCTGCTCGATGCCGGCCTCTCGCCGCACGGCCGCTACGCCGAGCGGGTCAACTGCGGCGGCCGCGGCATCTGTGCCACCTGCGGCGTCCGACTCGCCGAACCGCCCGACCCCAACCACTGGCACGACGACCTCGCCGACCGATTTGGCTACCCCCGGTTCTCCTGTCAGCTCCGGGTCCGCGATGGGATGCGGGTCAAACTGCTCGACAAGCGAGTCTGGGGGTCACGACAGGCCGGCGACGGCATGGAGTAACTCGATGCCGTACGCAGGGAGCGAACGACAAACGCTATTCCGCCGCCGGGCGTACCCCGGTCCGTGACGGACAGCTATCGGACCGTTCCGGGCCGCGGCGAGGCGCGCTTCGAGGTTCGGGGTTCGGAGTTCATCGGCCACATCGCCCCGGTGACGACTGTCGAAGACGCCGAGGCGTTCGTCGACGCCATCACCGAGGAGTACGCCGACGCGACTCACAACGTCCCCGCCTACCGCGTCCGGTCCGACCCTTTCCGGGAGTATTCCAGTGACGATGGCGAACCAAGCGGCAGCGCTGGCGACCCTGCGCTGAACGTCCTCCAGCAGCGCGAGATCGAGAATGTCGTCGCCGTCGTCACGCGCTATTACGGCGGGACAAACCTCGGCGTCGGCGGCTTAGCCAGTGCCTACTCCCGAGCGGTGAAGGAAGGCGTCGACGACGCTGGTGTCGTCGAGGAAGTTCCCCACGAGCAGTTCACCGTGACCGTCGCCTACGACGATTCGGGCAGCGTTCGGAGCCTGCTCGAATCCGCGGGTGTGGAATTCGAGGCTGACTACGAGGCTGAAGTCGTCTTCGAGGTTCGAGTCCCCACTACGGAGGGCAGCGAACTGCGGGACCGCATAAGGAGCGCAACCAGCGGGCGGGCGGCTATCGAACTAGCCTGACCCCCGCTACTCGTAGGTCGGCAGCCGCGCCGACTCCGCCGAGCCGTCGATAAAGGGCAGGTCGACCTGCTGGGCGCTGACCGGCTCGCCGTCGATGCGGATTTTCAACGCTGCTTCGGGCCGTTCCCAGCTGAGATTCGCCAGTGCAATCGGGGCTTCTCGCATCGGACTCTGCGTGGCGCGGGTCACGTCGCCGACGTGCTCGTCGCCGGCGAACACCGCGGCACCGGGGTCAGGGCACGCCTCGACGGCGAGGCCGACCAATCGCTGCGTGGGGTGGCCGCGGTTCTCGATGCGGGAGACGACCTCCTGACCGACGTAACACCCTTTCTCGAAGTCCAAGGCGTTTCGAAGGCCCAGATCGTTCGGGAGCGCCCCCTCGATCTCGGTATCGAACAGCGGCGTCCCGGCTTCAAGCGTCAGCGTCTCCCAGGTCTGGTAGCCGAAGGGGACGGCGTTGAGCCCGCGGTTGACCAGCGTATCGAAGACCGGTTCGGCGTCGTCAGCGCTACAGACCACGTCGTAGCTCTCCTCGCCAGTGAGGTCGTCCGTCCGGATGACGGAGACGCCTGCGTCGCCGAGTTCGCCCCGCTCGAAGGTCAGCGGTGCCGGCGGGGTGCCGGTCTGGTGGAGGACGCTGGCGATTTTCTCTGTCGCTTTCGGTCCGTGGACGCCGAAGACGGCGAAGTCGTCGGTCGCCACCTCGAACTCGACGTCCTGAATGAAGGTCTTGTCCGCCCACTCTCCGGCCAGTTCCTCGGCTTTCTGGGGCGGTGTGAACACGAGCAGGCGCTCGCCGGCGTTGTACACGTACATGTCCGTGTCGACGCGGCCGTCGGGGTCGAGCAAGAGCGCGTAACAGCCCGCACCGTCCTCGTCCGGGACGCGGTTCGAGACGGCATTGTCGACATAGTCGACGCGGTCCTCGCCGGTGACGACGATCACGCCGTAGCCGTACTCCATCGCGCCGACGACGTTCCGAACCGCGCGGTGGGTCCGCTCCGGTCGCCCGTAGTTGTCGACGACCCGCCGACCACCGACCTCTCTGAACGTCGCTCCATGGGCCTCGTGAACGGACTCGAGAACAGTCATTGTACAGGTGTGCGGCCCTCGCGGGGAAAAACGTCCCGTTAGCGCCGTCGGCGTGCGAGGACAGCTACTGCGAGCAGTGCGGCCATCGTCAGAGCGACGGTGAAGCCCGGACCGCTGCCATCCGTCGTTTCTGTCGCCGTCTGTTCCGGCGTCGGGGCCGCCCCTCCTGTCGTCGATTCCTCACCCGGTCTGAACGCGGTAATGTTCGTCGTCGTGGTGAGGTCTCCGGCTGTCGCGGTGAACGTGACGTTGCCGGCTGTGGGGACCGGTGCCGTTATCTCGCCGTCCGGGTCTGTCTGTCCGACCTCGGTCCCGTTCCGGGTCACTGTCGCGTTCGCCACCGGCTCGTCGTACTCGTCGGTGACCGTGAGCCGGACGGTCGCATTGACGACGACCTGTCTGTTGTCCGGCGTGAGCGTAATCTCCGGGGTGCGCCGGATGTCCACGTCGATCGACGTTTCGTCTTCAGCCACGCTGACGCGTCTCTCGACCGTTTCGTATCCTTCCTTGGTCACTGTGACGTCGTAGCGGTCGTTGACCGGCACGCTGACCGACGCTGTCCCGTCGGAGAGCGTCGGTACGGTGCCGTCGAATCCGCTGCCTGATTGGACCCGGACGCTCGCGTCCCGGATCGGTCTGGAGTCGTTGAAGTGGTCGTCGACGACCTCGGCCTGCAGCAGGACCGACCCCTCGCTGATCCGGACCGTCGTCGCCGCCTCGCCAGTGACAGACACGGCGGTCAGGTTTCGGTAGAACCCCGGCTTGGTGACGATGACGCTGTACTCGCCTTTCTCGACAGGCTGTGTCGTGACGGTCCCGTCACTGCCTGCGTTCCTGTCGACTACGTAGTTCCCGTCCCGATACAGCCGGATTCGAGCGTTCTCGGCCGGCTGGCCGTCCGCCGTCACCGCGTTGACTGTGGCCGTCGCTGACTCCGAGACCACTACCTCGATGGACTCCGCCTCGGCATCTTCGACGACGTAGGGGACGTTTCGGACGTACTCGTCGTCATCTATCTGGAGCATGACGTCCGCTCCCTCGGGAACATCGATAAGTGCCTGCCCGTTTGCCCGCGTCGTCTCATTGGACGGCCCGCCTGCGCCGTCGTCCCACGTCGCCGAGATATCGATCCCGCTGAGCGGGTCACCGTCTTGATCGACGACGGTGACGGAGAGCGTCACCTGCGACTGTGCACCAGCTGTTCCCGCCACTACTCCGGCCCCTACCAGTAGTGTCAGCACCACAGTTGTTAACATGGCACGGTGGCCGAGCATACCTGATTAATAAAAGAGTGGACGTAAATCAGTACTGCCGGTAGGGACTCCCTACGGTCGCCTAGACTGCTGTGAATCGACGAGCCGCTCGACTTCGGACGGTTCGAGCGGCGTCAACGGTCCGGACAGTGTTCGAGAGAGCGCTGCCGCCGCAACACCGTGGAGCAGCGCTTCGTCCGTGTCGGCACCGGCGGCCAGTTGCTGGAGCGTCGCGCCGATGAAGGCCTCGTGTTGTCCCGATTCGTCCACTGCCGACGTCTCGATGGCATCCTGCTCGTGAATGACGCCGTCGTGGTAGGCCACCGCACCGTACTCGCTCCGGGTGAGAATCACGCGGGTGAGATCGTACTCCGTTGCGAGCGTGTGCACGACTTCGCGCGGACTCCCTGTCGTATCAAACACCGCGGATACCTGCTCTTCGGCGGCAAAGAGGGTATCGACGGCCGGCAGCAGGTCTGCAAGCGCGTCCTGGGCATCCTCGGCGTCCCACAGCCCGGGATGGAAATCGAGATCGAATGCCCGCATCCCTGCGGCCGCTCTGAGCAACGCGCCCGTCGTATCGGCGGCTGTGTCAGACAGTGAGAGGGTTGCGCCCGAGGTGAACACCACGTCCGCGTTCTGTATCTCGCCCATCGGCAGCTCGCCGGGGGTCAGCGTCGCCATCGCGGTGTTGCTGCGGTCCTGTAGCAGCCGCTCGGCACGGGGTGGGTCCGCGTCCTCGTGGAACGTGAGCCCCTGCCGTCCGGCGCCCGGGTCTGCCCAGACAACGTCCGTCTCCAGCCCGAACTCGTGGAGCTCCGCGACGACGCGCCGCCCCAGTGGTGTGTCCGGAACCTTCGATAGCCACCGTGCGTCAGCCCCGAGTCGGCCGGCCGTCGCCGCGACACCGCTCGCGGTCCCGTCGACGCGAATCGTTGCCTCGCGGGCCGTTTCGAACCGCTGTCCGTCTGGGGGTGCAAATCTGAGAGCGGTCTCGCCGAACGTAACGAGTGACATACCGCGTGCATCGGGAGATGGAGGTTTAGTTTAATCGGCTGTATCGACTGCTGTGCCGGGGGCGGACCGGACTTCCTCGCTATCGTCGCCGACCGCCGTGTCCGGGGTAATCACGCTCGAACCGGTCTTCGAGTTCCTGCCGGTCGATGTGAATGACCGTCGGTCGCCCGTGGGGGCACGCGTAGGGGTTCTCACATTCGTCCAGTGCGGCGAGTAACTCCCTGACGGACCCCTCAGTGAGCGACGTGTTTCCGGTCACGGAGGGGTAACACGCCAGGTCGCCGAGCAGTTCGTCGGCCGCCGCTTCGACCGTCGCCGCAGCTTCGTCGTCGCCGGCGACAAACGCACCCAGTACATCCCTGACGATGTCCGGACCGGCCGCATCGGCGATAACGCCCGGGAGAGTTCGGACCTCGACGCTTCGCTCACCCGTCCGCGCCGTGTGGAACCCCAGACTCGCTAGCGCGTCGCTGCGCCGGTCAAACACGTCGGCTTCGCGGGCGGTCAGTTCCAGTTCGACCGGGGTAGCAAGTGCCTGTGTCGTCGTTTCGCCTTCGAACTTGGCCTTGAGCCGTTCGTAGTTGACCCGCTCGTCAGCTGCGTGCTGGTCGACTAACACGAGGCCGTCGTCCGTCTCCGCGACGACGTAGGTGTCGGCTAACTGTCCGAGAATCCGCATCGAGGGCAGCGATTCGTGGGTCGCGTCCGGTTCGTCGCCGAGACGTGCCTGCTCCTGACCGCCGGTGAACTTCCGTTCCCCGCTCTCTGTCTCCGTTCGGGCCGTTGTGGATATCTCGCTTCCCTGATCATCGCTATCTCCACCCGAAACGTTACCCCCGGTCCCCTCCATCTTAGATTCGCCCGACGTGTCGTCTGTTGGGTCGGCTGCAGGGGTCTGTTTCGTGTCGGCTGATTGAACGGATTGGGCTGTGTCGGCGGACTGGCGACCTGCTGTCTCTGTCTGGGTAGTGTCCGGTCGGTCTGTGGGCTCAGTGGCCGACTGCTGTGCTGTTGTATCAGCACTGTTCTCCGTTGTGGTGGTGTCCGAGGTTGCTGCTTTATCTGTGGTGTCCCGGCCCTTCGGGCCCGACCGCTCACTGTCGTCTGCTACGCCCGAGTCCGGCGTTATCTCCGTTTGTTCGGGTGCTGATCGGCCACGCGGTGCTGTCGAACGCAGCAGCCCTTCCCGTAACAGCGCGTCCTCGACGGCGGTTCGGACCTGGTCGCGAACGCCTTCATCGTCGGCAAAGCGGACCTCCAACTTCCGGGGATGGACGTTCACGTCCACGTCGCCCGCGGGCACGTCCAGAAAGAGGACGGCGAAGGGGTAGCGATCCGGCGCGATCTGTGTCCCGTAGGCGTCGATGACGGCGTCTCGAACGGTGCCGGCCCTGACGTAGCGACCGTTGACGTACGTCGAGAGGTACTCGCGGCCGGCGCGGTTCGTCTCGGGATGTGACACGAGGCCGTGGACGCCGTCGAGCGGCCCGTCGGGGAAACTGTCCGTCCCGTCGCCATCCGCGTTCGCTCCCGACCCCGCACCGACCGAAATCATCGACTCGGCCACTTCCCGGCCGTAGACAGACATCACCGTCTCGCGCAGGTCGCCCTGGCCGGTCGTCGAGAACGTCTCGCGGTCGCCGTGGGTCAGCGAGACGGCCACGTCCGGGTTCGCCAGCGCGTAGCTGGCGACGACGGTGTTGACGTGTGCGAACTCCGTCGACTCCTGCTTGAGGTACTTCCGGCGGGCCGGGACGTTATAAAAGAGGTCTTCAACCGCTATCGTCGTCCCCTCCGGACAGCCGGCGGGGCCGACTGACGTGACGTCGCCGCCTTCGAGCACGAGTTCCGTCCCGACGTCGCCGCCGCGAGGTCTAGTCCGGATCGTTAGCCGTGAGACCGCTCCGATCGCGTGCAGGGCCTCGCCGCGGAACCCGAGCGTTCCCACGCCACCTTCCAGATCCGCAATATCGCGGATCTTCGAGGTCGTGTGTTTCTCGACCGCCGTCTCGACGGCCTCGCGGTCCATCCCGACACCGTCGTCCGTGACCCGAATCCCGTCAGTTCCGCCGGCCTCTACGACAACCTCGACGCGGTTCGCATCGGCGTCGATGGCGTTCTCGACCAGTTCCTTGACGACGGAGGCCGGCCGCTCGACCACCTCGCCGGCCGCGATGCGTTCGACGGTCCGGTCGTCGAGTCGCTGGATATCGGTCATACGTGCCTCCGCATGTGATTGCCACCGGCTAGCGGTCGAAGCGACTTGATACTGTCTGCCCTCGCCGCGCCTATCAGTCTGGTCATGAAAATAGTTAACACAGAACAGTCCTGACCCTCGCATGGTGACGACCAATGTGCCACCACACAGAACGTTCCTGGACCGAAGCGACGGCGGACGACGAGGCAACTGACGAGGACGAGGAGGAACTGCCATCCTTCCTCAACGAGGAGGCGCCCGAAACCGAGGTGCTGACCGACGGCGGCGACGAGGCGTAGCAGGGTTTCCCCTCGGCAGCGGTGTTGGCAAACCGGCTTTTTTATCCTGTGTGAGTACCGCAGACCCGCAAGTTAGTCGTGTGTGAGTATCGCAAACCCGATAGCTAAAGTACGCTCGCCGTCAGTCGCCACTACCCTGTGGATATCGACATGGAACAATACGACCAACTCTACCGGCTCTACAAGAGCGTGGACACGACGACGCTGCGCGGCTATCAGGAGTTCGTCGACCTGTTTCCCCCGCTCAGCTCGACCGTCGCGCTGGAACAGTGGGAAACCGCCAGTGAACGCCTCGATGCCCTCAAATCGGATATCACTGCCGAGTTTCCCGGGACCGGCGAGACCTACGCGGAAATCGCGGCCCGGCTGACCCGTGACGAGGCCTTTACCGCGCTCGATCTCTACTCGAAGTACGACCGGTCGGTGAACGTGCTCGTGCTGGACGTCGACGAGACGCTCCGGTCGGCCGGCGACACCGACAACGAAATCCCCCGCGATACGCTGTATCTCCTGACGCAGTTCCACGAAGCGGGCGTCCCCATCGTCGTCTGTACCGGCCAGACCCTGGAGAACGTCAAGGGGTTCATGATACAGGGGCTGGGCAACAACCTCGTTTCCTCCGGACAGATGAGCATCGTCTACGAGTCCGGTAACGGCGTGTTCACGCCCAAACACGGCGAGGACACCAAGCGCCTCCTCTACGAGCGCCTCGACGATGCGGTCGTGGACGTGTTCGAGACCGTCCGCCGCCGGGTCCTCTCGGAGGCCCCCGACGCCGTCGGCAAGCGCTGTCATCTCCAAGGCAACGAATTCAACGTCACGCTGAAACCCAACGCCGAGGTCGGCAGCGACAACGCCGTCGAAATCATCGACGAGTCGCTGCGGTACCTCTGTGGGTTGGTCGGCGACGCCATCGCCGCACAGGTCGACGCCGAAGTCGAGGACCCTGCAGGCTACGCGCGGGCCTACTTCAGCCGCGACCCTGAGATTCTCGACGTGCTGGCGGCGGGTGATCTGTCGACCGACGCCGACATCGACGACGCGCCCGAGACGTTCCGCGACATCCTCGAACGCGTTGACCTGGGCTACTACGAGGGCGATGCGGCCGAACTCGTGAGTCTCGAACTGGACAAGTCTGCCGGTGTCGAAGAGGCCTTGGACGTACTGGGCATCGACGACCCGTTCGCGCTCGTGATGGGTGACAGCAAGAGCGACCTGCGGGTGATGCGCTGGGTCGACGACAACGATGCCGGTATCGCCGCCGCACCCGCCCATTCCTCGCCCGATGTGCTCGACCACGTCAGTTCGCGAGACGATCTGGTGTACGAGGCCGGGGACGCCAGCACGGTCCTGCGGACTGTCTATGGCATCAGCCTCGTCGAGCAACTGGACGAGCAGGGCGAGTGAGCTACGACTCCCCGCTTTTTGACGGTCTCGACCGATTGAGTCCCACGGGCTACCCACCCAACAGTTAGGCGTCTCCTCGCCGAATTACAACCATGAGCCTCGATAACGTGTTTGGGCAGGTGCCGGACCCGCAGTCGTACTCCTTCCCGGACTACTCGCTCCCGCAGGGCGACCCCGTCAAACCCATCGCGCTGACCGACGATGAACTGACGGCGCTGCTCGACCTGTACGACGCCTTTAGTGCCGTGGACCCGACGGGTATGGATTCGAACCCCTTCCTGCGGGCGACGAGCGAGTTCCTCCAGCAGACGCTCGGTGCGCCGCTCACACGGCCCGATGAGCAACTGAACGATGATATCGCCGGTCTGCTCAACGACTTTTCGGACGACATCGGTGGGCAGTCGATGGGCGTCGTCGATGCGACGCCGGCCCATCACCGGACGCTGTACTTCTTCCTGACAAGCTGTAAAGCGTATCACATGGCCCCGCATCTGCGGTTCGACCCCGACCCGGCCGCCGTCGAGACGCTGTACGCGGTGTACAAACGAGTGACCGATCAGGCGTTCTACCTCAAGCGGCCGAAGAGCGTGCTTGAGTGACTGCCGGCGCATGCCCGGCGGGCGCTCCGGTCCGTTTATCGGGGAGCGAGGTAAACTGCCGCCAATGACAACCGACCAGCCCGAGATTCCGGTCGTGTGCGAGGAGTGCGGGACGCGGACATCGGTCGCCTTCGAGGACGTCGAGGACGCCGTCGCGCGCCACAACGAGCAGCTTCACGACGGCGAGCCGGTCGCTGAGGTCGACCCCGACGTACTGGAAGAACTCGCCGACCGTCTGGCAAAGGACATCGGCTTGCTGGAATAGTCCGCTGTCCAGCGTCAGTCGTCCAGCGGGAGCCGCTCGTAGGCTTCGCGGTCAGCGCCAGCAGCGAGCGTGCGCGGCCGCAGCCGACAGACGTTCTTCACGGTACGCGGGCCGAGCACGCGGGGCGAGACGAACCGTGGTCGCCCCGACTCAGTTCCAGGGCCGTCACCCAGTGCGAGCACCGCGCCGTTGAGGTCGGCGAGTGGGATACACGCCAGGTCGCCGTTCGCCGATTCGAACTGGACGTGGGTCGTATCGCCGGGCATCGACGCCGCCTCTAACAGCTCGAACACGGCGATACCGGTGTACTCCCGTTCGATACGGTCGCCGGAGGCACACTCGAATGCGACCGGTCCGGAGATGACATCGAACGGGAGGCGCTCGGGTGCTACGTCCCAGGGGACCAGCAGTGGGTCAGCCCCGTCGATGCGGACCGTCGGCCGCTCCTCCGGTGTCTGCGTCATACGTATTCTTTCCGCCTGAGGACCTTCAGCGGTTCGGGACGGCTGTGATTCACCACCCACATCCGACTCTCACTCCCGGGAGTGGAGCGAGTACGCGATAAAGAGAACGCCGACGAACTGGAAGGCGCGAGTGACGAGCGTCAGCGGTTGCTGGAACTGACTGGAGAGCAGGTCCTGACGAAGGAGGACCGAGCCGGTGAACGCGACGACAAAGGCCACCGCAGTGAGGCAGAACAGCCCGACAGAGAGGTACTGCATCGCACGGCTATTGTGTCGCCGATACCCTCGGTAGGCCTGGTAGCCGACGTACCCACCCAGTACTGTCGAGCCAAACGCCAGGGCGGTGATGAGCCAGTTCATGAGCGTCTCGATGGCGACCATGTCAGAGATTCTCCCACATCTTTGTGAATCGGTCCGCAGTGTCCTGTTCGTCCTGTCCCGGGAACGCCGGCGGTTCGGCCCGCTCGATTTCGGTTTCGAAGTCACCGTCAGCAAGCGCTAGCGAGAACTCCGAGAGCGTGGCAGCGAACACGCTGTAGTCGTTGCCGCCCGTCTCTATCTGGGTCTGCTCCTCGATGAGGCCGTACTCCTGAAGCCACTCGACCCGTCTGTACACGGTCGGTTGTGACATCTCACACTGGTCGGCGAGCTGTTTCGCGGACATGGGTTTGACACTCGTTGCTGCGAGGATGTCCCGGGCGTACTCGTCACTGAGCAGGTCGAGGATGTCGCCCACGGCCGGGTCCTCACTCACGTACTGGACCAACGCCCCGTCCCTGAATAAAAGGTCCTGTCAGTTTCCGAGTCAGAAGTCAGCCACGTCAGAGAATGGGGCAGTGTCAGCGGAGACCGGTGCGGGCAGGGCATTGCCTTCGGGCGAAGGTGGGGCGAGGGAGGGGACCAGTTCACGGGCGGTTTGGCCCACATTCCTTCCCAGAGTGGCACTCCGGGGAACCTTAGGGCAGTGTGGTGGACAGACAGCGGCCATCGCCGGAGGGCGCTGGTGGCACGGTGTTGTTAGGGCCGCTGCACTCGAATTAAGGAGGGGTTCCATAATATAACGTGCAGTCGAACTTCTGGCCCAGAAAACGGCGGCTTGATATGCCAGCGTGGGCGTTCACTCGCCGCTGGGACAGCCGATCGACTGGCCAACGATGACGAGTCGGTCCGCGGACACGCCTCTACCGCGAACCTTGTACCGGTAGCGCTCGCAGTTCCACGACACTGATGTTGTCAGCCCGTAGCTGACCTGCGCCGGTTGCCCGTCGATTGTCCTCCCCTCGCTGGCGTTCTCTTCGACAGCCAGCCGGTCGTACTTGGCAACAGTGATCAGACTGGTTCGGTTCATGTAGCGGAGGCCGACGCTGTGGACCCGCCCCCGTGTCTGGGTCGCATAGGTCAGTTCGTACCCCGGCGGGATGTCGGGCTTCGGAACCTGAATCTCGGTGTCGGCTTCGAGCGCCCCGACCGATTCGTAGGTCTGTTGATCCGGCGTCTCTGGGACCCTGACAGTCGTGTTGTCGGGGAAGTTGGGGGTAAACACGTCCTCGGACACGCCGGTGTCGTAGGTGACGTTCGTGTACGTCGTCGTCACGACTGTTCGCTCATCGTCGGCTGTCCACGCAGTGCGCTTTTTCACCGGGAAGAACTGCTCTGTGTCCACCCAGACCGTCTGCTCGTAGGCCGCTGTGTCGTCTTTCGGTGCCACGTGAATGACATAGGCTTCACGCCCGTCGATTGATTCGGTACCGCGGTAGCTGACGGTCATCGTGCCGGCAGAGACGGTCGGCCGCTGCTCGCCGCGGGGAACAACGGGCAACGGCTCAACCGACGGTGAGTCGGTCGTCGTGTCGGTTGCCGTCTCCATGTTGAGATTCGCAAACAGACGCTGCAGCCGCTCACCCTGGTCTGAATCGGTTCTGCTGAGAGAGATACGTGTGGCGTTCGTGCGGCGCTGGTCGTACAGCCACAGCATCGATCCGTTCGACACCCGTCGGTCGTATCGCTCGACAGTGCTGTTGACGACCGCCAGCCGTTTCTTCTGGGTCCCCGGCCGGAGCGCGGCGTCGTAGGTCGTCCGGCTCGCAACTGTCCCGTTCCGGGTAATCGTCGTCGTCTGTGTCGCGTTCACGCCGTCTATCGACTGGTAGCGTTGTTGCACGTCCGCATCGATCTGGGGCTGATCGGCGGTCCCGGGACTCGCGAACGCAAGCGACCAGATCGAAACAGCCAGTACACCAACAACGACTACCGTCGCGATGGTGAGAACCAGTCGTTCCGATGTGAGGTGTCGAGTGACCATATCTCGGGCTATCGGGCGCAGGGGACTGTCTGGCTACGTTCGATCTGTCTGAGCGACAATATTATGTAGCACATAACTGGCAGCGCAAGTAAAACCTCCTATCTGCTGGTTCTGGATCACTGATAGTTGTATCATCCGGGAAGTCGGGGGAAAATGCGTCACTGGACACATCGGTGTCGTACGAGATGTTCGCGTACCTCGTCGTCACAACTGTGTGCTTTCCATCTGCTGTCCAGGCAGTCCGCTTTTTGCTCGGGAAGAACCGCTGTGTTTCGACCCAGACTGTTTGCTCGTATGCTTTTGTCTCGTTTCTCGGCGTCACATGGACGACGTACGCTTCGCGGCCGTCAACTGGTTCCGTGCCCCGGTAGCTGACGGTCATCTCCTCGGTCGACTTGACTGGCCGCCGTTCGCTCTGGGGGACAACAGGCAGTGGTTCAACCGACTGCGGGTCCGTTTTCGACTCATCGAGTTTCGTGAACAGGCGCTGTAGCCGTTCACCCCTGTCAGACTCAGTCTCAGGGAGAGGAACTCGCGTCGCACTTTCACGACGGTCGTTGTACAGCCATAGCGTTGACCCGTCCGAGATCCGCATGTTACTCGCCCGTGCCGTACTATTGATGGGTACGAGCCGCTTTCTCTCCGTCCCCGGCTGGAGCGTCGCGTGGTAGGTCGTTCGGCTTGCAACTGTCCCGTTCCGTGAGACGATCGTCGTCTGGATCGCGTTGACACCGTCTATCGACTCGTAGCGTTGCTGCACGTCCGCATCGATCTGCGGGTGGTCGGCGGTGCCGCCGCTTGTGGCCACGAGCGACCACGCCGAAATAGTTAGAACACCAATAACAAGGACTGTCGCGACGGCAGGGACAAGTTGCTCCGTTGAGAAGTGTCGAGTGACCATAGCTGGAGTACGGGGCAGAGACCGCCCGGCGCTGTGTGCGCAGCCCGAGCGACAGTGTTATCTATCAAATCGTCGGCATCATAAGTAAAAGCACCTGTCTACGCCAGTCAGTAGTCACCGAGTACGCCGAGCCGTCTGGCCCGCCGAGTCGTGTACTGAAACACGACGTACCCCAGCAGTACGTAGCCGGCTGGGACACCGACGAGGAGCCCCAAGTCGACGGCGGAAAACTGCCAGAGCCGGGTCCCGTCGACCATCGCCCGCTGGAGAAGCGCGCTTCCGTGGGCCAGTGGCAGGACCCGCGTCCAGCCGAGTTCGAACACGGGCGCGGAGATGAGGACGATGAACCCGAACTGGAGCAGATTGAGCCAGTTCCCGATGCGCTTGTACAGCACCGCGACACCACCGGCAGCGAACCCAAGCCCCAGCACGGAAGCGATAGTCAGGGACGCGACGACGACGACAGTAAGGACGTTCAACTGGAGCGTCGTGCCGGTAATCGCAAGCATCACTGCCAGCACCACCGTCGAGGTGATGAACGTCCGGACGACTTTTGCGACGCCCTTGCAGAACGCGACCGGCGCGAAGCCAAACGGCGTCATGACGTGCCGTTCGAGCGTTCCCCACTGTGCCTCGCTCCCGATATCGTTCGAGATTGACTGGTACGCGCCGACAGACAGCGACCACAGGAAGTAGCCGACGATGATACCCTCGATAGAGTCCGTTATCGCCTGTCCGGCAAGCATCCGACCGCCGTAGAACAGCAGGCCGAAGAAGAACACCGAGATGACGATGCCGCCGACGGCGTTGGCCGGATAGCGGACGAAGATGAGGTACTCGCGGTACAGCACCGCCCGTGCGAGGTCGAGATAGCCCGCCTGCATGGCGGCACTGGAACCGTCACTGTCGTCCGCGTGCGTGTCAGCACTCGCAGTCATCTGCCTGATTCTGCCCCCATCATCGTTCTTGTCCCGTAATTTCGACGAATACGTCCTCTAGGTCCGGTTCGACCGTGCCGACAGCCGAAAGCGTCACGTCGTGGTCTCGGCACAGGGCCAGCAGGCGATAGAACCCGTCGCTGTCGGTCGCTACCTCGACACGCCGGCCTCGCTCGACATTCGTCACGTCGGCCACCTCGAAGCGCTCCCGGATCGTCGCGAGCAGGTCGTCGGTGATGTCTGGGCTGGTGACGGCAAAGGCGTTCGCGGTGAACTGGTCGAGCACGGCAGCCACGCTGTCGTCTGCGATAATCTCTCCGTTGTTCATGATGATGACCCGATCGCAGACATCCTCGATGACGTCCATGTCGTGGCTGCTGACGACGGCCGTGAGGTCGCGCTCGTCGACGATGCGGCGCAGTTCCCGCCGCAGCGTCAGCGAGCTTTCCACGTCCAGTCCCAGCGTCGGTTCGTCGAGAAACACCAGATCGGACTCGCTGGCCAGCACGCTCGCCAGCGACACCTTCTGTTTCATCCCGCGGGAGAGGTCCCGGACCGGCTCGTCGGCCTTCTCAAGGAGATCGAGTTTCGCCAGCAGGCGCTCGTGTCGGTCGGCGACGGCATCCGGCTTGACGCCCTTGATCGTCGAGAAATAGCGCAGGTTCTCCCGGACGGTCAGCCGCCAGTAGTCGTTTCGCGCCCCTTCGAGCATCCCGTCGACGTGACGGTAGGCCGCTCGCGGGTGCTCGCTCATGTCGATACCCTGTATCCGAACACGTCCGGAATCAGGCAACACCAGCCCGAGAATTGATTTTATCGTCGTCGTCTTGCCCGCGCCGTTGGGTCCCAGCAGGCCGACGACCGTGCCCTGCTCGATGCGAAACGACACGTCGTCGACGGCCGTCACCGCGTCCGCACCGCTGCCGAACTGCTTCGACAGCCCCTCGACGGCGAGTGCGGGCGTCGCTCCGTCCCTCGGCGCAGCCGACTGCTCGGCGGTCCGCGAGCCCTGCCGAGGAGGGCGCTGGGATGACATTACCAACACTGAGGGCTTCAGAACCAAAAGGCCAGCCACGCCCCGCGGTGGTCTGCTGGTGTTACTGGCCTATACCCACTGTTTCCCGTGTCTTCTCAGGTGGTGTTATTTATCCACTAGGATTACAGTACAGTGGCAGATACGCCATGCCGGTTCGATATCGAACCAGTGGATATCCAAAGGTGTATTCAGTGGGCCTGCCCGCTGATGTCCGGCAGAGGTTCGGTATCTCCGAAGAGTTCGCGTACAGTGCTGAGACCATGGTGACGGCGAGATTCACTACGAGAGCAGGTCCCCGACTGTTCGCGATGAGCCGCTCCTTGTCTGAGTTGGGGACCTAGTCGGAACTAGCGGAGCGGTTACGAGATCTTGACTCCCGATCAGATTAGTTACTACAAACGATACGTTGACTGATACAACTGTCATAGAATCATCCGGAGAGTGTCATACAGTTCCACGAACGGCGGGAATCCGCTTACCAAATGTTCACCCAGTCATCCGCTTTGGCGAGGTCAAACGCGGCACCCGAGTCCGGTACGATCTCGGGATGACTTCACGCGTCGGATATGGCAGTTCCTTCCACTCCATTCATCCTTTTCATTAATTCTCTGAGTGAGAGGAATACCGTGTCGAGCTATTGTCAGCAGATTGTGGGGAATATGTATTACTGAATCCCTGTTCACCCATCTCTCCGGTGGTAACTTCTTCGGAGGTAGTGAATTCTCCGACGAGCGAACGCAGGTCACTGGCTTGTTGAGAGAGTCCCTGGATATTATTGGTTACTTCGGTGACTGACGCCGCTTGCTCTTCGGCAGAGGCCGCAGCGTTTTCTGACTCCGCAGTCGTCTCCTCGCTTATCGAACCAATCTCTTCAACCATTGCGACGACTTCCTCGCTTGAGGTGGCCTGTTCAGCTGTCACATCGCTAATAGATTGTACACCATCATTTGCGGATTCGACTTGTCTGGCAATATCGGCCAGCGAATCAGTCGCTTCTTCAACTGTTGTGTGCCCATCTTCAATCTGAGTCCCAATTCCCTGCATATCGGTAACAGTCTTGTCAGTAACTGATTGCACGTCGGCGATGATTGAGCTGATATCGTCTGTCGCCTCCTGAGTTTCCTCTGCGAGTTGCTTGACTTCATTAGCGACGACGGCGAATCCCTCTCCGTCACTTTCGCCATTACCGCCGCCAGCACGGGCCGCCTCTATATTTGCGTTGAGTGCAAGCATGTTCGTCTGCTCGGCGATATCGTCGATAAATGTCACAACCTCGTTAATTCGATCTACCTCTTCAGCAAGTTCCTCTACCTGCTCTATTGTTGCCGCCGTCTGTTGCTCAATATTTGCCATCTGTTCCGACGCCTTTTCACCGCTTTCTCGACCAGCCACAGCCGTTTCAGCCGCTTCTTCGGACTGCATTGCAACCTCATCCGCCGAGGAAGAGATTTCTTCAATGGTCGCCGACATATCTGTCATCTCATCTGTAACTTGCAAGATGCTCTCGTTTTGATTTTCTGCTCCAGTCGCAATCTCTTGGACAGCTTCGCTTACCTGCTCACTCGCCGCCTTGATTTCAGCGGCGCTTGCAGAGATCTCTTCTGTAGAGCCGTCAACGTTGTTGGCAAATGACTCGATCTTGACGATCGTTCGTTCAAGCTCTGCAACCATATCGTTGAACGCCTCCGCAATATCACCCATCGCGTCGGTGTCCGTGTCTTCGTCAAGTCGTTGTGTCAGGTCGCCGTCAGCGGCTTTCCCCATCACTTCACCAAATTCTTCTGCACGGCGTTCAAGCGACGTTGCCAGATCCTCAGCTTCAGCTTGCGCCTGCTGAGCGTCCTCTCGTGCTTCGGTGATGTCCGAAATGAACCCTTCCAAGTCGGCTTGCATCCCGTCTAGGGATTCGCCGAGACGGCCCGGTACGTCTTCTTCTAGAACATCGGCGTTGAATCGTTGCTCTGAGAGCGCGTCAGCTTGGTCTGCGACCACTTCGAGATACGCCTTGATATCTCTGAATGCGGTTCGCACCTGTCCAACTTCATCAATACGACCTGCATCGGTCACTGGCTCATCTAAATTCCCTCTGGCAACAGCTGTTGCTTGGTCTGTAAGCTCTCGCATTGACTGGATAGGACCACGGTTCACTAACCAGCCCAAAAGAAGCAAGCCAGCAATCGATACACCAACGAGTGCAACAACATTGGTCGTGACTTTCTGTTGGATTGCAAGCGCTGACGATTTGGGGACTCGCTTAACAGCAACCCAATCAGTCCCTCCGCCGACAGGGGCAAACGCGACAAGCGAATCAGGGGTGATTACCGTTCCTTTACTCTGTTGGCCAATTGCAGACAGAATTTCTTCCGAACCCTGTGCACTGTACGGTGAAAGTAGTGCCGACTCGTTCAGACCAAACACTACGTCGGTCGTCCCAGCAGCAACAACTACAGTTTCCGTGCCATTAATCGAGTTCCGAAACCGCTCAGCCCGTTCGCTTGTGTGCGTGACTAGCACCACCGCTCGGTCTGAATTCGGGACGGGAGAGATGAACGCTATAGATGTTTTCCCGTCGTCATCTCTGTACACCCATGAGCGCGATACTTCATCTGCACTGTTGAACGACAAATCTTCATATGCAGTCTCCATTGGCCAGACGATGCTGGTTTCCTGAATGCCAGCTCCTTCAACTTCTGAGTTTGTGCTTGCGATAATCGTGCCACTTTCCCGCTCAATGTAGTGAAGTGCAGTGACATCCGCTGACAGGTCGGACTCTCTATCCAGTAGCGTCTCCCGGGCACTAGTTTCGTTGCTGGCAAACCCACGGTGCTCAGATAGCGACCTCGTGTTCTGTTGTTGTGTAGTGAGCCACTGTTCTAAGCTATCACCCTCCATTTCCGCGTTTGTTAGGAGGTTCTGTTGTTGCTGCTCTGTCACATCGTTAGAAACCTGTGCTTGTGTTATCCCGCCAATAGAACCAACGACTATTAGAATAAGCAGTGCTGATAGCGCGAATTTTCTTGTATAGCTCTTCCGTATTGCTTTAGGAAGGTGATTTTCAAGATTCATATATGGAGATGGGTTCTGTTTTCGCTTTTAGCACTCATGATGGCTGGGTATAGGGCAGGATTTCTAATGGTTAAAACTGCTGGCGAGATTATTTTTGTTGATACTCATGAAGGAGATAAGAGCAGATGATGTATTATCAAGGGTAGAATTCACCACCTAAAGCGGTACCGAGGTAATATCCGCAGACAATATAAGGAAATCATAGCATAGTCGACGAACTTGCGGACCCGGACGGTTGCGGCGGGTTCACCTGCATCGTCGCCAATTCTCTTAGCGAGCCAGACCGACTGCTCTGTGACGTGGGAATAGGGTTTGCACAATCACTGCACTCTCGCTTCAAATCCTTTCATGAATCGAACCATCGACGTCACCTGATTACACACAGGCAATCAGGCAGGTTCGAGACCCGTCACCTCGAACCGCGCGCCGCCGGCCTCGCTCTCGGTGGCTGTGACCGTCCACCCGTGGACCTCGGCGAGGCGCTGAACGATTTTGAGTCCGAACCCCGTCCCGTTCTCGCCGGTCGAGTAGCCCTCTTCGAACACCTGCTCGCGGTCGTCCTCCGGGATGCCCGGCCCGTCGTCGGCGACATAGAAACCGTGTCGGTCCGCGTCCTCGACGGTCCCGACTCGCACAGTTATGCTCTCGCCGTCGTGTTCCGCGGTGCGGCCGGACGGTGCCTGAGTGTCTGTGGACCCGTGTTCCACACTGTTGCGAACAAGGTTCGATAACAGCCGACGGAGTTTCGCCGTGTCTGCCCGAATCTGGCGGTCGTCCTCGACGACAAGCGTCGCCTGGGCTCCCTCAACGGTCTGCCAGCAGTCCTCGACGATGTCTGTGAGCGTGACGGATTCGAGGTCGGTCACCGTTTCGCCGGCTCGTGCGAAGGTCAAGAGGTCGTCTATCAGCGCTCGCATTCGCTCGTGGGCGCGCGATACTTTGTCGAGTGCGTCGCTGTCACATTCTGTTCTGGCCAGTTCCAGGTTCCCCTCCGCGACCGTCAGCGGGTTCCGGAGGTCGTGGCTGACGATGCTTGTAAACTCATCGAGGCGCTCGTTCTTTCGCTCCAGTTGCCGTTCGTACGCCCTGCGCTGTGAGATGTCCCGACCGATACCCACTGTCCCGGCTGTCGTTCCGTCAGAGTCGGTCAGCCGGGTTCCGGCAAACTCATACGGAATCCGCTCTCCATCGGCAGTCAGAATCTCCGCTTCAACAGTCACCCGGCCGCTGGTTCGCGTCTCATTTATTGCCGCAGCGATTGTCTCATGCTCGTCACCCGGGAAAAACTCGGAGACGGGCATATCGTCAATCTCGTCATTGCTGTATCCTGTGACTTCGGGGATGCGCTCGTTCCACCGCCGAAGGCTACCGTCCGTGTCGATGACGTAGAACAGGTCGTCAAGCGTATCGAGCGCCTGATCGATGAACTCGCGTTCCTCGCGGAGCTGGCGGTCACGGTGGAGGCGGTTAAGGGCCGCTGTCGCGTGGACCGAGAGCGTCCGCGCGAGTGTGATGTCCGTGTCATCGAACGCACCCGTCTCGCACGATCCGATGAGGAGGACACCGTGGTCCCCGAGCGGGAGGATGATCTCGCTGCGGATATCTGTCTCCGGATTGTACCGTCCTGGGATCGACGTGATATCGTCGTGGACCCGCGCTTCGCCGGTCTCGAAAACCTGCCACGCGAGCGATTCCCCAGCCTCAAACGCCGGTGGCGTGCCGAGGAGCTCCTCGACCTGTGCGGTCCAGGCGACCGGATACAGGCTGTCGCCGTCGGCGAAGTGGACACCGTTAGCCGGCATATTGAGAATGGCTCTGGCGGTGTCCACTGTGATCTGCGCAACTGCATCCTCAGTCGTGGCCCGCATGAACGCCCTGGCGGTGGAGTGTAGCTCCTCGATAGCACGTTCGCGCCGCGTGTTCTGTACGTGTTTGATGCCATCGACTGTCCGCTCGACGGCGTCGACGACGGTGTGTGCGAGTCGTGCGTACGGCTCGGCACCGCCGTCGACCCGGAGATAATCGGTGACACCGGCGGAAATCGCGTCGCTGGCGGCTGCTTCGTTCCCCTCGCTGGTGAACAGGATGAACGGAAGGTCCGGCGATCGCTTGCGGACCGCATCAAGGAATTCGACGCCGTTCTGCTCCGGCAGGTCGTAGCCGGCGACGACACAGTCGAACGCTTCACTGTCGAGCCGTTCGATGCCGTCGGCAACGTTCGTCGTTGTCTCGACCGTGATGCCACAGTGCTCCTGTTCCAGAGCGCTCGTGGCCGCTTCGACGACAGCCGGGTCGTCGTCGACGTGGAGAACGCGGATCCGGTCGGGCATTGGCTGCTAGCAGTGACAACTCCCGTATACACCTTCCGCCGTGAGTATCTCCGTTGAAAATCGGGTCGCGTCCGCTACTCGTCGTCCAGTTCGGCCTGCCACTCCTGTACTTTCGCCATCAGCTCGACCGGCGGCGTCTCGTTGACGTCTAATTCCGTCAGCTCCGACAGGACAGCCTCGGTCTCCGGGTCGAGCGACGCTGTTGCCTCGTCGCCCTCGGAGGCCTCAGCCACGGACTCGCCAAGCGCGTGTTCGGGGTCGCCGTCGGTCACCATCGGCTCAGTAGTCGAACCGGTCGACGTGCCCGCCGACTGGGCCGGCCCGTCCCTGAACTGCCCCGAATCCAGATCGAAGACGGCCTGTGTCGTCCCGCCGTCGTTCCCCTCGCTACCTCGAATCTCGATGGCCTTGTCGTCGCGTAGCCGGTCGAGTACTTCCTGTGAGCGGTCGACGACCGGTTCGGGGACGCCGGCGAGGTCGGCGACGTGGACGCCGTAGGAGCGGTCGGTCGGCCCGTTCCGGACCGTTCGCAGGAACGTCACGTCGCCGTCGCCCTCAGCGGAGCGGGGCTCGCCGTCGACCGCGACGTGGACGTTCTCGACGGTCGGCAGCTCCTCGCCCAGCGCCGTCAGTTCGTGGTAGTGGGTCGCAAACAACGTCTTCGACTGGATGGCGTTGACGATGTACTCCGTCGCTGCCCACGCGATTGAGATACCGTCAAAGGTAGCCGTCCCGCGACCCACCTCGTCCAGTATCACGAGTGATTCGTCGGTGGCTGAATGAAGGATGTTCGACAGTTCCTGCATCTCGACCATGAACGTCGAGCGGCCCTGTGCCAGTTCGTCCAGCGCGCCGACGCGGGTAAAGATACCGTCGACCATCCCAACCGTCGCTGACCGCGCTGGGACGAAACTGCCTACCTGTGCAAGCAGCGTGATGAGCGCCGCCTGACGCATGTACGTCGACTTCCCGCTCATGTTCGGGCCGGTGACGATGAGGAACTGCCGGTCGTCGTCCATGTAGAGGTCGTTCGGGACGAACTCCGTGGTCTGCTCGACGACCGGGTGGCGGCCGGCCTCGATGGACAGCTCGTTGCCGTCGACGACCGCCGGGCGAGTCCAGTCGTTCTCGACGGCGTGGACCGCAAGCGACGCGAACGCGTCCAGTTCCGCCAGCGTCCGACCCACGTCCTGCAGCAGCGTCGCACGCTCGGCCACCCGCGCTCGGAGTTCTTGGAACCGGTCGTACTCCATGTCGTGGCGGCGTTCCTCCAGACGCAGCACATCCCGTTCTTTCTCGTCGAGTTCTGGCGTCGTGTAGCGTTTGGAGTTTTTCAGCGTCTTGATGTGCTGGTACTTTTCAGGGACAGCGTCGGTCTCGCTCTTGCCGACCTGGATGTAGTAGCCGTCGGTCTTGTTCCGGTCGACCGAGAGGTGGGTGATGCCGGTCCGCTCCTTCTCACGGTCCGGCAGCGTTTCCAGCCACTCCAGCGCGGCTTCGTGCTCGTCGATGATCTCGTCGAGGCCGTCGTCGTACCCCCGTTTGAACAGGCCGCCCTGGCGCACCGTCCCCGGCGGGTCCGCGACCAGTGCGCTGTCCAACTCGGCGGCCAGCGAATCTGCCGCCTCGCGGTCGGCACCGTCGAGGGAATCAGCGAGGGGCGACCCGGCCAGCCGCTCGGTTTCGGTCACGGCGTCGGCGACCTGCCCCAACAGTGCCAGTGTCTCCTGCACTGCACGCAGGTCCCGCGCGTCCGCACTGCCCGACGTGGCCCGCGCGGCCAGCCGTTCGAGGTCGTAGGCGTCCGACAGCGTCTCCCGAATCCGCTCGCGGGCCATCGCCGCCTCCGACAGCGCCGCCACGCAGGACTGCCGGCGCTTAAGTTCGCCCCGGTTTCGCCGTGGTCGTTGGAGCCACTGCTGGAGCAGTCGCCCGCCGGCGGCCGTGACCGTGTGGTCGATCGTGTCGAACAGCGAGCCCGAGCTGTCGCCCTGCATCGTCTCGGTGAGTTCGAGGTTCCGCTGGGTCGTCGCGTCGAGGCCGACGTGATCGCGCTCCCCGTACGCTTGCAGGCGCGTGACCGCCGCCAGCGTGCCGACACCAGTGTCCTCAACGTAGGACAGCACCGCGCCGGCGGCCTGTAGCGCCACGTCTTGCTCGCCGATGCCGACGCTGTCGACCGTCTCACTACCGAACTGTTCGCGGACGGTGTGGCTCGCTCGACCCGGCTCGAACGACGCCGAATCGTGGAGCGTCAGCGCCGCGTCAGTCCGCTCGCGCAGGCGGTCCAGGAATTCGTCGTCGTTCCGGAGTTCCGGGCCGGGGAGAATCTCGGCCGGCCCGAACGTGTACAGTTCCGTCAGCGCCTCGCCCGCGTCGGCGTCGTCCAGTTGCGTGACCTGAAACTGGCCCGTGGTCACGTCCGTCGCGGCGATGCCATAGGTGTCGCTGCTGTTCCGGCTGGTCTCCCGGACCACCGCGGCGAGGTACTGCGCCGACTCGTCGCCGGTTTCCAGATGGGTGCCGGGCGTGACGACCCGCGTTATCTCGCGAGCGTGGCCGTTTTCGGTCTCGTGCTGGTCGGCGATAGCGACCCGGTAGCCCCGTTCGACCAGCGCGGAGACGTACGGCGTCAGGTCGTCGACTGGAACCCCCGCCATCGGGTACGACGAGCCGTGCGAGGATTTCTGGCTCACCTTCAGGTCGAGTTCGTTGGCGACGATCTCGGCGTCCTCGGCGAAAAATTCGTAGAAGTCGCCACACTGCATTGCCAGCAGGTCCGCGTCGGTCCCCTGCTTGAGTGTGAGGAACTCCCCGACGATTCCCGTCGCCTCTGTCATACACGTCCGTGTGGCCGTCCGCGGCGTAAGGATTGCGGGTCGGGAGAGCGGCCGCCGGGCGTAGCCAGTGAAGGGGCCACAGGCCGTAGGGCTGAGTATGAACGCAGCAGAGACCATCGAGGCGTACTACGCGGCGCTCCGGGCCGGCGAGCCGCTCGGCCCCTTCTTCGCCGACGATGCGGACCGCTCGGTGGTCAAGTTCGGTATCTCTGAACAACTGATCGGAACCGCCGCTATCAGGACAGGACTACGGGAACAGACCGAGACGACGACGGACTGGACTGTCGAGAGCCACGCGCTCCGGGTGACAGAACGCGAGGGCTACGCGTGGTTCAGCGACGACGTGGAACTGTGCTGGACCGACACCGAGAACGGGATCCGCCACGAATACGACACGCGCTGGAGCGGGGCGCTGGAAGCCACAGACGAGGCGCGCGAGTGGCAGTTCGTCGGGATGCACGTCAGCACCGCCGACGAGCTAGCTGAGTAGGCGGCCGCTAATCGCCGCCGAGCGTGGCGAAGACGAACTCGCTGTCGCTCCCCAGCGGGTCCGTCGCAGTGACGGTCTCCGTCTCGGTGAAGCCGGCGTCGGCCAACTGGTCGAGCGTCGCCCGCCGACCCGGCGCTGAGAAGAACATCGACCCGCCCATCCAGCCGCGACGGACGGTCTCGAACTGGCCGCTCGGCAGCGTCATCAACACGGTGCCGCCCGGCCGGAGTACACGGGCGAACTCCCGGTAGACGGCGGGGTGCTGGTCTCGCGGGACGTGAAAGACGGCGTGATAGGCCGTGATCGCGTCCACGCTGTCGGTTGCGATGGGGAGCGCCGTCACGTCACCCTGCACGAGCCGGCTCTCCGGCACTGTCTCGGCGGCGAGGTTCAGGCCCGCTCGCGAGAAGTCCAGACCGACACTATTCGACGGAAGGTTTGCAAGTGTCCGCGCGCCGTCGCCACAGCCCACATCGAGGACGGTCGGCGCTTCGGCGAGGCGTTCGAGTAGATCGTCGAGCAGGGCTGCGTCCGACCCGGTCGGATCGCGCCGTTCGGCGTAGGTCTCGGAGACGCTGTCCCACGCGCGGCGTACCTCGTTGCGGTCCATGTCTACACTATGTGTGCGAGCCGGATAGGCGTTCAGCTACCTCTCTACAGCCACCACCCTATTTCGACTGCAACGCGATATTCCGATGGTGTTCACTGATTCGTTGACCAACTGGTATGAAATATGGGTGAACTTTTATTACTTATCCGGGGGAGAGAAGAATCGATGTTTGAAGAAAGATCACAGCCCAAATCGAACCCGAGCCGCAGACAGTTCCTCGGTGGTGTCGGTTCGCTGCTTGCCGCGTCGGCATTCTCGGTTTCCGTCTCCGACGACGCTGCCGCACAGGTGACAGACGGCGACGACTCGGCCACACAGACCGTCTCGTCACCCAACGGGGCAGTAACACTCACTGTCGATGTCAGCGACGGTGTAGCAACCTACGAGGTTGCACACGACGGGACGGCCCTCATCGAGAAGTCGGAACTGGGCTTCGAGTTCCAGAATCAGGACACGTTCCGCTCGGGTCTGGCAGTCACCGGGAGCGAGCGAACCGAGGTCGATACCACTTGGACGCCGGCCTGGGACCGCTACGACGAGATTGAAGAGCGGTACACGGAACTCCGGCTGGGGGTTGTGGAATCGACCGGGGCAGACCGGTTCGGGACGCTCGTCTTCCGGGTGTTCGACGACGGCGTCGGCTTCCGGTTCGTCTTCGGGGAGCCGTTCGGCGACCAGTTCGTACTCACGTCTGAGAGGACCGAGTACAACTTCGCCGGGGACCACACTTCGTGGTGGATTCCCAACGACTACAACAACTTCGAGGTGGAGTACGAGGAGACGCCGCTGAGCGAGGTCGCCGGCAAACTGGACGGCACCGGCTTCGGCGGCATCCACACGCCGCTGACGATGCGGACCGACGACGGCCGCTACCTTGCCGTCCACGAGGCCGACCTCACGGACTACGCCTCGCTCGCGCTCGCACCGTCTGATGCCGGCGACACGACCTTCCAATCGACGCTCGCACCGCTACCTGACGGTACCAAGGTGTCAGCCTCGGCCCCGCACGTTACCCCGTGGCGAACGGTACAGGTTGGGACCAGCGCCGGCGACCTCGTCGAGTCGAACCTCGTCGTCAATCTCAACGAGGACTACGACGAGGCGGTGTTCACGCAGGGCGTCGACTGGATCGAGCCCCAGAAGTTCATCGGCGTCTGGTGGCTGATGATTACCGGTCGAGCGCAGTGGGAGTATCAGGGTCCACAGACCGGCAACCACGGCACACAGACCGGGCGCGCCACGCAGTACATGGACTTCGCCAGCGAGCATGACATCCCCGGCGTCCTCGTCGAGGGCTGGAACGAGGGCTGGTCGAGCTATCCGGGCGATGGCAGCAGTTTCGATTTCTCCACACCGTATCCGGACTTCGATCTGGCGGAAGTGACCGACTACGGCGCGAGCCTCGACCCGCCGACCCAGATGACGATGCACAACGAGACGGCAGGGGACTTCCGGAACTACGAATCACAGCTCGACGAGGCATTTTCGTTGTACGACGAGCTGGGCATCCGAACGATCAAGAGCGGCTACGTCTCCGACAGCGGCGACCTTGCGGGCGAGAGTTACAGCCACCACAACCAGATACTGGTCAACCACCACACGCTGGTCGCCGAGACGGCGGCGGCCAACCGACAGATGCTCGATATACACGAGCCGATTCATCCGACTGGCCGTCGGCGAACCTATCCAAACCTGATGACTCGTGAGGGGGTCAAAGGTCAGGAGTACGATGCCTTCGGCGACGTGAGTCCCGAGCACCACGTCACGTTCCCCTTTACGCGGATGCTGGGCGGGCCGGTGGAGTACACGCCAGGCATCTTCGACATAGACTCGGGGTCGGGTGGCATCGAGACCACGCGCGCCAAGCAACTGGCGATGTATCCGACGTACTTCAGCGGCCTCCAGATGGCCGCCGACCTGCCCAGTTCCTATCTGGCCGACCAGCCGTCGACGGCCGCCGTCGGCGAGGTCGCCCAGGCCGAATGGGGAGACCTCGACGGGTTCTCGACGGCCGCCCGCTGGGCCAACGCCCAGGGCGAGCAGTACGTCGCTATCGACCCCAACAGCGCCGCGCCCGGCGCGACTGTCTCCTGGTCCGTCGAAGGTGCGAGCGAGGGCGAGTACGACCTCCACTTCCGGTACGCCAGCGACGCCGAGGAGAACGCCGTCGGTCCGGATACTGACCGCACTGCGACGGTGCTGGTCAACGGCAGCGAGGCCGGCCAAGTCACGTTCCCACCCACCGACTACTGGGATGTCTGGGAGAGCGTCTCGACGACTGTCTCGTTGATGGGCGACGAGGACGAACTCGCCCTCTCGCTGACCAGCGAGGACACCGGCGGTTTCAATCTCGACTCGATGGCGGCCACCGAACCCGGCGCGTCGATGCCCGAACCTGAGACGGCGCCCATCCGCGGGGAGACCGTCGAGGAGTTCCAGTTTATCGAGGACGTGCCAGCCGCTGGCTGGGACGACACGCGAGTTATCGACGCCGAGATCGGCGACTACATGATTACGGCACGGCAGCAAGGCGACGAGTGGTACCTCGGTGCGATGACCGACGAAGGTGGCCGTGCTATCGACGTGCCTCTGTCGTTCCTCTCGTCCGCGTCGGACAGCAATGGACGGGGGCCGGGGAACGACAACGGCAAGAAGAACGGAACGGGCAACGGCCCCAACGGCTCGAAGTACGTCGCCGAAATCTACTCCGACGGCATCGACGCGGCCTACGACGAGAACCTGACCGACGTTCGCGTCGATGAGGCCGTCGTCACACCGGGGACGACCCTGCTCGCGTCGATGGTCGGCAGCGGCGGGACGGCCGTCCGCTTCCGCCCCGCTGAGGGCCAGGAGATCAACGACCTGCCGGAGTACGAGCGACCCGAACAGAATGTCGATGTCGATATCAGCGACGAGGTGTTCATTCAGGAGCCGTTCATCCGGGCTACCGGGCGCAACGACGGGGTGTTCATTGGCGGGACCACGGTGACGCTCCGTGTCGACGGTGAGGCTGTCGGGACGGAGAACGTCCGCTTCCCGCCCAACGCCAGCGACGCCACCTACGACTTCGGCTACAGCATCGACGCAGCCGGCGACTACGACGTGTCAGTCGCGCTCCCGGACGGCACGACGCTCGCCAGCGGAACGGTGACGGTCAAGCCGCCGGCGACGGTGGCCGAACTCGCTGACCCGTCCGGCGACGACACCGGCCCCGGCGGCTACACGTATCCGACCAGCGGTGACTTCGAGGACGGCGCGTTCGATCTGGAGTCGCTGACGGTCGAACAGACGCCGAGCCTCCATCGCTTCACCTTCGAGGTGGCGACTCTCTACAACGCCTTCGGCAGCAGCCGCGGCTTCTCGCCGCAGTGGTTCGTCCTCTGGCTGCGCGACCCGACCGCCGACAGCGGGTCGACGAGTAGCCTCGACGACCTCGGTGCGAACGTCGACTTCGAGGACCCGTGGCAGTACCGCATCGAAATCAGCGGCTTCTCGAAGAGCGCGGTCGATGCCAGCGGCACGGCGCTGACCGACGCCGACGGGGACGCGGTCTCACTCGGCGAGGCCGTCGACGTGGACGCTGGGACAGTCACGCTCTCTCTCGATAGGGAAGCCGTCGGCGGCACTGACGCGGAGGATCTGGAAGTCGTCGCGATGGTGCAGTCCGAGGACCGCGGGTCGCTGCGCCCCGTCGCCGAAGAAGCCGAGGGCTACGTCTTCGGCGGTGCCAAGCCGGACGCGGTCGAGAACGCTCCGCGTATCATGGACCTGACGACGCCTGAGGGCGTCAGCCAGTCCGACGCGCTAGCCTACAGCGCCGATTCGCAGCCGACGCTGCCGTTCGTCTCGCTCGATTAGTCCTCGGCGAGCGCGTCAATCGCCGCGTCGAGGGTGAAATTCCCCTCGTAGAGCGCGCTGCCGACGACGACGGCGGCGGCTCCAGCCGACCGAAGCGCAAGCACGTCGTCGATGGTCGCGACACCGCCGCTTGCGATGACAGGGATATCGACGCTGTCGACTAGACGACGAACGGGGTCGGTTCGCACTCCGTCCAGTTGTCCCTCCACGTCCACGTCGGTGAACAGGATGCCACCCGCCCCGAGGTCGGCGTACCGCTCGGCAGCCTCGGCGGGGTCCAGACCGGTCCCCTCGGTCCAGCCCGACACCACGACCTCGCCGTCCCTCGCGTCGAGGCTCACGAGGACACTGCCGGGGTGTTCGTCGCTGATTTCGTCGACGATCTCTGGCGTCTCGACGGCGGCGGTCCCGAGGATGACGCGGTCAAGCCCGCGGTCAAGCAGCGAGATGGCGTCCTCGGCGGTCCGGATGCCGCCGCCGAGTTGCACGTCCACGTCGGCTCCCACCGCGTCGAGGACGGCGTCGATGGCTGCCGCGTTCTGTCGCTCGCCCTCGAACGCGCCGTCGAGGTCGACGAGATGGAGTGTCCGCGCACCGGCGTCCACCCACCGCTGTGCGGCCTCGACTGGGTCACCGTAGGTTTTCTCCGTGCCGCGTTCGCCGCCGACCAGCTGGACCACCTGTCCGTCCTGCATGTCGACCGCGGGAACGACCTCGAACTCGGGATACATGGCCGGTGGTCCGGCGGCAGCCGTCGAAAGCGTGTCGGTCCGATACGTACAGGCGGCTGTCTGACCCAGTGTACCCCCATGCTTTTACGCCGTGATAGGAAAGGTCAGCTATGGTTCTGGCAACAGCTGTCCTCACACCGCTCGCCCGTCGGCTCGAAGCAATCATGTTCGGGCGGTACGAGCGCGAATACCAACTCTTCGAACAGGCCGTGCTGGTCGTCGCTGTCGGGCTGGCGCTGGCCTGGGGACTGGCCGCGTTCGGTGTTTTGCCGCTCGGTGCTGGCACGGAGTCACTACTTGCGACCGCTGCGAGCATCGCTATTTCGGCGTTCGTCGTTGTTGGCTTGCTGCAGTTCCTCGTCCTCGCGAACGTTCTCGAGCGGACAAACGAGGATGTCGCTACCAAAGCCGCTGAACTCGAAGAGGCAGCCGAGCAACTAGAGACGACTGCCGAGGAGCTAGAGACGACCGCCGACGAGGTCGAAAACGCCGCTGAAACGGTTGACGAGGCTGCAGAGGACGTCGAGCAGACAGCGGACGAAGTCGAGCAGACGGCCGACGAGGTGGAACAGACCGCGGGTGAGGTGGAAGAAACCGTCGACGAAGTCGAACAGACAGCCGAGGAGGTCGAGCAGACGGCCGACGAAGTCGAACAGACTGCGACCGAGACCGGCGACG
The DNA here is from genome assembly GCF_014647415.1 of Haloarcula sebkhae. Classification (GTDB taxonomy): domain Archaea; phylum Halobacteriota; class Halobacteria; order Halobacteriales; family Haloarculaceae; genus Haloarcula; species Haloarcula sebkhae. The sequence continues at coordinate 742,025 of NZ_BMPD01000001.1, read as the reverse complement.
AAGACGCCGCCGAGAAGGTCACCGAGGTCAAGGACAAGACGACCGAAGTCAAGGACAAGACAACTGAAGTCAAAGACAAGACGACTGAGGTCAAGGACAAGGCGACGGAAGCGAAAGACAGGACGACCGAAGTGAAAGACAAGACCACGGAGGTCAAGGACAAGACCAGCGACGCGAAACAGACCGCCGAATCAGTCACTGACGAGGTCGAAGCGGCCAAGGAGACGGCGAGCGAGGTCGAGGAGACCGCGGCGGAGGTCGAAGAGACGATGCCGGCCGACGACGAGCACCTCGCTGACGAGGCCGGCGAGGCCGACACCGACGACGAGGGCTCTAACGAGCCATCGCCGTAGCAGCAGGCGCTACGTGATGAATAACCTGTTCGGTACGTTTTAACCCAGTGAGGGACTGGCACCTGTATGGTCGAAGTCCTCTTTGCACTCGGTGTTCTGGTGGCCATCTTCGTCGGATTCAATATCGGGGGATCTTCGACGGGTGTCGCGTTCGGGCCCGCAGTCGGGTCAGATACGCTTTCGAAACTGTCCGCGGCGGCCCTGATGACTATCTTTGCCTTGGCTGGCGGACTCATCGTCGGGCCGGAAGTCGTCGAAAGCCTCGGCAGCGACCTCGTCGAGACTGCCTTCTCGCCGCTCATCAGCATCGTCGTGCTGTTTTTCATCGGCGTCGCGCTGTTTCTCTCGAACGTGGTCGGCGTTCCGGCGTCGACCTCGATGACGGCCGTCGGCGCAATCGCTGGTCTCGGACTCGCTCGTGGGACGCTAAACGCCGCCCTGATGCTCGAAATCGTCTCGTGGTGGCTCGTCTCCCCGATCATCGCCTTCTGGGTCAGCGGCGTCATCGGCCGGTACTTCTACCCGCGTCTCGTCGAGTGGTTTGCTGTCTCCCAGAGCGAGGGATCGCTGCTGGATTTCGACCGCTCGGGCGCGATACCCCGCCCCGCTCTCGGTGAGAACACGACACAGCGGGAGTTCGTCGGAACCGTCGTCGTCATCGGTATCGGCTGTTACATGGCCTTTTCTGCGGGCGCGTCGAACGTCGCCAACGCCGTCGCCCCCCTCGTCGGGAACGGCTCGCTGGAGATGTACCCGGCTATCCTGCTCGGCGGTGGTGCCATCGGCCTCGGTGCGTTTACAATCGCCCGCCGGACGATGGACACGGTCGGCAACGACCTGACCGACCTCCCGCTGGTCGCCGCAATCGTCGTCGCGGCAGTCGCCTCCACCATCGTTACCTTCCTCTCCGCGCTGGGTATCCCGGCGAGTTTCGTCATCATCGCCACGATGAGCATCGTCGGGCTCGGCTGGGGCCGTGCAACGCGAACGACGAGCCTCTCCGACACTGTGCAAGGCGAGGCACCCGTCGCGTCTGTCGGCGCGCTGACCACCGACGCGGAAGCCGCGGATGCGCCAACCGTCGGCGGAAAAAAAGGGACGCCGAAGCCGGCCGAGACCGAACCCATCGGCGAGGAATCGCGGGAGGACATCCCGTCGGCGTCGGATCTGTTCGAACCCGGGACCACTGCCAGAGTGATCTTCCTCCAGAACGTCGTCCCGTCGATTGCGACGCTCGCGGCCTATCTGGTGTTCAGGTTTCTGCCGATCGCCTGAGCAATAATCGGCCCCGAACAACTGCCGTCAGTTCTCGACGAATCCCCGCGTTGTCCCTCATTATTTTGCACGGCCTAAAACCGAAGGGCAAAGTCTAACAGGGCGGGGTTCGAACCAATCAGGTGATGCCCACGGTAGAGTACCTTAACTACGAAGTAGTGGACGATAACGGCTGGGACATGTACGACGACGACGTCTTCGGAGAGGCGTCGGATATGGACCTCGACGACGAGGACTACGGGTCCCTCGAGGTGAACGAAGGCGAGTACATCCTGGAAGCCGCCGAGGCACAGGGCTACGACTGGCCCTTCTCGTGTCGCGCCGGTGCCTGTGCGAACTGTGCCGCCATCGTTCTCGAAGGCGACATCGACATGGACATGCAGCAGATCCTCAGCGACGAGGAAGTCGAAGACAAGAACGTTCGCCTGACCTGTATCGGCAGCCCGGACGCCGACGAGGTCAAGATCGTCTACAACGCCAAGCACCTCGATTACCTGCAGAACCGCGTCATCTAACGCGGCTCCTGCAGCGCACTACACTTTCTTCTTCCAGCAGCGACTGCGTCCGACAGCCGTCGTACCGGAACCATTAGGGGAACCCCTGTACTGCGTATAGCCGTGCTCGGGTCGATACCGGACCTGCTTCGGCTGGTCGCCGTCCCGGTGTTCGGGTGGGCGGCCTACCGCGACGTGAAAACCCGCCGGGTGCCGAACCGGACCTGGACCCCGCTTGCCGTGCTGGCGGTCGTCCTCCTGCTGTGGGACGCCTACACCGTCTGGGCCGGCCCGACAGCGGTCGGCCAGCGGCTGTTCTTCATCAGAGTCGCGATCAGTCTCGGCTTCGTCATCCCGCTGTCGTACGGCTTCTGGCTCATCGGCGGCTTCGGCGGTGCTGACGCGAAGGCGTTCATGCTCGTCGCCGTCCTCTTTCCCGTCTATCCGGTGTACTATCTCCCTGGCGTCGCCCTCCCGCTTCAGCAGACCGCTATCGGCGTCTTCTCGCTGACAGTGCTCTCGAACACCGTGCTTGCCGGCGTCGTCTACCCGCTGGCCGTTGCCGCCGGGAACCTCGCCCGGGGACGGTTTTCGCTGGCGATGTTCATCGGACGGCCCGTCGCCGCCGCCAACGTCACAGAGGAGTACGGCCGGCTGCTCGAATCGCCCGACGGGTTCGACCGCGGCGGCCTCGATCTCGACGCGCTCCGGATGTACCTCCAGTGGCGCGGCTGCTCGCTCGCCGATATTCGTGCCGACCCCGAACAGCATCGGCTTCCAAGCTCTCTACCGGCGGTCCCGAACGATCCCGGCGACGGCTCGCTGGCGACCGACGGCGGCGGCCCGGTGGCCGGCGACGGGACAAGCGGTCGTGGTGACGATGCCACGACGGATGCAGTGACTGACGCCACCGACCAGATCGACGATCCGTGGGGTGCCGAGCGGTTCCTCGCGGATATCGACCACTCGGCATACGGCACGTCGCCGGCTCAGCTCCGGGACGGGCTGGACGTGCTTGCCGAACAGGACGAGGTGTGGATATCGCCGGGGATTCCGTTCCTCGTCCCGATGTTCGCCGGACTGGTCGTCTCGCTCACCTACGGCGACGTGCTGTTCTCGCTGTTGCAGGCGGTCGGGCTGGCCTGACTCCTGACAGCAGAAGACCTATTTTGCGGACACGCCTCGGCCCGAGTATGACCGATGTCGACCTCGCCTTCGACGAGCAGGAGTACATCCCGGCGGTCGCTCAGGACGCCGACTCCGGTGAGGTACTCATGCTCGCCTACGTCACCGAGGAAGCGCTTCGGAAGACCCGCGAGACGGGGGAAGCCCACTACTACTCGCGGAGCCGGGACGAACTCTGGCACAAGGGCGGGACGAGCGGCCATACACAGGCCGTCGAAGAAGTGCGGGTCGACTGCGACGGGGACGCGTTGCTGTACATCGTTGACCAGACCGGCGGCGCCTGCCACACCGGCTACGAGTCCTGCTTCCACCGGACTGTCGACGGCGAGACGGTCGGTGAGCAAGTGTTTGATCCCGACAACGTGTACTGATGGTGCGACCTGACACTGAGATCGAAAGCGGCGCGGGACCCCCCGACGCCGTGGAGCAACTCGAACAGGCCGCCGACGCGTACGCCCGGGCACAGGCACGCGTCGAGGAAATCGGCGCGGACGCACTCCGTGACTGCCGTGAGATCTACCGCGAACTGTGGAACCTGCTCGAAAGCTACGACGGCCGGGCGACCGGTGGTGGCGACTTCGAGGCGTTCATGGAGTTTCAGGGTCAGGTCGGGACGCTGACCGATGACCTCCCCGAGGAGTTGCCCGAACGGGAGACCTTCGAAGAAATCGACGATTTCCTCCAGCAACGGCGGCTCACCGAGGATGATTTCGAGCAGGCCCGACAGATGCTCTCTCCCATCGGTGACCTCGTCGGGCGACTGGACGAACTCGATGACGCACGTGAGCAGTACAAGAAAGCCCGAACGGACGCAGGGCGTCGGCGCGACGAACTGCGCGACCGCATCGACGACCTCGAACGCCTCCAGCGGCTCGGCGACGCCGACCTCGACGCGCCGGTCGAGCGTCTCCGTGAGCCAATCGAGCGCTACAACGACGCCGTCACCGAGGCGTTCACCGAGTTCAGGCGCAACACGCCGGCCCGAGACGTTCTGGCCGTCATCGAACGGGCGGACGCGTACCCGCTCGTCGAGTTCCAGTCCCCGCCCTCGGAGCTGCTGACGTACGTCCGCGAGCACGACGCTGGGACCGAGCCGATTCCGAAACTACTGGAGTACGCCGACTACTCCGCCTCGAAACTGGACCACTACGTCGACGACGCCGCAGCGCTTCGCAGCGCCGTCGCCACCCGACAGACGTACCTTCGGCGGCTTGACGCCGAACCGGTGCGGATCGACTGGCCGCCGCCGGCGGCCGACGCCCTGCCGTGGTATTGCCGTGAGTACCGCTCAGTTGTCGCCCGCTTCGCCGACGAGTCGGTCGTCGCCGCGCTCCGGGACGTGCGTGGACTCGCGGAGCGAGACGACTACGAGCGGCTTCGGGAGAGCGCCGTCGCTCGCTCGGAACTCACAGAAACGGAGCGCGAACGGCTCGCAAGCGGTGCTGTCGAGCAAGAACTGTCGGCTGCCCGTGAGGCCAGAGCAGCTATCGAGGACGCGCTGGACACTTATTCGTCGCTGTAGGTATTCGTCCGCTGGGTCGCCCGGCTGACCATCGTTTCGGCGAGTTCTTCGGCGCGGTCGAGCGTGCGCGCTTCGGCGTAGACGCGGACGACGGGCTCCGTCCCGGACGGTCGGGCAAGTACCCAGCCGTCGCCGTAGTCGAGGCGGTAGCCGTCTGTCGTATCGAGGTCGGCCGTCGCCTCGTTCGCATGGGCCTCGATACCTTCGAGCATTGATTCGCGCTCTTCCTCGGTCTCGTATTCGAGGTTCCGACGGACGTTGTAGTAGTCGTCGTAGTCCGCAGCAACCTCGCTTGCAGGCCGGTCAGCGACGAGTTCGAGGAACTTCGCGGCGGTGAACGCGCCATCTCTGGCGATGCGGTAGTCGGGGAAGAGGATGCCGCCGTTGCCTTCGCCAGCAATCGCGACGTGGGTCCCCTCGTTTTGCAGTTTGCGGATGCGGCTGACGATGTATGTCGACCCGATGGGGGTCAGTGAGAGGGTCGCACCGGCGTCCTCGACGACGTCGACAAGTCGCTGGGAGGCATTGACCGCCGAGACGACGCCGTCGCCGGACTCGATTTTCGCCGCCGCGAGCGCGGCCAGCGCGGCATCGCCTTCGATGTGTGTGCCGGTCTCGTCGACGAACATCCCACGGTCGGCGTCGCCGTCGTGGGCGAATCCGAGGTCGGCGTCGGTCGCGCGAACGAACGCCCGCAGGTCTTCGAGGTTTTCGGCGACGGGTTCGGGGTCGCGGCCGGGGAAGTGACCGTCGGGCTGGCTGTTGACGGTGTGGACTTCACAGCCGAGCTCGCGGAACAGGTCGGGGCTCGTGAGGGAGCCGGCACCGTGGCCGGAGTCGACGACGATGGTGAGGTCGGCGTCGGCAATACGGTCGCGGTCGACGGCGGAAAGCACCTGCTCGCGGTATCGGCGGCGAGCGCTGTCGATGGCGGTGTCGGACCCGACAGTCTCCCAGTCCGCGTAGTTTGGAGTGTCGTCCCGGAGCGACTGTTCGACGTGGTCGAGCGTACTCCGTGTCAGTTCGACACCGTCCGCGCCAATGAGCTTCACACCATTGTACGCGGCCGGATTGTGACTCGCGGTAATCATCACGCCCGGAACTCCCTCGCGCTCGCAGTAGGCCTGCAACCCAGGTGTCGGCACGACGCCGAGCCGGTCGACATCGAACCCAACGGTCGTCAGGCCGCTGGTCGCGGCATTGATGAACGTCCGCCCGGTCGTCCGCGTGTCCCGGGCGATTGCCACACGGTCGTGGTCGTCACGCCAGACGTCCCCGGCGGCCTGTGCAACCCGAAGGACGTACCGCGGTGTCAGCTCGTCGCCCGCGACACCCCGGACGCCACTCGACCCGAACACTTGCATTCGAGCGAGTGTCTGATGCGGAGGGGCTTAGGAATGTCGCTGTCCGAATTCAACAATCATTAGCCCCGTGACCGTGCAGTAAGCGTATGGCAAACGACGAACTCATCGCGGCGCTGCGAGACGCTGACGCCGTCAAATTCGGGGAGTTCGAACTCTCCCACGGCGGCACGTCGAACTACTACGTCGACAAGTACGTCTTCGAGACCAACCCCGACTGTCTGGACCTCATCGCCGGGGCCTTCGCCGAGCGCATCGCCGAGTGGGACACGGACGCCACGCTGGCCGGTGTCGCCCTCGGTGCAGTTCCGCTGGTCGCGGTCACCAGTGTCGAAACCGACATTCCATACGTCATCGCCCGCAAGCAGGCCAAGGAGTACGGAACGGGCAACCGAATCGAAGGGGACCTGACCGACGGTGAGGAGGTCATCATCCTCGAAGACATCGCCACGACCGGCCAGAGCGCGGTCGACGCCGCTGAGGCGCTCCGCGAGGCCGGCGCTGTCGTCAACCGCGTGCTCGTCGTCGTCGACCGCGAGGAAGGGGCCAGCGAGAACCTCGCCGACCATGACCTCGAACTGTCGTCGCTCGTGACCGCCTCTGACCTGCTCGCCGACGCGCCCGACGACATCGACGTGTAGCGCTGGCCGGAACGCTTTCGCCCCTGCGCAGCCGGAACACACCACCGATGTGTTCTTGACGCTGGCTCGCCTACATATGTGTGCAATGGCCAATCTCGAACTCTACGAACTCGAAGGCTGTCCGTACTGTGCAAAGGTAATCAAGAAACTCGACGAGCTGGGCCTCGACTATGAATCACACATGGTTCCGCGGTCCCACGGCGAGCGGACCGAAGTGAAGGAGGTTTCGGGCCAGACTGGCGTGCCGGTTCTCGTCGACAAGGACAACGGCGTCGACGGGATGCCCGAATCCGACGACATCGTCGAGTATCTCGAAGAGACATACGGGCAGTAAACCCGGCGCTTGCGGTGGTTCTCGTTTTCACTTGGCAGCAACGACGGTAAGCGACCGCTCAGGCGACCTCTTCGCGGTCCTCGCCACGCTCCATAATCAGGTCGCGCAGATCGATGGCGTCCTCAATGTTCTCCATCTCCTCTTTCTCGATGAGCGCGGTCCCTTCGACAGACTCCCGCCGAAGTTCGTCGACGACGTACACCGACCGGGTCCGGGTCACCTCGCCGACTGAGGACATGATTCGGGCCCGTTTCTCGGCCGTTTCGGTGAACGCCGAATGGCCGGCAAGGACCTGCCCGTGCTCGTCCTCGCTCTCGTTGACGCTCTTGAACGGCGCGCGGTCCGTCGGGTGGACCTCGAAGCCGATACGGGTGAACACCGTCACAATCGGCTCGTCCTCCGGTGCAACATCGGGGTCGTCCGGTGTCGGCTCGTCGTCTCGGACCTCTTCGGCGCCTTCGAGGACGCTCACCGGCGAGGTCAGCGGCGCGTCGAACAGGTCTTCGAGTTCGGCGGCCACCTCGACGGACGCGTCCATCCCGTCCTCGTATTTCGAGACTGTCCGCCGGGAGACGCCCAGTTCCTTCGCCAGGCGGCCCAGCGACCAGTCGCGGTCCTCGCGCACGTCGGCGAGAATCTCGGAGTCGATGTTGACGTAGAGTCCACCCGGTGCGGCGTAGATGAGCGGCGGGACCTCCTCGACGAACAGGTCCATTGCGGTGTCGGGCGACAGCACGGGGACGCCGTGCCGGAAGTAGACGACACCGGGTTTCAGCTCCTCGTCGCGCGTTCGGAGGCCGATCACGATTGGGGTGGCATTCAGATACGTGCCCAGTCGCCGCATCTCGCCTCCGGTCTGTGCATCGAAGGCGTCGATGTTGCCCAGTATCTTCAGGAGCAACACGTCCTCACCGCGACGGGCAGCGATGTCGAAACTCTTCGGCCGAATCGCACAGCGGTCGCTGACGAGGAAGCCAGCGTCTTCGAGCATCGCCATGACGTTTTCCACCAGCGCCGACCGTGACATAGTACTCTGTACCTCTACTGAGTCTAGCCCGCTCACCCATTATATGTATTGCGCCGTCCGTTTCCTCTCAGGCTGAATCGAGGGCTGGGCGTGACGAAAGGCGTTTGACTGTTTCGGGGCTACAGCGTAGCGTGACCGTCGTCGGCATCGATGATACGGACTCGCGCGAACGAGGAATGTGTACGACCTACGCCGCCGCGACCCTCGCCGAGTCGATACGGAACGCTGGGGGGACCGTCGAGCGGCTGCTCCTCGTCCGTCTGAACCCCGCCGTCGAACACAAGACCCGCGGGAACGCGGCGTTGGCGGTGCATACGGACCTCGACGCCGACACAGCGCTTGGACTGGCTGAGGACACACTCGACATGGCTGAAACCGACGACCCACGGACCAACCCCGGCGCGATCGTCGCCGACTGCGACCCCGAAGACGTCCCGCCGCAGGTCGCAACGTTCTCTCGTGAGACAATCCAGTCGATACAGGACCCGATGGCCGCGACGTCGCTAGCTGACGTGGTCGGGTTCGCCCGCTGCCAGCGGGGCAACGGCCGCGGACTCGTCGGCGCGCTCGCGGCGGTTGGAGCTTGGGCCGCGCTATCGGACTGGACGTACGAGCACATTGCGTACCGGGAGCAAGACCGGTGGGGCACTGAGCGAACGGTCGACAGCGAGACCGTCCGCACCGCGGCCGAAGAGTACTACCCCGACGTGTGGGACACTGTCGACCGAGAGTCGGGGTATCCGGTCTGTGTGCCGCGGACACCGTGTCCGATCCTCTACGGTATTCGCGGTGACGACCCCGACGCCTGTCGCGCCGTCGCGGGTGCAATCGACAGCGAACCCATCGCTCGCCGGGCGACGTTCGTGACGAACCAGGGGACCGACGTGCATCTACAGGACGCCGCTGTCGACGCAGTCACAGCCGACAGCGCTTACCGCGTCACCGGCGACGTGATCGAAACGCCGGAGACGCGGGCGGGGGGACACGTGTTTTTCACCCTCGAAGGCGACGGCGCGACCCTCGACTGTGCGGCCTTCGAGCCGACGAAGGGCTTTCGCGACCGGGTCCGATCGCTCAGGGTCGGCGACCGAATCACCGCGTGTGGCGAAGTGAGCGACGGGACGCTCAAACTCGAGAAGTTCGCGGTTCGGGAACTCGTTCGGACGGAATCCGTCACACCGGACTGTCCGGACTGTGGCCGGTCGATGAAATCCGCCGGCCGGAACCAGGGCTATCGATGCCGGGACTGCGAGACCAGCGCTGACGGCAAGACTGAACAGTCCATCGAGCGGGGACTGGAACGCGGCTGGTACGAAGTGCCGCCGGTCGCGCGCCGCCACATCGCGAAGCCGCTGGTTCGCGGCGGGTTCGACGCACCTACCTACCCATCTCGCTGAGACGGAGCGGTTCGAACCGGCTACCGGTGAGTAAGCACCACGAATATTCCGGTAATACGGGGATATACCTCGATTTAGACTACGGATAACAATATTGATATGCCGTTATGTGCGGCCATGAGCACTGAGAGGTCGGATACCCAGCAGCGAAATACGGCAGACGGCGAAGTCGCCGAGAAGCTACTGACTATCGAACACGAACCGGCTGCGGGTGGCGGACAGCGGTCGATCCTGTATCCGCCCGGCAGCACGGGCTCCGAACTGGAAGCGAACTGGCTGGCCGTGTCGTCGGACCTGCTCGTCTCTCTCGACGACGTTCAGTAGTCCTTACGCCCGATAATCGACTGGTAACAATAATAACACCTGTCGTGAATCAGGACATGGACTCCGATACCCGGTCGACGAGCGAGGTGACGGCGGCGACTGACGCCGACGAGGGAACGCTGCCTGCCGTGGTACGCTCCCGTCCCGACGGCAGCGAGCGACTCATCTGCTATGCCCCGGATGTCGACACGGCAGACGTTGAGGAGCAGTGGCTCTCCGTCGATGCCGAGTTCCCGGTTTCGACACTGCTGATGCGTTAGTCGTTTCGTCCGGTCAACGCGACAACCACGTCGTCACCGTCTTGGAGTTCTCCCCGCTCTCTGAACTGGGTTAGCGCCGCTGTCGCCGTTGCACACGTCGGTTCGACGTGAAACCCCGCTGCACCGAGCCGATCACGTTCCCGCGCCGTTGCCGCCGCGGAGACGGCGACGGCGGCCCCATCGGTCTCATCGATAGCGTGCCGTATTTGCCGGCCGCGCGGCGGGTCCCGGATGTGAATCCCGTCGGCGAGGTCGTTGGCGGCAGCGTCGTCCGAACCACTCCCGTCCTCGTCGGCGATGGGACTGTACCCGACTGCCTGCGTTCCAAGTATGCGCGGGATGGTGTCTGTCCACCCGGCTTGCTCCAGTGCCCGGAATCCACGATAGAGGCCGAGAAACAGTGTCCCATGACCGAGCGGCGTCACGACGGCGTCCGGGGCGTTCCAGTCACGCTGGGCGGCGATTTCGTAGGCGGTCGTCGCCGTCCCGGCGAAGAAGGCAGGGTTCCAGGCGTGGCTGGCGTACCAGCCCGCCCCGCTCTCCACGGCGTCGATACAGGCTTCGGTTACGGCCGCTCTGCTCCCCTCGACTGGGACCACGTCTGCGCCGGTCCGCTCGATGCGGCGGACTTTCGTCTTCTTCGCGCTCGCGGGAACGTATATCTCCGCGTCCAGACCAGCCCGTGCCGCGTAGGACGCGACTGCCAGGCCAGCGTTGCCCGAGGAGTCTTCGAGCACGCGGTCGGCCCCAACTTCGAGCGCTTCGGCGATGACCGTCGCCGCGCCGCGGTCCTTGAAACTCCCCGTCGGGTGGAGATACTCTAGTTTGAAGCTGGCGTCCCACTCGGAGGCGTCGACCAGCGGCGTCCAGCCCTCACCGAGGCTGACTCGCTCGTCCATCGGGAGGAACTCATCGAAGTCCCAGACGCCGCTGGTCCGTGAGAACTGTCCCGGGCGGCCGTCAGGCAGTGGCTGCGTGGCGTAGTCGAGCGGTGCCCCGCAGGAACACCGCCAGGGCTCCGCACGCGGGTACTCCCGGTCGCAGACGCTACAGGTGCGCATAGAGGTACTGGGGCACCCACCGTTCAAAAACCGGCGGCATCTCCGGCCACAGTCCTCAGTGTCTGTGGCCGCGGCGGAGCGCACAGAGCGGCGGCCGGGCGGCCGCTCCGTCGGCCGCCACGGGGAAAGGCAGGTCTGGCAGCGGGCATACGCGGCGCTTTGTGCCACGCGAACCCCCGGAATAAAAACGCGAGTCCTAGTAGGTATCGATGTTCGTCCCGACCGAGCAGACGTACTCACCGGTCGCGACCTGTGGGAGCCGGCGCGCACGCCAGAACACGCCGCTTGAGTCGGCAGTGATTTCGGCCTTCGGCTCGCCGAACACGTCGGTCACTTCGAACAGCGTCTCGCCGCGGGCGACGCGGTCACCGAGGTCGGGCTTGAGGTCGATGAGGCCGCCGACGGGAGAGCCGTACTGCTCGAACCCAGTGGCGCGGGTCTGGGGGCGCGTATCGTGATGGCCATCGAGGAAGCCGTAGTAGTGCAGTACGTTGAAGACGCCGTCGACGCCCCGTTGGATGGAGTCCTCGTCCCAGCCGACACAGCCGCCGAGTTCCGGGTCGATCGTCGGAACGCCTTCGTCAGGGGCAGCGCGGGCCAGCTGCCCGTCGGGGCCTTTCTGATCGAGGATGTAGCCGCAGCCGAACACTTTCGCGAGCTCGAGACACTCCTCGTGGAGGCGATGGCGGGTGCCACACCGGACCCGCACCTCGTCGATCATCTGCGAGGTCGACCCCTGATGCAGGTCGAGGACGTAGTCGGCGCTGATGGCGGCGTTGAACGTCGCCGCGGCGATGCGCTCGCTCGATGTGCCTGTCTTGTCGCCCGGGTACGCCCGGTTCATCTTCGTGTCGTCGACCGGATTGCGGTGCTCGGCAACTTGGAACGCGTGGTAGTTGACGACGCCACAGACCAGAATCGTCCCGGACAGTTCCGTTGGATCGAGTTGCGGGAGTGTCCGCTGGATGACGCCGACACCGTTCAGTTCGTCGCCGTCGCTGGCCGCCTGTATGTAGAGCGTCCGTCCGTCGTCGACACCGTTGACGACGGCGACCGGTAGCCCGAACGTCGACCCATCGCGGGTCTCACCGACCTCCAGCCGCCCCGTGTCTTTCTCACCGGGAGCGGCGGTCGCCGTACCGAAAGTAACCATTGTTCCCACGTTTGCCTTGGGAGCCTTTACTGGTTCGGATTTCGCCAACAGTTGCGCCGGACCGACGGCATCTTGGGACCGCCGACCCTACCAGCCGGTGTGTCCCAGTCCGAGTCACAGAGCGGCAAAGCGGCGATGGTTGCGGCACTGAACGTGCCACGCAATGCGAAAATCGGTTTTGTACTCGCTGGCCTGTTCACCGCGGGGCTGTTCGCTCTGTTCGTCCTGCCGGGAGCGCAGCGGCCGATCGGATTCTACGTGGCGCTTTCGTTCGTCCTTGTGACATCGCTTGGCGGGCTGCTGACAGCGCTGTTCACTGCTGTATCGGCCGTGCGACTCGCAAGGCGGTAACAGACCGCTACGTGTCCTTAGCCAGGTCGGTAAGCCGGTCGCCACCGGTTCGGGTCCCTTTTGCGATAAGCACGTCGCCCGTCTGGATCTGCGTTTCCGGGCCCGGTGAGACGACCCAGTCGCCCCCTTCGCGTCCGGTCCGCTCGCTTTCTCCAGCGCCGCGCCGTATCGCGATGATCCGCATACCCGTCGCCGTTTTGACTTCTGCGTCACCGATGGTCGTCCCGGCGAGGTCGCTATCGGGGTACACCGTCGTTCGGACGATGATCTCGTCGGACTCCTGTACGGCCTCGGCGACGACCGGATGTGTCGATAGTCCCCGCAGGACACCCTCGCTCATCTCCAGTGCAGCGTCGGAGATGACCTCCGTCGACCGGGCCAGATGGACGAGGCCCCGAAGGGAGACTGGGTCGTCGATGTCGGCGGCGGCCCGGAGCGTCCAGGCCTCGAACCGTGACTGCAGCGCATCGACCTCGGCTTCGAGTTCGACGACTTCCTCGGCGACCTCCGTGCTGTCGAACAGGACCGCGCCGTAAGCTAGGTCGACAGCTAACTCACCCATGTCCTTCATCAGAACGATGGAGTCGACGGCCCGTTCGAGGTCGCGGACGCCACCTTCCCGGGGCTCCGGTGGTTCGTACACTTCGCCCGTCGCGTTCTGATACACTTCGGCGATACCGTCTTCGGGCCCCCGGAACAGCACCACGTCGCCCGCTTCGAGGCGCGTCTCCCGGTCGGGGTTGAGCAGCCAGTTCCCCTGCCGACGGATCGCCAGCGCCCGGACACCCGTCTCGGTTTCGAGATTCAGGCTCCCCAACGTCTCATCGGCTAGCGGAGAGCCTGAACCGATCGTCGCCCGCACGAGTGTTTCGACGGCCTCGGGCAGGGCCGCCCGCATCGTATCCGGTAGGCCGATGTCCTCTAGCACTATTTTGGCGATATCACCGGCCGCGTCGCTGATCTTCTCGGCGGCCCCGACCATCCCCAGGACTGGCGCGAGCGACTCCGCGTCCGCTGTCGACCGGCAGGCCATCAGGAGACTCATGCGTGCGCGCAACTGGAGCACGTCCATCTTTTCCTCTAATTCCAGCACCTCCGCAGCCACGTCGTCGCTACCCAGCAGAACGGCCGAGTACGAGAGGTCAATAAGCAACTCGGCGGTGTCTTTCATCTCGGCCAGCACCTGCTTGACGCTGACCGGTTCGTACTCGACCGCCCCTGTCGGGTCCATAGCCGCCGGTTCGATGGCCCCGAGCAAAAACGTTCCTCACCGTGTGTCGAGGTAGCGCGGACCGCTAGCAGCCGTGACTGGCCGTTTGCATACCAGTGTGGGTGCCACGTTGGGATATAGACGCAAATAGACCGGTAATCAGCTGGACAGTCGTCCAATAACGGTTCCTGACATTGTGCCACACACGCTCAGAAAGAAAATGTTTTTCCCGGAAGGTAGGGAACTGATTGCGTATGTCCGACGACCTCAAGAAGGGACTCGAGGGTGTCATCGTCGCCGAGTCCGAACTCAGCGTTATCGACGGCGACGCTGGCAAACTCGTGTATCGGGGGTACACCATCGAGGACCTCGCGAAGGGTGCCAGCTACGAAGAGGTGCTGTACCTGCTCTGGCACGGCCACCTGCCGAACCGGGACGAACTCTCCGAGTTCAAGCAGGCGATGGTGGCGGCACGCGACGTAGACGACGACGTCATCTCGACCGTGCGACAGCTCGCCGAAGCGGACGAGGACCCGATGGCAGCGCTCCGGACTGCGGTGTCGATGCTTTCGGCGTTCGACCCTGCGCCCGAGGACGCCGAACCGACCGACGAGACGGTCAACCTCGAAACTGGGCGGCGGATCACGGCCAAGATCCCGACCATCATCGCGGCGTTCACTCGTATCCGCGACGGCAAGGAGCCCGTCGAACCCCGCAACGACCTCGACCACGCCGCGAACTTCCTGTATATGCTCAACGGCGAGGAACCGGACGATGTGCTCGCCGACGTGTTCGATCAGGCGCTCGTGCTCCACGCCGACCACGGCCTCAACGCCTCGACGTTCTCGGCTATCACGACGGCGTCGACGCTGTCGGACGTTCACAGCGCGGTTACCTCCGCTATCGGGACGCTGAAGGGGCCGCTCCACGGCGGGGCCAATCAGGACGTTATGGAGATGCTAAAGGAGGTCGACGACGCCGAATCCGACCCGCTCGACTGGGTCAAGAACGCCCTCGACGAGGGCCGCCGTGTCTCCGGCTTCGGCCACCGCGTCTACAACGTCAAGGACCCGCGCGCGAAGATTCTCGGCGAGCGCTCGAAGGAACTCGGCGAGGCCGCCGGGACACTCAAATGGTACGAGATGTCGACCACCATCGAGGACTACCTCATGGAAGAGAAGGGACTGGCCCCGAACGTCGACTTCTACTCGGCGTCGACGTACTACCAGATGGGCATCCCCATCGACATCTACACCCCCATCTTCGCGATGTCCCGCGTCGGTGGCTGGGTCGCCCACGTCTTCGAGTACATCGAGGATAACCGTCTGATCCGCCCGCGCGCCCGCTACGTCGGCAAGAACACCGACGAGACGGAGTTCGTGCCGCTGGACGAGCGGTAACTGCGGTACCACTGCCAGCCGTTGTCCCTGCCGCGTGGCCGTAAAGGCGTTCTATCGTGTGA
The DNA here is from genome assembly GCF_014647415.1 of Haloarcula sebkhae. Taxonomy (GTDB): domain Archaea; phylum Halobacteriota; class Halobacteria; order Halobacteriales; family Haloarculaceae; genus Haloarcula; species Haloarcula sebkhae. Next base: position 726,615 of record NZ_BMPD01000001.1, on the reverse strand, counting down.
AACCTCGCTAGAACAGCGATCTGACAGGCTTGTTCGCTCCGCTCACGAAGACGGAAAGAACTGGGCGACCAGTGCCCGGTGGCAAAGCTGCAGGCTCTCCGGAATCGGTGCAAGATTCGTCTATCGGCGGTTTACCGGAACAGTACTTGCAGTAGTTGGCCGCGAACGAAGTGAGCGGTTCACCGAACTCGCGGCGATGTCGCGAGTTCGGTCTTTTTCGCCCACGTTTTTGCGCCGAGAGGTGCGCGAAGCGCACCCGAGGCGAAAAAAGGTGGTTAGCCAAACACTGACTTGAACCGCGTCACGCCGTCATCGGTGCCGGCGATGACGAGCTTATCGCTCGGGTCGATAGTCACGTCAGGGCCGAGGTCGGTGATGACTGCGCCGTCGCGTTCGATAGCGACCACCGTACAGCCCGTCCGTGAACGGATATCGGCTTCGCCGATTGTCGTATTACCGAGGCCGTCGGCAGCGACGCGAATGACCTCGACCTGCTGGTCCATCGAGATGACGTCTTCGTCTTCGAGAATCGTGGAGGCGAGCATCCGGCCGCTGACCGTCGACAGCGCGAGGACGTAGTCCGCGCCTGCACGGTACATCTTCTGGACGTTCTCGCTTTCCTCGGCGCGGGCGATGATTTCGACGTCCGGGTTGAGGTCACGGATAACCAGCGTCGCGAATTCGGTGTCGGTATCCTCCGATAGGGCGAGAATGACCGTTCTGGCTGCGCCGACGCCAGCGTGTCGCAGGTCTTCCGGCTCTGTGGCGTTGCCGACGACATCGACACCCGGCTCGTCGGTCTGATCGAGTACCGTATGTGGCACCCCGGCGTTCGTAAGCGCCGATGTGATCGTCTGGCCGACCTCGCCGGCACCGATGATGACCGTCTCCCCGCGGCGAAAGCCACGCACGCTGGAGAGGGTCATCTCCTTGAGCCGCTCCAGTTGGCGTTCGGTTCCCGAGACCAGCAGGACCGTACTGCCGTCGAGTTCGGCGTCGGGGTCTGGCGGACTCACGAACTGGCCGCGGAACCACGCGCCGATGACGTTGACGCCGGTTTCCTCGCGGATACCGCTGTCGGCCAGCGTCGTTCCGACGAGGTCGCTCCCGCGGTGGATCGGCAGTTCGGCGATGTCGAAGTCCTCGCCGATCTCTATCGAGTCCCCGAGTGTCGTCGAGACGCCGGTCGTCACCTTGCTTGCGAGGCTCTCGCCGAGCAGGCCACGCGGCGACAGGACAGCGTCAGCTCCGGCAAGGTCGTGGTACTTCGCGCGGTCGGGCTCTTTGACGACGCTGACAGTCTGGACGGATTCGTCGACTTCGCGGGCGGTGAGGATGATACTGGTGTTCACTTGGTCGGACGCGTCGGCCACGACTGCCCGGGCGGACGACAGGTGGGCTCGTTCGAGCCCGTCGACGGACTGCGGATCGGCGTGGATGACGTAGTATCCGTCTTCGTAGAGGTCGTTAGCCCGGTCCCGGTCAGGTTCGACGATGACGTAGTCGACGTCCCAGGTGTCGAGTTCGGTGACGAGCGTCTCACCGCGGGGGGAGAACTGACAGATGACGACGTGGTCGCTGAGGCTGTTCTCGACTGTGTTCGGGGCTTTCGTCTCCATCGCCTCTTCGAACAGCGGAAACAGCAACACCGGCAGCGCGAGGAAAATGAGCACGACGCCTGTGATATCCATCACGATGACGAGCAGCCGCATCTCCGTGGTACTCCATGGGGCGTCCGAGCCGTACCCGGTCGTGGTGAACGTTTCGACCACGACGCGAAGCGACCGCAGGAACGGTTGCGGGTCGTTTTCGAACGCCGCCATTCCGTAGTCGTATGCGAACGCGTACCCCAGAATGATGCCGCCAAGCGCGACGATATACAATAGCGTCCGTCGCAGCCAGGTATCCATCTACTACGTTCTGGGATACCGAGTGTAAAACAGTTCTGTCCGGCTAGCCGACGGTCGCTTCCCGTGACGAGCAGTAGCGGTGCGCAGCCCTATCCGGTTGCTGTCTTGCACTTTCACTTTCACCGCGCTACGACGGGATTTAAGTCAATCGCGTTCGTTCTCCCGCGTGCAGTCACACGCTCCCCCTTTCCGTTTCATGACACTACCCGTGTAGTTGCGACTACAACATCTGTCGAGACTGCATAGTCGGCCCACAGTATAACATGGTCCGGTGAATAGCCACTCCCATGCTCTCATTTGAGGATGTCCTCGCGGCACAGGACACCGTCTCCGAGACGGCCAGACATACACCGCTTGATTACTCGCACACGTTTTCGGCGATGACGGGCGCGGATATCCATCTCAAGCTCGAACTGTTCCAGCGCACGGGGTCGTTCAAAATACGGGGTGCGACCAACCGTATCGCGTCGCTTTCAGATGCTGAACGGGAGGCTGGTGTCGTCACTGCGAGCGCCGGCAACCACGCCCAGGGGGTTGCACTGGCCGCCACACGAATCGGCGTCGATTCGAAGATCGTGATGCCGGAACGGGCCCCGGTCTCGAAAGTCAAGGCGACCCGGAGCTACGGTGGTGACGTGGTCCTCCACGGTCGAGACTACGACGCGGCCGCCGAACACGCCCACGAACTCGAGCGCGAGGAGGGCCGGACCTACGTCCACGCCTTCGACGACGAGAAAGTGATGGCGGGGCAAGGGACAATCGGACTGGAGATCTACGAGGACCTCCCCGGCGTAGACACGGTCGTCGTCCCTATCGGCGGCGGCGGGCTCATCAGCGGCATCGCGACGGCGCTCAAAGGCAAGGATGAACGCATCCGCGTCATCGGCGTGCAGGCCGAGGGGGCGTCCAGCGTGGCCGAATCCCTGGAGAAGGGCCACCGCATCGAGCGCGACAGCGTCGAGACTATCGCCGACGGCATCGCCACCCGTACCGTCGGCGAGCAGACGTTCGATGTCATCAAGGACCGCGTCGACGAGGTCGTGACGGTGTCGGACTCGGAAATCGCTGTCGCGCTGACGACGCTGCTAGAGCGCTCGAAAACGCTTGCCGAGGGTGCAGGTGCCGTCGCGCTGGCCGCCGTCATGGAGGAGAAGTTCGACTTCGAGGACGACGAGACGATCGTCCCCGCGCTGTGTGGCGGAAACATCGACCTGAACATGCTGACCAACGTCATCATGCGTGGCCTCGTCGAGACCGGCCGCTATCTCAAAATCCGAACCGTCCTTCAGGACCGCCCCGGCGCGCTGGAGGAACTCGTCGAGGTCCTGTCACGCGAGCAGGTCAACATCTACGGCATCGAGCACGACCGGACCAGTCGCGACGTGGCGATGAGTTCGGCCGAGGTCGAACTGGACTTGGAGACTCGCGGCCACGACCACGTCGATGAACTCATTGACGCGCTCACCGACGAGGGGTACGAGGTCGACGTACTCGTCTGACCCGAAGCAGCCGCGTCGCGGCTCTCCTGCTGTCAGCTTCCTCTTGATGCAGGCTCTCGCCATCGTCCTGCGCTGATTCCGGCGGGGTTTTAGCCGCGGCGGCCACCGCTTCGTGTATGGGACGGCCCGCACGGACAGTACCTGCCGAGACAACAGCACGGAGCGGAGGGCGCTGATGGACCCACGAACGAAGGCCAGCCTCCTGTGGGGCGTTGTCGGGGGCCTCGCGTTTCTGGTTCTCATTCAGGGCTACGAACTGCTGGCCGGGGCACCGGTATCGATACCGGCCAAAGCTGGTGTCGCCGTGGCTGTCGGTGTTGGGGCGACACTCGCATCATACCGTATGCAACCCCGGCTGTTCGGAAACGAAAGCCCTTAATCGCCCGCCCTCACACTCTCGAAGTACGAGCCAGGATGGCCGAACGGTAAGGCGCACGCCTGGAAAGCGTGTTCCCTTTCGGGATTCTGGGTTCAAATCCCAGTCCTGGCGTCTTCTGCGACTGACTGTGAGTGAGGAGCGACAGCGACGACCGAGCCAGCAGTCGTGAAACGCTGACGACTGGGATTTGAGCACGGTAGTCGCAGCCCCGGAACGGCCGAACGAAGTGGAGGCCACACGCCCGGAACGTCTACCATCTGTTCAAATCCCAGTCCTGGCGTCGCGAGGTTCGAACGTCGTGAGAACCTCGGAGAACGCGAACGGTGAACGAAGTGAGCCGTGAGCGGGCGTCTTCTGCGACTGACTGTGAGTGAGGAGCGTCCACTTCTGGCACATTGGTGCGTCTCTCACCGCCGAACCACCGTACCGTTTTGCCGCCCCAGTACTGATACTCGGTCGATGGTTGAACAGCGCGACGGTGACGAGATAGACCTGCTGGACTCCTCAATTCGGACGACCAGCGGAGCGCTGGTATCAACGACGCTGTTCGTTCTTAGCGGCATCGTCTACGCGTTCGTTACGTCGCCTGCGGCGACCGGGACGTATTTTTTCATCGCCCTCTCTGTTTCGCTGGTCCTGCGTCCGATTCGAGGTATCAGCCAGGCGCTGAAGAAGGTCGGAAGCGAACGGGGGGAACTCGTCGGCCCGTATCTCGGTCTGGCGGCGCTGTTTGCCCTCGGATATCTCCTCATCGTCGGTGTAATTGTGGCCGCGCTGGCCGGCGTAATCGTCCGCAACACGGTGATTTCGCCGGGACTGATCGCCCCCATCGGCCTGTTTGCGGTTTCGGTCGCGCTGTCGATGATTGTGTCGAGTCTGGTCGGTGCTATCGGCTACCCGAGCGTGGAGACATGGCTCACCAGTACGCAGAGCGCTATCCAGCTCATCATCCTGCTGGCGCTGGCCCCGACACTGACGAGCGCCGTCGACCTGTTGCTGATCGTCGCCGGCGTCCGGCTGGCGGTGCTCGGTCCTGTCGCTGTCGCGCTGGGTGTCGTCCCAACCCTGCCGGACCGACACGCCGTCGAGCGTGCCTGGGACTTCGCCAAGTGGAGCATCCCGGACCAGATTTTCGACCGCCTGTCGTACAACATGCCGGTGTACGTGCTGGGCGTCGTCGCAACGCCAGCGGCCGTCGGTATCTACGAGGCCGCCGACCGGTTCGCCGACTTCGGCGCGACGATCTCCTGGCATCTCTCTTCCCCGCTGCTCACGAAGGTCAGCGGGGACTCCTCCGCTGGCGACACACAACTCGCCTACCTTGACGGTGCGGTCACCGGTGGGACGGGCGTCACCTTCGTGGTCTTTGGCTACCTGCTGGCTGCACACGACGTGGTCGCGCGGATCGCTTTCACCGGTTCGGAGGGCGTCTTCTCGGCGACTGTCCTGCTCGTCGGGGGCGTGAACATCCTCCGTGGCTTCTGGACGCTTACATCACACGCCATGGAGGGTATCGGAAAACCAAGCGTGAGCTTCCGCACGAAGCTCTACGGACTGGTGTTCAGCGTTCCAGTCCCAGCGATATTCGGTGCGGAGTTCGGAGCTGTCGCCGGGGCCGCCGGGTACGGCGTGATGAATCTGGTCATCTTCGGGTACGTCATCTACTACTCGCGGGGCGTCTTTGGACGGATTCCGCTCGAACCCAGGGTGGCAACAGCCCTCACTGTCGGCCTCGGTGTCTCGTTCGTACTCACGACGGGCACAGTCGCCGGACTCACGCGCGCCGGTCTCTCCCCGATTGTCGTTGCCAGCGTAGCCGCCCTGACGTGTTTCGTCGGCTTCGGCGGCTTCCTCGTTGTCGTGTCCACACCGGCCCGACTCGTCGCCGTCCGGACGGCAACACTGTGGCGCAGTCGCGCTCGCTCCCTGTTCGGGTGAGCGACGCCCGTTCGTCACTGCCACCGCGGCTCAGAGCCAGCGGTAGAACTCTAGGGTGTACCCTTCGGGGTCCTCGACGAAGGCGGCGAAAGCGTCGGCGGCGTCGACTTCAGTCGGTTCGAGAACCGGCGCAGCGCCGGCGTCGATGGCCGTCTCGTAGATCTCCTCGACGTCGTCGACGGTGAACGCGATGTGGTCCACGTCGGCACGGTTCGGTGCGATCGGGGTGGTTCGGTCGGGGTCGTGGCGCAGTTGCAGGTCACCGTCGCCGTCCCGACCGAGGTAGACATTCTCGACACCGTCCAATGTGAACCGATTCGTCTCCTCGAAGCCCAGCGCATCGTAGAACGCCATCGCACGGTCGAGATCCGAGACACAGATAGCGGTGTGTGCGAGGTCCATGCCGCGGCGTTGTGGACGGGGCGAAATGAGTGTGCCGGTAACGCGGCTGTCGCGGCCAGTTACAGGAGGTCGCCGCGAGCGACGGGAACGACACTGCCCCCGACCCGGACGCTGATATCCTCGCCGCTGCCGTCAGTCGAGAGGTGTAGCAGTGACGGTCGCCCCATCTCGTAGCCCTGCTCGACGCGGGCCTCGACGGCGGGGCTTCCGAGCATCTCGTGGCGGGCGAGATACGCGGCCAGGCAGCCGTTCGAGGAGCCGGTCGCGGGGTCTTCCGGGACGTTGTAGAACGGCGCGAACACGCGGACGGCGAGGTCGTTGTCGTCGCTCTGCGGCTCTCGACAGACCGCAAGGACGTTCTTCGCGTCTCGGTCGCCGGTCACGGCGTCGTATGCGTCACGGTCCAGATCGATGGCTTCCAGCGCGTCTCGGTCGGCCACCGGGACGACAATCGTCGCCAGCCCGGTGGAGACGATTTCGACCGGCCAATCGTGGTCCAGTCGGTCAGCCGGAAGGCCAAGCACGGCGGCGACGTCATCGTGGGCCAACTGCTCACCGAACTCGGGGGCCTGCTGTGTCATCCACAGGGTTTCGCGCCCGTCCCGTTCTCGCACTTCGACCGGGACTTCGCCGACGGGCAAGTCCAGCGTCACCGTTTCAGGGTTCCCGCCGGCCAGGTGGTCCCGGATGACTTGTGCTGTCCCGAGCGTTGGATGGCCGGCGAAGGGTATCTCGGCGGCGGGGGTGAAGATGCGGACCGGCCACGCACCGTCGGCTGGCTCGCCGGTAACGAACGTCGTCTCGGAGTAGTTCATCTCAGCGGCGATGGCCTGCATTTCGTCCTCGTGGAGGTCGCCGGCGTCGGTCACGACGGCAAGTTGGTTCCCGGCGTATCGCTCCTGTGCGAACACGTCGACGATGTGGAACGGGTGGGACATACCTGTTCGCTCGGCGTCGCTCCCAAAGAACGCTCCGGATAACTGTCGGATGGTATTGAGCCACGCACAATCACGGGGCTATTTGCCGCTGTCAGTCGTGTCGTGGGCATGGACACTGTCGCAATCGCCTGTTTCGACGGGTTCGACGAACTGGACGCCATCGGCCCCTACGAGGTGTTCGAGAACGCGGCGCGCTTTGGTGCGTCGTGGGACGTGACGCTCCGGTCGGTACGTGACTCGGATACGGTCACCGCGAGCCACGAGCTCCGGGTCGAACCGGACGGCCCGCTCGCCGACGTGACCCCGGACCTGCTTGTCGTGGCCGGCGGCGGGTGGAACGACCGGAGCGAGGCCGGCGTCTGGACGGAGACCGAACGCGGAGAGCTACCCGAGGCCGTCGCGGCAGCACACGACCGCGGCGCGACTGTCGCCGGCGTCTGTACCGGTGGCATGGTGCTCTCCCGGGCCGGCTTGCTCGATGGTCGGCCGGCGGTGACACACGGCGGCGCAATCGAGGACCTGCGGGCGACTGACGCGACGGTGGTCGACGCCCGGGTCGTTGATGACGGCGATGTTCTGACCTGTGGCGGTGTCACGTCCGGGCTGGACCTCGCCGTCCACCTCGTCGAACGCGAGTGGGGCGCGGACGTGGCCGCCGCTGTCTGTGAAGAGATGGAGTACGAGCCCCGCGGCGATATCTTCAGCGGCGACTCGGCATAAGAGCGCTCGACGGACGGGCGTCTCAGGCGTTTGCGCGGGCGTCGTCAAGCAGCGCCTGCACGTCGACGGCCTCGCCGGTCTCGCTGCTCTCAATGGCGGCGAAGACGATGGCCATCGACTGGAGGACGCTGTCGACGTTCGTCGGCATCGGCTCGCCGCCGTCGATCCAGTCACAGAACTGCTCGATGAGCCAGGCGTTCTTCCAGTGGGGCCGGTCGGCAAGCGGCACCGCCTCGCCGTCGCCCTTGCCGATGCTCTCGAAGTTCCCGGTGTCGTACGCGTCGGCGTGGAACCGCTCGACATCGCGGCGGTCGAGAAGGACCGTCTGGTCCGAACACTCGGCGCGGAACTGTTCGTGTCCCCAGCCGTTCAGCGTCGTCGCGTTGGCGTAACTACCCTCGTACTGGGCGCGGGTCCCGTCGGCGAAATGCAGCGTCACGAGGCCGCTGCAGTCTCCGTCGTAGTCGGCCTCCTCGGGCGTCCACGTCTCGGCGTACACCCGCTCGCAGGGTGAATCAGCCAGCGATGCGAGGATGTCCAGGTGGTGGATTGCGCCGTCGAGCAGGAGCATGTCGTCCATCTCGTAGACGTAGTCGGCGTAGAAGCCGCGTTCGCGGACGTTGCCCGTGTATCGGGCCGTCAGATAATCGATGTCGCCGGCTTCCTCGACGGCCCGTCGGAACGTCGCCTTGTCACGGTCGAACCGGTGGCTCATCGTGACGCCCATCTTCTTGCCGGCCTCGTCGACCTTCTCGGCGACGCGGACCGACGCCTCGAGCGTGTCAGCAATCGGCTTTTCGGAGATGATCTGCAGGTCGTGGGCGAGCGCCGTCTCCACGACGGCCTCGTGGGTCGACGGCGGCGTCACGATGGAACAGATGTCGGCCGGGCGCTCCGAGAGCGCGGTTTCGAGGTCGGTGTAGCACTCCTCGGGCGACAGGCCAAGTTCCTGCTCTGCCAGTTCGTGCCGTTCCGGGTCGGTATCGACTGCGGCGACGACCTCGATTCGGTCGTCGTGAACGTTCGGCGGAATCGCGTCTGTCGCCCAGGTAGAGCCCTGGCCGCCCAGACCGACGTGGACTAATCGGTATGTCATGGCTCCGCTATTGCTTCAACGAATAAATGCTGCACTATCTCATCAGTACTCGTCCGCGTCCGGGAACTCGACACGTCGCTCCATCCCGTCTTCCGCGAGCACCACTTCGCCGTCGAACGCGTCGCGGGCTTCGTCGACTAGCTGGTCGGCACTCGCAGCGTAGCGCGTCGAGATGTGCGTCAGCGCCAGCGTCGACGCGCCGGCCTGTCGCGCTACGTCGGCGGCTTCCCGGGCAGTGGAGTGGGCCGTCGCCTTCGCCCGTTCCTTCCGGTCCTCGGCGAAGGTAGCGTCGTGAACGAGCAGGTCCGCGTCCTCGCTCGCCTCGATGACGCTCTCCGTCGGCAGCGTATCGCCGGTGTAGACGAATCGCCGACCGGGGCGGGCCGGACCGACGACAGCTTCCGGCTGGATAGTCTCACCTTCGTGTTCGACGGCCTCACCGCGGTGGAGCTTGGAGTACTTCGGCCCCGGTGGGATGCCGAACTCCGCTTCGGCTTTCTCCCGGTCGAACTTCCCTTTCCGGTCGTCCTCATCGAGGACGTACCCGACGCTGGCACAGCGATGGGCCGTCTCGATTGCCCGAACCTCGTACTCCGACCGGTCGAGGACTACGTCGCCGGCCGATACTTCGTTGATGCGGACGGGAAACGAGGGGGTCGTCCCGTTGGCCTGGATGAGCTGTTTGATGTTCCCGCGCGTGCCCGCCGGCGTGTGAACGGCGATCGGCCGCTCGCGTTCGTTGAAGTCCCACGTCTGGAGGAGTCCCGGAATCCCGAGCACGTGGTCGCCGTGGAGATGCGTGACGAACAGGTGGTCGATAGCGAAGCCGGTGCCGTAGCGCATCATCTGTCGCTGTGTGCCCTCGCCGCAGTCGAAGAGGAGGTAGTCGCCGTCGCGATTGACGAAGATGCTGCTCGTGTTGCGCTGGGTCGTCGGCACGGCCCCACTCGTCCCGAGAAACGTCACGCGCATAGTCATCGCATCCTCTACTGTCGACGGGTAAACCGGTGTCGAAAGGGCGTCGTCACAGTAGCACTCTTCGTCTGGTTTAGGCGGGTCGCTACGACGGTCTTTGTGTGTCTAGTAGTGACATGGCTATTCGTACTGGGCGGAAATAACGGCCGCTTTCCGACGTTTCTCTCCATCTCGCGCTCGTCTTTGCCGAGAGCTTAATCACCAGCAAAACAATTTAACAGCGAGTACGTATCGCTCAGTCTCACTTTCCTGATTCGGCGGTCACAGGGATCGGCTTAGCAGGTTATTATGTTTTTCTGAACTGTCTCGCCGGTTTATGTGTCGTTCACCCGTCCTATCGTTCGCATTGCCTGCCGATCACTGCATGACCAACTCATGATAAACGCTCGCACACTTGCCGTTTTCGCTGCGTTGCTCGTCGTTGGCGGCCTCACCGCACAGGTTGGGGCTGTACCGGGCGTGACAGCGCAACAGGAATCGCCGTCGGAACAGGCCGGGAACACAGGGATCGCTGTCGACTCCCTGACTGCTCCAGAGAGCGTCGCACCGAACTCAACTGCTGACGTAACCGCAACGGTCACGAACAACGAGAACACCTCGGTGACTGAATCCGTGGCGTTCCGGTTCGACGGAGCTGTCGTCGACCGGACGCTCGTCACGCTTGAGCCCAACGAGACCACCACAGTCCAGTTCTCCACGGACACGACCGGCATCGAACCCGGTGACTACCGCCACGGTGTCTTCACTAGCGACGACGGCCAGGTCGCCGAGATTACCGTCTCCGACTCGTTCACGCTGGAGAGCCTTGACGCACCGACGAGCGCCACCGCCGGTGACAACATCACCGTTGATGCAACCGTCGCCAACCCGAACGACTTCAACACGACCCAGACCGTCGAGTTCCGACTGGGTGGCCAGCCGCTGGCCTCCGAGTCTGTGACGCTTGACGCGAACGAATCCACTGACGTGACGTTCACCGTCGATACGACCGGTGTCGAGCCGGATACGTACATCCATAGCGTCTTCACGCGCGACGACGGTGCGTTCGCCGAGATCACCATCGAGTCTGCTACTGACACGCCTGAAGAGCCAACTGAAGACGAAACCGAGGAGCCGCCAGCGAACGAGACCGAGGAACCGACTGAAGACGAGACTGAAGAGCCACCAGCGAACGAGACCGAGGAACCGACTGAAAACGAAACCGAGGAGCCACCCGCAAACGGGACCGAAGAGCCGCCAGCGAACGAGACTGAAGACGAGACTGAAGAGCCGCCCGCAAACGAGACTGAAGAACCAACTGAAGACGAAACAGAGGAGCCACCCGCAAACGAGACCGAGGAACCGACTGAAAACGAAACCGAGGAGCCACCCGCGAACGAGACCGAAGAGCCAACCGAAGACGAAACCGAAGAGCCACCCGCGAACGAGACCGAAGAACCGACTGAAGACGAGACTGAGGAGCCGCCAGCGGACGAAACTGAGGAGACTAACGAAAGCGACGAGACCGACGAAACGGACAACGCGACCGAAGAAGCCGGGACGACAGAAGGCTAACGCGCCACCCTGTCACCCGTTCACATTTTTAATGGTGGCCGTCGTACCGTAGTCCATGAAGTTCGTTATCGTTGGCTATGGCCGCGTCGGCATCCGGACCGCACGGATTCTGCAGAGCGAAGGGCACGAAGTCGTTATCATCGACAACGATCCTGTGAAAGTCGAACGAGCCAGAGAAACCGGGTTCGAGACGATCCAGGGTGACGGCAACGAGGAGAGCGTCCTTGTCGATGCCGGTATCGAAAGTGCGGACGCTATCGGCGGTCTCACGGGCGATCTGAATACGAACTTCACCGCCTGTATGATCGGCAAGGAGTTCGGCTGTCGAACCGTTCTGCGGATCGACGCCGACTACCGCGAGGAGATCTACGAGAAGTACGCCGCCGACGTGGACGAGATCATCTACCCCGAGCGGCTGGGCGCAGCCGGCGCGAAGACGGCGCTACTGGGCGGTGACTTCAACGTCCTCGCCGATCTGACCGAACAGCTCTCGGTCGCGAGCATCCGTATTCCCGACGACTCACCGTTTGTCGGGAAACGGGTTGTTGAGGTGGAACTGCCCGGCGACGCACACATCTACGCACACGGCAAAGACCACGAACCGATGACGATTCCACTTCCACAGACCGAGATCGAACCCGGCGACAGCGTTGCGATCATGGCTGATCCCGGCGGGCTGGACGACATTCGAGCGACGCTCCGTGGTGACGCGTCAGCCTGAATTCCGGGTGTCCGGGCCGCTTTGTCGAAATATCTCTCAGACTGACAGTATCTGCTGTGTTCGACGAAAGCCGGGGGGAAGTAGGATATGAAAGGGAGGATCGCGGTGTCCGGGCGCGTCTGGGGAGGATAGGATGGCACGCAGTGGCACCGACATCCACTGCAGCCGTGGAAGCGCGCCCGTACCGGGTGGAATGCTACCGGTAGACATAAACACCCGTCAGACAGGTGGCCGACGGACGACAGACGACACGGCTTTTTGCCCGGCCAACCACTGCTTTCTGTTATGACATGGGCGACGCTGTTCGAACGTGCGGCGCACTACCAGACCACGGGCGAGGCCGTCTGTGCGGCGCTTGACGAGCACCGGACGGAGGACGAGGACGATGCATGAGCCGTCGCCAGCGCGCGTCGTCGCGGACGCCGATGTCCTCGCCGCCGACCTGTTGTGTGGGCCAGACAGTGACGCCCGTGACGCTCTCGACCACGTTCGGCGCCACTCGTGGGTCGTGCTCGTCGCGAGTGACCACCTGTTAGACGATGCTACTGCCGTCATCGCCGACCTCGCCGACGACGCCTTGGCGGCTGACTGGCGGGCGCGGATCGAACCCGACTGTGACATCGTCGACCACCCGGCCGGCGACCACCCCGCGCTGGCCTCGGCCTACCGGGGCGGCGCACAACATCTCCTTTCCTACGATGACGACCTGCGAAGCGCTCGGACCAGCGCGTCGCTCAACCGTCATATGTCTCTAAGTGTCAGACCGCCGGACGCCTTCGCTCGCCTGTTCGATCCGGAATCACTGTACCCCGTCGTCGAGAACGGCGAATACCCCGGTCCTGACCGGGACCCGCGTGCGTAGCGAGTCCTCAGTCGTCAGCCGTCGTTACCGTGGTTGCAGAGACTGTTCCTGACGGCCCGGCCGCGTTCTCGGCAACCTCGAACGCCGCAAGTACCTCGCGCAGCTCGTCTGTCTGGGCTGCCATCTCCTGCACTTCGTTGGTCACTTCGGTAATCGTCGCAGTCTGTTCCTCGGTCGCGGCGGCGACGGCCTCGGACTCCTCGTTGGTCTGCTCGCTCACAGTCGCGACTTCGTCGACCATATCGACGACCTCCTGCGTGGTCTCCGCCTGCTCGGCGGTCGCCCCCGAGATCTCCTGAATCGAGGCGTTGACCTCGCCGAGCACGTCGACGATGTCTTCGAAGTCCCGGAGCGCCGACTCGATGGTCGCAGCGCTGTCGGTCACTTGCTGATTCGTCGCCTCTACGTCGCTGACAGTCTCGCTGGCCTCGTGCTGGACTGATTCGATGCGGTCCGACACGTCCGTCGCGGCGTCGCGGGTCTCTTCTGCGAGTGTCTTCACCTCGTCGGCGACGACAGCGAATCCGTCTCCGCTTGCGTCCGCGCGAGCCGCTTCGATAGAGGCGTTTAGCGCGAGCATGTTCGTCTGCTCGGCGATATCCGTGATGACTTCGACGATGTCGTCGATCTCGCTGATCTGGTCGACCAGACTTTCGACCGCGACGGCGATGTCGTCGATACGAGCCTCCATCTCGTCGAGTTCGTCGATCGCCTGCTCGGCGTCCGCGCGTCCCTCGCGCCCTCGCTGCGTCGCCTTTTCTGCGGTGTCGGCCGCGTTTTCGGCGGTGGCGGCGATCTCTTCGACGGTGGCAGATAGCGTGTTCATTTCCGAGGCGACGTCGTCGTGGCGCGACGCCTGCTGGCTGGCTCCAGCCGAGATCTCTTGAATCGACCGGGAAATCTCGTCGCTCGCATTGTCGATCTCTTCGACGCTCCGGGTGACGTGGTCGCTCGTCTCGTCGACGTCCTCGGCGAACGTGGCGACGGTTGCGACCGTCTCCCCCAGCGTCGTCACGAGGTCGTTGTAGTTCTCGACGACGGCATCAAACTGCTCGTCGTCGGCCGCGAAGTCCTCATCGATAGTGGCCGTCAGGTCCCCGTCTTTCGCCTGCTCGGCGGCGTCACCGAAGGCGACGACGAGGTCGTTGAGCGCCTGAGAGCGCCGTTCGAGGTCGCTGGTCATCTCCTGTAGTTCGGTCGTGTAATCGTCCATGCTGGCGGCCATCTTCTCCAGCGACTGTCCGAAGGTTCCGGGCACGTCCTCGTCGAGGACGTCGGCGTCGAACTCCTGCCGAGAGAGCGCGTCGGCCTGCCGGGACACCGTCAGCAGATAGGATTGCATCGAGCGAAACGACGAGAGCAGTTCGGCGACCTCGTCGTCGCGCTCGCTCTCGGGCAGTTCGACGTCGAGTTCGCCGGCCGCGATGTGGTCCGCACCCGCGGCCATCGCTGTGACGGGTTCGACGAAGTCTTCGCGGGTGATGAACACCGTGTTGGCAAACGCGACGATAGCGCCAGCCAGCAACACGCCAGTGACGACGAACCGGACGGTCCCGCTGGCGACAAGCGAGACAGCTGCCAGCGCAACCGAAGCGGCGAACTGCAGACCGACGGCTGCGAGCACCTTCCGTTCGACCGAACCGGAGACACCAAAAACATCGAGCGATCTACGTATCACCGACTTGTACTGTCCGACGGGGTCTGTGAGCATACGCACCTTTTTCTTACAGTGTATAATAAGGTTCGAGTCCAATTCTCGGAGATTGAAAAGGAGTCTGTGGACAAAAACTAGGCTGGAGACGAGACGGGCTCCTGAATCAATGGCAGTCTCGAAATTGATTCTCTACCTGTCCCGATTGACCAGTGCCGCAACGCGCCGGACGAGCCAGCGCGGTGTCATCCTCACCAGACGGTCGATCAGCCGCATCGACCGCCGCGGAATGACGACAGCCTCCGCGGCGGCGGCCCCCTCGTAGGTCGCCGATGCGACTGCGTCGGGCGTATTCGAGGTGACTGATCCGACTGTCGAGTCCGCCATTCCGGCCCGCTCCTGGAACGCCGTGTCGACCGGGCCGGGACAGACTACCGTCACGTCGACCGGTGTCCCCCGAAACTCCTCGGCGAGCGCCTCGCTGAAGCTGTTGATGTACGCTTTGCTCGCGTAGTAGCCTGCGAGGTTCGGCCCCGGCTGGAACCCGGCGACTGAACCCATGTTGATAACCGCGCCGCCATCGTCGAACTCGTCTATAAACAATCGCGTCAGCTCGACGGGGAGCATGACGTTCAGCCGCAGTTGCGTTCGCTCCGCGTCGAGGTCGCTTTCGGCGAACGGCCCGTAGGTCCCCACGCCGACGTTGTTGACGAGGACATCGATGTCCAGACCGCGCTCGGTCACCTCCTCGTACAGGTCCTCGGCGGCCGCCGCGCGGTCAAGGTCCATTGCGACGGGCGTTGCCGTGATACCCCTCGTTTCGAGGTCTTCGGCCAGTCGCTCTAGCTTCCGCTCGCTCCGGGCAACTAGCACCACGTCGTGGCCGCGTGCGGCGAACTCGCGTGCCAACGCTTCGCCGATGCCCGTTGACGCACCGGTTATCAAAGCAGTGCCACCGGTCCCGACGACCGGTACGTCGCTACCGCTCACCGTACCACTCCGCGACCGTTGTCGCTTCGGGTTCCAGCGCCGTCGGTCCCTCGTCGCTGGAACTTCCGAGGGATGCGGCCCATCCCTCGACGGACGGTTCGCTACCGCTCACCGTACCACTCCGCGAACTTCGCCAGCGCCCGCCCGCGGTGGGAGATCGCGTTCTTCTGCTCGGTGCTCATCTCTGCGAACGTCGTTCCGTCGTGCTCGAAGATAGGGTCGAAGCCGAACCCGCCTTCGCCGCGGGGCGCGACGATTTCGCCGTTCACGCGCCCCTCGAACAGCTTTACCGGCACCGTCTCGCTGCTCTTCTCCGCGCTCCCGTCGTGGACCTGTGCGTCCGTCGTCGCTGCACCACGGTCGTCGGCCGCCAGGTCCTGTCCGCGCCGGTCCTCGCGGTCGATCCCGTCCGGATCCGGCGTCGCCTCGAACCCCTCACCGTCGCAGTAGGCGATGACCGTTTTGAACGCCGCGCCGCGGTTGTCCTCCGTCTCGGTCATGCGCCAGACGCGCTCAACCCCAACGGTATCCTCGACGTAGGAGGAGTATGGCCCAGGGAACCCGTCGAAGGCGTCGATGAACAGCCCCGCATCGTCGACGATAACTGGTCCGTCAGCCGCTCGGTAGGCCGCCCGTGCTCCCTCGGCCGCGACCGTTTTCAGGTCGTCGGCCTGGACTTCCGGGTAGTCGAAGTCGAACTGCTGGACGTCGTCGTCGAGATACTCGGTCGCCTCCCGGACTTTCCCGGGATTGGTCGTGACAAAATTGAGCATACCGGCACACGGCGACCGGCGATAAAAGAGCCGTCGAAACTCCGCTCGGGCGGACTGCTGTAGAGTATTTCCGGACCGTACCGGGGGCCGGTGCGGACCGCACCTCGCTGTCAGTCGACGACGACTTCGACCGGTTCGTCCTCGCTCTCGGAGTCGAACTCCTCGCTGCTGCCGCCGCGTTCGAGATACAGCATCACGCCGGCGACCGCCAGCACGACCCACGAGCGCCAGTTCGCCAGGTTCAGCGTGTAGCCGATGCCGAACGGCTTCTCGACCAGCATGTCGTCGCCCGGCTTCCAATAGGCCGACACCAACCGCTTGAGGCTCGGTCGTTCGAAGTTGTACGGCACGCCGAACAACGTTCCCGACTGGGGTTTTTCTGCCATACTGCGTTCTACTCGGGCCGAGGTTAAACCATTTGTCCACCACCTTTTTGCTGCGAGGGGTGTCCTCGGCCGCAAGGCGGCCTGCGGGCACCCCCGCTTGCAAAAACGTGGGCGAAAAAGGCCGGAATCGCCACCGTGTGGCGATTCCGGAGAACCGGCGGCGAAGCCGCCGGATACCAACCATACTGCTACCGCACAGCCCTACTGATACCGACCTCGACCCTCGATGTCGTCGAGGCTGGCGAACACCGCGTCGGCGTGGCCGCTCTCAGTCCGGTAGGCGTCTTCAGCGGCCGACAGCAGCGCCTCGGGGTCGTCCGCGGTCCCGGCGAGCGACTGAGCGAGGACGTGGAGGTCCATCGCGTGGTCCTCGGCCTCCTGCGTGTAGTACCCGAGGCCGAAGTCGATGAGGAATGTTCGGTCCGCCTGTCCGCTACGGCCACCCACCCGGACGTTCCGCGTCGTCGGGTCGCCGTGCACGAAGCCGGCGTCGTGGATGCGAGCGAGCCAGCGGCCCACGTCTGCGACGCGCGACTCGGACAGCCCTTCGCGGAGGTCTGTGTCGCCGACGCGCTGGAAGACAATGCGCGATTCGTTGGGGTCGACATCCCGAACCAGCGGCGTCGGGACGCCGTTGCGGCGCGCCTCGCTGGTGAGCCGGGCTTCCTGCCGGGTCCGCTCAATCCTGAGGCGCTCGTCCAGCGTCGGGTGGCGGTAGCTCCGCGGCACGCGCTCCTTGATCACCCGGTCGCCGTCAAAGCGGACGGTCGCCTCCGCGCCCTGAACTTCGTCGCCTCCCATCCTGTAGCTGTCCACCGACTCCTCGGTACCGCGCCAGGTGACGGCTACCTCGTCGGGCCGGAAGTTCGAGTCGATGCGCGAGTCCTCGATGGCGACGGTGTCGCCGGCCGCGTACATCTTCGCGCCGAGCATCGCTATCATCCCGGCGTTGTCCCGCAGGAAGCGGTTTTCCGGAGCGTAGAACTCTGCTCCGCGTTGCTTGCACATCTCGCCGAGCATCCGCTGGAGGCGGTCGTTCTGGCCGACGCCGCCGCCGAGCACTAGTTCGTCGGCCCCGGTCAGCGACAGCGCCCGCTCGGAGACTTCCGTCAACATCGCGAAGATGGTCTCCTCCATCCCGCGACAGACGTCGTCTACTGGGACGCCATCGTCGACGGCCTGCTTGGCGGCGCTCATGATACCCGAAAACGAGAAGTCCATCCCCTTGACGACGTAGGGCAGCTTGTGGTATTCCCCGTCGCAAGCGTGCTGTTCGACCTTCGGTCCGCCGGGATGAGACCAGCCGATGTGGCGCGTGAATTTGTCGATAGCGTTGCCGACGCCGGTGTCCATCGTCTCGCCCAGCACGCGGTACCGGCCGTTTCGATAGCCCAGGATGTGGGCGTTCGCGCCGGAGGCGTTCAGGCACACCGGCGAATCGAAGCCCGAGCGGTGGCGGCCCACTTCGAGGTGGGCGACCATGTGGTTCACACCGACGAGCGGCACGTCGAAGCGCTGGGCGACTGCCCGGGCGGCTGTGGCGACAATACGCAGACAGGGCCCAAGTCCCGGGCCGCGAGCGAAGGCGACGGCATCGATTGGCGCACCGGTTTCGCCGCTCCCGTCCGCCCCGCCAGCGGCCGCTCGCTCGTGTGCGTGTTCGATGGCCGTCTCGACGACGGTCGGGATGGCTTCGCCCATATGTTCAGCGGCCTCGCGCGGGTGGATGCCGCCGCTGTCTGGCGCGTACGCGTCAGTTTCGATGAAAACGTGGTCGTCGTCGGTTACCTGCGCTGGGTCCGGTGTTTCAAACACCGAAGCACTGGCTGCCCAGGCGGTACCTTCGATACCCAGAATACGCATCGGGTGGCCTTACTTCCACTCGGTGTAGCCGCACTTGCCGCAGTGCTGGCGGTCCTCGTGCTCGGCGAGGACGGTGTCACCGCACCGGGGGCAGGTCTCACGGTCGAGTTCGCCGTCGTCGCTGTAGTACTCGTTGTGTGGCATCTATGCTTCCTCCGCTTCCTCTTCGCCGTCGGCGACGATCTTGTTGCGTTCGAGCATGTGGTCCTGCTCGACGTCGCGGGCGTACTCGGGGTTGTCGTAGACCTTCGCGTAGCCGACCGTCTTCCGCATGCCGAACTTGGTGTCGAGCTTGTGGATGACGACTTCCTCGGCATCCTTGTTCAGCGTGGCCGCAAGAGAGTCGCGGACAGAGAGACGGGAGGGGGTGGCTTCGTCGTGGACGACCTCGAACCGGACGTCCGTGCGGTGCAACATGGGATTCTCGTCTTCTTCGATGATGTCGATATCCATGGTTCGTTGTCCGTATCTACCCGCCGAAGCGCGTAAAAGGATTTCGAAGCGGCTGACGCCGTCTCCGTCCGCGATTCCGTGTTGCCGTGCCGTGCAGCGATTCGGCGATAGGACGGGAACGTGCTGTAGCGGTTAGCTGTGCCCGGTACAGCACTTCCAGAGCAATAGCGGCTGGAACCTCCCTACTGCTCGCCCAGCTGTGCGAGGAGGTGTGAGAGATGGATTCGCTCGTTGGCCGCGTCGACGAGCGCCATATCCGTCTCGCCGGCCATCTTGTGGATCTCGGCCAGTCGGTCGCCGGAGTAGCGTGACTGGGCCACTGCCAGCATGTCGTCGAGGATGTCGGACGCGCCGTACCCTTCGTCGACGAGTAGGTCGTCGAGCGTCGACCGGGCATCGGTAAAGCGCCCCTCTTCGGCCGCGTCGATCATCTGTTCGACCTGATCGTCGGCTTCGACGGCGTTCAGCGTCTCGAAGGCGGCGTCCATCGTCACCTCGCCCTCGGCTTCGGCGGTCGTCTGGGCGGCCAGCACTGCCGTCCGGAGGTCCCCCTCAGCGTAGCCGGCGACGTACTCGATGCCCTCCTCGTCGTGGTCGACGCTCTCCGCAGTGACGATATCCTCAAGCACCGACGCCGTTTCCTCATGGGTCGGCTCGCGCATCACGACCGGGAAACACCGCGAGCGGATCGGCGGGATGACCGCCGAAGGTTGACGCGTCGCGATGACGAACTGCGTCGCCTCGTAGTACTGCTCCATCACCCGACGCAGCGCCTGCTGGAAGTCCTCGCGCATCCCCTCGGCGTTGTCGAGCAGAATAGTCTTGTAGCTACCAGATACCGGCGAGTAGCTGGCGGACTCTTTGAGAACGTGATTGATGAGATCGGCCTTCGAGGACTTGCGCCGTCGCTTGCTGTCGATGAACGACGCGAACCGCGGGTCGTTGGCGACTTCCTTTTTTGTCATCCCGAACACGTCGGCCATGTTGAGTTCGGTGAAGTCCGCGTCGGGGTTCTCGTGGACCTCTCGGGCAAAGGCTCGGACGGCGGCCGTCTTCCCGCTCCCTTTTGGCCCGTGGACCAGGAGGTTCATCGGCTCCTCGATGGCTCCCTGCAGGTGCTCGCGGGCCTTCGGCTGGCGGATCTCCGACAACTCCGGGGCGTGTGTCTCCGTCCACAGCGGCGCGTCCATCTGTTGGCACTGGGTATGCCCGGCCCCGACAAGTATCCCGCGGTCCGCGGGCTCACACTACCCGCTGGTACCTATGGGACAGTAGCGGCGCGTTCGGTGACCCCTCTCACGACCGAGATCCAACAGCGACCGACACACTGAGACCGGCAGTCCTCGATCCTCGCTTAGGAGAGCAGACTGTCCTCGGCTGGCTGCCAACCGCATTCCACGCACTCGAACTCCTCGTCGTCCGTTTTGATTACCGGCTCGTCGCACTTCTTACATTCCCGGAAGGGATTTTGGGGCCGAGTGGATGGTCGCGGCATACGTTAACTCACTACACATTCTTTTCATATAACTATTCGTTCTACGTACCTAGAATCATGTCGCTACGATTTGCGATGCCGGAGCTGTATGGTCTGTGAGTGGAGACTTCCGACTGCATTTACTGCTCGCGAATTACTCGCAGCAAAATGCGCCGGCCGGGAGTGAGCGAACGCAGCGCGTTCGCGAACATCGGGCGGCAAACGACCGCAGGGAGTGCGCCGGCCGGGAATTGAACCCGGGCTATTGCCTTGGGAAGGCAATGTCCTACCACTGGACCACCGGCGCTCGTTGCAGTCGCACCGTGGCTCGCGATTCCTGCGGAATCGCTCACCATCGGCGCGCTGTGGTAGACTGCAGGTCGGTCGGACCTGCGAACCCCGTACCGAACTGTCAACAGCGACTGCACTTGAACGTAGCGTTTTGACTGGACGCGTGTCCGAAAATATCACGTCGATAGATGGGTATTAGTTCCGTCCGTCCAACTAGAGAATATGGCAACGGCCGAATCCATTGTCCGTGCCGATGAGCCGCTGAACCTGACGTTCTCCGAGGCTGAGTTGGAGGCGAACCGCGACCATATCACCTCGTTTATTCAGGAACAGGTCGACGCCGCCGGTGTCGACACGGTGGTCATGGGGCTCTCGGGCGGCATCGACAGTACGCTCGTCTCGCATCTGGCCGTCGAAGCGCTCGGCCGTGACGCCGTTCACGGACTCGTAATGCCCAGCGAAGTCAACCGTGCGGATAACATGAGCGACGCCGAGCGGGTGGCCAACGACCTGCTCGGCATCGAATACGACGTCATCGAGATCAACCCGCTGGTCGACGCGTTCCTCGACGCCTACCCCGAGGCAGAGGGAGACCAGCTCGCCGTCGGCAACCTCCGGGTTCGCTGTCGGGCGGTACTGAACTACCTCGTTGGCAACCACGAGCAGGCGTTGGTTCTGGGCACCGGGAACCGTAGCGAGGCGCTGGTCGGCTACTACACGAAGTACGGCGACGGTGCGGTCGACTGCCATCCTATCGCGGCGCTGTACAAGCAGCAGGTCCGGCAGCTGGCGAAACACGTCGGCGTCCCCGATGACCTCGCGGAGAAGACTGCCAGTGCCGAGATGTGGGCCGGCCAGACCGACGCCGACGAGATGGGGATGGACTACGACACGCTCGACTCCATCCTCGCCCTGCACATCGACGGTGGTGTTCCGGCAGCCGCGACAGCGGACCGGCTCGGTGTCCCGCTCGACGTCGTCGAGACTGTCCGCGAGATGTACGAATCAAGTGCCCACAAGCGAGCCATGCCCCCGGGTCCGGACCCGCTGTACTGAGTCTGTTTCCCGTTTCAGTCGCTAGCGAACCGGGTTCTCCGGGCCACGACCCAGATACTCCGAAAGGAACGCATGGGCCGTTTCGGCGTCGTAGCTATCCATCAGTAGCTCGTGCTGCCACGCCGTCACGACGTAGGTCGCCCGTGGTTCGTCCTTGGGGTTTGGAACGGCAACGACGCTCCGCCAGGTGCCGGTATGAACACTGGAAAATTCCCGGAGGCTCTCTCTGGCTTCGGGCGAGATCTCGTCGGGATCGTAGTAGACGATGACCGCGCCGTGTTCCAGCGTATGGACGAGTGAACCGAGCAGCGGCGTCGCCTCGTAGAAGCCTGCACTCACCGTTGACGCATAGTGTGTCCCGGAGAGTGGCGGGACTCGCTGGTAGTCGATAGCACTGCCTTCTTCGACATGGTTGTTCCCCCGGTCCGGGAACTGCTCCACACTGGACAGTCGGTCACTGTCGCCGGTCTCGTCCAGTGACGACGCTTCGACCCCGGTGGCCTCGACCGCGGAGAGCGGCTGTGCACCTGTCGTCCCGACCAGGTCCGCGTCACTTCCGCTGCCGCCGTCACCACCGCTCAACTGAGTCACGTACACTGTGAGCCCAATAGCGAAGACCACGACGACGCCGATAACAATTGGCCCGACCGGGAGGGCGTTCCCCTCTTCGCCACCGGTATGCTCTTTGACGCGCCGTCGATCAATCGCGCCCAGTTCGCCGTCGTGGGCGTCGGCGAGATGGTCAAGGTAGGCGTCGTCGCCGTCGAACGATTCCGCGCAGTACTCACAGTCGACCATTGGCGGCCCGTATGCGAGGCGTCGTCTTGTACCCTTTCCTACTCTATCTCTGCGTTGAGGTCTGCGAAGGCCTGCTGCTCGCGGCGCTCCTGTGTCTCCCTGTCGGCGTCGTCGCGTATCCGTGCTTTTAACATTCGAAGCGCGTCCGCGTCGACGGCCGCCAACTCCTCAGCGACGCCTCGAGGCTCTGTGGTCACCCGCGAAACCAGCCCCATCTGTTGTGCCGTCTCGGCGTCGAGCGTTCGGCCGGAGAGCGCGATGTCGAGCGCGTCGCCGGTCCCGACGATGTCGGGGAGCCGCGCTGTCCCGCCCCACGCACCAAAGAGGCCGAGTTTGACCCCTGTTTCGGCCAGCGTCGCATCTGGCGTCGCGACACGGATATCGCAGGCCAGCGCCAGTTCGACGCCGCCGCCCCGTGCCGCGCCATCGATACCGGCGACGACCGCCCCGTCGTAGGATTCGAGCGTCCGGGCGACCCGCTGACCCAGCGCCGCAAACGTCTCGGCGCTCTCTGAATCGAGAGCCTTGACCTCATCTAGGTCCGCGCCGGCACAGAACGCCTCGCCAGCGCCGTGGAGATACAGCACTGGCTCGGTCGCAGACTCGACTGCCGCCTCGAGGTCACGCAGCGCCGTGCTGGTGAGCGCATTGCGCTGGTCGGGTCGGTCGAGCGTCAGGGTCCGGATACCATCGCCGCTCGTGGTCTGTACCATGCCTCCTGTGACTCTGCGGTTTCCAAAGGTCTTTGCCCTTCCCGTCGCTAGACCCTCATAATGGAGGAAGTGGCGGCAGTTCGCCGAGCGGCGTTGGCGGCAGTCGACGATGTCGAGCCTGACCGGCTTCACGAGCGGATCGACACTCGCCTTGACGACGCGTCGCTGGCCCCCGGCGTCCTGACGCTCGTCAGCGCGGGCGCAACCAGCGACCCACCGGTTGATCTGGCTGATGGCGTCGCTGACCGAGCCGCTGGCGTCCAACTCATCTACGAGGGGCTCTCGCTCACCCGGCAACTGGCCCACGACGACCCCTGGGTCAACGGCGACCGCGACACAGCCGACCTGGATATCCTCATCGCCGATATCCTCGTCTCGCGTGGGTTCTACCTGCTCGCCAGGACCGAAGCCGCCGACGCCGCTGTCTCTGTCGTCCGCTCGTTCGGCCACGACCAGACAGTCCGTCAGACGACTGACGACGAGAGCCTCGACACCGCGCTCGAAACTGACATTCTGGAGCTCGCCGTGGTCGCTGGTGTCACTGCCGCCGGCATCCGACCAACCCCGACGCTCCGCGAATACGCGACCGAACTGGCCGTTGACGGCCTCCCGTCGAACGCCGACCTGCTCGGTGAGGACGTCGCCGACGCCCTTCGGGCCCGCGCGGGAACTGAACAGCCATCCGGCGACGGGACCGAGGCCGCCGCCGACCACTGAGACTAATCGACACACCGGCCCTGAATCGAAACGACTTTAGACAATTGCCGGATACACACTGTTGCGTGCCTGGGTAGCTTAGCGGTAAAGCGCGTCCTTGGTAAGGACGAGACCCCGGATTCAAATTCCGGCCTAGGCTCTTCTCGGAAGCAACCTGCAAGTGGCGCGTCTCGTCGCGCCACGTCACGTGTCGATGTGAGAGACTGCTCCGGGATTTGAATATTTGGTTCAAATTCCAGCCTATGCTTTCTGCGACGAACGAGTTTCGCGGAGTCCCATCTCTGCGCAATCCCGCCGCGTGTGTCCCGCTGAGGCCTTCTACAAGTGAACCAACCGCGCAGGCTCCTATTGGTTCGTAAGTGGATGGTGTTGCTAGTGGCAGTTGCAATCCCGACGGTTGACCGACTGGGGACATTTGAGGCCGCCAGTTCTGTTGACCCCTTGCAAAGGGATATACCGGAGTAGGCCTAACATTGCATGTGAGTGCCACGCAGGGAAAGATAGACGCGGCCTCGCAAGCTGAAGCGACCGCCGCTCCGGCGTCTGTTGCGCTGACGCTGTATTTCTACGCCCTCCGCGGCGACAAACAGTCGGACCAGTTTATCGGTTTCTGGCCCACACATCCGCGGCCTCACTTCGCACCACGAAATCAAACGGCTGCTCCAAGCGGACGCTAACTGTCCAAGTGTTGCCGTCGATTCACACCATGTATCAAACGCCGCGTAATCGCGTCCCGACCAGCCACCACCGCCATATGAGCTCAAGCTTCACACAGACCATTGCACGCATTGACCTCGACACAAGAATCCAGTACGGCATGATGCTCCTCTTCGGAGGGCTCTGTCTGGTAGCAGCCGCCTCTCCGCTTGGCACCCTCACCAAAGCTGTCGTCGTCTCCGCCCTCTTCGGATTTACGGGCGGACTCTGGGTATCGCATCTCGTACAGATTATTCAGGAGGCAGCGACGGCACAGTCTGAGGCCGACCAATGAGTGAAGATGTCGTTGAGGAACAACAGCCACAGACGTCGGGCTTCCTCAATGGCCTCGAATTTCTCACCGGTGAGGACCCAAGCGCAGGCTCGTTTCTCCTAGTCGTTGGGATGGTTACCTGCGTATTTATCGCTGGCTTCCAGTTTCTGCTGAACCCACCGATTTCGACACTTCTCACTGGGCTTGTTCTGGTCATCAGTGTCATCAGCTTCATCATGGGCGCGGTGCTGGATATGCTCGATTACTTTGAAACCCCGTAGCAGTCGCTACTTGACTACAGAGAGCCGCAGTTAGTGGCCAGGCGGTGACGTTGTGCTACCGGTTGTCGACTGCTACCGATCCGGCTCTTCTGCAAGTGCTGTCTCGCGCAACCGTTTGCACTCCTCGCTTTCGGCGGTCAATTCGGGGACGGGCGTCGGTTTCCCGTCGTCGACGGCGACGAAGGTGGCGTACGCGCTGGTCGTCTCCTCGGTTTCGCCCGTGTGTGGCTCCTCGCGGGCGACCTCGATGCGGACCCGGACGCTGGTTCGACCCGTAGCGTAGGCATAGGAGTCGATGAGGGCAGTGTCGCCGATGGGAATCGGGCGCTCGAAGTCGACGCGGGACATCTGTGCGGTCACGCAGGACTCCCTGGCGGCCCGCATGGCCGACATCGCGCCGATTTCGTCCATCCACTTCATGACGATTCCACCGTGGGCGCTCTGATAGTTGTTCGCGTGAGTCGGCTGAACGCGCTCGCGGTTGACGATGTGCGTCTCGGCGATGGTCGGCATACCTCCTCGTAGAGCCTGTTCCGGCAAAACGGTGTGGTGCGCCCGTGGCAGGACTGACAGCGACCGCACGCGCTTATACTGTCGCCGTGGCGTGCAGTCGCCAGTCACGCAGTCGAACTACCGGCTTATCCGGTGAACTGGTGGTATTCGAGGCCCTTGTGCTTCATCTCGTTGTGTTTGCGTTCGAGGAACGAGTAGACGGAGCCGTGTGGCGCGCCGTCGAGGATCATCTCAGCGGCTTCTCGCACGGCGTCGACCTGTTCCGGACCGCCGATGATGCCCAGCGTCGACCCGTAGATGACCACGGCCGCGCCGGAGAGTTCCTGCATGAGTTCCCGCGTCCGGCCGCCCTCGCCGATGAGACGACCCTTCTGGCGACGGAAGTCGTTCTTGTTGCGGGAGGCGGCCTCGATGTCGATGAGTTCGAACATCATCATGTCGTCCTCGAGGAGCGCCAGGGCGTCGTCGGGCGCGAACCCGCGGCCGATAGCCTTCACGATGTCGGGGCCTTTCAGCGCCGTCACGGGATCGCCGACGGACTCGACTTTCACCGTGCCGTCCTCGGAATCGATATCCAGTCGGACCTCTGCGCGCTCCTCGATCTCGCGCATGGTCTCACCGCCCTCGCCGATCAACACACCGATACGGTCCTGCGGAATCTTCACGTGTTGCATAAGTATACCTCTCTGTAGGAGGGTCTGCCTGTTTAAAACTTCGGCGTCTGGCGTATCCGGTACCGTGCCACATCCGTTGGCAGGTACGGACTGCATATCACCGTCGAGATGTGGCCGATCAGCCACCCAATACCGTGGTGAGGAACCAGATGAGGCCGAATATACTCCCGGCCGTACCGACTAGTTTTGTAAGCATGACGTTCCAGTCGGCGGGCTCGACGTCGCCAGAGCGGGTTGTGCTCCCGATGGCGTCCAGCTGTTCGTTGAACTTCGTGACGCCGTACGCATACCGGTACATGAGCGCCCCACCGATCGCGATGAGCGGACCCAAAAAGAGGCCGGACTGGGAGTCCTCGGACTCTCCGTCCTCGGGACCGACATTGTAACTGAAGGTTTCCGGTGTTCCTGTTTCATCACTCTGCGCCGCTGAGGCTGTGGACTGGACAGGCGACGCTGCTGACTGTTCGCTGTCTTCGAGGTCAGCCTCTCCGGTGCCAGCCTCCTCGGTGGCAGTCGGCTCCGTGTCGTGGGACCCAACCGCGATTTCGTCGAGATACGCCCGACCGTCAAGCTGGACCTGCCAGGAGGTGTTTTCTGCCTTGGTCGAGACCGTTCTGGTCATGCGTTGCTGGCGCTGCCGGTCAGTATCCCACAGCGCGACCTGTGCGGTCCCGTTTGGATACCACTGGATTTCAACCACGAAGAACCGACCGGTAGGAGCTGTGACGCGCTCGGATGTCACCACTGCGCCGCTCTCGTTCGTCGAAACGATGTCGACGCGGTCGTTATTCTCTCGACCGACATTCCGGATGGATACCGAAGCCGTGGTGTTTCCGTCAGGGCGCTCGACGACCCGAAACGCTCCGCCACGACCCACGTCGACGACGCCGGTCACAGTGCCCTGACTGGTGTTGACTGTCGTCGCGGTCAGTGTCGCGGTGTCGTTGGCACGGACGCCGAGCGAACAGTCCCCGTCTGCGCCGATACGCAGGGTTTCGCCGGTGGTCCAGTTGGTTGTCGACGTGGCTCCAAGCCCATCGAGGTAGTGGTACTCCGAGTCCGTATCCGGTGGCTCGGGGCGCTCGTCTTGCACCGAGCACGCTGGCTGTGGCGTCGCTGCCTCGGTTGTGGTGGCGTGGCTGTGTGTGGTACTCCCCGAGTGTGTCTCATCAGGTACCGCGTTGCTGAAGCCGGCGGCGACTCCGGAGACGGCAATAAGGGCGGCTATCCCGAGCAGGGCAACGAGCGGCACTATCCGTCCGGTCGTGGGGGTTGGAGGGCGTCCCATAGGTGGATGGCGGAGGTCGTGTAGCCGTGGCGGTCTCTCGTCGTTGGGCATCACTGCCCCATCGGTTATTGCTCTTCTGCTTCTATGGGACACTCACTCACGAGGAGCGCGCGGACGTGGACTCCCCCTCTGCAATCGATGGGTGAGACAAGAAATGGACGCTGTAACCGAGCAGGGCGCTGTCGACCCTGCTGTCAGCCCAGAAACTCGACACCGGTGACTTCGAACCGTGCCCCGCCCGTGTTGCTGTCGGTGGCGAGGATGTCCCAGCCGTGTGCGCCCGCGATGGTCCGGACAATCGAGAGTCCGTAGCCACTCCCGTCCTCGGCAGTGGTGAAGCCGTGGTCGAACACATCGTCCTTGATTTCTGCTTGGATTCCCGGGCCGTCGTCTTCGACGTAGAAGCCGTTCTCAAGCGGACCGACGTTGACGATAACGGCCCCATCGCCGTGCCGAATGCTGTTCTGAAAGAGGTTCTCGAACAGTTCGATGAGGCGGTCGGCGTCTGCGCTCACTGCGCCGATGTCCGCGTAGTGGAGTGTGGCTCGCTCGGTGCTTTCGCCGCTCCCTTCCCAGGCAGTGTCAACAACGGCCCGTACGTTCGTTGTCTCCGGGTCGGTAACGACGTTTCCCTGTCGCGCGACGCGGAGCAGGTCCTCGACGAGACGGGCCATCCTGTCGCTCGTCTCTTCGAGAGCATCGAGGTGTTCTTTGTCACCTGTCTCGCGGGCCAGATCGACCCGCGAAGAGATGACGCTGAGCGGACTCTTCAAATCGTGGGCGAGGATATCGGTGAACTCCTTGAGCCGGTCGTTCTGGCGTTCGAGCATCTTGTCGTACTGGTGCTTTTCCGTCGTATCCTGGCTGACTGCGACGAACCCTTCGGGGTCCCCGTCTCCGAGCGGCGAGAGCGAGAGGGTCGCCCAGAACACTGACTCATCAGCCCGCCGATGCCAGTGCTGTGTCTCGACGGGGCCGTTCGCCGCCTCCGTCAGCAGTGATTCGACGGTCGTCTCCATCTCCTCGGGGTCGGCAAACAGCATGTCGACGTGGTGGCCGACCGTCGCGTCCCGGTCGTAGCTGTACAGCGACGCTGCCGGCTCGGGCCACGTCGTGATGATGCCATCTGTGTCGAGCATGAACACTGCATGCGAGGATAGCCCCTCGATGAGGCGCTCAGACACCGAGCTGTCACTGTGTGCTGTCTGCTGGTCCGAACTGCTGTCTGCTGGGTCGGTGTCCATCAGCCACACCTACTCGGGCCAGGCCAGTGCCGGCCCACACGGCACGAGAAACACTGTGACAGATCACTCATGCTGAGATATATTCAATCTAACAACTTACACACTGTGGTTTTCACGATCAAAACGAGTTGTGAGGAAGCGGGTAACAACGCCGGAGTGGTGTGGTTTGTCTGCCGGAACTCAGTGCCATAGGTGAGAATGGCTACAATTCACATGTCTACGTAGCGACAAGGCTCCTCCTCGCAAAACTCATCAGCGAACAGAACGCTGGTGGTTACTCGTCCTCATGACGGTCGGCTGGCGTCCCCTGCGGGACGGCGTCGTCGTCGCTGCCCGGCGCGGTGTCGGTCTTGTCTTTCGGCGTCGCGTACTCTCGGACGTACGCGAGCAATTCCTCCGGCGTGGCGTCGACGCCCTGTCTGGCGAAGAAGTTCGCGACGTTGCGGCAGTCCCGTTCCAGAAAGTCGTCGGCGTTGGGATGGTGGATGGTGACCGCTTGCCCGAGGTCGATGATGTACAACTGCCCTTCATGGAAGACGATGTTGTACTCAGAGAGGTCCCCGTGGACGAGGCCGGCGTCGTACAGCCGGCGGGTGTACTCTTTGACGACCTCGTAGGCCGTCTCGGGGTTCTCTATGTGGACCTCGCTGAGACGTTTGCTACGGCCTTCCTCGGTTCCGAGATACTCCATCACGAGGACGTTCCGCTCGACGGCGATGGGCTCCGGCGTCCGGACCCCGGCCCGGCGGGCGCGCTTGAGGTTCGACGACTCTTTCCGGACCCACGCGGTAACGACCTTCTTTTTGTCAGAGCCGATTCCCTCGAAGCGGGGGTCGCCGTCGAGATAGCTCCGCATATCCTTGAAATCGGAGGCGTTGATGCGGTACACCTTGACAGCGACCTCTGTCTCGCCCGACAGCGCCGTGTAGACGTTGGCCTCTTTCCCGGTCGATATCGGCCCGCCGAAGGCGTCGATATGGCCGTCCTGCACGAGCTTGTACAGCGCGCCGTAGGTGGCATCGTCGAAGACGCTGGCCTCGACTTTGAACTGGTCGGCGTCCTTGATGCGCTCGCGGAACTCGCTGAACTCGCGGTCCCGCTTGCGGGCGATGCGGTCGGCTTCCGTGTCGGAGACGTCGACCTCTTCCCACTCGTCACCGGGGGAGTCAACATCGTCCGTGTCGAGCAGGCCGAACTGCCCCTCTGTCACGCTTGCGCCTCCGTCGAGCGCGCGGCCAGATACATAATCGGGCTACTCCTGGATGTGGCCCTCCTCACGCAGTTGGTCGGCGTCCTGTTTCTCGTAGCGCCACGTGATGTCGGCTTTCTCGTCCTGCCAGTCCCATGGTTCGACGAGGACCACGTCGTCCTCGCGTATCCAGATGCGCTTTTGCATCTTGCCCGGAATCCGGGCTGTGCGCTCGACGCCGTCCATACAGCGTACCTTGACGCGGTTCGCGCCAAGCATGTCCATGACGACGGCGAACACCTCGTCCTCTTCCGGCATCCGCAGGTTCTTTCTGCTGTCGTTGTCGCTCATAGACGGTACTTCGACGGGGAGAGGTTTAAGGTTTGGAAAAGTTGGACCGTGAACCCGGTCCGTGGCCCCCGTCACGGTGTGGGACAGACGCTGGGGCCGTACGGAAAAACGCGGTCGCCGCGTCAGTCAGCGCCGAGGCAGCCGACCCACGAGCAGTCGGTGCAGGTCTCGATGCCTTTCGCCGTCGTCGTCTCACCGCAGCAGCGCGGACAGACGGACCCGACTTCCGGCGACTGGACGGACTTACTCATCGGTGATGATGTCCGCCGACAGACCCTGTGCCATCTCGATGTCCTTGGAGTTGTTCAGCGTCCAGGCGGTGCGCTCGGTGACGGCCTCGATAACCTCGCGGCCGCTCGGGAGGCCGTTGCCGGACTTCTTGACGCCGCCGAAGGGCAGGTGGACCTCCGCGCCGATGCACGGGAGATTGCCGTAGGCGAGGCCGATTTCGGCCTCGTCGCGGAACTGGTTGATCTGGCGGTAGTCCTCGGAGATGATAGCGCCGGCGAGGCCGTAGTCGACGCTGTTGTGCATCTCCAGCGCCTCGTCGAAGTCACCGGAGTACTCAAGCAGCGCGACGTGGGGACCGAACACTTCCTCGTTGATGCAACGCAGGTCCTCGTCGTAGTCGATCTCGTAGACGAACGGGCCGACCCAGTGGCCCTCTTCGTGGCCCTCGGGGATCTCCTCAGCACCGAGGTCGGCACGGTCGACGAGCACGTTTGCGCCCTCCTCACGGGCGAGGTCGTTGTAGCGCTTGAACTTCTCGACCTGATCGTCCTCGATGAGCGGCCCCATGAAGGTGTCTTCCTCCAGCGGGTCGCCGACGGCGATGTCTTCGGCAACGTCGACAAAGCGTTTCTTGAATTCGTCGTACACGTCCTCGTGGACGATGAGACGCTCCGAAGAGACACAGCGCTGGCCGGTCGTCTTGAAACTCGACATCACGGCCGAGTGGACGGCGATGTCGAGATCGGCTTCCTCGGTGACGATGACAGCGTTCTTCCCACCCATCTCGCAGGCGGCGATCTTGCCGGGCTCGCCGCCGACCTTGGAGGCGATCTTGTGGCCGACTTCGGCGCTCCCGGTGAAGAGGACCGTCTCGACGCGGTCGTCCTCGACGATGGCGTTGCCGGCGTCGCCGTAGCCCTGCACGAGGTTGAAGACGCCGTCCGGGATGCCCGAGTCCTCGAACATCTCGGCGATGATGTGGGCACACCACGGGGTCTGTTCGGCGGGCTTCCAGACGACCGTGTTGCCCTCGACCAGCGTCACTGCGAGGTGCCAGAACGGGATCGCGACCGGGAAGTTCCACGGGGTGATACAGCCGACGACGCCCTTCGGCTTGCGCCGCATATAGGCGTCCTTGCTGGCGATTTCCGACGGGACCACGTCGCCGTGGGGGTGGCGAGCGTTGCCGGCGGCCCACTCAACCATGTGCCAGGACTCGGTGACGTCGGCCAGCCCTTCGCTGATCTCCTTGCCACACTCCATGGTGACGATTTCGCCGAGTTCCTCGTGGCGGTCACGCAGCTCGTGGTAGATGTCCCAGAGGTATTCCGCGCGGTCGATGTGCGAGAGCGAGCGCCACTCGTCGTAGGCGTCCTCTGCTGCGGCCAGTGCGCGGTCGACATCGGCTTCTGTTCCGCGGTGGAACGAAGCGAGCGCCTCGCCCGTGGCCGGGTTCTGGCTTGTGAACGTTTCGTCGCCGGTGCCTGTCGTCCATTCACCGTCGATGTAGTGTCGTCGTGAGTCGTCTGTACTCATGGTAGGTACTGTACGCGTCCCCCACCAATATGTTCCACCGTCCATGGTCAGGGGGCCGGCAATAACCTGAGATATCCTCTACAACCCGACATTATCTACCATGGTCGGTGTTCCCCTTATGAACCGCACCTTTATTTGCGTCCATATCGTGACTACCCTTAGCACCCCTTCATACGGAGGGCGTCAAATATGAGTGAAGCACAAGTAGAACACGGGGGACTCCAGCTTACCCTGAGCATCTGGCATCCTGACTGCTGGACGCTCGAAGTGACCGACAAGACGGCGGCTGGTTTGCTGGCTCACGGCGTGTACAACACACAGAACGGCAGCGTGAAGGGTCTGTTCACCGCCTACGCAGACAGTATTAGCGACGTCGAGGACCTCATCGACGCGACTCGTGATTCGTCGCTGACCGACTCCGTGCTGGAGTTGCGCGAGCGCCACGGCGCGACTGGCACAGGCTCGTCGCCGGGCAACACGACCCGGGAGCTGTTCGTCGAGTACGATCCGGACAACACCATCAGCGACAGCCTGCTCTCGCGCGGGTTCATCCACAACGATCCGGTTCGGGTCCGGCACGGTCGCGAGCACTGGCCGGTGTTTTTCCCGGACTCCCGCGACGAAGCCGAGTCGCTCCTCGACGAGATCCGCGAGGAGCAGTCGGCCGACATCGAAGTCACGCGAATCACGTCCGCCGGTGGCGGCAATCCGAAGCAACTCCGGCGGATGGACCGGCTTTCGGATAGCCAGCGCGAAGCGTTCGAACTTGCCCGGCAGGAGGACTACTACGCGTGGCCGCGTGGTATCTCGACGCGCGAACTCGCCTCGAAACTCGGCGTTTCGAAGACGACGCTGCTCGAACACCTTCGGAAAGCAGAAGCGAAACTCCTCGACCCGGACCAGTAGTTCAACTCAGAACGGCCCGGACGGCGAACAGCGCGTTTTCCTTGCGCTCACGGACGCGCCGATAGAAGTAGGAGAACCACTTGTCGCCGTAGGGAATGTACTGCCACATCGGGACGCCTTCGGCGGCGAGGTCGCGCTGTTCGTCGTCGCGGACCCCCATCAGCATCTGCACTTCGTAGTCGGTGCCGTACTCGTCGTGGAGCTCCTTCGCGTGGTCTATCATCGCCGGGTCGTGGCTGCCGACGGCGACGCCACCTTCGAACTCCTCGAACATCAGTTCGAGACAGTCCCGATAGGCCTCATTGACACGCTCTTTCTTCTTGTAGGAGACCTCTTTGGGCTCGGAGTAGGCACCTTTGACAAGTCTGACTTTCCCGGGGAGGGGCGCGAGCCGTTCGAGGTCCTCGGGCGTCCGTTTGAGGTTTGCCTGCGTACAGACGCCGACGCCGCCCTCGTGTTCCGTAACGAGCCGCTCGTACGCGTCGAGGGTCACGTCGGTCGTGGTGTAGTCCTCCATATCGACCCAGACGAAGACATCGTGGTTGTCACCCACCGCGACGATGCGTTCGAGGTTCTCGACGAACACGTCGTCGCCGACGTCGAGGCCGATCTGTGAGGGCTTGACTGAGATACAGCAGTCGAGCCCGCTCTTGTCGATCTCCTCTATCAACTCGATGTACTGGTCTGCGTCCTCGTCGGCTGGCTGGCGCTCGTCGTAGTGTTCGCCAAGCAGATTTAGGATACCCTTGACATCGTCGTCGTTGAGCGAAGCGACGTGGTCGAGCGCTCCCGGCGCTGTCTCCCCGGCGACGAAGTTGTTCGCTATCGGCGGAATCATTATCGAAACTACGCCACTATATGGGCCTAAACGCACCCCCTACCAAAAAAATCATTCTTCGAGGGGTGAAATCAAGCGAGCGTGAAACTGCCGAGCGTATCGTCGTCGGTCCGGTAAAACGTGTGTTCGCCCGTGATGTGCGCTGTGCCAGAAACGACCGGGCTGGTCACGGTGATACCGTTGTCGACGCTGGTGTCGCTGATGTACCCCTCGAACGCTGACCCGACCGGGCCAGTCACTTCGACACGCTCGCCGACGGCGAGGTCGCCGTCGACGTGATGGAGCGTCAACCGCGCACACGTGCCTGTTCCGCAGGGGGAGCGGTCGACGGAGCCGTCGGCAAACACCACACAGCTCCGGTCGCCGTCGCCGCTGGCGGTGAGCTCGACTGCAGAGACGGTCGCCGGCGCTCCGGTGACCGGGTCCTCGGGTGCGGCATCGTTGACTGCTCGCCGGAGGTCCAGTGCGGGGTCGATACACTGCGTGGCGTCCTCGCTGTCGAGCGTGACGCCGAGACTGTCAGCGTCGACGACGGCAAAGTAGTTGCCGGCATAGACGATACGAGCCTCGACCGGGACGCCGTCCTGTTCGACGGGAACCGTCTCACAGACGTAACTGTCGACGTTTTCGAACGCAACGCGGCGGACGACGCCATCAGCTATCTCGACTGTTACGTCGACCAGTCCGGCGGGAGTTTCGACGGTCAGTTCGGGCGACTCGGGAAGTTCGCCCCGTTCGACGAGTGCGGTCACGACGCCGATGAGGCCGTGGCCGCACATATCCAGATAGCCATCAGTGTCCATGAAGAACACCCCAAGGTCGGCCCGGTCGGTTGGCACCGGGACCGCCCCGAACATGTCCGCGTGGCCACGGGGCTCCTGCATGAGGAGTTGCCGGACGCCGTCAGCCGTGGCTTTGAACCGGTCGCGTCTCTCCCGGACGGTCGCTCCGGTGAGCGTGTCGGCTTCGATACCGTTGAGGACGATGCGCGTCGGTTCCCCGCCCGTATGCGTGTCTACCGTGGTAAACTCCGTTTGTTCCATAGCCGTAGCGATACTCTATACGGCAAACGCGTTCCAGAAGTATTAATTCACGGCTTCTCGTATGCTGTCCAGAACGTGGTGCCTACCATGGACGGTGACAGGGTTATACAGGGACTTACGAAAAAGGATATCAGTATACCATGAACGACCATGACACGCGTTCGATTGACAGGCGAAGCGTAATCAAAGCCGCTGCGAGTGCCGGACTCGTCGGTCTCGCCGGCTGTTCCGGTGGTGCTCCCGACGAAGGTGACGGTGGTGACGGCGGTGACGGGGACGGCGAATCGACGGATGCCTCGACGGACTCCGGATCCGAAACCTACACCATCGGGATGGTTGACAGCCTCTCCGGTTCACTGTCGGCGTTCGGTCAGCGGAACCAGCGCGGCAAGGAAATCGCGCTTGACGATATCAACTCCGTCGGTGTCAGTGGCGGCGAACTGGCGATCTCACAGCAGGACGACCAGAGTACGAGTCAGGGTGGAGTCAGTGCAGCCCAGACACTCGTCAATCAGGAAGAGGTTCCGCTGCTCATCGGTACTGTCGGGAGCGGCGTCAGCACGGCTATCCACGAAAGCGTCGTCCAGAACACGGACGTCGTCCAGATCAGTCAGAACAGCACCAGCCCGAACCTGACGAACTTCCCGGACCTGCTCCGGATGCCGCCGGCCGGCAAGGCACAGGCGGAGGCAATTTCGTCGCTCCTCAACGAGGACGGCAACGAGTCCGCCGCGCTGGCCTGGATCAACAACGATTACGGCCAGTCCGTCGGTGAGGCTTTCATCGAGGCCTACGACGGGGAGATCGTCTACAACGAACCCCACGACCAGGGCCAGTCCTCCTACAGCAGCACCATCTCATCGATGTCTGACACCGACGCTGACGCGTGGGTGTTCATCACCTACCAGCCGGAGTTCGCGACGATGTCCCAGGAAGCGTTCGACCTGGGTGTCACTGACCAAGCCGCTTGGTACGGCGGTGACAGCGTCAAGGGCCCGAAAGTCCTCGAATCTGCTCCCGAGGGCAGTCTCGATGGAATGAAGGCCGTGGTTCCGAGCGTTCCGCAGGACGCCGAGAACTACCAGGCGTTCGTCTCGGAGTTCGAAGAGCGCTTCGGCGAAGAACCCACGTCGTGGTCGGCCTACGCCTACGACGCTGTGGTCGTCAGCGCGCTCGCTATCGAAGCCGCCGACGAATTCACCGGCTCGGCGCTCATGGAAGTCGTCCGGGACGTGACCCGTCCCGAGGGTGAGGAAGCGACTACCTACGAGGAAGCGCACGAAATTCTGGCAAACGGTGGCTCGCCGTCGGACGTGGACTACACCGGCGTGAGCGGCCCCATCGACCTCGACGAGAACGGTGACCCCGTTGGGTTGCTGCAGGTGTTCGAAGTCGTAGACCACGCGTACGAACCCGCCGGCTTCATCGAGGGCTAACGCAGCCACAACCCTTTCCCCATTTTTACCAATGGCGCAGATATTACAGTACCTGGCAAACGGGCTCGTTTTCAGTAGTATCATTATCCTCGGGAGTATCGGGCTCTCGCTGGTCTACAGCATCGCCGACTTCGCGAACTTCGCACACGGCGATACGATGACGCTTGGTGCCTACGGAGCGTTCGTCGCGTTCGGCGTGTTCGGCGGTCTCGGCGGCACTGTTCTCGGTCTCCCGATCGGGTTCTTTCTGGCCCTTGCGGTCGGGATGGCGCTCGCAGCGATCGTCGCCGTCCTCACTCATATTCTCGTGTACAAGCCCCTCGATACGGACTCGATCGGGCTGCTCATCACGAGCATCGGTGTGGCGTTCGTCTACCGCGCGGTGCTACAGGCGTCCTTCGGGACGGACTTTCTACAGTACGACATCCGCCGCAGCGGTCCGATTCCGCTGCTGCTGGACACGCTCGATGTCGCAGTGACACAGCGGGACGTGGCGATCATCGTCAGCGCGGCGGTCCTCGTCGCCGGCCTGCATCTCCTGCTCCAGCGGACGACGCTTGGTCGGAAGATGCGCGCGACGGCTGACAACCCCGACCTCGCACGCGTGAGCGGTATCCGAACCGACCGCGTCATTCTCGTCATGTGGGTCGTCGGAAGTGCGCTGGCCGCCGCTGGCGGCGTCTTCCTCGCGCTGTACAGCCAGCTCGACCCGCGCATCGGCTTCAACATTCTGCTGGTCGTGTTCGCCGCGGTCATCCTCGGCGGCATCGGCTCGGTGTACGGGGCGATGCTCGGTGGCCTACTCATCGGGATGCTCCACGAACTGACGCCGCTGCTCAGTGATGTCGGCCTTCCGATCAGCAACGCCTACGCGCCGGCTGTCGCGTTCGTCATCATGGTCGCGGTCCTGCTTGTCAGGCCCCGCGGCATCGCAGGTGATATGACATGAGCACGCTCGATGTCGGTGCGTACTCGCCCCGCGAAAAGGGCGTCGTGGGACTGCTCGGCGCGCTTGGCGCACTCCTGCTCATTGCGGTCGTCACCGGCTTCCTCGCCCCGGCGTACCTGCTGTATCTCGTCGGGCTGTCGGCGATGTACATGCTCCTCTCGATGGGGCTGAACGTCCAGTGGGGGTACGGTGGCATGATCAACTTCAGCGTCGCGGCGTTCTTCGGCCTCGGCGCGTACGGGACCGCGTTGCTGACGGCGTCCGGCTCGCCGATCTCCGGCGGCGTCAGTCCCGTCATCGCACTGTTCGGCGGTCTCGCCCTCGCTGCGGTGCTCGCGGTCATCATCGGCTACCCGACGCTGAAGCTCCGCGACGACTACCTCGCAATCGCGTCGCTGGGTCTTGCAGAGGTCGTCCGTATCTTCATCCTCAACGAATCGCAGTGGACGGCGGGCAGCGCCGGCTTGACCGGCATCCCGCTGTTTTTCTCCGACTGGCCCGTGCTCGGCGACCTGACCTACCCGTACGTCTTCTACGCGGGCGGGACGCCGGTGTTCAACATGAGCCAATCGGTCGTCACCAGCTTCCTGAACGTCGTCCTCGTCACGGTCATCGTCGCGGCCGTCTATCTGTTCCTCCGGCGGATTCACCAGTCGCCGTGGGGCCGCGTCCTGCGGACGATCCGGACCGACGAGGACCTCGCGGAGACGCTTGGCAAAAACACGTTCGCGTTCAAGATGCAGGCGTTCGTCATCGGGAGCCTCATCATGGCGCTCGCGGGCGTGTTCTACTCACACCTCGTGCTGTTCGTCAGCCCGCAGGACCTCCAGCCGATCACGACGTTCTACGTCTGGGTCGCCGTCATCCTCGGCGGCACTGGCAGCGACCGCGGCGCGATGCTGGGCGGGTTCACCATCGTCGCCATCCAGCAGGGAACCCGGTTCATGACCGACACCGGCGCGCTACCCATCGGTGCCGCACCGCTTCGACTCATGCTGGTCGGCCTACTTATCATCTTCATCGTCAGGCTCCGCCCGGAGGGGATTCTCCCGCCGGAGCGCGAACTTATCTGGCCCGACTCGCTGGGGGGCGGTCGCGATGAGTGAGCAGTCGCTCGTCTCCGACGGCCCCGTTCTCGGGAAGACCGACCCGGTACTTCGGGCTGAGGGACTGGAGAAACGCTTCGGCGGCCTCGTGGCGACGGACGACGCGTCCATCGAGGTCGAACGCGGCACGATTACGGGCCTCATCGGCCCGAACGGAGCCGGCAAATCGACGCTGTTCAACCTCGTCTCGGGCTTCTACGAGCCCGATGCGGGCTCTGTCTCAGTCAACGGCGTCAACGTGACCGGCCAGAAGCCCCACGAGATCGCCGATCAGGGGATGATCCGGACGTTCCAGACGCCGCGCAAACCGGAGGGGATGACCGTCCGGGAGGCGCTGCTTGTGGGGCCACACAACCAGACCGGGGAATCGATAATCCCGTTGTTCACATCGCCAAGTACCGTCGAACAGGAGGAACGGCGCTCGCTGGAACAGGCCCAGCAGATGCTCGAACGGTTCGAGATCGGTGATCTGGCCACCCAGCCTGCGACGGATCTTTCGGGCGGACAGATGAAACTGGTCGAACTGGCCCGCGGAATGATGGCCGAACCCGATCTGCTGCTCCTCGACGAGCCTGTCGCCGGTGTCAACCCCGTGCTAGCCGACAAACTCGCCGGGTTCATCGAGGAACTCAACGAGGAGGGGATCACCTTCCTCATCATCGAACACGACATGAACTTCATCATGCGGCTGGCCGACCCCATTATCGTCCTCAATCAGGGGAGTGTCCTCGTCGAGGGGCCGCCCGAGGCGGTCCGGAGCGACGAGCGTGTCATCGATGCCTATCTGGGAGGGCCGTCGGAATGACCGACCCCATCCTCACCGTCGACGGCGTCGACAGCGGCTACGGTGAAGTGCAGGTGCTTGATGACCTCTCGCTAACGCTCGGCGAGGGGGAGATCGCCTGCCTCGTCGGTCCGAACGGGGCCGGCAAGTCCACCGTCCTCAAGACGGTGTTCGGCATGCTGGAGCCATGGACCGGATCGGTCCGGCTTGGCGACCGCGAAATCGGCGGGATGGCCCCCGAAGACATCGTCCGTATCGGCGTCGGCTACGTCCCACAGACCGAGAACGTGTTCGGCTCGCTGACCATCGACGAGAACCTCCGGATGGGCGGAGTCGCTCGTGACGGCGGCCTCGACGAGGTCGTGGCCGAACTGTACGACCGGTTCCCGATCCTCGACGACAAGCGTACTGCGAACGCCAAGACGCTCTCGGGCGGCCAGCGGCAGGTGCTGGCCTTCGCCCGCGCGCTCGTGATGGAGCCCGACGTGTTGCTCATCGACGAGCCAAGTGCCGGGCTGGCTCCCAACACGGCCAAGGAAGTGTTCGACGACGTAGAGACGGTCAACGAACTGGGCACGTCCATCCTGATGGTCGAGCAGAACGCCCGCGAGGGACTGGGCATCTCAGACCGTGGGTTCGTCCTCGACCAGGGGACGGTCAAGTTCGAGGGCGAGGCCGACTCGCTGCTCGACGACCCCGAGGTGTCTCGGCTGTATCTCGGCGGCGAATCGCGCCGCTGAGGCCACGTTTCGCTGTTTTCCTCGCACTCGGCGCGGAGCCACAGCGACGATTTCCCGGGTGTTGCACTCGAAAGGACAAGGCAACACAGAAAAGCCCCCCTTGCATACCGCCTGTCAATGACTGTGACGCTGCCGACGGAAGCCGATGACTGGGCTGCGGCGTGGCGCGACCGGATCAACGAGCGGGCCGCGTTCGCTGACAGCGCCGACGGCTTCACTGCTGCGTTCTGTTTCGAAATCCGTGCTGACGACGCCTACTCCGGCGAACCGATACAGTTCTCCGTCGTCATCGAAGACGGCGTCTGTACCGCCGCTGGGACGGTCGCGGACCCCGACTACGACTTCGCGTTCCGTGGCCCCTACAGCCAGTGGGTCACGATGCTGCAGGGCGATCTGGACATCTCCGCCGCCGCGATGGACGGAACCTTTGACGTCGAAGGCGACACGATGCGGCTGCTTCGCCGGCAGGACACCATCGCCGAGATGGTCGCGGCGGCACAGAACGTCGACACCGAGTTCGAGCACTGACCGACGGGCTTTTGTCTGCCCGCTTGGCCTACACGGGTATGCTCGACAAACTCGGTGCGGTTGGTATCGGCGGCATCGTCGTGTTGCTCGCCGGCATCGGTCTGGTCGCGTGGAAGGCACCTATCGTCGCCGTCGGTATCGCTCTGGTCGTCGGCGGTCTCGGACTGGTCGTCTACGGGCTCGTCACGAGCCTGCTCGGCGCGTTCGGCCTCGGTGGCGGCATGGGCGGGATGGGTGGCGGCGGCATGGGCGGTGGCGGCATGGGTGGCGACGGGATGCCCTGAGACGAGGACAACTAACAGGCGGTGTCCGCATCGATATCGAATTCGAACCGTGCACCGCCGTGATCTCCTGCTGTGGCACGTACTGTCCAGCCGTGGGCTTCGGCGATCGTCCTGACGATGTAGAGGCCGAACCCGGTCCCGTCAGCCGCCTGTGACGCGCCCGGTTCGAACACCCACTCCCGTTCGTCGGGGTCGATCCCCCGTCCGTCGTCTTCGACAGCGAAACCGTCAGCCGTCGGCACGACACGAACTGTGATGTCGGCAGTGCTCGCTTCGCGCTCCTCGCCAGATACGCGCTTGCCGCCTCCAAGGGCGTGTGTGATAGCGTTGACAAAGATGTTCTCGAACAGTCGGAGCAGGCGTTTCGGATCAGCCTCGACCAGTATCGACGGCGGCGGTTCCAGCACTGCGTTGTCGGTTTCGACGTGGGTCCACGCCGTCGTCGCCACGTCGGCGATATCGACCGCCTGCTCGTCGGTTGCCAGTGCCCCCTCCCTGGTCGCGGTCCGCATATCGTCAATAATCGCTTCTAACCGCCGGAGCCCGTCTCTGGCGGCGTCGATACGCTCGGCTGACAGCTCTTGGGCGGCGAGTTCGAGGTGGCCGCTGGTGACGGCAAGCGGCGTCCGGAGGTCGTGGGCCAAGAGGTCGGCGAACTCGGTGAGCCGCTCGTTCTGTCGCTGGAGATGCCACTCGCGCTCGCGCCGGTCAGTGATGTCGCGGCCGACACCGCTGAACCCCTGAACTGTACCGTCGTCCCCTGTGAGAAGTCGACCACTGAGTTCGAAGGTCACCACTCCCTCGGTCGTCTCAGCCCGCGCTTCGACGGTTGTTTGACCCGACTCGAACACCTCCTCGATGGCTGCTTCAACGGCCGGACGGTCGTCAGCGACGAAGAACTCGGTCGGGTCCGAACCCGACAGTTCACTGTCCGTCCGGCCAAACAGTTCGTTCAGCCGAGCGTTCCAGTAGGACAGCCGGCCATCCGCGTCATAGATGTAGAAGACATCGTCGAGAATCTCGACCGCGGCCGCCAGAACACGACACTGGTCTTCCATGCAAGACAGACGCACCCAAAGGACATAACTACGCAGTACAGGTAGCGCGCTATCGGAGCAGTGTCACACCGGCGATGGGGTCGGCTAGCTACTGTCAGCCGACAATCCGGACAGCACTTAGTTCTCGCTTGTCGGCCGGTCCGCCCGATGTTCGCTGATGATCTGGTCGACCATCTCCGCGTTCTGCTCCTTCCGGCGGTCGGCGGCCCGCTCCTCCCAGTCCTCGATTGCCGCCTCGATTTCGCCTTCACGGGCGACGGCCAGTTCGTCCACTTCCTGCACAGTGACCATCTCCGCTGGCGCGACGGGGATCTCGTTGTCGAACAGCACCTGATCGGCGATGTCAGAGAGGTTCCCGTTCCGGAGCACGACTTTCGGGTCGATATCCGCCAGTTGCTGGGCGGTCGACCGGCCCGCGCCCGAGGCGTCCCGGAACATGACGATGTCGTCCTCCACGAGGCCAAACCGCTCGTCGGCGTCGGCGATGGCGTCCTTGGTGAACTGTTCGACCACCTTGACCGGGGTCAGCCCCTCCTGCTTCTCCGAGACATCGGCGAAGTTCGAGTGATCGAGCTTCCACAGCGCCTTCAGCCGGTCGAGCTTGTCGGCCAGCGCCTCGCGTTTCTCCTCTTCCTCCTCAACCTTCCGTTCGAGGGCCTCGTTGCGTCGCTGGAGCCGCGTCACCTCGCGGTCTTTTCTGACCTCGCGCCGGCCCTCGCTACGAGCCTTCTCCAGCTGTTTATCCTTCTCCGAGAGCTGGTCGTCCTTGCGCTTGATCGTCTCTTTGAGGTCGTCGACGTGTGATTCGAGCCGTTCGATGCGGGCGTTCAGCCGTTTGATCTCCTTCTCGTCGTCAGTGAGTTCCCGCGGCTCGTGCGCGGTGGTGTCCTCGTCCTCACTATCGTCGTCTTCGAGGTCCCGTAACACTGTCTCGACGCTCTCCTCGCCAGCGACGACCCGGTCGATGACTGGCCCCACGTCGTACTGTGGTGGGACCTTGCCCGCGACGCGCTCGAACTGGTCGGCGTGGTTGTCGAAGGCGTAGAGGGCGGCGGCCATCGCGTCCCGCTCGTGGTCGTTGTCGTAGGCCTCCTCCCGGGTCCGGTGTTTCTTTTCGTCGACCGGGAGGTCGGTGTCGGGCTCCCAGCCCGCGGCGCTAAAGGAGCGTCGGAGCTTCTCGACCGTTTCGGGCATCGGCGTCACGTCAGCGGCGACGATGACCGGTCGCCCGCGCTCGATGATCCACTCTGTCGTCGCGGCGGCGTCGTCGGTCCGCGAGGAGTACACGTCCAGCACAGTGCCGTCGAGGGAGACGATGGCGACGGCCGTCGTCGTTCCAGGGTCGACGCCGACGACGACGTGGTCGCGCCGCTTTGCCAGTGGCTTGAACTCGATGCCGTCCCGCCGCTGGCGCTCGATTTCGACGCGCGTGTCGCCCGACCGGGCTCTCGATACCGGGATATCCTGTGGCCGGGCCGAAACTTGGAACACGGCGTTGGAGAACCCG
Organism: Haloarcula sebkhae; assembly: GCF_014647415.1. Lineage (GTDB taxonomy): Archaea > Halobacteriota > Halobacteria > Halobacteriales > Haloarculaceae > Haloarcula > Haloarcula sebkhae. Next base: position 683,000 of record NZ_BMPD01000001.1, on the reverse strand, counting down.
CCGTACTTCTCGGTCACGTCCCGTTCGTACTCAAGACCGGCAGCGTCCAGTTCGGACTCGATTTCACGCGCTCGCTTCCGGACTGCGCCGTGGATGCGCCGGGTGTACCGGTCCTCTGACCACCCGCCTTTGCCGGTCGAGCGGCCCCGCGAGACCTTCACCTCCGTCGTGTCGGTGAAGGCGGACACCTCCTGCCCGACGTTGGCAGCGGCCAGCCTGGCCGCGGCTTCGGCCTCTTCCATCGGGTCCTTGCCGTAGGGGACGCCGTGACGTTTGGCGACCCTGGAGAGCGGTTCGGGCCGCTCGTCGCCGGTCACCTGCACCAGTTTCGTTTCGTCGGGGAGGGACCCGAGGACGTGGATCAGGGCGTCCTTGTCCTCGGCGAGTTCGTACATATTGTCCGTCGCGACGATGGCCGGCTCCTCGTTCTCGATGCGCCGGCGGAGCTTCCGCCACGAGACCACGTCTCGCTCGACTGATTCCCCGTCGAAGACCACCAGTGCGTACGACGGTGCGTCACCGCGCACGTCGCCGCTCTGGATGTCGACACCGAAGACGACTGCGTCGAGCGCTGCCGTGCGGTTCACGAACCATGGTAGGCGACGGTCGACTATAAATCCGTTCCGGGCTCGAACCCGATTTCCGATCCGGTTTCCGATAGCCAACCGCAACGTCTCTTAGCTGGGCGGGTCAATCGCAAGACATGACCGCACAGCGATACCGCGATAGCCGCATCCCGGAGGCTGGTCGGCATGCCCTCTGAGAAAGAGAAGATGCTCGCTGGCGAGCGCTACGACGCGAGCGATCCGGAACTCGTCGCCGCCCGTGAGCGTGCGAACGAACTTACCCGGGAGTACAACCGGACCGACCCGTCGGAGGCCGACACCAGACAGGCGCTCATCGCGGACCTGTTCGGCTCGGTCGGCCCGGACTGCCACGTCGAACCGCCCTTCCGGTGTGACTACGGCGACAACATCCACGTCGGCGAGGGGTTCTACGCGAACTTCGACTGCGTCGTGTTGGACGTCTGCCGGGTCGATATCGGAGATGATTGCCTGCTCGGGCCGGGCGTCCACATCTACACCGCGACGCACCCGCTTGACCCGGATGAACGACGTAGCGGCGTCGAGTACGGGAAGCCGGTGACTATCGGTGACAATGTCTGGATCGGCGGTCAGGCGGTCATCAACCCTGGCGTCACTGTCGGTGACGACGCCGTCATCGGGTCTGGTGCGGTCGTCACCGACGACGTTCCCGCTGGGGTCGTCGTTCAGGGGAACCCCGCATCGGTCGTCCGTGAAATCGAGGACTGACGGCCCCGGACAGCAGCCACAGCCGAACGGGCGTGACTCGTCGCGGGGTTCTTCGCGCTGTGGCACGTACTGCCCCCATGGAGACGAAAACGGAACACAGCGTTCAGACGGTCGAAACACGGGACGAACTCGACGACGTACTGGCGACAGCCGACCGCGTGCTGGTGATGGTCCGAACGACTGGCTGTACTATCTGCAAGTCGATGGAGCCGATACTCGATATCGCTGCGAAGGCCACTGACGCCACAGTGGTCGTGTTCAATCCGAAACACGACCTCGATGCTGTCGAGGCGTTCGATGTCCGGAGTGTCCCGACGCTCCTGCTGTTTGCCGACGGGGACCTGATTCACCGCCGTGCCGACGGGTTCGTCCCGGCGGAGGAACTTATCGAGTTCGTCGAGCGCGGGTCGGAATCGGACGTGTGAACTGGGTTGTAGTGTCACACTGAGGCAACACTTTTGTCCGTAGTTGTCGAAGCGGTCCGACGATGGCCCTCCAAATCGGCTCCGCCCTCGAAGAGGCGGGGTACCGGCTGTTCAGTCGTACCGGCGGGATACTACTCGCAGCGTTTTTAGCCCTGATAGTTAGCTTGCAGGCACTGCTAAACACTATTCTGGCGACAACCGTCACCAGAATGGGGTACGGCGAGGTTACCGCAGCCATGCCGCTCACCTTCGACATCCCGCTTACTGTCGCTGGTGCCGGTATCGCTGTCAGCTCCGTGATCTCACTGTATCTCACTATCGTGTCCTTCCGAACGTTTGTCGCTGGGGCACGCACCAGCTTCCCGGAGGGTGCGTTCACGCGGAACGTGCCACTCGCGATGGTGAACGTGCTAGTTGGCGGACTCGTCTACGGGCTACTGGTGTTCATCGGATCGATCTTGCTCATTATTCCCGGCATCTTCGCGTACGTCGTGTTCATCTTCATGGCACCGTACATCATCGCCGAAGACCGGAACTTCATCGCGGCGCTCAAAGCGAGCTACCGGCTCACCGAGGGCGACCGGATAGCGCTGTTTGGACTGCTGTTCATCGTCGTTGTTGCTGCGGGGCTCTTCGGCGGAGTTATCGGACTCCTCAGCCCATTGGTGCTTTCGGGACCGGCCTCGCAGTTACCGACTGTCGTCCTCCAACCGCTGCTGTCGCTGTACAGCACTGCGGTTATCGCAGTCGCGTTTGAGCAACTCCGCGAGAGTGATGGGCGGCCACCGTCGGCCCTGAGCGAGGACGACACAACGATGACGGCTCTCTAACCGCTGTCGTCTCCATTCGGGACGATACGGTTATTTGTCGGACCGTGACTGTCTTACCCGTCCAGTTTCCTATCGGGAGCAATGCGACGGCATCGGGTTGGAACGAGCCTGTACGCTGGCGTGCTGTTCGTCGTCCTCGGGATACTCGCGTGGGTGACCGGCCAACCGTTCATCTTCCCGAGTCTCGGCCCGTCTGCGTTCATGCTCGCGTTTCAGCGGGACCGCGACCGGACGGGACTGGTCCGCGTCGTCGTGAGCCATCTCATCGGCGGTCTCGCGGGGCTTGTCGCGTACGTCCTGCTCGCAACAGGCGTCTCGCTGGTCGCGGACCCGGCGGCGTTCTCGATGGCCGGGCTCCGCCTCGTCGCGAGTGCGACGCTCTCGCTCGTCGTGACGAGTTGGGGGATGATTGCGACCGATACGGTGCACGCGCCGGCCTGTGCGACGACGCTCATCGTCTCGCTAGGGCTGCTCTCGACCCCGCTGCAGGTCGCAGTCATCATCGTCGGCGTCGGCGTCCTCGTCGCGTTTCACGCGCTCGTGCTATCCGCGTACCACCGAGCGACTGATTCGTCCCGGCCAGGGCTGGTCGATGGCTGATGCGGTCGACAGGTGGGGTCGCCGCGCTCACTCCTCGGATAACTGGACGGTCAGCACTGGGACCGGCGATTCGCGGACGACCGTCTCTGCGACGCTGCCGATGAGATAATGGTCCAGTCCGGTCCGGCCGTGGGTTCCCATCACGACGAGGTCCGCCGGAACGTCCGTGACCGCGTCGACGATCTCCGTCTTCGGGACGCCCTCTCGCCGCGTGGTCTCGACTGAAACGCTGTCGGGTAGCTCGGCGACGGTCGCTTCGATGGCCGCCTCGGCGCGGTCGCGCTCTGCTTCGACCCACGCGTCAGCTGAGAGCCCACTCGACGGGCTCTCAAACCGGTTTCGGGTATCGACGACCGAGAACACGTGGACCGTCGCGTCGAACCGGTCTGCAATTTTCCCGGCATGTCTCGCGGCCGTACCGATACCGTCGCTGCCATCGGTCGGGAGGAGAATCGTGTCGTACATCGGTTCAGACACCACCCGCCGCCATCAGAAACAGCGCGGCGGAGACGATTGCGAACAGCCCGCCGACGAACTTCTTGATGGTCCCGGTATCCAGTGCGGTCGAGACGTACGGTGCGATCTGGCCGCCGGTGACGGTCGCAGGCACGGTCCAGACGACCATGTTCCACGGCGTCGACGCGAGATCGATAGAGTGTGCGCCCGGGACGAGGCCGCCCCCGAAGACGTGGACTAGCGAGGCCAGAACCGCCGTCAGCGCCACGACGATGTGGTTCGTACCGATGGCAACTCGGACCGGAACCTCGGTTCGGAGCATCGAGATAATACCCAGTTCGCCGACGCCGAAGCCGGCCAGTCCCTGGAAGGCACCCCCGATGCTGTAGTTCGCGAAGCGTTCGAGATAGCCGCTGCGCGTGTAGCCGTAGTCGTTGCCGTCGCGGTCGACGCGCGTCACGGTACCGTTGTCGGCCGTTTCGACGCCGGCCGGCCCGAGTTTGTTGGCGTCGTCGGGGAGCGTCGCGTCGCCACCGTCAGCCGACACCTCGGGGTCACTGTCGCCCGCCTCGCCTGGTTCCTCGTGGCCGAGGTCAGCCTTGAAAAGCAGGTATGACGCGGCCAACAGGGCGATACCGAGCAACGCGTGAAACACCGGCTCCGGGATGACAAACGACAGTAGCGCGCCGGCAACGACGAAGGGCACGCTCCCGAGGACGAGGCTCAGTGCGAGCCGTCGGTCGACGAGCCCGTACTGGATGAACGCGAGTGCTGAACTTGAGAGACCGAACGATTCGCTGATGAGTCCGACCTTCACCAGTGTCTCCGGTGTCAGCGTCTCCCCGGCGAGTAACGGGAAAATGAAGATGAGAAACGGGACGAACAGCGCCGACCCGCTGATACCGACCGTGTTGACGATGGTAGCACCCGTAACGAAGGCGATACAGAGCCACCAGTACTCGAACCAGTAGCCGGTGCCCGCGTCAGCGGGCGTCGGTGCGGCGGTGTACACACCGACGACGAACAGCAGCGGTGCCAGAAACACAAAAACGTGCTGGTACTTGAGAAACCCCTTCTGGAGTCGACTGGACGGTGACGACGTGGTCATTGACGCGTGAAGCCAGCATTGTGAACTATCGCTTAAATCCCTTGTTGTCTGTACTTGTTTCAAAAATGATGGCAAAAAGTCAGCGAAGACGGCAAAAACGCATGGCACCGCCGGCTCCCTAATATCCCTAATATTTATTTCACACCCCGTGGTAACGTGTACCGTTATGAGTTTTCCAGAGGGACCGATGGAGTCAGGCGGTCGGTCGAGTTACGATGAAGACGCTGCTGCCGACGCCGGGAACACAGACGGACTTCTGGCACCGCTGCGTCGGTTCTCGAAGCGCTGGTCTCGCCGCTACATCGAGATGCGTGTCGACGCGCTCGATAGCCGCCGGGACTGATCGCTCCGATACGTCCCTGCGTTCCGGAAAAGGACTATACTACCCCCGACGCAGGGACGGGTATGGACATCTCCAGAATCGCTGTCCACGAGTCGGTTGCGAAGGCCTGTCCGCTGGAGTTGATGGTCGCCGCGCTACAGGGGCCTGACATTCCCGTCGAGATTGTCGGCGACGACGCCTCATTCGATGCCGGTGATTGCGTCGTCACCTTCTCGCCGCGGGACGCGTTTCTGAACGCCATCTGGGTCCACGGTATCCGGGCGGGCTACGACGAGTTCGACGTGGCTGCCTACGAGGCCGCCGGGACCGCATTGACGAACAGCACCGGCATCCACGGCGACACCGTCCCGGAGACTGTCGTCGGCTACATGACGGCGTTTGCCCGCCGTCTCCACATCTATCGGGACCACCAGAGCGACAGCGACTGGACGCAGGAACCGTACGACGCGCCGTTCACGCTGACCGGCGAGCAGGTGTGTGTGATCGGCCTGGGCACCATCGGCCAAGGCATCGCCGACCGGGCCGACGCGCTGGGGATGGAGGTCGTCGGCGTTCGCCGCTCCGGTGACCCTGTTGAGAACGTTGAGCGCGTGTACACACCCGACGAACTGGACACTGCCGTCGCCGACGCGCGCTTCGTCGTGCTGTGTTGTCCGCTCACCGAGGAGACTGAAGGCATGGTCGACGCCGCTCGCCTTGCGCAGATGCGAACCGACAGCTACCTCGTCAACGTCGCTCGGGGACCGGTTGTCGTTGAGGACGCGCTGGTGAGGGCCCTTGATGACGAGACGATTGCGGGGGCGGCCCTCGACGCCCACTGGGAGGAACCGCTCCCGGAGGAGCATCCGCTCTGGGACCACGAATCAGCCATCGTGACGCCACACGTCGCCGCGTTCACGAACCGGTACCACGAGGACATCGCCGCCCTCGTTCAGGAAAACGTCGAACGAGCCACACGCGGCGAGTCACTACGGAACCGCGTTGCGTGAGGACGGGCTGTCTGGGGAAAGCCTCTAACCGCGCCGCTCAGGAACCTTCGACCAGCCGTTCGAGCTGCTCGGGCGGCACCGCGCCGCGGGCGGCGTGGCCATCGTAGGCGAACGTCGGGACGCCGGTGATGCCCTGACGCTGTGCCGTAGTGAATTTCTCGCGGACCTCCGACCGGAGAGCGTCGTCTCCGAGTGCCGACCGGATTTCGCCGCCGTCGACGCCCGCGTCCTCGGCCAGATCGACCAGCAGGTCTTCGTCGCCGATGTCCTGTCCGTCCTGCCACAGCGCCTCGAAAACCGCCACGTCGAAGGCCAGCCACGTCTCGTAGTCGTAGTGCTCTTTGACGTAGTACGAGGCGATCTGGGCGGGCAGCGAGTCTATGTCGGTGGCGATGTCCAGATCCATCTCGACGTCGTATTTCGCCTGCAGCCGGCGGACGCTCTCTTTGGCCTGCTCGTAGTAGTCCTCGTCTTTGCCATCGTCGACGGAGTGATCGATGGAGCCGTCCGGATTGCGCTTCCCGCTCCGGAGGTCGAAGGGATGCCAGTCGATCTCCAGTTCGTCCTCGCGCGTCGACTGGTACTGCCTGAGCGATTCGCGTCCGAGATAACAGAACGGGCAGACGTAGTCCGAGAAGACTGTGATCTGCTCGCTCGACTGTGTCTCACTCATACGTCCGGGTCTGCGTTGCTCGCGGTTAAACGCGGCCACCGTCTGTGCTGGACCAACGCACGACCGACTGACCGGCTACACGCTGTCCTCGACGGTCCCGTGGATGGTTTCCACACGCGAGACGAGGTCGTCGGCGCTTTCTGCGAGCAATGTCACGCGCTCGCCGACACCGACGCCTTCGCGGCCGACGACGGCGACCGGTGTTCCCTTGCTGGTCTCGAAGGCCTGACCGACGCCCCACGCCGTAGCGTCGTCGGAAACTGCGTCCGGGCGCTTGTCAGGGTCGTACTCAGTGACGGGCCCGTCCAGCGACGCCAGCGCGTCCTCGATGCTGTCGGTCAGCCGGCAGTCGACTGCGAACCGGACCGCTGGGTCGTGTTCACGGGCGGCAAGCAGGGCGCGAGCCACTGTCGTGGATGCGCCGAAGCGGACGCCGCGGTTCGGCCGGACGCCGTCCATCGTACGGGTGATCCGGCCCTCGACGGCAGCGACTGCGTCCGGCCGCTCGGCGTACGGCGTCGCGCCGGCGACGGTCATCCCTCGCTCAGGGACCAGCGCTGACACGTCCGCATCGACGAGGGCAGATACAGCCCGCTCGACGGCCTCGCTCGTCGGATGGCGCGCGGCATCATTGCGCGTCTGGACGAGGTGGTGGACCGCACCGGGCCCCTCCCCGACGTCGACGTTGTACCGGACCGCGCTCGCAAGCAGGTCGATACTGCTGCCGACCGCCGTCGGCAGGTCGTCACCGTGGGCCAACTGCGTCGCGATGGCCGAGGACAACGTACAGCCGGAGCCGTGGGTGGCCTCGGTTTCGATGCGATCGTGGCGGAACGTCGTCACCCCGTCTTCGGTCACAAGGGTGTCGACGACCGCGTCGCCCGGGACGTGGCCCCCCTTCACGAGCGCGCTGTCGGCCCCCATCTCGACGAGGTCACGGCCCGCCTGTTCCGCGGCCGCAGGGTCGTCGACATCGCGCCCGGTCAGGACGGCGGCTTCATCAGCGTTCGGCGTGACGACCGACGCTTCGGCGATGAGGGTCTCGTAGGCGTCTTCGGCCTCGGCGGCCAGGAGCCGGTCGCCCGAGGCCGCTACCATCACCGGGTCGACGACGAGGTTCGGCAGGTCGGTGGCGTGGTCCACAACCAGATTGATGACCTCGCTCGTTGCGAGCATACCCGTTTTGACTGCGGCCACGTCGAAATCTCCCGTCACCGCCTCGATCTGGGCCTCGATCTGTTCGATCGGGAGCAGATGCTGGCCCTGTACGCCCGTGGTGTTCTGTGCCGTCACGCTCGTGATCGCGCTGGTCCCGAAGCCGCCACAGGCTTCGATGGTCTTGAGGTCGGCCTGGATGCCGGCCCCACCACCGGAGTCGCTGCCAGCGACGGTCAGCACGACTGGCGGCGTTACTGGGGCGTCCGTTCGTGTCATATCTGATGCCTTTGCCGGCGGCCACATATCGGTGCTGGTCTCTCAGTAGGACTCTGTTATGTGGCAAAATCCTAGTATGCTAATAATACTTCATACTACATCTGAGAAACATTTATGTAGCGCTGTGTCGGATGTGCCCTTGTACCACAATGGAACCAGCGTCGCGCGATACTACCGACTCCGACGAGCAGTACGGCAGCTTCACTACTGGCGGCGGCGACGTCGTCGTCTACGACACCGAGAACCCGACCGCGTGGCTTCAATCGAGCTATGCGGTACAGGTTGGCTGCTCGTCGGAACGAAAGTCGGCCTGACTGTTTTACCCGACCGATATCATTGCGATACCGACGATCGCCAGCCCCGCAGCGGCCAGGCGTGCCCGGAACTGCGCTTCATCGAGCACAATCGCACCCAGAATAACGGCGACGATAGCCTGCCCGTTGACGATGGGCGAAACGATACTCGCCGGGAGCAACTGGAAGGACAGTAACACGATGTGGTTCGCGTAGGCGACGAACATCGCCGCGACGACGAACTTCGGGAGGTCCCCTCGCCATCCTGGCGGGACCTGGTATCGGAACGCGAGCGGCGTCATCAAAACAGCGATGCCGACGGCCATTACCGGGATGTAGGTCGTCGGTTCGATAGCCAGTTCCTGCATCAGTACCCGCTTGCTTACATCGACGAGCGCGAACGCCGCTGCGGACAGCAGCGCCAGTTGTGCGGGGCGGGACTGCCGAGCCCGCTTGAGCGGGGCCAATAACGCTGTGCCCTGCCAGTTCGCGACGTAGACGGCGGCGGTCGCGACGACGACACCGCCGACCTGCAGCGGCGAGAGGTGCTGGCCCAGTAGGCCGACTTCCAGCGGCAACACGAACACGGGAACGATTTTGCTGATCGGCGAGACGTAGGAGACTTCGCCGACACGGATCGCTCGAAAGAGGGTGAGCAGTCCCACTGCCGTCACCGCCGTCACAGCGAGTATCGACGAGAGGACATTGACGCGGTTTCCCGCCGGGAGGAAGGGCTCGTTGCTGACGAAGACAATCGGGAGGTAGACGATGGGGACGAGGCTGTAGGTAAGCAACAGGAACACCGGCGACGGATACTCCGTGAACCATCGCTTCATCACGAACAGGTACACCCCGAACACCAGCGCCGACAGGACGGCGTACGCGATTCCGACGTTCACGGTTGACAACGGCTAGCCGACTGCAATAACTGTTCCCTTCGGGCTCGTGTCAAGAACTGTGATGGCGGCCGAGCAGCGCCACAAGCACCACTGCGAGACCGGTCACGAGCGCAGTAAAGCCGTTGCCCTCGCCGGCTGTCGTCTGTGTGTCTGTGAGCATCGCCGTCGGAGTCGACGTTGGTGCCGCCGTTTCCGTCGAAACGACCACGTCGACCATCGTCGTGGTCTGTCCGTCACCTGCCGACAGCGACACCGTTCCGGGCTCGCCGAGGGTGACTGGCCGAGCGACCGTTGTCGTCGTCTGTGGCGGGAGATACAGCCGCTGCTCGGCGAACACGACACCGTTGCGGCGGAACGTGACCGCTGCTGTTCCCGGGATCTCGTTGTCGTTAACGACAGTGGCGGTCACGTCGACCTTGTCACCCTGCCTGACTTCTCTCGGACTCGCGGTGACGTCGGTCACGCTGGCGGCTGCCGGCTCCGTCACCACGACAGTGACGGTGTCGCCGTCGACGCTGAGTACGTATCGGCCGGGGTCGGCAAACGCGTGTGTCAGTTCGACCTCTGTCCGCACCCCCGGTTCGATCTGGCCCTGTTTTGCGGCGACGACGGTCTCGTTGACCCCGAGCGTCACGTTGTACGCCCCCGCCTCGCCGCCGGCGTTCTCGACGACTGTGTCGACCGCGAGCGTCTCGTTGGTCACCAGCCGGATCGGTTCGCTCCCGCCGACTGGTGCATCCGACCGGTAGAGACTGTCTGCGCGGTAGTCGTCCGCGCGGTCGATCGGTGGGAGGCTGTAGCCAATACGGGCGGGAATCGCACCGAACAACCGCTGCTGTGTCGCCTCGTTCCACATCGCCACCGTCGCTGTCGTTTCGGTCTCCGTCGCGGTCGTGTTCCGGACGCTTGCCCCGCCAGCGGCCTCGACCTCGGTGAGGAACTGCGATTGCGTGACCGGGTCACGGTAGCCGTTTAGCGACTGGAACACAGTCTGGAGTGTCTTGTTGCGGTCCGTGGCCGAGCGGATATGGACGTCAGTCCGTCCGGCGACGAGCGCGCCCTTCCGGTAGTTCGCGTCGTTCGTCCAACTCGACCTGTCGGCCAACGCCACGTCGCTGTAGACCGGTTGCTCGCCCGCTGCGAGCTGCGCTTGGAACTCGTCGAACCCGATCCGGTCCTGTTCAAGCGTCAGGATAGCGGCGTAGTACGTCGCCCAGCCCTCGACCGTCCACCGCGTCTCCCGTGTCGTCTCGTAGGCCTGCCGGCTGTGGACGTACTCGTGGATCCAGACGTTGTTGGCGGCATCCAGCGACCGTTGGGACTGGACCCACATATCTGCGTCACCGATCTGATACCCCTCGACACCCCAGTTGACGGCCCCAGATGGTGCAGCGACGACGAACACCTGCTCGTCACGGTCGCCGACTCGGAGGGCGTTCGACGCGTTCGCCATCGAGTCGAGGACCGAAATCGGCGAGGCCGTCATCGTCGCCCGCTCCGGCACAGCCAGCGTGAATGTCTGGTTGTGCGCCGTCTCTTCGAAGGTCGCCACTTCGCCGAGGTACACGATCTCCTCGCCCGCCGCACCCGGGCCCGCCGTCCGGAGCGTGCGGTTGTACCTGACGGGCTCCTGACCAGTGTAGCGCCAGCGCGTCGGCGTCAGTGATCGTGTGAGTAGCGCCCACTCTCCCGTATCGACGCTGAGATACCGTCCCTCGGCACCCTCGGGCCCGCTCTTCTCGATGGTCCGGTTCGGATTGATGCGGTAGCTGATCGTCGCCGTATCCGTCGATTCGTCCCACTCGTACACGGACTCGTTGACGCGCTCGAACCCGTCGGTGTCGGTCATCGTCGCCTCCGCTGGGACGTGTGCTTCGAGGTCGACGACCCGGTCCGGGACCTCGTAGGTCAGGGTTACCGCGACTTCGCCCGGCTCCTCCGGTACGCGCGCGTAGGTCTGTGTCTGCTGAATCACGTCACCGTCGCTGGTCTGTGTTGCACCCGACGTGACTGTCCCCACCTCCATGCTGGCCGCTGCTGTGGCTGTCGTTCCGGCTGTGTCTCCGCCCTGTCCTCGCGGCTGCCGTCGATGCGTGTCGGCGCTTCTCGTTCGGACTCTCGAGCTATTTGACTCGCTAGTGGCTGCCGACGACTGCACCGCCTCAACTGCCTGTCCACGCTGAGCCGACGCAGTCTCGGGCTTGTATGTGCAGTTCTCACCGACGCCAGCCGCCGCTCCGTCGCTAGCCCCGGTCACCGCCCCGTGGTCAGCGGTCGCCGCCACCGGGAGCGACGCGATTCCCCCACCAAGGAGAAGGACCACGAGTCCGACGGCCACCACCCGCCGGGGTACACCGAACATTGCAAACAGTTACCGCCCGGTGGTTGAAATACTTGACCGCCGATTTTGGGTGTCGGTATCATGCACCAATACTTGGGTTGACCGACCGCTTCCGGAAGCTCCCACGACGGCAAAAAACGGCCAGACCTGAACCACTCGTAGCCGACCGCAGCGAACACTCGCGAGCAGACTGAGCTGAAAAGCTGGCGAGCAGGTTATACCAGCAGCTTGCCACGGCGCTTTCACGAGAACCGCTGGCAGTCAGGAGTTCAGGCGACGTTGAAACCTTTGTCGCGGAGGAAATCCTCGACGCGGCCCGTGTGATTGCCCTGGAGCTCTATCTGCCCGTCCTCGACAGTGCCACCGCAGGCGAACTTCGATTTGAGGTCTGAGGACAGCGAGTCCATGTCGACGTCTTTCGGGTCGAATCCCTCGATAATCGTTACCTCCTTCCCGTAACGGCGCTCGTCGATGCGGATGTTAATCTCCTGGGACTCCTTAGCGACGTCTTCACAGACGCAGAGCTCCTCAGGCAGCCCGCACGTCGAGCAGACTTCCGACATTACAATCGCGCCTACGAACACGACCTATTAAACACTGTCGGGGACTAGTGCTCGGAGACGATTTCGTCGGCAATCTCCACGGCTTCGTCGGCCATCGCCTCGCTCACTTCGCCGCCGTACCGGAGTCGCTCCCGTAGCGCCGCCAGTCGACGGACCCGGTTGTCAGCCTCTATCGCGTCGAGATACGCCCGTACCGTCTCACCGCTCTTGCGGCTCCGGTGTTCTATCGCAAGGACGTGCATGGCCCGCTGGAACGCCCGCTCGACGTCGGTCTCGGGGTCCACGCGGCGCTGGTAGCGCAGCCACACCGCCCGGTAGGCTCGCTCGCTGAGGCCGGACCGGCGCGCGCCCGCTGCGATGCCGAGCAACGCGACGACGCCCAGCGTCACCTCCTCGCGCGACGGGAGTTCCGGCAGGCGCAGCCCCCTTCCCTCGTCCGTGTCCGACGCCCCTGCTGTGCCGGTGGACGTGTCGGTTTCCGTGGCCGTTGGTGTCTCCGTCGGCCCGGTCTCGGTTCCGTCGGTCTCGGTCAGCGGGGCGGGTGTCGACGTGTCGGATGGCGTGTACTGCTCTACCGGGTTCCCGTCGCCGACGGTGGGCGACGATTCGTCCGAACTCGCGTCCTCGATACGCTGTTGTCTGATTTCTTCGCGCGGCCCGGACGGCGTCGGGTCGAACTGTACCCAGCCCTGATCGGGGAAGTACACCTCGACCCAGGCGTGGGAGTTGAGCCCGCGCACGACCCACTGGTTCTCGTCGATTCGCTGGCCGGACGTGTACCCGACGGTCATGCGCGCCGGGATGCCTTGGGTTCGGAGCATCGTCACCATCGTTGTCGCGAAGTAGACGCAGTACCCCTCGTCCATCTCGAAGAGGAAGGCGTCCGCGACGTTGAAATCGGGGCGGTCGACATCGAGTGAGTAGCCCTTACTGTCCTGCAGCCACCGCTCGACGACCAGCGCCGTCTCGTAGGGGTTCTCGGCGTTCGCGGTGAGAATCGCCGTCCGTTCCGCGACCCGGTCCGGCGTGCTGTCGGGGAGCTGGGTGTACAGCTCGATAGTCGCGTCGTCGTAGTCAGTGCCGGCCGCACGCAGCCCGTCCGGGGTCGCCACGAGCAGCTCGCTCCTGACCTCGTAGCTGTCGCCCGTCGACAGCGTGCCGTCTGGCTGGAACCCGCCCTCGCTGGAGACCGATACCGACGGCTCCCCCGAGTAGCGGACGGGCTTCCAGGCGGCCGGGACGGTCCCGATAGTCGATTCCGCCCGGAACTCCTGTCGGAGCGTCCGTGTCTCTCCTTCAGGTGAGTCGAGGCGCTGGTCGTCGTACGGGGTGGGGTTCCCTGTCCGCACCCACCCGTTGCCGGTGTAGCGGTCGTAGGAGGTGACCCGCCAGTAGCGCGGTTCCTCGCTTTCGACCGTGTACCGTATCTCCGGCGTCAACGAGATGCTCCCCTGTACTGAGAGAGATTCCCCGGCGTCGAAGAGGCTCCCTTCGACGGTCTGGCCGTCTGATCCGTCATCGTACGACAGCAAACTATCGCGGGTAATCGGGACCTGCGAGAGCGCCGCCGGGACGACGATTATCGCCGCCAGCTGTTCGAGGACGGCACGCCGCCCGGCGTCGATGCCGTCGTTGTCACCGCCCGCGCGCTCCGTACCGTCACTGTCGGTCATCGCGTCCGGTCGCTTCGTCAGGTCTGTCGGCTCATCCGCCGACAGGGTATCGAGCGTCCCGAAGCCGATCGTCGCCGCGATGCCGACCACACCCAGCAGCGTTGTCACTACGCCGGCGTCAGTCGTCAGGGCGAAGAACGCGAGCGCCGTCCCGGCCGCCAGCGTCGCCGTCACGTACCAGCGCCGCAGGGCGAAGTACCACGTCAGAAACACCGGTGCCGGCGCGAACGACAGCACCCACAGCCTGACCTTGGCGATCTGGAGCAGCGACCGCCCAGTCAGCAGGGCGGCGGTGTCGCCCAGCAGCTCCGTTATCGCCGGATTCGTCGAGAGGTTCAGTATGTACGCGCCGAGCCCGCCGGCGAACAGCACTGCGCCGACACCGACCGCGAGGGGCGGTCTGAGCACGCGGGCCAGCAGTGTCGCGCCGACGAGTGAGAGCGCGGTAAGCGCCAGAAACAGAGTCGGGTCGCCGACTACGTCGCTGAGGTAGAACATCGTCCGCAGCGGCGCGCCGATAGCCAATGCCGCCGCAAGCAACGCCAGCATTCTCGACTGGCTCCACGGGACTCGGCGTCGGACTCGTTCCACGACGCTGCTCATCCGTTCACCTCCCCTGCGATAGGGTTGTCCCGGCTGGCGGTCACGTCGGCGAAGGACCGGCGGCGGCCATCGACCGACACCGTGACACCGTCACCGGTGGCCGTGACGACCACGTCAGCGTCGTCCACACGGCCGGTCTGGCCCGCGTCGGCCCGGGCCAGCAGTTCGAGCAGTCGCGTCCGGTGAGTGTCGCCGTATCCCTGCTCGACTGCGCCGTTCGGGACGGCGAGTTCGACCGCGAGACCGCTCTCCAGCGCGGCCATCGTGATCGTTGCCGCGGCGGCGGCCATTTCGTCGGCATGGCCTTCGCGGGCCTCCGCAGCGACGAGCAGGGCCCTGTCGCTCCGGCTGTCGGCGAACTCCTTGACCAGCAGGTCCTCGCGCTTGGCGCTGGATTTCCAGTGCACGTCCCGTAGCGAGTCGCCGCTGACGTACTCCCGCAGTCGGTCGAACGACTGCCGGTCCTCGCTCTCCGGCGTGAACGTTCGCGCGAACGCGTCTGCTCCGCCCAGCCGATAGACGGGTGGATACACCAGCACGTCGGTTTCACTCTCGACAGTGTACCGCTCCGTGACGAGTCCCAGCGCGTCAGTTACCGTCACGTCGACCGGGCCGACCCGTTGCTCGCCCCGGTCCGTGTAGGTGACCCGGTAGGTCACCGTCGCCGGCAGGGACTTCCTGACTGTCGTCTCCCCATCGAGGCCCTCGGACAGCCGGTCGGTGATCGTCACGATGCCGCTGCCGTCGACGTGGAACTCGACGGGCTTCGTCTCGCCGGGAAAGCCACGGCGGAGCCGGCTCCGTTCGACGGTCGGCGCGCCGCCCCAGCGGACCTGGACGGCGGCGGCGAACACGCCGACGAACAGCGGGGCGGCGACGGCCGTAAGCCCAGGCTGGCCGAATCTGGCGCTGAGTAGAAGGGCGGCAACGGCGACGGCGAGGGCGGCGAAACCGCGTCGTGTCGGTCTCATTCGACGTAGACGGTGTCGAGCGCCTCCGCAACGAGTTCCCGGGCGTCCTGCTCGCTGCTCTCGGTGCGGATACGGTGTGGCAGGACGACCGGCGCTTCCGTCTGGATGTCGTCGGGGATGACGTAACTGCGGCCATCGAGGACGGCACGGGCCTGTGCCGCCCGGAGCAGCGAGATGCTCCCCCGTGGGCTGACGCCCAGTTGCGCGTTCTCCCGCGTGTACCGCGCCAGCCGGGTCGCATACGAGCGGATCGGCTCCTCGACGGTCACGTCGGCTACCGTCTCCCGGGCGGCGGTCAGCGCATCGAGGGTGGCGACCGATGTGAGTTCCTCGATGGGGTGTTGCCCCACCACGTCACCCAGCATCTCCGTCTCCGCCGCCTCGTTCGGATAGCCGAGATGCAGCTTCATCATGAACCGGTCGAGTTCGGCCATCGGCAGGTCGTAGGCCCGGTTCTGTTCGACCGTGTTCTGCGTGGCGATAACGGTGAACGGCTGTGGCACTGGGTGTGTGGTTCCGTCGACCGAGACCTGCTGTTCCTCCATGGCTTCCAGCAGCGCTGACTGCGTTTTCGGCGGGGCACGGTTGATTTCGTCGCCGAGGACGACGTTGGCGAAGATCGGACCCGGCCGAAATTCGAACTCCTGGGTCTTCTGGTTGTAGATGTTGACGCCGGTCACGTCGGTCGGGAGGAGGTCCGGCGTGAACTGGACGCGTTTGAATTCGCCGTCGAAAGACGCCGCGACCGAACGGGCCAGCATCGTCTTGCCGACACCGGGGACGTCTTCAAGTAGGACGTGGCCGCGGCCTAGGAGTGCGATGACGATGTGTTCGATGGCGTCGTGTTGCCCGACAATGACCTGTTCGACGTTTTCGATCACCTGATTGGCGACGCGTGTGGCGTCGCGGAGGGGGCTGTCCGACTGTTGACTGCGTGAGGTGTCAGTGTCTGTCATAGTCGCGATCTCGTGGGACGACGCCTCGGCACGGGGACTGGTAGGATAGTCTGCCCTGTCGACCAGTAAGTGTCTTGTGTGGGGTACCACGTCCTCCGGGCCGTTCAGTTGTAGCCGCGTCTATGGTGTGCGCGCATGTAACTCTGTGGATGGGTGAGAACAACACACATTCGGTTTACGGCCGGTAGCGCCGTTCACCAGGACTTACACGCCCCACAGACGAGGTGCCCGTCCTGTGTCCACCGCCGCTCGACGACCTCACCACACTCGGCACAGGCCGCACCGTCGGGCGACCAGGCGTACGTCGTCACGGCCGGGTCGACCGCGTCGGTCGAAGCTTCGGTGTCGGGGGCGTCGCTTTCGGTCTCTGTCGTATTGTCTTCCGCAGACGTACCGCTCTCTCCCTCGTCCTCGCTCTCGTCGCCAGCGTCGAGAAAGTCCTCCAGCGAGGTGTCTTCGGCCATACACGTTGGTTTTGCCCGCCACCACAAAATACCCTGTCGGTCGTTCCGCCTTCGATCTGCGTCTCGACTGGCTATCGGTCGTTATTCGGTAGCGAGGCCGACGGTCAGCAACGTTCCCAGTTCGCGGTAGCGTTCGACCATCGCCTCGCGCGTCTCGAACTCGTCCGTGGGGAACGCGTCCGCCGGCGGGATCTCTACCTCGCGGTCGGGAATAGTGTCCTGCGACGCCACGGCCAGGCCCGCTTCCCGGAAGGCCGCGTGGTACTCGTCGGCGCTCCAGCGTGTCATCTCGATGTCGATGAACTCCTGCCACTCGTGGGAGTGGACGTTCTCCTCGTAGTAGTTCACCGCGATGTGGGCGGTCCCGCCCGGTCGTAGCACCCGCGCGATTTCTTCGAGCGTGTGCGGGGGGTCGCTGGCGTAGTAGAACGCCTCCATCGAGAACACGTGGTCGATGCTGTCGGTCGCAAACGGCAGGGCGTCGAAGTCACCACGCAGGAACCCGATGCCGTCGTCGTCCGTGTACTCCCGGGCGTTCCGGAGCATCTCCGGTGACCCGTCGAGGCCATAGCAGGGACCGGCGTCGTTGGTGTCCCGGAGCGCACGGAGCGCATAGCCTGACCCCGTCCCGAGATCGAGCACCGTGTCACCCGGTTCGACCGGCATCCGGGCGAGAACGTGCTTGGCGGTGTGCCAGTGCCGGTCCTCCATCCCTCTGTCTTTGCCTTCGGCCGCCCACGCGTCGAATTCCTCGCGAACACTCATACGTCCCTCCAGCAGTTGCGGCCTCAAAATGCCCGCTATTTCGGCCTGTCAGAAACACGTGTCCACCGATAGCCGTACCCGTCTGGCGATGGACATCTCAGCCCACTTCTGTACACAAAATATCAGATGGGGAATAAGACGGTCGGCGTACTGCGACACAGTATGCGCTCGTACAAGGCCAAATCGGTAACCTCGATACAGCTTCCGCCCCGTGACCGACGTGAGACTGCGCTCACCGAGGCCGGACACAACGTCTTCAACCTCGCCGCGGATGATGTCTTTATCGACTTGTTGACTGATTCTGGGACTGGGGCGATGAGTGACGACCAGTGGGCGGACGTGGTTCGAGGGGACGAGGCGTACGCCGGATCGCGCTCGTTCAAACGCTTCAGTGAGGCGGTCGCCGACGTGATGGGATTCGACCGCGTGGTCCCGACACATCAGGGCCGCGGCGCGGAGAACGTCCTGTTCGGGGCGCTACTGGACGACGGTGACGTCGTTCTCAACAACACGCACTTCGACACTACCCGCGCACATGTGACGAATCAGGGCGCGACCGCGGTCGACTGTCCGGCGGAAACTGACCTGACCACTGATAGCGTCGGGACGTTTGCCGGAAACTTCTCCACAGAGAGGGGGTGGGATGCCGTCGAGGAGCACGGACAGGACGCTGTTTCGGCCGTCGTCCTGACGATCACGAACAACTCCGCTGCCGGCCAGCCGGTGTCGATGGCGAACATCCGCGAGACAGCCGCCTTCGCCACAGAAATCGACGCAACGTTCGTCATCGACGCTTGTCGGTTCGCCGAAAACGCACAGTTCATCAAACAGCGGGACCCCGAATACGCCGACACGCCCCTCAGTGAGATCGCCCGCGAGCAGTTACGTCCTGCCGACGCAATCACGATGAGTGGCAAAAAGGACGCACTCGCAAACATCGGCGGGTTCACAGCCGTTCGCGACGCTGCCCTGTTCGAACAGTGCAAACAGCGCGCAATCCTGTACGAAGGGTTCCCAACCTACGGTGGCCTCGCGGGTCGTGACCTTGAAGCGATGGCCACCGGTCTGCGGGAGGCGGTCCAGCCGCCCTACGTCGCCGAGCGGATCGAACAGGTCGCGACCCTCGGCGACCTTCTGCGTGAGCGCGATATCCCGATCGTCACGCCGACCGGCGGTCACGCCGTCTACATCGATGCGGCCACCCTGCTCCCGGATATTCCTGTCGACCAGTTCCCCGGACAGCGGCTCGTCTGCGAACTCTACCGCGAAGGCGGCGTCCGGACAGTCGAACTCGGCTCCTTTGCCTTCCCCGAGACCGATCGTCCGGAACTCGTCCGTCTCGCCCTCCCTCGCCGAACGTACTGGCGCGAACACCTCGAACACATCGCGGAAACCGCTGCACGTGTTCGTGACCATCGCGAGGAGTACTCCGGTCTGGAAATCGTCTGGGAGCCTCCGATGGAAGAACTCAGGCACTTCTCAGCCGAACTCGAACCCGTTGCGTAGGGTCGTTCGCCTGTGATGCTGTGCGATAGCGACTCCCGGGCGTCCACGAGGTGACCGGGAACGCAAACGCAAAGTAGGGCCACACGAACGTTCAAGTAATGCAAGGACTGCTGTCGGAACTGCTCCAGAGCATCATCGACATGCCCGGCTGGTTCCTCGACGTGGCACTGAACGACCCGCTGGCGGCACTCATGCTCGCCGTCGGTGCCGTCATCACGACCGTCTCGGTCGTCTTCTTCGGGTACCTGTCGCTGGGGGCCGTCCTTTCGCTGTTCAGCGGCTCCGGCGGTCGAGGACCGCCCCAAGCAAATCGATAGCCGTCTCGACGTCCGGCCCGAGCGGCGACGCGAACACCACGCTATCAGCGTGTTCTTCTAACGCCGCCGTGCGCTCGGCCACCGTCTCCGGCGTCCCGGCGATACAGAACGCGTCCAGCATCGCCTCTGTCACGCCCTCGAACGCGGCCGAGAACTCCCCGGCCGAAATTGCCTGTCCGATGTCGTCGGCGGCCTCGTGGTCGATGCCGTGGCGGTCGAGCACCGGTGGCGGCGACCCCGCGGCGACGAACGCGACCGGTGGCCGGGCGGCCTCCCGTGCCTCGGCCTCGTCTTCGGCGATCGAGACGCTGGCGTAGGCTGCGAGGTCGAACTCGCCATACTCCTTGGGCCGCTCGTCGGCCATCTCTTCTACCTGCTCGCGTGCCCACGCGAGGTCTTTCGGGTGTGCCCCGTTGTACAGCGCACCGTCGGCGTGTTTCGCCGCCATCCGGGTCATATGCGGCCCCTGTGCGCCGACGTACACCGGAATATCGCCGACCTCGTAGTTCAGCCCGGCGTCGACCGCTTCGAACGTCCCGTCGTGGTCGACTCGCTCGCCGTTCCAGAGCTTCCGCGCGGTCGTGAACGTATCGAGTACGCGCCGTAGCGCGTCGTCGTGGCCGAAGCCGAGGTTGCTGAGCGTCGACTTATCGCCCGGCCCGATACCGAAGACGGCCCGGCCGTCGCTCAGTTCCTCAAGCGTCGCCACCCGCGAGGCCAGCGTCACTGGGTGCGTCTCGTAGGGGTTGGCGATACCGGGACCGAGCAGCACCTCATCGGTCCGCTCGGCCATCGCAGTCAGCGCCATGAACTGATCGCGGTTGTTGTAGTGATGGCTGACGTAGACGGCGTCGAGCGCGTTCGATTCGGCCTGTTCGGCAAACGAGGCGAGCTGTGCGACCGGGTGTTCCGGGGTAATTTCAATCGCGTACATGGGACCACTCTCTGAGTGCTTGTCTGACTACGTCTTTCTCCGGGTCGCGGAACAGTTGCTCGCTGCCCGCGTGGTCGCCGAAGTCGAAATCGCGGACGACTGCGGCGGGTGTTCCGCCGTCGCCTTCGCCGGTGACGAGGTTGGCCGCGGCGGCGAGTTCGTCGACGACGGCCTGAACGGTGGCTTCGAGTTCGCGGCCGTCGCGGTCGTGCTCGCCCCGCCAGTCTCGCGAGGCAGAGAGCCCGGCCCAACCCAGTGCGACGCCGCGCTGGCCGAGGCGGAACGGTCGCCCCGACGTGTCGGTAACGATGACGCTGGGTTCGACGCCCGTCCGCTCGCGGATGCCATCGCGGATCGCTTCGGCCTCTGCTGTTGGGTCTTCGGGGAGCAAGAGGAGGTCCGCGCCGGGCACGTTCGAGCGATCGATGCCCGCGTTGACGGTGATGTGCCCGAACTCCGTCACGCCGAGGATGAAGGGGGCTTCGACCAGCACCTCCTCACACTCGTCGAGAATCGCCTGGGCCATCCGCGGATCCTTCTCCTCGTTGGCGATGTCCTCGATGGTCGCTGCGATGCGCTCGGCACGCTCGCTTGGCTCGTACGATGACAGCGACCGCCCGCGTCCGTTGGCCTTGGAAACGATAGTGCTGGCGACACAGACCACGTCGTCGTCCCGCAGGTCGGCCTGTCTGACGAGTAGCTTGGCCACGTCGTCGCCAGGGCGGACCTCGGGCAGCCCCTCGACCGCGAAGACTTCCATACCACTTGTGCGGTCTCTGCCCGAAAAAGACCCGCGTTCGCTGCAAAGCCGGACAACAGTGGCAACAGCTGCCGGTACATCGCGGTCGCGACGGCGCTCACTAACCGTGCTACAGTTCGTACTGGGCCACGTCAATCGAGCCGTCCTCGACTGTCGCGGTCAGCATCGTCGGACGGTCTGCCGGCGATGCGCCCGTGACGCTGCCGGGGTTCAGGAGTCGCACACCCTCGTAGACGGTGTCCACACGTTCGTGGGTGTGGCCGGCGACGCCGACGGCGCTGCTGTCGGCTTCCTCGCGGACCGCAGCGGCGACACGGTCCGCCCAGCCCTGCGGCGATCCGGTGCCGTGTGTCACGACGAACGTGACGCCGCCGAGTTCGACTGTCGCCCGCTCCGGCAACCCTATCTGTGGGTCGATGTTGCCCGAGACGGCGGTCAGTGCCGTCGCCATGTGGCGGATATCAGCAAGCGCCCCTTTGCTGTCGAAGTCACCGGCGTGGATGACGTGGTCGGCGACCTCGATGCGTTCCCGGAACGACGGCGGAATCTCGTGTTCCCGGGAGGGGATGTGCGAATCGCTGATGAGAGCGACATCCATACCGACCCATCACGTCGGCGTTCGAAAAGGGTTACTGCCACGGAAACGGGTCCCGACTGCTCGTCCCGGCGGCGCTACTCTGTGGACGAAAACACGTCTCGCAGCCCGTCCAGCTGTTCGACCAGCCGGTCGATGCCGCCGTTGATGGTTGCGACCCGCTCGTCGATGTTGTCGACCGGGATCGCGCCCTGTGGCGTCGGCTCGATGAGTTCGTCGTCTTCCAGCATCCGTAGCGAGTACCGTACCTTGTGTTTCGGGACCCCTGTCTCCTCGGCGAGCCGAACGATACCGATCGGCCCGTTTTCGATGACGGCTTCGAGGATCGACAGGTCCCGCCCCTCCTTTTCGACTTGGTCTTCTAGTCGGTCCATTCCCATAGCAAATCGTATCTGTGCATTTAGGGTCGTGACACATAAACGCCTCAGTTGCGGCACTGCGACGCGGGTTGTCCTTCTGTACCGTTCTACGAATCCGTCTCTGAACTGTCAGTCGCTACTCGTCCGAAACTGGCGTGCGACGAAGTTCGTCGAGCTGGTCCCGGAGCTTACTCAGCTCGGTTTCCAGTTCCTCGCGGCGGTCGATGAGCGCACTCAACTCCTCCGTGTTGACCGAGTAGTCGTTGTCCATCGCCACGTCCAGCGCGTCGGTCGTTGCGCTCGTGAGGTCGGACGCCACCCGCAACACCTCGCTTGGTGTCCCGCGAGATTCGTACAGCTCCTGTTCGCCCGACAGCGGGCTGTAGGTCACCATTGGTGACTCGACGCCGCGGTGGTAGCTCACGGCGTAGCTCGTGTCTGTCACCGGATTGAGGCGGTCGTCCGCCCGCTCCGTCCGGACGATATTGAACGGCTCGGCCAGCGCGGGAAACGTGTCGGCGAGGTCCCGAAGCCGGTCCGCGGCGGTCACGTCCAGTTGTGCCTCTACGTCCCCGAAGAACTGCCGCGAGTTGGTGAGGCTGAACGCCACGGTGTAAAACACTGACTCGTCGCTGTCCGCCAGATTGCGAACCCGGTCGCGCACCTCCTCGTGGCGGCCCTCGATAGTGAGCTTCTCCAGTTCCTCAAGCAGCGCCCGGACGCCCTCCTCGCGTTCGAGGAACGCCTCGACGATCGCGCCGGGCATCTCCTCGCCATCCACGTCCTCCATGGCCCCTCTTTTGCGGGGCCTCGTAAACAGTTTGTCGCTGGCAGCCGCTAATCGGCACGCCTTACAACCAACACAAAACATATGCCGCCCCGCGTGAAGTGATAGCACGTCCGACCCCGGTGGACGGACACTATGACAGGCCAAGGGGAACATTTCCCCGGACGTCTGCTATTGTGCCGGGTGTGTGATATCAGTATATGCCGTCTTATCGACCAGTAGGCGGTGTTTACTGCCTACTGTATAGTTACTAAAGTGTGTACTGGGGTGAGATGTAGAGCGATCGCGATGAAACGCGTCGCTTGTCGAGTTGATTTCAGAGGAACGCCCGGAGCGGGATTTGAACCCGGGCAAACGCTCGCTGCGCTCGCGTTTGCGTGATGCAAATCCCTTTCTCCTCGAACTCGCCGTCGCTCGGCGACGAAACGCCTCGCTGGGGAGTTGGGTTAGAGAGAAACGCCCGGAGCGGGATTTGAACCCGCGTCACGACCGTGACAGGGTCGTATGATGGGCCACTACACCATCCGGGCAGCCTACGAGCACACACTGCACGGTGCTCGTCAGTTGGGTTGCAATAGGAACGCCCGGAGCGGGATTTGAACCCGCGTCACGACCGTGACAGGGTCGTATGATGGGCCACTACACCATCCGGGCCTTCGTTGCATTTCTTCGTACCTTGGTGTCGGTATTAAGACTTTCCAAAGCGACCCGCCTCGGGATGAATGCACATGACGGGACCCAAAGTTCTATGTCCGGTCTGCTTCATGTGGTTGGTAGGAGCAACCACGCCCGCAGGCCGTGAGGGTGGGCGGGTCCGATAGCCACGGCAGAGCGACTTGGCAAGTGTTATATGAACCCCGACAGTATGACCCTGTAGTATCTCGTGACAGCCACCTTCTCCAGCAGCAGGCCAAACGCACACGCACACACATGGTAGATGTAAGTCAACACGACCTCGTCCCAGACCACAGTGTCGTCGACGAGGACGACCTCGAAGCAGTACTCACCGAGTATGAAATCAAGAAGACGGACCTTCCGAAGATCAAGCGTACCGACAAGGCGCTGCCCGATGATGCCGAAGTCGGTGACGTGGTTCGGATCGTCCGCGACTCCAGAACGACGGATGAAGCCGTCGTGTACCGACTGGTGGTAGAATAATGGACACACAAGATCGCCGCGCTATATCGCGTGAATATTTTGCCAAGGAACGACTCGCCGAACACCACTTCCGCTCGTTTAACGCATTCCTCGACCGAGGGATGCAGCAGGTCGTCGACGAGAAAGAAACCATCGAGACTGACATCGGTGACAAGGAAGGGCAGGAACCGGTGTGGGTCGAACTGGGCGATGTCCGCGTCGTCACCCCACGGGTTCGCGAAGCTGACGGTAGCGAGGAACTGCTGTACCCGCAGGAAGCCCGTCTCCGCAACATCACCTACTCCGCGCCGGTGTTCATGGAGATGGCCATCGTCCGCGGTGGCGAGGAAGAACCGGAGGAAGTCGTCGACCGGACCGAGACCAAGATCGGGCGAATGCCCATCATGGTCGGGTCGAACAAGTGTAACATCGCGGGCTTCACCGACGAGGAGCTTATCGATATCGGCGAGGACCCCGCAGACCCCGGTGGCTACTTCTGTGTCAACGGCTCTGAGCGGGTGCTGATGACCAGCGAGGACCTCGCCCCGAACAAGATTCTGGCCGAATACGACACCAAGTACGGCGACGAGGTGCAGGTCGCCAAGACGTTCTCCCAGCGCCGTGGCTACCGCGCGCTGGTGCTGTGTGAACGAACGCGGGACGGACTGCTGGAAGTCTCGTTCCCGTCCGTCTCGGGCAGTATCGACTTCGTCACGCTGGTCCGCGCGCTGGGGCTGGAATCGGACGAGGAGATCGTCCACCGCGTCAGCGAGGACCCGGAGATCGTGAAGTTCATGCTGGAGAACCTGGAGGAGGCCGAGGTCCAGACGACCGAGGAAGCCATCGAGACGCTGGGCAAGCGTGTCGCTTC
The DNA here is from genome assembly GCF_014647415.1 of Haloarcula sebkhae. Classification (GTDB taxonomy): domain Archaea; phylum Halobacteriota; class Halobacteria; order Halobacteriales; family Haloarculaceae; genus Haloarcula; species Haloarcula sebkhae. The sequence continues at coordinate 658,035 of NZ_BMPD01000001.1, read as the reverse complement.
CGGGCAGGGCAAGAACTACCAACTCAAGCGGGCGAACTACGTCATCGATCGCTATCTCCTCCCGCATCTGCACGAGGAAGGCGTCGAAGAAGAAGAGGTCCGCATCAACAAGGCGTTCTACCTCTGCCGGATGGCCGAGGCGTGTTTCGAACTGGCACTGGGCCGCCGTGAATCCGACGACAAGGACCACTACGCCAACAAGCGCCTGAAGGTCAGTGGCGACCTGATGACCGACCTGTTCCGGACGGCGCTGAACAAGCTTGCCCGGGACGTGAAATACCAGCTGGAACGGGCCAACATGCGGAACCGCCAGCTGTCCGTCTCGACGGTCGTTCGCTCGGACGTGCTGACCGAGCGGCTCGAACACCCGATCGCGACGGGGAACTGGGTTGGCGGCCGCTCCGGCGTGAGCCAGCTGGTCGACCGGACCGACTTCATGGGGGTGCTGTCGCACCTCCGCCGACTGCGCTCGCCGCTCAGTCGCTCCCAGCCACACTTCGAGGCACGGGACCTGCACGCGACCCAGTGGGGTCGCATCTGTCCCTCCGAGACGCCGGAGGGCCCCAACTGTGGGCTGGTGAAGAACTTCGCCCAGGCGATGGAGCTGTCACAGGACGTATCGGACCCACAGGGTCTCAAACAGGAACTCGCAGAGATGGGGGTCCAGGGCATCCCCGGTATCGAGTCGATCGAACAGCAGCCCGCGGACGATTAACATGAGTCAGGGACGCGAAGCCAAAGTATACGTAAACGGTAGTCTGGTTGGGACACATCCCGACCCGGAACAGCTCGCAGAACAGGTACGACAGGCGCGGCGACGGGGAGACGTCTCCCAGATGGTCAACGTCTCGGTCAAGAACCGGACCGGGGAAGTCATCATCAACGCCGATGCCGGCCGTGCCCGACGCCCGCTGCTGGTCGTCGAGGACGGCGAGCCGTTGATGACCGACGAGGAAGTCGAGCAGGTCAAAGAGGGCGAGCTCGAATTCGAGGAGCTCGTCGAGCGCGGCCTCGTCGAGTTCATCGACGCCGAAGAAGAGGAGGACATCCTCGTCGGCGTCGACGAGGACGAACTCACCGAGAAGCACACGCACCTGGAAGTCGACCCGCAGCTAATGTTCGGTATCGGGGCCGGGATGATTCCTTACCCCGAACACAACGCCTCGCCCCGGATTACGATGGGGTCGGGGATGATCAAGCAGTCGCTTGGCCTGCCGTCGGCGAACTACCGTATTCGTCCGGACACTCGCCAGCACCTGCTGCACTACCCGCAGCTGTCGATGGTCAAGACCCAGACCACCGAACAGATCGGCTACGACGACCGACCGGCGGCACAGAACTTCGTCGTCGCCGTCATGAGCTACGAGGGGTTCAACATCGAGGACGCACTCGTGATGAACCAGGGGTCGGTCGACCGCGCACTCGCCCGCTCGCACTTCTTCCGCACGTACGAGGGCGAGGAACGGCGCTACCCCGGCGGTCAGGAGGACCGCTTCGAGATTCCCGACGACGAGGTACGGGGCGCACGCGGCGAGGAAGCGTACACGCACCTCGACGACGACGGCCTCGTCAACCCCGAAACGAAGGTCGGCGAGAACGCCGTCCTGCTGGGCAAGACGAGCCCGCCCCGGTTCCTCGAAGAGCCGGACGACATGGGTGGTCTCTCACCGCAGAAGCGCCGGGAGACGAGCGTGACGATGCGTTCGGGCGAATCTGGCGTCGTGGACACGGTTACGCTGATGGAAGGCGAGGACGGCTCGAAGCTCTCCAAGGTCTCTGTGCGTGACGAGCGAATCCCCGAACTCGGGGACAAGTTCGCGTCACGGCACGGCCAGAAGGGTGTCGTCGGCCACATCGCCCCGCAGGAGGACATGCCCTTCACCGAGGAGGGTGTCGTCCCGGACCTCATCATCAATCCGCACGCGCTGCCGTCGCGGATGACTGTCGGCCACATCCTCGAGATGATCGGTGGGAAGGTCGGTGCACTCGAAGGCCGCCGCGTCGACGGCACTGCCTTCACCGGCGAGGACGAGGAGGAGCTCCGTGGCTCGCTCGAAGACCACGGCTTCGACTCCAGCGGTAAGGAGACGATGTACTCCGGCGTTACCGGCGAAAAGATCGACGCCGAGATCTTCGTCGGCGACATTTTCTACCAGAAGCTGTACCACATGGTCTCGAACAAACTGCACGCCCGCTCGCGTGGGCCGGTGCAGGTGCTCACCCGCCAGCCGACCGAGGGGCGCGCCCGCGAGGGTGGCCTCCGTGTGGGTGAGATGGAGCGGGACGTGCTCATCGGGCACGGTGCGGCGATGGCGCTCAAGGAGCGCCTGCTCGATGAGTCCGACCGCGAGTGGATCAACGTCTGTGGACAGTGTGGGATGACCGCCGTCGAGAACGTCGAGCAACGGCGCATCTACTGTCCGAACTGCGAGGAGGAGACTGACATCCACGAGGTCGAGATGTCCTATGCGTTCAAGCTCCTGCTCGACGAGATGAAGGCGCTCGGAATCGCCCCGCGGATCGAACTGGAGGACGCAGTATGAGTTCACAACAGACACCCCAGGAAATCGGTCAGCTCAGCTTCGGGCTGATGGACCCAGAGGAGTACCGAGAGATGTCGGCCACGAAAGTGATCACGGCCGACACGTACGACGACGACGGCTTCCCAATCGACATGGGGCTGATGGACCCGCGACTCGGGGTCATCGACCCCGGGCTGGAGTGCAAGACCTGCGGGAAACACAGCGGGTCGTGTAACGGCCACTTCGGCCACATCGAACTCGCTGCGCCCGTCATCCACGTCGGCTTCGCGAAGCTCATCCGCCGGCTCCTGAGGGGGACCTGCCGGGAGTGCTCCCGGCTCTGTCTCGACGAGCACGAACGCGACGAGTTCGCGGACCGACTGACACGAACTCAGGACCTCGGTCGCGACCTCAACGACGTGACCAAGGCCGCCATCCGGCAGGCCCGCAAGAAGGACCGCTGTCCGTTCTGTGGCGAGAAGCAGTACGACATCAAACACGAGAAGCCGACCACCTACTACGAGGTGCAGGACGTGCTGGCCTCGGACTACCCCGAGCGGATCGCTGCCGCGATGGAGGAGTCCGAGGAGCCGATTTCGCCCATCGAGCTCTCTGAGGAGACCGGTATCGACAGCAGCCGCGTCCAAGAGATACTCAGCGGCGAGTTCCGACCCCGGCAGGAGGACCGCAAGGCGCTTGAGAAGGCACTGTCGGTCGACCTGACTGAGGAGGACATGAACAAGCTGATGCCCAGCGATATCCGGGACTGGTTCGAGGACATCCCGGACGAGGACATCGAAGTGCTGGGGATGAAGCCGGCCCGCTCCCGACCGGAGTGGATGATTCTGACGGTGCTGCCGGTGCCGCCGGTCACCGCTCGCCCCTCGATTACGCTGGACAACGGCCAGCGCTCCGAGGACGACCTCACTCACAAGCTCGTGGACATCATCCGCATCAACCAGCGGTTCATGGAGAACCGCGAGGCGGGTGCGCCACAGCTGATTATCGAGGACCTCTGGGAACTGCTACAGTACCACGTCACCACGTTCATGGACAACGAGATCTCGGGCACGCCGCCGGCGCGACACCGCTCTGGCCGGCCGCTGAAGACCCTCTCCCAGCGCCTGAAAGGCAAGGAGGGCCGCTTCCGTGGCTCGCTGTCCGGGAAACGCGTGAACTTCTCCGCTCGTACCGTCATCTCGCCGGACCCGACGCTCTCGCTGAACGAGGTCGGTGTGCCGGACCGAGTCGCCAAGGAGATGACCCAGACGATGAACGTCACCGAGCGCAACCTAGAGGAAGCGCGACGGTACGTCTCCAACGGGCCTGAAGCACACCCCGGCGCGAACTACGTCAAGCGGCCGGACGGCCGCCGGCTGAAGGTGACCGAGAAGAACTGCGAGGAACTCGCGGAGAAGGTCGAAGCGGAGTGGGAAGTGTCCCGCCACCTGGTCGACGGCGACATCATCATCTTCAACCGCCAGCCGTCGCTGCACCGGATGTCCATCATGGCCCACGAGGTCGTCGTGATGCCGTACAAGACGTTCCGGCTGAACACGACCGTCTGTCCGCCGTACAACGCTGACTTCGACGGGGACGAGATGAATATGCACGCGCTTCAAAACGAGGAAGCCCGGGCTGAGGCCCGCGTCCTCATGCGCGTGCAGGAACAGATGCTCTCCCCGCGCTTCGGCGAGAACATCATCGGCGCGATTCAGGACCACATCAGCGGGACCTACCTGCTGACCCACACTAATCCGAAGTTCAACGAGACGCAGGCGCTCGACCTGCTCCGGGCGACCCGAATCGACGAACTGCCCGAGGCCGACGGCGTCGACGAGAACGGCGAGGAGTACTGGACCGGCCGCTCGCTGTTCTCGGAACTGCTGCCGGACGACCTGAACCTGGAGTTCACGTCCTCCGCCGGCGACACGGTCGTCGTCGAGGACGGCCAGATGACTGGCGGCACCATCGACGAGGACGCCGTCGGCGCCTTCGGCGGCGAAATCGTCGACACCATCGCCAAGGACTACTCGCGGACCCGTGCCCGGATTCTCGTCAACGAGGTCTCGGCGCTGGCGATGCGGTCGATCATGCACTTCGGGTTCTCCATCAGCATCGACGACGAGTCCATCCCGCGAGAGGCCGAAGAGCAGATCAACGACGCCATCGACAGCGCGTACGACCGCGTCGAGGAGCTCATCGAGACCTACGACCGCGGCGAGCTCGAATCACTGCCGGGTCGGACCGTCGACGAGACGCTCGAGATGAAGATCATGCAGACGCTGGGCAAGGCACGTGACTCCGCCGGTGACATCGCCGAGGACCACTTCGGCGAGGACAACCCGGCCGTCATCATGGCCGAGTCCGGTGCGCGTGGGTCGATGCTGAACCTGACCCAGATGGCCGGCTGTGTCGGCCAGCAGGCAGTTCGTGGCGAGCGGATCAACCGCGGCTACGAGAACCGCACCCTCTCACACTTCGAGGAGAACGACCTCTCGGCGGACGCCCACGGCTTCGTGGAGGCCTCCTACCGCTCCGGGCTCGGCCCGAAGGAGTTCTTCTTCCACGCGATGGGTGGCCGCGAGGGTCTGGTCGATACGGCTGTCCGGACGTCGAAGTCCGGATACCTGCAGCGCCGTCTCATCAACGCCCTGTCTGAACTCGAAACGCAGTACGACGGGACCGTCCGGGACACCTCGGACACCATCGTCCAGTTCGAGTTCGGCGAGGACGGGACGTCGCCTGTCGACGTGTCCTCGAATCAGGACGGCGACATCGTGGACGTCGAGCAGATCGCCGACAGCGTCCTCGACGAGGAGTTCGAGAGCGAGAAGCAGAAAGAGAGCTTCCTCGGGACCCGCACCGAGCGGACCAACCTCTCGGAGCACGCGGACGACTGGTGGATGGCCGAGGGTGACGACTAACAATGACAGCACACGACGTATCAGCAGACATCGAAGCCGTCGTCGAGGACACTGAGCTGCCGCGACGGCTGAAAGACGAAGTGTACAGCACTATCGAGGAACGCGGCGTCGGCGTCGACGACGCCGACCGTATCGCCAAGGCCGTCGAGACGCGCTATCTCGACACGCGTGTCGACCCGCTGGACCCGGTCGGGACCGTCTCGGCCCAGTCTATCGGCGAACCGGGAACGCAGATGACGATGAACACGTTCCACTATGCGGGGGTCGCCGAGATCGACGTGACACAGGGCCTGCCACGGCTCATCGAGCTGGTGGACGCCCGGAAGACGCCGGACACGCCGATGATGACGGTCCACTTAGACGAGGAGTACGCCGAGGACCGCGAGCGTGCCCACGAGGTCGTCTGGAAGATCGAGGCGACGCGCATCCTCGCGCTGGGCGACATCTCGACGAACGTCGCGGACATGCTCGTTGAGATCGACCTCAACGAGGACACGCTGCTGGAGCGGTGGCCGACGGTCAACGACACGGACGCCATCGCCGAGGAGATCGCCGAGACGATCGAGTCGAACCTCGGCGTCTCGACCCGGCAGGCCGGCACGGTCATCGAGTTCGGCCCGGAGGAACCCAGCTACCGCGACCTGCTGCAGTTGGTCGAGGAGCTACGGGAGATCGTCTTCAAGGGCATCGAGGAGATTACCCGCGTCGTCATCCGCAAGGAGGAGACCGACAACGGCGAGGAGTTCGTCCTCTACACTGAGGGGTCGGACTTCGGCGAAGTGCTGGACATCGAGGGCGTCGACGCCTCCCGAACCACGTGTAACAACATCCACGAGATCTACCGGGAACTCGGCGTCGAAGCGGCCCGCGAGACGCTCATCAACGAGACGATGAACACGCTCGAAGAGCAGGGGCTCGACGACGTGAACGTCCGGCACCTGATGCTCGTGGCCGACATCATGACCAACGAGGGGACTATCGAGTCCATCGGCCGCCACGGCATCTCGGGGTCGAAAGACTCCGTGCTCGCCCGTGCAGCGTTCGAGGTGACGGTCAATCACCTGCTCGACGCCGCCATCCACGGCGAGGTCGACGAACTCGACGGCGTCACGGAGAACGTCATCGTCGGGAAGCCGATCAAACTCGGCACCGGTGACGTCAACCTCCGGATGGGTACGACCCAGGACTGATGCGGGTCGAACTCTCGGACGAAGCACGTCGACTGGTCGCCCTCTTCGAGGACGAGGCAGCCGTCACCGTCCGGGATTGCATCGTCGACGAAGACCACGACCAGGTGGTGTATCTGGTCAAACGCGGGGAGATGGCTGACGCCATCGGCCCGGGTGGCCAGACGGTCGAGCGCGTCGAGGAGCGTCTGGGCCGCGAGGTCAAACTCGTCGAAGCCGCCGAGACAGCCGAGGACTTCGTGGCCAACGCGCTCGCGCCGGCCGCGGTGTACAACGTCACCGTCTCGGAGAACGACGACACCGTCGCCTACGTCGAAGTGGCACAGGAAGACCGCGGGGCTGCAATCGGCCGTGAAGGGCGGAATATCGATGCCGCTCGGCAACTGGCGAAGCGACACTTCGAGATCGACGGTATCGAACTGACCTGAGTGGGGCGGTCCCGCTCGTATCGTCCTTTTCTAAAGCTTACCGGAAAGCGACTGCGTTCAGTCGTCGCCCACTGAGACATCCGACGCGTCGTGCTCGTACACGTCGGTATCACTGTGTGTGGTTCCGCTCTCGACATCGAACGTCTGCAGGAGTTCACTGAGGTCGCCGGCCTGGTCCGACAGGGATTCGATACCGCTGGTGACCTCGTTGATCGTCGCGGTTTGTTCCTCCGCCGCGGCGGCGACGTTCTCGGCGCTGGAGGCGGTCTCCTCGCTGATCGTCCCGACCTCGTCGGTCATCGCCACGACTTCCTCCGTCGTCGCGGCCTGTTCGTCGGTAGCGTCGCTGATGGACTGAATGCCGTTGTTTACCTCTTCGACGCGGTCGACGATGGCCTCAAGCGATTCGATGGCGTCGTCGACGGTCTCGATACCATCAGTGACGGAGTCGCCCATCTGTCTGATGTCGGTCACGGCGTTGCCGGTGGTGTCCTGCACGTCTTCGATAACCGTCGAGACTTCCTCGGTGGCTTCGGTCGTCTCCTGTGCGAGGCCTTTGATCTCGTCGGCGACGACGGCGAACCCTTCACCCGCTTCACCGGCACGGGCGGCCTCGATGGAGGCGTTCAGGGCGAGCATATTGGTCTGTTCGGCGATGTCGTCAATCAGGTCGACGATATCGCCGATCTGCTCCATCTCCTCGTCGAGGGACTCGACGCGGTCGATTGTTTCGTCTGCTCGTCCCTCGATATCGTTCATCACCTCGATAGCCTCCGATGCGCGCTCACTGCCGGTTTCGCCGATCTCGGCGGCCTCGTTCGACGTGGCCGCAACCTCGTCGGCCTGTGCTGCGACCTCCTCGACCGTCGCCGAGAGCCCGGACATCTCGTCGACCGTTTCTTCGATGTTCTCGTACTGCGTCTCTGCGCCGTCGGCGATCTCTTGGACGGATTCGCTGACCTCCTCGCTGGCACCACGGACCTCAGTAGCGCTTGCGGTGATCTGGCCGGCGGAGCCATCCACGTCGTCGGCGAACTCCCGGATACGCATGACTGTCTGGCCGAGCTGGGCGAGCATATCGTTGAACGCCGCGGCGATATCGGCCATCGCATCGTTGTCCGTGTCGGTATCCAGCCGCTGAGTGAGGTCGCCGTCGGCTGCTTTCCGCATCACGGCCGAGAACTCCTCGGCCTGCTGTTCGAGCGTTCCTGCTATCTCTTCTGCCTCCGCCTTGGACTCCTCAGCCTCCTGCTGGGCCTGTTCGAGGTCGCTGATGAACGATTCGAGGTTCCCGTGCATGTTCGACAGCGACGTTCCGAGTTGGCCGGGGACATCCTCGTCGAGTGCGGGGTCGTCGAACGCCTGTCTGGAGAGCGCGTCCGCCTGTGCGGCGACGGTGTCGAGATACGTCTTCATATCGTAGAAGGCGTTCTGGACGTCGCCGACCTCGTCGAGGCGGTCAGACTGTTCGATGTCGGTGTCGAAGTTCCCAACCGCGAGGGCTTCCGCCTGTGTCGAGAGCCGTCTGAGTGACTGCATGATGCCGCGACCGACAAGAACGCCGATAAGGGCAAACCCAGCCAGCGAGACGCCGATGATGGCAATAAAGCTCCCCTGAATACTGTCACGTAGTGCGAAGGCGGTCGATTTCGGGGCCTGCTTGATGACAATCCATGGCGTGTCGTCGACGGACTCCGCGGCGACCAGATACGACCCGCTCCGGGCCACGCCGCTGTCTTCCGCTGTGAGTGCGGTCAGGTTGGCGGAGACGTTGTACTGCGTGCCGATGGTCGAGGCGTCCTCGGCGAATTGGACCGTCCCGTCCTGTCGGATGATCCGCGTTTCACCGCCCTCGATGGAGTTGCGGAACTGGGCCGTCCGCGCGGTCACGTTGTGGACAACGACGACCAGTTTGTCGCTTCGGGCGACCGGGCTCGCGAAGGCGATGTACTTCCCCCCATCGTAGGTGTACACTTTCGACATATCGACCGAGTTCGACCCGGTGACCGAGAGGCTCCCGCCCTCCCACGCGAAGTCGTCCGTCCGGAGCGACGTCTCCCGTCGGTCGCTCAGCGACGATTCCCTGATTTCCAGAGTCTCTTCATTGACGTAGTGGATGGCGTACACCGAGTCCGGCTGGTAGAACGCTTGCCGCTGTAACGCGCCACGGATCATCGTCGGACTCCCCTCCTGAACGTCGGACAGCGTCGAGAGGGTTCGAGCGGCATTTCGCTGGCTCCGAACCCAGTCAGCCGTTGTCGTGGCCGTCTGGACGGCCCCGGTCTGTAGTTCGTTCTCGCGCTGTTCTGTCAGTTCGTCTGCAACCGTCCGCTCCGCGGTGACGCTAACACCTGCAACGAGCAGGGCGATACAGAGAATGATAAGCGCCAGCTTCCGGAGATACGTTTGCCGGACGACATCTGGGAGACGTTGTTCAAGTTTCATAGCTACTACGGCAGGTCTGTCTGAATAACTCAAGCGCCGGTACTAGAAACCACCTGCCCAGTTATCACACCTGATTCCGTACGCGCGTGCTGTCCCCTCCGTTTGACGGGCTGTGGCACCGTGACCTGTGGCTTCTGGCGTGCAGACTGTTGGCTATGCGGCTGTGAATTGCCTTGTCAATTCAGGCTATCTCTCCATCGAAGTGGTTACCGCCGATAGTATCAGTCGACTCCGACACGCGGACGAGGTTGTAGAGAGCAGGTTCCCGACGGACGGCGGGAGTACTACGTGACACCTCATCCCGGCTGAAACACCGTGCTGACCGTTTCTCTCCCGTTGTTGTGGCCCACCCCGCGTTATCCACCGTACTTTTTCACCCGTCTATGGCACAGAACGCCACACACGCCGACGCTACCGGCTGAGTCCGAAAGAGGAGTCTTAAGTACCTCCGAAAGGTACCAGTGCCTACTATGGCGAACGGCAAGTACGCCGCGCGCAAGCTCAAGAAGGACCGCCAGAAACACCGGTGGTCCGACACTGACTACGCGCGTCGCGAACGCGGCCTGGGCAAGAAGTCCGACCCACTCGAGGGTGCGCCCCAGGGACGAGGTATCGTACTGGAGAAAGTCGGAATCGAGGCCAAGCAGCCTAACTCCGCTATCCGGAAGTGTGTCCGCGTCCAGCTCATCAAGAACGGTAAGCAGGTCACCGCGTTCTGTCCCGGTGACGGCGCTATCTCTTTCATTGACGAGCACGACGAGGTCACGATCGCGGGTATCGGCGGGGCGAAGGGCCGCGCGATGGGCGACCTCTCCGGTGTCAACTACAAGGTCGAGAAGGTCAACGGTGTCTCTCTCATCGAACTCGTTCGCGGGAACGCGGAGAAACCGGTCCGATAACCATGAGTGCCGAAGATACACCCGAGGCTGACGCTGATGCGGCTGAGGAAGGCGAGTCGGAGACGGCCCGCGCGAAGCTGTTCGGCGAGTGGGAGATCGCGGACATCGAGTACTCCGACCCCTCGACCGAGCGCTACATCACTGTTACGCCGATCGCCCACACGATGGGTCGTCACGCGGACAAGCAGTTCAAGAAAAGCGAGATCAGCATCGTCGAGCGGCTCATCAACCGCCTGATGCAGACCGACGAGAACACGGGCAAGAAGCAGCTCGCGACCTCGATCGTCACTGAGGCGTTCGAAATCGTTCACGAACGAACCGACGAGAACCCGATTCAGGTGCTCGTCAGTGCTGTCGAGAACAGCGCCCCACGAGAGGAGACCGTCCGCCTGAAATACGGTGGCATCTCGGTCCCGAAGGCTGTCGACGTCGCACCACAGCGCCGTGTCGACCAGGCCCTGAAGTTCATCGCCGAGGGCGTGTACGGTGGCTCGTTCAAGACCACCACGAGTGCCGCTGAGGCGCTCGCACAGCAGCTCATCGGTGCTGCTAACGACGACGTTCAGGCCTACGCGGTTAACCAGAAAGAAGAAAAAGAACGCGTCGCGGCTGCCGCTCGCTAATCCGGCTGTCTCCGACATCTTTATGCTTCTTTGTTCTGCAGTGAAATCTCTGCGAAAACCGTGCCGGGACGGCCGGTCTCGCCCCAAGTATCTTCGCGTGCTCGCTGGTACCGGGGCCACTGGGCTGGCCGGCTGTTGCGGTGAGTCCGGGACACAGGACGAGTCCTCGGACTCGACACCGACGGCAGGCTCGGCACGGGCGGTCGGCGGAAACGCGCTCTGTGAACCACTGGCTATATTTCGGTTGACGAGAGAGGGAGACCCATGGCAACAGAGCAATCCGTCGACCTTGTCGACGACGAGACTGTGGGCTTGTTCACGAAGGCGGTGCTACTCGCGGCGCTGACCGCGGGGCTCGCACAGCTATCTATCCCGATCGGACCGGTGGTGTTCTCGCTGCAGCCGTTCGGGATGTTTTTTGCCGGCCTGCTACTGGGGCCGCTGTGGGGCGGCGTCGCTCTCCTGTTGTACCTGCTGGTCGGTATCGCTGGCGCTCCGGTGTTCTCGAACGGGACCGCAGGTATTGGGTATGTCATTGCCGGGAAGACCGGCGGCTTCCTCGTCGGCTTCCTCGTCGGCGCGGTCGTCGCCGGCGCTATCGCACACCGGGGCATAGCGCCGAAACCGGTCGCTGACCTCTCTGTTCCGGTTCAGGTCGTCGCGCTCACCGCGGCGGTTGCCGTCGTGTATGCGATCGGCATCCCGTGGATGGCGGTGGTCACCGGGCTGCCGTTCGCCCGCGCCGCGGCCCTCATGGCTCCGTACATCCCGCTCGACCTCCTGAAGCTCGGTATCGCGATCGCCATCGTGCAGGGTGGGTATCTCGCCGGTCGATGATCGAGGTCAGCGACCTGCGCTATCGGTACGGCGATGTCGATGTCCTCGACGGGGTCACACTGTCGATACCTGATGGTCAGTACTGTCTGCTCGTCGGGCCGAACGGGAGCGGCAAGACGACGCTCGTCCGGCATCTCAACGCCCTGCTGACGCCCGACGCCGGAACGGTCACCGTCGACGGGACCGACGTGACGGACGACCCCGTCGTCGCCCGGACACGTATCGGGATGGTGTTTCAGCACCCCCGCGACCAGTTCGTCGCTGCGACCGTGGCGGCTGACGTGGCCTTCGGCCCGGAGAACCTCGGGCTCGACAGGGTTGAGATCGATCGCCGGGTCGACACGGCACTCGACGCTGTCGACCTCGGTGATGCCGCCGAGAGCCGTATCGACGCCCTCTCGGGTGGCGAACAGGCCCGCGTCGCCATCGCGGGGGCACTCGCCATGGAACCGGACTACCTCGTGCTCGACGAACCGCTCGTCGGGCTGGACTGGCCGGCGAGGCAGTCAGTACTCGACCACCTCGACGCGCTCGCCGCTGATGGCACGGGTGTCATTGTCGTCACGCACGACCTCCGGGACCTCCACGAGCGGGCCGACCGCCTCGTCGCACTGCACGAGGGGCAGGTCGTTCTCGATGCGCCGCCAGCCGAGGCGCTCGATACCCTTCCGGACCTCGGCATCAGAGACCCACGATGTTGAGCTACCGACCCGGCTCGACGGTCGCACATCGGCTGGACCCGCGGTCGAAGCTCCTATTTCAGTTCGGGTTCGCTATCGCTGCGGTCGCTCATCCAACGCTCCCGTGGCTCGTCGGGACGACCGCGTTCGCGCTGTGTGCGCTCGCGGCGGCCCGGCTCTCGCCGCTGGCCGTTCTGCGCTCGTATCGGATCGTCCTTGCCGTGCTGGCGCTGGCCCCGTTCGTCGCCGGTGTGGCGCCTGGCCCACCGTGGTTTCGGGTCGACCCGGCGCTCCGCTCGGCGCTGCACGTCGGACGTATCCTCCCGGTGTTGCTCGTCAGTGCCGCCTACCTCACGTCGACGCCGGTTCGGGACACACGGGCGGCGGTCCAGCGTCTGATTCCCGGGAAGCCAGGCCAGATTCTCGGCATCGGGATGGCGCTCGTCGTCCGGTTGTTCCCGCTGGTGCTCGCTGACGTTCGGGAGGTGCGTGACGCCATCCACGCTCGTGGCGGCGAGGCCCGCCCGCTCCGAGATCGCGTTCGGTTGCTCGCCGTCCGGTCGCTGGAACGGACGCTCGACCGCTCGGACCGGCTTTCGGTCGCCCTGCGGGCCCGCTGTTTCGCGTGGAACCCGACGCTGCCGCCGCTTGCCTTCGACCGTCGTGACTACCCGGTGCTCGCTGTCGGTATCGCGTTGGCGGTATCGCCGCTCGTCTCGGTTTAGCCGGTCGCCTGCGTGGACTCGGCGGTTGTCTCATTTTCTCGGGGCTGTTGTTCGAGGGTGGTCGCCACCCACTCCGGACGCGTGACCGTCTCCGGGTCGGTGTTGAACCGAACAGTGCTGTTGGCGACAGCCGGCGCGCCGTCCCGCATCCCGGCGTAACGTACCGATGCGCGCTTAAGAACCCCCGTCCCGATGACGACCGCTCGGATGCGACTCGTTTCGACGCGGTCCAGATCCGTGCTCGTTCCCAACTCCTCACTCAGGTTCCGTGATTCAAGTGCGTACGTCGGCGGGTCGGCGTCGGTGTCGCTGGCGACGATGGCCGCGTTCTCGTCCGATAACGTCCTCGCGACGTTGTACGCGGTCCGCCGGTACGGATACCGCCGGTGGGACTCCCCGACCCTGTACCGCGTCGTCCCGTTTGCATACTGAAGACGGAGAACGTGAACGGACTCGTTAGTCCACGCGCGTCTGCTGACGATAGCGTCACCGCCGCCCCGTTCAGGCTCTGTCCGGTGACGCCACGAGAGAATCCTGCCGTCGGCACCCACCATCCGACCCTGCTCCAGCCGTCGCACTATCGTCCCGTTGGCGAACTGGACGGTTCGGGCAACCGTGACGGTGTAGCTCCTGTTCGTCAGCCGCCGCTCGTGGGCGCTGCCGAGTCGCTCGGGGTCGCTGATGCTGTTGGCAGTGACACCTGGCGGCAGGCTCGGGTCCGGCGTGGGGACCGGGGCGGGCGTCACGGTCCGCTCGCCGCTGTTTGGGCCGGCAGTGCTGAAGGCAGTACAGCCTCCAAGGACGACGAGCGAAACCAGAGCGATTCCGACAGCGAGTGAGCGGGGTTGCACGAGCGGGCCTTCGAACGCTTGGTTGAATTGGTCTTCGGCGGCCAACTACGGGCCGGAACGAACACGCGCCGGTCTGTCACTCCACGATATCGACGCCGGTAATCTCGAACCGTGCGCCGCCCTCGCTCCCCTCGTCGATAGTCACCGTCCAGTCGTGAGCGTCGGCGATTTCCGCGACGATCCAGAGCCCGAACCCCGTCCCGGCGTCTGATGTCGAGTATCCCGTTTCGAACACGCGCGACCGGTTCGCCTCGTCGATACCCTCGCCGTCGTCTTCGACGTAGAAGCCGTCGTCAAGCTCTCCGATGGTGACTACCACGTCGTCACCGCCGTGTTCGACGCTGTTGCTGAACAGGTTCTCGAGCAGCTGTTCCAATCGGCTCCTGTCGGCACGAACGACGGCGTCCGTCTCGACAGCGAGTTCGGCGTCGCTGGTTTCGACGTTGTGCCAGCACTGTTCGGCCGTGTCCGTGAGTGCCACGACGCCGGCGTCAACCGCCGACTGCTCGTCGCGTGCGGCCGCGAGCAGGTCGTCGATGAGCGTCCGCATCCGTTCGAGCGCGTCACTGGCGCTGTCGAGGTGTTCGCTGTCGGACTCCTGCTGGGCCAGTTCGATGCGTCCCTCGGCGACGGATAGCGGGTTCCTGAGGTCGTGGCTGACGATGCTCGTGAACTCTTCGAGACGTTCGTTTGTCTCCTCCAGCTCCTGCTCGCGGCGCTTGCGTTCGGTGATGTCACGGTCGATACCGATCGCCCGGACTGGAGCCCCGTCGCCGTCGGATTCGACGCGGCCCTTCGCCTCCATCCAGCGGACCTCGCCGTCACGGATGATTCGGAACTCGGCTTCGTACGTGCCAGTCTCGGTCGCCGATTCGATGCGTGCCGCTACGTCCCGCTGGTCCTCGGGATGGACCAGCGGTAAAAACTCGTCCAGCGACTCGATGTCGGTGCCATACAGTGTTTCGGACCCGGGGTAGTACGACAGGCCGCCGGACTCGAATTCGCGGTCCCAGACGACCGTATTCGTGGTCTCTAGCGCGATTTCCATCCGCTCGCGAGCCCCCTCCAGTTCGCGCTCCCGGAGCTTTCGGTCCGTGATATCCTGGACAGAGCCACGGAGTTTGACAACGTCGCCGTTCTCGGTGACCGGTTCACACAGCGCGCGGACCCACCGGAAGTGGTCTTCGTCTCCGATACGCACCTCCATGTCGTACCCCTCAGCCGTTTCTATCGCTCGATGGAACTCAGCCATGACCGCTTCCCTATCGTCGGGGTGGTACAGGTCGACGATGGATTCGACGCTCAGTTCGTCATCCGGCGTCAACCCATGTATCTGATAGAACTCGCTTGTCACCGTCATTTCCGGCGGGTCGGTTGTCACGTCTATCTCCCAGCCGCCGACACTCGCGATCCGCTGGGCCTGGTCGAGGAGTTCCTTCGTCCGGGTAAGTTCCTGCTCGCGTGCCTTCCGTTCGGTGATATCCCGACCGATACCGGCCAGCATCGGATTTCCGTCGGGGTCCTCGACGCGGGTCGCCGTGAACTCGTGAGGGATCTGATCTCCCGATTTCGTAATAAACGGTACCTCCACGCGGGTGGTATCACCCTCGAACACCGATTCGATCGCGGCCAGAACAAGGTCTCGATGCTCTTCCGGGAAGAATTCAGCTCCATGGGTTCCGGCGACTTCGGCAGCCGAGTAGCCAGTCACGTTCAGCAGACTCTCGTTCCAGCGCCGGAAGCGGCCATCGCTATCGAGGACGTAGAACACGTCGTCGATGGCGTCCAGCATGTCGTCGGTGTACTCCTTGTACCGTTCGAGGCGCCCCTCGCGCTGCTGACGTTCGAGTTCGTAGCTCACCCACTGCGCTGCGAGATGAACGAACGTCTTCTCGTCTTCGGTGAAGGAAGTCTCGCGGGACGACCGGTCGACGAAACAGAGTGTCCCCGAGTGCGTATCGCAGACGCGGACCTCACCGCTGATGTACGTCTCGAATTCCCATCGTTCGTACGCTGGATCGGATTCCCAGCCCTCTTCGGACGCTTCCGCGATTGCCATGACGCTTCCCGCGTCGGTCATCTTCCGGCAGTACGACTCCGACAGCGGCGTGACAGTTCCCGGCGTGAGCCGTTCGTCGCTCCCGCTCGCATAGCGAATGGTAAACTCGTCGCGGTCAGTATCGCTCGAGGACAGGAACGCGCCGGCAGTCCCGAGACGCTCCTGACCCAGATCCAGAACCGCCTGAATCTTCTCTTCAAACGAGGCGTCGGCGTCGGCGCTGATTTCGTAGAGCTTCCGGAGCGTCTGGTTGTGCTCCGCGAGCTGGTTCTTCGTGGCTTCGAGTTCGCGCTCGTGGTTCCGCCGCTCGGTGATGTCACGAGCGAATCCGGCCACGCGAACTATGTCGCCGTCGTCGTTCGTGATCGGCTCGCCCTGTATCCAGACCCAGCGCTGATACTCCTCTGTTGCGTTGACACGGCATTCGACGTCAGCCGATTCGCCGTTCATCAGGCTCCGCATCGTGTCTTTCATCAGTTCGCGGTCCTCGGGATGGATGCCGTTTAGGAAGTCGTACGGGTTGTCACGGAGCCTGGCCACCGACCGCCCCCAGATGTCCTCGTAGGCTGAGTTGATCACGAGCAGTTCGCTCAGGTCGGCGGTGAACTCCCAGAGGATATCGTGGGTCGCCTCGGTGAGTTCACGGACGCGGCGCTCTGACTCGGCGGCTTGTCGTTTCGCGCGGTACTCGGAGACCGCGTTTTCGATGCGGTTGGCCAGCAGTTCGTACACCTCGACGCCGAACGACTTCTGTAGATAGTCGGTAACGCCCATCGAGATCGCTTCGCTGGCTACCTCTTCGCTCCCTTTGCCGGTGAACAGAATGAACGGCAGATCCGGGTTTGTCTCCCGAATCGCGTCGAGCAGTTCGATGCCGTTCATCTTCGGCATATCGTAGTCGGAGACGACAGCGTCGAACCCGTTTTCGGCGAGCCGATCGAGCCCGTCTCGTGCGCTGGTCGCGGTTTCGACGGAGATTCGGTCGTCCGCGGCCTCCAGGGAATCCGCTGCGACAGCCACGAAATCGCGATCGTCGTCGATGTGTAACACCCGAATTCGTTCGCCGACGACATCGGTTTCCCCGTCGAGATGTCGGCCACGAAGCGCCTCGGTCATAGTCAGCTAGTTCACAAGTCCATGCAAAAACAGTTCTGCCGGTTAATCCGTGTTCGCGCGCGAGCGAAGCCGGCAGTCGTTGACGGCGAGGCCCTACCTGTGTGTGACGACACGGCCCGTCGGTAATCCGACAGCACCGGGACATCCGGCTTCAGTCTGCCGCACGACCGCCGCCGCCGGCGTACGCGCGAGTCACGTCGACGAGCGCCTTCCGGAATTCGGACTCGTCCGGTTCGGGCGAGAGTGCCGCGAAATGGTGCTTGAATTCCGCGAGATCGACCGATTCGGCGTCCTGTGCCGCGGCGTGCGCGAGGTCGTACAGGCGGTGGTCCGAGCCGACCAGATCGTGGCGCTCACACAGCGCAAGAGCGAACGCTGCGTTGACAGCTGTGATGTCCGGATCTGCAGCCGGCGTCAGCCGTGCGGCCGGTTCGCTGGGGTGGCGCACCCGGGTCAGCGATGCCGAGCGATCCCAGGTCGGCGGATCGCCGGGGCGGTCCGCGACGGCAGCCGCGAGGCTGGCTTCCAGAAACGGCACCAGCTTGTCGCCGGGAACCACCGGCATCCAGATATCGTCGGCGTAGACGTCCTTCATGTGGTTAGCGATCTGGTAACAGTGCGTGAGCTTTCGCTGTTCGACCGATCGCCCCGCCAGCGCGAGGTAAATGGCTTCTCGCGTCGATTGTGTGTGCGATGGATGCCCGCATTCGTGGTGGTGCATGTGTGCGTACTCGTGTAACGCGAGTTCGCGGGCCATTGCACTCGTGGCGGCCTGACGGGAGATCGTCAGCCTGTGGGCGTCCTCGCTGTGGCTGACGCGGGTACGCTCGTCAGGGTCCTCCCGGACCCGGACAGTCACTGGTCGTTTCAGGTCGTGTTCCGTCGAGAAGAGGTCCCTCGCTCCGAGAAACGGTTCGGCCGGCCCACCCTGCACGTGCACGTCCATGTGTCACTATCTCACGGGGCGAAGCGCTATTAATGCACGGGTGGGGGCAGCGTTCGCACGCAGCGCTCAGGACTCGAGCGCCGCGAAACCGCGCTCCAGGTCGACCCGGAGGTCCTCGACATCCTCGATCCCCACCGAAAGGCGGATGAGTGTATCGGAGATGCCGAGGTCGTCCCGCGCCGCCGGTGAGAGCGGTTCGTGTGTCATCGCCGCCGGAAGCTCCGCTAGGCTCTCGACACCGCCGAGGCTGACTGCCAGCGTCACCGTCTCTAACGCTTCGAGAAAACGCTTGGCATCGGCCATTTCTCCGGTCAGTTCGAACGAAAGTACGCCGCCAAAGCCCTGCATCTGCTCGCGGGCGAGGTCGTGCTGTGGATGGCTCTCTAGCCCCGGGTAGTGGACCGTTTCGACGCGCTCGTGGTCCTCGAGGTACCGCGCAAGGGCCATGGCGTTGTTCTCGTGGCGAGTCATCCGGACACCCAGCGTCTTGATGCCCCGCGAGATGAGGTAGCTGTCGAACGGGGCGAGCATATTCCCGAGGGCGATCTGCTGGCGGAACTCTACCCGTTCGGCCACCTCGGGGTCGTCGGTAATCAGCGCGCCGCCGACGGCATCGCTGTGGCCGTTGAGGTACTTCGTTGTGCTGTGGACCACGAGGTCCGCGCCGAGCGACAGCGGTTGCTGGAAGTACGGACTCGCGAAGGTGTTGTCGACCCCGACCGTCGCGTCGTAGTCGGCGGCGACGGCCGCAATCGCGTCGATGTCACACAGTCTGATACCCGGGTTTGTCGGGGTCTCGACCCAGACTAGCTCTGTTGCCGGTGTCATCGCGGCCGCTACAGCGTCGACATCGGTCGCGTCGACGAACTCCACGTCGACACCGAGCTGGTCCCGGAACAGCGTTTCAAACATTCGTCGCGTGCCCGCGTAGAGGTCGTCGAACGCGACGACGTGATCGCCCGGCTCGACCAGTGAGAGCACCGCTGTTGCGACGGCTGCCGTCCCCGAACTGAAGGCATAGGCCTGTTCTCCGCCTTCGAGCGCGGCTAACTCCTGTTCGAGGCCGTGTCGTGTCGGGTTCGACAGCCGCGAGTAGAGGAACTCCCCGTCTCCGGGGTCGATGTCCTCTAGAGACAGGTCCGTGTCGAGCCCGGCCAGTTCGTAAGTCGAGGAGAGGTGTATCGGGAGCGTGACGTCCCCTGCTGCTGACGCCGTCTCAGTATCGACTGCGATCGTGTCGAGGTGTGGACGCCGAGTCATACGCTTCCCTCTGCTGGCTGGCGCTAATACCTTTGCAATCATTACTCATTCGACTGCAAATAATTATAATCGCTGAGCATACGCCTTTAGCTATCGATCGGTCGGAATGCCAGACCATGCCACGCGAACGGCCGGATTTCGAGCGGTCACGGCCGTAGTGAAACACTATCCTTTTGACCCTGCTGTTGATAGAATGCTGTATAATGGGCCGACGTAAGAAAATCGTCCAAGAATGTGAGACACTGATGGACGATCCGGAGCACATCCGGAACATCGCCATCGCTGCTCACGTCGATCACGGAAAGACGACGCTGACAGACAATCTGCTGGCCGGTGCCGGCATGATTTCCGACGACACTGCCGGCGAACAGCTGGCGATGGACACCGAGGAAGACGAACAGGAACGTGGGATCACCATCGACGCGGCTAACGTTTCGATGACCCACGAGTACGAGGACCAGAACCACCTCATCAACCTTATCGACACCCCTGGCCACGTCGACTTCGGTGGCGACGTGACCCGCGCGATGCGTGCCGTCGACGGCGCGCTGGTGGTCGTCGACGCCGTTGAGGGCGCGATGCCCCAGACCGAGACGGTGCTCCGGCAGGCGCTCCGCGAGGGCGTCAAGCCGACGCTGTTCATCAACAAGGTCGACCGCCTCATCTCCGAACTTCAGGAAGGCCCTGAAGAGATGCAGAAGCGCCTGCTCGCGGTCATTCAGGATGTCAACGAACTCATCCGCGGCATGACCGAGGAGATGGACGACATCGAGGACTGGACGGTCTCCGTCGAGGAAGGCACCGTCGGCTTCGGCTCCGCGCTGTACAAGTGGGGCGTCTCGATGCCGTCGATGCAGCGGACCGGCATGGACTTCGGCGAAATCATGGAGCTTGAGCGCAACGACAACCGCCAGGAACTCCACGAGCGCACGCCGCTGTCCGACGTGGTGCTTGACATGGTGTGTGAGCACTTCCCCAACCCTGTCGACGCCCAGCCGATGCGCGTTCCGCGTATCTGGCGTGGTGACGCCGAATCCCAGCTCGCCGACGACATGCGGCTGGTCAACGAGGACGGCGAAGTCGTCCTGATGGTTACTGACATCGGTGTCGACCCACACGCCGGCGAGATCGCCGCCGGTCGTGTCTTCTCCGGTACGCTGGAGAAGGGTCAGGAGCTGTACGTCTCCGGGACCGCGGGCAAGAACCGCATCCAGAGCGTCGGCATCTACATGGGTGGCGAGCGCGAGGAAGTCGACCGCGTCCCCGCCGGGAACATCGCCGCCGTCACGGGCCTCAAGGACGCTATCGCTGGCTCCACTGTCTCCAGCGAGGAGATGACGCCGTTCGAGTCCATCGAGCACATCTCGGAGCCGGTCATCACGAAGTCCGTCGAGGCGCAGAACATGGACGACTTGCCGAAGCTCATCGAGACGCTCCAGCAGGTCGCCAAGGAAGACCCGACCATCCAGGTCGAAATTAACGAGGACACCGGCGAGCACCTCATCTCCGGGCAGGGTGAACTCCACCTGGAAGTCATCGGCCAGCGTATCGAGCGCAACCAGGGTATCCCGATCAACACCGGTGAGCCGATTGTTGTCTACCGCGAGGCCCCGCAGGAAGACAGTCGCGAAGTCGAAGGTCGGTCGCCGAACAACCACAACCGCTTCTACATCAGCATCGAGCCGCTCGGCGAGGACATCGTCGAGACGATTAAGATGGGCGAGGCGTCGATGGACATGCCAGAACTGGAGCGCCGTGAAGCGCTGCAGGAGGCCGGTATGGACAAGGACGACTCCCAGAACATCGAGCACATCCACGGGACCAACATCCTGCTCGATGAGACGAAGGGTATCCAGCACCTCAACGAGACGATGGAGCTCGTCATCGAAGGTCTCGAAGAGGCCCTCGACGACGGTCCGCTCGCGTCCGAGCCGGTACAGGGGTCGCTCATCCGTCTCCACGACGCCCGCCTCCACGAGGACGCCATCCACCGCGGTCCGGCTCAGGTCATCCCGGCTGTCCGCGAGGCTGTGCACAACGCACTTATCGACGCCAGTATCAAGCTGCTGGAGCCGATTCAGCAGGTCCGCATCGACGTGCCCAACGACCACATGGGCGCTGCCAGCGGCGAGATTCAGGGCCGCCGTGGCCGCGTCGACGACATGTACCAGGAAGGCGACCTGATGGTCGTCGAAGGCGTCGCGCCGGTCGACGAGATGATCGGCTTCTCCTCCGACATCCGCTCCGCGACCGAGGGTCGTGCCTCCTGGAACACCGAGAACGCCGGCTTCCAGGTCCTTGCCGACAACCTTCAGCCCGACAAGATCAGCGAGATCCGCGAGCGCAAGGGGATGAAGCAGGAACTGAACCCGGCCATCGACTACTTCTAAGTACCTTTTTACGTCACCCCCCTCTCCTCGCGCGCTCTGTGAGCGCGCTGCGGGGAGCGGGTTCGTAAAAATCTACGCTAAAAACGACCTCCGAGTCGCGTTCTGCGAACGCGCTCGGAGTGAAACCGCGCTCGCTCCGCTCGCGCGGTATGCGTGTCCGCTCCGCCTCGTCTGATTTCACTGCGTCTGTACTCGTTTTCGGCTATTCCGCTTCTGCCTGCGCCCGCAATCGGTCGATTCGGTTCCCCAGCGGCGGCGATCTCGAGAACGGGTTCGCGAGTCGTCGTCGGGACGGTTCAATGTCGTGGACGTCGGCGTACCGTTCGAGAGCGTCCGCGACGGTCTCCGGGCCAACGCGCTCGGCCGCGTAGTCGTCGGCTGCCCGGACGCCGCGGCGAGTGACCCACAGGCTTGCGATGGCGAGTCCGAGACTCACGCCGACGAGAGGCCACAGCGGGCCGATGTCTGCCAGTGCCACGAACAGCGGGACGACTGTAATAAGCAGGCCCACCATGACTCGGGCAAGCACTCGGGCGTTCTGGCGGCCGGCCTGAACCGCAAGGAGGGCCGCTGCCGTTTCGTCGTCGAACATGTCGAGGAACGTGATAGTCACGAACAGGCGACGATACCCAGAAACGCCGCGAACGGTCAGGCTCGCAGTCCTCTCTTGTTCGGTGTCGAAAATTCGAACGTCTCGGACAGTAAGTCCCGCACGCTCTTGGAGTCGCTCTAATGTCTCCGCTGTCGGTTCGTCCGGTCTATCGACCGACCGAATTAGCGTAATGAACCACGGGGAGGCGGCCTGTACGGTGACAACGAAAACGGTAACGAGCGCCAGCAGCCCGACTGACGACAGTCCGAGTTCAACGGGTACCACGGCGACAGTCACCAACGCAGTGATTCCGAGGACGTACCGTCCCATTCGGATGACTGCACGGCCAGTCGAGAGTTTGATGTCCCGAACGTTGCGGACGCCCGGGACAGTTGGTGCGTAGGCGGCCAGCCAGATGATGCCGGCGGCGAGCAACTCGGTGAACGTCGCCAGCACTGCTCCAACGACTCCGGTCTGTCCGCCGGGAACCAAGTGGCCGAGTCCGAGGGACAGAAAGACGACCCACGACAGCAGTGCGAACGGCAGCAAAACCCAGAGATATAGCTGCCGATATCTGGTGACCGGATTCGAGAGGCGCCGTACGACTGCACTTCCGAGTGCGCCGAGGACGATTCCGACGACGGCGAGGACACCGACGAGGAACACCGCCGTCCCTATCGCTATCGGTGATGACTGGAGGGCGTACACATACGACACGCTTCACCGGTGCGAAAAAAACGTAGCGTTCCCTTGTCATCAATTGTCTCGACGGAGGCAGGCCCCACGCTTAGGTCGTCCGGCGTCGAACGGCCAGATATGAGCGACCGCCTGCATCAGATTGTGGACCTTCTTGTGGCTGCTGTCATCGCCGGCACGTCGACGTTCATCTGGAGTTTCGTTCTGCCGACGGGGCTGGCGCTGACGCTTGCGGGGATGTTCGCGGCGATGTACTACTTCTCCCGCAACCCCTGGGGATCGACTCGTGGCGAAGCGTACAATGAATGGATCGACGACCTGTACGACCGCTTTCTCCCGTGAGACCAAACGAACGGTTTCTTATACGTGCCCCTGCTGAGTCATCCACAATGAGCCGAGATACTCAGGAGGTGAGCGGGCGATGAGCGACTCGACCGACGAGGTACGGTCCTACACAGTTCGGCTGGAACTGGTCGACGAACCGGGCGAACTGTTGCGGGCGCTCGAGCCCATCGCCAACAACGGCGGGAACCTCCTCTCTATCTTCCACGAACGGGGGAACGTGACCCCGCGGGGCCACATCCCCGTGGAGGTCGATCTGGAGGCGACCCCCGAGCGGTTCGACGGGATCGTCGACGCACTCCGGGACGCGGGCATCAACGTTATTCAGGCCGGGGCCGAGCAGTACAGCGAGGCGCTGACGATTATTCTCACAGGTCACCTCGTCAACACTGACCTCTCCGACACACTCTCGCGGATCCACGAATCCACAGACGCGACCGTGACCGACCTCTCGCTGTCGGCACCGGGGGGAACGGACGATGCCTCCAGCGCGCGCATCCGACTGGCGACCGAGGAGGGAGCGGTCGACGAGGCGATGCGGTCCATCCGTACCGTCGCCGACGAGAAGGGGCTCCACGTCATCGAACCCCTCGCTGCGGGAGGTGACGCATGAGGCTCGCCGTTATCGGAGCCGGTGCCGTCGGCTCCGCCGTCGTCGAACTGGCGAGCGACCACGGCCATTCGGTTACTGCGTTTGCCGATTCCAGCAGCGCCGTCATCGATAGCGCCGGTATCGACACTGCTGCGGTCCTCGACCGGAAGCGAACCGACGGTATCGTCGGGAGCGACGCACCCGAGGACGCGCTTTCGGCCGAGTACGACGTGCTCGTCGAGGCGACGCCGACGACGCTCGGCGACGCCGAACCGGGCTTTAGCCACGTCCAAGCCGCCCTCGAACGGGACCGCCACGCCGTGCTGGCGAACAAAGGTCCGGTCGCCGAACGGTACGCGGACGTTCGCTCGCTAGAACACGAAAGCGAGGGGTCCGTGCTGTTCGAGGCGACCGTCGGCGGTGCGATGCCGATTCTCTCGACTATCGACGACTTCGACCCGAGCCACATCACCGCCGTTCGCGGCGTGCTCAACGGCACGGCGAACTTCATCCTCTCGCGGATGGCGACCGAGGGTCTGGATTACGAACACGTTCTCGCGGAAGCGCAGGATCTGGGCGTCGCCGAAGCCGACCCGACCTTCGACGTAGACGGGACCGACGCAGCGCTGAAAGGCGTCATCATTGCGAACGTCCTGTCAGACGACGAAACGGAGTACACGCTCGACGATGCCGAGGTCGAGGGAATTCAAGAAATCTCTGGCAGCGCGCTCGAACTCGCCCGGGCGGACGGCCGGACTGTCCGACTCATCGCTGAGGTCGTCGAGGGCTCTGTCCGTGTCGGCCCGCGACTTGTGCCGGACAATGCGCCGCTCGCTGTCTCTGGAACCCGGAACATTGCCCAACTGGAGACCGAGCACGCCGGCCAGCTCAACATTTCCGGTCGCGGCGCTGGCGGTCCGGAGACGGCGAGCGCGGTGCTTGCCGATATCGGCCGGCTGTAACAGGACAGCAGGATTTCTAACGCGGCCGCGTCGTTTCTCGCATTCGCTGCCTTTCCCACCCACCAGTTCCGTTTGCCACTCCGAAAGACACTGATCCGGTTGTGACTGCCGGTATCAGTAGTCTCTCACACCAAGTCATCGGGTGTCACACTACCATGGCATGGCGTGCCGAATCGCAAGAAAGCGACGGGCTGACGCTTACACGCTTTCGAAATCGTTTTATGAACCACCAGCTAATAAACCCGATACAGCGCCTCTGCGCGTGAGAGATAACAATGAGCGACGAACAACACCAGAACCTGGCCATCATCGGTCACGTCGACCACGGGAAAAGCACGCTCGTCGGCCGACTCCTGTACGAGACAGGATCGGTACCGGAGCACGTCATCGAACAGCACAAGGAAGAAGCCGAAGAGAAGGGCAAGGGCGGATTCGAGTTCGCCTACGTCATGGATAACCTCGCCGAAGAGCGTGAGCGTGGTGTCACCATCGACATCGCCCACCAGGAATTCAGCACTGACGCCTACGATTTCACCATCGTGGACTGTCCTGGTCACCGCGACTTCGTGAAGAACATGATTACCGGCGCGTCCCAGGCCGACAACGCCGTCCTGGTCGTCGCCGCCGACGACGGTGTCCAGCCGCAGACCCAGGAGCACGTGTTCCTGGCCCGCACCCTGGGCATCGGCGAACTCGTCGTCGGTGTCAACAAGATGGACCTCGTCGACTACGGCGAGTCTGAGTACAAGCAGGTCGTCGAAGAGGTCAAGGATCTCCTCACTCAGGTCCGCTTCGACCCTGACAACGCCAAGTTCATTCCGCTCTCGGCGTTCGAAGGCGACAATGTCGCCGAGGAGTCCGAGAACACGGACTGGTACGACGGCGAAATCCTGCTGGAAGCACTCAACAACCTGCCGGCTCCGGAGCCGCCGACGGACGCGCCGCTCCGACTGCCGATTCAGGACGTCTACACCATCTCCGGTATCGGTACGGTCCCGGTTGGCCGTGTCGAGACGGGTATCCTGAACACCGGCGACAACGTCAGCTTCCAGCCGTCTGACGTCTCCGGTGAAGTGAAGACCGTCGAGATGCACCACGAGGAAGTTCCGAAGGCCGAGCCCGGTGACAACGTCGGGTTCAACGTCCGCGGCGTCGGCAAGGACGACATCCGACGCGGTGACGTCTGTGGTCCGGCCGAGGACCCGCCATCGGTCGCCGAGACCTTTCAGGCCCAGATCGTCGTGATGCAGCACCCGTCTGTCATCACTGAGGGTTACACGCCGGTCTTCCACGCTCACACGGCACAGGTCGCCTGTACCGTCGAGTCCATCGACAAGAAGATCGACCCGTCCTCCGGCGAGGTCGCCGAGGAGAACCCCGACTTCATCCAGAACGGGGACGCTGCCGTTGTGACGGTCCGCCCACAGAAGCCACTCAGCATCGAGCCGTCCTCCGAGATTCCGGAGCTCGGCTCCTTCGCTATCCGCGACATGGGTCAGACCATCGCCGCCGGCAAAGTCCTCAGCGTCAACGAGCGATAACGTATGTCCCAGCAGGCACGCGTTCGGCTCGCGGGCACAAGCCCCGAGGACCTCGACGACATCTGCGCCGACGTACGGGAGATCGCGAACAAGACCGGTGTCGAACTCTCCGGTCCTGTTCCACTCCCAACCAAGACGCTGGAGGTTCCCAGCCGCAAGTCCCCCGACGGTGAGGGGACTGCGACGTGGGAACACTGGGAGATGCGCGTCCACAAGCGGCTCATCGATATCGACGCCGACGAACGGGCACTGCGCCAGTTGATGCGCATCCAGGTTCCCAACGACGTCTCCATCGAGATCGTCCTCGAGGACTAATCTCCGGGGGCTGTCGCTTCGCGACAGCGTCGGTGTGCCACCCGTCCGAACCGCTGGCCGGGACAGTGTGAATCGCTATCGAAGGCCGCTCTCACGCGCAGGGTTTTTATAACTCCGCGTTCGAGTGGCAGACCACGCGGGCTCGTAGATCAGTGGCAGATCGCTTCCTTCGCAAGGAAGAGGCCCCGGGTTCAAATCCCGGCGAGTCCATAGCGGTATCTCGTCCTGTAGAACTATCCTGAAAAGCGACTGCTATGCGCTTCTACTGGAATATTACTCGCAGACCCATCTGCGTATAAACTCGAAATCAAATCGAACCACGAACGGTTACGCATCATCTGGGGTGCAGTCTTGCGATTTCGCGAAGGAATTGGCGGATTCCCGAGCGGGGGTGGTTTCTCTTGAGTAACCGACTTGTCGAGAGCGCAACTATCGAGAAGTCGAACTGCCAGCACTGCGGGGCGCACGTTTCGCGTGACTTCCGGCGGACGTTCGGCGACGGCGATGACATCGCTCACCGCTGTCCAGCCTGCGATTGTATGCCCCGTATCTCGCGGGGAACTGCAGCTGGGAAAGAACTCGATTACCCTGATCCGGAAGACCAGCCACAACGGAATCAGGGCGGTCGAGTGGAAGCCCGGACTGACGGGGGTGAGAGTCTGTGAGCCCACAGTCGTCACTCTTCGATTACGAACCCGACCTGTCGCCACTGACTGACGCCGAGCAAGAGGTGTACGAGGCTGTGGGCATGGGGCAGTATGGGCCACGGGAATACGCCCGGAAGACTGGCCGTTCTCCCGGTACTGTGGGCAACCTCCTTGGTCGTGCTCGTGAGAAACTGGAGGTGGTTCCGGCGTGACTGGATTCGTCCGCGCCTCAGAACTGTACGACGTAGAAGAGGGTGAACCCCTTCATTTTGACTGGACAAATTTCCAACCGCTTGCGGAGAGTCAGGCCGAGGTCGAGCGGGCGGTGGCCGCCGTCAAGATTGACGGGGGGCGATGCGAACGATAGGGCTGGCCCCTCACGAACTCCACGCCAATCTCCTGTTCAATAGCGACGGCCTTGCGCCGTTTTTCGCACTGGACAGTGAGGTGAAGGCTGGTGAGGGGTCAAAGAGCGGCGAGTTCCTGCAGGATGGCGAGCGGTGGGTCGTTCGCCTTTCCTACCAGGACAGCAATATCGTTCACCCCGGCGAGCGGACGCCACAGGGAACGGACTGGCAGCTGCAGAATATGCGTGAATACCGGCTGAAGGTTGCCCGCCATCCAGATGAAGATTCGGTCGGTCAGCAGGATTTCGTAGCCCACGTTGCGCCACGCTGGCCCGGGATGCAAGGCGAGCGTGACGATGGAAGCCGTATCGAGATCCCCGTGCCGGACGGCTTCGGTGAAGGTGTGAACGTCCGCGTGAAAGGGTCGAATATCGCGTTTCACCGATATCCTGAGCTACTGCAGCGGGCGGCTATTGAGGTCGGCGTCACCGGTCGGTACTTCGAGGAGCCACATCCCTACAGCAACGTGCAGGACGCAGAGAAGTACGCCCGAGTTCATCGGGACGCCAGTGGGCCGGTTCACGCTCGCGATGGGCCGATTGCGGCGATGGGTCACCTGTTGGAATCCGACCGCTGCGGCTATCGGAAGATCGTCCAGAACGATGACGATGAGCGCGGCCGGAACCTGCCAGGATACTACCACACGGCCACACTCGGCCCGAAGCGGATTCGAGAGGCATTCCCTGACCATCACCTCCCCAAGGAGGTGAAGCACTACTACGCCCGTGAGGCGCTGTCTGTGCCCGACGATCACCCGCTATCGCACCCGAAAGTGGGTTCATCTCTGCAGGCATCGCTGCTGGATGATGATGAGACTGTCCGATGGCGCGACTTGGAGACGCTGGAACGGGAGTTAGATCAGACTGTGCTGTCGGTACTGGCCGATGCGGGTATCGACATCGCTCCGTCGGGTTCTGGCCCATTTGTCGAAGATTCATACTTCGAACCGGAGGTTGACCACTCCGGTCCTGAGCCGGTGGGCTTGGATCTAACGCGAGTTGAGCAGAAACAGGAGAGTGTCGTGGTGCGCCACCTTTCAGATGGGCTCTCGCCGGTACAGTGGGAAGCCCTGGAGATGCTGGTAGCAGACGGTGGGCAGGTTGCTCCGGCGGATATCGCAGACGAGTACGGCCGTCATGTTGAAAGTGTTCGGCGAGCGCTTCGAGAGATGGAAGACTTGGTGATCTCGGACTATGCCGACGTGTCGCTCCGGTCGGAGTACGTCGCAGAGATGGTTCATGTAGCGGTTGACGAGGCGCGTGAAGCCACTCGCCGTGCTGTTGACACCGCCGCGAAGGCCGCAGAAGCCGCCGAGCGTGGGCTGGAGAATACGATGAGCGCGTTCATCGCATGGGCCGCCCGCCACGGTGTCGATGTGAACGACGCTCGCGAGGCACAGATGACCCTGCGGTTCGGGGAGATCGAGAAGCACGGGAAGGCGATTCGCGAAGGCTTCCGGGTTTGGAAAGATGCCGGAATGCCCGAAGAGCGCTACCGGCAGGCCCGGGTGCAGCTCGCGGACGGATCGCGAGGGACGGCCTGGCGCTGGCTCGCCACCGGGTAGCGGCCCGCCTGCTGAGAGGCATCACTGTTCAGCACCCCGAAAAACCGCTTGTTTTGCCGTTTCCCTTCCCTGTCCGGCACGGTCGCCGACGTGATCGTGGCTCGACCGAGCCAATGGCCCGGTCATCGCCCGAACGGAATCAAACCCGGGGGGTTGTGATTCCGTTTAGAGGTGTGGCTAAGGCCACATCATCAAAATACACCGCACAGTTGTTTTGAACAGAAAGCTCTCGTCTTCACCTGTTTGAGACTATTTATATCAGCGAATTATATGTCTGATTATGACGTTAGATGAACCAAATTGGGCAAGAATACTAAGGTATATCTACAATTCTTCCGGACATATAGTTTGTACTACTAATGTATTTGATGAACACCATCCATTTTGTTCAGAAACAAATCTTAGCCGTGAGGGTGCTGAAACTGGGTGGAAGATGCTCCTAATGCAAGATCTAGTAACCATCGAGCAAAATAGTGGAAGTCAATTTTGCAACATCAAGCTCACACAAGATGGTCTAAAAATAGCCCAAAGCCGCGAGTTTGATGAAAGAGAACGACTCATGCAGATAAACAGGCATTTGTTCTTGTATATGTCGCCAATATTCACTTTTATAGGCGGGTTTATAACTATATCGCGGCCAAAAATACTGCTCGCTACGTTCTTGATTAGCATATTATCGATCCATATTATTCTGAATATCTTGAAAAGGTTCTCTTCTACTTGGGGTACAAACGAATTGGTCGATGTATGATCAGACTATACTAAATAGATTGCCGATTTTGATCTTTGCCTGTGATGCATTCCGATGAGTACCACCTCCATGCCATTCGAGACGTGGTAACCGCGACGAGTGACGCATCTCCCACTCTATTACCTCCACGCCTCGCCCACGAACTCGGTACACGCCGAACACGTACCATCCATTCGCATACCGTAGCTTCTCGTGGTACTGGTCGTAGAGCTTGAACGTACCGGGCTGTCCATTTGCGTGGCGGTACATCGCGGCTTTGATTTCAACCGGCGTCCCGTCTGGCCGCTTCGCATCATGCCAACTGCTCCGATCTAATTCGAGGTCGTAGCGCTCGGCGGCTTTGCGCTCGACGAGTGTGCCGTAGTGATTGGCCTTGTGGCTTCGACTCATCTTCGTGCCTCACGTGCGTCATATATAGATACTCCTCCGGGCTGTTCGCGGCCGTTGCCCATGGCTCGCGCGTGCTCGCACCGCGAGCGCACGCCATGGGCCAACAACAGGGCTACGCCGGGGGGTTGGTTGTTGTTGGGTTGTCCGAATCCTGTCGCTGTCATGCGGTTAGTTCCGTCACCTCACCAACCACGTTTCGGTGCTTTCCGTCGTCCTGATACTCGTTCCAGCGTTGACGGACCCACTCGGCGCTGTACGGCACGAAATCAGCAATCTCGTGGTTTGGTCTGTCCGGCTCAGACTGCTTGGCTGTAATGACTGTGTAGATCGCAAGCTTTTGAGAGAGGTCTGCCGGGTCCACCTCGTCACCGCCATCCTCGCCGCTCGACCAGGACCACGTAGTCGGTTCCTTGTCGTCATACCGCCAGTCCGTCTCAGGGATACCAGATACGGAGAAGATCGGGTTGACGCCCTTCCGGTTCCGCACGTCTTCGTAGAACGTCGCTTCTTTGAGCCCTTCCTTGTGAACGCACACGCCGAGTTCCCGAACGAGCGGATGTACGTCGCGGCCGTCGTGGCCGATGATGATGAGTGAACCACCGTACTTCCGGATCTTGTACGTGAGCGGTCCAAGTTTCGTCTTCGTCTCATAGCCGTCCGACCCACTCCCACCGGCGTTGCTGCTGGCCTCGTCGAATATGAACAGCTTCGGGACCTGCTCGTTGTGCATCGGGTCGCCGTCCTGTTTCAGCCACTCGTTCAGCTCGCCGTAGTTGGCGAGCCAGCCGTCACGACGGTCGCCGTCCGAGTCGGTCCATTCGTCGGTTTCTTCGAGTGTACGGATGTTCGAGGCGACGAGCGCATCCGGGGGATGCTGCTCCTTCCAGAGCTGTCCGAGTAGACAGGCAAAATTGGATTTACCAGTTCCGGGTTCGGCCCACTCGTAGAACATTGGAGCGGGGCCGGTCATCTGGGCGCGAAGCTGGTCGATGGCCTTGATTCCCGAGATGTCGGCCCGCTGGCCGGCGTCCCCGGTGAAGTGCTTGAGTGACTGCATATCGCCGTTGGCCATGGCCCGCCGTGCTGTCTCGGTTCCCTCGATGCGGACGATCTCCCGAACGTGAGAGAGGTCCTTGGCCTGTCCCGGCATCTTTCCGGGCCGGTCGCAGTGTCGGGGATCGTAGTGGGTTTCGAGTATCGAGAGATAGCGTGATAGCTTCTCATCGCGAACGATTCCGGCGTGCTGGTGTACCTCATCGGGATCACGTTGACCGTAGCCGTCCTGATACTCGCGGAACTGTGCAGGCGTGTAGAGGTCGTTACCGTCGTCAGTCATCGTTTAGTCGTGGCTCCTGCGGTTGATCGTTGGCCGGTTCGTCCTGCCCATAGCCCACAGCAGCATCTGCTGTTGGGTCGGGCGCATCGGTGAGGTCGTGGATGGTCGGCGCGTCTTCGGGATCTTCGCCGTCTTCGATGAGGTCGCTGAAGGTCTCTTTCGCTGCTGTCTTCTGGATCATCTGGCCGCGTTCGTTGGCTTCGGCGTCAGCGGTGACGAGTTTCTTCTGTAGTTCGACGCTGCCACGACTCCACCGGCCGCGAATCGCTGCCAGTTCCTCGGCGCGGTCGATGAGCCAGCCGTGGATATCTTGCATCTGCTTCTTGCTGGTCATCAGCTGCGTATCCTGACAGCCTTCGAGCCAGACGCCCTCGACGCGGAGCTGGCCGATATCTTCCAGATACTCGTACTCGCGGACAGCCCACGCACTGCCGCCGTTGACTGGGTATGGATCGGGGCCGTCGATCTCTTTCTTGCGCCAGAGTTCGGGTGGGACGTAGTACTTCTCGGTCGTATCGTCGATTGCGTTGACGTGGTGGACTTCGACCCAGTTCCGGCGACGGAGCCAGCGGGCGATCTTCGCCCCGACGAGATAACAAGGAATCGCCAGGACCAGCCAGCCGACGGCGACAGCGGGAATCCACGTCGGGAGGCTCGGCAGCTGTGGCTGGTAGTAGGCGAACAGCACGGCCGCACCGACGAACATCCCACCGATGAGTAGTTTGTACTCAGCCAGCAGGTAGACAAGGCGGTCGCGGTTGTTCTGGAAGGTCGGTGCGGGCTTCATGCTACCTCCGGACGGCCGTTCTCGCCGCGGATTACATTGTAGCCGGCGACGATCATCCAGATGAACGCGACAGTTGCTCCAGCGAGCCATGCCTGTAACGACGAAAGAGCACGTAGGATATCCAGGCCACCACCGGACGGCTGTTGTACGATCTCGGCGTACAGTGGCGTGTTCTCTGTGGAAATGGCGACACCAATGTAGCCGTCCTTCTCAGTGACGGGAATCTCGATGGTGGCAGTGTCGTCCGAGTGCATGGCGACCGTGCGGACGGGAATCTTCCCGCCTTCTTGGAAGCGGCCGGCGTCAGAGATCGTCACGGTCTGGACCGCGCTCGACCGGAGCGTGATGCGAGCGATACTCTCGTTCGGCAGGTACTCCGAGGCGATGATCTCTGTCTGTCCGTCGATACGGGTGGTTTCGGTGGCGTTGGCTGTGGGCTGTGGGCCGGATGTTTCGGCGGGGAGATTGCCCGCGGACTGTGCGGCGGTCGGGGCGCTGACGCAGCCGAGGCTGACCACGAGCAGCGCGGCGAAGAAAAGTGAGCGCATGGGTGGTTAGTTCTGGAGTACGACGATAGCCAGTAACGTGCCGATGACAGCCAGCGCCACGACAGGTGGAACACTGCCGCCACCGAGCAAGCCACCGCCAGCGGATTGTTTCAGTGCCTTCTCGCGGGCTTCAATCTGTGCGCGTTTGTAGGCAAGATCCTCGTACTGCTGTTTGAGTTCGGTGACGTTCGTCGTCTTGTAGGTGGTTTTCTCAATTGTGACGTTCTGAACCTGTTCGCCGCTTGAGTCGGTGATATTGCCGATGCTAAACCCACCGTGTAGCTCGACAATGCGATCAGAGGTAACGACGTACTGAGTGCCGCGTAGAGTGCTTGCATTGTAGGAGTTGCCAGACTCAAATTGCCCGCTGGCAGGGTTTGTCTGACTAAACAGCACTCCCTCGTACTCTGAGCCGTCGTTAGAGATTTCAAAGCTCCCGATTTGGTCGAAGTTCTCCGGAGAGTTGGTGCCCATGAGAGTGAGTTGACTGGCGGCCCAACCCTGAAAGTCGTCACCTGCCGACTGCTGGTTGGCCAACACATACGGATCAACGAGGTCGCTATTGTTGATCTCTCCTCGCTGATAGGAATCATATGTGCCATTGATTACTGTGTCTATCTGAGCCAGCGCCGCACTGTGCTGAGTCTCGATCTCGTTGAAGGCCGCACTTGTCTGGTTAAATCGCATTGCATCAATGCGACCATCACCGGATGGTGGAGAGTCAACAGTAATGCGGGTGGCAGTGGCGTCAAACGCCGGATCATTGCCATTTATGTTGCTCTCGAAGCGGGCAACCTCTGTTACCCCATCTGTGGGGCCGATAGTGGAGACATAACCATAACCTCCAGCGGAGTCGCCTCCCTGGGCTTTGAGAGTCATGGCGGTCGCACTCGTCCCGTTAACGAGCGGAACAGAGGTTGTCCCAACGCCACTCATCTTTATTCCGATCATATCGGACACGTCACCGTCGTTAACATCCTCAAGAGGAATCGAAACAACATCCCCACTAACTCCAGACTCATTGACAACAGTCGAGTTAAGATGATGGATGGTCGACACCGACGTATCCCAGCGAGCGATCAGATTAACCTGCATCCTCGCATAATACTCATTAATGGCTCTATGGGCCTCAGTCTTGGCAACAGCCTTTGTGGAGCCGTTATTGAGTGACTGGATGTAAGCGTTTTTACCCTTAATTAAGGCGACTGTCTGAGCGTCGTTTAGGTTGTTGTCGATAGAGTCATGATAGAGCGAGTGCCCGGTTTCCAGAGTCAACGCAGACTGGTAGACGTCAAGCTCGATTTGCTCGGCGTCCGTGTTGGTCGTGTTGACTGTTGTTTCTCCGGGCAGTCCGGTTCTGTCGAGTTGGACAATGGACGGCATCATCGTCTCCCCGATCTGCTCGCTCAATTCGTAGTTGAAACCGGGGTCTCCTCCCGTGTCTCCGAGGAATTTGCCGTCATCACCGGGTTTCCACGCGTCCGTGACGCCGCCCTTCGACATGGACACCGGCCCATCAGCGCCTTCGACGCGGATGGTGAACTGTTCATACGCACCAGCGTTTCGAAAGTGTGCGCTGTTGTGAGAGCCGCTGACGGTCTTTCTCAGTATCGCCGTGTTGTCGCCAACTGGCGATTCGTCCGTAATCACGGTGATGGTCGTTTCTGAGGATACATCGAAGAGGTCAATCTTGACCTTGTGCGGGCCTGTCTCGAAGGTTTTCGTCACCGGTCCGCTATCGGTGGCCGTCTCCGTCGACTGTGCAAGTGCGGGCCCGGCGGCCCCGATGATGGCAGAACAGACAATGAGCGCGGCGAACAGGACCGAACGAGCGCGGGTCACTGTTCGCGCCCTCCGTCGGTTTCGACCTGTTCAACGCTGGTGCGAACGTCTTGATCGTCAGCACCAGTCGTGGTGTCTCGCTCTTTGACGTGGTGCGCTCCGATGACGCCGGCCGCGACGATGGCCGGAACGACGACGGGGAAGGGATCACCGACGATAGCCGAGGCAATCGTGGAAGCAGAGACGCCGATAGTGCCCACAAGCCCATAGCTGAGTATGCGGTCCATGGTTGGTCACCCCAGATAGCTGATGACGTAGTAGCCGGCGGCCTCGACGGCGACGACGACTAGGCCGATGGCGGCTGAGCCGACAACGATATCCTGTGCACCGAGGATGTTCAGCCCGGTGAATAGGACGATGACGAGCGTCCCGAGCGCGAGGTAGGTTTCGACAGTGGCCGAGCCCTTGGCGATCTCGACAAGATCGGTGTCGAGCTGGTAGTTCTTGTTGCGACTCTCATTCACGCGGTTAGTAGCGTATGCCATCGCCAGAGCAGCGAGCGACAGCAGAAACGCGAGGTCGATGCTCGTGCCCTGAACTGTGAACACGGACGCGCCGAGGTCGTAGCCGAGCATACTGATCGAAGCGATACCGTTGGTGACGAACGCGCTGGCGGTGAAAATCACACCGGCCAGGGCGTCTTCGATGTCTATCTTTCCGAACATAGGTTGCACCGGCCGTGAGTACGACCGTATTCCGGCCGTGCAGTCTGCTGGCTAGAAAGCACCGAATCGCGGTATTCCCGGGACTCAGTAAATTTTAGTACCGGGACTGCACCGCCGGCGGCATGGAGATGCGAAAACTCTCCCCGGCAGGTGGCTGTGTGACCGTCTCGATACCGATAGACGATCTCCGCGAGCGCGGTGTCGTCGACGAGGATGGCGAGCTGGTGGGTAACCACTGGGCGAAGGTCGAGAGTCTTGACCAGGACGACGAAGGTGACTACCGATTAGAGTTGGTCAGCCCATGATCCGAGCCCGACCCCGTGGGGTTAGACTCAGATGTAACGCCAATCCTCGATGTATGCACCTGTGGGCTGTGGGCCGCGGGATAGGGTGCATAGAATCGAGCTGGTCCCGGTGGCGGTTCGGCACAATCACGTCGACGGCCCGACCCCAGTTTATGAAGAACCACCCTGTCACTCACTCCAGAACGACGCGAATCAACCCCCGGTACATACACCAGTTTAAACCATGACTCGACGCACCAGTCTCAAGATCACCGACGAACGGCAGCGACTACTGGATAAGGCGAGTGCGATTGTCGCGAGTGACCAACACGATGATCCGCCGATGTCTGACGTATTGGACGCGGCGCTGACGCACTTGATCGAGAGTGAGGAGAATATTCAGAATGCGCGTGAAGAGTTGGACCCCGGTACGATTCAGCGGTTCAACACTAGTGTCCTTAGGTTGCGGTATCGGACGAGTGTCGAGAGCAGATGGCGGTGAAGCTCAGATACTTCATAAGCAGATCTATAATGAGTCATGGTAGTAATCAGATCGGTCCTCAGTAGAATCAGGAATCAACCGTATTATTACTATCCGTCGATTGGTTCCCTGCACTATGAAAGCTGGAAAATTGGGCGTGGTGAAAGGTAATTTCGACAAGATCTCAGATATGGATCGAATAATTGACCAGGGGGACGAGAACTTACATCAGTGTATCGAGGTACAGAGAGAATTAAAAACTGATCAGGGTATTCCTCTTTATGAGGGGCGTGCTGCAGTTGAAACAATAGAAGAACGAGAGCAGGTCGACATCTCTGATGGAGAGATCACACAAAAACAAACGCCTACAAAAGTCACCAAATACACTCGGTTTCTCTCGTGTCCTGGCGAGTTTGTTGTCGCTGGTGACAGCTCTGGGGTTTTCGTTTTTGATCTCATTGCAAGCCAGCATCCTAGCGCTACTGTCATCGAGTCTGAATTTGATTTAAGAGGCTATCTGTTAGAGCAAGAGAATGCAGACCCTTGGAAAGCAGGTTTCTACGGCAAAAGTGGGAAGGCAGAAAATGGAGTTATTCATGGTGATCAAGTTTTTGACGATTCTGACTTTGGAGAGGTTGTTGGAGATTGTCAGCTCAACCAAATAGGTCTACAAATCAAAGACGAGACGAGCAAAATCAAAATGACCGCGGCTGAGTCGGGCTATATCGAAGTATATCAGCCGAGTGACTTTTCTTCCGAAGAATTTGCTGACTATATTCTGAATAATGTTATTCATCATCTTGACTGAAGCGTCATAATTGTAGACAGCTTTTTATACTTGTCTACCACACCAAATTTATAATACATGGCAGAGGACGAGAGGCCGGACTTCGATTATAGCGGTCGACTTGTATTCAATGGCCTACGTCGAACGGTCGTTAACCATGACGACCCTGAAGATATGCGTGAGGAACTATTGAGCGATCTACGCGAATTCAGTCGTGGAAACCCACATGACGAAAAGAAAGGGTTTCGCGACCTTGACCTATCTAGTCTCGTCAATGGACAAGGATACGTACTAGAGAGTGACTTGGAAAATCTAGCGTCGGATCTTATAGACAAAGAGTATGTCTGGGAAAACTACGAAGGTTCAGAAAACAGAGAATTCGTCGATAATGATGGCAACACGACCTCTGCATGGCTAAGAAACACGAGCAATGCGTACGTCTACTGGGATTTCCCCGACTACCTTCTGGTTCAAGGCTCTAAGGATAAAGTCGAAAAAACGCTCTCACGAGTTAATTCCTCACTGGGTGAGGAGGTCAAAACGGAAGAACTTGATTTTGACTCAGATTTCTTCTTGTGGCTAGTGTATCGATACGTTGACGACGAGGTTAATGTACCCGGCCCAATCTCTGTTAGACGGCTTGAATCCTCTGAGGTAATGGGAGACCAGGACGACTATGGCCACCGTGGGCGTGTTGAAGACTCACAAAATATTGCAAAATCCCTTCCAATAATCGTCGCAATTCTGCAGGAAATGGATTTCCAAATGATCGAGGGGATGTTCAAAGTCAATGGCTACGACGTAACCGCTGAAATAAAGACCAGCGGCAGAATACACGTGAAAGTTGCTGGTGACGTCGATAACGCCGAAACACAATTGAAACGTGCCCTTATCGCCTTATTCTTTGTCGATGAATTTGTAGGTTTGTATACTAAGTGGGAGCAGATGGACGATACAGAAAAGTACCCTCCCTTCTCATTCTTTGATGACCTCATCGGTGCCGCATCTGAGAACAATGTTGAGTTAGAGTTTGATCTGGATGATTTGATCGAAGATTATGAGGATAAACGCGGAGAAGACGCTGAACCGTCCGATTTCGACAATGCATAGAAATTTTTGCTCGGTCACAAGAGGTAAATCGGGTGCGTTCGTAGTACTCCCTACATAACAGATGGCTGTTGAAACAGTTCGGGAAGCGCTGGTCAGAGGGTCCGACCAGCCATCTGTTCAAGAGTCAGATATCATTGAGATCAGTTGGGACGAAACCTCTACTCCTCCCGAGTTCAGTGATATTCCAACCTATCCATTTTCGGGACAACAAATTATCCGGGGAGAATACAAATACGAATCCAACCCGCGGTTTGGGAGTCCAGAAACTTCTGAAGGTTCCTTGCAGATTAGGACTGGCTCTGGATTGATGTTGGTAAGAACAGAACGAGACCGTCCGAAACCTAGCAAAATTGTTTCGGCGATCGAGGAAACCCTCAACGGTGGATTTGAAATTGGCGGAAGTTTCGTCCCTAATCAGCAGAAGGTCTGGGATTTCATTGATGCGGCAAACAAGGTTATTGACTTGAAAGTCTACACTCCACACGGGGAAGTCAAGCGAGCTGAGGAGATTGCATCTGGGAATGTTGAGCAGTTCTCTCCAAAGATCGCAGATATAAGATTTGATCATAATGGCGAGTCTGTTGAGGTTGAATACCGTGACAACCGCTTATCAATCAATTCGGATAACGAGGAGCTTAGAGAGTATGTCATTCAGATCTTCGAATCTACTATCTTTGATGCCTAATGATCTGGCGGAAAATACTTAGTTTCTTACCCAGAAAAGTAAAAATATTTGGAAAATCATACACCAACACATTACGATTTAAACTCAGCTCACCTTTATCTAGTGGGTTTTGGATGTTGTCAGCAGTTGCTGGGGCACCTAACAAGCCCGATTATCTACAAACTGTAGAACTTGTATTAATTCTCGTTGCCTTGGCAACTCTATTTGTCCCCGCAATAATATTCTGGTATAATAATCAACCATTTCATATATACATTGACTGGGACCCAGCGGATCCTGAACCGATTGACAGACGACTCAAAGACAAGGGGCTAGTTGATTCAGAAAAAGGCGATGTATCTGAAGTAGACCCATCTGCAATCATCCGTGTTTATATTGACAAGTCTATCTCAGGCTACAAACTGAAGATTAAATCCAGAGGGTCAATTGAGGCTGAGCCGGTCTATGGGCCTCCGAACTCCACCTTCAACTCAGACACTAATACTCTGGAATGCGATGAGATCAAGGATTGGAAATTTTATTTTCCGCTAAAGATTGCAGAGCACGAAGAGTATGAGGGAGGGGATTTGGAGCGGCTAACGGAAATAAAAGATGTCGGTCAATCTGGACGTACTCTATTGACACTTGAAGTACTGTAATATGTGAATACACATCTCTCGGAAGTGTCGCACCTGTTTATATTGCTGTCCGTTCTCACCCACACCCAAGATGATCGCCGACCCTGCTGTCTTTGATGATGAGCACCTCCCGCGTCGCCTCCTCCATCGAGAAGCCGCCGTTGACCACCTATCCCGTGCGTGGGAACCTGCACTTGGTGGCGATCGGGCCCACGACGTACTAATTCACGGCCCACCAGGCGTAGGGAAGACCGCGTTGACCAGACATTCCCTGAAGAAACTCACCGGACACGTCGACGTTCAGACGGCACATGTTCGCTGTCTTGGGAAAACGACCGCCGGTGTTGTCCGCTCAGTTCTTCACGATCTCCCTGGTAGTGACCCATCGGTGAACGTCCCCCGTGAGGATCTTTGTATCCAGCTGCAGGAGCGCGTGACCAGTCCGGTGATCGTTGTCCTCGACGAGGCTGACGGCCTTCCATCGACGGATGCACTGGACCGTCTGGTGGATGTCGAGAACCTGTCTGTCGTCGTCATCTGCCACAATCCTGATGAGTGGCTATCCCGACTTGACGGGAGACTCCGGCGACGACTGTCATTCACGGAGTTTGGACTGGACCGCTACCATGTCGACGAGCTGGCGGACATCCTCGAAGCACGGGCGCGGCGTGGGCTACCGTCTGGTGTGATCACACGCGAGCAGTTGGAAGCAATTGCCGACAAAGTGGCCGGCGTCGCCCGAAAGGGCATTCAGGCGCTTCGACAAGCGGCACTGCTGGCCGAGGAACGGGATCACAGCGAAATCGAGAGCGACGACGTAGCGGATGCGTTCGAGCGCGCGAAGCGGTACATTCTGGAGCAGAATCTGAAATCGCTGCCGTTCCACCACCAGCTACTGTACGAACTGATCCGTGTGGGCGGTGGGCTGCAGGCTGGGGAGTTGCACGAGCGGTACGAGGCGGTGGCCGACGATGTGTACCGTGGGCGTGGGCAGACTCCGGTATCGGAGAGGTCGAGACGGCTGAAGCTCTCGAAGCTCGAAGAGTACGAGCTGATTAAAGTAGAGGGCGTGAATCGTCACCGAACTTATACTGCTTCTGATCAAGAGGTTGAGTCTCCAATTCTAGTGAACTTGACTGTCTAAATCTCGGACACTATAGCGCATCGTGTTGTAAGGGCGGGAAGCAAGGTGGCGATGAAATGAATATGTGAAAATGTCCTGATAATGTAATGCTAAGTGCCTGACCTAATAAGGCACAATCAATGGTAGATCAAGGGCCAACAATTGAATCGCCACTAGAAATTTTTGAGTACTGGAAAAAAGCGACTGTAAGACAATATGACGGTCAAAAACCTAGTAAAAACAGCAAAAATCCCTGTAAGGGATGTGGACGGAATGATAGAGATAATATCTGTAGTCCATTTTTTGGGTACGGATCGCCCAATGCAGATGTGGTATTTCTTGGGGAGGCACCGGGCGGTTATGAAACTGCAAAGAATATCGATATTGAACGAAATGATAGACATTGGAAAGATTTCAGGGAAGTGAAGAACGGTGATCACTCATATGATCGACCAGTTCCGTCCCCAACCACACTTCCCGAATTAGACCAGGCTGGAAATTATGGATATTGGGAAATGTTTGCTAAAGAATTTAATAAGGCATTTAATAAAGAGCTCGGGAAAGATTGTAATATATATTATACCAATTCTGCAAAATGTTCGGACATTCATTCAAATGACGATATCGAAAGAGAAATCGACGCTGATGTATCCGATTTGAATAGTTCTGGAAAATCTACCTGTCTACAGTGGTTACACTCTGAACTGGAAAAAATTAATCCTAATGTGGTAGTGGTGTTTGATAAAAGGAGTGTCAATCAGGTTGACAATATATTCAATGAATTAGATGTAAAATGGGATTCCAATTATGATGATTTCATTTCTGATTTGGTCTTTGATACTGAGGCTGAA
Organism: Haloarcula sebkhae; assembly: GCF_014647415.1. GTDB lineage: Archaea > Halobacteriota > Halobacteria > Halobacteriales > Haloarculaceae > Haloarcula > Haloarcula sebkhae. The sequence goes on along the minus strand of NZ_BMPD01000001.1, from coordinate 616,225 downwards.
AGTAATCCAGTGAAAGTCTATAGTTCAGATTTATACGACTTTAATCTGGTTTGCAGCCCTCACTTCACCTCACGAGGCTGGGGAGATGTTTCGAAATTGTGGTCAAATCATAGTTTTAGCATGGATGATTTTGGTTACCCAGAACGCTACAACTGGAACTCTCCCGGTGGAAAAAAGAGATTGGTTGCCAGTTCCCTGGCTAGAGCTGCGGTCGATTGTATGTAATATTCGACCATTGGTCCCCCGTATTAAATATGCTAAACCGGTATTCTTAATAGGAATACTCGACCGGTTAGAAGTCCGGATGTCGGAAAAAACAACATCACGCTGCCGCTACGAATGGTGTCTGACCGTTGTGGTGGACGGTGAAGAATTCGAATCTCTGTACCAAGGAACTGAAAGTACCTCTGCACTTGGCAATCTCTTTACAATGTGGGTGCAAGATCAAGGAGAGCTTACAAACTGGACCGATGCGCCTCAGTTTGGCGAAATTGTAGTGAAATATAGCGATCTCACGCCCCGTGTCATCGCAGTCTGGCTTGGTCTCTCTCCCGATACGTTCTCGGCACAACCTGCTCCGGAGGGTGTGTCGGTTCCGGTCAAGCAAGCACTGTCTTGGCAGTTCACCAGTCCAGATGGACATCCAATGACACTCGAACGGATTATCCGGGAATAGAACCGTCGGCTCAGAAGCTTAAGATACGGCTACCAAAATTCCAGTCAACACATGCACATCACAGACGACGACGTGACACCTGACGACATTCGCCCAGATGCAGACCTCAGTGGGGCATCCCTTGAAGATGCAAATCTCCAGAACACTGACCTCTCTGGTGCAAACCTCTCGAATGCCACACTTCGAAACGCAGACCTCTCCAATGCGAATCTACAGCACGCCAATCTCAACACGGCAACTCTGTCTTACGCGGATCTTTCTGGTGCAATCCTCTACGGTGCTGATCTAGCCGGTGCAGATCTTCGATTCGCTACCCTAACTGGTGCGGATCTTCGGAAGACCGGCCTTTCACTTACCGAATTCAAAAAAGCAGGCGCGGCTGTCTGTGGGCAAGAAATACGCAGCGTAGAACACGAGTAGAATTCTCCCGGAAATATAGCGCCTTTTTAACCCGTTTCCTCCCCTCGGCTCACAGTGTATGGAAGGAACAGTCGAAGTCTACACTGGTGAGGTGGTGACCGTTGAACACATCAAAGCCCTCAGAGACGGAGGCGCACGCTTCGACATCACCGCCGAAGACGGCCGGAAGTGGCGCGTCGACCTGACCCGAGACGGTGAAACCCAGGTCGTGACGAGCTGGCGCGACGGCAAGTTAGCGGATCTCGAATTACCGGAGTGGGCCGGCGATGTGACGGCACGACTCGCGAGGGTCTAAGAGAATGTCAGTCGGCGTCTTCGACGATCTGGGGCGGTTTGATATCAATGCCCTCCGCACGTTCATCAACAAGATCCACGAACTCGTCCTGTTCGTACTGGTCTTGGAGCCGCAGAGCCGCTACACCTTTTGGTGTGATCTCGTACAGACCGGAACGTTCGGACGGTCCCACGCGGTCAAGGAGTTCGTAATCCTTGAGCTGTGGGAGTCGGGTGTTGATGTAGCTCCGGTTTCTGTCGAGACGCTGAGCGACGTTCACACCGACATCACGCTGACCGTCGCTAAGAGCCTCCAAAATCTCGAAATCTACCGGACGTTTCAGCTTCACTATCGGGTTCTGGGAGGCAGTCATCCAAAAGTACCATTGGTATCAAGTAATGTGATATCTTCGGTGGCTATTAGACGTAGCTACCAACGGTATCTATAAGTACTATCTTGCTAATAGTGGAATGAAGCCTCCCCGTTCACGGGCCTCGCAGAAGGTCCGGCGTGCTGGTACACGCCGGGGTGGCTTCCAATCCCAGTGAGAGATTTGCGAAGCCATGAAAGACGAGAACGAGCGGGCTATTGAAAGTAGCCCAACGACCAGCGGTATAGCCAACATAATAGCCTGCGGAAATTGGCAGGTATTATTTGGAGGTGCACGTACGTGAGCGACCGCGTCATCGAAGACGTGGACAGGTGCGAGACGGATGGCTGTGAGGAGTTCTGCTACCCCGGCCAGTCACACTGTCTGGGTTGCCATCGAAAGCGAAGCCGGGGGCGAGCATGAGCGAGGATCTGATGGATCTCTCGCCAGAGGACGGCATTGAGCGGTTCCTCCGACACCGCGAGCCGTCCGTCCGCGAGAGTACGATGCGGAACGCGAAGACACGGCTCCGGTTCTTCAGAGAGTGGTGCGAGGAGCGGGATATTGAGAACCTGAACAACCTCACCGGCCGTGACTTGGCTGATTTCGTGGCCTGGCGACGAGGTGACATCGCGGCACTGACCCTCCAGAAGCAGCTCTCGACGATTCGCGAAGCCCTCCGTTACTGGGCCGACATCGAGGGCGTTGACGATGGGCTGGCCGAGAAGGTCCACGCGCCCGAGCTGCCCGACGGAGCCGAGAGCCGCGAAGTCCACCTGAGCGCAGACCGGGCACACCGGATACTCGACTACCTTCACGAGTACCGCTACGCGAGCCGGGATCACGTCGTCTTCCTGATCCTGTGGAAGACGGCGATGCGCCGGTCGGCCTTGCGGTCACTGGATGTTGACGATCTTCGTCCCGACGACTACGCGCTGGTGCTTGAGCATCGAATCGACGAGGGTACGAAACTCAAGAACGGTGAAGACGGCGAACGGTGGGTCTACCTCGGTCCGAGCGATTACCAGGTCGTCGACGATTATCTCGACAACCCTGACCGCTACGATCGAACCGACGATTACGGCCGCGAGCCACTCGTCACCTCGATGCACGGCCGACCCGCGGGTGACACTATCTACAAGTGGGTGAACAAGCTCACCCAGCCGTGCGTTCTTGGTGGGTGTCCCCACGATGCCGACCCGTCGGACCCGTCTACCTGCGAGGCATTGGGAGCGCGTGCGGCCCACAGCAAATGCCCGTCTTCTCGGTCACCCCACGGACTCCGGCGTGGCAGTATCACCTACCACCTGAACAGCGACGTGTCTCCGGAGATCGTCAGCGAGCGATGCGACGTATCGCTCGAAGTGCTGTATGAGCACTACGACGTGCGGACGAATCAGGAGAAAATGGCGGTTCGAAAGAAGCAACTGGAGAGAATCTAACATGACCATTACCAAACACAACCCCCCGCTGTCGTGTAAATTTCAGACTACTACCCGGCGAGTCCATACCAATTCTTCTACAGTAGAACACGGCAGATTAGCGACAGCACTGCGCCTGAGTGGCAGTTATCGATGTAGAGATGAGGCATCGCGAGTCTTGCACTGATTTCATACAGTTGCTGTCGCGGATACTCGGCCCTTTCAGCACACCCGGTGTGGTAATCTGGTATTTTTTCGCAGGAGTACTCGCTCCAAGACTCAACTATCGGAACGACCGCTTTCGGTCTAAGATTCTCACCGTGCAGAATATGGTGGAAACAACTGACTATCTGCAGTCGCGACTCATTGCTCCCCGTTCCGTCGATAGCCGAGCCAGCCAAGCAACAGCGATAGCGAGACGACAACGGCAGCGAGATCGAATCCGGGGCCGGAGCTATCCGTTGTTGTCGTCTGCGTCTCTGAGGCGAATGTCGTCGTGCCAGTCCCAGCGTCCGAGGCTGTGGTCTCTGCGCCAGTCTGCGTCGTGGTGTCGGTTACAGTGGTCGACGCTGTCGAATCTGGTGTCGATGAGACAGTCGCAGTTGTTGTGCCACTTATCGTCTCGTTTCCAGTTGCGTTCATCGTCCCGTTCGTGGTGCTGTTGGCCGTTCGAACGGTCACGTTCCCCACATTGGTTATATTGAGTTTCACGGCGTGGACACCGGATGAGTTGAACCGGACTGTGAGGTTCACCTGACGCTGTTCTCCCTCCGGGATTTCGAGGCTTGCGTTCGTCCCCGTCACTGTTCCGTTATCATAGACACGCGCCTCGAACGTCCCGTCGTCGTCGCCATCATTCTCGACGGTTCCGGAGACCAGGACGGATTGGCCAGGCGCGACCGATGTTCTGTTGAGCGACGTGTTTACGACCGAGAATGATGGTTCAGGGGGGGAGATAGCACCGCCTCCACCTCCACCCCCACCGCCCCCGCCGCCGTTGTTATCATCATCGTCGTTATCGTTGCTGTCATCATCGCTATCATTGTTATCGCTGTCGTTGCTGCCGGTAGAATCGTCGGTGTCGTTTTCTGCTCCGCGATCAGTCTCGGTTGCTGTTTCCGTAGCCGTTGGCGTGTCCGTTTCCGATGGTGTCGCCGTGTCTGTTGGGGTCGATGAACCAGTGTCGACGCGTAGCTCAATACTGTTGTAGGCTTCGGGTGTGACAGTCTCGCCGTCGCTGTCGGACAGTTTCGTGTCCGCGTCGACGAAGTCGAGCTGTGTGGACCCAGACGCATTTTCCGGGACTGTGAGCGTGATTTCGGCGAGAATAGGGTCGTCCGTCTCCCCGGACCGAAGCTGATTGAACGCAACCCAGCCGGCCTCGTTGTTCACGTTTGTGACGGGGTCGTCGAAGTCGTCGCTCCCGGCAACGGTGTTGATCTCCGCGACAGTTGGGTCGAACGTGACATTGGTCTGGTACCCACGCACTGCCGTTGCGTTGGCCCAGACCTGCACGGTGACTGTTTCACCGGGAGCAACGGCGAGGCCGTCGCCGGACGCTCCCGAGACGGTGGTACCGACCGAAATCGCGCTTGCTGACCCCGGAGCTATGGTAGCGACCGCTATCGGGAGCGTCCCGACTACGACTGTCAGGGCAACGGCGATAACAAGCGTTCGGCTGGCTCTCATGGGTTATCTCCTGCCAAGTTCCGGGCGGCAACGGCATCGCCGATGTCGACGTCGCCGTCGCCGTCGACGTCTGCCGCGTCCCGGTCGATGTCGACGTCTTCGCCGGCAATCGACCGCTGGAGTCGGTCTACGTCGTCAGTGTCGACGTCACCGTCGCCGTCGACATCACCGGCCACTGTTTCGCTTGGAGTGTAGCTGATAGTCAGCGTTGGTGGTCTGGAACTGTCGGCGCTCTGGATGTCCCAGCCGTCGTTCCCGAGCGGGCGAAACACCCACCCGGCGTTCTGTGCGCCGTTTGCCCACGCCTGCACGCTCGCCGTCACATCAATCGAAGTCTTACCCGTCTCTACTGCGCCGGTTCGTGTGACCGCCTCGGCAACGGCCTGGGAACCATCTGCCTGGATGCCACCGTCGAACGACGCCCACGTCGAATCGGCGCTCCAGTCCGTTCGCAGTCGATGGACCGCTGCGCCATCCCCCTCGTCCGACGTTTCAAGCGCTACAGTGGCCTGTTTCACGTCCGATCCGGGCGGTATCTGCCCGCCGTTTGTCCCGATGATACCGTCGAAACGGAGGAGAACCTGCGTGGTACTGCCCGACCCCTCCGGATCGCTGCTGTCGATAGACAGTGTCTCGGCGGTGCCGTAGCTCGCCTCCGGTTCGGCGGCGCGTATCACCGTGTCAGTCGCCCCGCTGTAGCCGTCCGTCCCCTGCTGGAACGTGACAGTCGGTATGTCTGGCGTGTCCGGTGTCGCCGTCGGTGTCGGCGTCCCGGGTGACGACGAACCGAACCGAGCGTCGAAGTCGAGGTCGAATCCGAACTGCGAGTCCTCGTCGGTCTGTTCCTCGTCCGTGCTCGGCGAGTACGTCCGGACCTTGATCCGATCCGGCGCGTCCGAACCGTCCCCCGGACGGAACTCGATGCGGCGAAGCAGGCCGTGCCCGCCATCGTCTCGGGTCTGGTAGTTCGCGAGCAGTTCGTACACCGACGAGCCGTCGTCGTTTGTCGACACCTGATGGGCTTCCCCGCTGCTCTTGCCCGTGCCATCGTGCCAGTGGCCACAGAGAACCATGAATATCTGGTTGTTCGGCGCGACGAACTCCTCCCAGACGGTCTGTCCCATGCTCCCGATGCCGTTCGCCTCCTGCACCTCCCGGGTCCGTCGCTGTGGCCCGTCGCGGAGATACGAGTGCGTCGTGAGTATCGTCGCCCGGTCTGGATGCTGGTCGAGGACACTCTGTGCCCAGCCCAGCGTTGTCGACTGGTCGTCCACCGGTCCCGGCGGCTCCCACTCCAGGGCGAGATGGAGGAAGTCGTAGCCGCCGGCAGAAAACAGCTGGTAGGTGCTGAGGTTGTCCCGACCTTCGCCACCGGCGGTTGGCCCTGCCCCGCCGAACCAGTCCCGGTCCTCGTACCGCGAGGGGCCGAAGTACTCTCTGTACTTCGCAACAGAGGAATTCCGATCCCACAGTGTCGCGTAGTCGTGATTACCCGTCACGGTGGCGTAGGGGACCACCCCATCGAGCGTGGACATGGCTTCGTCCATGTACTGCCACTCCGCATCGTTGTCACCGTGATCGACCACATCGCCCTCGTGGCTGACGAACGCGATGTTTTCGGCGTCCGCGTTGTCAGCGATCCACTGCGTCTGGTCCTTGCCGTAGGGCGTTCCCTCTTTGGCATACACCTGCGTGTCCGGCAGTGCAACGACTGTCCAGTAGTCCGACTGCTGGCCGGTACTGGCGGTGGTTCCCAGCGCGGTGAGGCCCACGCCAGCACCGGCGGCTTTGAGCACCCGTCGTCTGGTCGTGGTGGCCAGCCGTTCGGACCTGTCGCTACTGTCCATACTCACACCCGGAACAGGTCCTGTGGTGAGTCTGGGCGCAACCCCATCGCTTTGTGATCCACCTGTTGTCTCGCCAGCCACGATGATACTGTTGCGTCTGCCACCGGCCGGTGGCCTCGGCATGTGATCGATACATTGCTAGGCTCTCGAACACAGACCCGTTCGCCGAACGGCGATTAGTTATTGATCGGTTACTGCGAGTATGCTGTTGTTTTTCGGCGCTATCGTTACAGGGACTCTTCGTCACAACTATCCACTGACTCACAGCCAGGGGGCTCACCGTCACTCTCGGTTTCACTCCGTTTTCATGACGCATATACGATACTCGGCTCAGTCCATCGCCTGTATCACACGCGGGGAGTCAAGCGATTCGACGGCCTCGACGATGGCGGTGTCGAGGTTGTGGTCGCCCCAGTCCCGTTTCCGGGGGATGTGTGCGCGGTAGGTCGCTACGTCGTCGAACAGCTCCCGGAACGTCGCTCGCTCCTGTTCGACGACCGCATCCAGAGCGGCAACCATTGAGCCGTCGTCGACGAGCGAATCGTAGGCGTGGAAGTATTCCCTGAGCCGCCCATCCCACTCGAAATTACAGATCGACGACGTGGCCGACATCGCAGTGTCGGTCGAGATGCCTTCTACAGTGATTGTCTCCAGGTTCGGTGCGGCCTGAAGGAAAACGACAGAATCGACAGTCGACCGCTCGACGTATTCCGCGCGCGGATACAGCTCCGAGATATTCGTGAAGTCCCGGCTATCATCGCCGAGAAACGTCTCGTTCAGGAATTTGAGCGCTGTTTCCGGGAACGAACCGGTTCTGTCGACTTGCTCGTCGATAAACCCGTGGAGTTCACTGCACAGCCGGTCCAGTTCCGTGTCGTGCTGTCGCTTTATTTCGGGGAACGACTCGATATTGAACGACTGGAGGTTCACACCGAGTGGGTAGCCGACAGCCGTGCCGTCCGCGCCGACCCAGAGCCGATCATCGGAGAGGAAGTCCGCACCCTCGCGCAACAGCGACAGCAAGGTGTTGGTCTTGCCGGCCCCGCGCCAGGCCGGAAACAGCGTCGTCCGGCCGTCGAGTCGCACGCCCGAGGCGTGTATCAGCGCCTGCTGTCGCGCAGCCCGCTGCTGTCGGATGTGGAACTCGACCGGATAGATGGAGTAAAACGGCTCAAAGCCGTGTGTCACTCGGATGTGCTGCCAGCCCGGCGTCACCGCCATGAAGTCCGCCCCGTTTCGGATGACGAACTCGTCGCCAGTCCAGGCGTAATGGTCGTCAGGGTCCCCGAGAACGATTTCCGCGTGGACCTCGTCTGTCGTCTCTTCGATGACGATGTCGGGATCGTTGACAGGTGTGTCGGTCTCGAACTGATCGTACATCTTCCGGTACTGCCGGCTCGTCCGCCCGCCAGCCCCGAGAACCGTTACGACAACGTCGCCAAAGAAGTCGTACGAGCGTTGGTTCATAGCCACCTCGATAGATGCTGGCCCGGTATCGGACCGAGATAGACAATCATCTGACTCATCGTTCTCGTCTGTACGCGGTTACTGCATATTGTTATATATGCGACAATATGCTACATTTCACTACTAACGAATGATTAGTTCTCGAAAGCAACATATACGGTCCGAGACGACGCATGATACCAAACGCTGGATTTCAGCCGTCACACGAGATATCTTCGGGTAAGGCTGGGTTATGAACGATTTAGCCGCTCAGAAGAACTGAAACAGATCGTCCCGCTGGACCTCGTGGAGGTGGTGTCGGACGGCTTCGTTCAGTGGCTTGGTGGAGCCGCGCTTTGCGCTGATCGGTGCGATAGTTTCCTGCCACTGCTGCCACGGCGGGTGCAGACCGAGGCGGTCACAGAGTTCATTCAGGCGTTCGTCCTTGTCGTCGACCTTGTCCATCTTGTTGACAGCGACGACCGGTTCGACGCCGACCTCCCGGAGGAAGTGAAACATCTCCACGTCGTGGGGGATCTCGTCGGGACCGGAGTGACGGTCGATGATATCGATAACCGACTTGCCGTCCACGACGAGGATACCGACGAGAATCTGCTCGGCGTTCCGCTCAATGTACTGGACCACGTCGGTCTTGATTTCCTCGCGGACGTCTTCGGGGACGCCTTTCATGTACCCGAAACCGGGGAGGTCACTGATGACGAAGTCGGCGCTGGCCCAGTCGAAGTGGTTGGGCGAACGCGTGACACCGGGTCGCTGGCCTGTGTCGAACGTGTGGCCCGTTATCTCGCGCATCAACGTCGATTTCCCGACGTTGGACCGACCGACGAGCACCACCTCGGCGTCCCGGTCCGGTCGTGACTCGAACATACCCCGTGTACTCCGCCAGCGGGGAAAAGCGCGTCCGTTTCGCGGGGACCGACTGTTTCGTGATTCACGATCGCATTTCAATCCAGTTCTGCACCCACGACCCGCTAACTAGCCGCTTTTTTACCCTCGCGGGTCCCACCCGGAGCCGTGCGGCTGGTACAGATACTGATTCCGACCGGGAAGCGTGATGCCGTGTTAGGCGTGTTAGCCGACGAGGGCATCGACTACGTGCTCACCGACGAGACGAGCGGTCGGGAGTTCACCGCTGTCGTCACCTTTCCAGTCCCGACAAACGCGCTCGAACCAGTCCTCGAAGAGTTGCGAGATGTCGGCATCAACGACGACGGCTACACGGTCGTCGTGGACGCGAACACTGTCATCTCCAGCCAGTTCGACGAGCTAGAAGAGAAGTACGCCGAGGAGGAAGACGAAGACCGCATCGCCCGGGAAGAACTCACATCGAAGGCGAACGATCTCGCGCCCTCGATGTCGAACTACGCGCTGATGACGGTCATCAGCGCGATTATCGCGACTGCGGGGCTTCTGCTCGACTCCCCCGCTGTCGTCGTCGGCTCGATGGTCATCGCACCGCTTATCGGCCCGGCGATGACCGCCAACGTCGGCACCGTCGTCGACGACCACGAGATGTTCGCACAGGGCATCAAACTTCAGGCCATCGGGCTCGGACTCGCTGTGGCAAGCGCGACTGTCTTCGCCTTGTTCGTCCGGCACGCCAACGTCATCCCGCCGCTCGCTGACGTGACCGCGGTGGGCCAGATACGCGAGCGGGTCGCCCCCGATTTCCTCTCACTGGTCGTCGCACTCGGCGCTGGCGCGGCCGGCGTCGTCAGCCTCACCAGCGGCGTCTCGACGGCACTGGTCGGCGTCATGATCGCCGTCGCGCTCATCCCGCCGGCGGCCACGGTCGGCATTGGCATCGCCTGGGGCCAGCCGCTCGTCAGTCTCGGTTCTGCCGTGTTGCTGCTGGTGAACGTTCTTTCGATCAACCTCGCAGTCCTCGTCGGACTCTGGTACCAGGGCTACCGCCCGGAACACTGGTTTCAGGAGAGCGACGCGCGATCGGCGACTCTCAAACGCATCGGCGTTCTCGTCCTGTCGATACTCGTCCTGTCGGCGTTTCTGGGCGGCGTCACCTTCGACTCCTACCAGCAGGCGACGACGGAGTCGGACATCCGCGAGGGCATCGAGGGAAGCGTCAGCCCGCCTGCCAGCGTGCTGTCGGTCGAAGTCGAGTCCACCAACACTGCGATCTTCCAACAGCCCCGTCGGGTCGTTGTCACCGTCGGCCTGCCGCCGGATGCGACGCGGCCGACGCTCGTAGACCGACTGGACGCGATAGCCGACGAACAGGCCGGCCGGAACGTCACAACGGAAGTCCACTACGTCACTATCGAACGCAGCGATTAACGCTCAAAACCGACTTTGAGCGTTCGACGGCATAAATACCGCGGGGTGTGTCGGAGACGATATGGTATCACGACCACTCGCAATCGCTGGCGTGCTAGCACTGCTTGTTGCCGGCGGCGTCGGGTTCGCATTCGCGGACACCGGGGCCACCGCGCCATCGTCGAACTCGACTGTGAGCGTCAACGCGGACGCCACCGTCGAACGCGCACCCGACCGTGCAACTGTCACCGTCGCTGCCGTGGGTCGCGGTGAGACCGCCGAAGCGGCACGCAACAATCTCAGCGGCGACGCCGACGCCATCACGTCGGCGCTGGAAGACGAGGGCGCAACCGTGACCTCCTCGCGATTCCAGATCCGCCCCGAGTACGAGGAGAGTAGAGAGGGCCGCGAACAGGTGGGCTACGTGGCGATCCACACCGTTGAGGCCGAAACGAGCAACGTTTCGACTGCCGGGACACTCATCGATGCCGCCGTCGATGCCGGCGTGGACCGCGTCGAGGGTGTGCGCTATTCGTTGAGTGAGGAGACAAGGCAGGACGCCCGTGAAGAAGCCCTGACGACCGCTATGGACAACGCTCGGACGGACGCCGAAGTCGTCGCCGCTGCGGAGGATCGATCCGTCGGTGACGCTGTCACGGTCCAGACCAGCAACCACGGCCGCCCCGTCGTGTACGCGGAAGCAATGGCGTCCGATGCCGGCGGACGGACGAACATCCAGCCTGGCGATGTCACCGTCGACGCTTCGGTTAGCGTCACGTACGAACTAGAATAAGCCGTTCTTACTCACACTTCGGTTCCTTGTTCGGCGTTTTCAAACGGCCGCTTGGTAGTGACTGCAGTTCTTCTGAGAGTGACCACAGTCCTCGCGACGGCGACAGCAGTCCTCGCGGGTCGCTACGCTCCCCGCTCGGCGCTCTCGAGACGCCTCCCGGTGGTCGGCGTCTCGCTACTCGTCAAACGGCAGTTCGAGTTCGTAGTCCACCGCGTCGATAGCGGCCTGCAACACGCCGTCGACGTTGTCGTCTTCGGTAACGCTCATGTAGTGGTCGGCCTCCACGTCCGTCGAGAGGTCGCTCTTGTTCGCGATGGTCAGCACCGGCACGTCGAAGCGCGCTTCGATGGCGTTTCGCAGTTCCAGCTGGTCCGCGAGCGGATAGCCACACTCGCCACTCGGATCAATGAACACGAGGACGGCGTCGGCGAGGTGTTCGAGCGCACTCACGGCCTGTGACTCGATCTCGTTGCGGTCCTCCGGCGGGCGGTCGAGCAGGCCCGGCGTGTCGACGAGCTGGTAGCGGATGCGCTGGTCCTCGAAGTGGCCGACACGGATCTGTGTCGTCGTGAACGGATACGAGGCGATCTCGTTGTCGGCCCGCGTGACGCGGTTGACGAACGACGATTTGCCGACGTTGGGGTAGCCGGCGACGACGATGGCCGGCTCGTTCGGGCGGATGTCGGGAATGTCTTTGAGGGCGTTGTGCGCGGTCGAGACGGCGGCGAGGTCGTCTTCGACTTCCTCGACGACGTCGGCGATACGGGCGAAGGCCTGCTTGCGGAGCTTCCGGGCGGTGTCGATGTCGCCGCGGGCGACGCGGCTCTCGTACTCCTGCCGGATCTCGACGACCTTGTCGGCGGCCCACGAGATCTCCGAAAGGTGCTGTTTCAGCGCGTCGATGCCGGGGTCGTCGTCCGCGGGGTAGGCCTCGCCGACGACAGCGTCGGCGAGTTCGACGTAGAAGGGGTCGAGGTCGTCAATCGTCGGCCACGCGGTCACCACGTTCTCCATGTTGTCGGAGGCGATGTTCGACGCTGTCATCAGCATCGACTGCTGGGCTTCGTTCCCGTCCTTGGCCCCGCCGGCGCGTGACGCCCGCGAGAAGGCTTTGTCCACGAGCTCCTCGGCGGTAGGCGTCGTCGGCAGACCCTCGAAGGGATGGCTCATAGGTCCCGTTGACGGCCGGAGCGTAAAAGCGCGTTCAATCGCTCCCCAAACTGTTGCGAGTCACGTTTTTCAACGCCCCGACCGCAACTCCAGTATGGCACAGATTGACGCCGGCGAGATCCTCCCCAACGACCACGTCCAGCAGATGGCCGCCGAGGGACGGGTCACCCAGATGCACCGCGGCCACCAGTATGCTGACGAGGGTGATACCTTCGAGATAGACGGCACCGAGTTCGAGGTGACAGACGTAACACACCGGACGCTTGGCGACATGACTGACGAGGACGCACAGCGAGAGGGGTCAGAGGACCTCACTGCGTACAAGGAACGAATGAAAAAGGTTCACGGCAGCTTCGAGTGGGACGACGACAGCGAGGTCGTCAGGCACCGGTTTGCGCCCATCGACGAGTGAGACGGGAGCTTCTGGTACCGGCCGGCGACTGCATCGACAGCTAAGCAGTCTGCCACTGGATCGCAGGCAACCCTTATCAACTCCGGTAACTCTCAGTAACTACATGACAGAGACGATGGCGAAGTCGAAAGCAGACGACCCGGAGCGGGCGCATCTCGCGGACGTTGAGGACGGCTGTGGCTGTACCGAAATCTGGGAGCACATGAGCGAAGCCCGCGACGAAGACGACGACTGAGCGCCCTATTCTTCCGATACCACGTCGGCGCCGGTAAACTCGAAGCGTGCGCCGCCGGCATCGCTTTCAGTGAGCGTAACCGTCCAGCCATGCGCAGCGGCGATCTGTGAGACAATTGAGAGCCCGAACCCGGTGCCGTCAGTCGTCGTCGAGTAGCCGCTTTGGAACACCGTTTCCCGGTCGGCTTCGGGGATGCCCGAGCCGTCATCCGAGACGGCGAACCCGCCCGGAATCGCACTCATCGTTATTGTCACGCCCGGACCGTCGTAGTCGCTGGCACCGCCAGACTGCATCTGCTCGTCCGTAGCGCTGTGTTCTACGGCATTTCGGATCAGGTTCTCCAGCAACTGCTTGAGCCGCGTCGCATCTGCCTGTATCTTGCGGTCGGTGTCGACCACCAGCGCTGCGTCGCCGGTGTCGACGACCTCCCAGCAGTCCTCGACTGCCGTTTCCAGTGCCACCGTTTCCATTTCGGTGATGCTGTCGCCGGTCCGGGCCAGCAACAGGAGGTCGTCTATCAACGCCTGCATCCGGTCGAGTGCCTGCTCTATCGCAGCGATATTGTCGTCGTCACACTCCTCTTTCAACGCACCCAGCCGACCGATAGCGACGTTCAGAGGGTTGCGAAGGTCGTGACTGACGACTGTTGCGAACTGTTCCAGACGGTCGTTTTGCGTCGACAGTTCCTGCTCACGGTCACGGAGCTGTTTGTCGCGCTCGACGGCGGCGAGGGCCGCCTCCATGTTTGCCGCGAGGACCCGTCCAGCGACGATGTCTGCTTCGTTGAAAGCGTCGATAGTCGCCGATGCGGCGATGAGAAGGCCGTGTTCCCCCAGTGGCAGATATAGCTCGCTGCGTATTGGCGTCTCGGGGTTCTGCACGTCCTCTTCCAGCCGCACGTCTGGAACTGCAGTCGCCTCGCCACGTTCGTACACCCGCCAGGCAATGCTGTCGCCCTGCTCGAACGTTGGGATATCACCGACCAACTCCCGAGCCGACGCGGTCGCGGCGACGGGTTCTAACTGCCCGTCATCGTTGATGAGGTGGACGGCGTTTGCGTCAAGTCCGATAATCTCCGCGGCGGCGTTGACACCGATACCGGCGACTTCGTTGTGGACTTCGGCGGCCATCAAGTGCCGGGTGGCCTCGTGTAGCGCTTCGAGTCGATGCTCGCGCTCGTCGGTATCACTTCGGTCGCTGATGACCGACACTGTGCCGTCGTTGCCGTCCCAGGTCACGTCACACGCTGTGATGCTGGCTTGGACGCTGTTGCCGGCCAGCGTTCGTATCATCCGTCTGACCTGACCAGCCGTCCGGTCGTCCCCGACGACGCGTTCGACGGTCTCGACTCCGCCGTCAGCCGTCGGTTCGACGAGGTCAGTCAGCGGCCGGTCGCGGAGTTCGTCGCTGTCGGTGGCACCGAACAGTTCAGTTGCCGCCGGGTTCGCGTACACGACGGTGTCGGCGACGCTGACGAGAACCGCATCGCTCGTTGCGTCGAGAATCTGTTTTGTCCGTGTCTGTGCGGCGTCGGCTGTTGCTTTCGCTCTGACTCGTTCGACTGTGTTTCGGATTCGCTGCGCGAGTATGGCGTACTGCTGGGACCCATGTCTTTTCTGAATATAGTCAGTGACGCCGGCCGAGACTGCCTCGCTTGCGAGCGACTCGCTCCCCTGGCTTGTAAACAGCAGAAACGGCATGTCCGGGTCTCTGGCGCGGACCGTTTCCAGAAACTCCAGCCCGTCGATACCGGGCATGTCGTAGTCGCTGACGATACAGTCTACGTCGTGTTCGTCCAGATACGACAGCCCGTCCGCAGCGCTCGTGACGCCGGTGGCGTCGATCGCCTCGTCGTTGCGTTCGAGATGTGTCGCAATCAGATCTGCGTACGACGGTTCATCATCGACACAGAGGACTGTAATGCCCGACACCACATGGCCCATACCTCCTGATATGAACTGTGTCCGTGTCAATCTATCGTGCCCCACTCCTGGTGACGGGTCGCCTTACCGCCGCTTGGCCAGCTCTGTACGCAAATCGTCGACATCCATCTCCTTCATCGACAGCAGAACGAGCAGGTGATAGACGATGTCGGCCGACTCGTGGGCCAACTCCTCGGTATCGTTGTCCTTGGCCGCCAGAATCAGCTCCGTCGTCTCCTCGCCGAGTTTCTCCAGTACGGCGTTTTCGCCCTTCTCGTGGGTGAACAGCGACGCAGTATAGGAGTCCTCGGGCAGGTTCGTCTTGCGGTCCTCGATGACAGTGAACAGTTCGTCGATAACGTCACCGGTGTCGTCGCTCATAGCCGCCGTTCGGTCAGCGGGGCCTTCAGGCCGTCGCTACGACTCCACCGAGTCGAAAAAGGCCAGATCGTGGATGCGCGGGTCCTCGGTCAGCTCGGGGTGGAACGACGTGCCGACGACCGGCCCGTCACGGACGGCGACCGGACGGTCGTCCCACGTCGCCAGCACTTCGACGTCCTCGCCGACGTAGTCGATGACTGGTGCGCGGATGAACACCGCCGGGAACGAGTCGTCGAGCCCGGTCACGTCAAGCGGGGCCTCGAAGCTGTCCTTCTGTCGCCCGAAGGCGTTGCGTTCGACGGAGACATCGATGACGTTCAGCGTGTCGACGCGGTCGTCCTGTGCGTCGGTCGCGCTAACGATGAGCCCGGCACACGTCGCCAGCACCGGCTTGCCGGCGTCGACATGAGATTCGATTTCCTCTGCGATGCCTTCCCGGTGGATAAGCCGCGAAATCGTGGTCGATTCCCCCCCCGGTAGCAACAGGACATCGCAGTCCGGGACCAGCCCTGCCTCGCGTATCTCGACGACCTCTGCAGTCCGGTCGTGGGCCGTTGCTGCCCGCTCGATTGCGTCCCCGTGTTCAGAGACATCGCCCTGAACCGCGAGTACACCCGCGCGTAGCGTCATATATCCCTGTTGGTGACCCCGTGCGAAAAGCCTCTCGTCTCCTGCAAGTGTCCGTTTTGGCAGGGACTGTCCTGACTGAATACAGTGACAGCCATACCGCCGCCCAGTGCTCGCTCGGTTATAGCCGAACCAAACGGTTAGGTGAGACGGGATGTAGACGTGGGACATGGGAAAGCACCGGCAGGACCCGGTTGAGGCAAACGCTGACGGGTCTGCTGATCTCTACGAGATATCGACTTGGGAGCCCCGGTCGACGCTGGACCGGTTCGCCCACTGGCTCTACCACATCGGAATACGGACGCTGCGGTATCTGGTCATCCTTGCGGCCATTCTGATTCTCCTCTTGCAGGTGGCGTTCGGGAGCCTCGGCGCACTCAGCGACCAGCCGCTGTTTGCCGGGATGGCAATTCTCTCTGCTGTGCCGGCGTTTGGTCTCGCGGCCTACATCTACTACGCTGATGTGACCACGGAGGAACCGCTGACGCTGCTCGTGGGGACGTTCCTTCTGGGCGTGCTGTTTGCCGGCTTTGCCGGTATTCTCAACGGCCGCTTGGGCGAGCCGGTGCAGGCTATCGGCTCCGGATTCGGTCTGGTCCCGTTCCTCGGTCAGGTGTTCGTTTTCTTCCTCATCGTCGGTCCCGTCGAAGAGACAGTGAAGTTGCTGGCGGTGCGCCTGTACGCCTTCCGCGACAACCGCTTCGACGCCGTCGTCGACGGTGCAGTGTACGGTGCTGCCGCCGGCCTTGGCTTTGCGACCATTGAAAACGCGTTGTACATCACCCAAAACGCCGAGATGGCTACGGGGACGGTTGAGTTACTCGCGGCCAGTAGTGACATCACCGCGGTCAGAGCACTCGCAGGACCGGGACACGTCATCTACTCGGCCTTCGCCGGCTACTACCTCGGTCTGGCGAAGTTCAACCCCGATGATGCCGGCCCAATCGTGCTGAAGGGACTGCTCATCGCTTCGCTCATCCACGCCGTCTACAACACGCTGGCCGGCCCAGTTACCGCCATCGTGGCCACGATATACAACGTCGACTTCCTCGTCGCGTTCTTCGGATTCGTCATCGTGTACGACTCGTTCTTCGGCCTGCTGTTGCTGAAGAAAGTTCACACCTACCGGCGGGCCTACAAGCGCGCTCATGAGGACCCGGACGAGACTGCGCTTCGGCCGGAACAGACCGAGTTTGACCCTTAAACCAGCTGTTCGACGTACTTCGCAACTACGTCGACCTCCAGATGTACCGGATCGCCGACCGTCTTCTCCGACAGCGTCGTCTCGGCGTACGTCGTCGGGATGATCGCCACGTCGAACTCCTCGGAGCGCCGGTCGGCAATAGTCAGGCTGATGCCGTCGACCGTTATCGACCCTTTCTGGACTAGATAGTCCCGATGGTCCTCGGGCAGAGAGAACGTGAACGTCCAGTCCTCGCCTTCCTGCTCGATACCGACGATTTCGGCCGTCGTATCGACGTGGCCCTGTACGATGTGGCCGTCGAATCGGCCGTCAGCGGGCACCGCCCGCTCGAGGTTCACCTGATCACCACCTGCAAGATCGTCGAAGAACGTCCGGGCAAGGGTTTCCTGAGCGAGAAATACCTCGAACCACTCGCTGTCGGCTGCTTTCTCGACGGTGAGACAGACGCCGCTGACGCTGATCGACTGGCCGTGGTCGAGTCCCTCGAACGGCGCGCCGATCCGCATCCGACGCCCGCCCTCGTCGTCAATAACCGCCTGCACCTCGCCGGTCGTCTCGACGATTCCGGTGAACATATGCCAGATACGGCGCGGCTGGCGGAAAGCACTTCGCTTCCCGGAGACGTAATATAGACTCGGAATCGAGTAATTGTTTACACCAATATTGCAGAAGGAATTTATCATCGCCGCTGGTAACGCAGTGTATGGCAGCCACGCCCGACGCTGACCACGACTGGACTGGCCGTCACGCACGGACGGAGCCGACCGAAACCGGGCGAATCGTCGAGGTGCCCGACGAAATAATCGAGGACTGGGACCTGCGACACGCCGAGACGAAAGGCCGCAGTTAACGCTGCAGCACTTCGACGCCGACCAGTTCCGCGCCGGTCAGTGCCCGGATGTAGGCCCCACCCGCGATAGAGACGTGGCCGAACTCGTCCTCTTCCATTCCGTACATCTCGATGGCTCGTGAGGTGTCACCGCCGCCGACGACGGAGAAGCAGTCGGTGTCGGCGATAGCTTCGAGCACGCCGGCGGTCCCGACCGAGAACCGCTCGTCCTCGAACATCCCCAGCGCGCCCTTCACGAAGACGGCCTCGGAGTCGCGGATGATCGGTGAGTACTCCATGACCGTCTCGCTCCCAACGTCGAGGTAGGAGACGCTCTTTTCCTCGATGTCGTCGACGGCCTGCTCGGCGCGGTCGCCGTCGTCGTCTTCGTAGGCCAGATCGACCGCGAGTGTGATCTGGTCGCGATGGTCTTCGAGCATGGATTCGATCTTTTCGCTGTTCTGTTCCCACTGCTCGTCGTAGAGGTTCGCGTCGTCGATGTCGTAGCCGACCGGGTAGCCAGCGGCTCGCAGGAACAGTTCGCCCGCGATACCGCCGAGCAGGAAGTCGTCGACCTTCTCGTCGAGGTGGGTCATCACGTCGATGACGTCGGTGGCCTTCGTTCCGCCGACGACCATCGTCACCTGCCCGTCGAACTCCTTCTCGGCGATGGCGGTGTTGGCCTCGTACTCGGTTTCCATCACGCGGCCGGCGTAAGCGTCCATTACCAGCGGGAAGCCCACGAGCGAGGCGTGCGAGCGGTGGGCCGCGGAGTAGGCGTCGTTGATGTAAGCGTCGAACTCCCCGGCCAGCGTCTGGACGAACTCCGTCTGTGATTTGATCTCGGGGTCCTCCTCGGGCAGTTCATCGTCGCACATCCGCGTGTTCTCCAGGACGAGCACGTCGCCGCCGTCGAGATCGGCGATGTCGTGAATCGCCTGTGGCCCGTAGGTCTCGTCGACGAAGTCCACATCGTGGTCGATGTGGTCGGCAAGGATATCTGCGTGTTGTTCGAGCGAAACGAAATCGTCGCGGCCCGGGCGACCCTGGTGGGCCAGCACCGCGACCTCGAACCCACGGTCGATGAGTTCGCTGATCGTCTCCGCGTGACGGTCGAACCGTCGATTGTCCTGTACCGTACCGTCCTCCACCGGTGAATTGAGATCGAGTCGGACGAGGACGCGCTGTCCGTCGTCAAGGTCATCGAGCGTCTGGAAAGTCATCACTCGGGAGGACACCTGCCGGCCGCTTAACGGTTTCCGAGTCCGAACAGTGAGTGGCCTGTTAGGGGGAGTAGCACCGGTATCTGCTCTGGTTGCCAACGCAAAAGTGAGGGTGGGAGAGGGGTGGGGTGGGGAGTTGGTGGGGACACTTGCGCCGTACACAGCCGACGCCGGGACACGGCGCGTCAGCTGCGAACACGGGCTTGTGCCGACACACAGAGCCGACCAGTAGTCAGGTACTGGCTCAGGCTCTCTGTGTGTAGTGTCTTTAGTGAATAATAATTATAAACTTTACTGGCGCTGCAAACCGTTTCTGCGCTTACTCGGTGATGTACTCGGCCACGTCGAGCATCCGGTTCGAGAAGCCGTACTCGTTGTCGTACCACGTGAGGATCTTCGTCATCCCGGAGACGACGTTCGTCGACTGCAGGTCGACCTGTGTGGAGTACGGGTCTCCAAGGATGTCGGAGGAGACGACATCGTCGCTCGTGACGCCCAGCACGCCTTCGAGTTCGCCAGCGGCGGCCTCCTCGAAGGCGGCGTTGACATCGCTCTCCGTCACGTCGTCGTCAAGGTCGACGACGAACTCGGTGATGGAGCCGTTCGGCACCGGGACGCGGATGGCCATCCCGTCGAGCTTGCCCTCAAGTTCGGGCAGGACCTCGGTAGCCGCCTGCGCGGCACCGGTCGAGGTTGGGATGATGTTCTCGGCGGCCGCGCGGCGACGCCGGGGCTTGCCGTTCGGGCCGTCCATCAGGTTCTGGGAGCCGGTGTAGGCGTGGACCGTCGTCAGCTGGCCGGCGTTGATGCCGAACTCCTCGTCGAGAACCTTCGCGACCGGTGTGATGGAGTTGGTCGTACAGGAGGCGTTCGAGACGACGTCTTCGCCGTCGTACTCGTCGTGGTTGACGCCGTAGACGAGCTGCTTGACCGGCTCGTCGCCCTTCGGCGGCGCGGAGATGAGGACCTTGTCGGCCCCGGCGTCGAGGTGCTGGCTCGCGTCCTCCTTGGTGCGGAAGATGCCGGTCGCTTCGAAGGCGACATCCACATCGAGGTCTTCCCACGGGAGCTGTGTGGGGTCGGTTTCGTGGAAGATGCCCGCCTCGAAGTCGGTCCCCTCGACCGTGAGGACGCCGTCGTCGACGCTGGCTCCTTCGAGTTCACCCATGACAGTGTCGTACTGGGCGAAGTAATCGATCTCCGAATCGTCCATCACGTCGTTGATGCCGACGATTTCGACGTCGTCGTTGTGTAACGATGCGCGGAGTACGTTGCGGCCGATACGGCCGAAGCCGTTGAGGCCGACACGGACTGGCTTACTCATTGGTGTCTAGAAAGGCAGTCGGTCAGTGTAAAATGTTTTCGGATTTGTTGTAAATTTGTGTTTGTTTATGCGTGTTCGGGCACGAATGATTAATAGTGAGGGTGCTAGCTCAGATGAGAGCGCCCGCTGGACGGTATCTGTTGGCAGGTACTAGGTTCGTCCGAAGGCTTTTGAAACGGACGGACGTACTGGTGTATAGGAATGAGACGCGATGACAGTGACGACCCGTTCGATGAGTTCTTCCGGGAAATAGAGCGGATGATGGACGAGATGATGGGGGCCGAAGGCGACGTCCACATCGACCGGGACACCGGTGGCGGCGGGGCCGATCTCCACGTCGACGTTCACGAAACCGACGAGGAGATCCGAGTTGTCGCCGACGTTCCGGGTGTCGACAAGGACGCGATCGACCTCAAGTGCGACGGCACTGTCCTCACGATCAACGCCGAAAGTCCAGAGCGCGAGTACCACGAACGACTGACCCTGCCGACCCGCGTCGACGAACACTCCGCCGCCGCGACGTACAACAACGGCATCCTCGAAGTCACCTTCGACCCCGAAGAGGACTCCGCGGACATCGAACTGTAGCACACCTGTCAGTCGCTTCTGGTTTTTTTGCGCGCTAGCCGCAGTACGCCTGTTCCGCTACTGCTCCGCTGTTTTCCGTATCAACGCCGCCAAGTCGTCCCAGAAGCCGTCCTCGTACTTCGTCGCCGAATCGATCGTCGGCCGGGCGTTCGTCTCGTTGACGACCGCGCGGTCGTCGGTCACTAGCAGGTCGACGCCGAGGTACGGAATCCCCAGTTCGTCGGCCGCGTCTTCGGCCAGTTCCCGCAGCGCCGCTGGCAGTGCCTGCCCTTCCGCCTTGGCCCCGCGATGGACGTTGTGCTTCCATCGGCCCTGGTCACGACTCGCTTCGGGGAGGCGGCGCTCGACCGCGCCGACGTACTCACCGTCGACGACCATCACGCGGTAGTCGGCGGCGTCGGCGATGTACTCCTGCACGAGAAACGACTGGTCGCCGACCGCGCGGTAGTCGTGGACCAGATCGAGGTAGTCGACGATGCCGAGAAACGAATCCAGATCGTGGGCCTTGGCCACGCCGACGCCGCGGGTCGTCGAGTTCGGCTTCACGACTACGGGTAGGTCAAACCGCTCGAAAGCCGCCGTTAGCTCGGCCTCGCTCGCCGGGTTCGACACGACGACGGTCTCGGGAACCGGAACGCCTGCCCGGCCGAGACGCGCCAGTACGTCGGCCTTGTTTCGCGAGCGGAGAATGGCCTCGCGGTCGTTGACCCACGGCACGTCCAGCATAGCATCGGCGACGGCCCCCTCCATGATTCGGGAGGGGTAGACAAAGCCCACGTCGTACTCGTCGTAGGGACTCTCGTCGAGTGGTAGCGTCCGCTCGGCCGTCTCGACGTGGCCCACCTCGATATCGCGGGCCGCCAGCGGGGCCTGCATCCGCTCGAAGGTCTCGGCGTTCGTGGCGACGGCCAGCCTGTACATGCTGTTTCGTTGTCTTGGACGAATAAAACACGCTCGCAGCCCACAGTCGAAGCCCTGTCGCGCGCCGCCCTCCGGCAACTACAACCCACAGAATGTTGGGTTGTGTGGATGAATACGCAGCTATCTCCGATTTTGTCAAATAAATACTAAGTGTTCTGGGGGAAATTGGCCACGTATGTACGACGATATTCTCTTTCCGACCGACGGGAGTGACGGTGCAGACGAGGCGCTCGCACACGCGCTTGAACTGGCGGAGACGCACGACGCGACGATTCACGTGCTCTCTGTCGTCGACTCGACGTATCTCGGGAGTGCCGCGGCAGAAGCAACGACCATCGAATCGCTACAGGAACAGACTGAACAAGTCATCGACGAGACTGTCGACGAGATCACCGACCACGGCGCGGCCGTTGTCGCCGAGCACCGAATGGGCGACCCATACGAGGAGATTATCGACTATGCAGCGGCTGCGGGTGTCGATATGATCGTCATGGGAACCCACGGCCGGAGCGGTCTGGACCGGTTTCTGCTGGGTAGCGTCACCGAGAAGGTCGTTCGGACGGCGGACGTGCCGGTGTTGACGGTCCAGTTGTCCGGCAACACGTAGCGGGCAACCGGTAGCAGCGCCGGTCACCAGTGTTGTGTGGCGGTCGTTTTCCAGCCGTTTTGCCGAGTCACTCGCCGCCACAACGCCGCCGGAGCACCCACAGCACGAGGAGCGCGCCCTCGACGCGGGCGGCGCTGTACACCCACGGGCGAAGGTTGATCTCGTCACCATCTGTCGTTGCGAGCCCCATCCAGAAGTCGACGACTTTCCGGGGCCGGAGCAGTTCGAAGACGCCGAGGGCCAGGAGTGTGAGTCGGAGTACCATATGAGGAGGTACGCGGGACGGGTCGAAGAGTATTGCGGGTACTGGTAACATGAAACAAAGAAGTGGCTACGACTGTGCTGTCTAACGACTGGGACGCCACTCGGTACTTTTCGGAGCGGCGCGGAAAAACGAAGTCGGGACGGTTGCTCCGCCGTCCAAACGGTGAGCGAACGCCGCTGTCCGATTTACTCGATCAGCTGCTCTTCGCGCGCTCTGCGAACGGTGAAAAGACGTTGCTGATTGACTTACGCGATCAGCAGTTCTTCGCCCCGCTCGACCTTGATGCGGCAAGAGGGCGTGATCTTGTTGTAGGCACGGCGGAACGCTTCCTTGACGTGCTCTGCGTCCTCGACGTTGCAGTAGGCGGTGAACAGCTGTTCGCCAGCCTGGACGCGGGCGGCGGTACCGACGATCTTCCCGAAGGCGGCACGCATCCCGTCGGAGACACGGTCGGCCCCGGCACCGGTCGCCTGCTTGTTCTCGCGCAGGACCTGGTGGGGGAACTTCCGCAGCGTCATCTTGTAGTCACCCTCTTCGCCGATCTCCTTGATCAGGTGGCGGTTGGCCGACAGGCGGGAGGCCTCCAGCGAGCCGTGACGGAGCTGGACAGTCTCCTCGACGATGAGGCTGATCTGGACGGGGTAATCGTCGGCGTCCTTCTGTTTGCGGCCCATCTTGTGCTGTGCGATCTTCGACCCGGGAATGCCTGTGATGTATTCGCGTCGGGTGTACGCGGGCTTGTCGATGTCCCGGTACATTGAGGCGGGTTTGTCCGACATAGGTACTCTTGGAGAATACGTCGCCGAGCGGCCCAATAAGGGCTTCGAACCCGCCCGGCGGCGTGTCGCGGTGTCCCATACACCGGCCCGCGACCGCGAGCGGCCCCAGACTGACCGTTGCTGGGCACCTGCTCTCGGTAGTATCGGGAAACGGTGTTGGTCCGGTAACACCGCTGTCACCGCGCTCTTTTAGGCTTTGCACGCGTACGACTGTTACCATGAATATGCTCGTCGACGGCGAGTGGCGGACCGACGCGTACGAAACGACAGACGAGGACGGGGCGTTCGACCGACAGGACACGACCTTCCGTGACCGGGTCGAGGACGACCCCGACGCACGGTTCCAGCCTGAGGCCGGCCGGTACCACCTGTATGCCTGTCGCGCCTGCCCGTGGGCCCACCGGATTCTGGTCGCCCGGAAGCTGCTGGGACTCGAAGACGCCATCACCGTCGACTACGTCGACCCGTTCCGCGGCGAGGACGGCTGGCAGTTCACGCCCGAGAAGGACGGCTGCACATCGGATACGGTCAACGGATCTGACTACCTTCGTGAAGTCTACGTCGCGGCCGACCCCGACGCGACCTGCCGCGTGACGGTTCCGGTGCTGTGGGACAAACAGGAGGAGACAATCGTCAACAACGAGTCAGAAGAGATCCTCCGAATGCTCGATACTGAGTTCGACGATGTGGCTGACAACGACGTCGACCTCTACCCCGAGGGGTATCAGGACGAGGTCGACCGCATCATCGACGATATCTACGAGCCCATCAACAACGGCGTCTACCGCTGTGGCTTCGCGAACAGCCAGTCGGCCTACGACGAGGCCGTCGAGGAGCTGTTCGACGCGCTGGACCACTGGGACAGCGTGCTCGAAGACCAGCGCTTCCTCGCTGGTGACCGCCTGACTGAGGCGGATATCTGTATGTTCACGACGCTCGTGCGCTTCGACGAAGTGTACCACACCCACTTCATGTGCAACCACAAGCTCATCCGCGAGTACGACAACCTCTGGCCGTACCTCCGGGACCTCTACCAGCTCCCCGGCGTCGCCGAGACGGTGAACATGGACCACATCACGGAGCACTACTACACCACGCACCCCGACGTGAGCCCGAAGCGCATCGTCCCGATGGGTCCCGATCCCGACTTCGAGGCTGCGCACGACCGCGACGAACTGCCGGGCGACCTCCCTGAAACGCTACTTCCGACGGCGTAACCGGGCAGTTTCGCGGCCGGATATCGAACGCTGAGCCGACGCTGTTCCTTTTATACACCCAGCTCTCACCTGTGGTCAATGAGTCGGGTAGATGGGCGAAGTCGGGCCGTGAGCCCAGTCATCGGCGTCGTCATCCTCGTCGGAATTGCTGCAATTCTCGCGGCCACCGTCGGCGTGTTCGCGCTCGGTTTCAGCGAGCAGCGACCCACGCAGGCACCGCAGGTCGCTATCGTGGCCGACTACAACGAGCGGACCACCGGTAACGGAGAGTATCTGAACCTCAGCTTCAGCAGTGGTGAAACCGTCTACAGGGACAACCTCACTGTTGTCGTCTCCGGTGCCAAGCGAGCTGACGGCAGCGACGTGACGCTCGACACCGATCCGATACAGGCACAGGCTTCGACGCGGATCACGTCGGGGACACAGATCACGATACATCAGGGACAGTTCACTGGAAGCGGCGCACCGCTGGACCTGAGCGACGCGACGCTTCGACTCGTCTGGAACCCCGTGGACGATCCGGAGTCGGAAACGTACGTCATCTACCGCTGGCCGGACCCGAGCCAGCGCAACTGAACGGCTGTTTCGGCTCCGCTGTCGGACTGGCTCTCCTCACTCGGCTAGCGAGAGCGTGACTTCGTCGGTTTCGTAGTCCTCGATGAACGATCCGGGGCCGCCCAGCGAGACAGTCCGGTCGCCGATGTCGACGACCAGCGTGTGTTCGATGGGGTAGGAGTTGGTCTCCGGTTCGACGAGGCCCTGTTTCGTCTCGACGACGGTCCCCTCGATGGTGGTGGTGTCGTCGTCGGCCTGTACCGCCCGTACGTCCGCGGAGACGTGGATGTCGTGGTCGGCGCGCAGATGGAGCGTCGCCTGGAGGACGGCGTGGCGGAAATCGTGGTAGGTGGCCGGGAGCGAGGCCGGGTCGGTGACGGTCTCCTCGGTGGCCATCAGCCAGTAGTTCCCGAGGAACGACCCCGACAGCACGGGGACGAGCTGTTGCTGGACGAAGGCAATAGCACGCTGGTCGGAGTTGGTGCGTGTCACCATCTCGGTCGGGGAGACGAGGCCGAACTGGGCGTCAACGGTGAGCATTATCGGCATCGGCTGGTCCCACGACCGGACCACGGAGGCCAGCCCGCTCGCGTCGTCAGGGCGCAGGCCGTCGGCGCTGCTGACGACAAGCATCGCGAGGACGCCGCGGTCGACGGCCGCAGCCAGTTCCTCAGCGATTTCGGGGAGGTACTGCTGTGGAACCGACAGCATGATCTCGCGTTCCGCGTTTCTGATGTACTCCGTGAGTCGCTTGATGACTGTCACCCGCGACTTGATGACGTCGAACTGCTGGGGTTCCCGCGCAGTCGACGAGTATCGTGAATCGAGCGCCCCGCTCATCTCTTCGAGCCGGTCGGTCAGGGCGTCGATGACTTGCTCAGGCGGCCGGGCGCGTATCGTCGTGGGCACGACGTGGTCGTTGACCTCGATGAACCCGCGATCTTCGAGCGATTCACTGATGCTGTAGACGTACCGTTTGGAGACACCGGTGTCGTTGGCGATTTCGCTGGCCGTGGCCTCGCCGCTGCCGAGAATCGACAGGTACGTGTCGACTTCCTTCTCCGACAGGCCCAGTTGCCCCAGCCTGTCCCTGAGAGTCGAATCGTCCATCTGTTCACATCTGGTAACGGCGGCGGATAATTGTGTTTCGGTGCTGTATGGCCCGCCAACACCTCCGAAGCCGTCACAACGGAGCCGTATCGTCGACTAGCCCACCACCGCCGTTCACAAGAATGAAAAACTATTACACCATATTTTATATTCCCTGCAGTGGTGTCTCTCACCAATGACGCTCCGGACGGCACTTAACGACTTCAAGCGGACCCGGGACCGCCGTCACCAGTTCCCGGGCGAGTTCCGCTCTACGACGGGCACTTTCTCCGGACTCGACAGCCGGTTGGTGCACGTTGACAGCGACGGCTCGCTGCGGGACTACTCCTATCCGCTGTGTGGGCTCACGGGGATCGACCGCTCGCGGTTCGGTATCGACACGGGTTCGACGACGTGGTTCAGCGCCGACGCCGACCAGCGGTATCGCGGTGACGCAGGCGTCGTCGAGACGGTCCACGACTGCGGCGATTGGGCCGTCGTCCAGACGGACTGTACTATCGAGCAGGCTCACGTCACCCGGTTCGAACTTCGTGGCGACGCACCCGCCGACGTGTCGCTTCGGGCGTTCGTCGGTTTCGCACCCGACGGGCGGGACGGCCGACAGAGCCTGCTGATGCACGGAAACACCGTCGAGGCCTACCACCGGTCCGAACACGACTTCGTCGGTGTCTCTACCGAATTCGACGCCGTTCAGGGCCAAATCCCCGAGCGGTTCCCCGAACTCGTCGACGACGACCCGGTCTCGTTCCCCCGGGCAACTGGGGAGCGCCGGTACGAGGACACGACGCTGACCGGTGGTGTACTGCTGTCCGCGCCGTTTATCGACGGGGGCGTCACACTGGCGACGCTGCTGACGGACACGGACGACACCGACCGCGACGCGGCGCTGTCGACCATCGACCGGCTGGTGAGCGACCATTACACCTCGGAGACGTTGCTCGAAGCAGGTCAGGCACAGCGGCGGTGGAGCGTCCCCGCGGACACGCCGAGTCGCGAAAGCGTCGTGGCCGACCTCCGCGTCCTCTCGCTGCTTTCGGCCACGAACGGTGCCAGAATCGCTGCACCGGACTTCGACCCGTACTACGTCACCTCCGGCGGCTACGGCTACACGTGGTTCCGCGACGATGCCGAGATATCGGCGTTTCTGCTCGAAGCCGACGGGACGTTCGACCTCGGACTCGATGCGTGGCATCAGCGCTCCGCTGAGTTCTACTGCCGAACCCAGCAACCGGACGGGAGCTGGCCGCACCGTGTCTGGCCCGGCGACGAGACGCTTGCCCCGGGTTGGGCAAACGCCCGGCTCGAAAGTGGTTCGGACGCGGACTATCAGGCTGACCAGACCGCGAGCGTCACCACCTTCCTCGCGACGTACCTCCGGATCGGCGACCCGGCCGACCCGGAGTGTATCGAAGCCACACTCGGGCGCGCCGTCGAGAGCATCGACGACACGCTGGCCGACGACGGCCTTCCCGTCGCTTGTCAGAACGCCTGGGAGAACATGCAGGGCCGGTTCACGCACACCGCTGCGACTTTCTTGCACGCCTACGCGGCCGTCGCCCGCGCGCCCGTCTGTGCCACGCTCCGAGACCACGCCCGGTCACAGGCCGAGACGGTGCTGTCATCGCTGGACGCGCTGTGGACCGGTGACCGCTACGCTCTCCGCGAACACGACGGGACCATCGACGACCGACTGGACTCCGCGACGCTGGCCCTCCCCGCCGCCTGTCGCGTCGCCACCGAGGCCATCGACCTGCCCGCGGAGACCCGTGATCGGCTCTTTACCCACGTCGAGACGACACTCGACGGGCTGGAACGGGACACCGGCGACATCCGCGGCCTCGTCCGCTTCGAGGGCGATGACTGGCGGCGCGGCTCACAGGACCGCGAGAAAATCTGGACCGTCTCGACGGCGTGGGGCGCAAACAGTGCCGCCCAGCTGGGTGCGCTCCTGCGTGATGCCGACGAAAGCCGAGCGACGGCGGCCTACGCCTGGTCCCGGGATCTGCTGGGGGAGATTCTCCCCGGTGGCTCGCTCGTTCAGTCCAGCGGCTACCTCCCCGAACAACTGTTCGACGATGGGACGCCTGACTGTGGCACGCCGCTCGGCTGGCCCCACGCACTCCGGCTGGCCACTGTGGCCCACCTCGATGACGCCGGGGAGCTCACTGCCGAACCACTGAGCGCCCGCGAGTGAACTGCTGGGTCACTGGTCGTCCGCGGGTACCCTCTTTCGTGGACCACGCTGCTTGACGTTCGAAAGCGTAGCGGATGGCCGTAGGGACTCTACAAGTAGTCGAAAACAGCGATTACGTCTGAACTTGGAACACTGGCTATCGCCCTACTGCGGTGTTGCGACAGGCGCGTCCTCGCCGGTCGTGACCGCCTCGCCGGTCTCCGGGTCGAACAGGTGCACGGCAGATTCGTCGAACGACACCTGCACGCGGTCACCGATGGCCGGCTCCACGTCGGTGCTCACTCTGGCGATGAAATCCGGCGCGCCGTCGCCCTCGAACCCGGTCTTCGATTGGCCCAGATCGAGATAGAGGTAGTTGTCGCTGCCGATGGGTTCGAGCACGTCGACCGTCGCCGGGACGGCGTTCTGGTCGCCATCGTCGCTGACGGAAACGTGTTCCGGACGGATACCCAGTACGTACGACCCGCGCTGGCTGTCGCCGAATGCACTGACGCGGCCGCCCATGAGGTCATAAGAGAAGTCGTCGTTAGCGCCGGTGAGCCGCACGCCGCTGCTGAGCGGCTCCGTGGTCACGTCGAGGAAGTTCATCGAGGGCGAGCCGACGAAGCCGCCGACGAACTGGTTGGTTGGATTCTCGTACACCGTCTTTGGCTGGCCGGCCTGCTGGAGTTCCCCGTCATTGAGGATGACGATGCGGTCGCCCATCGTCATTGCTTCCTCCTGATCGTGGGTGACGTAGACGGCCGTGATCCCGAGTTCCTCCTGCAAGCGCTGGATCTCCGTCCGCATCGTCGTCCGGAGCTTCGCGTCGAGGTTGCTGAGTGGCTCGTCGAAGAGGAACACGTCCGGCTCCCGGACGATGGCGCGCCCGAGCGCGACTCGCTGCTTCTGCCCGCCGGAGAGCTGGTCCGGCGTGTCATCGAGCAGGTCCCCGATACCCATCATCTCCGCTGTCTCGGTGACTCGCTCTTGCCGTTCCTCCTTCGAGAGGTCCGTGCTCATCCGGAGGCCAAAGGCCATGTTCTGTCGGATAGACTTGTGCGGGTACAGCGCGTAGTTCTGAAACACCATCGCGACGTCGCGCTTGCGGGCGTGAACGTCGGTCACGTCCTCGTCGCCGATGCGGATACGGCCGCTCGTCGGCCGCTCAAGCCCGGCAATCATCCGTAGGGTCGTCGATTTTCCACACCCCGAGGGCCCGACGACCGTTACGAACTCCCCGTCGTCGATGGACAGATCGATGTCATCGACCGCCACGATGGAGCCACCGTCGAACTCCTTGCGGAGACCGTCTAGTTCGAGACTCGCCATTACACAGGGTCTCACACCCGATGATAATAAGTTTGATGGGATTTTTCATAGAAGTTCTAGCAGAGTCGATGCAGGCATGGAACCGAGCGCCGTCAGCGGCCGTTCGGCGCTGATACCACAACGATATCGCCGACCTTGACCGTCCCGTCACTGCCGACCGGGTCACCGCTGAGAAGGTCAGTGTCCGCGACCGGGGTGTCGAGTGAGACGCTCACCGTGCCGTCGCCGAAGTGCAGGACGACCACCAGCGTCTCGTCGCCGTCGGTGCGCTCGTACGCGACGACGCTGTCCGCATCGCCCGTTTCGACGGTGTAGGGAATCGGGTGCACCCCGGGCGCGCGCAGTGCGGCGTGGTCCGACCGTAGTGCCACTAGTCGCCGGTGGAAGTCGGTTAAGTCGTTGTCGCCGTCGTGCCAGCGCATCGTCCCGCGTTGCTGTTCGACGCCGCGCTCCTGCCCGGCATATATCATCGGCGTCCCGGGGAGGGTGAACGTGGCCCCGACAGCCGCCCGTAGTGACGCGTCCCCGTACTTGTCGAGGTAGCGGTCTTCGTCGTGGTTGTCGACGTACCGCATATGGCCGGCGCGGTCGGGGTAGCCGTGCTCGGCCGTCGCGTCGAGCGCCTCGAACAGCGCCGACGCCGGTTCCTCGCCGGTCCCGATATCGCGGAGCGTGTCGAACAGGTCCGTGTCGTAGTGGACATCGAACTCGTTTTCGGCGAAAGCGGCGTCACGCGGGACCGTCTCGTCGAGCAGCAGGAACTCTGGGTCGTCGGCTTTCACCCGCCCCCGGACCTCCTTCCAGAACCCGTGTGGCACGCCCCAGGCCACGTCACAGCGGAACCCGTCGACCACGTCGCGCCACTCGTCGACCACGTCAAGCATCCAGCGCCGGACGTCGAGCGAGTCGTAGTTGAGGTTCGGGATCCGCGTCCAGTTGAAGTAGTGTCCCGGCGCGTCTTCGCCCGCCCAGTCGACGTCGGAGATATCCTGCGACGCCGGGATTCGCTCGTAGTAGTCGGCGTACTCGGGGACACCGGCTCGGTGAAGCTGGAACGCCGGATGGTCCCGCGAGCTGTGGTTGATGACCAGGTCGAAGACGACCCGAATCCCCGCGTCGTGGAGTCGGTCGACCAGCGATTCGAACTCTTCGCGTGTTCCCAGGTCCTCGGCGGTGTCGAAGAAATCAGTAATGTGGTAGCCGTGACGGGTCGGACTCGCCTGAACGGGGGTGAGCCACACCACGTCGACGCCCAGCGACTCGATGTAGGGGACCCGTCGCTCGATGGCCTCGAAGGTCGTGTCGACGGTTTCGCCGGCGAACGACCGGACGAATATCTCGTAGATGGTGGCGTCGCCGGCCCAGGCCGGCGGGTCGGCCGGCCGCGAGACAGATACCGTCTCGCCCGCGCCTGCGTCCTCGCTTTTCCTGCCACATTCCACGACTAGCGTGTCCGCGACACTGTGGCGCTCGGCGACGGCGACCGCGTGAACTCGGGCCGTTTCGGGCAGTGCTTCGCGTGGGACTCGGAGTTCGTCACCGTCGGTGGTCACGGCCGACTCTCCCAGCGTGTCTCGGCCGTCAAGATGGAACTCGACTTCCGGTTCGCTTCCCGACGGGGCCGCGCGGGCGTCTGCCGCGACGACGAGGTCCCCGTCCTCTGTCTCGCCGGTGAGTTCGACCTGAGGGCGACCCGGTCCCTCGACGGTAACCTCGTCAGTCGCGGTCGATTCGAAGGAGCCGTCGAAACTGAAAATCGCGTGGTGGGTCCCCGGCGGGAGTTCGGTCTCGATGACCCACTCGTCGCCGTCGCGCTCGGCCCAGTGGGTTCCCATCGTGAAGTCGTTGAACTTCCCGATGACGATGGCGCGGTCGGCGACGGCGAGGTCGCCACCGTGTTCGAAGTCGTCCGTCGTGACGCTGAACTGGACCGCCTCGGTGACCTTCGGGAACGCTCGGACGACTTGCTCGTGTGTGCCGTCCGGTGCGGTTAACTCGGCTCGATAGACACCCGGTGTGTCTGGTTCGAGGTGACTGATTGGGCCGTCGCGAAGCGTTGCCGTACTCGCAGTTGGCCGCTCGACTAGCCGCCACTCAGCAGCCATGTCGGGGTCGGGCTGACGCGGGGCTAGTTCGACCGACTCGCCGACGGCGGCGAACCGCGGCGGGCCTGGATGGTGCATACGCCTACGGTGCGGGGACGGTACTGTGAGTGTTACGTTTCGAGCTGAATTTAAGAAAAACTATCACATCGTAATTTCCGGCCACTTGGGTTCACTAAAACCGACACACATCGGAGCAATTCGCTGTCGAGTCTCGGAATCTATCATCATTGTATCCTTCTATTTCCGAATGATTTAAGTTATGAAGGACTATTTCATCCAATATCTATCCATGACAATGGAACGACGGACCGTGCTCAAGCGGATCGGCGGCGTTGGTGCGGCTGCAGCCCTGGCTGGCTGTAGCGTGCAAGAGCAGGGTAATGGCGGCTCGGACGGGGGAACGGCGTCAGGCGACGGGTCCAGCAGCGGGTCCAACGGCGGGAGTCAGCAGTCCAGCGGGACTGCAACGGCGTGGTACCAGCTCCAGGATTCGGAGATCCCCGCACGCAAGGACGCGATGGAGACGTTCACGAGCGAGACGGAGTTCGCCGTCGAGGGGTCGGACATCTCCAACATGGAAAAGAAGACTACGAGCGCGATTCCGGCCGGGCAGGGGCCGGAGATCTTCGAGTGGGCGCACGACTGGGTGGGCGACTACTACCAGCGCGAGTTCGTCGTCGACCAGTCCGACGAACTTTCTGTGAGCTTAGACCAGTTCACGGACGCCGCCGCCTCCGCCGTCCAGTTCGACGACGCCGTCGTCGGCCTTCCGCACTCGGCGGAGACGGTGACGCTCATCTACAACACCGATATCGTCGACGAACCACCTGAGACTATCGACGACATGGTGTCGGTAATGGAGGAGTACCACGACCCGAGCAGCAGCCAGTACGGCCTTGCTGCGCCGTTTGATCCGTACTTCACCAGCGGGTGGATTCAGGCCTTCGGTGGCTACTACTTCGACCCGGAGCAGGACCCGGCGCTCGGGCTGGATGCCGACGAAGCCGTCGAAGGGCTTCAGTTCGCCCTCGACACCCTCCGTCCGTACATGCCCGACGACCCGAACTACGAACCGCAGGCCGCGACGTTCTCGGAGGGGAACGCCGCCTTTGCGGTCAACGGGCCGTGGTACCTGGCGACGCTGAACCAGAGCGACGTGAACTACGAAGTGGCGACGTTCCCTGCCATCGACGGCGGCGAGGTGACGCCGTACACCGGCATCTCGATGTGGTACTTTGCGGACGCGATGAACGAGGGCGGGGCCGACGCCACGGCCGCCCGGAACTTCGTCGAGTGGTTCGCCACCAACGAGGACCACGCGACGCGGCTCGCCGAGGAGCAGGGCGCGATTCCGGTGCTCGACAGCCTCGTCGGCAGCGACGAACTTCCCGACCACGTCCAGACGTACTCCCAGACCGTCAGCCAAGGAATCCCGATGCCGACCGACCCGCGCATGAACAAGGTGTGGTCGCCGCTTGAGAACGCTCTCATCGAAGCGTTCAACGGCGACGCGAGCGCCGAAGACGCACTGACGACCGCCGCCGAGGAAATCCGTAGCAACTGGGAGTGAGAAACGCCCATGAGTACGGTTTCACGAGCGGCGGACCGGATCGAGTCGGTCCCGTTTCTGACGCGGGACGACGCGTCGTTACTGCTAGTGCTCCCGGGACTGTTCGTGTTCTCGGCGTTCATGCTGTTCCCGGTGCTTTACCTGCTGGGGATCTCGTTTACCAACGCCGAGCCAGCGAACCTGTTCGCCGGCGAGGGCGTCGTCGCCGTACTCACGTTCGGTGACGCGCTGTTCGTCGGGCTGGAGAACTACGCCGACGTGCTGACCGACGGCCAGTTCTGGAATTCATTCGGCGTTACTTGGCTGTTCGTCGCCACGAGTGTCACGCTCAAAATCGGGGCGAGCCTGGCTATCGCGCTTATCGTGACAAGCGAACTCGTCCGCGGCAAGCGCGTCCTGCGCTCGCTCATCATCTTCCCGATGGGGCTGCCGCCGATATTCACTATCACCGTGTGGCGCGGCATCTTCAGTTCCGCCGAGTTCGGGCTGATGAATCAACTGCTGACCGCGTTCGGGGCGAGTTCGGTCGCGTGGCTCTCGGGCCGCTGGACCGCCTTCATCGCATACAACGTCACGGAGGCGTGGCTGGCGTACCCGTTCATGGTCATCATCACCGTCAGCGCGCTACAGGACGTACCCGAGGAACTCCACGAGGCGGCCGTCGTCGATGGCGCGGGGTTCCTCGCACGCTTTGCGCACATCACGCTTCCGTCAATCAAACGGCCTGTCCTGTTTGCGTCGATTCTGACATCTGCGGCGTCGTTCCAGCAGTTCCTCATTCCGTTCGTGTTCAACCAGGGCGGCCCGGCGCGGGCGAACGAACTCATCGTCGTCTACGGCTACCGTGAGGCACTGTCGTTCCAGCAGTACGGCCGTGGTGCGGCCATCAGCATCATCGCGCTCGTGTTCATCGGCGCGTTCATGTGGCTCAACGTCAAGAAAGGCAAGCTCGCCGACGGGGTGAACGACTGATGTTGCTCGATGCGATCGCCAGGAAGCTCGGCGATGACATCAAGACGTTCGCGACGATGCCAGCACGGACGGTCCGAAAGTGGTCTTACACCGTGCAGGCGGTCCGTCGGGGCGAACTGCCCGCGTCCGAAGTTCTGAAGGTCATCCTCTCGACCATCGGTGCGACGCTGGTCGTGCTGGCGCTGCTCTTCCCGATCTACTGGATTCTGATGGCGGCCCTCTCCGGCTCCGGAAGCTCGCTGTACACCTCAGAGAGCTTCTCACTACTGCCCACCAATCCGACGGTCAAACCGTTCATCTGGGTAATCGGCGACCTCATCGTGCCGTCGTACTCGGTTACCGCGGCCATCCCGTTCACCGACCTCGCCTTCGTGTTCCAGACGCCGGGGATCGAAATTCTGGACGCCTCCGACTACGGCGTCACCCGTCCGTCGGAGTTCAAGCGCTTCCTCTGGAACAGCCTCATGGTGGCGATTCCAACTGTTCTGATCGCGATGTCGCTCATCATTCCGGCGGCGTATGCTCTCTCGCGCCGGGAGTTCCTCTTCCGCCGGAAGATCCTGTTCCTCTACGTGCTGATGACGCAGGTCGGGGGCGGTCTCGGAGTCGCCCTGCTCATCGGGATGTACGCGCTGTACGTCCAGTTCGGCATCAACGACAGCAAGCTGGCGCTTGCGGTGTACTACGCGGCGACCGCTGTCCCGTTCAACACCTGGCTACTGAAGACCTACATGGACGGCATTCCGGTCTCCTACGAGGAGGCCGCCGTCGTCGACGGCGCGCCGCCGTGGCGGGTCGTCACCGAGGTCATCATTCCGATGTCGACCGCCGGGCTGGCGACGGTGTTCATCTTCGTCTTCCTCACCGGGTGGACGGAGTTCGTCGTCGCCCAGACGCTGCTGGGGACGGAGAACTACACCCTGCCGGTCGGCCTGTACGCGATGGTCGACGAGTACTCCATCCCATGGGCGCGCTTCTCCGCGTTCGCGCTCACCTTCGCCTCGCCGATCATGCTGGCGTATCTGTTCGCCCAGCGCTACATCGAGGGCGGCCTCTCCTTCAGCGGGATGGAAGGTTAGGCCGGCGTGACGCCAGCCGTCATCCAGCAGCCCTCGTAGGGCGCTTCGGTCTGCTTTTTCACCGTCCACTGGTAGCTTGTCGTCGCTCCGGTCCCGTTGACGACCGTCACCGACTGTGAGGCGGTGTCGCCGTCGCGGTCCAGCGGCCCGTACCGCACGCCCGTCGCGTTCAAGAGCGGTTCGAACCTGCTCTGGATTGTCCGGACGAAGTTCGCGTACGGTCCCGTCAGGTCCCGGTTCGACGGGGACGCGAACTGCCAGGTGGTGTTGATGCCCTCGTTTGTCGCCGGGTCGTTGTTCCGCAGCGCCAGCACCTGAATATGGACGACCAGTCCCGGTGGCCGCTTGCAGTTCGGTCGTAGTTCGAGGACTCGCGGCTGTGTT
The DNA here is from genome assembly GCF_014647415.1 of Haloarcula sebkhae. Classification (GTDB taxonomy): domain Archaea; phylum Halobacteriota; class Halobacteria; order Halobacteriales; family Haloarculaceae; genus Haloarcula; species Haloarcula sebkhae. The sequence continues at coordinate 580,010 of NZ_BMPD01000001.1, read as the reverse complement.
ACCGCTGACCGGTTGGCGTCGACGGAGACGTTCCCCCAGTAGCTTCCTTCGTCTGTCGCTTCCACCGCCTGTGGCTCCTCTGTCGGCACGGTGGCGGGCGTTATCGTCGGTTCTGGCCCTGTTTCCCCAGTCCGAAAAAACGCACCACAGCCCGCCAGTGAGACGAAAACGGTGAGTACGACGAGTACGAGCGGTCGGCTGGCTGTCATACCCCTGTATTGGGGCGGACTGCCTTCGGTGTTCTGTCGGGGACGACGAGTCGCCTGTCAGCCCCCGACGCTCTCGCTGAGTCGCTGTTCGACGGTATCGATGTCACCCGGTTCGTTGACGTTGTGACACCACCCCTCCAGTTCGACCGCCTCGACCCGGTGGCCGGCGCTCAACAGCAAGTCAATTGCGTCGGGCAGTTCGTACTCGCCACGCTCGGAGGGGCGCGTCAGCGCGCAGGCGTGGCCGATGGCCGGTTCGAACGCGAAGAAGCCTCGGGTGACAAGCGTCGACGGCGGGTCCGACGGCTTCTCGACGAGGCCGGTCACCCCGCCCTCGCCGTCTGTCGTGACGACACCGGTCGACCTAGCTTCCGCCCGCGACACGTCCTCGACGAGCAGCGTCGCGCTGGCGTCAGTCTCGCGGTGTCGGTCGAGCGCGTCGCCAAGGTTCGCCCGGCAGACGTTGTCGCCGTTCAGCACGACGAAGGTCCCGTCGACGGCGGAACTGGCCTGTTCGAGCGCGTGCGCCAGCCCCAACTGCTCGTCCTGCTGGACGTACGCTATTGGCGTGTTCTGGTACTGGTCGCCGTAGTGAGATCGGATGTCGTCGCCGCGGTAGCCGACGACGACCACCAATCGGTCGACGCCGACCGACAGCAGCGTCTCGAAGCAGTGTGTCAGCAGTGGCTTTCCGTCCACCTCGACGAGTCCCTTCGGTTTGTCCGCAGTGAGCGGCCGCATCCGCGTCCCTTCGCCGGCAGCGAGTACGACGCCGTCCATATCCGGCCCCACGCTCGGGCCGGCTAAATGCCTGTGGGCGAGCGGGTTTTGTCCGCGGCCTGCCAACCCCGACGTATGGTCGAGGAGTGTGACACCTGCGGCCGGTCGGTCTCTGCCGAGGAAGCCATTCGACGGGAGACGTTCGCCGACCTCGACACCGACCGCTGGCAGACGCTGTGCTGTCCGAACTGCGGTGCACGACTCCGAACGATATTCGTCGGGCCGGACTCCTGACGGGGGAAAGAGACAGGTGGCAGCAGTGTGTGGGGATGACACATGGAAGACGAAGCGTGGCGCTCGGTCGACATCATCCGGGACAACGACGGCGTACCGCACGTCCTCCAACAGAAGATGCTGGTGTTCACCAGCGGCGTCTCCGAGGAGTCGGCTGGCTACACGAAGCCAGCGATGGAACACCGGCTCGTACCGCTCAAGGAACTCACGAAGTTCGGGCAGTCGTAACGACCAGCCGTCGGGGCAGCCAGCGCTTGGACAGCTAGCCGGAGACCAGACCAGTTGGCCAAGAAACACCTCGGGGTACACTTTTGCGCCCGTCGGAACGAGTATCCACAATGGCGGAACCGCTGTACGTCGGCGTTGATCGGAGCGACGAGTCCTGGGTCGCTGTCGCGTTCACCGGCGACGGTTTCGACCACGCGTCGGTGTTCGACAGTATCGGTGAGTGCTGGTCAGCCTACGAGGAGCGCGCCCGCCGGATTCTGGTCGGGGTGCCGATCGGACTCGTGGAATCCGGCGAACCGGACCGCCGGTGCGACGAACTCGCCCGGTCAGTCCTCGGAGCGCGCAGCACGACGATCCACACGCCGCCGGTACGAGAAGCGACCCGAAAACAGCGCTACTCGACGGCCAATCGCGTCCACAGGCGCAAGACCGACCACGACCTCTCCGAACGGGCGTTCGCGCGCAGCGACAGCCTCGCCCGGGTCGACGAGCTCTTGCAGGAACTGCCCGAGGCCGCCGCCGCTATCCGAGAATCCCACCCGGAGGTCTGCTTCCGGGCCCTCGCCGGTGAGCCGCTTAGCTACTCGAAGCGCACTGCTGGGGGATACGCCGAGCGGATGCGGATTCTTGCACAGCACGACCGCGACGCCGCCCCGACAGTCCAGAAAGCCGCCGAAGCGACCGGTGGTGCAGCGGTGGCCGTCGACGACGTACTGGACGCCGTTGTGCTCGCGTACACGGCTGCCCCGGGTGACGGGGAGCTGTACACGCTCCCGCCTGAGCCGCCGCGGGACGCGGTGGGCCTCCCGATGGAGATCGTCTATCGGGCGGCGTCGCCACTCCTCACGTAGAATTGCCTATCGAGCGATGTCGCGACCGCTCACGTAGTGACGTGTCTCGACGAGCGCTGTTGCTCGTCGTGAGTTATGTACGTGCCAGCGCCACCGTCGTGTACGCTATGGTACACCGCGACCGCTGACAAGTGATTATAGTGCTAGACTGTAGACAGAAGCCGTCTTACAGTCGCGTGAGGTTGGTCGCACGCGGACCCTTGTCCGCCTGCTCGATGTCGAACTCGACTTCCTGTCCCTCTTCGAGGTCAGGGCCGCCGACGTCTTCCATGTGGAAGAAGACGTCTTCGTCCGCATCGTCGGTTTCGATGAAGCCGTAGCCACCAGTGTCGTTGAAGAAGTCGACAGTGCCTTCCGCCATTGTTAGAGCCTCGTGACGTTGTTGGCGCGCGGACCCTTGTCCGCCTGCTCGATGTCAAATTCGAGCTCCTGTCCTTCCTCGAGGTCCGGGCCGCCGATATCTTCCATGTGGAAGAAGACGTCCTCGTCCGCGTCCTCAGTGTCGATGAAACCGTAACCGCCAGTGTCGTTGAAGAAATCAACCGTTCCTTTCGCCATTGCAACCAAAGAGATGCCAGCACCACGGATAACAGTGTCGGTACGATGCTCTGGTAGGAAACAGAGAAAACCGACCGTCGTCTGGCGATTAGGGGATGGGTAATACTGTCATGGCGCACACGCAGCCAGCTCTCCCGGCTGGCTGTAGGCGCTCCGGTCCCGCGCTCGGTCTTACCGGCTTGCTAACCAAATGGAATTAGCCATTCGAGCACAAGTAGTAACCATGTACCGCGGTGTCCGGGCCCGCCTTGCGCCGTGGCTGCTCGCTGGCTTCGGCCTCGCTCTCACAGGTGCAGCCATCGTCTGGCACCTCGGTATCGAGACACAGCGTATCGGTCAGATCGGCGGCCCCGCGCTCGCGTTGGCCCTCGACGGGCTACTACCGCTGGTGCTGGCGTATGGCAGCTATCGCCTCGTTTCGTCGTCGATACCGGGTGAGCAGATCTGGACCGTTTTCGTCTGGAGCGTCGTTGGCAGCCTCGCAGTCGGGACTGTCATCGGTCTGAGCGTCCTCATCCGTATGATGGAGGGCCGAGTAATCGCCGAACCGGTGTTCGTCACCCTGTTGGCGATGGAGACGGGCGCTGTTACGGGACTCATCGCGGGCACGCTCGCGGTCCGGGCCCGTCAGGATGCCAGCCGTGCGACCCGAACCGCGAGCACGCTGTCGTTCGTCAACGACCTGTTTCGGCACGACATCGCGAACGGGCTTGTCGTCATCGACGGCCGGGCGACGATCATCCGGCGTAACGCCGACTCGGAGACGGTTCAAACGGCGGCGGACGCGATCCATGAGCAGGTAACCGAACTCGACAGTCTGGTCGACAACGCCGGGTCTGTCGTCGAAACCCTCGGTTCTGACCCGTCCTTCGAACCGACCGACATCGTTGGGATTACTAAGGCGGTGATACGGCGGATCGAGCAAACACATCCCATCGCTATCGAGCTTCGAGCCCCGGACAGCGCGATGGCATACACCAACGAGGCCGCTCGCCCGGTTCTCCGGAACCTCATAGAGAACGCTATCGAGCACGGGACGCCGGCGGCCGAACTCTCGGCCGAGGGGACCGCGACGGACGGGGCAGTGCTGCAGGACGAGGCACAGCGAGCGGAGACGGCCCAGTCGACGGGAGACGGCCACGATCACCCGTCAGTATTTGTCGCGATCCGCGAGACCGACGACATCGTCGAGATTCACGTGGTCGACGGCGGCCCGGGGATTCCCGAGGGCCAGCGCGACAGGATTTTCGACCCACGGGCGGGCGACACGCATGGTGGCGGCCTCCATCTCGTCGAAACACTCGTTACGAGCTTCGGCGGTGATATCTACCTTGCCGACACCGCTGGGAAAACTGACCTTGGATTGACTAATCCCGATCTTGACGGTGCGCACTTCGTCGTCGAACTCCCGCGAGCGTGACACGGTACGGCACGACCGACGTTTCTTGATTGTGGGGGGCACAGTGGGGGGTATGTTCCCTCGCCTGCGCGCACAGGGCCCGACTGTACTTATTCCGCTCGCGTGGCTGCTCGTGGGACTGGCCCATCTCGATGTGGTCTCTGACCGGACAGTGCTGATCTTCCACGTCGTCGCCGCCGTCCTCATCGCTGCGTTCGCCGTCCTTTCGTGGGACGAGATGGAGACGGGCGTCCTCCGGATCTGGCGCGACATCCTGCTCGTCGGGCTCGTGCTCACTGTTGGTGGTATTGTCGGCTTGCTCTACTCTCCGCTTCGGGTCCCGTTCTTGACGACGACGATACTGGGGTGGATGGTCGTTCCGGGTGTCGGCCTCTACTACACCGGGGCGCGCGTCCCAGCAGGTCAGCGGATGTACACGGCCGGCGCAGCGCTGAGCGTTCTCGGTGGGACGGTCTACGCCGGTGCACTGTTCCCGTCAGCGGAAACCGCGTTGCTCGCCGGCATCGGACTTGCGCTGGTTGGCCAGACGGTCGGCATCGTCCAGGCGGTCCGCCAACCGGGCGAGACCGGCTCAGGCTAAGGCAGCGTCGAGTTTCTCCACCGGATGCGGTGGCTCGCCGTCGCTTTCGTCCCAGTCGTCCAGTTGCGTGCGACAGGACGCGCCGGGCGCGACCACCGTGTCGCCGCGGCTCTCGCCGATCTGGTCGAACAGGATCGAGCCGATGGCCTTGCTCATCGAGAAGTGCTCGGCCTCGTAGCCGAAGGAGCCAGCCATGCCACAACAGCCCGAATCGAGCGGGTCCACATCGTAACCGGCCCGACGGAGGACGCCAACGGCGTGGTGGTCCTTCTTCGTCGCCTTCTGGTGACAGTGGCCGTGGTAGGTCAGCGTCTCGCCCGCCACGTCCCAGTCGGCCGCCTCGTCCAGCCGGAAGGTGTCGAGGTACTCACAGACACCGTAGGCGTTGACCGCCAGCGTCTCCACGTCCTCGCCCGATAGCAGGTCCAGGTAATCCGACTGGAACATCACGGCGTCGGACGGCTCGACCAGCACCACGTCCCAGCCCTCCTCGACTGCGGGGGCGAGCGCGTCCACGTTGTCCCGCGCGGTCGCTCGGGACTGGTCGAGAAAGCCCTTGGAATGAGCGGGCCGCCCGCTGTCGGTTCGGTCAGCCAACTGGACGTGGACGCCCGCGGCTTCGAGCACGCGGACGGCGGCTTTCCCGACTTCTGGATGGCTGTAGTTCGTGTATGTATCGGGGAACAGTAGCGCCCGTCGCTCAGCCTCGTCGGCCGGGACCTGCGGACCGCGCTCGTCGAACCAGTCTTGCAGCGTCGTCCGCTGGAAGCTCGGCAGCGTGCGGTCCGGGGCGATACCGATCACCTTTTCGAGGACGGTGCGAGCACCCGGAACCTTCGTCGCGAGGTTCGACAGCGGCGCGAACGCGCTTCCGAGTCCGGCAAGCGCGTCGACGTTCGCGAACAGTTTGTCCCGGAAACTGGAGCCGTGTTCCTGATGGTAGGCGTGGGTCACCTCGGCTTTGAGCTTCGCCATGTCGACCTCGCTCGGGCAGTCCTTCGCACACCCCTTGCAGCCGATACAGAGGTCCAGCACCTCGTGCATGAACTCCTCGTCGGTGGGGTCGTCCGGCAGGTCGCCGCTCATCGCCTGCCGGAGCATATTCGCCCGCCCCCGCGTCGTCGTCATCTCCTCCTCGGACGCGCGATAGGTCGGACACATCACGCCACCGGTCGTCTCCTGCGGGCCGCGACAGCCGCCACAGCCGTGACAGAGTTCGACCATTCCCTGCATTCCGTTGTCGTTGTCCCACTCTAGGGCGGGGTCGAAGCCGGCGTCGAACTCGTACTCCGGGTCGAATCGGAGGTTCTCGGTCATGTCGACCGTGCGTGCCCGCTTGGGCATCGCGCCGGACTCGACCTCGCCTGCGTCAACGCCGACGACCTGCCCGGGGTTGAGCAGCCAGTCGGGGTCGAACGCCGATTTGAGCTCTTGGAACGTCTCCCAGAGGTCCGCGCCGTAGAGCTTCTCATTCCACTGCGTTCGGGCGCGGCCGTCGCCGTGCTCGCCGGAGACGCTCCCGCCGTATTTCACGACGAGATCGGTCACCGCGTCGGCGATAGACTCCATCGTCTCGACGCCCTCGACCGACTTTGTGTTGATGAGTGGGCGGATATGGAGCACGCCGGGGCCAGCGTGGGCGTAGAAGGAGGCGAAGGTGTCGTGTTCCTCCAGTATTTCCTGGAATTCGGCGACGTACTCCGGGAGGTTTTCCGGCGGGATGGCGGTATCCTCGATGAACGAGCCGTGTTTCTCGTCGGTCGTCCGCGAGAGCAGTATCGGGAGGCCGGACTTTCGCATCTTCCAGAACTTCTCGCGCTTTGCCTCGTCGTGGGCCTCCATGGCGTCGAACGCACGTATCGGTGCGTCGACGACCGTCCGATCCGCAGTCGGGTCGGCGGCAGGGTTGACGCCGTTTGTTCGGTCCGCCAGCAGGTCGGCGACCTTCCGCCGGCCGGTCTCCGCGTCGTCGGCGTAGAACTCCACGATGAGCACCGTGCGGGTCCCCTTGGGCAACATCCCAACCACGTCTTCGAACTCGGCGGTGTCGCAGGCTAGGTCGATGAGCACGTCGTCGAGCACTTCGACGGCCGCGGGGTCGTGTTCGAGGATGTCCGCAACGTCCTCCATGGCCTCGATGAGCCCCTCGTAGGCGAGCAGCGCCATCGACTTGGTCTCTGGAATCGGCTCCAGCGACACCTTGGCCTCGGTGACGATGGCAAGGGTCCCTTCGCTGCCGGCCAGCAGCGAGGCGACATTGACGGTCCCGTCCTGTGCGTCTTCGAGCACCCAGTCGAGGTTGTACCCCGAGACGTTGCGCTTCAGGTCCGGGTAGTGGCTCTCGATTGCCTCGCCCTCCTCGGTGAGTATCCGCTCGATTTCGGCGTAAATCTGGGCTTCGAGATCGCCGTCGGAGTCTGCTCGGTCGCGCAGTTCCTCGCGGGTGACCTCGCTAAAGGTGGTGACGGTGCCGTCCGCGAGGACGACCTCGCACTCCTCGATGTAGGCGTCGGTCTTGCCGTACTGCAGGGAGTGGGCTCCGGTGGAGTTGTTGCCGATAGCGCCGCCGAGGACGCTCTTGTCGCCCCACGCTGGGTCTGGTGCGAATTTCAGTCCGTGGTCGGCCAGCTCCCCGTTCAGATCGCCGAGCTTGATCCCCGGCTGGGCCCGCGCTCGTCGGTCGTCGGGCCGGGCTTCGAGGAGGTCGTTCATGTACCGCGAGAAATCCAGCACGACGGCCTCGTTGACAGTCTGGCCGGCGAGGCTCGTCCCGCCGCCCCGTGGCAGAACCGGAATCTCCCGCTGGGCGCAGTAGGACATGACTGCAGCCACGTCATCGGTCGACCGCGGATAGACGACGCCGATGGGCAGCACCTCGTAGAGGCTGGCGTCTGTTGCGTACAACTGTCGCGAGTACTCGTCGAATCGTACCTCGCCGTCGACGCGCGCCTGTAGGTCATCGACGAGGCCAGACCGAGCGACAGTGTCGTTCTGATAGTCGTAGTTCGATACCTCGTCGGCCGAGGGGTCCATCCGGATGCCGGAATCGGTTGCCATAGTTTAGTTCGTGTACAGTTGCCCAGCCACCGACGGACCGGGCACTCGGCGGTTTGCTCTGGCTGTTCTAGCTGTACGCCTGACAAAACAGTTCCGCTACGGTATCCCATCACGCGCTTTCGAGTCGGCCGAACACAGGCTGGCACGGTATTTCGGATTTCCCGTGATAGCACGTGTTACGCAACTGTTAATATCAACACGAGCTTATATAAGGTGATTATGACACACCGCAACGACCCCTTCGAGACGATGCTCCGGTTCTTCGCACAGACGCAACAGGAAATGATGGACGACAGTATGGGCCAATGGACAGGGACCGATTCGGGACGCCGAATGTTCGACGCTCCCGAAAACCGCGCCGACCGACCAGCCGCTAACATGCGCTCGGACGACCACCGCCGATACGGCATCGACACGAACCTCCACGTCGACGAGACCGACGACGGATACGCCGTGATGGTCGACCTCCCGGGCTTCGAGCGCGACGACCTCGCCGTTCGCTTCGAGGACAGCGTCCTCAGCATCCAGGGCGAGACCACGGTCGCTACGGAGACCAGCGACGGCGCTCGCCGACACAGCCGACGGGTCGCCGAGCGAGTCGCCGTTCCCCAACCGGTCGTGGACGACGACATCACTGCCACATACCACAACGGGGTCCTCGAAATAACGCTGCCCCGTGCCGACGACGCCGACGATTCGAACCGAATCGATATCGAGTAGACCCGTTTTTCGGCTGTTGTCCGACGATGGATCACCGCTGATGCTCGCGAGCATCTCCGAGTCGGACGCATCGGCACGGCTTCTCGACCTCTACGAACGGACGCAGTTCGTCAAGTGGTGGACGCTCGTGGTGGGCGAGCGTCCCGAGTCTGTCGCGTGACTACAGGTCGACAGTCACACGCAGTTCGCTGTCGGTTATCGTCCCGATGGCATCGGCGGCGACCTCAATGTCGTCTTCGTCGGCGTCACCGAGCCCGAGCCCCTGGACCCAGGCTTCGGTGAGGTCCGGCTCCGGCTCGACGTACGCGACCTGCCTTTCCGGGTCGACCTCGGTCACGATACCGATCTGTTCTCCCTGTGCGTCCATGAGAAACTTTCCCTCGTCTTCTGTCGATAATACTGCCATTTCGTCTGACACCACAGGCCGGACCCAGTAATAAACGTCGGTCACGCCACTCCGCCAGCTTGCCCTTTGCCCCTGCTAGTCACATACGCTCTTGCTCGCTAGTACCGCGAGAAGTTCTCGTCGGGATAGATCCCCTCGTCAGTGATATCTACCACGTCCAGCGTCGCCAGGCGACTGAGACGGTCCGCCGCGTCACCCTCGTCGATCCCCAGTTCTACCGCCCGTGCCAGCACGCGGTCATGGCTGGGTACGGACTCGATGAACCCGTCGCTGTCCGTCTCCGTTTCCTCCGCGATGATCGCTTTCAGGATGGCCCCGTGTTCCCGCTTCGACGGCGTCGTGCTGTCGCCGGTCCAGTCCACGCTTAGGGTCCCGTCTTCGTTGACGTGGGAGACGACGAATCCGTCCGGCAGCGCTTCCGTCACCGCCGCTACCAGCGCTGCCCGGTCGAGCCGCGCCTCGAACCGGAACCGTTTGCCGTCTTTGGACTGGCCGAGACTCCCGACATTCGTACCCGCTTCTGCTATCGCCTCCGAAACCGCGTCGGCAAGCCGGTCCTGTACTGACGCCGCGACGGCATCCCGCTCCGCATCGAGGTCTGTGAGTTCGTCGGTCAGGGTCGCGTGGCGCTCCATCTGCTCGTGTGCTGGCTCCTCTGTCATACCCATGCTACTCGTCGCCACCGAAGTACCTGTTCCGGTGACTAGGACGGACCGACGCAACAGTTAGTCGTTCATGGTCACAGTAACTGGAGATACAAAATCGGGATGCCGCCTCCCGGACCTCAACTGGTGGTTTACATGCCCATATGACATTTCCCCATGTAGATGACGAGAAACGCAGATCGTCGAATCGAGAATCTGCAGGAACGTATTGAGCACGCCGAAGAGATGAGTGGAGACGACCAGAACGTGCTGCAGGCCTTCGACAACAGACTCGCCCTGCTCGGGAGTCAGTACGGGAAGGAACGCCGTGAAAAGCTCCTCAGGCACTGTGTGCGTATCGCCGAGGAAGTCGGCGGACTGGCCGACTCTCTTGACGACAAGCGAGCTGCCGAGGACATTGTCCGCTGGATTCACGACACCTACGACAACGAGGAATCCAACCGGGACTACCGGGTTGCCTACAGGATGTTCGGGAAGCATGTCACCGACGGCGACGAGATTCCCGATAGCATCTCGTGGGTGTCCGCAACCACGTCGAAGGACTACAATCCGATGCCGAACCCGGCCAAAATGCTCTGGTGGGACGAGCACATCAAGCCCATGCTCGATGAGTGCCGTCACGCCCGCGATAAGGCGCTCATCGCTGTCTCGTGGGACTCCGGGGCCCGGAGTGGTGAAATCCGAAACCTCACCGTCGGAGACGTTTCTGACCACAAATACGGTCTGCGTATCTCCGTCGACGGGAAGAAAGGTGAGCGGTCGGTCATCCTGACGACCGCCGTTCCCCAACTCCAACAGTGGCTGAACGTGCATCCAGCCCCGGAACAGCCCGATGCCCCGCTCTGGTCGAAACTCAACAAACCGGAGGACATCAGCTACCAGATGAAGCTCAAAATCCTCAAGAAGCACGCACGGAAGGCGGGTGTGAACCACTGCGACGTGACTTTCACCCGTATGCGGAAGTCCTCCGCTTCCTATCTCGCTTCGGACGGCGTGAATCAGGCCCACATCGAGGACCACCACGGCTGGGACAGAGGATCGGACGTTGCCTCTCGCTACGTCGCTGTCTTCGGCGACGCCAACGACCGCGCTATCGCACAGGCACACGGCGTCGACGTTGAGGAAGACGAGTCTGACCCGATTGCGCCGGTTACGTGTCCGCGGTGCCGAAACGAAACGCCCCGAGACGAACCCACCTGTGTCTGGTGTAGTCAAGCGATGGACGCGGCTGCGGTCGAGGAACTGGAAGCGGAGCAGCGGGAAACTCGGGCGGAACTGCTCCGTATCGCTCGGGACGACCCCGAGCTGCTCGACGATCTCGACCGCGTCGAGCAGTTCATCGAACTTGGAGACGAGAACCCCGAAATCCTCAGAGAAGCGCGGGAGTTCGCCACTACCGGACAGAGCTGAAGCGGACACCGACTACACCTCCTCCTTAGCGCGCTCGATCTCGTTCTGTACGTCGTGTAGAGCCGGTTCATCCCCGTACCGAATGAGTGCCCGCAGTGCAAGTGCTCGGACGAACTCGTCGTCACCGTGCTTGATGATGCGGACGAGCGTGTCCTTGTTCTCCTGGACGAACTGGTCCCCGTCTGCGCTCTTCGCCGTCATTGAATCACCCCCTGCGGCGACAGTCCGAACTCACTCGGTCGATGCGATGCGACGTGGTGGGAGACTCGCTTGTTCCGAAGGTCGATGCCACAGACCGGACACTCGACGAGTCGAATCTTGTCGTGGCCGAACCGCTCAATCATCCCGCTCACTCCCAGACTGGCGACTGTTCAGGTGGTGTGCGATACTTCGCTGGGTCGACGTTAGCTCATCGTGTCTGAATTCCATCGTCCGATGAAGGCCGGTTAGGCCGGCGACACCGGACCGGGAGTGAGTCGTCCCCAAGTGCTAAGTATCTAGCTCTAGTAACTAAGATTGGGAAGACATCTTCCCGGTCCAATCGATTCAAAACGTATGGCCCAAGCCTGGTGAGCTTGTCAGGGCCATACGTTTGCACTTTACCACGTTTGAGAGTCATCTGTCTGAATCCTGTAAGTTGTTTGTTGGTTGTATTCTGTGTATTGAGTCCTTATTCGGTGATTTCACTTAGTTTCTGTTGATTAGTTAATAAGTTAATTAGTTAGTTAATTACTAAGCAATTCATCTCCGTTCTCGGATTGGTATTGTGCTGCATGTGTATCCCATAGTGACTGGCTCTACTTAGTATATGTCAATGAATGAATAATTGATTGAATGAATGAGTGAATGGGTTAGTTACGCCTCCTATCGGGGTGTGTCTCAGTCTCCTCTCGGAGTTGAGAAAGGGCGTCTTCGAGCTTTGGGATAGCTTCTGTGCGGTCGTAGTCCGGCCGTGTCAGAGTCCGAAGGGCCGGTTCAACGTGTTCGGTGGCGACGTGTGCGGCGAAATCATCCGAGATAGCGGGCTGTGGCTCCGCTGGTGGGTCGACCGAGAGCGCAGCGACCGCGGCCGCAGCACCGAGGAACTGCCGTCGGCTTGGGTCGTTCGTCGAGGCGATGCTTTCATTTCCGCGTGTATCATCGGTTGACATGGGTTCTTGGCTTGTGTTGAGAACCCGCGGTCGGTGTCCTTGCACCGGCCATTTCCAAATGGCGTAGCCGCGGTGTTCTTATTCCCACTTGTGGCAACATGGGACTTAGTCTTTTGCCATATATGGGAAGTTGCCGCAAATGGGAACCTTACAGGCCTACGAAGGGCACAGTATAATGAGATGCCCCCCAAACAGGCTTCGCAAATGGGACGCCGCCGCGCACTACTCACAGATACCGAGCGGGAACTCCTCGAAGCCGAGGAGAAGTCCGACCGGTACTACCAAGCTGTTTCTCGAATCCGCCGGAAGATCGATGAAGAACTGTCTCAAGATCTTGATATTCTAGAAAAGCATCATCCAGAGTTATTCGAAGAACTCCGTGACGCTGTTGAGGAGCAAGGTTAGAACTCCTAGAATCCCGATAGAGCCCTCTCAGGTATTATACACACGCTGAAAATAGGATTTATTGACGATTTATTCAGCAACCGCATCAAGTCGCTCTTGCAAATAAGCCTGCAACTCATCATCGCAACAGTAGATATAGCACCCTTTCATCCCTCGTGTCATGAGTGTCCGGTAGGTATTCTTGATTAGTTCATCAGCCAACTCCTGTGCTTTCTCAGGCTCTTCGTCAAACATCTTCTTCATACCAAAGACAGAGCGATCACTGCTGGCGCGTTCCTCGTGGTCAGTAACTATTTCGCCGTCCTGATACCGGAGATCAGGACCAATGATCACTCCCGCATAGTCGAACTCGAGCCCCTGGCACGTATGGATGCAGCCTACCTCGTCGATTGACCCTTCGGCGATAGCCCAAGGGTCGCTACTTTTGAGATTCCAGCTACGTCTGTAGTCACCTATCTCGATATCGACGTAGTCTGGGTCACTCTGGCCATCTGTATCCCACTCCCAGCAATAGCCGGCCACGACTCGAGATAAATCGGTTTTTTCGTTCTTTCGTTCAATGGCCTCGTGGAGTGCTTCTGGTGAATCGAATAACCGAACATCAAAATCAAGATCAATGTCTTCGGGTGTTTCTGTATCGCCTATCTGCAGCACACCGTCAACCCACTCAATATAGTCTCCGGACCCGCCACATCGTAACTGAGACTCTAGCGCAGTCTCCTCTATTTCTGCGCCCAACTCATCTGCAAACTTTCTGATTTCGTCCTTGGATCCGATATCGTCGATATGCACGCGCTGACTCTCGTCAATAAAGAATACGCTGAACTGCGCGGCGTTGATGATTTCCATAATCTGGTTCTCGCCACGACCAAAGAAGTTCGACTCCTCGTTGAGACGATGTGCTTCATCGGCGATGAGCGCTGGGACAGCGTTCGCCTCTTCGTCAACATAGCTTCCAGCACCCTTGAATAGATGATTGATCGTCTTGACCATCATATCGCCTCTGAGCTTCTGTTCGTACACATCTCGGGGTGCAGCGTTCTTCGAGACGTACTGTGCGGTCAGATCGTTTTGCAGCAGCTCTGCTAGGATGTTAATCGCCACAACGGTCTTGCCCGTCCCTGGTTCTCCCTCAACGAGAAGAACACGTTTCTGTCCGTCTTCTTGGCACTGCTTCGCCAGCTCGATTGCCCTTTCGAAGACGACCTTCTGGGAATCTAGTAGGGTGAATTCATGATTGCCGTTGAGCATCTCCCGAACCGAATCCTGCAGCGATTTACTGGGCCTGAGACCGCTGTCCGCAATCTCGTGGAGCAGCTCACCTCCATCACCGACTTGAATTCGCTCCTCCAGATAATCCCGGAACTCAACGGCATCGCCCTTGAGGTACAACGGTGCTTCCTCTGTATACGGTGCGTAGATTTCGTTATCGATAGCCGAGCGATACTCAGGTTCGTAGTTGTGGAGGTATGCGACCGGATGGAGGTTGATTGGTGTCTCCTGAATTTGGATATTGAAGTCTCGAAGGAAATTCGCGTAGGCCCACGCTTGGTAGCTCGGATGCGTTGTCTCCCGAATACCACCACCGACGTACGTCTCTACGATGCCGTCTTTCCCATCGACTCGCTCGGTGTCTTCGCCTTCCCACTGTTTCAGCTCCACCACGACGACATTCGCGTTACCGTCTTTGTCTCTCCCAGAGATCATGAGGTCGACACGCCGCGATGTTAGTGGAATTTTGAACTCAATGGCAACGCCAGCGTCGTCTGGAATTTCACTTCCAGCGAGGACCTTATGGATATACTGGAACGAGTTCCGCCAAGCCCGCTTCTCATTGGGACTCACCCCACCGAGCCCCTTCGCTGCGTACTCGGCTTCTATTCGTGAAACAAGGTTATCCGACAGAATATCGTCCAGGAGTCCCGATTTGGTGCTCTCGTAAATCAGCATTTAGTCTACTCGTTATATTTTCTGTTGCTAGACTCGTATTCTTCTTTCGGGTACCGCTCTCGGTTTTTTTCGATCTTCGTCTCTAGCGCGTCCTCAAGATCAATGTCATGTAAATCTGCAAATCGCAGGAGGAAGAACAATACATCGGCGAGCTCGTCTTCAACCTCGGACTGCCTGTCTGGGTTGGATATTATTTCTAATTGCTCTCTTTGGCTCTTGAATCGAAAGATGTCGAGCAGTTCGTTGGATTCAGTGGATAGTCCAATAGCTAGGTCTTTCGGACTGTGGTACTGACTCCAGTCACGCGTCTCGCAGAACTCTCGGATTTCTTTGTTTAGGTCGTCGAACTGCATATCTCTGACTGGGCGTATAAAATACATAACTGCAATGCTGTGAGCGAACTATACTGGGGACATCGACTAATTACAGTGTAGCGTACTTGATTGTAACAATGGAAAGCTAGTCTTCTGAGGGATGCTCTCCGTATAGAGAGTACAAATCCAGTGATGGGTGGACGCTTGCTATTGGTTTGATTTTGCTTTCCCCGTTGCGCTCACCCGAACGGACACAGGAGCCGGTGTGGATCTGCTTATCCTTTCTGGCTGCTCTTGCCCCTTCGCCTGAGATCGAGCCGAAAATACCACCGTTCAGGCGGATTTTAGCCACTGGTCATCTTGCTGTTTGAGCGCTGCTTGAGGGCGCTTGTTCCCCTGTTTTGCTGCTCTCCGAGCCCGGCCACCGAGACCACACCTTCAGCGGGGGTAAACCACCCTTCTCTGGTTGCTCTCGCCCCTTTGTTCTATATCGAGAGTGAACGACCACCGCTCACAGTGTGCTTTCGCCGCTGGTAGTTCTACCGCTTAAGCGCTGCTTGAGGGCGCTTGTTCCCCTGATCTTGCTGCTCTTCGATCCCGTCGCCACCGGGAGGGAGAGAATATTGCTACTACCACCCACTTTTCTACACCCACTCAAGCGAAGATTTGCGTTGCTTGAGGGCGCTCTATTCCCTGCTCTTGCTGCTCTTCAATGCTGACCACAAGACCACTCCTTCAGTGGGGGCAAACCACTGCTTGAGCACCCCCTTACTGGTTGCTCTTACCACTCCGTTTCGTATTGAACGGGAACGACCACCGGTCAAGAGGTCCTCCGCTGCTGGTCGTTCTGCCGCTTGAGGGCTACTTGAGACCCCTCTTTCTCCTGTTTTTGCTCGTTGCAAAGACGAGACGAAAGAGCAGCCAATTTGCAAGAATGATTTCACCCCCAATACGCCTGTTAAGAGCTGCTTGATACTGCTCTACTACTCGTTTTTGCTCGACATGGTTGAATTGCCCCCTTGAGCACCGGTCTACCCCCTGCTTCGAGGGAATGTGGAAAGTGCTATTTACTATCCGAAGCCATCGAAGTTCATGTCGAATCCCTCAGTGGTCCTCCAGCGTGTCGCTCGTGATTTTGCCGACGCGATCCCACAGGCCGATGCCGACGCACAGCACAGCCGGTGGAAGGCTGGCATCGGTCCCTTTGAGGAGGAGAATCAGATTGAGATGATCTTGGACGAACTGCCAGCGGAACGCGCTGGTGAAATCAAGACCGAAGTTCCGTATCCGGGCAACCAACAACGGTGTGACTTGGTGGTCGACACCGACGGTATCCGCTTCCCGATTGAGGCCAAGCTGCTCCGGTTCCGGCTGGATAACGGGAACATCGATCCGAATATGTACAAGAGCGTCTTCAGCCCGTTCCCCGAGCAGGGCTCGTCGTCGATGCTCACCGACGCTCCGAAGCTTGTCGAGTCAGGTTTCGACCAGCCGACCGGGCTACTCGGGCTCTACTACGAGAAGGACGGCGAGGAGTACGACCAACTACGGGCGGAGGCGATAGCCGAGAAGTTCCAGCGTGACGTTTCGTACTGGTACGACATCAACGTCGAGACCACGGCCATCGAGCCTTTCGATGGGCTCCAGCACCCGCACCACCAGCACGGCGCAGTCATCACTTGGCTGCTCTTGGATGACTAAATGCTCTGAGCTACGTGATTCGCTGGCCCTTGCGGTTTGTAATCTCCGTTATCGAGTCATCCTGTCGATGTATTCCGCCATAACCCACCGGAAAGCGATGAACACTGCCGCTCTTGATGATTGGTCGCTCCTCCTAACATGTGGATTACAACCGAACCGGCACATATCACGGACACACATGGTTCAGTTCCACACATCCCCCTCGACGAAGGATTCCAACACTCAGCAGACTCCACACGAGAACGAATCTGATGCGTTCAAGCGGCAGATCGGAGAGGTAGTTGTGACCCATCTCAGTGGGGCGCAATCGGTTCGCGTCTGGTACGCCGATGGGATGATTCAGGTGGCAGAATCTGGCCAGTCAAGTGAACGGGCGAACCCAGTCACAGAGTCCTCTCCTTCCAGCGATAGGGAGACAGAGAGAAAAGCAGAAAATCTAGAGATAGCGTCCTCGCATCTAGCAGACTCACGGGCTGGCGATAGAGAGAGTTCTCTATCGGCGGATAGCGCGATAGCAGGTCACGAATCGAACGACCTTTCGAACGTTCAAAACCTCACAGAGAAGCAGGCCAAAGCGTTCCTGCTCTTGGAGCAGACAAATGGCGAGATCTCGATCAGTGAGTTAGCTGAACGAGCAGGCTATTCCAGCAAAGGTGGAGCCCACAGTGCGAAGGAGAAATGGCGAGACTCTCGGGCCTGATCTTAGCTCATGAGAGGGTTGTTCCCTCGAACTCCTCGTTGACTACGCCAGCGGTCGGCGCATTCAGATACGGTTCGATGGCAGAGAACGACGACCAGCCACCGACTTCCATCACTACACGGGGATTCATCCGCTCTCTGACGAGTAGTGTCTGAGCATAGTAGCGCCGGAGATCATGACTCGATACTTTTTCCCAGTCGGCATTTCCCGTCTCCTCCCCCACGCGCTCCGCTGTTTCCTTCACACGTCGCTGGACAGATCGCTCGGTCAGATCGATGATCGGCTCGTCGCGGTCAATCTCTTCGACGTTAGCATAGCGAAGGACTTCGCTTTCAACCTGCTCCGGGAGATATGCATCTCTGGGCTTCCCGCCACTACCTTCGGTGTCCTTTCCCTCGGGAACACGGAGCCGAGCATGCCCATCAACTTGTGTAATATGCTTTGGACAGACCTGAGGGATCTCAAAGGAGCGGAGCCCGACTTCACCGCCGAGCTGAACGATGAGCGAATCTCGATAGCTCCCAGCTGTTTGTTTGAGTTGCTTGTACTCATCCGGGGTAAGCCAGCAGCGATACGAGTGATGATTCTCGTTACGCTTGATTCGCATGGATAGTTCTCAATGATAAGTCCGACATCATAAACCACCGTTTGGCCCGAAGCAGTCAGCTATAGCCCGATATGTTGGGTTTTGTGTCGTAGTTCTTGGTCAACTACGAAATTCAAATGCCCTATCTCTACCTCATAGCTCTCAGGCAACTCATCAATGCGGACATTGACGACTATTGGACGTACCCTGTTGTAGCTTCGGCAATCCTCTGGAGAACCTCTTGCTGATCCGCTTCCAGTTTAGCGTACTCTCATGTCTTAATTTCGACGGGGAATCTATCCACCTCATCTCGTAACTCACGGCGGGTTCGGCCACTAGCTTCGTCCTATAGCCACTGGATTAAAGCACTACAAGACGTTTGTCTTTCGTATTATAACGAAATTGAGTTCACGCTACCTAATTAATGCGTAGTACTGCACAGTGGGTCGCAGTTGCTATGATAATATAATATTTGAGTCAGAATCCGTGATATCTTTATCTATTTGGGCTTTGGACCACAGGTAAGGGAAGGACTTTTGAATGAATGGTGTTCAGTTCATACACGACAGACAGTGAGTGAAAATGTCTACTGATTCAGATAGCACACAGCAGAGCCTCATATCTCCCCGGCTATTCATAAAAAGTGTCCGAGACCTAGGTCTCGATACCATAGATGCAGTCAATGAATTTATAGATAACAGCTTTGACGCAAATGCTGCGAACATCTGGATTACCGTTGAAAACAACGATAGAGGAGGTCTTAGATTAGTTGTTGAGGACGATGGAGAGGGTATCCCAGAAAATGAAATTATTGAAGCGCTGAAATTCGGAGGGCAGATTGACCGTGATCGGCGAACAACTGGGAAATTTGGTTTTGGTCTCCCCTCATCGGCATTTTGCCAAGCGGAGCATACAGAAATTTACTCTACTACTGCTGAAGAAGATCAGTTTTACAAATCTCAATTAAAGGTTGAACAGTTACTTGGAATGGACGAAGAGGATATTCACATCCCATCCCCGGAGCCAGTAGATGAGCTCCCTGAAGAAGTATCTAATAATTTAGATGAAGATAGCACGCAAGGCACGATAATTCATATTCCTAATCTTCGGCGCCCGGATCGTAAGACCGCATCCGCACTGTCTTCTTTTCTTAAAGAGAATGTGTCACAGACTCAACGAGAAGTCATCCAGGAGGGTCATAAAATCCACATGAATGGTGAAGAGGTCCCGATTCATGACCCCCTCATGTGGATCGATGAATCATATGAAGTTCAAGAACTAGACAAATCAAAGAGAGAAACAGAGTTCACTATCGAGTATCCCGACTGGGGGGAGGAAGACGAAGTCCCTAAAGTAACGGTCGAAATTTTCCTTCTTCCAATGCGGGAGATAATCCGAAGAGAAGCACAGGATGAATTCAACATCAACCAGAGCAATCAAGGGTTTTACATAATACGCGAAAATCGAGAGATTGGTGAAAGCCTAACACTAAGTTTATTCACTCGCCATAATAATCTAAACTATTTCAGGGGTAGAATACATTTCCCAGAAGAATTAGATGACCTATTCGGCGTACAAACAAACAAAAGCCGGTTCTCATTGGATAGTGAACTTAGGAACGACATAAAAGACCATGTCGGGAAAACTACAGCCTCGCTCCGAAACACTATTTCGCAGAAGCGCGAGATGCTTAAAAATGAGTTTTCTTCTGCCGAAGAGTCGTTTAGCCGAGCAGAAAGGGTAGCGAACGAATTGGTCGATTTTCTTCCTCGGAGTGACTATAATTCAGACAGTAATGAAATAAAGAATCAAGAGACGGATATTAAGAATTTGTTAGAAGGATTAGAGGAAGATGATGAGCTCTCGCCTCAACAAAAAGAAAGTCTCCGGGAAACCTATGAGCTAATGCTGGAGAAAGACTACTATTTCGAAGTTACAGAGGCGAATCCAGCTTCAGGGAATTTCTATGAGGTTGAATGGAGTGGAAAAGAAATAGAGGTTCAAGTAAATACTCAACATCCATTTTATGAAGAATTGTACCGTCCGCTCACAGCCGATTCTGGGAAAGAGATAGATAGGTCCGATATTAAGCTGCTGGTTGACCTCCTTCTGATTACACTTGCAAAACGAGAGGATGCAGTCTATGGGAATGAGCAATTACGAGACTTCTATGAACGCGAACGTCGAAAATGGACTACTATCCTATATGACCTCTATGAAAATGCAGATGATCATATTGGCGGATAACCGCGTAGTTACAGCGTCGCCCTCCTGACGAGGACGGCCACAAAAACCGCCACAAGAACAGCTCCTATTATTGATTCTGCTCCCTGGAGTAAGCGGATTGAAGTAGTCGTGATCTCGAGACCGCTGGACCCTGTAGACGTGAAAGAACCTATGCTCAGAGCGACTGCCTCAGAGAATGAATTTATCGTGGTATTTGAACTCCCAGAAACATCTCGAACAGTACCCGAAATATAATACACTAATGACCAGACGAAAATAACTACGCCCGAAATTACCACCACTGGGAAATAACTCTCGCCATATCGAGAAGTAATACGTAGAAGAACCAATTTTAGCCATTGGGAGTAGTTCTGATTTGCCTTTGCCTTCTTACGCTGGGTATGGCGCTCCCTAATGCGATACCCTCGGAAATCATGCATCAGAGCATTTTGGCGGAGTAAATTCTGATACATTCTGTAAACCCGAATCGCATTATCCAAGAGCTCAGTATCTGTTTTATTTCTCTCCTCTGAAAGCCTTCCACGGTTTCTGAGTCTGCGGAATCCAGGACGAAGGCGTTGATAGAACCGCCGATTTTCTATTTCTCTCCCTCTCTGCTTCCAATCAACATGGTCCAAACTGTCCTCGCCACAATCCATTTCTACCATTCTATCGGCGCGTAATTCGTAGGGAGAATACGATCCGAGGCTGGTTTCACTATTGATTCTAGTTGAAGAGGTATGCACATCGTGTAACTCAGCCCCTGCTAAGTCAGCATCCCGCAGATCAGTTTGTACTAAAAGACAACCTCTGAGAATGACTGAATTTAGGTTTACTTCAACTAATGAAGCGTGGGAGAAATCAGCCCCATTTAAAATAACGTCGATAAATGTGTTGCCGTCCTTGAAAGTCGTACTGGCCATATCTGCGTCAGAGATACATGAGTCAGAAAATGTGCAGTTAGTCAGAAGGGAATTGGAAAAATCCACATCGTTAGATTCTTGCAAATTTATAAAACAAACACCATCAAACACTCCATCTGATATTTTTACAGATGAGAGTCTCACTTGTGAAATATGCACAGTCTCGAATGTGCCATCGCACAACTTTGATTCAGTAATTTCACCACCACTTATTTCAACATTGTCCAATTCCGGAGATTGATTAGCCACGATCGCTTCAGCTTCGATTGTCTCAATATTTGATTCAGCAAGTTCAAAGGTTGAGAAGTCGCTCGATTCTAGGTCAGCCGATACGATATCAGGACCATCTACAATTAGACCGCTTTGATCCTGAACCTGCCGTATAGTCAGCGATTCAATCTTTGCTTCGGGACTTCGCCCTTTGAATTCAAATTCTGTATTTTCACAAGATGATGCAGAAAACTCGACGTTTTGTGAGGGGATATATAGAGTTATATCCCCTTCATCAAGCTGTTTGAAATTCACACGACATCGCTGATCCTCTTTTTCTGGCGGCTCGAAGTGGAAATTTCCACTCTCAATTAAATTATACTGGAAAGAAATGTCTGCGTCTGATATCTTTTCAAAGGTGGGGGAGATGATTTCAACATTATTAAAATCTACTGCAATGGTTCCTCCTATTATATTGAGGTTTTCTGCCTTGCCTCGCTGAAACTCCGTACCTGAAAGTTCTGGATTTTCAAGTGAGATATTTTTAATATCGCACTCTCTGAGTTCCGCATCTGAAAATATAGTTTCATTATATATACCACGTAAAAATTTAACATCTCTGAGATTTGACTCTTTCCGCTGAACCTGTACTGAAGATTTATCAGTTTCAGACCTCTCGCGAATGTTACGTGTCCCAGCACTAAAGTCACAATGTGAGAGATTAGTTCTATTAAAAACAATATTATACAAATCAGAACCTTGGAAGTCAGTATTTCTCAAGTCACACTTGATAAATTCCAAACCACCGATTACGCTGAATCGGAAATCCGAATCTACGAACCCGACACGATCAAGTTCAATTCTTTGCTCCGGTAAATTGGTCTTGGAAAAGTCGAGATTCCTAAATTCAGCACCATTGATGTCACTACCCGAATCAAGTCCCTGTAGTGAATCAACAACTTCTTCGGCAGATTTGTTCTCACTTGGAGTATGCCAAATGCACCAATCAGACCCGGTTTTGGCATCTCTTTGACAGTCATATGTCTCAGTATATCCATTTTCTGAAGCAGACACATCAAATGAACATATATCAGACATAATATTCCCACATGCTCCTAAGGATATCTTCTGTTGTCGAGGCGTTCATTTATTTACTTTACCCTCCAATCATGTACAACAACGGTTTGTGAGTCACTTGTCCTTACTTGAAAACACGGCAAGGTCGTTCGATTTTATGTTAGATGTGTCCCTAAGTGCGACCCAAACAAAGAACCCTAATTCCTCTGATCACTCTCACTGCTATGTCTTCCTAATCTCGCCGTCCATGGAATATATCCTTCCCGCCTCTTTCAGTATTCCAATATCACGCTTCAGTAACTCTTGCTCGAATTGTACTTTCTCAGCGATATCGTCCACTGTTGCACCATCCAATTCTCCTACCAAAGTAAGAATCGTCTCACGGCGCTCACGTTGATCTTTCGACTGCCCTGTCTCAATGATATCGGCATCAAACTCGCCGCTCTCGGGATCATAGCCAACCTGCTTCATCGACTTCGTCACAAGCTTAATCGCCCGCTCTACGTCTCCAATCTCCACAGTATCCGACAGACGAACCCGTGCACTGGACTCGGCGAGCCGCTGTATCGCTTCGACCTTTCGGAATGTGACGGGAATAGGTGAATCGTCGTCTTGCTCACCAGTCCCAGCTCGGAACTCGATGAAGAACTGCTTCAGTCGCTCCGCTACTTCGTTGTCCTCAATGATTGGCCGACAGGTCTGCTTGGCGTGAGCGACGTAGGCCCGCATCACTGACCGGTCTATCGCGGGCTCGACCCGTTCCTGCTCCTCTTCACTCAGTTCTTCACCCCGAGTGTGGCGGCCCGCAGCCTGCCGGCTCTGGACCATGTGTTCAACGACATCCGCATCGTCCTCTCGATCTGGCTCATCGGATACCATGAACATCAGATCGAACCGAGAGAGTAGCGTCGGACCCATATCTATCTGCTCTCCTTTCGGACGGTAGCGCTTGAAGCGTCCGTCCTTCGGATTCCCTGCCGCCAACAGGGAAGTCCGAGCGTTCAGCGTGGCGTTGATACCAGCCTTGTTGACGTGGACCTGCTGACTCTCCAGGGCGTCGTGCATCGAAGACACGGCGTCGGACTGCATCTTGTCGATCTCGTCGACACAGGCGGTACCGCCGTCAGCAAGCACCAGCGCGCCGGCTTCCAGCCCCCACTCGGTATCTCCGAAGTCGTCCGATACAGCCGCCGCAGTCATTCCTGCCGCGGTCGCCCCCTTCCCTGAGGCATACGTCGACCGCGGGGCTATCTGGTCGACGTAACGGAGGAACGTGGACTTCCCACAGCCCGGGTCACCGAGGAGGAGCATATGCCAGTCCCCGCGGTCACGGCTTCCGTCCGGGTACTCGTGGGCCCAGCCGCCGAAGAGCTGCAGCGCGACGGCCAGCTTGACATGCTCGTCGCCTCGGTGCTTTGGGTTGATTGAGTCGACGAGTAGCTGATACGGGTCACCGTGTTCTCCATTGGCGATGGCTTCGATTTCGTCTATGTACTCGTCGACGTTGACATCGTCGTAATCGCTCTCTTCTTTCACAACTGAGCGCGCGTCGAGGTTTGTGTCGAAGTCGAGCCCCTGGTCGGCTCCGGGCTCTTCGATGTCGAGAATCCCGGTCAGAACCACCCTGTCACCGGCATCGAAGACTTCAATCAGATCCTCTTCGAGGTGCGCGTCGACGCTTTGCGCTTCTCCGCCGTTCGTTTTTTCCGGCGGTTGCTGGATACGGGCATACTGGTGGTCGATCCAGCTACTGGCCCTCGCATCGAGCGAGAATGGCCCTTGTCGTTCGCACCCTTGGCACTCGTGCGGTTCTTGCAGACTCTCGCCGTGCTGTGGGATTTCGGTCTGGGTCCCACACCGCTGGCACTCCCACACGGCTTCTGTGAGGCGGGGCTTCACATCGGACACCTTCTGGACCTGTCCCCGGATGTCGAGCAGTTGGCCAATGTTCTCGTGACGAGACACACCGGAGGGGTCGAAGACGTGCATCTCCGGGAGATTGTAGATGCGTACATGGGCGTTGTTGAGCTCGACTGCTACCGGCAAGTCGTAGAGGCGAAGCGCTTCCTCTAGGTGTTCCTGCATCTCCTTCGGATGGTTCCGTACGTCGTCGGCGAGATCGGGGTCGAACCGGTACAGGTCGTCGTAGTCGACGTGGAGTGACTTCTGTTCTCGGGGGTAGCGTTGTGCGAGCTGTGCGATCTCTTCCGGGTAGTAGTCCCGGAAGAATTGTATCAGTTCTTCGGTGAGTTCGTGATTTTCGGGCATCGGTGATTTCTGTGAAGTCTTCACAACAGCCGCGGAGGCTGTTGATTCGTCTTGACTGCGAGCGGTGCGAGCGGTTTGCAAGCGTACTAACAGCTAATCGACAGTTGTTTACACAACCGTCCTACCCTGCAAACTCTAAGGGTTCAGACGGTTTCGTTCAGACTGACCCAATCCGGTGGGGGCTTCCCCCATCGCATCTGTTGTGAGGACTTCACAGATTCTCGCCCTCCCGATCAGCCGTGTACTTCCGGGGAACGCTTCCAGCGTCGAGATCGAGCCGTAGCTCTCCGTTCGTGTACTGCAGCGCGTCACTATCGATTAGCCGCGCCGCGCGCTCCATGTCGCGGTAGATCGTCGTCCGGTCGATGTTCGGGTAGTGGAGTGCTTCTTCAGCTTCGTCCCGGTCGACGGTCGCTGCAGGCGGCTCGTCTCGCCGCTCACGCGCTTTTGCCGCTCTGTGAAGATGCTGGACCAGCGTGACCGCGCGCTGTTCACCGGACATCTTGTCGGCGTTCTCGACGACTTCGAGGATGTCGGTGCGCGCGTCGAGTTGTGCGACTTCCGCTTCGAGTTCGTCGATCCGTTCGTCGCGCGCTTCCAGCTCGTCCTCTAACTCCGCGCGTTGCTCTCGCTCGTCGTGTAGTTCCTCACGGAGACCCGAGACTTGCGTTGAAAGAGCGTCGAGCCGAGCTTCCAGCGCTTGAACGGTGGTTTGGAGACTCTCGCCTCCGGGGTTCGCGTCGAGAGAAGTGCCCTCGCTGTCGGAGTCCGAATCGGTCACGCCGACCACCCCCTGACAGACCCCCGGCTAAGGGGGGTTGTCTTTTGGGCATCTAAACCGAGAAGGGTATGCCGCCTCCCGGATTTGAACCGGGGACAGCTCGATCTTCAGTCGAGTGCTCTCCCAGTCTGAGCTAAGGCGGCGCGCACTCCAATCGATGACGAGGGTAGAAAAAAGCATTTCGAAAGCGGGCGCAGGTTTTGTCGCATTCGTCGGGAGGTTTGACTGCCGATTACGGGAGAAACAGGTCCGCGCTGTCGAACGTCTCGCCACAGTCGTCGCATTTGTACTCAGTGCCATTGGTCGTCGAGACGTGCCCGCTACAGGCCGGACACGTCGAGCCGTCTATCATGCCACGCACTACCACCACTCCGGATATATGGATTACGGGCGACTATCAATCGAGATAGACGCCCTGATATCCGGGCTACGATGGTGCGCGCGACTGGCAGGCATCGAATCCACAGGGACCATCCGCCCGTCACGTCTGTTCGTCGCAGGATGGGTCCGGGCGGATTCGAACTGAAGGAAGACTCACCGCGTTCGTCTTCCAGGGTTCGAATCACCATCTCCAACACAGACACCGCTGGCTCCGCGTTGCACTCGTCGCAGTCGGTGTCAGAAGTGGGTCCGGGCGGATTCGAACCACCGGCCTCGGCCTTGTAAAGGCCACGTCATAACCAACTAGACCACGGACCCGTATCCCACCGTTTTCCATCGGCAGGAATAACGCTTTCTCTCTCGGTCGACAGTGGGCACCGACAGTATTACCCACGGCCTGCCCTTCACACGGGGTATGCAGCGCCCCGCCGTAGTCGTGCTCGGACTTGTGGGCCTTCTCGTCGCCGCCGCCGTCGTCCTCCAGACCGGCCTCTGGGTCGAGGTGCTGGGAACCGACGAGTACGAGGAAGGCACAGTGACGGTCCGGGAGGGATCGGAGGCGGCAGTGACGCCGACCGCGACACAACCCTCGACAGCGACTTCGACGCCGGAGACGACCATCGCGGCCCGTGAACAAGAGACTAGGGAACCGCTGGGCACGGTCGAGGTTCGCATCGCACAGACATTCAATCAGCGCTATGTCGGCCTGAGCGAGACCGAGTCGCTCGGTCCCGACGAGGGCATGCTGTTCGTCCACGACGAGGCGGGCCAGCACACCTACGTCATGCGGAACATGTCGTTTCCGCTTGACATCATCTTCATCGACGCCAACGGCACTATCACAACCATCCACCACGCGCCGCTCCCGCCGGAGGGGACCACTGGGAGCGACCTGACGGGCTACGAGGGGCGAGGAAAGTACGTCCTCGAAGTGAACCGCGGATGGACGAACCGGACCGGCGTCGAGGTCGGCGACCGGGTCGACCTGCCGCCCGAAGCCACGTAGCCCGACGGCCTTTTGCAGGTTCGGCCCCTGAATTCGACAATGGATTTCGACGCGGGTTCGGACGATGACGTGTTCGAAGACGCCAGAGAACGCGTCGACCGACCGATGCTCCGATTGTTCACCGGCTACGGCCGGGGCCAGTTAGGGGCGTTCGTCGTCGGCCTGTTCAGTTCTATCGTGGCTCGGATGTTGGACCTGCTGCCGCCGATCCTCTTGGCACTGGCTATTGACGCTATCTTTCTACAGGAGGCCGAATACGGCCTCTTCCTAGTTCCCGACGCCTGGATTCCCGACGGGCAGGGGCCACAGTTGTGGCTTACTGCTGGCATCATCGCCGCGTCGTTCGGCCTCGGGGCCATCTTCCACTGGAGTCGGAACTGGGGCTGGAACAAGTTCGCCCAGCACGTCCAGCATGCCCTCCGCACGGACACCTACGAAACGATGCAGCGGCTGAACATGGACTTCTTCGCCGACAAGCAGACCGGCGAGATGATGTCGGTGCTGTCGAACGACGTGAACCGGCTGGAGAAGTTCCTCAATGACGGCCTGAACTCCGCCTCGCGGATGATAATCATGGTCGTCGGCATCGCCACGTATCTGTTCTACATGAACTGGCAGCTGGCGCTGGTCGCGCTGTTGCCGGTCCCGATTATCGCCGTGTTCACGAAGCGGTTCATCGACGTCATCCAGCCGAAATACGCCGAGGTCCGGTCGACGGTCGGCAAGCTCAACTCCAGACTGGAAAACAACCTCAGCGGCATCCAGATAATCAAGACCGCCAATACGGAGCCTTACGAGGCCGACCGGGTTGAAGACACTTCTGAGGACTACCTTGACGCCAACTGGGACGCCATCGAGACGCGTATCACCTTCTTCCCCGGCCTCCGACTGGTCTCGGGCATCGGCTTCGTCGTCACGTTCATCGTCGGCGGACTGATGGTCACCGGCCAGGCACCCGGGCCGCTGACGGCACCGCTCTCCCGCGGGCAGTTCGTCGCGTTCATCATCTACACGCAGCGGTTCGTCTGGCCGATGGCCCAGTTCGGGCAGATAATCAATATGTACCAGCGGGCCTACGCCTCCGCCGAGCGCGTGTTCGGGTTGATGGACACGCCCGGCCGCCTCGAAGAGGCCGAGGACGCGCCGCCGCTCGATGTGACCGAGGGGCGCGTCGAGTACGACGACGTGTCTTTCGGCTACGACAGCGATGACGAGCCGGTGCTTTCGGACATCTCGTTCGAGGCCGACGGCGGCGAGACGGTCGCCCTCGTCGGCCCGACCGGCGCGGGGAAGTCGACCGTCCTGAAGCTCCTGCTTCGGATGTACGACGTTGACTCCGGCGCGGTTCGCATCGACGGCCAGAACGTCCGGGACGTACAGATACAGAGCATCCGCCGTGCCATCGGCTACGTCAGCCAGGAGACGTTCCTGTTCTACGGCACCGTCCGGGAGAACATCGCCTACGGAACCTTCGACGCGACCGAGGAGGAAATCGTCGCCGCCGCGGAGGCCGCCGAAGCCGACCAGTTCGTCCGTAACCTCCCGGACGGCTACGACACGATGGTCGGCGAGCGCGGCGTCAAACTCTCGGGTGGCCAGCGCCAGCGCATCGCCATCGCGCGGGCGATCCTGAAAGACCCCGAAATCCTCATTCTCGACGAGGCGACCAGCGACGTGGACACGGAGACGGAGATGCTCATCCAGCGGTCGCTCGACGACCTGACCGCCGACCGGACCACGTTCGCCATCGCCCACCGCCTCTCGACGGTGAAAGACGCCGACACGATTCTCGTCGTCGAGGACGGCCGTATTGTCGAACGCGGGAGCCACGACGAATTGCTCGCCGCCGATGGCCTTTACGCCAACCTCTGGGCGGTCCAGGCCGGCGAAATCGATGAACTCCCCGATGAGTTCGTCGAGCGGGCGATTCAGCGACGGGCGCGGACGGATGCTGATGACTGAAACGGTGAGAACGCAATGTTCGAACCGTCAGTTATCAGGAGTTGCCGACGACTGAAGCGGCGAGGGCTCCATGCCCAAGCTGTCAATGGTCGGCAGTTGCCGACGATTGAATCGGCGAGGAATCCATGTTCGAGCCGTCTGGCCTTGCTAACAGCCAATTCTCCGGAATAAGCCGGATTGAAACAGCTGGTCGCTGAAGGGAGCATCTTTCACAGAACCAAGTTCTCTCCTGTCACTCTGGTCTGGTAGTGCTAGCTAAGTCCCATCCACGGACTATAGCAGACTCTCACAGCTTAGGCAGTAGTTCCGCCGCTACCGTCGACCGCCTCTTGCGTGACAAACAAATACGAGACGACGAATGAGACAGCAAACAGCGGCGGGAGAGCCAGGACCTGCATCATCGGATCTGGCGGTGTGACGAACGCGCCGGCCACGAACGCCAGGAGGACGGCCAGCGAGTAGGCAGTGGCAACCCGCTCACGCCGGTCGGCTGGCTCCGTGCGCGGCTCCCAGTCGTTTCGGACGTAGCGGAGCCAGACGTAGTAGACCAGCCCAAAACCCGTAGAGAGAAGCAGGAACATACCGATCACTGACCCGTTGCGTGCTCTAGCCTCTGCACGGGCCCAGTATCCCAGTGCGATGAGATTCCCAATGTAGATGACGACCGTAAGCGCTAGAGTAGCACTCGCTAAAGGCTGTTCAGCGGCAAACGGGGCGAATTGCACAGGTCTCAGTCGTTTTTACATAAGTATAGGCTTTCCGTGAGAAGAGAGGCACCGCCGCTGGGTTAACAGTGAATAGCCCAAGACACCGATTTCTATCCGGCTGGGCACAAACGATTATTACGTATTGTATTGTAATGATATCACATGGCAACCACGTACCTCGCTAGCATGGGGATAATGGGTGCATTAGTGGTGGCGGTGGTCGCATGGATGGTCCGCGTGCGTGGCTGGTATCAATACAGTCCGAGGGCGTCGACGAACGGTTGGTCTCCGGCGAGCGACCGCGAGAGTCGCTTCGAGACGTACGCCGACAAGCCAATGGTCTGGGTCGGCGCGTTCGCGGTGCTGGTCATCGGCCTCCTGGTTGGTGTCGTCGCGTCTATCTCCGGCCCCGTCGAGACCCAGTCGATAGCGGGACTAGCGGTTGCCGTGGTCGGCGGGGCGGGCCTCTGTGGCTACCTGCTGTTTGGGGTGTATCTTTCGGCGACACGCCGGGGACACCCTCGCTCGCTGGCGGTCGCCGAGTCCGCGACTGTCGCGGGCGTCCTCTTTCTCATCGCGGTCGGCTTCCAGCTTGTCGGGGCCTAAGCCACTCACAGTATCGAGTACGCAGCGGCCCCAGTCAGTGCGAGCGCGGCGACAGTCCCGCCCAGCACGAGGTACGTGACGGCGCGGGGTTCCCAGCGGAGATGTTGGTAGTACGCGGCGACGCCGACAGCCTTGACGACCGACAGCACCATGATGAGCGCGAAGGCAGCCCAGTAGGCGCTGTCGACGAGGCCGGCGAACTCGACGACGGCCTGTGCGGTCGCGAAGGTGAACAGTACGACGTATATCGCGGTATAGCCTTTCCAGTCCATTGTTCTAGAGGATGTAAAAGAGGGGGAACAGGAACAGCCAGACGATGTCGACGAAGTGCCAGTACAGCCCGAAGTACTCGATGGCCCTGTCGTCGCCCTGGTAGGCCCCGTTCCAGGCCCTGACGGTCATGTATGCACAGATGATGAGTCCGATAGTGACGTGAGCGCCGTGGAGCCCGGTCGTCAGGTAGAACGTCGACGATGCGATGTTCGTCGAGAGGTTCCACCCGCTCGGGAAGGTCTCTGTGCTGATGTGGAACAGGTGGTTCCACTCCAGTCCCTTGTTGATGAGGAAGCCGACCCCGAGCGCGAACGTTCCGGCCAGCGCGGCAACGGTCCCGCGCTTGCTCTCGCGTTCGGCGGCGACCATCGCCAGCACGACGAGGAAACTCGACGTGAGCAACAGGTACGTGTTGATGAGGCCGGGCATGGTCACGTGCTCGGCGGGAATGAGGTCGTGGTGCCAGGCCGTCCAGCCGTAGGCGACCCGGACGAAGGCATACGAGCCGATGAACGCCCCGAACAGGACGATGTCGCTGGCGAGGAACGTCCACATCCCGAGTTTCATCTTCTCGACGCGCTCGAAGGGCCACCGCTCTGCGATGGCCATCTCCGGCGCGTGGAACGGCTCGCGGGTCATCCCGACGAGGGACCCGATTGTCGCCACTCCACCGGCGGCCGCCATGGTCAGGTAGAACACGCTCCCCGTCCGCACGCCCGAGAGCCCGAGGAACGTGATGAACCCGCCAAGGCTGACGAGGAACGGCCAGAAGCTGGCGTGGTTGGCATGCTCCTCGCCGCTGACCTCGTGGGCCGATTCCATCGCGGTTGCCGTCGTTGCGGCTCTCGCTGTCACCGCGCCGCCGTCCGTCGCGGTCCCGCCGTCGGTCGCCGCGTGGCCATGCGCCGCGGCTCCGGGCGCACGCTCGGTGCGCTCAACGACCGTCTCGTCGTCGAGGAACTCCAGTTTCCCGGTCGCGTAGCTCGGGACCCCGGGGAAGTTCTCTAACGGCGGCGGCGAGGAGACAGCCCACTCGGCAGAGGTGGCGTATTCCCAGGGATTCGGCCCGACATCTTCGCCGCGCCAGAGACTCACGAAGAGGTTGTAGAACATGATGAGGAAGCTCGCCCCGAGAATGAACCCGCCGACGGTGGCCATGGTGTGCCATATCTGCAGGCCGTCGGGATAGACGAACACGCGACGGGGCGTCTCCCAGGCGATGAACATCGGGAAGTACAGGAGATTGAACCCGAGGAAGTAGACGCCGAACTGTATCTTCCCCAGTCGTTCGTTGTACATCTTCCCGGTTATCTTGGGGTACCAGTAGTACAGCCCGCCGAACAGCGCCGTCGCGCCCGCGACCATCACGTAATGGAAGTGCGCGACGACCCAGTAGGTCCCGCGGAACTGGTAGTCCAGCACGATTGCGCCGAGGAAGACGCCGGTGATGCCGCCAATGATGAACAGGATGAGCGCGCCCAGCGAGAACAGGAACGGCGTCGTGAACCGGACCCGCCCCTTCGCCATCGTGTAGATGAGTGAGAACACCATCAGGTCGAAGGGCAGGGATATCCCGATGGTCGTCGCCATGAAAATAGTCTTGATTGGGAGGTTGATGCCGGTCAGGAACATGTGGTGCATCCAGACGACGAAGCTCTGGAGCGCCACCAGCACCATCGAGATGATGAACCACTTGCGGCCGACCAGCCGCCGGCCGGTAAAGGTCTGGAAGCACTCGGCCATCACGCCAAGCGCGGGGAAGAAAACGATGTACACCTCCGGATGACCGAAGAACCAGAACAGGTGTGCCCACAGCAGCGACGCACCCGGGTTGTCCGCGTCGGTCGCCATGGTCGTCCCGTCGATGGAGTACTGGAAGTAGGTCGTTCCGAGGATGTGGTCGGAGGCGAGTATCATCAACGCCGCCAGCAGCGCCGCGAAGGCGAACAGCATCATCCAGACGGTGAGATTGATAGACAGCGAGAAGATGGGGATGTCCCGCATCCGAAGCCCTTCGGCGCGCATGCGGTACATCGTCGTCAGGAAGTTCACTGACCCCAGTGTCACCGCCGCCGTGAACATAATGAGCGCCAGCACGACCGAGGTCGCCCCGAGTCCCTCGCCGGGGATGTACGCCGGCGTGTTCAGCGGGGCGTACATGGTCCACCCGCCCGCGAAGGTAGTCCCTTGGAAGAAGGAGACGCCCATCAGGATGCCCGAGAACAGGTACAGCCAGTACGACAGCGCGTTCAGCCGCGGGAAGGCGAGGTCGTCCGCGCCGATCTGCAGTGGGACGACGTAGTTCGCGAAGCCGAAGGCAAAGGGCGAGATGAACCAGAACACCATCAGCAGGCCGTGGGTCGATACCGCCTGATTGTACCCCATCGACCCTAGCAGGTCAGCACCCGAAGAAATCAGTTCGAGGCGAAACAGCAGGGCGAGGGTGCCACCGAAGACTAGGAAGAACAGCGCGGTGATGAGATACAGCACGCCGATGTCCTTGTGATTGGTCGTGAGGAACCACCGGCTAACCGACGATTTGGGCGGCAGGCCGTGGTCGTGGCTCATGCGGGCGCACCTCCGAGGGCGGTCGCCTCAGTCGCGATTCGCTGGCCCGTCTCGTTGCCGCTTGCCGCCGTCCCGTTCGTCTCCGCGTACCACTCCTCGTACTCGTCCTGTGGCATCACAACCACATCCGTCGTCATCAGCGAGTGGCCGCTGCCACACAGCTCGTAGCACTTCGCGGTGTAGGTCCCTGTCTCGTTGGCCGTGAACCAGGCCGACGTGTACTGGCCCGGGACGGCGTCGGTCTTGACTCGTAACGCCGGTATCCCGAAGTTGTGGAACACGTCCGTCGAAGTCACCTGTAACCTAACCACCCGGTCCTGTGGCACTCGGAGTGTGTTGGTCGTGTGCCCGTTCGGATACACGAAGTCCCAGCCGAAGCGGTACCCTTCCACGTCGATCTCCAGCGCCTCCTCTTGGGCCGGATCGGGCCCCTGCTCGATGTACAGCAGTTGCGAGTACGTCCAGGCGATGAGCGAGACGACGATGATGGCGCTGATGCTGAACGAGTAGAACACCTTCCGGCCGCCCGTGCCGCCGGTCGGCATCTCTCCCATCTCGGGCCGCTCGACCTTGTCGGCGTACGGGTCCGTTTCACCCCCGTCATCGCGGTACTTGAGTGCGTGGTACATCGTGTACGCCACGACGACCACCCCGACGGCCGTTCCCAGCAGCAGGAACACCTCGAAGATCTGGTCGAACACCGCACTGGGTGCCCTGACGTCGCCACCGTGCATGGGGAACACAACCGTGGCGTATGTTATCAAGGATACCGCCATTTCTTCATGATTCTTCCCACCCTGTAATAGGTATTGCGGTCAGACAGTTGACATATACCCTTCGCTGGCCTAACGTGTGCGGGAACTTTTTTATTTACTGGCATGTTACAACACACCATGGAAGACACGTCATCCGGCGTCGAGGACCCGCCTATCAACGACGACGGCCTCACAGAGGTCGAGGAGTTCGATAGCCTCGCTGGGATTCTTGCCGACGGTGTCATCGGTGCTGCCGGTGGGCTGGTCGGGACAGCGATGATGTCGGTTGTCTTCCTCATCGCCCAGTCACTGGGCGCGTTCAGTCTCGACGACTTCGCAATCCTCACCGAACTCGTGGGCCTGACCGGCTACGTCCCGGAGGTACTGTTCGGTTTCTTCATCTTCCTCGGCGGCGGGATGTTCCCGTGGCCGTTGTTGTTCGCTTCGCTGAAAGCGTACCTTCCGGGCCAGTCTGATCCCGTCAGCGGTGCGTTCTTCGGCGGCGCGATGTGGACCGGGTTCGTGCTCGCCTTCTACACCGGCCAGTCCGGACTCATGCTGGTACTGTACGCAGTGTTGACGCTCGTCGCCCACGTCGTCTACGGCATCGGGCTCGGCGCGGTGTTCAACTACTTCTCGACGCGCCCGGACTCTATCGTCTGAGACGGCTTGCTGTCGCGTTCGAGCGATAGAACGGCGTCGTGACTCCCGCCGCATCAGGTCCAACACGCTGTGATGCCGGTGAAAAAAAGCCGCTGGACGACGCGAGCGACACGCTGGTCGCAGGCAGACTGAGGTAGGTCCGCCGGGACGTGGCTGTCCCGAACTCAGGCTTCCGCTTCCGCGTCGGCGTCGCCGTCCGCCTCCGCGTCTGCTCCGTCTTCGCCCTCGAACTCTTCGAGCGTGCTGCGAAGCTGTGGAATCGTCGCCGTGAGGTCGCCGACCTGCTCGCGGGCGTCGTCAACGTCGTCGATGAGGTTCGCGATGGTCTCGATCTCCTCGGCGAGGTCGTCGGCATCCTCGAAGGCGTCGGCGCGTTCGCCCATCGTGTACCACTTCTTCGCGTCGCGGAGGTGGTCCTCGGCGTCGCCCACGTCGAGCGCTGTTTTGAGCGAGTTCAGCACACCGAGCGTGTTGTCGGCTTCCACGTCCCAGACTGAATCGGCCTCGGGGAGCGCCTCGCGAGCCTTCGCGAGCGACTCCTCGACATCCGTGCGCATTTCGTTGGCCGCCTCTCCGAACAGTTCGTCGTCGTCCAGACTTGACTGACTCATACGGGACCGTTGGTACGGTGAGGGATTAAAAGCCCGCCTGAAAGTGAAAGTGAAACCGCAGGACGTGACCGGTCGGTAATTCTTGAAACCGAAAAGCCGTTGTAGCTACTCGGCCCGGATGTCCGAGCGCACCTCGGGAATCGGGTCCATGTCGGCGTCGATGTCACCCAGCACGAGCATCGCGTAGTACCGGAGGAACGTCGTTAGCGGGACCTGAACGAGCGCACTGAGAACGATGAAAACCAGTCCGCCAACCAGGCCGATACCGCCGGCCAAAACGATTCCGACAGTTCCCTGAACAACGAGATACAGTGCGAACGCGGCGAGCCCGACCGGAATCCCGACGACGATGAGTGCGATGATGCCGAAAATCGCGCCGACGATACCGACACCGATCTGGAGGACGATGGAGAAAAACAGATAGGCGAGGTACTGCTTGGGTTGGCCTTTTATCGAACCCCAGAGCCGCGACCACCCGGAGAGAACGCCGTCATTATCTGCCGTCATCAGCGGCACGACAAACACCGTGGTGAACCCGAAGACGATACCGTAGCTTATCGCGAGCACCGCGAACACGGCGATGAACAGCCCCGACAGCGCGAGGACGCTCGACGCCCCGACGTTTGCGGCCTCACCACCAAGCGTCAGGAAGAAAACGGCTACACCGATTACGAACGCGACGCCGAGCCAGACAATCCCGAGGACAAGCCGAAACAGGAACAGTCGAATGCCGTCCCCGACGTGCTCACTGAAATACCGGCGGACGTGTATCTCGCGGTCGATGAGCGCCTGGGTCAATACGAACTCCATGAAGTTACTCAGGATGCCGTACGCGAGCGCTAGCAGGATGACAAGGCCGATAACGGCGAACACGAGGAGCCCAGCCCCGGCGAGTAGTTCGTCCGGCGCACCGGACGGGACACCGGGTCCGGAGACTTGCATGGCGAGGTCCCCCGGCAAGGACAGTACAGTTTCAAGCGGTGTGGCCAG
Source organism: Haloarcula sebkhae (assembly GCF_014647415.1). Lineage (GTDB taxonomy): Archaea > Halobacteriota > Halobacteria > Halobacteriales > Haloarculaceae > Haloarcula > Haloarcula sebkhae. Next base: position 544,078 of record NZ_BMPD01000001.1, on the reverse strand, counting down.
CTGAAAGTCGCTTCCAGGACCGCTTGGGCCGCCGTTCCCGCCGAAATCACCGAAGTTGCTGAACGACTGGGCGTTGTTCAGCCCGACACCGCCACCACCGATGAAGAACACGACGAACGCCATCCGGAGCCACATCCATTTCTCGAACGGGAACAGGAACGACTTCGTCGCATCGATTGCGTCGTCGATATCGTCGACTGCGTGGAGGGCCATATCGGAAGTCTCACAGCCCCCTCTGGTAAAATTTTCGGGCCTGTGTCAGTGATTCAGGCTTCCTTCCGGCCATTCATTCCTTCACTGCGTCGACCTGCATCAGCGGGTAGCCGTCCTCCATCGCCATGCTCGTCTCGACTGTGACGCCCTCGTATCCGATACGCATCTCGACATTGATGAGCCGCCCGGTGAGTTCTGTGTAGTCCGCCCCGCCCTCGGCGATAGCGTCTTCCAGTGCCTCCGTGCGGACGCTGACGGTGACCGCCTCACAGAACGGCTGGTTCTCGATGGCCTCCTCCATCGCCGCTGCGAGCGAGTCAGCGCTATCCGGGCTGATCGGCGTCCCTGCGAACTGGTGATACAGCGATCCGAACTTGACGCCCGCTTCGAAACACGCCTCCTGCGGAGCTGTGGGTTCCATACAATCGGTCCGGCTGGGCGACACAAAAGCGAACCGCAAGCTACCTATTGCGTGCGACGTATGCTCTCATACGAATGGACGACCCGGTTCTGCTCACCGGCGCTGGCGGCGCTGTCGGGGCGGCCATCCTCGAAGGACTCGAGGACGCTTACGAGTGGAAACTCATGTTCCACAGCCCACCCGCCGAGGAGCCCGACCACGAGTACCTCGTCGGGGACGTGTCCAGCGAGGGCGACGTGGCCGCGGCGATGGACGGCGTCGGCGCCGTCATCCACCTGGCTGGCGACCCCCGGCCGGAAGCCCCCTGGGACTCCGTCCTCGAAAACAACATCGACGGCACCCAGAAAATGTACGAGGCCGCTGTCGACGAGGGCGTCGAGAAGTTCGTCTTCGCCTCCTCGAACCACGCCGTCGGCTCCTTCGAAACGGACGAGCGCACGCCCGAGATGTACCGTCCGGACGACCAGTATCGCCTCGACGGGACGGAGCTCCCACGCCCAGGCAACCTCTACGGCGTCTCGAAAGCGACCGGCGAGGTACTGGGCCGTTACTACCACGACCAGTACGATCTTTCCGTCTGTAATATCCGCATCGGCAACCTCACGCGGGGCCACCCGCCGATCGACTACGAGCGCGGGCAGGCGATGTGGCTCTCCTACCGGGATTGCGCCCACATCCACGACTGTGCGCTGCAGGCCGATTACGAGTACGAAATCGTCTACGGCATCTCCGACAACGACCGCAAGTACTACTCCATCGAGCGCGCCAAGGACGTGCTCGGCTACGACCCACAGGACAACTCCGCGCACTTCGACGGCGACGAACGGGTCGCCGAACCGGAGCCATAGCCCCTCCTACTCCGCTGTCGCCCGCTACCCCGAACCGTCGAACAGCCCACGGACGTCGTCGTCTTTCTGCTGTTCTAGTTCGACGTGGTCCAGAAGCCGCTGGTAGACGACGGGCCGCTGGTCGCGCTCGCGCACGAACGAGAACAGCATCCCGGCGAACTGCGAACCGCCGTCGCCGTCGAGTTCACTCCGTGCGCGGGCAACAGCGTCAGCGACGACAGCCTCGTCGTACCGGCCAGTCTCCGCCAGTACCCCGGCGACGATGGCCGTGGCGTCGAAATCCAGCGCGTCGTACTCAACGGCTTCGCCCTCGTGTGTCAGCGTCGGCGGGTCCGTCGCCGCGTGGTGGGGGTCAGCCGCCGTCGCCACGAGGAACGCCCGGACCTCGTCTACCGCCACGCCGTGATACGGGTCTGACAGGCCGTCGAGGTACTCCGTCGCGCTCTCAGCCAACCCCTGCGCGCCTGACCAGTTCTCCTCGCTGGCGTGGTGGACGACTGCGGTGAACTGGATAAGGCCGTGCAGGAACCGCTCGTCGTCGCCCGCATCGAGGTCTAGCCAGTACTCTTCCCACGCGTCGTGTGCGGCGTGGTATCGGCCTTCGTTGTACACTGCGATGCCGGCACGGAGATGGTCGCGCACACGGGTGGATTCGCCTCGCGGCCGGAAAACCACATCGGCACCCGTATAACAGAACTGATTTGTCACCGACACCGCAAGTCAGCATATGCCACGATCCTGGCGTCGATGGCTGTTCGGTGCGGCCGGCGCGTCCGCCGTGACGGTCCTCGCCTGGCAGTTCTTGGTCACCGATCCCGTGCTCCTGTCGACGTTTGCCCTGACGTTGTTCGCCGCTATTGTCGGCCTCTACACGCAACGAAACGCGCTCCCGATATTCAGCAGGGGCGGTACTTGGGGTGGGGCCTTCGCCGGCGTCACCACCTACGTCGTCGTGACGCTCCAGCAGCAGCTTGCGCTCCCCGGGGATCAGGCGTTCGTGGTGACGCTCACCGTCCTCGGCCTCACGTCGTTTAGCCTGGCCGTCGGGAGTGCGTTGACGATAGTGTCGACCGACAACGGGACGACTAGCCGTGACGGAAACGACCGGACAGAGGTCTGAACGGTAACAGACGGTCGCCCCGGCTGTCGCTCGGTGGTTTGCGTCGGCAGAAACGTCCGGACGGAGTTCCACGCGAGCATCGCGAGCGTGGAGCACGTCCGGTCGTGAACAAAGTGAACGTCCGGACGGAGATTTGAACTCGCCGAGAAATGCTCGCTTCGCTGCGCGTTCCTCGTCTGCTCAATTCTTCGCTGTCCGTCATCTCTCTTCGCGGTGGCGAGCACACGCTATGCGTTGCTCGCCGGTCTGCTTCGTGAGAATGACGTCCGGACGGAGATTTGAACTCCGGTCCCTGGCTCCGCAAGCCAAGAGGATAGTCCACTACCCTATCCGGACTCATATCGAGAGAGGGTGGTGCACCTAAAAAGGGTGACGATTCGCGTACCGTCACGCGACTGGTAGGCACACGTCGCTACAACACTGGTTTGAGCGACCGGGAGAGCCTTTCAACTAGAATACATTATGGCAAATATGAAACGCCGACAACTCCTGCAATACGGTGGTCTCGGTTGTTCGATAGCGCTTGCTGGCTGCTTTGGTGGGGCTCCCGGGAGCGGGGAAACACCCACGGTGGGTGCGAGTGAAACCCCAAGTGTGAACGAGACGACATTCAGTATTATCAGGCGACAGTCCGGCTCACAGATAAGCTCAGCAACGGTGGCTTTCGACGGGAATCAGGTCGTCGTTGATGGAACTATCTGGGGGTCTAACGGGTGCAAAACGGCCGACTTGACAGACATATCGTATGATACGAATGCCAATAAGCTGAGCCTCAGCGTTGGGACGACAGAGATGCCAGATGCCGGCGATATGTGTGCGCAAGCAATTATGGAAATCAACTACCGGGCTACGGTGACGTTTGAGAACGGGCTCCCTGACACGGTGTCTATCTCTCACGACAGTGGCGATGGCCTGAACCCTGTGACAACGGCGACACCCTAAGGGCTACCCGCGCCGTTTTCACTGTGGTAGAATGTGAGCCTCTGCTGTCGGGCCAGTGGACAAGGCTTTATATCCCATCGCATGACCACCTTCGAGTAATGGACAGGATACCATCGAAATCGACCGACAGCGGCCGCTTGCTCGCCCAACGACAACGCTTAAGCGCGCCCCAGCCCAGCGTCCCATAGATAGATGGGTGCGATAGAGGACATTTACGAGGACTTAGAGACGGACGTCCCCGAGGAGGAGTTCCGCGAGGCCGTCGAGGAGAAGGTCGAGCAGATGGGTGGGCTCGCCGACGAGGAGACGGCCGCGATGCTGTTGGCCCACGAACTCAACGAGAACGAGGTCAACGCCATCGCCGATATCGAACCCGGGATGGACGAGGTCAAATTCCTCGCCAAGGTGATGGCCATCGGCGACCTGAAGACCTTCGAACGCGACGACGAGGACGAGGACGGCCGGGTGATCAACGTTGAAGCCGCCGACGAGAGCGGCAGCCTCAGGCTCGCCTTCTGGGACGGCCAGGCCGTCGACATCGACGAGGGGCAACTGGAGGTCGGCGACGTGCTCCGGGTCAAAGGTCGGCCGAAGGACGGCTACAACGGGCTAGAGGTGTCCGTCGACAAGGCGGAGCCGGACGAGGACGCCACAATCGACGTGGAGCCGGGCGCTGGTTCGTCCATCGACGCGCTGACGATGGGCCAGTCCGACGTGACGCTGCGCGGGCTCGTGCTCGACACCGACTCGATCCGGACGTTCGACCGGGACGACGGCAGCGAGGGCCGCGTCTCGAACCTCACACTCGGCGACGAGACGGGGCGCATCCGGGTGACGCTGTGGGACGACCGGGCCGACCGCGCCGAGGAACTTGATGCCGGCGCGGCCGTCGAAGTAATCGACGGCTACGTCCGGGAGCGGGACGGCTCGCTGGAACTCCACGTCGGCGATCAGGGGGCTGTCGACGAAGTGGAAGACGACGTGGCTTTCGAGCCCGACGCGGACCCAATCGCGGAAGTCGAACTCGAAGAGACAGCCGATATTGCTGGCGTCGTGCGCTCGGCCGATCCCAAGCGGACGTTCGACCGCGACGACGGCAGCGAGGGGCAGGTCCGGAATGTCCGCATTCAGGACGCGACGGGCGACATCCGGGTGGCGCTGTGGGGCGACAAGGCGGACAAGGACATCGCACCGGGCGACGAGGTCCTCGCGGCCGATGTCGAGATTCAGGACGGCTGGCAGGACGACAAGGAAGCGTCGGCGAGTTGGAACTCCACGATTGTCGTGCTTGACGACGGCGCCGATCTGGCGACTGGTGGCGCGGGCGGCGGGGCCGGCACCGAGACAACCGACGCCGAGCACGCCGGCTTGTCATCCTTCGGCGGCGGGGGAGACGACACTGACGACAGAAGCGGCAACGAGACGGACGACACTGACGCCAGCAGCGGCGACGAGACGGCCGCCGTCAGCGCTGGCACCGGTGAGACCTCTCCGGACGGTGGGGCACAGAGCGCTGGCCAGCAGGTGGAGTTTACCGGCACCGTCGTCCAGACCGGCGACCCGGTCGTGCTCGACGACGGCGAGCAGACGATGAGTGTCGAAACCGGCGAGCGCGTGCAGTTAGGGCAGGAGGTAACGGTCCGTGGTGAACTCCGTGACGACCGGCTCCACGCTGAGGACGTGTTCTGAGTCGCCGAGCGACGCTACGGAAACTCTTAAGACCGCAACACTCCCGGGTTTGGGTATGAGTGTCGAGCTACCGTTCGCACCGGTGGATGCGGTCATTCGGCGGAACGCGGACGGGCTCCGGGTGAGTGCCGACGCTGCGGAGGAACTGGCTCGTCGAATACAGGACCACGGCGCGTCGCTTGCCGTCACGGCTGCCACGGAGGCCACCACGGACGGGCGAAAGACGCTGATGCCGGCCGACTTCGGTATCGAGCGGGTTCCGGAGAAGGACGGCCTCGAACTCCCCGTCGCGCCGGTCGACCGCATCGCACGGCTCGACATCGACGACGACTACCGCGTCGCCATGGATGCCCGCGTCGCGCTCGCGTCTATCCTCGAAACGTACGCCGACGACACGGCCGCCGCGGCCGCCACGTTGGCTCGTCACGCTGACCGTCGGACGATCAAGGCAGCTGACGTCGAAACGTACTTCGAACTCGAACAGTACTACTGAATGAATTTCGGCTACCGCGAGGTCTGTCTGGACCACGACACCGGCCCGCGACATCCGGAGAGTCCCGACAGACTTCGAGCGATACGACGAGCGCTCAAGGAAAACCACGGGGTCGAGTACGTCGCCGCCGATGACGCCGATGTCGACCTCGTGCGCGAGGTCCACGACACCGACTACATCGCGGAGTTCCGCGAGTTCTGCGACGACGGCGGCGGGAACTGGGATGCCGACACCGTCGCGGTCGAGGAGACGTGGGACGCCGCACTCGCCTCAGCTGGCCTCGCTGTCTGGGTGGCAGAAGCCGCGCTTGACGGCAACACCGGCCGCGACACGCCGTTCTCTCTGGGCCGACCACCCGGTCATCACGCCGTTGGTGACGACGCGATGGGGTTCTGCTTCATCAACAACGCGGCCGTCGCCGCACAGGCGGCCCTCGAAGCCGACGCCGACCGCGTCGCCATCTTCGACTGGGACGTTCACCACGGGAACGGCACACAGGACATCTTCTACGACCGCTCGGACGTGTTCTACGCCTCGATACACGAAGACGGGCTCTACCCCGGGACGGGTGATATCGAAGAGACCGGCAAAGGCGACGCCGACGGCACGAACCTCAACGTGAAGTACAAGCCCGGTGCTGACACCGCTGACTACCTCGCCGCAATCGACGAGTGTATCGCGCCGGCGATAGAGGACTACGACCCCGATCTGCTGCTCATCAGTGCCGGCTTCGACGCACACGAACACGACCCGATCTCACGGATGCGCGTCTCGACGGAGGGGTACGGCGCGATGACCAACCGGATGCGCTCGCTCACAGACACCTGCGACGCCGCGCTGGGGATCATTCTCGAAGGCGGGTACGGACTCGATACGCTCTCAGATTCGGTTACAACCGTTCACGAAGTCTTCGACGGCTACCAGCCGATGGAGCCGGACGATGACGTCAGCGACGACGCCCGCGATGTTCTCGATGCGCTCGCCGATCAGGGCTTCGGCTCGAAGTAGCTCGCTAGGTCGACGCCAAAGCCGTCGGCAAGCGCTGCGATGTCTGTGCCGACCAGTACCTCGTACCCGGTTTCCAGTGCCGACTCGATCCGCGGTCCCAGCCCAACGTCGTAGATGGCATCACTCGACAGGAACCCAGTAGCTGTGGTGAATGCCCGTGGCCGCTCGACGACGTAGCGGTCGCCGTCGATGAACGGACCGGCCACGTCGGGGTCGTCGTCGTACTTCCCGAAGAACCCGCTCGCGTGTTCGCGGACGTGCACCGGCGGTCCCTCGTGGCGCTCGACAGTCGGCCGTTCGGCGACGGCGAATTCGAGCAGCAGGACGGCGTCCCGCTCCTGCCGCTCCGTGTCCAGCGGTTCCGCCTCACCGCTGTCGTCCTCGACGAACGCAGCCGATCGCAGGACCTCGAACTCACGTCGGTCGAGTTCGCTACGGAGCCCGTCGAGGGACTTCCGGAGCTGTGGCCAGAGCTGGTCGTCGACGACATCCGGGGCTGCGAAACGGAGCGCGACTGGCGTCGTCTCCCGCCGTGACACTGCGGCCTCAACGTCTGCTGCTGCGAACGGGTCCGGGTCGTCCTCGGTGAACAGCGACGCCCGCGGCTCGGCGAGGAGGGTCCGGGCGTGGTGCTGGAGCGTGGCGACGTTCGCTTCGGACAGTACCGCCGCGACGTTGCGCTCCGGGTCCGTCGGGTCGATGACGACCAGCGGGTCGTCGAACGTCTCGCTCCCGTGGCTCTCGGGGTCCAGCCGAACCGGCGGGTGCCAGTCCGCGACTGCCTCGACGAACGCCCGGAAGCAGCCGTACTCAAGCACCAGTAATTCCATCAAATACCCAGAGAACCCCTGTGTCCGGAGGTCGCTCCCGTAGACACCGATGCCTTTCAGGAACTGTTTTGCCACCCGGACCTCGCCAGCGCTATCGTCGTCGAGACGCTCCTGCAAATATCTGGTATGGAACGGCGTCCGATCCACCGCGGACTGGATCTCGGTGGCGTCCTCGACCGCATAGCAGGGCACCAGGTCCACGGCATACCCTTCGCGCTCGCCGACGACGTAGGGGTGCTCGGCGTACTCCTCGCGCCCATCGGGCAAGACATCGTGCCCGACGGCCAGCCCGTACTCCTCCAACTGCTCCCGATCGAGAGACGGCGGAAAGCAGACAAACACGTCCACGTCTCGGTCCCCAGCGGTCCACGTTCCCCGTGCCGTCGAGCCGACCTGCACGACCTCAGCCCCGACCGGGAGGTCGGCGATGGCTGCTTCGGCGTCGGCCATCACCGCGTCGGCAACCCGCTGTAATTGCGCTCGTTCGTCGTCAGTGGGCGAGACCCGCGCTCGCACCGTATCGACGACGGCGTCGAACTCATCGCTCATACCGCCGCTTGCGCACAAGTGCGTGAAAGCGTGTCGATGCCGACTGGAAACGAAAGCCCTAATTACCAACTCTGGCAATGACTGAATGCGTTCGCGCCGCCGTAGCTCAGTTGGTAGAGCACCTGGTTGTTACCCAGGTTGTCCCAGGTTCGAGCCCTGGCGGTGGCGTCATTCTTTCACTCACTAACCGACGAGCGCTGCGACTCTGCTGCTATCGGCTTCTACGGCGCTGGAGCGTGAACATACGAGCGATGTATTGACACTCTGTATCGGCCAGTTGTATCTCCGAACCCCACTACTCCAACCCGACAGGCTAAAGATGCGGACTCATCAACACCATTCTGAGGGCCCTTAGCTTAGTCTGGTTAAAGCGATCGGCTCATAACCGATTGAGCGCTGGTTCAAATCCGGCAGGGCCCATTTACCAACGCGAACGACCCGCGCGAGCGTATGTACGAAACGGCCGAGAGAACACAGATTTAGGGGGCGGCAGTGGTCCCGTCCCCCGGTGTCGTGAGCAAGCGGCGTCACGACGATTTCGTCGTAGGGAACACCGATTTCTTTGCCCGTCCGACCGCCTCGAAGCGGATAACACCCAGCGCTTCGAGTGTGGTCAATTCTTTGTGGACGTTCTTTTTATTACGGCAGACCAGTCGTGCCGTCTCGCAAATGCTATCGGGCTCTTCATGTATGATCTTACCGAAGGTCGGGACGTATAGCTCAGTGGCTGCGGACATTGAGTACACTACTGTCCAACAGGATTTAGTGGGATTACTGTGACCCCTCGCTATGGCGGAACATCAGTACTGGATCGTCGCGGAATTAGCAGGGGATGGCGATCCGGAAGTGGTACTCGAGGCAGGCCTCGACAGCGAATGGGCACGGGGCGGACAACAGGTCGACGATTCGGTGGTCCTGTTCGGGGAGTATCACGCCGGGCCAGTGTCGGACCTCCGTGCAGTGAGTGACCACATCGACCGTTTGGTTTGGGTTGCGTCACAGGAGGGAGGCGGAGGTGGGACAAGCAGCGAGTACTACGAAGACTTCGACGAGTCGACGGAGCCGACCGACGGACTGCGGTCGACTCCTGGTCGCTGGTGGTACGGTGAACATTTCGACTACTACCGGATGCGCTACGGGATCCATGCCGCCGTCTGACGCCGACGACCTCGCAGACCTGGGTCGCCGACTCGATGGGGCCGACCCGGACGAACGGGCCGCAATCGCGATACAAGTCCAGGAGGTGTTACTCGATGATATCAACAAGTGGGGGAACTTCCCACCGGCCCTTTTCACGCAGTCTCTGGCGATGCTCGACGACGACGATCCTACGGTCAGGAGCGTCGGTGCGATTCTAGCCGGTCACGTCGGCGTCTATGGCGGCGAGTACTATGCGGACGAGAATATCATCGATCGGACCGAGTTCGTCGCAGCAGCCTTCGAAGCCCTCGATGATGAGTTCCCAGTCGTCCGCCAGGCAGCAGCAAATGCTCGTCGCCTCGGGGACATTGTAGACGAGGCGCTCGACGATACCGAGTTCCGACCACTCCCATCGGAACACATCGCCGCGACGTTGGTCGAGCGGTTACACGACCCCGACCCTGCGGTCCGACGACGAATTGGGAAGGTATTTTTCGCACACGGAGCGGCGCTGCTCGGCGCTCACCCCGACCCTGAGACCGCAGTCGAAACCCTGGTCGAGACGTTCGGGGACCCGGTGAACGGATACTGTACGTATACCCGTCCAGTCGCGTCGACCCGTCACGCGGCACTCATGACGCTCGAGCAGGGATTCGGCGAGTATGACGGGTCACTCTTGGCCGACCATGCGGGGGCAATCGCCGAGCGCCTCCACGACGAACGCCGCAGGGTCCGTACGTGGGCGGCTGGACTGCTAGATACGCTCGTGTCGGCGGGGGATATCGACATCGAAGACATCGCGGACGACATCGTCACTGCTGCCCAGCGGACCGACGCAAGGGCGCTAGGCTGGCAGTTCCCACGACTCGCACTCAGAGTGGCTCTCGTCCGACAAGACGCTATCGCCCCTATCTACGCCCACCTCCAGACGAGATTCACGGTCGCGAATACGAGCACCGACCGCTGGCGGAATGAAGATCCCGATTTGATCGCCCTCTCACGGCTGGTCCGTGCTAGCGACCGGTCGTTCGACCCGCCCGCCGAGACATTGGCCGGCGTGATTGCCCGGGATACAAAGGCAACTGACGGGAACGACCCGCTCGCACTCCTCGCACCGGACCACCCGGAATTCGTCGCTTACCAGCTCCGCCAAGGCTATCGGCTACTCGTTGAGGGTGAACTCGACTACAGCTCGCGGTTTTACCGCAACCTCGTGGTCAACGTGGCCGACCGGAACCCAGCTACCATCGAAGGTGTCCCGGAAATCCTCGCGGAGAACCTGTCCAGAAACGATGTCCGCAAGACGATGACTGCGCTCGTCGAAGCCCATCCAGAGCTCGCGGCCCACGTCGTTCCCGGCGCGTACGCCCACGCCGAGTTGGAGTCGCCCCTTCGATTCCAGCACTCGCAACTGATTGAGGAGACGGCCGAGCACTGGGAGACGGTTCCAGACGACCTGGCCGAGACGCTGGTCGAAACTGTTGGAACCGACCGGTCGGAGAAGTACCGCTGCTTCGCCATTCGGGCGCTCGTCGCGCTCCAGGAAGAGGGGCTGTCCGTCCTTCCCGAGCGGTTCGATCCGTTCGTCGACCTCTACAATCAGGGCGCGTTCGACGACGATGGCGATCCGGTCGACCCGCTGGAGACGGACGCCGCGGAGGCTGCCGGCCTTCGCTGAGAGTGGTGGGGAATGAACGTGTTGCATGATCTGCCGATGCGCTTCATAGATGCCCCGACATCGCTCGCACCACCTCTTGACGCTGTTCTAAAACCGCAGTATAGACCGTAAAAAATTTCACCACAGCTAGCTGACGGCCCCGAACTTTCTGGAGTATCCCCGTCGGGCCCATTTCTGCCGTCTCAAAACCACTTGTAAGATGAATATCTGCTGGACCGAATAGCCCTATCGCTTCGGGCCCGCCCTCGCTCACCGTCCGCTGCTCACTCGTCCACAACGACGACCTTGACCTGCTGGACGCCCCCGATCGCCCGGAGCCGGTTGGCCAGTTCAGTAATTCTGTTACCCGCGCCCTCGACGACCAGCGTCTCCATACAGGTGTCGTGAGAGAGGTGGATATGCTGGACGGAGGTGATGATGTCGGCCATCTCGTGTTGGACCGTCTGGAGTTCGTCAGCGATACCCGAGACGTGGTGGTCGTGCACGATGACAATGGTCCCATGGTGGTGTTGCTCGTCACCGGACTCCCACTCGTAGGTCGCAAAGAAGTCACGGAGCGAGTCCCGTATCGCCTCCGACCGGCTCGCGTATTCCCATTCGTCGACGATGCCGTCGAGCCGGTCGACCATCGACGACGGGAGTGTCAGACTGATCCGGTCGAGATCGTCACTCATGTGTGTCGATAGGGATGGGCCCGCATATGGATATCCGGGCTTCGGTAATACTCACCCACCGGCAGTAATACTGCCCGATGAAAAAGTATTATTACTGCGCCGGGGCCAGACCTGAGTAGTATGCACATTCCCGACGGATATATTGATCTGCCGCTTGCGCTGCTGTTCGGTGCGCTTGCGGTCGTCGTCCTGAGCGTCGCTGCCAAGCGCGTCAACGGTGAGATATCCGACGCGCGCGCGCCGCTGCTCGGTGTCGTCGCCGCGAGCATCTTCGCCGCACAGATGCTTGACTGGCCGATTCCGGGCGGCACCAGCGCACACTTCGTCGGGGGTGCGTTCGCGGCGATCCTTCTCGGCCCGCATCTGGGCGCACTCTGTGTCGCGACTGTCGTCACGATTCAGGCGCTCGTCTTCGGCGACGGCGGGCTCGTGGTGCTTGGTGCGAACGTATTCAACATGGCTGTCGTCGAAGTGTACGTCGGCTACGCCCTCTATCGCCTGCTCGTCCCCTACGGCGAGTTCCGCGCCGCCTTCGTCGCGGGGTGGTTGGGAATCACGGCCGGCGCACTGACCGCCGCGCTCCAGCTCGGCCTTTCGTCGGCGTTCCAGTACCAGTTGTTGACGACGCTGTCGATAATGGGTGTCGGGCACCTCGTGCTGGGGTTGATTGAGGGGGCCATCACCGCCTCGGTCTACCGCTACCTCGCCCGTGCTCGCCCCGACCTCCGGCCGAACGCCGCTCCGGAGGTGAGCGCGTGATGGCTCGGAACCGCCCCGACTGGCTGCCTCGTGCGCTCGCCGCGCTGCTGGTCCTGACGCTGCTCGCGCCGGTGTTCGGGTGGGCGGCTGGCCAGGTCGGCTACGCTGAACCGCTGGAGAATGCTGCCGAGGCGACCGGCGCGACGGAACACGCCACCGCCATCGGTTCCGCGCTGTTCCCCGACTACGGCGTCCCCGGCCTCGGCGGTGCAACCGGGACGTTCGTGTCGGCTGTCGTCGGGACGGCACTGACGCTCCTTCTCGGTGCTGGCATCGGTCGCCTGCTCGGGGCGGACACCGACCAGCGACAGTAGCTGATGTCCGGTAGAGATCTGCTCGACCGGACCGTCGCGGCCATCGCGGCCAGCGCCCAGTGGTTCTTGCTCGCAGAGGACCTGCCGGACCGGGACGGGTTTCTCCAGGCCGTCACGCCGACGGTCAAGCTCGTCGGTATTGCGACGCTTGTCGCCCTGACTGTGACACAGCGGGCGCTGGCCGTCGTCAGCGCGCTCGCGCTTTTTGCCACAGTGCTCGCGGCCCTTTCTCGGGTCCCCGTTCGGACCTTCCTGAGTCGGCTGACCGGGCCGCCAGCGTTCGCGTTCGTGGTCGTCGCGCCGCAAGCGTTCTTGATGGGCGGCCCCTCGCTGGGCGCGCTCCCGCTCTCGGCCGCTGGCGTCGACTACGTGCTCACGTTTGCTGTCCGCGTAACCGCGTGTGTCGGTTTCCTGTCCGTGCTGCTGTTGACGACTCGTTTCGCCGACCTGCTGGCAGCGTTTCGCCGGCTCCGAGCACCACCGATTGCCGTCTCACTGCTCGGAATCACGTACCGTTATCTCCTCCTCTTTTTCGCCGAACTCGAACGCATGGTCCGGGCTCGACGGAGCAGAACCATCGCCGAGCCGAGTCTCCGCCGGAACTGGCGCGATTCGGGCCACTTCGTGGGCTCGTTTCTCGTCCGGAGCCTAGAACGCGGCGAGCGGGTCCAGCGGGCCGCCCGCGCCCGCGGCGGCACTGGCTCGACGCCGGTACAGCCGAGGGAGCCGCTTGGACGAGCCGACCTCGCCTTCGGTCTGGTCGTCGCACTCGCCGTCGTGGTGGTGGTCGCGTGACTGCCATCGAGGCCACTGATCTCCGGTACGCGTACCCGGACGAAACGCTGGCCGTCGACGGCGTCGACGCATCCATCGAGCGCGGCGAGCGTGTGGCACTGCTCGGTCCGAACGGGGCCGGCAAGTCGACGCTGCTGGAACTGCTGGGCAGTCTGGTCGACCCTGACGGCGGGCAAGTCCGGTACTTCGGGGAGACGACCGACGCCGATACCGTCCGTAGTCGGCTGAGCGTCCTCACGCAAAACCCTGCCGATTACCTGTTCAATCCGACCGTCCGGGAGGATCTCGCCTACGGGCCGGCACAGCTCGACTGCGACCGCGCGGAAGTCGACCGCCGCGTTGAGCGAGTCGCAGACCGACTTGACCTCGACGGCCTCCTGTCGAAGCCGCCGTTCCGACTCAGCGGTGGCGAGCAGCGCCGGGCCGCCCTCGCCAGCGCGCTCACCGTCGAACCAGACGTACTGTTGCTCGATGAGCCGGTGAGCAACGTCGACGCCGCGAACCGGAAAACGATTCTCGACCTGCTCGACGACCTCGCGGCCGACGGCGTCACGCTCGTTGTTTCGACGCCGGATACCGAACTCGTTCCACACGTCGCAGACCGGGTGCTGCTGCTTGACGATGCCGGTACGATTGCTTCGAGGGGGCCGACCCGACGTATCCTGACCGACACCGACCTGCTGCGGGACTGTGATCTGCGCCCGCCACAGGTCGTCAGACTGTTCGAGGGTCGAACAGCGGACGTGCCGCTGACTGTCGATAATGCCGCCGAACAGCTGGATGCGGCTGGTTTAGATACCATAGAATGACGGTCCGGATCCGAGGGTGGACTTCTAACTGACCGCTGTCACTCCGACGCATCGAGCAGGCGGCCGTGTACGTCGATTTCGCCGTTCCGAATCCGGGTGCTGCTGATTCGCGTGCCGTCTTCCGCCACGACGAACGGTGGCGTGTGGATTTCCAGCGGGTGGAGTCCCGCGTCCCGCCGCTGCTGATTGAGTTCGTAGGCGCGGCGCTGTGCCTTTGCCTCCGGCGACGCGACGAGCGCATCCACGTCCGCCCGTGTCGCGGCCGGTCCTTGCGTGTCGTCTAACCGGACGATCTCATACGTGGCGGTGTACGGCTCACCCAGCTGGTCCAACTCGGAAGCGAGCGCGCTTCGACGGTCATCGTACGCACCCAACTGGTCGACGTGCGTCGGGTCGCTACGCGTCTCTGTGGCCAGTTCGGGGCTGGTCAGACCGACGATGACGTGCCCGTCGCCGCTCCCGTCGTGGCTTGCGGTCTGAAACGCTTTGTGCAGGAGCGCCCGGTGGCCGTTGTGAATCGGTGTGAAGGTTCCGCCGAGAATCGCTGTCCGGTCCGCGTCTGCCATACGCGAATGTCCCACCAGTGTCATATATAACTGCTGTCCGTCGCATGACTCGTCAGCGCCAACTGCTTCCATCGACTGTAACCCGGTAACACTCGCGTCAGCAGTCACTCAAGTAGCTCCGGCACGTATTGATACCAATGACCGAAGTCACCCCGACACCGGGTATCCACCACGTCACATGCATCGCGAGCGACCCGCAGCAGAACATGGACTTCTGGGTCGAGACGCTCGGGCTCAGGCTCGTCAAGCGCTCGATCAATCAGGACGACCCCAGTACGTACCACTTCTTCTTCGCTGATGCCGAGGGGAACCCGGGGACGAGCATGACGTTCTTCCCGTGGGAGGATCACGCACAGGGGAAGGTCGGCTCCGGACAGGTTTCACGCACTGCATTCCGTGTTCCCGAAGGGAGCCTCGACTACTGGGAGGACCGCTTCGACGAGTACGGCGTCGACTACGACGACCGCGTCGAGCGCTTCGACGAGACTGTCCTTCCGTTCCGCGACCCGGACGGGTTGCCGGTCGAACTGGTCGAAGTCGAGATTCCTGACGACGACCCGACCGAACCGTGGACGGAGTTCGTCCCCGAAGACGCCGCGATCCGCGGCTTCCACTCCGTGACGCTGTGGCTGGCTGACCCCGAACCCACGGAGGAACTGCTCCAGACGATGGGCTTAGAAGAAGTCGGTACCGAGCAGGCACAGGGCGACACGCCCGGCGACGAGCGGACCCGCTTCGCCGCGACGGGGACCGTCGGGAAGTACGTCGACGTGTTGCCGACTATCGAGGGTGGCCGTCAGGGCCACGGCACGGTCCATCACGTCGCCTTCCAGACGCCGACTGATGAGGACCAGCAGTCGATGCGCGAGGCCGTTCGCGGTGCGGGGCTGCGCCCCACGTCACAGATCGACCGCCACTGGTTCCGCTCGGTCTACTTCCGGGAGTTCGGCGGTGTGCTGTTCGAACTCGCCACAAGCGGCCCCGGCTACGACAGCGACGAACCGCTTGATGACCTCGGTGGCCGGCTGGTGCTGCCCGGGAAGTTTGAGGGTCGGCGCGAGGAAATCGAAGCGGGGCTCACGGACGTGACAATTCCCCGGCCAGAGGCCGCGGAAGCCGACGACTAACGCTACCGAATCGATCGGTATCCGCTACATTCCCTCTGTTAGTCTGCGAGTAAATATGCGTGTCCGGGATGTCCAGTGTTACATGTCCACAGAGGGACAGGAGTACGTTATCGCGCCGTGGGGGGAGAGTGAGTGTGAGACGACCGACGTGACCGTCGACCTGCCGTCGAGGGACATTGCGGCGCAACTGGAAGTCCCGACAGGCGTGCTGGACCGCATCGCACAACTCAGCGACGAGTACGACATCCCGATGACGCAGGCGCTCGGGGAGCGACTGGAGATCAACCGAGCGCGGGTATCGCTCTGTGCCGCGAAGTCGGTCGACGACGTGGCCGCTGTCCAGCAGCACCTCACTGACGCCCGCGAGTACCTCTCCGGTGTCGAGGCGCTCGATACGGCCGATCTCGAAGCCGATATCGAGCATCTCTGGACCAACGAACTCGGCGGCGCGTAACCTCGTCGGTGAGGTGGGTGACGGAGTGAGAGCGGCTATTGTGCGCATAGATGCGTAGAACGTCGGTTTATCGGCAACGCTTGATAACTGGTAATGAATGATAGCTGAGAGACGGTACACTACGTGGGAGAAGACCCATCCCCTCTTTTTAACGGGTCAATGTCTCATTTTCAGGTTCGCTCTCAATTCTTTACCGTCGGCTTGGAGTTTACAGTAACTTTAATTCACTGAGTGTTTCACCTGTCCTCGTGGTAATGTCATGAACGATGATAGACGACTGTGGATCGTAGCTGCAGTGTCGGTACTCCTGATATTCAGCGGAAGCGGGCTCGCATGGACGGTACAGACAGACGGCGGTTCCGTGGAGGTTCGCGACGTGACGTTCTCCGGGACCAACGGAACGATGATGAGCGGGACGCTGTACATCCCTGAAGAGGCGAGTAGCGCTTCCCCGCAACCGGGGGTGTTGGCCGTCCACGGGTACATCAATTCGAAAGAGACGCAATCGCCGTTCGCGATCGAGTACGCACGGCGTGGTTTCGTCGTCCTCGCTATCGACCAGACCGGCCACGGCTACTCGGACCCGCCAGCGTTCAAGAACGGCTATGGTGGCCCCGACAGCCTCGAATACCTTCGGTCGCTGGACTACGTCGACAACGAAAACATCGGGCTCGAAGGGCACTCAATGGGCGGTTGGACCGTCGTCACGGCGGCCGCAGCCCACCCGGACGGGTACGAATCGATGGTCATTGAGGGGTCATCCACTGGATCGAACCGCGCCCCCAAAGGCACTGACTCGTTCCCGCGGAACTTCGCCGTCGTGTTCAGCGAATACGACGAGTTCTCCCCGCTGATGTGGGGGACGGCGAGTGCTTCCGACGTTGAACAGAGCGGAAAACTCCAGACGGTGTTCGGGACGGACAGCGCCGTCGAGGAGGGGCGTACCTACGGCAGCGTCGACGATGGGACCGCACGCCGGCTGTACACACCGGCAACGACCCATCCCGGCGACCACCTCTCGACCACAGCTATCGGCGCGTCCATCGAATGGCTCCAGCTCACGCTCGAAGGTGAAGACGAGATGGACCCTGGCAATCAGGTCTGGTACTGGAAATCGCTGGGGACCTTTATCGCCCTCATCGGCGGTGTGCTGTCACTGTTCCCGGCCGGCGGGCTGCTCATCGAACGAGTATCGACTGACAGGCTCCGGCGGGAGTATCCTGATGGGAAGGGGATGACCGGCGCCAAGCGGTACGCGGCGTCGCTCCTCGCAGCGGCTATCCCGATTGTGACGTACTTCCCGTTGCAGGACATCGCACCGTCGATCATCGGGCTCAGTTGGCTGTTCCCACAGCAGATCAACAACGGTGTGATCGTCTGGGCGCTGGGGAACACGGTCATCACGGCGGTGTTGTTTGCGGTGTGGCATTACACGAGCAACGCGGACGACCCGTCGGTGTCGCTGGCGAACTACGGCCTCGATACGGGCGACGGTGCACGAACGCTCGGCGTCTCGGTCTTAGCCGGCGTCGCTACCGTCGGCGTGCTGTACCTGTTTGAAGCCGTTGTGGCGTTCCTGTTCCAGACGGACTTCCGTATCTGGGTGTTCGCCATCAAACTCCTGTCCCCGGCGCAGTTCCGGATTAGCTTCTCGTATCTCCTGCCGCTGTTTGCCTTCTTCGTCGTTCTCGGCGCGCTCCTGCACGGCCAGCTCCGTCCCGAGGGCGAGTCCCGGTCGCTTCGCCATGCGATGGCGATGAACTGGCTCATCGTCGTCGGTGGGTTCGTCGTGCTACTGGCGATTCAGTATATTCCGTTGCTGACCGGCCAGCCCCTGCCGCTTGGCCACCCACTGCTGACAATCCTGGCGCTGCAGTTCGTCGCCCTGCTCAGCATCGTGGCCTTCGTTAGCACGTACTTCTTCAGAAAGACGGGTCGGGTCTGGGTCGGCGCGACGATCAACGCCGTCCTCGTGACGTGGGTCATCGTCGCCGGAACGGCGACGCAGTTCCCCGTCTAGACCCGGCGTTTCCTTCTCTTTTCTCGCCCCTGTCAGTCGCATCGAGGTTCAGCCGTGACGGCGCACAGCCGAAACCCGACTGCGGCTCAGTCGTCGCCCATCACGCCCTCCGCGACGGCCATGTCCTCGACCGTGGGGTCGTCCTCGGACCTTCGGAGGACGAACCGCTTGCGGATCAGGTCGGCCGCGTAGATAGCCGTCCCGAGGATGATGAGCGTGTCACCGGGGAGTCGCGCCCAGAACAGCGTCTGGACGATCGGCTGGTTGTAGAACGCCACGCTCCGGGCCGCGGCGTAGCTACCGGTGAACGCCGCCTCCAGCTGGAGGAAGCCCACGGGCAGGACGGAGACGAACACCATCAGCGTCAGGCCGACGTTCCAGCACCAGAACGCCGCCCGGAGCCAAGAGCCGTCCCAGCGGCCGGGCTTGATAGCGAGCTGGAGCATGTAGGTGACCATCCCCAGCGCGAGGAAGCCGAAGGCCCCGAACATCGCGGCGTGGGCGTGGCCGACCGTGAGGTAGGTCCCGTGCTCGTAGTAGTTGATCAGCGGGAGGTTGATGAAGAACCCGAGCACGCCGGCCCCGACGAAGTTCCAGACCCCGCTGGCGATGATGAACATGAACGGGAGCTTGTAGGGGAACCCGCCGGTCTCGGACATCGCCCGATACTGGCCCAGCGCCTCGTAGAGGATGAACACCAGCGGGAGCAGTTCCAGCGTCGAGAACACGCTCCCGATGGGTACCCACATGTCGGGCATCCCGACCCACCAGTAGTGGTGGGAGACGCCGATGACGCCCGTACTCATCACCAGCAATGCCTGAAACATGACCGCCTTCTCCGCACTGCGGCGGCTGAGCAGGTTCATGGACACCAGCGTCAGGCCGATGATGGCGACGATGAAGAACTCGAAGGCACCTTCGACCCACATGTGGACGACCCACCAGCGCCAGAACTCCGTGACGGCGATGTTGGTCTCGGGAGTAAAGAAGAACCCGGCGGTAAACAGCAGGGCGATGGAGCCGCCGGCGTACAGGATCATGTGTGCGAGGCCGAACACCGGCTCGCGGTCCAGCAGCGGCTTCAGGCCTCGGATCGAGAGGACGGCCCACAGGCCGAAGCCGACGAACAGCCCGACCTGCCAGAGCTTCCCGACTTCGAGGTACTCCAGTCCCTCGTTGCCGACGATCCACCAGAGGTCACCGAAGTAACCCTGGGAGCCGAGCCAGATACCGCCGAGGCCGCCGACGGTGACGACGACGATAGCTCCGAGTAGCGTGTTGATATACGTCGACTGGCGACTGGGTTCGTGGCCAGTCAGCAGCGGTGGAAGGAACAGCCCTGCACCGAGCCACGTCGCGGCGATCCAGAGGATGCCCAGGTCGATGTGCCAGGTCTTCGCTATGGCAAAGGGCAGTAGCTGGAGGATTGGGACGCCGAATATTTCCTCGACGCCGAAGAAGCCGGCTCGTTCGATGTAGAAGTGAGCGAGTAACCCACCGAGCAACACCTGTGCAAGGAACAATCCGGCGGCAACCGGGATGAACCGCAAGGCGGCCCGCTGGCTGGGGAAGATGCTCACGTCGCCCGGTTCGGGCACCGAGAGGTCGCCAGCGGACGGCTCCGGGAGACTGACAGACTGGTACAGCCAGATGCCACCACCGGCAGCACCGACGAGGAGGACCATCGCGATGACGCTCCAGGTCATCGCCGCGCCGGTTGCGTCGTTACCGGCGGCAGGCTCGTAGGGCCAGTCGTTCGTGTAGGAGTGTTCGCCGCCCGGCCGGTCGGTGTGGGAGAACCACGCCGTCCACATGGCGAAGTCGGCGAACTGGCGGGCGTCGGCTTCGGAGTCGATCATCCCCTCGGGGACGCCCCGTTCGTGGCTCCCTTCGTGATATCGTTCGACGTACTCCTGACGGACCTGCTGGTGGGCGTACAACTCTGCGGCGGAGTACTCGATGTTTCCGCCCTCGTACTCCCCACTGAGGTCCTGTTTCACGTCGTCATCGACGGCGGCCTGTTCGGCCGTCGACAGCGATTTGTACTCGGACCCGTAGCGCTCTTCGGCGTAGTACGTCCGCATATACTGGGTCTTCAACTCCAGTGAGTCGGCGGTGTAGTCCGCGCCGTAGTACGCGCCGTTTCCGAGAATCGACCCGTGGTTCATCAGCCCGTTCTTCTGGAACGCCTTCTTTCCGTCGCGGATGTCCTCTCCCGTGACGAGCGTCTCGCCGTCGGGTCCGACAACCTGTTCGGGGATAGGTGGCGCTTCCTGATACGCGATCCACGCGCCGGCCCCCATGACGATGAGGTTGAAGACGAACGCGGCGGCGATCACCTTCGCGATCGTTTTGCGTTTGAGTTCCATGTGGTTGGAACTCCAGCATCCCAAAATAAGAAGGGCATAAGTCGTTCCCAGTCGCTGGCGACGGGGGAGAACATGTTCGCCCTGATAGGGACCGGTGGTCTCCTGTCTCTGGATTCGGCGTGAGACGTGGCGGGGTATCACAAGGTAGATTACGACCTGCCCCTCCTCTCTGATATGCGCCGTCGCCACTTCGTCCAGACGCTCGGGGTGTCAGCACTGGTCGGGAGCGCGGGCTGTACCGGGCAGTCGGACGACACAGCATCGACTTTCGACGTGTCGAGCCCCGCGTTCAGTTCCGGAGACGAGCTTCCGGCCCGGTTCACCTGTGGCGGCGATGGCGTGTCGCCGCCCTTCGTCATCGAGCGTGTCCCGGAGCCGACGGCAGCGCTTGCCGTCACAGCCGAGTACGACGGTGGCGTGTTCAGCCAGCCGGTGTTCTGGACGCTGTGGAACGTCCCCCCGGAGACGGAGCGGATTCCGGCCGGACTCCCGCGCGAGCCGACCCTCGATACGCTCGGCGGCGCTCGACAGGGAACGCAGCCCCCCAACGAGCCGGGGTATGAACCGCCGTGTCCACCAGCCGGACAGCCCTATGAACATCGGTTTCAGGTGTACGCACTCGGCGAGAAACTATCTATCGAAGGTGGAACCGAGCAGGAAGAAGCGTCAGAGACCATCGCGAACGCACTCATCGCAAGCACCCGCATCACCGTTGACTACACCCACCCGGTTGAGACCGACAGCTAACGGGTGGTACCGGACACGATCGAGTCCAGCGCACTGTCTGAACGACTGCTCATCTAGCGCTGTCTGCTGGTCGTACGGTTCCTGAGTGGCACTGCTCGCTGTGACTGGTCGTCTCGTCGCACGCGGTGTGTCGTTACTTATGGCAATGTTTCACAATACCATTAAACCTATATACTGATGTGCTATACCATATCATGTATGGCGTCCGCACCGAGTAGTGACGATATGTTCGACGAGTTCCTCTCCCAGCGTGGCCACGACGTGGACCAGAGTGGTTGGGAAGAGAGCTATAACAAGAAGCAGTGCCCTGATTGCGGCGGTCTTCATGAGTCGACAGCGGCACAGTGCTCGGTGTGTGGCTGGACACCGGTACGGTAAGGATACTCCGCTTTTCGGTCTTCCACCTTTCATCCGGAAGCGGTGGTACTGACCCGCAGAACCGACAGTTCACTCTCTGCGGGCTGTGTCCCGCTACGTCTGTTGTCGGGACAGCAGCGGCACAGACAGTCGGGACTGTATCACGTTGTGCACAAAGGAAGTGGGGAGTCGCTACGTGGCCAGCCGACGGTTGGGGGGTGATGTGTCGGCGGGCCGACCGGTTCGTAGCCGACAATTGGGGGGTAGTGTGTCGGTGGACTGACCGGTCTACGGTGGTTACAGCGCATCGAGCGACGCATGGAGGAACAGCCCGAGCGCGAGATGTTGGTACGCGGACGTCGCAATCTGCTCTTTTGCAGCCGCGTCGTCCGCAATTCCGTACTGTTTCGTCTGAACGAGTTCGTGCATCTGGAGCGTGCCATCCGCTTCTAACTCGTGCAGTCGGGGATACACTGTCCCCGGACTCAGTTCGGCACCGAACTGGGCTTCCAGTTCCTCCATCAGTCCGGTCCCGTGGGTACCACCATCGGCGACTGCGATCATCGCCAGTAGGATCTCTTCCAGACTCTGTGTGACCAGGCCGTCATCGACCGCGGTCTCGCCGTCGACGACATCGTCAATGACCGGATCCAACAGCGACTCCGTGATGGCGTCACGACTGGGTGGGTCATGCGATTCCGGGCGCTCTGTCTCGCCGAGAGGGGTCACTTGCTCGTCGGCGTTCTGGCCCTGCAGCTTGCCCGTCGTCACGCGACGGAGGTTGTCTCCGGACATCGTCTCACCTGAACGCAATCCGCAGTGAGTGCTACAATGGCTATCATGATATAAACGGGGCAGTGTTTTCTGAGCGTGAAACCACCACAGTGCTCGAAAACGCTTATATAATACGACGCGAATCTTGGGGTAGTGGCTGAGGAACAGAGCATCGAGGAGATTCTCGATACGATCGGCGACCAGCACGCGCGCCGTGTGCTCGCCGCAATCAGTCGAGAGCCGCAGTCGGCGAAGGAACTCGCAGAGGAGTGCGACCTCTCGTTGCCGACGGTGTATCGACGTATCGAACTGCTCGACGAGTACGACCTCGTCACCGACCGGACGCTCGTCGCCGAGGACGGAAACCACTACAAGGTGTACGAGTCCAACTTCGAGTCGACGGTCATCTCGCTCGAAGACGAGGAGTACAAAGTACGCATCTACCGGGAGGAAAACCTCCCGGACCGGTTCAGTCAGCTCTGGGACGAGCTGAACCCGGAATGAGCGTGCCGACCAGTGAACGGGTGACCGCATGACGACTGGCGTGACCATCGCCCGTGGCGCGCTTATTCTGATGCGGATGGTTGTGTTCGGGCTGACGCTCGGTATCACCCTGATTAGCTTTCAGGCCTACCGGAAACGCCCGTCGGAACGCCTCCAGTACGCGTTCGTCGGTTTTGCATTCATCAGTATGGGCGTTGCTATATCCAGCGTCATCACGCAACTGAGCGCCGGTGAGACCGGTGCCATCGTTCGCGTGTTCTTCCAGATGGCGGAGACAATCCCATTCATCATCGGATTCGCGATGCTGTACGTGTCGCTGTACCGATGAGAAATCCGTTCGGGTGCGCCCGTCAGTTGTCGTCCCAGTAAAGCACGTTGTTTATTTGGCCGCGGTCCCACTACATGTTCAATGACTGATTCGACCACCGAGGTTGTCCGCCTGTTCGGTGGGCCCGGTAGCGGGAAGACGACGGCGCTGCTCGACCGCGTCGACGAACTGCTGGAAGACGACGACGTCGATTTCCGTGATGTACTGGTTGTCTCGTACACGCGTGCGGCGGCCGCCGAGATCCGTGAGCGACTTGCGGACCGACTCGGCCTGTCCCCTCGTGCTCTCCGCGGAAACGTCTGTACGATGCACGCGAAGGCGTACGAACTGCTGAACCTCTCCCGCGGTGATGTCGTCGGTGAGGACGACAAGGAGGCCTTCTGCGAGGAGTTCGGTATCGAATACGAGGACGAGTACGAAGGCTCCCGACGCCGGTCGGCCCGTTCGACCACCATCGGGAACAAGATCATCGCGACGAGTCAGTGGCTCCAGCGGACCCGCCGTGACGTGGCCGATTGGTACGACGTTCCGTTCAAGTGGGACGACGAAGAGGTCCGACTGCCGCCGGAGATCGACGACAACGCACAGACCGGCAACAAGTACACGCCGACTTGGCCGACCGACGACGACCGCATCGACGTGCCAAGCGCCATTCGTGGCTGGCGCACGTACAAAGGCGAGAACGACCTGACCGGCTTTGCCGACATGCTCGAACGGGTCGCCCAGCGCTCGCTGCTCCCCAACGTCGACTACCTCATCATCGACGAGTTTCAGGACATCACGACGCTGCAGTACGACGTGTACGACGAGTGGAAACCCCACATGGAACGGGTCCTCATCGCCGGCGACGACGACCAGGTCGTCTACGCCTGGCAGGGCGCTGACCCCGACCTCCTGCTCGAGGAGGTCGTCACTCAGGACGAGGTTCTGCCGAACTCTTACCGTCTCCCCTCGCGTATCCTGAACGTCGTCAACCGCGAGGTTCGCCACATCGAGAAGCGTCAGGAGAAAGACCTCAATCCGCGCAAAGAGGGCGGCCGCGTCGAGGCGGTTCAGAACCCCTCGATGTTCGACCTCTCCCGGAACGTCACGCGGACCATCGAGCAGTCCGACGAGACGGTGATGGTGCTGTTCCGGGCCCGCTACCAGATGTTCCAGTTCATCGACGAGTTCATCGACAACGGGATCCCATTCTCCTGTCTCACCGACCAGCGGATGTGGACCGACCGGCTCACCCAGTACGTCAACGGGCTCGAAGCTGTCGAAGCTGACGAACCGCTCACGGTGCTCGAAGCACGCCGCCTTGCCGACATGCTCGTTGACTCTGCCTTCGGCACAGGCGAACGCGACGACCTCTTCGACGCACTTGAGGAGATCGACGAGTCCCACGAGGACGAGGATATCGCCGACATCGAGATCGAACCCGACGTGGTCCGGGAGCACGTGCCGTTCCTCCCCGACGCGGCCTCGGCGGGCGATATGCTCCGGAAGGTGACTAACTTCCAGGAGCGGACCGTCGACGCGTACTTCACCGGCGACTACACCGGGATGGACGCCGACCGCGTCCGCGTGGGGACGATCCACTCCGCCAAAGGTCGCGAGGCCGACCACGTGTTCGTCGCGACCGACCTCACCGAGAAGGTCGTTGAGCAGATGGCCGCCACGGTCGACCAGCAGGGTATCGAGGTCCCTGGTATGGACGAGTTCACGAAACACACCAGTCCCATCCCGACGCTGACCGACAACGAACGGCGCGTGTTCTACGTCGGGATGTCCCGGGCCCGCGAACGGCTTGTTCTGCTTGAGAACCTCGTCGACGGCGCGCCGACGCTCCCAATCGACGTGTTGTTAGAGAACGAGCCGAGTGACCGCTCCATCGAGCAACTGCTTGACGACGCCAGCGAGACCCTCGCGGCCGACTGACGCAGGCGATTCTCTCACTCGTCGATTGTCCCACCCTCTAGGTAGTACCTCGTCTTGTCACGCGTCGACTGGGCGATCTTAGTAAACGTGACGGCCCGCTGCTCGCCAACTGTCTCGTCGTGTTCGACGTGGAGTTCCAGCCCCTGCTCGCGGAAGTACGACAGCAAGTCGTCGATGGTTCTCGGGTCGCCGCGAACGGTATGTGTTTCGCCGACCGGGTCGCCCGCGTCTACCGCCCGTATCGTTTCGACCGCAGGCTGGAGGATAGCCTCGCCAAGGGCCTGTGCTCGCTCGCGGACGGCCGCTGCCGATTCGCCGCGCTCGACGGCCTGAAAGGCCTCCCGCATGACGCGCGTGAAGACGAAGTCTCGCCCGTAGTCGAAGGGTAGTTCGAACGCGTGTTCGAGGTCGGCTCGGTGGATCGCGCTCGTCGTGTACTTCAGCGCCGTCTCGCCGTCTGTCGATTTCAGGACCACCCCCTCCCGTCCGCGAGCGTTCAGATCGTCGATTCGCTCGCGTGCGGCGTCGACGGCCGCCGTCGGTGTGAACGTCCCGTAGTGGTCGACGCTGTCGAGGCCGTACGTCACACACTGGTCGAGTCGCCGCTCCACACCCATCGGCGTCCCGCTCTCGCGGTGGCGGATCCCGAACACGTAGAACCCGACCTCATCGATCTCGCTGTAGTCGTGGTCTGTGTAGGGGTTCTCTGGCCCGACGAGTTCGCCACACAGCATCTGCTCGGGGTGCTCGTCGAAGAACGCCTCGGCGTCTAGCAACGCTTCCACCTTCCGCGTGGTGTAGGGACAGACGAACCCGCTTCGGGTGAACGCCAGGAGATCGCCGTCGATCCGCGCAACTCTGACGTTGTAGCCGTTGAGTTTCTCCTCGATGGCGACGGGACCGTCGAATGTCTCCCGAATCGCCGATTCGAGGACGAGCGCGCGTGGCATCGATGGATAGCCACGAACGACCACGTCGTCGACGAGCGCCGTTCCGCGTTCGATGCCGTGGCGCTCGTCGCTGAGATGCCGGTACCGCTGTCCACGGAACCACTCGGTATCGAAGTGTTCCAGCAGGTCCTCGGGGTCGGTGTCGACATCGAACAGCGACCCCCAGTCTCTCGACATGCGTGGTTCTTGTTGACATGAAACTAAAATACTGCTGGCGCGTGTCACTCCCGTACCTGTCAGAGAGCATTAGTGGCAGGCTATCGTAGCGCCAGTATGGTCGACCGCCCGCTCAGACAACGGTTCGTCCTCGACACGTCGCTGTTTCTCACCCCCGAAATCAGAGGCGACGACGAGGATCTGGAGGCAGCCTGTCTGGATCTGCTCGACCTCATCTCGGAGGCGAAACTGGTCCACAACATCTCCTGTTACATGCCGCCGTCAATTCAGGCTGAGCTGACGACGATGCTCGAAGACCGGGCAATCAGCGACGAGGTGCTGACGAAACTGGACACGTGGGTCATCACGAAGTCGCCGGCCCACCACGAGGTGCGGATTCCGGCGGATCTGGTGTACGAGTTCATCGACGAGATGTCCGAGCGGGTCGACCGTGGCCTGCGCGTCTCGGAGAAGGCCGTCAGGAAAGCGGAAGAGTCGCGGGCCGAAACGGTCGAGGAACACGACCATATGACGGAGGTGGACAAGGTCATCTCGGATCTGCGTGACGAATACCGGGACACGCTCCGACAGGGTGTGCTCGACTCGCGCGAGGACTTCGACCTCCTGATACTCGCACAGGAACTGGAGGCCGGCGTTGTTACGGAGGACCAGGGCATCATCAACTGGGCGGAGGACTTCGGACTGCGGTATCTCAAGGGCCGGAACTTCCCGCCGCTGCTCCGGGAGTACCTCGCTGCGGGCGACCCGGACCGCTGGCGCGACGAGACTTAGTCGTCCTCGCCGCCGTCCGGTGGCTTCCCGCCGGGGAGCGCGCTGCGCGCTCGGCCGGCGATTGCACCGGGGATGTCCGTCGGGGAGGGAGCGACCCACTCGATGACTAGTAAGGCAGTGGCTAACCCCAGAAAGACCGCACCGATCGCCGTCTGGCCGCGAGCGAGGTTATCGACGCCGAGGAGGGTGACCCGCGCGGCGAGTACGACCGCAACCATCAGCTCGATTGTCCCGATGAGTCCCCGTGCCATCGGCCGTCGTAGGCGGTGACTAAACAAAAGCATCGCGCCTGCGTGACGACTACGTCCGCACCAGTGTCGAGGGACATACGTTCAAGTCGCTACCGGCTGAAAGTCGCTGGTATGCAAATCGGTATCGTCTCCGACACGCACGACAACGCCGCACAGGTCGAAGCCGCAGTCGAGACGTTCGCGGACGCGGGCTGTGAGGCGGTCATCCACTGTGGCGACTTCGTCGCCCCGTTCTCCGTGACTCCGTTCGACGGCGACTGGTCGTTCTACGCCGTGCGCGGCAACAACGACGGTGAATGGGCGGTCCAATCTACCGTGGAGGACTTTGGGACGTACTTCGGCGAGATGGGCGAGGTAACAATCGACGGGTGCGCCGTCGCGGTGTATCACGGGACTAGCGGGGAGATCGTCGACGCGCTGGTCGAATGCGGGAACTACGACTACGTGTTTCACGGCCACACCCATGAACGCGGGCACGAGGAGCGCGCGGGCACGGTACGAATCAACCCCGGTGGCATCTCGATTCCGCCGGCCCCCGAGCCGTTCTCGGTCGCGACACTCTCGACGGAGACCGGCGAGGTCGAATTCCACGAACTGGGTTGAGAATCAGTCGTCGGCGTGACTGTCGACGCGCTGTGGGCTGCCGTCGTGTTCGACAAGTCCCCGACCGACGCCGAGGGCTTCGTCGGTCCGGCGAATACTCTTTTCGGCGCTCGCGGTCCGCTCCGAGAGCGCGCGAACGGCATCGATGTTCTCCGGCACGACATCGGCTTCCTGGTGGATCGCCTGGAACAGGTAGAGGTCCCGTCCCTCAACGGTGATGGATTCGGCCCAGATGCAGTTCTCCCACACGTCACCGCGCGGGCGACCGGCGTCGCGGGTGTACTCCTTGAGCTTCCCCGCGCCGTCGATACCGAGCGTCTCCGGGATGAGGAACAGTCGCGACTCGTCGGCGAGCAGCGCTGTGACCTCCTCTGTGGTGGGTTCGCTTTCCAGCGTGACATTGACGCTGTGGGTGTGCATTTGTGTCGTTGGGACCTTCATGCCCATCGTATCGATGTCGAGGTCGGGAAAAATCGTCTGGACGTCAGGACCGTGGTGGGAGGGGATTTCGACGGGGTCGGGGAGTGTGTCGTTGATCGGGCCACGACCGGTCTGGCCCGGGTCGGCACCGCGCCGTACCAGTGTCACACGCGATTTTTCAACGCCGTATGATTCCCTGAGCGGTGCGAGCAGGCGTGACAAGCCTGTTGTGTTACAGGAGACGACGCGAGCCGTGTCAGCCCCGACTGCCTTCTCGTAGTTGGCGCGGGCATTGAAGCTCACGTCTGCCACATCGGCGTCCTCCCCACCCTGGAAGATGGCTGGCGTGTCGTGCTCGGCATATAACGGCGCGTTGGCCGCGCCGACGCCACTCGGCGTGGTGTCGACGACCACGTCGCTCGTTTCAATGAGGTCATGGACCGTCCCGGCCGTCGCGAGATCGGCTTCATCGAACGGTTCGCGGCCGTCCGCGGCGTAGAGGTCGTAGCCGCGGTCGTCTGCGATAGTTGCCTCGAAGTTCGGCGAGCGCTTTGCGACGCCCGCGACTGTCATATCTGGCTGGACACGCACCGCGTCAGCGACGCGTTTCCCGATGGTGCCGAAGCCGTTGATGCCCACGTGGAGCATACACGTCCATATCTCCGGGGAGAGTATATTCTTTGTGATTAATTTACGGAGAAATTAACTCAGATAGTTGTACCTCTGGATATTGTGAACTTTTATCACGAACTACCAGAAAACACCGAGATGTCGCGTGTTTCGCTGGCCTGTGCCGGCAGTCTATCAAGAGTTATTCAGACGGAGTACGCAGTCAGTTGTATGGACAACTCGTCGCTTCGTGTGCCCGCCGAGACCGCTGTCAAACAGTGCCTGAATCTCCAGCCCGACGAATCGTGTGCGGTCATCACTGATGACCAGCGGAAATCGATCGGCGAGGCGCTGTATCGTGTCGCCGCAGAGATTACCGACGACTCGGTTTTCGTACGCTACCCGCCGGGTGAGCAACATGGCGCGGAGCCGCCTGCACCGGTTGCCGGCGCGATGGAAACCGCCGATGTCGTGCTCGCGCCGACGACCAAGAGCCTGAGCCACACCGAAGCCCGCACCGACGCCAACGAGGCCGGCGCTCGCGTTGCGACCCTGCCCGGCATCAGCGAGGGCGTGTTTCTCATGGGGTTAGACGCCGACTACCATCTTATCGAACAGCACTGCGAGGACGTGCTGGCACAGGTCGAAGACGCCGATGAAATTCGAGTCACGTCACCCCAGGGGACCGATATCACGTTCGGCATCGGTGCCCGCGAGTGGCACATGGACACCGGCATCGTCCACGAGGCCGGCGAGATGTCGAACCTCCCTGCCGGCGAGGTGTTCCTCGCTCCCGAGACGGCCGACGGCACGCTTGTCGTCGACGGGACGATGCGCCCCCACGGCAAACTCGACGGGAAGCAACTCACCTTCGAGGTCGAGGACGGCTACGTCACGGACATCGACGACCCCGACATCCGCGCGCAGGTCGAGGACGCCGCCGAAGAGGTTGGCCGGGACGCGTACAACCTCGCAGAGCTGGGTATCGGAACGAACGTCGCCGTCACCGAACTCGTCGGCTCCGTTCTCTTGGACGAGAAGGCCGGCGGCACGGTCCACATCGCTATCGGCGACGACCACGCGATGGGCGGCGATGTCCACGCGCCGATTCATCTGGACGGGATTTTGACGGAACCGACCGTGTATGCGGATGGAGAGGAAGTGGCCCTCCCGAAGCCGAACGTCGACTGAGAAGCCATGAGGACGGGGAGGAAGTGAAACCCTCCGCGTTGAGTAACCGAGGTCAAAGTAAACTTCTGAACGGGCACGGGGGCGTGCATAGCGCACACTGGCCGCCGACAATCCGCTATCTGTCGGCGTATTCGACCGTCACAGCGTATCCGACGATGAGCACCGCCCAGACGAGCGACCCGATGAGGACGAGGTCGAACGGCACTGGGTAGCCGAGGTTCCACGCGAGCACCAGCCCGTGTACCGCACCCATGAACGCCATCGTTGCGACGGTGATAGTGGCCGCCACTTGCGGCACGTCCGGCGGGTCGTAGCGGAACGCACCCTTCAGCACGAGGAGGGTTGCAAACATCAGCGCCGGCATGAGAACGACACCGACCGGCTTCGAAACGTAGGTATCGGGCGTGCCCGACGCGGAGAAGTGAATCGCGATTTCAGCGGGGAGGCGTGACCAGACTGTGAGACCAGCCAAGGCTGTCAGGCCGATGACGACACCGCTTGCGATGTCGGCATGGCTCTGTCGGCGTGTCATACCCGTCGTTTGGCCCGGTGGCAAAAGAAGGGCAGCGTGACTGTGCGAGTAAGAACCACGAGCAGCGCCGTGGCGACGACCATTTACGGGAGCGCAGTCAACGGCTGCATATGACAGATGCTACACCGGGCGACCGCATCGCCCTCCCGTGTCCGGCCTGTTCGCCGGACCTGGAAACGGTTCACGAGGTGCTGAAGCCGGGCGGCCACGTGACGGTTCGCTGTACGGACTGCGACCATGTCCACAAGGAACAACTGCCAGAAGATGAGACGCTACAGCGTAGTGTCGTCGTCTCACAGGACGGGGACTCCTTCACCGCCGAGGTCGACGTGCCGGCTGAGGAAGAACTGTCCGTCGGCGAGGAGTTCCTGCTTGAGACTGACGAAGCGGTTGTGACTGCGCGCATCACCAGCTTAGAGACCGCGGACGGCCGCGAGGACGAGGCGGCCGCCGAGGACGTCGAGACCATCTGGTCGCGGGCCGTCGGCAACGTCTCGGTCAACGTCACGATGCACCCGAAAGACGGGACCCACGACGAGACCGAGAGCTTCAAACTCCACGTTCCCGGCGACTACGAGTTCGTCGTCGGCGAGACCGAGGAATTCGGCGAGGAAGAGTTCACCGTCGAGGGGATTCACGTCCGTGACGACGCCCACGGCTACGACCACGAGAACATGGATCACGACGGAGACATGGGTATCGCGAAGGACATCAACCGGTTGTACGTCAGAGACGAGTCGACCACGGCGTGGTCGGCGTGGTAGGATGGTCGACTGGGACCGGCAGCGGTCGCGGCTGTCCGACCGTCTGCGAGAGCGGGTCGCCAACGAGGACGTTCTCGCGGCGATAGCGTCGGTTCCACGCCACCAGTTCGTCCCGGAAGACAAGCGACACGACGCCTACGCCGACCGCCCGCTCCCGATCGGATCGGGCCAGACGATTTCTGCGCCGCACATGGTGGCAATCATGGCCGAGGCACTCGACCTGTCCCCGGGAGACCGGGTGCTGGAGGTGGGAACCGGCTGTGGTTACCACGCTGCGGTGACTGCCGAACTGGTCGGCCCCGGGAACGTCTACAGTGTGGAGTACCACGCATCGCTCGCCGACGACGCACGGGAAACGCTGGAAGCGACCGGCTACGGCGATATCTCTGTTCGGGTCGGCGACGGCAAGGAGGGGTGGCCAGAACACGCCCCCTACGACCGGACGTATCTGACCTGTGCCGCGCCGGAGTTCCCCGCCCCGCTCGTCGAACAGACCTGCGACGGCGGTGTTCTGCTGGCCCCAATCGGAGACGGACAACAGCGCCTCATCCGTGCGGAGAAACAGGCTGACGGCACGCTCGATAGCGAGGACTACGGTGGCGTCCGGTTCGTCCCGCTCCAGTAGGGTTTTCGACAGACACGGCCGTTGTCGCGCCATTGATATAGCTCTGGCCGAATGTAATGGTATGGACCCGGCGGTACTACGGGACGACATGGTCGACAGCCTGCAACACGAGAGCAAGGGTGTCGTCCGGAGCGCGTGGCTGTCGACAGCGATGCGTGCTGTCCCCCGGGAGGCGTTTGTCGGCGAGCAACAGGCCTACTCAGACCGCCCGTTTGAACGCCTCGGCACGCGCGTGCTCTCGCCCAGTACCGCCGGCCGGGTACTCGAAACCCTGTCACCAGAAGAAGACGACAATGTGCTCGTCGTCGGTGCCGGCGTCGGCTACACCGCCGCGGTGCTGGCAGAACACGTCGGCGCAGCGAACGTTCATGCGATAGACATCACGCGCCGACTCGTCATCGAAGCGCGGCAGAACTTGGCAGAAGCAGGGTATGACGCCGTCCTCGTGGACCGCCGTGACGGGGCTGCCGGGCTGCCCGAATACGCACCATACGACCGAATTCTGCTGGAAGCTGCCGCCATCGACCCGCCACGGGCACTCCTCCAGCAACTGACCGAGGACGGCCGGCTCGTCATGCCGCTCGGAACCGGCGAACAGTCGCTGGCTGTCGTCGAGGCCGATGGCTCGGTCCACCGACACGGTACCGTCGCCTTCCAGCCGATGCTCGTCGAGGGTGAGCAGGCAGACACTGTCGAGCGCAACCGGACCCACCGTGAGGACCGCGAGCGCGCCCGGCGGGCAGCCCAGTCCCGCGCCGGCTGGGAGCAGGAGTGGATCGACTGGGACGGCTAGGGCGACTCGACGACGAGCAGATCGGTGTTCGAGCGGGCGTCCTCGTAATTACTCCCCGCTGGTGGTTTCACCTCGAACGTGACGGTGCCGTCCTGTTGATTTGGTCCGAGCGACGGCGACAGTGAGAGGGTCGCGTTCCCTGCACTCCCTGTCTCGCCAGTCGTGACCGACGAAAGCGTTGCTGTCCCGCTTTTGGCGACCACTGTCGCGCCGGAGACGGGCGACCCTTTCGAGTCGACAACGGTGACGGCTACGTCCTGCGTCCCCGGGTTAGTCACTTCTGGATGGGGCTCCACGTCAACCTCATTCACTTGCAGCGTCTCGATTCCGGAGATGGTGCTCATCATGACGGAAAGGCAGGCGACACCGACCACCAGCGCGATAACGAGGCGAATCGGTAGGCCCTCGATAGCACGTTCGTCGTGCCACAGCGAATCTGACATGGACAGGCGTGGGTCCGAGCTCGTATTTGAACCCTCGGACGAACGTTCAAGTGCTGGAACGGGCCAACCGCCGGCATGGTCGTTATCGGACGTGAGGCAGCAACGGGGACAACGACGCGGCTGGGCCACTATCGGGCCCGCGATGGGAGTCGCGGCGCTACGGTCGATCTCGATGTCGACCGGCCACACGTTGGTCTCGTCGTCGGCAAACGCGGGTCGGGGAAGACGTACACGCTTGGCGTCCTCGCTGAGGGACTGATTGCTGCTGCAGGGGTCGCCCCAGTCGTCGTCGACCCGATGGGGGCGTTCACGCCGCTGGATACTGCGGATGTGTCTGCAACGGTAATCGACCCCAGCGTTCGCGCGGGCGCGCTCGACCCACGCCAGTGGTGTACGGTGCTCGGCCTCAACCCGGAACGAGGCGCAGGAGCGCTCGTGTGGCGAGCAGCGAGCGAGCGTGCGACTCTCGATGGGATGCGCTCGTGGGTGGCTGATGCGGATGCGGCGGCGAGCACCGTCCGCGCGGCGACGAACCATCTCGCACTCGCCGAGTCTTGGGGCGTCTTCGAGCCTTCGGGTATCGAGACTGAGACGCTGTGTAGCGATTGCCTGACCGTGCTCGACGTGTCGGGGCTCGATTCGCGGCCAGCCGGTGCGGTTCTCGCCGCTGTCGCGACCACGCTGTACGACGCCCGGATGACTGACCGGACGGACCGACTGCCCTGGCTGCTGGTCGACGAAGCCCACGCGTTCACCGACGGCGTCGCCCGGCGTCCGCTCCGCCGGCTCGTCACTCGGGGCCGCCAGCCCGGTGTGAGTTGTGTGCTGGCGACACAGCGACCCAGCGCCGTGCCAGCGACAACCGCTTCCCAAACTGACCTGCTCGTCGCCCACCGACTGACGAGCGCGGCTGACATCGACGCATTACAGGCCGCCCAGCCGACGTATCTCGACGGCGACTTCGCGGCCCGGCTCCCGAAGACGACTGGTGACGCGCTCATCGTCGACGACAGCACTGAATCCGTCCATCACGTGACCGTCCGTGAGCGGCGGACGCCCCACGGCGGCGAGACGCCGCGGGCAAGCGACTTCGGAGCAGACAGGGGGCACGAAGCTCGTGCGGGGGGTTCTGAAATCCGATGACCCGGCAGGAATCAAACGATTTGTACGATGCCCCAGGCCAACCCGATTCCGGCCAACGCACAGGAGAGATTGCCGACGGCGTTGAGGGCGGCTAGGGCCACATAGCCGTCCTCCCACAGTCGGACTGTCTCGACCGAAAACGAGGAAAACGTCGTGAACGAGCCACACGCGCCGACACCAACAAGTAACTCCGCGTCACCGGTCACAC
This sequence comes from Haloarcula sebkhae, assembly GCF_014647415.1. Taxonomy (GTDB): domain Archaea; phylum Halobacteriota; class Halobacteria; order Halobacteriales; family Haloarculaceae; genus Haloarcula; species Haloarcula sebkhae. Next base: position 509,147 of record NZ_BMPD01000001.1, on the reverse strand, counting down.
CAGCGAACGTCAACAGTCCCAGAGCGAAGCTTCCGATAGCGTTCACTGTGAGCGTCCCGAGCGGGAACGTCTCTCGCTGGACAGCCCCCGCCAGATAGTGGCGACAGAGTGCGCCGATAGCGCCACCGGTGCCGACCAGATGCGCTGGTTCGATAGCGACCATCAGCGCTCACCTCCGGCGAACAGCCGAACGACTTCACGGCCGACAAGGACGCCGGCAAAACCCAGAGCGTAGCTTCCGATGATGTTCGCAACAGCCCACTCGGGCGTTAGAACCGTCTCAACCGCGAACGTACTGTAGGTGGTAAACGACGAAATAAAGCCGGTCGAAGCGGCCAGCTTCGTCTCGCTGGCAAGCGCACCGACCTGCAGCCCTTCGTACACGAGCACGCCGAGTGCGAAACTGCCACAGACATTGACCAACAGCGTCCCCTGTAATCCCGGAACAAAGAGGCCGACGAAGTACCGGAGGTTCGAACCAGCGAACCCACCGAGACCTACGAGAACGATAGTTTCGACCGTTACCAGCGGGTGGGTGTCTGTCATTCTTACTCCCCGAGTATCTCCGCCAGCCGTGCTTCACCGAGCGTGTCGACGAGCTGTGCGAGTTCGATAACCCGCTCTTCGCCGAGCGTATCCACGAGTTCACGGATCTCTGCTGGGTCGAAGGTCCGGGCAACGTAGCCGAGGTTCTCCACCATCCGCGTCGTTCGGTCTAGTGTCTCTTCGTCGGGGCGTAGCGTTAGCGGCCGGTTGGTAAATTTGCCGTTTTCGTTGAAGTAACAGAACCGTAGCTCGGCAGTGTCGCCGTCATCTGGGTCAACGATCTGCAAGACACCGTACCCACTGTCCCACTCGTCTAGTTCGACCTCGAGCAGCGTTTCGTAACGAGTCATATGATCTGCTTCCAATCACGCCGACTTATAGGTTGGCATATGATGAGGGCCACAATCGGTAATAGTTGGTATACACAACAAAAAAGCAGTATTAGAGAACTAAACTCTCTCCTTATCGCCAATAGCTCCGTCTCGGAATAATATTGGTACAGGTGTTATTCCAGAAGCGACTGTCGGTCTGCCCGCTGTCTGCCGTGTGATACGGCTGCTGCATCTGCTGTATCGGCCCATAGTATGGACGCTAATCTGTAATTTAGTTCTCGGCAATGAAATTATTTTTATATCCTCTCCGACTACAGCAGACAAATGCCAGAATCAAAGCAAGAATCTAGTGTCGCCCACTTCGATGTCACCAATATCGGTGGGATCGACGAGACTTCAGTCGAGATTCCACCGGGTGTGACGGTGCTGACGGGGAAGAACGCCACAAACCGGACGTCGTTTCTGCAGTCTATTATGGCGGCGATGGGGAGTACGCAGGCCACGCTGAAAGGCGACGCCGACGAGGGGAGTGTTACCCTCACTTACGGGGACGCGGTATACGAACGGACGCTCACGCGAGCGGGAGACGCGGTTCAGTTTGACGGTGACGGGTACCTTGACGACCCTGCGGTCGCCGACCTGTTCGCGTTTCTCCTCGAAACCAACGAGGCGCGCCGGTCCGTTGCTCGTGGCGACGATCTCCGCGAAATCATCATGCGGCCGGTCGACATCGACGCGATCCGCTCGGAAGTCGAACAGCTGGAAGCGGAGAAAGGCGAGATCAACGACGAACTCGCCACGGTCGAGTCCCGCCAGCGCGACCTCCCGGACCTCGAACAGCGCCGGACCGAACTCCGCGAACAGATCGAGGAGAAACGCGAGGAACTGGCCGATCGAGAGGAGGAGATAGACAACAGCAGCCGGGATATCGAGGAGAGCCGTCAGGAACAGGATATCCTCGAAGAGAAACTCGACGAACTCCGCTCGACGCGGTCGGATCTCGAATCCGTCCGGCGGGATATCGAGGCACAGGAAGAGAGCATCTCCTCGCTAAAACGCGAGCGGTCCGACCTCGAAGACGAACTGGACGAACTGCCGGAGACGCCGATGGGCGACCAGCAGCACCTCGAAGACGAGATTGCAAGCCTGCGCGACCAGCGCCAGCGGCTGAACAGCGAGATATCCGATCTCCAGAGTCTCATCCAGTACAACGAGGAACGGCTCGAAGAGGAAGACTACGACGTCATCCAGTCGCTCGAAGACGCGCCTGAGGGCTCTGACGGCGCGGTAACAGAGCAACTCCTCGAAGGTGAAAACGGGGAATCCATCGTCTGCTGGACGTGTGGCTCGACGGTCGACCGCGAGCAGATCGAAGACACTGTTGACCGCCTGCAGGACCTCCGTCAGCAGAAGGTCGAGGATCTCAACGATATCAAGTCGGAACTCGACGATCTCAAGGCCGACCAGCGCGAGGCCGAAAAGAAACAGCGCCGCCGCGAGGACGTCGAACGGAAGATCCAGGAGACGGAGACGGAAATCGAACGCCGCGAAGCGCAGATCACTTCGCTGAAAGACCGGCGCGAGGAACTGACTGATGATGTCGAATCTCTGGAAGATGAGGTCGACAACCTCGAATCCGAGGACTTCGACGAGATCCTCTCGCTACACCGGGAGGCGAATCAGCTCGAATTCGAGATCGACAGCCTGGAATCCGACCTTGACGACGTGTCCGCCGAGATCGAGGAGATCGAGGAAATGGTCAATCGGGCCGACGACCTCCGTGCGGAGCGCGACGCCCTTGTCGAGGAACTCACTGACAAGCGGACGAAGATCGACCAGATAGAGGCGAACGCTGTCGACCAGTTCAACGATCACATGGACGCTATTCTCGGTATTTTGGAGTACGAGAACCTCGAACGCATCTGGATCGAGCGCGTCGAGCAGACCGTCCGCGAAGGACGCCAGAAGGTCGACCGAACAGTGTTCGAGCTCCACATCGTCCGGACCACCGAGAACGGTGCGGCGTACGAGGACACCATCGAGCACCTCAGCGAGAGCGAGCGCGAGGTGACTGGCCTCATTTTCGCCCTTGCGGGCTATCTGGTGCATGACCTCCACGAAAGCGTTCCGTTCATGCTGCTCGACTCGCTGGAAGCTATCGACTCGGCGCGGATCGCCGAGCTCGTCGAGTACTTCGCTGACTACGCCGAGCATCTCGTCGTCGCCCTCCTGCCGGAGGATGCCCAAGCGCTCGACGACGAGTTCAACCGCATCACTTCGATCTAACCCCGTAGTCTTTTAGTTCCGGTTACCGTACGTGGGAACAACAGATGGCGAATACGACAGACGGCCGGCCGTCGAGCAAGGTCGCTCGACTTATCGACGAGTACGAACTCGATGGACTCGGTGCGGAGATGGAGGCTCGCTGGACGGGTGACGGTGAAGAGCGTATGAGTCTCCGTGACCTCGCGGAGTTTTTCAACAAGCGCCTCCTTGAACGCGAGCTGGTCGATGGGGGCCTGAGCGCCCTCGAAAGCGATGTCGAATCGACCTACGAGAACCTCACCGGCGACGACATCAGCACAGGCGTTCGGACTGACACCGTCAATCGACTCGAACGCAACGGTGTCGACGTCGACAGTCTCGAAACCGATTTCATCACCTATCAGGCCATCCGGTCGTATCTGAAGGAGTGGCGCGGCGCGGAGTATCAGGGGCTATCCGACGACGAGAAGATCGAAAAGGATCTCGAAAGCATTCAGCGGCTCCTGACCCGAACGCTGTCGGTCACTGACCAGCGCATCGAGAAGCTACGAGATACGGGTCGTATCGACATCGAGGACTTCGAGGTGTTTCTGGACGCGCAAGTGTTGTGCCAGTCGTGTGGCAGCCAGTATGCCGTTGCGGAGTTCTTCGACCAGGGCGGTTGTGAGTGCCAGCAGGATTGAATCGCCGCTCTGACTCCATCTGACTGTACCGAGAAGGATACTGTGTTTGAGATGCAGAAACAACTGAAAACGGTTGTGAAACGCAACAAAACAAGTAATATAGCTGCGACAGCCGCCCGTAGAAATAGAACCGACCTGTCGTCTCGGGGATCTGCCGTCGCAGTTACCTAGTGGGTCACACAGGGCTGAAGGCGTCGGGGGGCATCACAACGGATATGGACCCAGCCGAGCTCCGAGCGTCGATTCCGGCACTCGAACGGTGTACGTACTTCAACACGGGGGCAAGCGGGCCGACACCGCGCCCTGTGGTCGACGCTGCGACGGCGTTTCTCGAACACCATGCCTTCGATGCACCTGCGGATGAGGGACCGTATACGGCTGCGTGGGACGCTATCGCGGCGGCCCGTGAAGTTGTCGCCAGCCATATCGGGACCGACGCCGCTAACGTTGCGTTCACCCGCAGCACCGCCGATGGGGTCAACATGGTCGCCGGGGCTATCGACTGGCGGCCCGGTGACGTGGTCGTCCGGACCGACCTCGAACACCCTGCCGGCACGCTCCCCTGGGACCGACTGGCCGACACCCACGACGTCGAAGTCCGCGTACTGGAAACCGAGGGTGGTCGGCTCGACATGGCTGACGTGAAAGACGCCGTGGCCGACGCCAGACTGGTGACGCTGAGTTCCCTCTCGTGGACCCACGGGACTAACCTCCCGGTTTCGGATGTCGTCGATGTAGCCCACGACGCCGGCGCACAGGTACTCGTCGACGCCGTCCAGTCCGTCGGGCAACACCCGGTCGATGTGACCGAATGGGGCGCGGACTTCGTGGCCGCGGCGGGGCACAAGTGGCTGCTGGGCGTCTGGGGTGGCGGGTTTCTCTATGTCGACCCGGACGCGTATGGCCGGATGCGCCAGACTCGCATTGGCTACCGGAGCGTCGAAGACCCCAGTGCTGACGGATACACATACTACGAAGGCGCGCGCCGCTTCGAGGTCGGAACTACCTCACCGGTCCCCTACGTCGCGCTCGCGAACGCCATCGAAACGGTCGAGGCCGTCGGGTTCGACACGATCCAGCCCCGTGTCGAACGGCTGACCGACCGGCTCAAGGACGGCCTCGGCGACCGACTGCTGAGTCCCCGCGACTACGAGTCGGGACTCGTGACCTTCACCGCCGACGACCCCGAAGCGACCGTCGAACGACTCGCGGCTGACGGTATCATCATCAGGTCACTCCCCCACCCCGAGGCGCTCCGGGCGTCGGTCCACGCGTTCAATACAGCCGACGACATCGACCGCCTGCTCGACGCGCTATAGCGCCCACGGCGCGCCCCGATACGACTGGCGTCACAGCCCCGGACTTTCTTGCCGTGGCCGGCCGTTCCTCCTCGCATGGAAACACGCCCCGTCGTGACATGCTTCCTGCGAAGCGAAGGCGAGGTGTTGCTGTTGCGCCGGAGCGACGCAGTCGGCTCGTATCAGGGCCAGTGGGGCGGGGTGGCGGGACACGTCGCCGACGATGCCGGGCGTGATCGGGACCCGGAGACGGCTGCGCGGACCGAAATCGACGAGGAGACCGGACTGGCCGACGCGGTGACGCTCGTCCGGGAGGGCGGATCGTTTCAGGTCGAAGACACCGATCACGGAGTCCGCTGGCGGGTCCATCCGTTCCTGTTCGATTGCGAGGCCCGAACGGTCGCGACGAACGAGGAGACGACCGAGACCGCATGGGTCCACCCGCCGGAAATACTGACTCGTGAGACGGTCCCGCGACTGTGGACCTCCTGGGACCGCGTTCGCCCGCGGATCACGACTGTGTGCGAGGACCGGACCCACGGCTCGGCGTGGCTCTCGCTCCGGGCACTGGAGGTGCTACGTGACGAAGCCGCTCTGGCCGATGCCGGACGGAGCGACGACCTGGAGACGGCCGAGCGGGACGGCGACGACTGGGACGCGCTCGCCACCGTCGCCGCCGAAATCCGCGAGGCCCGCCCTTCGATGGTCGTCGTCGCCAACCGGATCAACCGAGCGATGACCGCCGTCACCGACGAATCGCCGACGGCCGTCGAACAGGCTGCGACCGAGACGCTGAACCACGCGGTGACCGCCGACCGAGTCGCCGCGGCTGTCGCCGCTGAGCACGTCGGTGACCGCATCGCGACGCTCTCTCGATCCGGAACAGTCTGTACAGTGGTCGACGCCGCTGCTCCCGAGGCCGTGCTCGTCGCCGAGTCACGGCCTGGCGGTGAAGGCATTGGTGTCGCCGAGACGCTTGCTGCTAGCACCGCGGTGACGCTGACGACCGACGCGGCGTTCGGCTACGCACTGGAGGACTGGACCGCCGAGACGCTCGTCATCGGTGCCGACCGCGTTCTTCCGGACGGTCGCGTGGTCAACAAAGTCGGGACCCGTTCGGCGGCCCTTTCGGCGGCTGCTGCGGACGTGGACTGCTACGCGGTGTGTGCGACGGACAAGATCGCGCCACGCGCTACGTGGGACAGAGAGGAGCGGGAGCCACAGGAGGTGTACGCCGGCGACGCCGATATGGCCGTATCGAACCCGACCTTCGACGTGACGCCGGCGTCGGCAGTGACGGTCGTCACCGAGCGCGGCGTTCTGGAGACGACTGATATCGAGGAGATCGCTGACGCCCACCGAGACCGGAGCGAATGGCCCGAGCACCGGTGATATCCGAGACAGGCAGGCGCTCGCTCAGTGCTCGTCTAGCACGACCGGGACGCCGGCTTCGGCCACGTCGGCGGCGAACTCACGGGAGTCGGCTTCGAGGTTGGAGAATGTGTTGTAGTGGACTGGCATCACGAGATCCGGGTCGATAGTCGCGGCCAGAGCGGCGGCCTCGTGGCGGTCCATCGTCGCCCGCGGGCCGATGGGCGGACACAGTAGCGATACCTCGAGGGTCCGGTGGCCAGGTAGGACATCCGAATCCCCCGGATAGAAGGCTCTGGTCCCCTCGACAGCGATCATGAAGCCACAGCCGAACCCCTCTGGGTGATACGGCGTGCCGTCGGGGAGCGTATGCCGTCCGTCCGGTTCGTTGTACGCCGGTGTCGACCAGATTGGCACGTCCTTGACCGTCGTCTGTGATTTCATCCCGACCTCGACAACGTCGTACGGCAGCGAGGATAGTGGCGGGAGGTCCCGGTCGCCAACGCGCTCGTCGATACCTTCGTAGGCGACGATCGTCGCGTCCTCGCTCGCCACGCGCTCGATACCGTCCGGGTCGTAGTGGTGGACGTGAGTCACACAGACAACGTCGCCGTCTTCCGCACGGTAGTCGCTGCTCGGTGGATGGCTGATGCCGTCCGTGTGGGGTTCCCACTCGCCGGTGAGCACGCCGTACCGGCCCGGATCGACGTACACTACTGTGTCGTCGCCGGCAAACCGGAGCGTCGCGTACCCCAGCCAGTCGACGGTCAGCCCGTCGTGTCGAACTGTCATTGGATGTCGGTACGCGCTACACCCTGAATAAGGCCGCTACTCACTTCCGTCCTCCCCCAGGCAGAAGATATACCCGGCCACTGTTCGTCTGCCTGCCCGTGCGAAACTTCCACATCACGACGGTCTGGGGGATTCCGATACGGGTCAACGTTTCACTGCTGATTTTCCTGCCGGTGCTGGCCTGGATTATCGGCAGCGGGGCGCAGATCGAAACGTACGCCGGCATCGTGAGTGCCCTGTCGGGTGAGACACTCGACAGCACGGTGTTGACTGCGGGCCAGACCCCGTGGCTCATCGGTACTACCGCGGCCGTGGGCCTGTTCGCCAGCGTCGCTCTCCACGAACTGGGCCACGCCTGGGCGGCGATGCGCTACGGCCTCCGGGTCGAGTCCATCACGCTCTGGATTCTCGGCGGTCTCGCTAACCTCGAAGCCATGCCCAAAGAGTGGAACCGGGAACTCGCCATCGCGCTTGCCGGCCCGACCGTGAGTATTCTGACCGGACTGGCCTGCTACGCTGCACTGTTTGCCCTGCCGGCGAGCGCCCAGGTGACGCTGTTCGTTATCGGCTGGCTGGCCGTCACGAACATCTTTCTCGCCGTGTTCAACATGCTGCCAGCGTTCCCGATGGACGGCGGCCGCGTGCTCCGGGCGCTGCTCGCACGAACGCGGCCCTACGCGACGGCCACTCGTATCGCCGCTCGGATCGGCACCGGGTTCGCCGTGCTGTTCGCCGTCGTGGGCGCCATCTCGGTTAGCCCGATGTTGCTACTACTTGCACTGTTCGTCTACGGCGCCGCGTCGAGCGAGTCCCGCACCGTCGCGCTGGCAGCGCTGCTTGAGGGGCTGACTGTCGATGACGTGGCCAGCCCGCTCGATGCGACTATCGAGGCCAATGCCAGCGTCGAGGACCTCGTCGACCGGATGTTCGCTGATCGGCGGACAGAGTTCGCTGTCACGCGTGGCGGCGATGTGGTCGGCGTCGTCACGGTCGGCGATTTCAGGGAACTCTCGACGGCCGAACGCGAAGCCGACACCGTGGCCGACCTGATGGACACCGACCTGCCACGCTTTGCCTCGGAAACGGCTGCGTTCGACGCGCTCGTCGAACTTGATACTGCCAGAGCTACCGCCGCCTTCGTCGACGGCCCTGAGGGAACCCGTGTGGTCTCCCGGGACGACTTCTCCAGTGCGATGGAGATGCGTCGGCTCGTCGAATCGCCGGATCCGTTTTAAACAGCGTTTACTCGCTCGAATATAGCCGCTACCAACTAGAAGGCCCTACCTGAAGCCGACTGTACAACTTGAGCGAACCGAGGGGGTTTTCCTATTCTGCGCGGGGACGACACCAGAACCAGAGATGACCGCTTCTGACTGCCGGTACACCCAAGAGGGGCCGACGTACACTACTGGACAATGCAATCCGGGTTCGTCGACCTGTTTGTCGACCTCGTCGGCACCGATCCGCTGATAAACGGCCTCGTCGGCGGGGTCATCATCGCGACGATGAACCTCTTCGGGGCGTCGCTCGTGTTGATCTGGCGTGACCCCTCGGAGCGGGCGCTGGATACGGCGCTGGGCTTCGCTGCTGGCGTGATGCTGGCCGCTGCGTTCACGAGCCTCATAATCCCCGGCATCGAGGAGTACTCGGGCGGAAATCCGATTCCGACGCTCGTCGGCGTCGGGCTGGGGGCGCTGTTCCTCGACCGCGCGGACGGCCTCGTCCCACACGCCCACTACCTCCTGACCGGGAGCCGCCGGTCGGACGCGGCCAACCCCAGTCAGGACCTCTCGGTTGATGAGTCGAAACTGACGGGCGTCATTCTGTTCATCCTCGCGATCACGCTGCACAACATCCCTGAGGGGCTGGCCGTCGGCGTCGGCTTCGGCGCGGCCGCCGGCGACCCGCTCCAGATCGGCGGCGCGCTCTCGTTGATGCTCGCCATCGGCATCCAGAACATCCCCGAGGGCCTGGCGGTCTCCGTCGCGGCAATCAACGCGGGTCTGGACCGGCGGCTCTACGCCGTCTTCTCGGGGATTCGCTCCGGCGTCGTGGAAATCCCGCTCGCGGTACTCGGCGCTGTTGCCGTCGTGGCCATCGAACCGCTGCTGCCCTACGCGATGGGCTTTGCGGCGGGCGCGATGCTGTTCGTGATTTCCGACGAAATAATCCCCGAGACGCACCAGCGCGGCTACGAACGCGTCGCGACGCTCGGCCTGATGGCCGGCGTCATCATCATGCTGTATCTGGATATCGCGCTTGCAGCCTGAGTCTTGTCTTCGTGTCCACTATTCTTCGTAGGGCCAGTTCGGGTCGCGGTCGAGGCCTGTGGGCTCCTCACAGTCCCCGGCCTCGTCGGGGGAACACGCTCCGTGTTCGCGGAAGTTCTCGCGTGCCTCGGTCAGTGACACGTGGTTCGTATCGCTGACGAACTCTACATCGCCGAACTGGATCGGGTCGTCGAGCCAGTGACACACCGGGCACATCTCGTATGACCCGGGTCGGCCCTCCGGGAGTGTCTGGTAGCCACAGCACGGGCAATAGCCCAGTTCCCGTGCGGCTGGATTTCCGGGCGTCTCGGTTGACATATTTTGTGGTATGTGTCTTCACACCATAGAATTACCGAACCGGGGCGATGCATGATTATCGCTGCGACGGACAGACTACTCCGACTGTGCGTCTTCGACTTTCTCCGCGTACTCCTCCAGTTCAGTGGCCAGTTCGCGGGCCTGGGCCGCCGACAGCGTCACCGAGTCAGCGTGTGGCTTCACCGCGTCGAGGTCGGTGTTGTCCATCTCTAGCTGGAGTTCGACGTGGTCCGGGTTCTTTCGCGGCGCAGTCACGTTCAGCACGGCCAGGGCCTCCTCCTCGAAGCCGTGGCCTTCTACCTCACCGTCGAGCAGGTCGAAGGTCGTGTACGCGTTGACCTTCATAATACGGTCGACCATACCCCGTATTTGCAGGCCGGCGACTTAACGCCCGTTACTCCTCGGCGGTGACGCCCTCGTAGCCGACTCGCTCGGCGTCGGCCGCCGCGCGGTCGATGGCCGTATCGAGGTCGAACTCCCTGACGACCTCCCCGTCACGAATCAGTGGTTCCAGTAGCGACTCGGCGTCTGCCGGCCCGTCGCGGTCGGTCAGACCGATGTGGTGGCCGCCGTCGGCAGTGCGGTACACGGACTTTTTGCCCGTGAGCTTCCCCCGCTTGGCCGCTGGCTCGCCGTCCAGTTCGACGATGTCCAGCGCGAAATCCAGCGGGTCGGCGTTGGCGACGTAGCTCCCGACGCCGAAGCCGTCAGCCACATCCCGGAGCTCCCGGAGCGTCGTCGGGGTGAGGCCGCCAGAGAGGAACAGGTCCACGTCCTCGTGGCCGTGGGCGTCCAGCGTCCAGCGTACCTCTCGAACGATGTGGCGGAAGTCCCCGCGCCGGGACCCGGTCGTGTCCAGTCGGACACCGGCGAGGTCATCGACAGCCTCCGCCGCACGGAGCGCTTCGTCGGCCTCGTCGCTGTAGGTGTCCGTCAGCGCGATGCGGGGCGTCTCTTCGGGGACGGCGGCATCGAACGCCTGCCACGCCTCTTCCTGATTGCCGCGGCCGAAACAGATCATGAGTGCGTGGGGCATCGTCCCACCAGCGTCCCGGCCGATAACCTCGCCCGCAGCGACGTTCGAGATACCGTCGAGCCCGCCCAGCAGCGCCGACCGCTCGACCATCGCGCCGATAGAGGGGTGGACGTGGCGTGAGCCAAAGGATAGCACCGTCGACTCCGGTGCGGCGTGACGGGCCTCCAGTGCCCGCGTCGCGACACCGGTCGAGTGTGAGAGAAAGCCAAGGAGCGCCGTCTCCAGGCGACAGAACTCCCGGTAGGACCCCTCGATTCGCATCACCGGGCCGCCGTCGAACAGTTGTCCTTCGGGGAGCGCGTCAACGTCGACGCCCCGTCCTTCGAGCAACTCGGCGGCGTCTTTCAGCCCCGCCAGCAGCTTCCAGCGGCCCGTCGCGAACTGGTTCGCCGTCACCTCGGCGACCACGTCCGGGTTCTTGCCCGCGTGTTCCAGCGCTTCCATCGTCCGGTCGAAGTAGGCGTCGGTCGCCCGCCCTTCGCGAATCGCCTCTGACGAGACGATATCGAACTCCTCGGTCATTGTCCTGTGTTCGGCCGGGCGAGGGAAAAAGCGGTCCGGTCGGCGGTCACGAGCGATCACTGCCAGCGCCCATCGCCGCTGAAGCGGTGGGAGCCTCGTAACGTTTTCCACGCCGCAATCGGTACCCGTCGAACGTGCTCAGCCCCCGCCGCTCCGTCGCCCTCCTCCTCGCGCTCGCGCTGCTCGCCTCCGGGACCATCCTCGGTGTTTCGCAGTATCGGACGGCCACCAGCTATGCCGCGACGACGGGAACGGTTGAGAGCGCACAGATGGACAGTTACACCGAGATCAGTCGACCTACGCTGGGGGGCAATCGGAACTTCCGGCCGAACGTCACCTACACCTACCGCGTCGAGGACCGGACCTACACCGGTCGTGACATCGCGTTCGGCACCGACACCGACACGAACCAGCGGGACCGCGCCACGCGTGTGCTGTCGAACTACGATGAGGGGTCGTCGGTCACCGTCCGCTATGACCCGGATTCCCCCGGCGTCGCCTATCTCGCCCAGCGCTTCGATTTCTTCCCCGCTGGGGTTCTGATCGCGCTCGGGCTGTTGCTGCTCGGTGACGCACTAACGCCGCGAACGCGGTGGCTCCGATTCGTCCTGTCGAAGGTTCCGCTGAACCAGACCGAACGGGGCCCGCTCTCCACGCCCGACACCGACGACGGGGTCCCCGACGACCCAACGCGGATTCTCGACCGTGGCGACGCCGCAGCCGGCGAGTCAGAAGGCGGCGACTCGGACTCGGATGCGCCGGTCGGCAGCCGCTGGGCCGTCGTCCTCTGGATGCTCTGTGGCCTCGCCGCGCTCGGAACCGTCGGCATCTACCTTGCCGTCTCGAAACCGCCACACGACCTGACCGCGTACGCGACGGCCATCGTCACAGTCGTGGGATTCGGTCGCTTCGCGTACCGCCGCTTCGTCTGATGCCTGCTCACCCCTCGGCACGGTGGATCTCGTCCAAGTCACCGCTCTTGGGCCCGTTGACGATGCGGACGGTCTTGCCGGATCGGACCACGCGGAACGCGTCGTTGAACTGGTCGTCTGCTGGGACGACGTAGACATTACTGCGGGGCTGGCTGGCGTCGTGTTCCTGGGTCAGCGCCGCCCGGTAGGCCTGTTCGAACTCCTTCGCGTCTTCCTCGGTATCCCAGCGAGTCTCCCAGACGTAGCCGTAGCCGCCGGAGCCGTTGCGGTAGGGCACGATGAGGTCACCGCCCCAGCCAGCCGGGATTTCGCTCTCGTAGCTGTAGCGGTCGCCCTCGGTCTGCCTGTTGTGGTACATCATCGCGTAAATCGAGGTCTCTCCGACCGTATCGCCGACCGGGTCGTGGTCGAAGCGACTCCACTCCTCGTTCGAGCGGTCCGCGACGCTGACGTTCACTGGTTTTTCGTCTGGATACTTCTCCGGGTGGAGCACCTGCTCGGTGCTGTCGGGGAAGTCGCCGTGCAACGCGTCGACGGTGTCCCAACCGCCGTCCGAGCGCATCTGGTCAATGAACCGCGGCCCGGTGACGTAGGGCTGGTAGAGGACCGTGAACAGCCCCTCGTTGTAGCTCGGCTCCTGACTCTCGCTGTCGCCGTTGTCGCTTCCGTCGTCGCTGGTCCGGTCCGGGAGCGCGATACAGCCCCAGCCGTCACCACAGCGTCGCTCGTAGAGGACGCGGACGTAGTTGGCCTCGCCCTCGGTGACGCCCTGCCGTGACAGTTGTGTGTCCTGGGTCTTCGCGGAGCCGTTTAGCCCGAAGTGCTGGTCCTGCAGGGCGTGAACGAGCTCGTGTGAGAGCGTCCGCCGGTCGATCTGTGGCGTCTCCGTCGGGCTGACGATGACGATTTCGTCCCGGCTCGGGGAGTAGTACCCTTGGACCGTCGTCGAAAGCGTGTCGTCGATTTCGTCGCTGCTGCCGGAGTCCTCGCCGATGAGCAGGAGCGCTTCCCACACCTGGTCGTTCCAGGGGTCCTGAGGACGGCTGCTACCGCCGCTGCCGTTGCCCCCCGAGCGATTCTGGTACTCGGCCCGGGAGATAACCGACACTGGGACCGACTGTTTGAACTCCAAGTCGCGGACCTGCTCGACGCGGGCCATCGTTCGGGCGACGACAGCCTCCCGCTCGCTCTCGTTCAGTCCGTCCTCGGTCGTCACCGACACCGAGTCGTCGTACCAGTAGCCGTTCTCGTAGCCGATGGTGTCTTCGCCGGTCGGCGTCTCGGGGTGGTCGCTGTCGCCGAAGGACGGGACTGTACAGCCCGCGAGGACGACCGCCAGCGCGACGAGCAGTTCCTTACGCATCGTGGACCTCGCTCAGTTCGTCGGCTGTCGGTGCGTTCACCACAGTGACGGTCTGTCCGTCGACCCTGACCGAAACAGCGTCGGTGTAGGGACTGTCTTCTTCGATAACCCAGTGGCCCTCCGCGGTTCGAGTGCCGCCCCAGTGAGCGATGACCGCCGTCCAGGCGTCGGCGAACTCACGAGCGTCGGCCTCGCTGGCCCAGGTCGTTTTCCAGACGTAGGCTGTCTCGTCGCCGTTGTCGTAGACGTGCATCCGGCCGCCTTGCCAGCCGCCGGTGGCGGGCAGGTCGTAGTTGTACGGGTCGTCGCTGTCCAGTGACCCGTCCTCGTAGTTGATGACATCTCGCGTCCGGACGACGCTCGATTCGTTGTAGTCGTCGGCGATGGTGTACGCCATCGACCCCGCAATGGCTGACGGGCCGACAACAGCGTAGTCGGGCCGGCCCCGGTCGGTCGATGGTCTGACCCGCTCCCAGTCGTCGCTGGACCGGTCCGCAAGCGAGACTGAATCGGGTTCCCATTCGGGGTAGCGCCCGGGATAGGTAACTTCGGCGGCCCCGTCGGGATAGTCGTCGTAGGCGTCATTGACGGCGCTCCAGCCGCCGCGCTCTCGGAGATCTCCGATCAGGCCGGGCCCGTCGCTGTAGGGGAAATACTGCATGAAGTTGATACCGAAGTGGCGGTCACCGCCGCCACCGCCGCTCTGGGAAGGCCTGTCGATACAGCGCCATGCCTCGCCACAGCGGTCGGTGTAGGTCTGGGTGACAGCAACGGCATCGCCTTCGACCATGCCGTTCCGACCCTGTACCTGATCCCGCGTCCGCGCGTCACTTTCGAGCCCGAAGTGCTGGTCCTGCAGGGCGTGGACGAGTTCGTGGGCCAGCGTCCCCCGGCTAATCGTCGGCGTCTCCGACTCGCTGACGATGACGATCTCACCGCGCTGGCTGCTGTAGTAGCCCAGCACGCTCTCCCCGCGGTTGCTGTTCTGGACGGCGATGGAGTCGCGGTCCTCGCCGATGAAAAACAGCGCCTCGAACTTCGCGTTGTCAAACCGACGCAGCGAATCGCCGGTCTCGCCGCCGCCCGTGTTGTTGCGGTACTCGGCTCGCGAGACGACGGAGACCGGCACTGTCTCCTCGAATTCCAGCCCGCGAATCCGCTCGACGCGGGCCATTGTCCGAGCGACGACGGCGTCCCGCTCCGTCTCGTTCAGTCCGTCATCGGTCGTTACTGACAGCGACTCGTTGTACCAGTAGCCGTTCTCGTAGCCCAACCGGTCCGTCGCAGGTGCTCCCGGGGCGGAGTCGTTGTTCCCGTAGTCGGTCGCGGGTTCGCTTGGCGTCAGGTCGGCGTTGCTCGACTCCGTCTGGTCGGGCGACACACTGGGTGCCTGACAGCCTGCAAGTAACAGCACAACGGCACAGAGAACGGCGAGGGCGAAAGGGCGGCGCATCTACCTTCACGGTAGGTTACCACAGTGAAAAGTCACACGCTCATCGTGAGCACATTCGTCAGCCAGAAGGACTTTGTGCGCCTGTTTGTGCCGCCCGGTCCCCACCCTCGGAGTAACTTTCGTAGTCGCGCCCTGCCAAGGTTCCCGTATGGAACTCGACCCAGCGCAGACCGCTCTGGTCGTCGTCGATATGCAGAACGGCTTCTGTCACCCCGACGGAAGCCTCTACGCACCGGACAGCGAAGCAGCCATCGCGCCCTGTGCCGACCTCGTCGACCGTGCCCGCGAAGCCGGCGCGACGGTCGTGTTTACCCGCGACGTGCATCCGCCCGACCAGTTCGAGGACACCCACTACTACGACGAGTTCGACCGGTGGGGCGAACACGTCGTCGAAGACTCGTGGGAAGCCGAACTCGTCGACAAACTCGACCCACAGGACGAGGACCTTGTCGTCGTCAAGCACACCTACGACGCCTTCTACCAGACGGAACTGGAGGGATGGCTCGACGCCCACGGCGTCAAGGATCTGGTTATCTGTGGCACGCTCGCGAACGTCTGCGTACTCCACACCGCGTCCAGTGCTGGCCTTCGAGACTACCGACCAGTGCTTGTCGAGGACGCCGTCGGCTACATCGAGGACGAGCACCGCGAATACGCACTGGACCACGCCGAGTGGCTGTTCGGCGAACTGACTGAGCGCGACGACCTCATGTTTGCCTGACTTGGGGTAAGGATCCAGACTACGAACAAGCGAAGCAGGCCCACGCCGACCGCTACGGGGAGTCGTAGCTACGTGGCGTCGTCGCCGGTTGCGCCTCGTTCGATACTCACTCGCACCTCGTCACCGACGGCGAGGTCGATGGCCTCGCCGACGAGCTTCGCGCCGAAGCGCTTGCGGCCACAGAACAGTGCGATACCCGTTATTGGTTCGCCGTTTGCCAGCACGGTCAGGTCGTCCCATGTGACTGTGCGGCCCTCAGCTGTTCCGACACGGGTTCCGGCGATAGCGGCGGCCGCTGTCCCGTCACCGGACAGCAAGCCACCGCCCGAGTAGTGGGGCAAGCCGCCGTCGAGAACGCCCGAACCGTCGCCGTCGACAGCGTTAGCGATGCCGACGAAGGAGTCACCGGGTGCCGGATGGGCAGGTTCGTCGAGTCGGGCCCACGTTTCGCCGCCGTCAACGACGGTCCCGGTCCCGTCCCAGGACAGCGGCGTCACGTCGACGGCCACGTCGACCGGCAGCGACCCCGATGCCCGGTAGGGGTTCGCGTCGGGGTCGCGGAAGCCGAGGTGGATGTGGTTCGGAACCCACGGGGCGAAAAAGCCTGCCCGGACCAGCGCTCCGAGGTCGTCGCCAACGGCGACCGTTTCGCCGGGTTCGACAGCGGGGTCGACGTGCAGTAGCCGCGCCACCGTATCGCCGGTATCGATCAGGATGAGGTGGTCGTGCTCGGCGGCGTAGGCCTTCGGTGGGGCCTGCACTGTCTTCGTGTCCAGCACCTCGCCGGCGACCGGTGACGGCGCACGCTCGCCGTCGGGATAGAGGTCGATGGCACACCCCTCGTCGTGGGCGTCGAACGGCGAATTGTACAAGGAGAACCGGTAGTACTGGAAGAGCACGTCCCGCGGTATCGTGATGGCCATCGACAGCGATTAGGGGTGTACCGGTATGGCTCTGTCGTCCAAGGGTTCAAAACGCATGCCGGGGCCACCGCTTCGTGTGCGCTGACGACGACCGCGGCGGGGGCAGCGGGTGCGCGACACGTCCCGCCGCGACGGCCATGTGTCGCCTGTTCGCTATCCACCGCTGAAAGGGAGCTGTCTGCTGAACTGGCGGACCGTTTTAACCAGAGAGTCCGTACAATCTGACTATGCGTCTGCTACGGGGCCGCGCCGCCGATCCCGAAACCGACTTCGAACGGACCCGCGAGATGGCCGAGACGGTCGCCGAAGACCGAGAGCCAGCCCTGCGAGTTTGGCGACCGCACAGACAGGTCGCGTTCGGCCGCCGGGACGCGAACAGCGACGGTTACGACCAGGCGTGCCGGGCCGCTCGCGACCGAGGTTACACCGTCCTCGAGCGCGCCGTGGGGGGTCGCGCAGTCGCCTATACCGGGTCGACGGTTTCGTTCTCCCTCGCCGTCCCGACCGAGGACCCGCGAGGGACTATCGACGATCGCTACGAGTGGGCCAAAGCCGCTGTGAAGCGTGCGCTTGACGACCGCGGTATCACCGCCCGGACTGGGGAACCGGACGCCGCGTTCTGTCCGGGGAGCCACTCCGTTCAGGCCGACGGGAAAATTGCGGGGCTCGCCCAGCGTGTCCGCCAGTCCGTCGCTGTTGTCGGCGGTATCGTCGTCGTTCGGGACCACGAGGCTATCGCCGAGGTGCTGGCTCCGATCTACGAGGCACTCGACGTTCCCTTCGATCCACAGAGCGTCGGGAGCGTCGCCAACGCCGGGGGGACCGACGACCCCGAACGGGTCATCGCGGCGCTGGAGCGGTCGCTGGCTGACGGCCGCGACGTGTCGGTGAGCACTATCCGAGAGACTTAGGGGTGCGCCCGGTCGACTGGGCGTATGCTCATCCGTAACGCGACGCTGCCGGACGGCCACCAACGGGATGTCCGTGTGCGTGGCGAGTCCATCGTCGAGGTCGGCCGCGACCTCGACGCGTCCGACCAACACGTCATCGAAGCGACCGGCAAGCGGCTGTTTCCGGGAATGATCGACGCGCACGTTCACTTCCGCCAGCCCGGCTACCCCCACAAGGAGACGTGGGCGAGCGGGTCCCGATCTGCGGCAGCCGGCGGCGTCACAACTGTCGTCGACCAGCCAAACACCGATCCACCGACCATCGACGGCGAGTCGTTCGACCAGAAAGCCGAGTTCGCTGCCGACTCCGTCGTCGACTGGGGCATCAACGGTGGCGTCACGGCTGACTGGATTCCGAACGTCCTCCTGCGCCGTCGCCTGTTCGCGCTCGGCGAGGTGTTCCTCGCGGACTCGACCGGCGACATGGGTATCGAGGCCGACCTGTTCGCGGATGCGCTGGAGGCTGCCACCGACAACGACGTACCTGTCACCGTTCATGCCGAGGACGCCGACTACTTCAACGACGATGCCAAGGCTCGCGACGACGCCGACGCTTGGAGCGCGTTCCGGACTGCAAAGGCCGAAGCGAAGGCCGTCGAGCGAGCCTGCGCCGTCGCGAAAGAGCACGACGCGACGATACACATCGCGCATACGTCTACGCCGGAGGGGGTCGACATCGCCAGTGAGGCCGGGATGACGACCGAGGTGACGCCACACCATTTACTGCTCTCCCGGCGCGACCTCTCCGAGCTGGGAACGTTCGGGCGGATGAACCCACCTTTGCGCCGCGAGAAACGCCGTCAGAAGCTCTACGAGCGGGTCGTCGACGGCACCGTCGACATGATCGCGACGGACCACGCGCCACACACCCGCGAGGAGAAGGACGCCAGCATCTGGGACGCGCCGTCGGGCGTCCCCGGTGTCGAGACTGTCCTTCCGCTCCTACTGGCGGAAGCCCGTGACCCGGATAGCGGGCTCACCTACGAGCGCGTTCGGGATCTCACCGCACGCAACCCCGCCGACGTGTTCGGCCTGCCACAGAAGGGGGCCATCGAGGCCGGCAAGGACGCCGATCTCGTGCTCGTCGACACGACTGAGACGAGCGAGATCAGCGGTGAGACGCTCCACTCGAAACGTGGCTGGACACCGTTCGAGGGCCGCGACGCGGTATTCCCTGAGTGGACGATGGTCCGTGGGGTGGTCGTCTACGAGCGCGGCGACGCGCTGGATGCTGACGATAGCGCTGCTCAAGAGGACGTGTTCTACGACCATCAGGGCGAGAACGTCCGTGGCGCGGACAGCGAGCGGCTAGAGTAACGCGGCGACGATTGACGTCCCGACCATTATCCCGCCGCCACCGCCACAGAGCCGGGCCATCGCTCGCCGCGAATCGCGCTCGGTCCAATTGCGGCGCGTGCCCATGTGTTCCTGCATGGCTTCGATGCCGCGGCCAGCGAGTATCGACCCGGACCAGCCCAGTAGACCGAAGCCGAACACCAGCGCGCCGAGGGCGAACATCGTCGCTTCGCTCGACCGTGCATCTCCGGTATAGAGCGTCCAGCCCGCCATTCCGAGGCCACCAAGCAGGAGGCCGACGACCAGCCCGCCCCCCACGAGTCGCGCCCGGACTGCGACGTACTGCCGGAGTCGGGGTGGGTCACCGCTCTGTGCCATCAGTCGATCGCGTCGCGCATCCGCGGATCGAGCGCATCACGCATCCCGTCACCGAGCAGATTGAACCCCAGCACGGTGATAGCGAGGAACAGGCCCGGGAAGAAGGAGAGCCACCACTCGCCAGTCAGCAGGCCGTTTTCGACGCCGCGGGACAGCATCAGGCCCCACGATGGCGACCCGGCCTGTGCGCCGAATCCGAGGAACGACAGCGCCGCGAGGTCGATGATGGCGAGCCCGAAGTTCAGCGTGGACTGGACAGTGATCGGCGCGAGCGTGTTCGGCAGGATGTGCCGGACGAGAACTCGCGGGTCGGTCGCGCCAAGCGCGACCGTGGCGTCGACATACTCGTCTTCGAGCACTTTGAGTGCGGCTCCCCGAACGACCCGAGCGAACCGCGGCGTGTACACTAGCACGAGCGCCGCCACGGCCCGCCAGAGTCCAAGCTCTCGCGGGAAAATGGCGACCAGCGCGAGTGCGAGCAATAGCGGCGGGAACGCCAGCAGCACGTCCATCGTCCGCATGATGACGTTGTCGGTCACGTCGCCGTAGTACGCCGCAATAATCCCCAGTCCGACACCAACGGTCGTCGAGGTCCCGACCGTGATCGTCCCGAATTTCAGGGCCAGCCACGCACCGTACAGACTCCGCTTGTAGATGTCACGGGCCGCCGCGTCCGTGCCGAACAACTGCTGGTTCGCGGGCGCGGGACCGAGCCAGCCGGGCGGTGCGCGGTCAGCGATTTCGGTGCCGAGCTGTGAGCTGGCAAGTGCGCCGAGATCGTATGTCACGCGGGCGTAGATGGCGACAGCGGCCATGCTGAGGATAATCGTCAGCCCGACGACGGCGAGGCGGTTCGTCAGCAAGTCGGCGAGGAACGGGGACGCCCGCAGGCGTCCCAGCGTACCCCGTGTCTCGGTGTCCGTACTCATTGTTGAATCCGTGGGTCGAGGTAGCTGTAGGTGATGTCGACGAAGAGATTAACCAGCGTAAACAGCAGGGCGAAGGTAAGCACTGTTCCCTGAACCACCGGGTAGTCCGAGGCGCTGATGGCGTCGACGATAGTCAGCCCCATCCCGTTGATACCGAACACGGTTTCGGTCAGGACTGCGCCGCCCAGCAGGGTGCCGAACTGGATACCGATGACGGTGACGACCGGAATCAGCGCGTTCCGGAAGCCGTGTTTCATCAGCGTGATCTTCGCGCCCTGACCCTTTGCCCGCGCGGTTCGGATGTAGTCCTGACGGATGACTTCGAGCATCGAGGAGCGCATCATCCGCGAGATGAGCGCTGTCGAGTAGACACCGATGACCACCGCCGGCAGGAACAGGTGATGCGCCGCCGAAAGGAACGCTTCAGTGTTCCCAAGCAAGATGGTATCGACAGTTATCATCCCGGTCAGAGGCAGCTCACGGCCGAGCAGCGTCCAAGTATCAGGCAGAAACAGCGTCGATTTGATGCGGCCACTGGTCGGGAACACGTCGAGATACGTCGAGAACAGCAGGATGAGCAGTGGTCCAGACCAGAATATCGGGACCGAGATACCCGTTAGCGCCCCGATCCGGGTGACGTGGTCCGTCAGCGAATCCTGCTTGACTGCGGAGATGATGCCCAGCGGCAGGCCGAGTAGGATGCCCGCTGCTTGGCCATAAATCGCGAGCTCGAGCGTGATCGGGAGCCGGTCCGAGATGACCGAGCGGACGCTGTTCCCGCGGCTGATGCTGTAGGACTGGCCGAAGTCGAATCGTGCCGCGTCCCACAGGAAGCTCAGGTACTGCTCCCAGAGCGGCCGCCGAAGTCCCAGTTCAACACGTATTTGCTCGAGCTGTTCGGCCGACGCCCGCTGGCCGGCGATAACAATAGCAGGGTCGCCTGGAGCGAGGTGCAGAATCGCGAAGACGACCGACGCCACGCCGAACAGCACCGGGATGAGCAACAGCAGTCGCTTGATGACGAACCGTGGCGGTACCACCGGCTCGACCAGCCTGAAAAGAGACTGTGTCCAGTTCATTCGAAAGTTCTCTTGAAGTGCTACTGCAGTTCGACCGTGTTAAGATACGGGCCACCGACGGAGCTGATCGTGTAGGTGTCCTCAACGACAGCCTCGTTGACCGCCCGAAGCGTCTCGGCGTAGTCGATGAACACCCACGGGGACTCGTCGTAGGCTATCTGGCTGGCCTCTTCGTACATTGACTCGCGGTCGCCCTCCGCGTAGGTTTTCTGGGCTTCCCGGACCAGTTGCATGTAGTCGGCGTTAGCCCAGCCGGACACGTTGAGGGTGTTGTACCCGTCGGCGTCGAAACTGACCCAGTCCTGCCCGTCGGGCACGGCGTCCATCTCCACCTGCGGGTCCAGCAGGACGTACAGGAAGTTGTCCGGGTCGGCGTTGTCGGTATACCAGCCGAGGAAACAGGCGTCGTGTTTCCCGGCCGACGTGTAGTCCAGATACGGTCCGAAGTTGGAGAACTGGTTGATGTTGACCGTCAGACCGATTTCCTCCAAGTCTGACTTCACCTGGTTCGCCGTGTTGACCGGACTGGGGTTGTATCCGCGGGGGTTCGAGAACGTCGCGAGTTCGAACTCGAAGCCGTCGCCGTAGCCCGCCTCTTCGAGCATCGACTGGGCCTTCTCCTTGTCCGTCGGATACGGATTGAGGTCGTCGTTGTGTCCGAGCACGTCCGGTGGGAGCGGCTGGGAAGCCTGCGTTGCAAAGCCCTGATAGATCTGATTGACGATGGCCTCGGTGTTGACGGCGTGCGCGATGGCCTGACGGACCTGCCGGTCTCGGAACGGCTCGAACCGGGCCATGTTCATTGCCATGTAGCCGTGGTTGATCCCGTCCTTCCGCAACAACGTCGCCGTTCCGCTTTCCTCGGCGCGCTGGAATCCGGACGAGTCGAGGTTATCCGTGATGTGTGAGGCCCCGTTGATGACGTCCTGCACTCGCGTGCTGTTTTCGGTGATCGTCTTGAAGATGACCGTTCCGACGTTCGGCCCGTCACCCCAGTATTCGTTGTTGGCCGCCAGTCGGATGCGCTCGTTCGGGTTGTCGAGTGTGTCGAACTGGAACGCCCCGGTGCCCGCGGGTTCACTTCCGAGGTCGGCCTGGCTGTCGCCCAGCGATTCGATCTGGGCTTTCGAAAGGACTGCCGAGGCGAACATCGCGAGGTTCCGCAGGAACGGCGCGAACTGCTGTGTAAGCTCGATCGTCAGCTCGTAGTCCTGGCTCGCGTCGACGCTTTCGATCCAGTCGCCAAGCGTGAACGGACCGTACCCCGACCGGGTATCGTTGCCGAGGTAGTACTCGTAGTCGCTCTGGGTGAACCGCTGCCAGGTCGCCTTGAAGTCCGACGCGGTGAACTCCTCGCCGTTGTGGAACAT
Organism: Haloarcula sebkhae; assembly: GCF_014647415.1. Taxonomy (GTDB): domain Archaea; phylum Halobacteriota; class Halobacteria; order Halobacteriales; family Haloarculaceae; genus Haloarcula; species Haloarcula sebkhae. The sequence continues at coordinate 486,320 of NZ_BMPD01000001.1, read as the reverse complement.
CACACCTTCTCGGAGCGTCAGCGTCGCGGTGGTGCCCTCGAGAGTGTAGTCGGTCGCGAGTGCGTCCTCCAGCTGGCCACCGCTCCCGGCTGCGAACTGGATGAGGGTATCAAACACCTGATTGGTGACCTTCGCCACCTCCCCGCTGGTCGACTGCTGCGGGTCGTAGTTCTCGGGGTGGTCACCACGGGCGTACACGAGCGTCTGGTCGCTTCCGCTGTCCCCGCCGTCGCTACCAGTGCCGTCGCCGCCGTCTCCACCTTCGGTGCCGCCACCATCGCCACCGTCGCCGGAACAACCTGCGAGCGTTGCGGCTGCCGCGGCACTGCCGGCCGCGGTAAGGAAGCTCCGTCTGTCCAGAGAATCACCGGATGACATGGGACTTTCTTCAAACAGATCTATTATAATTGTACCGGATAGATCAATGATTCAGTTATATATCTCCTGAGCGTTATGTGCAGCTAAGTAATATTAGTCAGTTGCTGTCTCCGTCTTCCTGTTCGTAAAGGTGACACGCTGCTGGATGAGAGTCCGGTTGCAGTTCGGGGTGCTGTGTCTCACAGACGCTTTCGAATCGATCCCGTAGCACCGATGCGGCGGCGTCCCAGTCCTCGTCCGCGAGATGCTCAATCGACGTTTCGACGACGCGGCGGTTCTCCCCGGTCAGGCTCGTTTCGAAGAACCGGTCGAACATCGTCTGTTTGAACGCTGCCATTGGTACCTCTCCCCTACCGCTCGGCGGCTCGGTGAGGTCCGCACCACCGTCCGTCGCCGCTGTGGCACTGTCATCGTTTCCGGCCTGCTTCCGAACTGCATCGATGGTGATGGCCTCGTCTTCGACCCGCTGCCGGTAGTCCATTACCTCGCGATACGTCTCCTGCTCGATATCGATATTCGGGGGGATGACCTCGGGACAGCGAGTCCGGAAGTGACAGCCCGACGGCGGGTCGATCGGTGACGGGACATCGCCTTTCAGCAGTATCCGATCGGCCTCCACGGTCGGGTCCGGTTCCGGGATGGCCGACATGAGCGCCCGCGTGTAGGGGTGTTTCGGGTCCGCGAACAGGTCCGGCGTGTCGGCAACTTCGACCACCTCGCCGAGATACATCACCGCGACCCGGTCACAGATGTGGCGCACCACAGAGAGGTCGTGGGCGATGAACAGATACGTCAAGCCGAACTCATGCTGGAGGTCCTCGAGGAGATTGATTATCTGGGCCTGCACGCTCACGTCCAGCGCCGAGACGGGTTCATCACAGACGATGAAATCGGGGTCGACAGCGAGCGCGCGGGCGATGCCGACTCGCTGGCGCTGTCCGCCAGACAGTTCGTGCGGGTAGCGGTCGTACTGGTCTGGGTCGAGACCCACTGCCTCCATGAGGTCGGCCACACGGTCGACCCGTTGCTCGCGGCGTGAGCCGTCACCGGTGTCTTCCGGGAGGTCGTGGATCTTCAGCGGCTCCATGATGGTCTGGCCGACGGTCATCCGCGGGTCGAGGCTGGACATCGGGTCCTGGAAGATCATCTGCAGATCCCGACGGACTTCCCGCAGGCCGCCTTTATCGAGTTCCGAAAGGTCTTGGCCGGCGAAGACCACGGTCCCGTCTGTCGGTTCTAGCAGTCTGAGGATGGTCCGGCCGGTCGTCGACTTCCCACAGCCGGACTCGCCGACGAGTCCCAGCGTCTCGCCCTCGTAGATGTCCATCGAGACGCCGTCGACGGCCTTGACCGACTCTGGTTCGCGCCCGATGTACTTGTCCAGCAGGTCGTCGGCCCGCGAGAAGTGTTTTTTCAGCCCGTCGACCTCCATGAGCTGTCTGTCCGTTCGCGTCGTCTCCGTCGCGGCAACGCCGGTATCGCCGGTGCCGTATTCGTCCGTATCGAACGATTCGAGGATACACTTCGAGCGGTGGGTGACGTCGTCCGGGCCGTGCTGGAGATCTGGAATATCGCCCTCACGGCACTCCGGCTGGGCCCATGGACACCGATCGGCGAAGTGGCACCCTTCGGGCATGTCGATGAGGCTGGGGACGTTCCCCTCGATTGGCGTCAGCCGCTCTGTCCCCTCGCCCGGTATCGATTCGAGTAGCGTGTACGTGTAGGGATGTGACGGGTTCTGGAATATCTCCTCGACCGGCCCCTCCTCGACGATTTCGCCGGCGTACATCACGGCGACGCGGTCGCAGGTCTCTGCGACGACGCCGAGGTCGTGTGTGATGAACAGTACCGACATCCCGAGGTCCGCCTGCAGGTCGTCGATGAGGTCCAGAATCTGTGCCTGAATAGTCACGTCGAGTGCCGTCGTCGGCTCGTCGGCGACGAGCAGCTTCGGGCGGCACGCAAGCGCGATGGCGATGAGTACGCGCTGGCGCATCCCGCCGGAGAACTCGTGGGGATACTCGTTGACACGGTCGGCCGGTTCCGGGATACCGACCTCCTCCAGCAGCGAAATAACGTCAGACCGGATCTCCTCGTCCATCTCGCCACCCCGGCTGATCGAGGGCGTGATCTCACGGACGGCGTTGAACCACGAGTCGTTTCGCTTGCTCCCGTAGCGGTGGAGGCGCAGGCTCTCCGCGACCTGCTCCCCGACTGTTATCGCGGGATTCAGCGAGGTCATCGGGTCCTGGAAGATCATTCCCATATCGCCGCCGCGGATGTCTCGCATCACCCGCTCCGGGGCTGCCGTCAGATCGACGTAGCCGTCGGTAATTGTGACGGGCGCGTCGCCGCTCTCCGGGAGAGCCTTCTTCGGGGCCTTCTGAATGAACTGCTCGGCGAGCGTCTTGTCGTCAGCCGTCGTCGAAACCGATTCGGGGAGACGGCTCCGGTCGACCGTCGCCGCCTCGATGGTGATGAAACCGCTGTCACTGTCGGCCGTCCGTACTTCCTTCGGATACTGCCGAGACAGTCGTGTGACTGTCTCAAGTGCACCGAACTGGATCTCTCCACCGGCGATGTGTCCGGGCTCGTCGACGATATCCATCGCCGATAACGCTGTGACGGATTTTCCCGATCCGGACTCGCCGACCAGCCCGACGGTTTCGCCCTCCCTGACAGTGAGGTCGATGCCGTCGACGGCTTTGACGGTGCCGCGGTCCGTCTCGAACTGGGTTCGGAGGTCGGATAATGTTAAGAGGTCGCGCATCTGTCACCCACTTCTCAAAATACCAGTAAAACTGTTGTGCCACTGTCCCACCAACAATTTATCCCGGCCGCCGCCACACTCGACGTATGAACGACCCTGTCGATCCCGAGTCTAATCCCTTCGACCGTGTCGTCGGTCACTGGGAGCAGGTCATCGAGGACATGGCGGCCACGGCGACACAGTACCGCGACGACGGGCGCGAGGCCATCGAACTTCACCCCGGCGACGTGGCGGTGCTGACCGGTGAGCCGCGGACGATGGCCGAACAGACTGGCGAGTACGAGCCCGAAACTCGGCGGCTCGGCTTCGATGTCGTGGTTCCCGGCGATGAGTTCCGGCGGGTCGCCGACGCGCTCGAAGACCGTACTGTCGACCGCTCCGAGGTGTTCCGGGCGACAGACGACGGGATGGTGTTCCTGCTTGTCGCGCTGGAATGTGGTGACGACCTCGCCGTGCTCGTGCCGCTGTACTACGACCAGACCGACCGCGCGGACCTCTCGCAGGTCGCGGCCGACCACGGACTGTACTCGCACATCCGACCGCTCAGTGACGACGAGGTGGTCACCGTCACCCACGAGGACCCCGAGCCGTTCTTCCCCGAGTGAAATCTGGTTCCGGATCGGTCACAGACCGCTTAGCTACGAGGTCTCTCGGACTCGGCTCAGTCGGTACGCTGGCACGTCGAAAACGATCCCGTAGAGCAACCGGTTGCCGATGACACCGACACCGAAGCCCGAGAGAACGGCCGCGAGTACGAGCGTCACCGACACCTCGGAAAGCATCATGAGGCCGGCGACAACCCCGGAAAGCACGATGAACGCCGCCAGTGCGGCAACCTCCGGGTAGACGCCCGGGACCGCGTCGTGTTCGACGACAGCCACCGTGATACCCGTCAGGAGTCCGAACCCGACGACCACCGCCAGTACGTCGACCAGTGCTGTCCCCGCCTCCGCGTAGCCAAGCACCGCCCCGCCGATGCCAATGGCCAGGTCGGTTCGTAGCACTTCTTGTGTCGCTTCGTTGACCGACATCGACGGCTGTGCGCCGGGGTCGATATCGTCCATCTCAGCCGCGTCTACTCGTCAACTTCGAATTCATTGCCACACTCCGGACAACACACCTCGTCGTGTCGCAGCGCCGCCGACTGCTCGCGGACCTCCCGCATCACCGAGGAAATCCGGTCCTCGGCCTCCATCTCGTCCTCGACGGCGAGGTCGACACCCTCGACTTCGAGCAGGAACTTCGCGACCTCGGTGGCCTCGTACATCACGTCGTCGAGGTCCTCGGCGGTGAAGAAGTCACACATCGCACCGTAGAGGAACGTCGCACCGGCCTTCCGGACCTTGTCTTCGAAGGCGGCGCGGGCCTGATTGACCGCCTGTGGCGTGTACGTGTCCGTCATGAACGGGACGAGTTCGGGGAGGTTCTCCCCGATCTTCGTCATCTCGACGCCCGTTTCGGTCCGGAAGTCGGCACAGAGCCGGGCGATAGCCCACTCGCGGGCGGTGATGTACGTCCGGTCCCGGAGGAAGTCGTTCGCGCGGTCGTAGGTCCCGCCCTCGATCTTCTTGAAGCGGTCGTACTTCTGTACGTCGGACGGGATGTCACTGGCTTCGGACACCGCCGTCTCGCTGGCTGGCTCGGCCGGGGCCGTCTGTTCAGTGGCCGAGTCCGCAGGGCCGCTGTCCGTGGTGGCGTCGTCGGCCCCGTCACCCGCGGCCGCCGGCTCGTCCGACTGGTGTCCGGTCGATCCGTCGTCTGCCGCCTCGACATCCGTCTCGTCCGGCGGTGCGCCCTCAGTCATAGCCGGGAATGCGTGCCCGCGGTGAAAAAGGGTATCGCCGCCGTCCCGCTGTCATTCTCTCCAACCAACAGTTCAGCCGGGTGGCTTTTTTACCGCTCCCATACATGGCCCGACTATGAAACTACTGCTCGGTGTCGGGGGCAGCGAACTGTCCTACCAGGCACTGACCGAGACACTCGAACGCGTATCGGAAACAGGCGACGAGCTGACCGTCGCTATCTTCGAAAACGGCGACATCGACGCCGACCTCGAGACGGTCCAGCAGCGGATACAGGAGCATATCGACGAAAGCGGGCTCGAGCCGCCGATCCGCCACGTCGAAGGCACTTCGCCGGGCAGCGAGCTGGTGAACATCGCCGAGAGCGAGGGGTTCGATAGGATCGTCCTCGGCGGTGGCGGCCGCTCGCCGCTCGGGAAGATACAGCTCGGCCCCATTGTCGAGTTCGTCCTGCTGAACGCACAGACGCCGGTGACTCTCATCCGATGACTCGCACGTATCCAGACGAACCCGCCGAAGCGTTCCCACAGCCGCCGCGGACGATCACCGACCGCAAGGACCGCCCCATCGACGTCATCCCCGCCGACGACGCCGACACGGAGAGCCTCGTCGAGATGTATCTCGATTTCGACCCTGCCGACCGTGCGCAGGGCATCCCGCCGGTCAAAGAGGAAGCTATCCGCGAGTGGCTCGAAACGATCCTCGACGGCGACTGTGTCAACGTCGTCGCCAAACACGACGACACCGTCGCCGGCCACGCGACGCTGGTCCCGGACAACGAGGACGAGCACGAACTCGCTATCTTCGTGCTACAGGCCTACCAGGGCGCTGGTATCGGGACGGCGCTGGTCGAGACGCTGCTGGGGTACGGCCAGACCGAGGGCATCGACCACGTCTGGCTCACCGTTGAGCGGTGGAACGATCCGGCGATATCGCTGTACGAGAAGGTCGGGTTCGAGATCAGTAGCGCCGAGAGCTTCGAGATAGAGATGGCGATCCGTCTCTAAACGGTGAGGACCGGCTGGCTGGCGTACTCGATGACGTAGGTCGCCGCGCGCCCGACGGCCTCTTCGCCTTCGCTTCTTTCCTCGCGCGGGACGACGATGAAATCCGCGTCGAGGTCCTCTGCCACGTCGAGGACGACGCTGCCCGGCGTTTGCATGAGTCGCGTCTCTGAGAACGCGGTCGCGGACGACGTTTCGAACACGCCGTCGTGGGCGTCGCGGAATCGTTCTCGGATACTCTCGGTGAACGCCTGGTGCTCCTCGGCGATCGCGGTCGCGCTCACGTCGCCGCTGTCGATATCCCGGTGGAGCCGTTCGTCGATGACGAACAGCAGGTGGAGATCGGCGTCGTACCGCTCCGCGACGGCGATCGCGTACTCGGCCGCTCGTTCCGACTGGTCGCTGCCGTCGACCGGCGCGAGTACGAGGTCGATGTCCATCACTCGCCAGTGCGGCCCCGGCCGGCAAAAATCCACCGAGGTTCGCGCCGGTGATGCAGTGTCATATGGAGAGACCCTCGCCGTGACCAACAGTGTATTTAGTCGCGGCTTCGATGCGTGGTGTATGTTCGATACGGTGGTCATCGCCACGGACGGCTCCGGCAGCGCAGAGCGGGCCGTCGAAGCAGCGCTGGACTTGGCAGCGCGCTTCGACGCAACTGTCCACGGGCTGTACGTCGTCGACACCGGCGAGGTTGAGACGACTCCTAAAGAAGTTCGTGAGGCGCTGGAGCGCGCGCTGGCGACCACTGGCGGCCGCGCCCTCTCGTTCATTCTGGAGGCCGCTGACGCCGAGGCAGACGAGGAGCTTGTCACTGCTGTCCGAGAGGGCGACCCGGCCGACGAGATCTGTGCGTACGCAGTGGAGCACGACGCCGATGTCATCGTCAGCGGAACCCGCGGCCGCCACGGCGAACACGGCTACCTGCTGGGAAGCGTCGCAGAGGAACTTGTCCGCGAGGCTCCGATGCCGCTGCTGACGGTCCGCCAGCTCGAAGGCGAGCCAAACCCCGAACGCGAGGACGTGTAACGGAACCCGACGGCTTCTTGACGCCCCGCCCGCTTGCAGGGGCATGGACGATTGGCTCATCGACGACGACCGCCTCTCTATCGGCCGCAAATCCGTACTCCCCGGTGAGGGGTTCTTTATCCCGGATTCCTACGAGGAAGAGCAAGCCGAAGCCGAGGCCGCTGAGACACTGCAGGACGCTAGCGTCATCGTTATCGCCGACCCGGACGCAGACGGACTGGCCTGTACCGCGTTGATTCGGGAAGCCCACGGCGAAGGCGCGCTGCTGCCCGCCGGCCCGCATGAACTCACGGAGGCGCTCGAATGGACCGCCGAGTACGCCGACCCCGGCGCGACCGTCTTCATCTGTGACCTCTGTCCCGACCGCGAGTCCGACATCGCCCCGCTCGATTCACTGGTCGACACCGCCGAACGGGTCGTCTGGTTCGACCACCACCAGTGGCCCGACGACCTTGCTGCCGACGTGGACGCGGCCGGCGTCGAGCGCACTGTCGGTAACTCCGACGAAGTGTGTACCGCCGACGTAGCGCTGTCGGAACTCGACTACGACTTCGACGAGCAGTGGGCCGACCTCGCCGCCGTCACCCGCGACCACGACCTCTGGATACGGGACGACCCTCGCAGCGACGACCTTGCTGACCTGTCCTACTGGAGCGAACCCGAGGAGTACATCGAGGCGGTCCGCGACCACGGCCCCGACCTCTCGCCGGAGTTCCACGAGTACCTCGAGGAGAAGCGCGTCGAGAAGGAGGCGCTCATCGAGAAGGCTGTCGACCGGGCCGAACTCCGCGACGTGGGCGAGTGGACGGTTGGCGTCACCTACGGCCGCTGTTCGCAGAACGAGGTCGCCGAAGCGCTCCGCGAGCAGGGCGCGGACGCCGCTGTCATCGTCAAGCCCGCCGGCTCCGCCTCGATTCGCGGGACGGACAGCTTCGAGCGCGCCCACGAGGTCGCCCAGCAGGTCAACGGCGGCGGCCATCCGAAAGCGGCGGGCTGCAAGCCCGACATCTACGACGACATGATGGACTACGCCCACCACTGGACGACGCAGGGGGCTGTTGCGAAACAGGCCATTGTCGATGCCTTCCGGCGGCTGCCCGAGGAAGAAGAGGAAGGCGTCGATACCGACCGATAGACCGACCCGCAAGCGACGCTGACGGTGTATTGTCGCTCGACGCAACGTTGATTTATTTATCTGCCGTCACTCCCGGGTGATGACCGAATCCCTCCATACTCGAATCTGGCGCGAGACAGCCATCCGACAGCGACTCGGAAGCACCGTCGCTGTCGGCGCGACGCTGCTGGTCCTCGACGGCTCACTACGGTACGCCGCAGCCGTGGCGGCGATGGCCTTCTGTGTCTGGCTCGCCGCCGACGCCGCTCAGGTCGCTGTCGGCGACTACGCCGACCACGTAGTGTTTGGCTTCCTTGTGTTCGGCTTCGCGGCGTACACGGTCGCGGCCGCCGGCCCGACATGGGTCGTCATCTCGGGGACGCTCCTCGGCTGCTGGTTCCTCCTCGACGGCGTCCAGCACCTCCGCCACAGTGTCACTCGCGACGAAGTCGGGATCTCGTATGCGCACGATGGGAGTCCCGTCACGGGCCTGCCGAAGGCACTGCTCATCCGACTGGCTGAACCGTTCCTGCTGTAAGCTACTCCCCGACGACCCACTTGTCGCTGTATCGTTCCCCACAGGCACACACCGCGTAGGCGTGGACCACGTCGCCCTCAGCGTAGAGGCCGCCCACGTCCTCGTTCTGTTCCTCGGCGAAGGCGAAGACGAAGCTGGTGGTGTGGTCGCTCTCCGGTTCCTCCTCCGCGACCGGACAGACCGCACCCGTCAGGTCGTCGTGAATGTCGCCTTCGGTGCCCATCGCCTGCTGGGCCAGTCCCATCGGGTCGATGCCCGTCGCCGACTGGAACGCACTCCGGCCGTCGTCGCCCGGCAGGACGAGGATGTGCCCGTCCTCGACTTCGTCGGCGTACTCGGCCAGTGCGCCCGGGTTCGAGACGGCGTCCTCGTGGAGGAAGAACAGCACGTCTTCAGGCCGCTCACCCGCCAGAAACTCCGTGTGTTTGGTCATGCAGAGAGGGAGTCACTCGCTGGGCAAAAGTGCCGCGTTCCTCCCACAGGTCACTGTCCCGTCATAGCCTCACTTTTAGGCACGCTCACGGCATACAGACGTACATGACCGACTTCGCCGAGTACGTCACGGACATCGTCCACGAACCGACCCAGACCGACAGCCCGGGGTTCGACCTCACCGTCGCTGCGGTGTACGAGATCGTCGAGCCGGGGCGCATCGATTTCGGCGGCGGCGAACTCGACGCGGCTGAAGTGGTGCCCCACGCGAGCGAAAAGCGAGACCCGGACGACGACTACGAGTGGTGGACGCTGCGGGACGGTCAGTACCTCATCGAGTACAATGAGTCGCTGACCGGCGAGGCGACGGTGACACTCCAGCCGCGGACGGAACTGCTCGAACGCGGCGCGTCCCACCCGACGCTGGACGTCGATGCGCTTCCGCGCGTGCCGCTATCGGTCGGCGGCGCGGGGCTGAAGCTCAAGGAAAACGCCAGAGTTAGTACGATTGTCGCGGCCGAGGAGTAAGCCGACGAGCACTACCGCTCTGTCAGGCGTTCACATCTTCGAGGTGGCGGCTGGCGACGACCTTGCCAGTCGGCGTGAGCGTCGGCCCGTCGGAGCCGTCCTGTACGAGGCCGTCGGCTGAGAGGTCCTGGAGAATCATCGACACCTGCGAGGAGTCCTTGCCGAGAATACTCGCAAGCGGCATCCCGTCCATGTCGCCGGTCGAGTACATGGCGACCAGCACCTCCTTCTTGTCCTTCGTGAGTTCGACGTCTTTGAGCTCCTCCATGAGTTCGGCGTACTCGCGGCGGAGATAGCGCCCGAGGATGGACATCTTTCGGTTCGAGGCCATCGCAGCCAGCGTCGTCATGGCCGTTCCGTCTTTCATGTGCCGGACCGTCAGCACCGGCCGGCCTTTGCCGTTAATTTCCCGCGTGTTCCGGTCGAAGTCCGACACTGTCTTGAGATCGATGTTGAACGACCCGTCGTTGCGCCGGAACTCGACGTTACCGGGCGTGAGAAACAGCTTCGCCGTTTTGAACGATTCGTCGGTGACGCGACCACCGACGCGGGCGCGCTCTTTGACCGTCGTTTCGGTGCCGTTGATAACCGCCTTGAACAGTACCGTGCCGAACTTCTCGATCTTCTCGTCGCCGGCTTCGATGGCCGCGACGAGTCGCTTCCCATTGCGCTCGAAGGCAATCGTCACCGTCGAGTCGAAAAAATCGCCTAGGTCGGGTGGGACCTGCCCGATGGCGATGTCGAAAATCGAATCCAGCGGGATCGTCAGCTTGTCGTCCTCGCTCGCGGCCAGTACCAGCCGCTTTTGCGAGAGGACGATCCGACCTCTGATAGGGTCGCCCCGACCGGCCACTTCGGAGTTGAATTTGCCGACGAAATCCGCGATCACTGATTCCGACATTCGTCCGTTACCCGATGTACATCAGCACTGATATTGAGCGTTTCGCGCGAGTATCAGCAGCAAAAATCGGAGTTATTCGGCAAAATAGTGCCGACCGGCGTCAATTATCGAGATTTCGAGCGATATCAGACAGCGAGGAGTCCGGTCCGCCGGTCGCTGTATAGACGACGCGCTTGCCCGGCGTTCGGAGGCCGTACTCGGTCCCGTCGGTGACCACGTCGAGGTGCGCCGAGCCGTCGAGCGAGACATCACTATCGGCGACCCACTCCGCGAGGCGGTTCGTCCCGTCCCGTTCGCGGGCCAGGCGGCGGTTGTCGGCGACGTGTGAGATCACCGGCTCGCCGTCGAGATTCGTCTCGACGACGGCGTGGTACCGGTCGCCGTCCAGCGCAAGGCGGACGGTGTCGCCGTCGTCGAAACCCAACTCATCCGGGAGCACGACTCGCGGTCGGTCGGTTCGGCCGACCGGCTCGACGGGAACGCGATGCGTCTCGACGGTTTCGTGGTCACTGGGAACGCGATCCGGCACGTGACTTACTCGTCGTCGTCGCCGAGGAGGTCGGCCACGTCGTCGCTGCCGCGGGCCGTGATCTTCGCGTTGATCTGGCGCGTGTCGTCGCTGACCTCGCGGCCGCGGACGGTGATGCGCTTGCGCTCGCCGTCGGTGGTCGGCTTGAAGCCGACGCCGCCGTCGGACATGATCTCCTTCGTCGCGACGCCGCGAACGTCGGGTCGCATCGGTCGGCCAGAGGTGTCCGAGCCGCCGGTCAGTTCGAGCGTGTAGCCGTCGAGGCCGACAGCGCCGCCGTCGACCTCGTCGCCGAGTTCGCGGCCGATGAAGCGGTTTGCGTCCTGTCCGTCAACGTCGATCTGGTAGGTGTGGCCGTCCTCCGGGTCGGAGACGGCAACCGTGAATTCTGCCATACCTGTTCTCAATCAACCGCGCTTCAAAAACGCGTCGAACCGTCCGTCCCGGTCACTGGTCGGCCATCGCGTCGCTCGCGATCGAGCGGCCGCGGGCCTCGAGCTGGACCTCCCGGCGTGTCCGGACCGGTTCGAGGATATCGGCCTCCATCAACCGATCGTACACGTCTTCGACTTCCTCGATCTCCATATCGACGAAATCCGGAATCTTGAACGGCGAGATGCCGGAGTACAGCGCCATCAGTACTTGCGTCTCCTTATCGGTGAGGTCTACGTCGTCGGCGATATTGCGCTGCTCGCCCTGCCGGACGAGCCCCTCGATGAGCGAGACGTGACGCGGCGTCCCCGAAATGTGGGTCTCGACGCTGGTCCCTTCGATAGTGTGTTCGACCTCCAACAGCGGTCGCTCGTCGCCGCGGATCGTCTTCTCCTTGGACTCGACGGTCCCAACGTCGTCGATATCCAGTTCGACGAACGTGCCGCTGGCGATGGCGAGATTGATGCAGTCGCCGTCGAGCTTGAGCCGGCCCTTCTCCCAGCCGCCGTCCTGCACAACGCCGCCCTTGACTGCAGGATGATTGATGAGGACAACAGTCTGGTCAAGCAGCGTGCTGTAGAGTTTTTCCTGAAACTCATCGGCTTTCTTCGCCGAGATGAGCGTCACGTTCCGGCCGGCCTGCACCTTGATGTAGCTGTCCACCTGTGCGAGGGGTTGGTTCATCTGGCTGGCGGTGACGCTGCTGACCTTCGACAGCGGGATTGTCCGCTTGCCGTCGTTGGTCGCGAGGACGAGGCGCTTGTTCGAGAGGAGAATCCGGCCGGGTAGCCACTCGATGTCGTTGCGCTTGCGCCCATCCGAGACAACCTGGACGAACTTCCCCTTCGTATCGACCAGTGCGTGTTCTCCATCGCTCATCGGTTAGCCAGCTATCGCTCTCGTGTACGCCCCGCCGCGTCTTAATCCACTCGGCTGACTCATCCGCGGCCACCGAGCTTCGAGATGGCCGAGAAGGCCTTCTTCCGGACCACGTCGTGTTCGGTCTCGTCGATGAGCTTGTCCAGCGTCTTCCGAGAGCGCTCGCCGCCGACCTTCCCGAGGGTGAAGATGGCCTGGCCCCGGACTTCGGGGTCGACGCCGTCGTCCTGTACGATCTTGAGCAGCCGCCGTTCCACCATGTTGTCATCGTCGCCGAGTTCGGCGAGGCTGGTGGCGGCGAACTGCCGGAGCATCTGATCGTCCTCGCCGAGCGCGTCGACCAGCGATTCGATGACGCGGTCACGCTCTTCCTGGCTGGTGACCCGGCCGAGCATCCAAGCGGTGTTGCGCCGCTGGGCGGCCTGCGTACTCTCTTCGAGAATCTCGACCAGCGGCACGACGACGCTCCGGTCGTCCGTGTTCGAGAGCTTCTCGACGACGGTGTCACGGATCTCGTGGCTCTGGTCGGTCGGGACGTTTGACAGGAGTTCGATGAGCGAGTAGACGGCCGTCCGGCGGACGGCGGCGGAGTCGTCCGAGAGGGCTTCGATGAGATAGTCGACCGGCCGGTCGTTGCCGAAATTCCCAAACGCCCCGACGGCGATGCGCCGAACTCGCTCGTCGTCGTCCTCGTACAGCGGGAGCAGCGCCTGGAGCGCCTGTCGGTTCCCGATGTTGCCCAGCGCGTCGGCGGCCTCACGCCTGACGCCGGCTTTCGGGTCCGACAGGACTGACTCCAGCGGCGTTGTCGCCCGCGAGTCGCCGATCTTCCCGGCAGACCGGGCCGCCCGCGCCCGCACTCGTGGGTCAGGGTCCTCGAAGCGCTCCGCGAGCTTCGGGACCGCGTCAGCCTGGTCCAGGTTTCCGAGACCGTTCGCCGCTGCCATCCGGAGTTCCGGCACGTCAGCGTCGAGCACCTGCATGTACGCCTTCGCCTTCACCCAGTCGGCCGCGTCGTCTTCGAGGTCGACGCCGGCCATACTCCCGATGAGTTGCGTGATCGCGTCGTCGCCGAGTTCGTCGAGCGAGTCGATAGCCGCGCCGGTGATGGCATCGCTGTCGCTCTGGGCTGCGTCCACGAGCGCGTTGACCACGTCGCGCCGGTCGTCGTGGTCGTCGAAGTTCCCCAGTAGCTCCGCGGCACGGGTCTTGACCCGTTCGTTGTCGCTCTCTCTGAGGAGGCGGATGAGTTCCTGTGCCTTGCCGTCCCGTTCCAGTTCGTAGAGACTCATTGGTCGCTACACACGCCGGTAGATGCGGTGTCGTTTGTCGACCGCTTCGAAGGAATCCCGACACTCCCCGGGTAGCGTCTCGGTCATGCCGATCATGAGATACCCGCCCTCGCGGAGCGACCCGCGGATCGTCTCGAAGATGGGGACCTTGAACTCCGAGTCGATGTAGATGAGGAGGTTCCGGCAGAACACCAGATCGAAATCACGCTTGGGGTCGCCCCGGATGAGGTCGTGTTGCTCGAACGTGACCATCTCTTTGACCTGATCCCGCACCTGAAACGTGTCGCCGTCCTGCTGGATGTATTTCGTGTAATCGCCCAGTGGCTCCAGTTCGTCGGCGATGTCGGTCGTCTGAGAGGTCGCGTAGGTCCCGTCACGGGCCTCTTCGAGGATGTCGGCGTTGATGTCTGTCGCCGTGATCTCGACCCGGCGGGCGTCGATCTCGGGGTCGTCGAGTGCCAGCATCGCCGCCGAATACGGCTCGCGGCCGTCGGCACTCGGGGCCGACCAGAGCCTGACGCGACGGTTGTTCTCCGTGAGTTCGCGGAGGACCGGCCGCAGTCGCTCCCACGCCTCAGGGTTCCGGAAGAAACCGGTGACGTTGATCGACAGCGAATCGAGCAGTTCCTCGCGCTCGCCGTCGTCGCGTTCCAGCAGTCGCTGGTAGGACTGGTAGTCCTCGGTGTCGGTTCGGCGCATCCGCGCGGTGATGCGGCGGTCGAGGTACGAGTCGTTGTAAAAGCCCGACTCGAAGTCCATCTCATCGCCGATGAACTCCACGAGATCTTCGAAGGTGCGCTCGCTACCTTTGTTCATAGCGTCACCACGTCGAGGATGTGGACGATGTTCCCGTCGCCCAGTACAGCCGTACCCGAGAGACCGGGTGTTCCCGAGAGGATACCCTCCAGGGGCTTGACGACGACTTCTTCCTGGCTGTTGACCGAGTCACAGTGGAGCGCGACCTGGCGCTCGGACTCGCGGATGCGGACGAGCATTCCGTCGCCGTTGGCCGTCTCGCCCTCGATGTCGAAGGTGTCGTCGAGGTGGATGACCGGATAGATCTCGTCGTTGTGTTTTATGACCTCCTGGCCGTTGACCTGTTTTGCTTCCTCCGTTCCGGTAATCTCGTCCACGTTCTTTATTGGGACGCCGTACTCCTCGTCGCCGACCTTGACGAACAGCACCTTGACGATAGCCATCGTCACCGGCAGGCGCAGTGACACGGTCGTTCCCTCACCCGGCTCGGAGTCGACGCTGACCGACCCGTCGAGCTGGGAGACCGTGTCGTGGACGACGTCCATGCCGACGCCACGTCCGCTGGTGTCGGTCACTTCGTCGGCCGTCGAGAAGCCGGGGTGGAACACGAGGTCGTACACCGCGGAGTCGTCCATCGCGTCCAGTTCCTCAGGCGAGCGGACGCCTTTCTCGATGGCCTTCTCCCTGATGCCTTCCACGTCGAGTCCGGCCCCGTCGTCTTCGACTTCGATGATGACGTGGTCGCGCTCGCGGGAGGCCCGGAGCGTGATGTGGCCGGTACGTGGCTTGCCCGCCTGTTCGCGCTCCTCGGGCGGTTCGATACCGTGGTCGACTGAGTTCCGCAGGATGTGCATCAGCGGGTCCGAGATCTCGGTGAGGATAGTTCGATCGAGTTCGATGTCCTCGCCCTCGATCTCGAACTCGATGTCCTTGTCGAGTTCGCGTGCGAGGTCCCGGACGAGCCGCGGGAACTTCCCGACGACCTTCTTCAGCGGGATGAGCCGCATATCCATCACTGTGTTCTGGAGGTTCGCCGTGATCTTGTCCAGTTCGTTCAGCGTCTCGCCGGTGGAGTCGAGGTCGTCTTTCTCGACACCGCGCCGGAGCTTGATTCGGCTGGTGACCAGTTGCTCGACGAGCCCGTGAAGATCGTCGAGCTGGTCTACGTCGACGCGGACGGACTTGATTTCGTCGACGCTGTGTTCCTCTTCGGCGTCCGGGTCGGAGTCCGCGCTCGAATTCGAACCTGTGTCGCTCTCGTCGACAGCATCAGAACCGGTGTCTGCCCCGCTCGCCAGTTCGTCGGTCACGTCGGTCACGTCGAAGCTGTCGACCTTCCCGGTCGTCCCGAGTTCGGCGTCGACAGTCGCCGCGTCGGGGCCGTCGAGATACAGGACGAACGTGTCCTCAAACTCGCCGTCCTCGATATCGGCACGGCTCGGACTCGAATCGAGAATGTCGAACCGCCCCTCGATGGACTCGACGGCCAGCATCGAGTCGACGCCGAGCATATCCGACTCCCCGACGCTGATTTCGGCCTGCAGGACCTGCTCGTCGACAGCGTCGCCGTCGATATCGGCATCACTGACGTCTGCATCCGTGGTGAGCGACTCGTCGCTGTCCGACGAGTCGCCGTCGTCTGCCGTTTCGGTGTCGCCCGCGGCGGCGGCCCCCTCTTCGAGGACGGCTCGGAGTTCTTCGACCATCTCGTCGGTCTCCGTTCCCGATTCGCCGTGTTCTTCGATCTCCCCGACGATGACCTCGATCTGGTCGACGCCAGCGAAGACGAGGTCCATCAGGTCCGGCGTGACCTCCATCTCGCCCTGGCGCATCTCGTCGAGCAGGTCCTCCATCGCGTGCGCGAGATTTGCTGCGTTGTCAAAGCCCATCGCGCCGAAGTTGCCCTTCAGCGTGTGGGCTGTCCGGAAGATCGAATCCATCGCCTCCGTGTTGGAGGGGTCGGATTCGAGTTCGAGCAGCGAGTTGTTGAGTTCGGTAATCGCTTCTTCACTTTCACGGATGAATGCGTCTAAATACTGGTCGTCCATTGTCAGGTCACCTCAGTGGTAATCGTGTCGATAATGCCGTCCGCGATGTCGTCGATAGGCAAGACAGTGTCCACACAGCCCGTCTCGACGGCACGCTTTGGCATGCCGTACACCGCGGACGTGGCCTCGTCCTGTGCGATGGTCTTGCCACCGGCCTGCTTGATCCGCCGAATCCCGTCTGCGCCATCCTCGCCCATCCCGGTGAGGATGAGGCCGACGAGCGGGTCGTCGATCGTCTCCGCGGCCGTTCGCATCGTCACGTCGACGGCCGGACGGACACTGTTGACCGGTTCGTCTTGGGTCAGCTTCGTCCGCAGTCGGCCGTTCCGGTAGTTTTTGACCTCCATGTGTCGGTCACCGGCAGCGACGAGGCCTTCACCGCCGCCGATGCGGGCCCCGTCTGTCGCCTCCCGGACCTCGTAATCGCTTCGTGTGTTGATCCGCTCGGCGAACCGGCCGGTGAACCCCTCCGGCATATGCTGGATGATGAGCACCCGGAGGTCGGCCTCGATTGGGAGGTTCTCCATTACCTGTTCCACCATCTTCGGGCCGCCGGTCGAAGAGCCGATAACGAGCGTCGGGTTCGCAACGTAGGCCGTCTGGCCTGACGAACCCCCGGTTTCTTTCCGGTCAGTAGCTGAACCGCCGGCTGTTGGTGCTGCCGCTCCATTGTCGCTACTTGTCCCGCCACGGCTGCGCGTCGCGCCAACGTCGACCGCCGCGACGGAGCTGACCATCTCGACCAGCTGGTCTTTCAAGCGTGACATCTCCATCGACACCTCACCACCGGGTTTGGTGAAGAAGTCGACCGCACCCTTATCGAGCGCTTCGAACGTCACGTCGGCGTTTTCGTCGGTGTGGGCCGACAGCATCAACACCGGCGTCGGAGACTCGGCCATGATGCGCTCGGTTGCTTCAATGCCGTTCATTACCGGCATCTCGACGTCCATCGTCACGACGTCCGGTTTGTGTTCGATAACGGCTGACACTGCCTCCTCGCCGTCACGCGCCTGCGCAACGACAGTAATACCGCCATCACTGAGGATATCAGAGATGACACTCCGCATGAAGTGAGAGTCGTCTGCGACCACGGCGCGGACACCATCTGCCATATCACCAACGCTCCCGTCGGACAGGAGACATCGGCGAACGAGACATCCTCATACCTACTTCCAAATCCCGTCCGGCCCCGAAATAAATACTCCGCCCACGTAATCAAAGTTGATAGCCCAGCAGGCACCTTTATGCGCCACTATCCGCGACAGTTTGGATAAGAACCGCAATGGCAGCACAGTCAGCCACCACCGGTCAGGTACTCGAGTTCCAGCTCGGCTCGGAAACGTACTGCGTGAGTATCGACTACGTGACTGAGATCGTCGACATCGGCGAGCTCACGTCCGTCCCGAACGCCCCGCCGCACGTCCGTGGTGTTATGGACCTTCGCGGGCGCACGACGTCGATCGTCGACCCCAAGGTCGTCTTTGGCATCGAAGACGAGGGCGCGGAGAAGCGCATCATCGTCTTCGACCCGGAGATCGTCGAGGAACAGGGCGCGGCCGGCTGGCTCGTCGACGAAGTGTATCAGGTAGTCCAGATCACTCCGGAGCAGGTCGACCGGTCCCCCGCGAACGATGCTGGTTCGATTCGCGGCGTAATCAAGCGAGATGACAGTTTTGTTATCTGGGTGGACCCCGCCATCGTCCACGCTGGTGACTGATTCCGGTTTGTTTAGCGACACACCAGCAAGACTTTTTAACATTCCCGACAGAGAAGTATCTAATCAACTTCCAGTTCCTTCCGAAACTATGATTGAGCAAACCAAAACGGGGATCGAGGGCCTCGACGACATTCTGAACGGCGGCATTGTGAAGAACTCGACGACACTGGTCAGCGGCAACCCCGGTGCCGGGAAATCGATCCTCTGTCTCCAGTATATCTACAACGGCGTAGAAAAATACGACGAGAAGGGTATCTACCTCTCCTTTGAGGAAGACGAGTCGGACCTCCGGGAGGCCGCCGAATCCCTCGGCTTCGACAACTGGCAGGACCACGTCGACGACGGGAACATCAAGGTGTACGACAAGCAGGTGCTCCTGCGCGAGAACGACTTCACCTCCTCTCTGGATATCCTCCTCGAAGAACTCGAAGACGGCGACTACGACCGGCTCGTGCTGGACTCACTCGCCATGTTCGAACTGTTCTTCGAAAACGAGAAGGAGAAACGGACGTATCTCCTGAAGTTCACCGACATCCTCAGCGACAGCGGTCTCACGACGCTGATGACAAACGAACAGGGAGCCGTCTTCCCGGACACCGAGATTGGACTGGAGAACTACCTGACCGACGGCAACATCTACCTTATCCAGACGCCGACTGATACCGGTGTGAACAGATACGTCTGGGTCGCCAAGATGCGAAAGCAGAACATCGAGACGGATATCTATCCGATGGAGATCGACCGCGGCGGTATCGATGTCCACCAAAACGCTAGCGCCTTCTCGATGATGAGCGAGGAAGAATCACCAATTTAGCGAGACAATAGAGCCATTATTACTCGGTAGAACAACGGATACAGCGGCACAGAACGCTGTTTTCGCACGAGCGCTCTGTAGTGCGTGTTTGTCTCTTTTCAGTCGATATCACAGGCGATAGCTTTATTATCGACTGAATTTATGATTTGATAACGATGGATTCAGGGGAGATTCTTCAGACGCTTGGCAATAAATACAGTGCCGAAATCCTTGACGCGACGGACGAACCAGTCTCCGCACAGGAGCTCAGCGACGAACTCGGAATCCCCATCGCGACGTGTTACCGACGCATCGACGAACTGACTGAACATGACCTGCTGGAACTCCACGACAATATCCTCTCTGACGACCGCCGACGTATCAAGGTGTACCGGCGCAATGTGGACGAAGTACGGGTTGACTTCGACGACGAACTGACGGTCCACATCGAAGAGCGGTCGGAAGTGACCAACAAACTCGACGAGGCGTGGCGGACCCTATCGGAGCGGTAGAGCGCCTCATCTTAGCGTTATCACGAAAGATATTTTCGAGCGTGGATTTAATAGCGGGTTCGCTGTAGCCCTGTACAGTGCTGATGATAGAACTTCTCTATGCCATATCGACACTGGTGTTCGTCGTCGCTGGACTGACAATGGTGGGGATGGCCATGCGGGCATACATCCAGACATCCCGACAGGCGATGCTTCACCTCTCGGTGGGATTCTCGCTCGCCATTGCGGGCGCGGCCGCGACGATGATTAGCGCGTTCATCAACGACTTCGAGGGTGTGCGGTCGTTGTTGCTAGTCAACAGTGGGTTGACGACTTTCGGCTACCTGTTCGTGATGTACAGTCTCGTCACGTACGAGTGAATGTGTTTCTCGACCACATCAACCGACCGCCCTGCCTGTGAGCCGATGTCTCTGTACTTGGCATCTCTCTGCCGACTCTGGTTTCAGCGTCTATTTTCGATAGATCGCACCACCAACCAACTTGCACGCGACACGATATCTCTCGGCTACCACCGAATCAGCTATTTCGATCGCTGATTCCGACCTATAGAAGTAATTAAATCTGATTCTTAGAGGGGACGTAGCTCAGTTGTCTTCTTCAGGCCGAACTATCGGCGCTCTTCTGTCAAAACGCTGCCTCAGCCATTCAAGCTGCTATTATCAAGTAGTATAATTTGGGGGGAGGTATTATTACTAACGAAAAGAACGGTTGCATAGGGTCAGACAGACCCGGATCAACAATGCTAACGGAACTAACGAACGACGACGACCGCGGGCAGGTCGGTATCGGCACCCTAATCGTGTTCATCGCGATGGTGCTGGTGGCGGCGATCGCTGCGGGCGTCCTGATCAACACGGCTGGCTTCCTCCAGAGCAGCGCCGAGGAAACCGGCCAACAGAGCAGTGACCAAGTGACGAACCGACTTGAAGTGGTGAACGCAGTCGGTAGCGTAACCAGTGGGAGCGTAGATGAGGTCAATATAACTGTGAAAAAGGCACCCGGTGCTGGAAATATCGACCTGAGTACTTCGATTCTCCAGTTCGTACACTCAAGTGGTTCCAGTGACTTGACATACGCAGAGACTGACAGTGGCAGTGGTCAGGATTTCACTGTTACTAGCGTCCAGGATCAGGGTGGAAATTCCATTGCGGACCCGAACCCGGTTCTAAACGACCCTGCTGACCGAGCGAAAATAATCCTCGATACAGCCGCCATCGTCGGCGGCGATGGATTAGCTGAAGGTGATACGGCTACTATCCAAATGAACACCCAGTCCGGCGGTACGACCCAGGTTCGACTGGTCGTTCCGGAGACCCTGTCTGGTAACTCCGCAGTCAGCCTCTAAGATTTCGGATCTTTCTGCTTCGATGCGTTTCTTTTCTTGCACTCCCTGACCAGCGACGGAGTTATACGATAGCCTCACACACTAGTACTCATGGCCCGGCGGTCAGACGAACCGAATCCGGAAGAGGGCAAGGTACTCTCGCCCGAAGAGCTCGACATCGCCGACGACGAGCACGTCACTGAAATCGACGAGGGACGATACGTCGTTTCGTCGGACGTCCGCACTGACGACTCCTACGGGAACCAAGTCTCATCGGATTCGGCGTCTGAATCTCCGCCGTCTCCTACACCGGACCCGGAGCCGTCGGCCCCCGAATTCTCCGATGCGAACGTCCACGAGTGGCTGGCCGAACAGATGGCCGACTCGAACGCCAGATACGGCTTCGACGTGACTGCGAAGTTCGACGGCGACGTCGACCAGCAGCAGCTCGCCTCCAACGACATCGTCACGGTTTTCGAGAGCTTCATGCTCTGGTACGGTCGCCAGATGGACGGGTCGACACCGGTCGAAGAAGTGCTGGGCATTCTGCTGTCGGAATCGAACGTGCCGGTTCGCTACCCGCCGCCGGTCATCAAACAGCTCGTCCGGTCGACGCAACTGACACCGGACGATTCTATTGCTGATCTCTTGGAAGCCGTCGAGGCTGCCGACGGTGCCGAACTCTGAGACGGGCTGCTGTCGGTCATTTCAACGGTCACCTGCAATGGAGCAGCTATCGCGATGAACAAGGTCAGCAGCCTGTCCAACCGACGAGGGATTTAAATCCGGGCACGGTAGTGTGTAGGGTAGATAATGGTCCCGCGTTATCCGCCGACGGTTGTTGCCCTGTTCATTCTGGTAACGCTCGTCGTGACGGGACCGCTCGTCGGCGTTGACGCTATCAGGACACAGCCGACGACTATCGGCGACGGGACGGCAGCTATCAGTTCCGTCCAACTGCCTACATCGGAGATACGGATCACGGACGGCCGGTTCGGCACGAAGGTTGCGTATCTCCGGGTGCCCGATGCCAGCGTGACCGTGGATTCTGTCACGGGCCGCCCGAGGCTGCTGTATCAGGTCGCGATCCCTGCGCTCGACATCTCTCGCGAAGACGAGCAGGTCCTTTCGAAAGGTCAGTCCGGAACGTACCGGCTCGCACCCGGTGACAGAGCGGTCACGCCGTCGTCACTGGAGCGGGATGTGTACAATGGAACCGTCCTGCTTCGGGTCCAGAGCTTCGAAGCTACTGAGACAATCGTTGCTGAAAACGTGACAGTGCAGGTGGATCGATGACCCGAGACGTCGAGTGGTTCACTGGCCGCTGTCGGCAGGCGGGAAAGGCAGTCTTTGGTGACCGCTACGGCTACGCCCTCTGGCTCGGCCTGCTTGTTACGTTCGGGCTCTACTGGCGCGTTGGTATTTTTATCACCGACACGTACACCACTGCCAACGCGCTCGTCGCTGTCTCGAACGGACACCTCCACATCACGGAGACGCCGTACACCCTGACGCTCGGCGCACAACCCGGCCTGCACGAGGCCGGCGGCAGACTGTACGGGCGAAACTACGGACAGATCCTGCTGGCTGTCCCGCTGGTCTGGGCGTTGCAAGCGCTGTCCGTGTTCATTACACCCCGGCTACTGCTCCTTGGACTCTGGTCGGGCACTGCGCTCGTCTTTGTGTCTCACGTCAGCGTGCTCGGACAGCGCCACACCGACACCGCCAGGCGTACTGTTCTGTGGATCGGTAGCGGTCTCGTCGCCGTCCTGTTTCTGGCCGGAGCGCTGACAGCGACAGCCCTCCCCGACACTGCGCTCCCGATAGCTGCGTTCCAGATCTCGACGATGCTCGCGGCAGCGACGACCGGCATCGTTCTCTACCGCCTCGTCGGAATCTGGCATGACCGCTCGGTCGCTTTGGCGGCCGGTGTCGCAATCGGTATCGCCTCGTCTGTCGGCTTCTGGGCCTCGCTTCCGAAACGGCACGTTCTGGTAGGGTTCTTGCTACTGACGACGGTGTACCTGTTCGCTCGGAGCCGAATTGCGTATGCTGACTCCAGACACCGACTCGGGCTCGGCTTTCGCGCCGGTGCGTACGTCACGGCTGGACTAGTAACCTGGACCCACGCCTTCGAGGGGTTCTTCCTCGTGGTGACGCTGGCCCTCGTGGACCTGATCACTGCAAGGCGAAACTCATTTGTTCATCTCGCTGTCATTGGTCTCGCGCTCTTTCTCGGCTCGCTCCCGATGCTCGTGACGAACTTCCTCATCTCCGGTAACCCGGCCAAACCGCCGCGGTTGCTCTCCGCTGTTGGGGGTGCGGACGTCGAATTCACGCCTGAGACCGGTGGTGATGGCGGTACTGGTGGTGGCAGCGGCGCTGGTGGGACTGCGGGGACGGATGGTGGTTCTGTCGGTGTTTCCGGTGGAACCGACGGCGGTACCGGCGCGGGGTCTGATGGGAGTGCTGGTGATTCCGCGGGGGCGGGCGGTGATACCGGAACGCCGATCGTCACACCGATTCTCGGCCTGTTCAAACAGGTCTTGGGACCCGCGGCACCTGCGATGGCGTTCGTCTCGGATGCGGTCAGTCGTGGTTTCGACGTACTGACTACGCCGGATCGAATGTCACAGATTTTCCTGCGGAGCGGCTCCGCATCACATATCAACTACGCTCCTAATTCTTACGAGACAATCGAACTCACGATGCTCGAGGCCGTCCCGCTTTTCGGTGCGGTCGCGGCGCTTCCTGTAGTTCTGATCCGGTCAGCGAACCAGCGGATACGGCGATGGGACGTCCGCCCGTCGCAGTACTCGCCCCAAACACAGACCGATATGCTCGTTGCGGCCCTCGCAGTTGTGTTCACGCTCGTCTATCTGAGCCGCCTGCCGCTACGCACACAACTCACCGTTCGATATCTGCTGCCGACGGTCCCGCTCATAATGTACGGAGTCGTTCGGCTTCCCGCAGTCCACGAACCCATCAGCGACTCGAGGCGGTGGCTTGTCGGCGGGTACGCTGTGAGTGTCGTCGGGGGCCTTCTCCTTGGACTCGGTGTCGTTGCCGGACTTGATCTGGCGCTCGGGGAGGCGGTACAGTTCCACGCACTCCTCAACCTCGGTGGGGCAGCAGTCTGTGGCGGGACTGTGCTGGGCCGCACACTCGCTCCGAGCCGGGTCTCGTCCAGAGCGGTCGCAGTGGGTCTGAGCCTCCCAGCGGGACTAACGACAGCGTATCTCTTCCTGTCGGGGCTCGTGTACTTCCAGTATGGCCCCTTCGCGCTCGATTTCATTCGCGTTCTCACACCGCATCTCCCTGCGGTGTAACTTGGTTTCGGGACCCACCGATATCACACGCGATAATTTACGGGACACCTTTATCTAACTCATCACGATATGTAGGCTTGATAGGCATGCCAGACGTACTGATCGCCGACGATTCAGAGTTTATGCGTAACCTCCTCCGCGAGATTCTCGAAGAAGACCACGAGATTGTTGGGGAGGTCGAGAACGGAGTCGAAGCTGTCGAAGTGTTCAAAGAAGAAGGGCCAGATCTGGTGATGATGGACATCGTGATGCCCATCCGGGATGGCATCGAGGCCACGGACGAGATCAAATCTTCCAATCCCGATGCGAACGTCATCATGTGTACAAGTGTCGGTCAGGAAGAGAAAATGAAGGAAGCAGTGAAAGCGGGAGCTGACGGATACATCACCAAGCCGTTCCAGAAACCCAGTGTGATGGAGGCTATCGAGGACGTCGTTCCCTCATAGATGAACGTCGATATTCAGTCGCTCGGTACGTTCAACCAACTCGCTCACGAGGGGGCAGAACAGGCCACGCAGTCGATGGGCCAGATGACGGGCATCGATGCCGTCGTCGACGTAACCAAGATAACGCTGCTCGACAGAGCAGATGTCGGCGAGGAACTGGCCGGACGTGACTTCGTCGGCGTCCAGTTCTCTTTCGATGGCGTTCTGGAGGGCGATACCGTTCTTGCCTTCGACGTAGACAGCGCCGGCACGATCACCGAGGAGATGATGCCCGGTAGCAGCGACGACGAGGCGATGGCCAGGAGTGGCATCGAGGAGATCGGCAACATCATGATGAGCGGGTTCATCGACGGCTGGGCCGACTACGTCGGTGCGACCATCGACCATTCGCCGCCGGAGTACATCGAGGAGTCCGGCGGTGACGTGCTCCCCGATGCACCTGAGAACGGCGACCATCAGCAGGTGTTCGTGTTCAAATCGGAGATCGAATGGATCGACGAATCGGTGAACTTCTACATCTACATGCTCCCTGAGTACGACTCGCTCACGGAGATGATGGTAGAGCACGTCGATACGGACGGCGACGCCATCCCCATCGACAAGCTCCAGACGTTCAACGAGATGACGACCAGCGGCACCCAGAAAGCCGCTGACAACGTCGAGATGATGACCGGCATCCCGACCGAGTCGGAGGTGACACAGATCAGTTTCGCCCCCATCGAGGACGTGCCAAAGCAGATCGGCACGGACACGTTCGTCGGGACGGTCGTCGAGTTCACCGGGACGCCCAGTGGCTACCTCATGGTGCTGTTCGACGAGGTCTCGGCGATCAACGTCGCGGAGGCGATGATGCCCATCGAGATGGATAGCGACGAACTAACCGACCAGCACAAGGCCGCCATCGAGGAACTGGGGAACATCATGACGAGCGGGTTCGTCGACGGCTGGGCGAACGTCCTCCAGACGTCAGTCGAACACACGCCGCCGCGGGTCGTCCACGACATGGGACGGGCGATCATGGATCCGCTTGCGGCGCAGGTCGGACAGTATCAGGAGCACGCGTTCATCATCGACTCCCAGATGCAGACCGACGACATCGAGTTCCAGGCTGAGATTCACGCTCTGCCAAACGAGAAAGAGTTGCGCGCCGCCCTCAACGACCTCGATGTCGAGCGGGCGACCGAGACGGGCGCGGACGTGGAACAGATATTCAAATAATGAAAGTATACGATGGTAGCCAAACAGAGAGTCCCGAACAAAGTACGCCCGAGCGTATCAAAGTCGGCATCGCGGAGTACAAGGTGACCACAGAGCCGGCTGTGCTGACCACGAGTGGACTGGGTTCCTGTATCGGGATCGCAATATACGATACCCGTAACACGGTGGCCGGACTCGTCCACGTCATGCTTCCGTCGGCGGCTGATATCGACGGCGGCAACCACGCGAAGTTCGCGGACACGGGCATCGAAGCGCTCATCGAGGCCATGGCGGATGCCGGAGCGTCGACGGAGGCGATGGAGGCCAAAATCGCTGGCGGGAGCGATATGCTCGATTTCTCTGAGAACGGCTCCTCTATTGGGTCGCGCAACGCCAAGAAGGTTCGCGAGACACTGGACGAACGCGGCATTCCCGTTGTCGGTGAAGACCTGGGTGGCGACCACGGCCGGTCTGTCAAACTCGAAGCGGACACCGGCAATTTCATCGTCAAAAGCGCGAACACGGATTCGATAACGCTGTGATGTCTGCGAGTAGGACGTATACCCGAGGTGCGGCGTCAGACGGGCGACAGCCGTTCGTCTGCCGGGGGCGCACCGAAACACTCTGTTCTCCGACCTTCCGGACGAAATTAATACGAAATGTAATAGGCTAGTACTTGAATAGTTAATTTACTTCATCTGAGTCAGGAAAATGGGATATTATTATCAAATATGATACGCTAAGGGGAATATTCAAGAGTAGAAACAGCATGAGATACAAGAGATGAGTAGTCCCGCTCTCGTGCCAATGGCTCCAGCCGTCTCACCGGAATTGGTTGGACTGGCACCCGCCCTCTTTGTCCTGCTGACCGGCGGGCTTGTTGGTATGAGCATCAAGAATATGTTCGATTCGATTCTGTCGGACGACGAGAGCGGGGACGCGACTGAGGACGACGGCGGCGGGATGGCCAATGACGGCGGCCTGATGGGTGACGACGGTGGCGGTGGCGACGATCTCGGCGGTGGTGGCGACGATCTCGGGGGCCTCGGCGGCCTTGACGACGGCGGCGACGACATGGGCGGGTTCGGTGACGACGAGTTCGGCGACATGGAAGACGCGAGCGGGCCTGACACCGACGAGCTGGAACACCGACTCGACGAACTGGAAAACGAGGTCGGTAGTCTCTCCTCGACGGTCAACACGGTGCGGACGGAAAACGAGAGCATCTCCGAGTCTGTTGAAGAAACCGAGGAGAACGTTCGGAAACTGCTCGACATCTACGAGATGGTTACCCGTGGCGTCAACCCCTTCGCCGACGATGTCGACGGCGGTATGGGCGGCATGGGCGAAGGCGGTGGCTCCTTTGGCCTGTTCGACGACGACGGGAGCGACGATACCGAAGAGGACATCGACGACGACGTCGCTAACGCCGACGCAGAGGGCTTTTTCGACGAAGACCTGACGGAGGATACTGGTGGCGACATGTCGATGGACGACGGCGGTGTCGACGACATGTTTCCCGACGACGACGGCGACGACATGGGCGGCTTCGAGGACGACGGCGGGTCGTTCGACGAGGAGTTCGACGACTTCGACGACACGGAGGACGACATGAGCATGGACGATGGGATGAGCATGGACGACGGGGAGAGTATGGACGAGGACAGCGACGACGGCGACGGCGGCAAATCGTTCGCAGAGCTCAAAGACGAGTACGAGTCCGGCGACGCCGAGTGGGCCGAGGGCGAGGAACCAGAGGAAGAAACGGACGACGACGATGACCTGCTTGCGGACGACGACGATGATCTGCTGGCCGACGAGGACGACGACCTTCTGGGCGAGGAGGATTCGGACGACGATATGGGCGGGCTGGAAGACGACGACCTCTTCGACGAGGTTATCGAAGACGACGGGAGTGATGAGGCCGAGGCGGCCACAGAAGCTGACCCGGAACCGGAGCCCGAACCGGACCCAGAGCCGGAACCCGAACCAGTTGTAGAATCGGAACCGGAGCCCGAACCAGAACCGGAACCGACTGCTACACAGACTGATACGGCGGCTACCGGCAGTAGCGATGGGGAAGTGGTAGACGACGGCTCGGACGCAGATGCGGACGACGACGGGAAACCGTATCTGGCGACGATGCCAGAAGGGTTCGCGGCGGACCTCATCATCGTCGAGTGGCTCGAGTTCCTGGTCCAGCACTCGGGCTACCGCGAGACGGCTCGCGCTATCGACTACTACGAGACTATCGACTGGATCGACGAGTCGGTCGCGGACCAGCTCAAGGAGTACCTCCGCGGCTTCGACGACGTGAACGACACTGGGGACGGGTTGTCTATCGACCACCATACGGAGAGCCTGCACTATATCTCGCAGCTTGACAGTGACAGCGGCGCTGACGCCGTTGCGCTCTCGAAACTGGTGGGGGGTGGTTCCGATGGGATTCAGCGTTAGCGGCTCGGCAGCCATCATTTTCGTGGCTGCGTTCATCGGCTTCGGGATGTTCTACTCCGCGACCGCGAACAGCTTCGAGCGTGTCAACGACGCCCGCGAGGACCAGCGCGACCGGCTACTCGATCAGCAAAACACCGACATCTCGCTTGTCTCGGCGACGTGGAACGCGAGCGGGAACGACAACCTCGTCGTGACCATCGACAACACCGGCTCGGAGACGCTGTCGGTCGAAGCGACTGACCTGCTGGTCGACAACGACTACCGAACCGGCTACGGCACGACCGTCGACGGTGACGGGTCGACGGATGTCTGGGCGTCACAGGAGCGGTTGACGATTACCGTCTCCTCGCTCGGTAGCCAGCCCGACCGGGTGAAAGTCGTCGCCGAGAACGGCATCGCCGAAACGATGGTGGTAAGCTAACATGGCAAGCGTCTCCGTCTCACACCTGATCCTGTTCATCGCGTCGATGGCTATCGCCGCGAGCGTGGCCGGCGTATTCACGAGCAGTGTCGGCCAACTGAGTAACGCTGTCTCGGAGCAAGGGCTGGACGTGAGCAGCGATGTCCGGACCGACGTCGAAATCATCTCCGATAGTGGCAGCGGCACCATCTACAATAACGGCGATGAAACAATCACGATTCACGTCAAAAACACCGGCTCAGAGACGTTAGCTCCGGTTCCCGGACAGATGGACCTGTTTGTGGACGGGATGTTCGCCACTGACTACACGGTGACGCTAGAGCCAGACGGTGGCAACAGCTGGCGGCCCGGTGAGGTCGCTCGTATCGATATCAACGACAACCTCAACAGCGGCGACCACCGTCTCAAGCTCATCGTCAACGGCGACGAGGAGGTGTTCGAGTTTAACACATGAGTATCGCAAGTACTGACCTATTCTCGCTCGGACTGGACGATCACGACCGGCTGAACAAGGAACTGGGCGGCGGTATCCCACCCGGCAGCATCATCCTCGTGGAAGGGGACTACGGGGCCGGCAAGTCCGCCATGAGCCAGCGGTTCACCTACGGCCTCTGTGAGGAGGGGCACGAAGTAACATACCTCTCGACGGAGCTGACTGTCGGGAGCTTCCTCGATCAGATGCACTCACTGTCGTACGACATGGTGGATCACATTCTTGACGAGGACGTGCTGTTCCTGCACGCCGATATCGGTGAATCGAACGCCCTGACCGGCGGTGACGAACAGTCAGATCGGAAGGAACTCCTCAAGCGACTGATGGAGGCCGAGGTGATGTGGGATGCTGACGTCGTCGTCATCGACACCTTCGATGCGATCCTCCGGAACGACCCCAAGTTCGAGGCCCTCGTCCGGCAAAACGAGGAGCGACAGGCCGCTCTGGAGGTCATCTCCTACTTCCGAGACGTCATCTCACAGGGCAAGTGCATCATGCTTACTGTCGACCCGTCGACGCTGGACGAGGAGGCTATCGGCCCGTTCCGGGCCATTGCCGACGTGTTCATCGAACTGGAGATGATCGAGGTCGGCAACGACGTGCGCCGGCAAATCAACGTCCTCCGATTCGCCGGCATGGGTGAACAGGTCGGTGACACCATCGGGTTCTCGGTCCGCTCGGGAACCGGCATCGTCATCGAATCACGCAGCGTCGCCTAGAGGTGAGCTAAGATATGACAGACCACGGACGTGCGAAACCGTCGGACGAACTTCGACAGATGGCAGCGCGGCGGCCCCACCTGCGGGACCACCTGAAGAAGTTCAAGCAGATTACCGGTGAGTTCCCGATGCTCATCGACGAGGCCGACGACGAATACGAGACGAACCGGCCGAACGTACTCTATCCGGTCGGTGGCCCCATCTTCTGTCATATCTACGGCGACGTGGGGCAGGACATGAAATACTACGCCATCGAGCCGGAACTCGACGAGGACGAGCGGGCCGTCTTCGGGAAAGTCCGGAACCGCCTGCTCCAGCGCAGCGTCAACAAGCCCGCACCAGAAAACGAGGCCCAGTTCGATGACCGCATCGAGGAACTCCTGCAGGAGACTACCAAAGTTCGGGATGAGGACAGTGACAGCGGCGTCCTCACGCGCCTCTCGAACCTGACCGACGTGAGCAGCGTCGAGGTCACCCAGGAAACCTACGAGAACATCCTCTACCGGCTGAACCGCGACATCGTCGGCCTCGGCCCGCTCGAACCGGTTATGCGTGACCCAGCCAACGAGGATATTCACGTCATCGGCCGGAGCGAATGCCACGTCGACCACGGGGTCTACGGGATGCTCGAAACGACTGTCGAGTGGCAAAGCGAGGAGGCCTTCGACCAGTGGCTCCGCAACATGGGTGAACGGATGGGCGACCCGGTTTCGGACTCGGACCCCATCGTCGACTCGACGCTCCCGGACGGGTCACGTCTGAACCTCATCTACTCCGACGACGTGAGCCTCAAAGGCCCCTCGCTCACTATTCGTCAGGGTGACGACGTTCCGCTCTCGATTTTCCAGATTACCAAGTGGATGACGCTGTCGCCGCAACTGGCCGCGTATCTCTGGCTCTGTCTGGAAAACGAACAGACGGTGTTCGTGGTCGGAGAGACGGCGTCCGGGAAGACGACGACGCTGAACGCGATCACGTCGTTCATCCCCGACGACGCAAAGATCTACACCGCGGAGGACACCGCCGAGGTGCTCCCCCCGCACAACACCTGGCAGCAGCTCCTCACCCGCGAGGGCGAAGACGAGGGGACCAGCATCGATATGTTCGATCTGGTCGCCGCCGCACTGCGGTCCCGCCCCGACTACATCATCGTGGGGGAGGTTCGTGGTGAGGAGGGGCGGATGGCGTTCCAGGCCGCCCAGACCGGCCACCCGGTGATGCTGACGTTCCACGCGAGCGACATCGTTTCGATGATTCAACGCTTCACCGGCGAACCGATCAACGTTCCCGAGACGTTCATGGACGTGGCCGACGTGGCACTGTTCCAGAACCGCGTCAAGCAGGGCGATCAGGTCCTGCGCCGCGTGACCAGTGTTCAGGAAATCGAGGGATACTCCAAGGAGATGGACGGTGTCGTCACCCGGCAGGTGTTCAATTGGGACCCCGTCGAGGACGAAATCATCTTCCAGGGGATGAACAACTCTTTCGTCCTCGAAGAGCAGATCGCGACCCTGCTCGGCTACGAGGATACGCGTGACATCTACGACGACCTCGAGTTCCGTGCGAACCTCATCGAGCGGGCCATCCAGGAGGGGATTCTCGGGTATCACGAGGTCAACGACTTCATTTCGGATTTCCAGCGCGACGGCGTCGAAGGGATTCCGTTCAACATGGCCAGGCCCGACTAACGATGGCACAAGGTGAAGCCGAGAGCGACATCGATCTGACGATCTCCGAGACGATCCAGTCGCTCGTCGAGTCCTACCGCCAGATGACGATCCCGCTGGAGCGGTATCTCTTTCTCATCCTGCTGCCAGCGGTCGCCTTCTTCATTATCTCGACGGTCGTCGCCCTGCTGCTGGAGCAGCCCATTGCAGTCCGAGCACCGATCCCCCTGCTTGGGTTCCTAGTGATGGCATCGGCGATTTTCTACCCCAAGATCCTCCTGAGCCAGCGCAAACGCGAACTCAACAACCGGTTTCACCTGCTTATTACGCATATGACCGTGCTGGCGACGACGAAGATTGACCGGATGGAGGTGTTCCGTACGCTGGCCGAGGAAGACGAGTACGGCGAACTCGCCATGGAGATGCACCGAATCGTCCAGCTCGTCGACACTTGGAATCTGAGCCTCGACGATGCCTGCCGTCGCCGCGCCAAACAGGTCCCGAGCCGCGCCGTGTCGGACTTCTTCGACCGGCTCGCGTACACGCTCGGAGCCGGGCAGGGACTCGACGACTACCTCCTGACCGAACAGGAACAGATCATCCAGCACTACTCGACGGTGTACAAGAGTTCGCTCGACAGCTTGGAAGTGATGAAAGACCTCTACCTGTCGATGATTCTGTCGATGACGTTCGCGCTGGTGTTCGCCGTCGTTCTCCCGGTCCTGACCGGGACGAACCCGACGATGACGGTCAGCGCCGTCATCGTGATGTTCGTCTTCGTTCAGACCGGCTTCTACCTCGCCATCCGTTCGATGGCTCCCTACGACCCGGTGTGGTTCCACCCAGTTGACTACCCGTCGCCGGTCGAGTCAAAGCTCAATAAATCGATGGTCGCCGGTGTGGGGCTGTCGATGCTGCTCGTGTTCATCACACTGGGCGGGATGCTCGGTATCTCACCGATCACGCTGAACGACCTCTTTTTCATGTTCGACGAAGTGCCGCTACCGCTGTACGCCGCCGCGCCGATCACGCCGATGATCATCCCCGGCATCGTCTTCCGGCAGGAAGAACAGCGCATCAAGGACCGGGACTCGGAGTTCCCGAACTTCATCCGTGCGCTCGGTGCGACCGAGGGCGCAAAGCAGTCTACCACCGGCGCGGTGCTTCGTACCCTCCGCAAGAAGGACTTCGGCGCGCTCTCGCCGAACATCGATAACCTCTACAAGCGACTGAACATGCGGATCGAGCCGACCTCTGCCTGGCGCTTTTTCACCGCGGACTGTCGCTCCTATCTCATCCAGACCTTCTCCGAAATGTACCTCATCGGCCGCGAGATGGGTGGGTCGCCAAAGCAACTGGGCGAGCTCATCTCCGAGAACATGAACCAAGTGCTGCAGCTCCGCCAGAAGCGCAAGCAGGCGACGACGACGCTCGTCGGCCTCCTGTACGGGATGACTGCTGCGTCGACGTTCGCGTTCTTCATCGGCCTGCAGGTCGTCAACATTCTCGCTGGTATGTCGCTCAACCTGAGCACTGGGAGTCGGCTCGACGCCGCCTCGCTCATCAACACCAGTGTCTACAACATCCCGCTCATCGAGTTCCTGCTGATCATTATTATCATGTTTGGCGCGATGCTGTCGTCGCTGATGATCCGAACCATTGATGGCGGCCATAACGCCAACACCTACATGCATTTCGTGATTCTCTCATGGATCGGCGCTATTACCGGGACGTTCACGAAGTGGCTGGTGTCGCAGTTCCTCGCCATCTAAATTTTTACTTCGGGGGGTGTCCTCGGCCGCGATGCGGCCTGTGGGCTCCCCCGTCTGCTCACGGGCGCGAAGCGCCCGTTCGCACGGCCAGCGGGACCTTCGGTCCCGCTCGGCCCGCAAAAATTTAGTACAAAAACGACCTCCGAGTCGCGGCCCCGGCCGCGCTCGGAGTGAAACCGCTCGCTCCGCTCGCGGTACATCACAACAGCATCAGTACAGCCCTCAGTAGACCTGCCCTTCCCCGGGTCGTGGCACGGAGGCCACTCCCGGCCCACAGCATTGACATCTATTCCCGGCCCACAGCATTGACATCTATTCCCGGCCCACAGCACCGCAGTCCCGCGACAGCTACCCCTCGAAGCCGTCTTCCCAGCGGAACACGCCGTCCTTCTGCACGACTTCGCCGTCGACTTCGAGCCGCGACCCCTGGCCCATCGTCGTGATGAGGTCCTCGTGGACGGCGCTGTCGTTGCCGGATTCGCCCTCGGGGAGGCACGCATCGTACGCGCGCCCGAGCGCGAGGTGGACCGTTCCGCCCATCTTCTCGTCGAAGAGGATATTGTCGGTGACGCGATCGACGCCGCGGTTCATCCCGATACCGAGTTCGCCCAGTTGGCGGGAGCCGCTGTCGGTTCCGATGATTTCGTCGATGACTGCCTCGCCCTGTTCGGCCGACCAGTCGACGACAACGCCGTCTTTGAACGTCATCTCGACGTTTTTGACGCGACGACCCTGTATTGTCATCGGCACGTCGAAGGTGACGACCCCGGCGGTGTCGTAGGGCGCGGTGAACACCTCGCCGGAGGGGAGGTTGTGTGAGTCGTAGGCCACGCTGGCGGCGGAGTTAACGGCGATGCGGTCGTCGATAAACAGCGTGATGTCGGTGCCGTCGGCGACGATACGGACCTCTTTGCCGCCGTCGAGAATCTCCTTCAGTCGGGCCTGTTCATCGGCCAGTGCCTCCCAGTCCCGTAGCGTCGCGTCGTAGACGAAGTCCTTGTACTCGGCGTAGGCCATCCCGGCCTGCTGGGCCATTGCTCGTGTCGGGTGCTGGGTCGATACCCAGTCGGTGTCCAGCCGGGCCTCCCTGATTTCCTGTCGAGCCGTCGAGTACGCCTGCCGCTGGTCGCTGTCCACGTCAGCCGTCTCAGTGGTGTTCCGCGATCCTTTCAGGAACAGCACGCTGTCAGCTCGCTCGTACAGCGCCAGTTCGTACTCGGGGTTCTCGGTGAAGGACCCGTCGTGGGCTTGCAGGTAGGCCCGCGTGAGTTCGTCGGACTGGTACGTCGACAGGAGGTTCGCGCCGCGGTCGCCCAACTGCTCGGCCACGGCGACCGCGAGGTCGTGGGCACCGTCCTCGACGGCCACGATCACGTCGTCGCCCGCGTCGATGCGAGCGCTCCAGTTGACGAGAATCTTGGCGTGTTCGCGTATGCGATCGTCCATATTCCTATCTGGAGTGGCCGGAACAAAACGGCGGTGGTCTCGGTAGTACCACGGACGATGTGATTGTATTCCGTGGATTTTTTGCGCTCCAGAGTCGGAGTGTTCGGTGCAGTACGGGACAGGATTCGTGGCACTTGCTGGCTTCCACGACCGCTTCCGGGACGGTCGGCTGGGGGCGGTACCATGACTGACGACGGCACGGGTGGTGTCCGTGCCACGCTTTTCTGTCGAACCGCAATCCCTACCTGTTCGGTCGGCGACTCCACGGTATGGAACTTGGCGTCATCGGACTCGGACGCATGGGCCGCATCGTGGTCGACCGCGTGCTCGAAGCCGGCCACGAGGCTGTCGTCTTCGACATCGATGAGGAGAGCGTCGCTGACGCGGCAGACGCCGGCGCTCGGCCGGCAGCGTCCATCGTGGACCTTGCAGAGAAACTCGGCCCGGAGAAACGAATCTGGCTGATGGTCCCGGCCGGGGACCCGGTCGACGCCGCGCTGGACGAACTGGCCCCAGTACTCGATTCCGACGATATCGTCGTCGACGGCGGCAACTCCTACTTCGAGGACTCGGTTCGCCGCGCCGAGTCAACCGACGCAGCCTACCTCGACTGTGGGACGTCCGGCGGCCCCGCCGGTGCAGAGCTGGGCTTCTCGCTGATGGTCGGCGGCCCGCAGTGGGCCTACGACGAACTGGTCCCCGTCTTCGACGCCGTCGCGACCGGCCCCGACGGCCACGACCGGATGGGACCGGCTGGCTCGGGCCACTACGTCAAGATGGTCCACAACGGCGTCGAGTACGCGCTGATGCAGACCTACGGCGAGGGCTTCGAACTGCTGGCCAACGGCCGGTACGACCTCGATCTCGAATCGGTCGCCAACACCTGGAACAACGGGGCCGTCATCCGCTCGTGGCTGTTGGAACTCTGCGAGGAGGCGTTCCGCGAGGAAGGCAACGACCTCGGCGACGTGGCTGACCGCGTCGAAGGCGGGTCGACCGGCACTTGGACCGTGCAGGAGGCACTTGAACAGGAAGTCCCGGTGCCGCTCATCTACCAGTCGCTGGCCGAGCGGTTCGGCTCGCGGGCCGATGACGGGCGCTTCTCGCGCCGCCTTGCCAGCCGACTCCGATACGGCTTCGGTCGCCACGACGTCCCGCGCCGTGAGTAGCCTGGTCACTGATTTCGGTTACCTTCTGGCCTCCTGTTCGGGGCCGAGGGCTGCTCCGTCAAGCGGTGTCGACGGTGCTCGAGCGCTGAAACAACAGCTAATTAAACCAGTATTCCATAGCCGTGCACATGGTAGAACTCGTTGGACTCGCCGCCGGGGCCACGCTTACCCTGATAGTGGTCGCGCTCCACTACACCAAAGGGACCGGTTGGGAGGCACCGGAAGACATCTCCCAGGAGGTCCTCGAGCAGCGGGCCGCGTCAGTCCCCGAGACGGACTTTCCGGAGCCGTACAACCGCTCTATCGGTGGTGGCGGTGCTACAGCGATTCCGGCTGGTGAGGCCGAAGGCGAACTCGGCGAAGGCGAGGAGGCCGAAGAGGAAGACGAGGGCTTCGACCCCGACGACATCGCCGAGGACGAGGTCGAGTACTACGAGATTGAATTCGCCAAGGAGGGCGAAACGATCGAGGTTGCCAACAACGAGCCGCTCCTCGACGCCGGCGAAGAGGAGGGCTGGGACCTCCCCTACGCCTGCCGCGAGGGTCAGTGTATCTCCTGTGCCGGCCACATCGAGGACGGTCCGGCCGAAGACTACATCCGCCACAGCAACAACGACTCGCTGATGGACGACGACATGGAAGAAGGGTACTGCCTGACCTGTGTCGCCTATCCGACCAGCGACTTCACCCTCGAAACCGGCGAGTCGCCCTGAGACTACAGCTCCCCCACATTTCATCGCCGCTCTCTGTGCTGACCTGCCATGCCCACCGAGTTGAACGAAACGCGAGTCCGGACGTGTAAAGACCGACTCCTCGAACATTACGACGGTGTCTCAGTGCGTGTCAAGGACGAGGTCGTTTCCGACGAACTCTTCGCCTACCTTCGGACGGTCGTCCGTGACGGTTACGTTGGCAGTGGGTACGTCTGGGTGGTCCGGACGCCCGATCAAGCGGCCGAGTTGTCTGACTCGATGGGGCCGAACGACCAGCCGGACGGGGCTCGGGTCCTCATGATCCTCCATCGCGGTAGCGCGACGTGGCAAGTCCCTGGCGGTGGTGTCGAGTCCAGCGAAACTTTCGAGGACGCTGCTGTCCGTGAAGTACAGGAGGAAACAGGTATCGAGTGCGCAGTACAGGATTGCTTCCGTCTCGAACACCTTCGGACGGAGTCCAACGGCTCCGATGAACGGCTGCACACGCTCTGGGCGTACTTCGACGGCCGATACCGCAACGGGCGTATCTCGGTCCAGCCGAGCGAACTGAACGGTGCAGCCTGGATGAACACGAAGCCGCGGTCGGTCGGCGACTCACTCCAGAGTCGTGCGGAGGTCTGGTTCGACGAGTGAGCAGGGACGGCTCCGCAAAAACGATCGTTCTGGTGTTCGCCCCAGCGGTTCACAACCGTTAAGACGGACAGTCTGATAGCACTTTTTGTGGGCGGCTAGTTCAGCGGACAGAACGCCTGGTTCCGGACCAGATGGTCGGGGGTTCAAATCCCTCGCCGCCCGTGCAACGAACCTGCCGAGCGACAGCGAGGCCGTGAGTGAACTGGCAGCGAGGATTTGAATCAGAGAGTGGAGTGAAGCGGAACGACCGTGGTTCAAATCCCTCGCCGCCCGTGCAGCGAACCCGGGTTTTACAAGCGGTGAGCGAACCGGCAGCGAGAAGTCACATGGTCACGGAAGACGTGAGCGCCACTCGGGACCGGATCCCTGCTTCTCCCGGCTCCGTTGACTGTCACGGCACGGGAATCGCCGCAACGTCCTTGGGGTTCCGACACAAGGTACGAGTGTATGCGTGTGCTCGTTGTGGGTGCGACCGGATTCATCGGACAGCGACTGGTTCGTACCCTGAACGAAGCAGGCCACGAGGTGGTGGCTTTCTCACGGAGCGCGAGCGAGGAATCTTTTCGCGATGGGGTCGAACCGTTCGAGGGTGACCTCGGCGATCCAGACTCCCTTGATGGGCTCTGTGATGATATCGACGTTGCGTACTACCTCATCCACTCGCTCACGTCCGAGAACTTCGCCGAGTTAGACCGTCGCTACGCCCGTCGGTTCGCCGACTCGGCGTCGGCTGCGGGCGTCGACAGGGTCGTCTATCTCAGCGGCATCAGCGGTGACGAGGAGAACCTCTCGCCTCATCTGGCGTCGCGGCGCGAAGTCGAATCAGTGCTTGCGGAGGGGTCGTTCGATCTGACAGTACTCCGGGCAGCGGTCATCATCGGCCCGGAGAGCGCGAGCTTCCGGATTGTCGATGACCTGACCGACCGTTTGCCGCTGATGCTCGTCCCCAAGTGGGTCCGTACGCCGTGTCAGCCCATCGGCGTCGACGACGCTATCAGCTACCTCGTGGAGTTACTCGATGTCGACGAGACCCGCGGTGGGACCTACGACATCGGTGGGCCGTCGGTGTGGTCCTACGAGTCGCTGCTGAAACTCACCGCGGCCGAAAAGGGCAAGCGGGTGTTTATCGTTGCCGTACCAGTGATGACGCCGGGGCTGTCATCACACTGGCTTCGCTTCACGACAGACGTACAGTACGCCATCGCCCGGCCGCTGGCCGAGAGTATGCGGAACCCGGTCACGGTCGACCCGGAAATGGACCTGCAGGACGTCGTACCGATCACCCAAACGCCGATCAAGGACGCCGTTCGGCGGTCGCTGATGGAGTCGTAGGCAGCGACCGGTCCCTGCGGGACTGTTTTGGGGCTGTGCGGTGCAGACGTAGATATGCCCGAATCGGTCGCCGTCACTGGTGGCAACGGCCGCGTCGGCCAGCACGTCCTCGAACACCTGACCGCACAGGGGTATCGAACGATCAACTTCTCCCGTGGGAAACGGGAAGAAGACCATTCGGACGCATATGTCAGGACTGACCTGCTCAACGTGGGCGACGTGTACGGCGCACTCGCGAAATCTGACCCTGACGCCGTTGTCCACCTCGGGATGATTCCCACACCCGACCACGCGCCGGGACACCGGACCTACGAGAGTAACGTTATGTCCAGCTATCATGTGCTGGAGGCCGCCGGCGAACTGGGTATCGACACGGTCGCGCTGGCGTCGAGTTTCAGCGCCATCGGCGGCGGGTTCGAACCGGACCCCATCACGGTTGACTACCTCCCAGTTGACGAAGACCACCGGCTCACGCCGTCGAACCCGTACGCAATGGGAAAGCAGGCGCTTGAGGTCACCGCCGACGGGTTCGCCCGACGGAGCGCGGACGCGCCGGGGACAATTACATCGCTTCGGTTTCCGTGGGTGGTCGACAACGACTTGGCTCGGGAGACGTTCGTTGAGGCTGACCGTACCCTTGCTGGGCTCCGGACCTCGAAGCATTTCCACACCCAGCGCAACACGCTCTGTGGCTATGTCCACGCTACCGACGCTGTCACGCTCGTCGAAGCAGCCATCGAGGCGTCGTTCGACGGCCACGAGCGGCTCTGGGTGTCAGCCCCGGACACGAGCGCCGAGACGCCAAGCGCCGAACTCGCGGCGGAACTGTACCCCGAGGCTGACTACCGGGGACCGGCAGCCGACGACGAGAACCCGTACACAGCGCTCATCGACACGTCGAAAGCCGAGCGGCTGCTCGACTGGGAACCGATCTGGAGCTGGCGACAACTGGCATGAAGCTGGCGGTGGCCCGTGCATCGCTCCGGACGCCATCATTACCACACCGCATGTAGCGGCTGTTTCAGCCGGAACACGTCACTAAAACGTAATGTGTCTGTAACTAACAGGCATGAGTGACGCAGAGCAGCCAGCCGAGAGTGGGACACACGACCACCACGATCACGACCACGAGGGACCGGGTTATGCCACCCCGCAAGCGGCGATCGAAGCGGCCGAACCTGAACAGACCGCGTACGTGATGGGGCTTCACGTCGGGCAGGACGTCGACGCACCGGACTTCTTGGCTGTCGTCGACGTCGACCCCGACTCCGACACCTACAGCGAAATAATCAATCGGGTCCAGATGCCGAACAAGGGCGACGAACTCCACCACTTCGGGTGGAACGCCTGTTCCTCCTCGTGTCACATGGATGGGTTGGAGCGCCGGCATCTCGTTATTCCCGGCCAGCGGTCCTCGCGAATTCACATCGTCGACACCAAGGAGCGACGTGATCCTGAACTGACGAAGGTCATCGAACCGGAAGAGGTGTACGAGCACGACCTCTCCGCGCCCCACACCGTCCACTGCATTCCCGACGGTGAGATCCTCATCTCCATGCTCGGCGATGCCGACGGCGACCTCCCCGGTGGCTTCCTCGAACTGAACGACGACTTCGAGGTGCAGGGCCGGTGGGACCCACCCGGCGAGATCGAGATGAACTACGACTACTGGTACCAGCCCCGCCAGAACGTAATGCTGTCGACGGAGTGGGCGGCCCCGAAAACCTACTACCCCGGCTTCGATCTGGACGATGTCGAGGACGGGAAGTACGGCCAGCGCCTCAACTTCTGGGACTGGGAGGCCGGCACCGTCGAGCAGACCATCGACCTCGGCGAGGACGGCCTGATTCCGCTGGAAGCCCGCTTCCTGCACACGCCCGAGAGCACTCACGGCTACGTCGGCGCGGCGCTGTCCTCAAACATCATCCATTTCCACGAATCGGACGGTGAGTATCACGCCGAGCCGGTTATCGAGTTCGACGACCGCGAGCACGAGGGGTGGGACATGCCGGTGCCGGCACTAGTGACGGATATCCTCATTTCGATGGATGACCGCTACCTGTTCGGGTCGAACTGGCTCCACGGCGAGGTGTGGATGTATGACATCTCGGACCCGTCGAATCCCCGAAAGGCGGACTCGATCTCCATCGGCGGGTACTTTGGCGATATCCAGCAGGTGCAGGACCGTGATATCGTCGCCGGCCCGCAGATGCTCCAGCTCTCGCTCGACGGCGAGCGGCTGTACTGGACGACCTCGCTGTTTTCCTCGTGGGATAACCAGTTCTTCCCCGAGGAGGCCGAGAACGGGTCGGTGATGCTTAAAGCCGATGTGGACCCGCGAACGGGGACGATGTCGCTGGACCGGGACTTCCTCGTTGACTTTGGTGACTTCCCTGAAGGCCCTGCTCGCGCCCACGAGATCCGGTGGCCCGACGGCGACTGTACCAGCGACGTGTGGCAATGAGGGCGACGCGACCGAGCGGCCGATGACCGAGGTTCTGCTGGACTGGCGGGACAGCGAGCGTACCGAGACGATTTCGGTGCCGGACGGCGAGACGATACTTGACGCCGCTGAAGCCGTGGGTATCGGGCTACCGTTCGGCTGTCGAACCGGCGCGTGCGGGACCTGTACTGCTCGGTTGCTGTCCGGCGACGTCGTCCATCACCGCCCGCCGCGGGCGCTTAAGCACCGGCATCTGTCGGACGGATACGTCCTGCTCTGTATCGCCGAGCCGACGACCGACACGCACCTCGCCGTCGGCGCGACGGTGCAGGCCGAACTGGTCCCGAACCCCTGGAAGTGACGGGGAGCCGGTTAGGCCCGGTGCTGGCCCGACAGCGCTTGCTGGAGTACCTGTCCCAAGAAGCCGATGGCTGGGACGACGAACACCGTCGCGTGCACCCAGGCGTCGTAAGTAATATCGCTCGGCTTGGTCACGAGAAAGAGCCCGTAGAGGACGACCATCACCACGACCCACAGGACGGTGATAATCAGGAACGGCACGGCGTCCTGGACTGGTTCGGTGACAGCTTCGCGCAGTGTGGCGGACATACCCGGATAGTCGGACGGAATCGGCAAAAACGTACTCCGTGACGGTCCGACCTCCGTCACCAGTTCGATGCAGTCGGTTTCGGCCTCGATAGCTGCCGGCACGTCCATGGCGGCGCTGGTGTCGATGCCGCGTGCCCCGGACAACGGCGCACTAGACTGCTGACCGGCCGGCTACTGAAGGCTGATTTTATGTTTTGTACCAGCCATCTCTCAGATATGACCCTCCTCCCGATTGTCGTCGCCCTGTTCGTGTCGCCGGCAGTCACCGCACTGGTGTACGCCGATGCCAGGCGGTGTGACCTGTCCCAGCGGTACTGCACCGCCGCCGCCTCTGCCGTCGGTCTCGCCAGTTTCGGCGGATTTCTCGTCGCCAGTGTCCTCGGCAGTGGGCTCCTTTCGGTGTACTATCGCCTATTGAATCAGCCGGTCATAGCCGTTACGCCGCTTGATTTGCTTCTTTCCTTGCTCTGCTTCGGCCTCGCCACCACTGCACTGGCCGTTCTGGGCTATGGACTCACCAGTCGGTACGGCCCGCTCGCGTCGTCGTAATCGCAGCCGACCCCCGAACGAGTACCCCTAATTTCAAACCCAGCACGGCCCCACCGAGACGTATGGACGACACTGACTGGATCGGCGAGACGTTCACCAGCACGGTCGGGTGGGACCATCTGGAGACGCTGGTCGACATCGGGAACCGGATGGCGGGCAGCGGCGGCGAACGGGCGGCCGCAGAAGCGACCCGTGATGCACTGGCAGAATACACTCGCGACGCCCGACTCTCCGAATTCGAGATACAGGGCTGGGAGCGGGGCGACAGTGCCGTCCACGCCGATGGGTCGGCGGTCGCGGCGCAAGCCCACGAATGCATCGCCCTCCCACGGTCGCCGGCCGACGAGGTGACTGGTAAACTGGTCGATGTCGGTCACGGGCTTCCGGAGGATTTCGAGGACGCCGACTGCGAGGGCCAGATTGTACTGGCCCGCTCGGACGTACCCGACTGGTACGACCGGTATATCCACCGGCGCGAGAAGTACTATCACGCTGTCGAGGCCGGCGCAGTCGGGTTCATCTACCGCAACCACGTCGAGGGTGTGCTGCCGCCGACCGGGAGCGTCGGTACGGCGGACGCACCAATCGGCGAGATCCCGGCTGTTGGCGTCGCCAGCGAGACGGGGGCGCGACTGACCCGGCGCTACGCCGGAGAGGACATAACCCTCAGTGTCGACTGCGGGACCCCCGAGGCGACGAGCCAAAACGTCCACGCCGAACTGGGGCCGGACACCGACGAGCGACTGCTGGTGACCAGCCACGTCGACGCCCACGACATCGCGGAAGGAGCGATGGACAACGGGGCTGGGACGGCGATGGTCGTCGAGGTGGCCCGCGCACTGGCCGGCCGCGAGGACGAACTGGAGACACGTGTGGAGTTCGTCGCCTTCGGTGCCGAGGAGGTCGGACTGGTCGGCTCAAACCGGCTGGCCGACGAGACTGCGCTCGATGGCGTAACGGCCGTGCTCAATTTCGACGGTGTCGTTCAGGGTCGCACGCTGAAGTGTTACACCCACGGCTTCGACGCGCTTTCGGCCGCCGCCGAGGCTGTGGCTGACCGCCTTGACCATCCCATTTCGCTCACACCGGAACAGGGTCCCCACAGCGACCACTGGCCGTTCGTCCAGCGAGGCGTCCCCGGCTACCACGTGACCAGCGAAACCGGTGGCGGGGGTCGCGGTTGGGGCCACACGCATGCCGATACGCTGGACAAACTGGAACCCCGGACGTTCCGCGAGCAGGCTGTTCTCCTGACCGAACTCGCCGTGACGCTTGCGGATGACTCAGTGCAGCCTGCTCACAGAGATCCCGCGGCAATCGCCGATGCGCTCGAAGCCCAGAACCTCGCCGAAGGGATGCGGATTACAGGTGACTGGCCCTTCGATGACTGACGTAACGCGGGTCCCGTCACCGACACGTTCGACACGCGCGACCTGTGATAAAGAATTGCCAGAATTCTAGTATTTCTGGCCCCACCTGCGTTCCGGCGCCTTGGTCGCTAACAGCGGATTATAATGATTTACTCAGTATAGAAGTAACATATTCCGTAGGTTATTTACCATATGGGTACATGGAAATCGATGGCAGGTCGATTGGTCTACGTACTGAAGCCACACGTGAACGCCGTCACCGGCGTTCGCTGCCAAGCTCCCATGCTATTCGGTCTCGCGGAGTCCGAGGCCGAGCCGACGTGAGTAAACCATCCCTGCCGTCGTCAGTCAACACCAACACCAATACTTGACGCGACGGCCGTCCACGTGCCAAGACGGCCGTCGTGTCCACTTTCGGACCGAACTTCTGCGGAACACCAGCTGGTAGCGCACACTGTAGAAAACGACACCCGGCGACGAGGCTCTATGACTCGTACGCCTGTTCAACGTCAGCCTTCGCCGACGGAATGACCTGCTGTTCGGCGCGGCGCATCGACCGCAACGCCTCGTCGGTGAACTCGACATCGAGCGTGGGGAGGGCCCGTGCGAGACCGCCCAGCACCTCGCCAGGATCGATGCTCAGTTCGAAAGCGAAGGCGTTCTGTTCTTCCTGTAGTGGAACGGAGAATTCGAAATGCGTCTGGACGATCTCCGTCGCCGTCTCCTGATCGTATGTGTCGGTGACGGCCGTCCAGAAGTCGTCCCTGTCGGCGGCCACCAGCGGTGCGAGGTCGTCCCCGAACGAGCGCTGGCGGGCTAGCAGTCGCTCCCGGATCTGATCTCGTCGGTCGCCACGGACGGTGTCACGGAGCGCGTTCCAGTAGATATCCCGGGCCAGCACTTCGTCAGCATAGGTGTCGAACGACGCGTCAGTAGCGGCGTAATCCAGCACCGGCTCCAGCTGGTTGAGTATCTCTTGCTGGTAGGACTGGAGCTTCGGCCGGATAACGTGGCGTTCTATCGGACGGCTGTTGTTCAGCAGTTTGCCTGCAACGCGGCCCCCGCTCCCGTTTGATCCGCGTAGCACGGCTGTCACGTCGAACGCCGCGTACGTCTTGTCGACGAACTGCGAGAGGTAACGTTCGAACTCCCGTTCGACGGCACGTCGTGTCACACCCGACTCT
Organism: Haloarcula sebkhae; assembly: GCF_014647415.1. Classification (GTDB taxonomy): domain Archaea; phylum Halobacteriota; class Halobacteria; order Halobacteriales; family Haloarculaceae; genus Haloarcula; species Haloarcula sebkhae. Next base: position 441,593 of record NZ_BMPD01000001.1, on the reverse strand, counting down.
GTGGGCTGCAGTGACCTATCCCTTACGCCGATGTTCGCCACCGATAGTCGCTTGCGAGACGGACTGCAGCCCACCCAGCTCGACTGCTGGGTTTCGGTATCACTGCCGGCCTGCACGGACTGCGACGGAGACCCGATTGGCCACAATATTCATTTTGCCGACAATGTTGTCCTTGTGGACGAAATCTGTCACACCGGCATCCAGCGCCTCGCTAGCGATGGATTCCAGTTTCGTCGTCGTCAGGAGGAGAATCGGTAGTGAGTCCGGGAGGTTCCTGGCCAGCTTGATGCCGGTTTCATCCGGCAGATCGTAGTTCGTCACGACACAGTCGACTCCGCGTTGCGCGACGTGTCGCTCTGCTGCACGGGCAGTCGAAACGACATCGACAGTGAAGTTGTAGCCCCGAAGTGCGTCCTGTAGCTGCGTCCCGAGAAAATCACTGTCTTCGACCAGCAACAACCGAACGGTCGTCATAGTACACGATGGGGACAAAACAGATTAAAACCACCGTCAGTGTGTCTCGGAAGCAACCACCGCGACTGCTGTCCAAGGATCGCGCCTCGGTGCTCCGCTGTGGATCTAGCACGACTGTTATCACTGTGCATACCTAACCCTGTCTGTGTCCAGAGACCTTCCCAGCGACGTACACACGGTGCTGACACAACTCGCTGAAGCGGGCGAGACAGCGATCAGTGACGTGGAGTTCGATACGGCTCGACAGACCGTTGCGACGGCCGAGACGGTCAGCCGGAACAAACTCCCGGAGTGTGAGTTGCGCTCGCAGTTGCTCCACGGCTACGAGCAAGTGCGCACCGCGCTCGATAACGACGATCCCGACGCTGCCGCCGAGTACCTCCGAGCGGTGCACCGACGACTTGTGGCTGTCAACGACGGACCACGCTCCGACTAACGCTCCGACTAACACGCGGAACCGGCTTCGGCGGTTGCTGAGCGACAGTATGTGGTGAAAGCTGTTCTCTAGTCACGGTCCGCTCACTCTCGATACACGTCCGCTACTGCACTCGTACTGTCGGACAGTGACTACTGGACTCTCTTCCGTCTTGGTTCCCGTGTTACCGAGGCACTGGCTGGCCCGCTCCCGTGAGAGTTAAGCCACCGACCGATAATACCGTGGTATGTCTCAGCGACTATCACAGGCCGATGACACGCTCGCCGACGCTGGCGAACGCGAACTCGTCGTCGGCGGTGACCGGCCGCTCCGTATCTCTGCGGGCCATCGGTTGTTACACCACGACGGGAAATGCTCGCGCCCGCACGGACACAACTACGAGATCACTGTCCGCGTCACCGGCGAACTCACTGCTGAGGGGTGGGTCGTCGACAAGGGCGAGATTACGGACGTAATCGACGAGTGGGACCACCGCTTCCTGCTTGAGGCCGGCGACCCGCTGGTTGAGGCGTTCGACGCCAGTGGCGACGGCGACGCCGTGGTGGTCCTCGACCACCCGCCGACAGCCGAGGTCATGGCCGCGATACTGGAACAGCGCCTCGCCGACCGCCTCCCGGAGACGGTGTCGGATGTGGCCGTCTCTGTTCGGGAGACCAGCGAACTCTGTATCCGCTGATGCCGGTCGCGAACGACGCGCCCGGGGTCGATATCGAGGGAACCGACGCAGACGCCGAGTCCGGCGACCTGCCCATCAACGAACTGTTCCAGTCGCTTCAGGGCGAGGGCCGACTGGCCGGCGTTCCGAGCGTGTTCGTCCGGACCAGCGGCTGTAATCTGCGATGCTGGTTCTGTGACTCATATCACACCTCGTGGGAGCCGACTCACGACTGGTTCACCGTCGACGATGTAATCGCGGCTATCGAGGAGTACGACGCCAACCACGTCGTCCTGACCGGCGGTGAACCGCTCATTCACGATTCGAGCGAGGACTTGCTGGAACGCCTGGCTGATAGGGGATACCACACGACGGTTGAGACCAATGGGACCGTCGTCCCCGATGCCCCTATCGACCTCGCCAGCGTCAGCCCGAAACTGGCCTCCAGCACACCGACGCCCGAACGCGACCCTGACGGTGATGGCGAGTGGGCGGACCGCCACGAGGAGCGCCGACTTGACGTGCCGACGCTGGCCAACCTCGTCGAGACGTACGACACGCAACTGAAGTTCGTCGTTACGGGCCGCGAAGACATGGCCGAAATTGAGCGCCTCGTCGAGCAACTCCGCGACACTGCGTCTACCCGCGTTCGTGACGACGACGTGTTGCTGATGCCGGAAGGCCAGACGCGCGACCAACTCGAAGCGACCCGGAAGGCGGTCGCGGACCTCGCGCTGGAGTACGGCTACCGATACACGCCGCGACTCCACGTCGACCTCTGGAACGACGCACCGGGCACCTGACTGACCTGACTGACTACAGATGACTGACGATACCCGCGCTGTCGTGCTCGCCTCGGGCGGCATGGACAGCGCCACGGCAGCCTACGAAGCACAGACTCGCGGCTACGACCACCTGTATCTGCTGCATACGAGCTACGGGCAAAACACCGAGGACCGGGAGTACGAATGCGCCAGCGCGCTGGCCGACCACGTCGACGCGGCTGACTTCCTCCACGTCGAAACCGGCCACCTCACCCAGATCGGCGCGTCGTCGCTGACCGATGACTCGATGGAGGTAGCGGACGCTGACACCGACAGCGACGAGATTCCGGCCTCGTACGTCCCGTTCCGGAATGCGAACCTGCTATCGATGGCGGTTTCCTACGCCGAGGCCAACGACTGCGGGGCCGTCTTCATCGGCGCACACAGCGAGGATTTCTCGGGATACCCGGACTGTCGGCCTGCTTTCTTCGACGCCTTTCAGGGCGTCATCGACGCCGGCACGAAGCCCGACACCGACATCGACCTCGTCGCACCCTTCGTCGAGTGGTCCAAGACCGACATCGCCGAACGCGGCGTCGAACTCGGCGTCTCCTACGAGGACACCTGGAGCTGCTACCGGGACGACGAACCGGCCTGTGGAACGTGTGATGCCTGCGCGTTCCGGCTCGAAGCCTTCCAACGTATCGGCGAACGGGACCCCATTGAATACGCGGAACGACCGACATACGCAGAATAAGCAGCGTTCAGGCGGCTGTCCCCCGCCCCCGACGGGCTAGTCGTCGGCTTTGTCCCGAACCAGCCCTTCGAGAATGTACTCTGCCGAGGTCCGCGTCGTCGCCAGCGGTACGTCGTGGACATCACAGATGCGCAGGAGGGCGGAGATATCCGGCTCGTGAGGCTGCGCCGTCAGTGGGTCCCGGAGGAAGACGATGCCGTCCATCCGGCCCTCGGCGACCTCAGCGCCGATCTGCGTGTCGCCCCCCATCGGCCCGCTCTCTTTGCGTTCGACTGTGAGGTCGGTCTCTGCCATGATGCGCTTGCTGGTCGTGCCAGTCCCGACGAGGTCGAACTCCGAGAGTGTTGATTCGTAACTCTGTGCCAGGTCGATCATCTCGGGCTTCTCGTCGTCGTGTGCGATGAGCGCGACGCGGGTCATACCTGGGGCTCTCGGGCCATCGTCTTATGTCATTTGGACGGGGACGTGTCAGCGCCGGTTACCCGTCGACAGAAATCTCTCCGTCAGCGGTTATCGTCACGTCGTGGCCTTCGACAGCGAACGTCAGCGATTCCGTCGTCCTCTCTCCGACGACCGCACGGAGTGATTCGCTGTCGACGTAGGTATCTAACCCGTCAATATCATCCGCATCCAGATCTGTCGCTTCGAGCACCGCATCGGCAATAACATCTCCTGCGGGTTCGGGGCTCACCCAGTCGTCGGACCCCTCCGTGGCCCGGTTCCGCAGCATATATACGGTCCCCTCGTTCGAACTCATACTCCAGTGTATGTTCCCTTCTCTTATAACAGCGGATGAGCTGTTTCACTGTCTGAAGTAACCGGTGCCACGATGGCGGTCTCACACTGCCGGCTCAAACGACCCAAAACGCAGCTATTCGGCAATATATCGCCCCTAGACCTGCTGCTCACAGCGGGTCGCTGTCCCACCACCATCGCTTCCCACCAGCCGGAAGCCGTTCTTATTCTAGTTACTCCGGCGGTGAGCCGACAAGCGGCCGCTCAGGGGCCGCCAATGTGTTCTGTACCAGCGTTCGCGTCCCGCGACGGAGCCGCTCAGAGGCGGCCTGACTGGAGATTCCGAGCTCCGCGGCGAGGTCCGAGAGGGAGGACTCCCGCGGGACAGTGAAGTACCCACGGTTGAGCGCGAGCAACAGCACTTCCTGCTGTGGGTCCGTCACGCCGAACTGGGGGGAGGCTTCCGTGTCGTCAGTGATGGTCTGAATGTCGATGTTGATATCACTGGACACGAGTACGTCACGGAACGACAGCACCGAACTCTTCTCGGGGAACCGGGCTCGGAACACCCAGTCATCTCCGGTCTGTGCGGCACCGAGGAGGAATCCGTCGGCGTTCAACAACGCTTCTCCGATCGTATCGATTATCGTATCAGTTGTATGCAGGGTGTACCAGTGACCATCTCCTTCTGCCGCTACGTGGGCATAATCGGTGATACTCTCGTCCTGGGCCAGATTCGCTTCGATGGCGGGCCGCTCGACGGGGCCAATCCAGGCGACGGCACGGCAGTCGCCACTCTCGCAGTGAAGTCGCTGTATCCGTATCGCTGCTTTACTCAGCGTTTCAGCTGTTCGCTGCAAGAGGGGGGCATCGATGTGAAATTCTACTATCATGTCTCACTGTCACGCAGCAACGGTGATAAACCCCGGTCAGACAGTTGTCGTACCTGAAAACGGTGCTTGTGTAATTTCCGGGTACTGAAGGCTGACGGCGGTATGGACCGGGGTATAGTTGCTTCAAGCACCAATCGATAGCACTCGGGAAATCCACTTAAATTCACAGCATGGCCTACCATGTCTCGGGCTATGAGACACGTCTGGGACCGCGATTACCCATCAGAGATTCTCACCCTGATATGACCCTTCGTACGTCCCCTCGTGCGCGGCATCGGCGAGCACGAGCTGTGCGATCCGCGCGCCCTGTTCGAGTTCGATCGGGTGATGGACCTCAAGTAGCCCCTCGCCTCGCCCTTCGTAGCCGGCGTCCCAGACTGCCGTATCGAGCATACAGGAGTTGCGGAGCAACGACGACCGGGGAAGGAGAAAGCCGATGTGTCCATCTGGAATGACAACCCGGTCGGCGTACTCGACGATATAGCCGCCGCGGTCGAGCTGATAGACACCGTCGTCAGGCTCGATTTCCTGCCGATCCCCGACGGTCTTGTCGCCGCGTTCGATGCGCCCCGGCTCGCTCTGCTCGTAGATCGAACCGAGCGTGAGGTCGACGCCGTTCGGTTGTACCTGCGATTCTCTCAGGTCGCCGAGAGCATCGGCGACGAACCGCCCACTTTTGAACATATGCGGTTCTGTGCGAGTGTCGTGGAAAGAACTGCCGGTCTGGCCGACCGCTGTCCCGACCTGTTGACTCGCTTCTGAGTGACGGACGGAACGGATTTTTATATGAAAAATACGACGGAATACGCGGGATTTATACCGCCGCGCCATCCATTGACGCACGTTATGGGACAGACGCTTACGGAAAAAATTCTCGACGACCATCTCGTCGAAGGGGAGCTAACACCCGGAGAAGAGATCGGGATCGAGATCGACCAGGTGCTGACACAGGACACGACTGGGACGCTTGTCTGGCTGCAGTTCGAAGCGCTGGGCCTCGAAGAGGTTCAGACGGAACTGGCCGCCCAGTACTGTGACCACCAGACCTATCAGTTCGACTTCAAGAACACCGACGACCACCGCTTCCTCCGCTCTGCGGCAGGCACGTTCGGGGCCCACTTCTCGCGCCCCGGCAACGGTATCTGTCACAACGTCCACAAAGAGAACTTCGCCGAACCCGGCAAGACGATGCTCGGGTCTGACTCGCACACGCCGACCCCCGGTGGCCTCGGCGAGCTCGCTATCGGGTCCGGTGGCCTCGACGTCGCCGTCGCCATGGGTGGCGGCGCCTACTACATCGAGATGCCGGAAGTCGTCAACGTCCATCTCGAAGGCGAACTGCCTGAGTGGGCCACCGCCAAGGACGTCATCTTGGAGCTGCTCCGCCGGCTTTCGGTCAAGGGCGGCGTCGGCAAGGTGCTCGAATACACCGGTCCCGGCGTCGAGACGCTGACCGTCCCCGAGCGGACCACCATCACCAACATGGGGACCGAACTCGGTGCGACGTCCTCGATCTTCCCGACGGACGACCAGACCAAGGATTACCTCGAACGCCTCGGCCGCGAGGACGTCTTCGAGGACATCGGCCCCGACGAGGACGCCGAGTACGCCGACGAGATCGTCGTCGACCTCTCGGACCTCGAACCGCTCATCGCAGAGCCGTCCATGCCTGACAACGTCGTCCCCGTCAGCGAAGTCGAGGGTGTCGACGTCGAGCAGGTCATGATCGGTTCCTGTACGAACGGCGCCTACGAGGACATCCTCCCGGCTGCGAAGATGCTGGAAGGGCGCAACATCGACAAGAAGACTGAGATGATCGTCGCCCCCGGCTCCAAGCAGGCCTCCGAGATGCTGGCCCGCGAGGGCTGGACCGCGGAGATGATGGCCGCCGGCGTCAACTTCTCCGAGGCGACGTGTGGTGCCTGTATCGGCATCGGTCACGTCCCGGCCTCCGACTCCGTCTCCCTGCGGACGTTCAACCGCAACTTCGAGGGCCGCTCCGGTATCGAGGACGACAACGTCTACCTCTGCTCGCCGGAAGTGGCCACTGCGGCGGCCATCAAAGGCGAAATCGTCGACCCGCGGGACCTCGCCGACGAACTCGGCGACCTCGAGGCCCCCGGTCTGGAGATGCCCGACCAGTACATCGGCAACTCCGAGTCGGACCTCATCGCGCCGGAGAACGCTGTCGACGACGAACTCATCAAGGGCCCGAACATCGGCGATGTGCCGCTGAAGGACCCGCTCGAGACCGAAGTCGGTGGTGAAGCGCTCCTGAAAATGGAGGACAACATCACGACGGACCACATCATCCCGGCCACACAGGACATCCTGATGTACCGGTCGAACGTCCCGAAGCTCTCCGAGTTCACGCTCTCGCGTGTCGACGACACGTTCGCGGAGCGCGCACTCGAAGCTGACGGCGGCGTGCTCGTCGCTGGCGAGAACTACGGTCAGGGCTCCTCGCGCGAACACGCGGCCCTGTGCCCGATGTACCTGGGTATCGAGACCGTCCTCGCACAGAGCTTCGCCCGCATCCACAAGGCGAACCTGTTCAACTTCGGGATCGTCCCGCTCACCATCGACGAGGAGACCTACGAGAAGATCGAGCAGGGCGACGATATCGAGATCGTCGACGACGCGGCCGAGGCCGTCAAATCTGGCCAGGAAGAGTTCACTATCCGCGTGAACGACGACTGGGAAGCGACCGGCCAACTCGACGCCTCCGAGCGCGAGCGCGAGATCCTCGCCGCCGGTGGCAAACTCTCACACACGAAGCAGCAGCACGACGAAGGCGGCGCTGCACCTGCTGACGACTAAAGCGAGGTCGCGGAGCGACCTCAAATCCGAGCGGGGAGGAACGACCCGCGACGGAGCGATTCCGAGCGGAGCGAGGAATCGCTTTGAAGTCGAACGGCACCTCGTGCCGTGAGACAGCGCGGTCGCTTCCGACCGCGACTTTTTCTGCGCGGCGAAGGCACGAATAGCGAGAAGCCTTTGTAAGGTCGAACGGAGAGGAACGATCCGCGACGGAGCGATTCCGAGCGTAGCGCGGTCGCCTTCTGACCGCGGTTTTCGAGCAGTGAAACGGACATATACGTTAGCCTCAGGACGGCGCTAGCAGAAGTTTGTCCCGCAACAGTACCCCGTACTTCATCCTGACGCGTGCAGTCGGCGCTGACGGAAGTACTTCTAGGACAACTCGGCAGCGATGGAAAAGTTTGGAAAGAGGGGTGGGGGTGGGGGTGGTGGCACCCAAAACGGGTGCGATTATAAGTAGACTCGTCAAACTAAAGAACCTTCCGCCTTTCTAACCTTGTCTCGGTCGTATCGATGCATGAACTATCAGTACTTATCGACAAACAGTCAGAAATCAGGTAGCTTCGGTCGGCGGTAACACATATGTAGGCCCACACCGAACTATGCATGTGACAACGGTCGCTCCTGACGGACCGGAGACGCCGGATACGCCAGCGGTTCGGCGCGCTGTCCGCGCGGACCTCATCGAGATCCACCGCATCGAGCAGGCGTCGTTTCCACAGCCGTGGCCGTTTTCTGCACTGGAGAGCTATCTCGGCGAAGCGGGGTTTCTCGTCGCCGAAACCGGCAATGACGATGATGACCCGCCCGCTGTCGCAGGCTACGTCATTGCGGATACGGTGCCGAACCACGGTACCCCGCTCGGCCACATCAAGGACCTCGCGGTCCGGTCAGCGTACCGGCGGCAGGGGGTTGCGAGCGCGCTGTTGACGCGTGCACTGGAGGTCATCGGCGAGACGGGTGCTGGCTCGGTCAAGCTGGAGGTCCGGGCCGACAACGATGGCGCACGAAAGCTCTACCGGCGCTTCGGGTTCGAGCACCGCAAGACCGTTCCCAACTACTACAGCAACGGCGAGGACGCGCTTGTGATGGTCCGATTACTCTGAGTGTGGCAGCTATGTCTGATACTGTTTGAGCGCTGTGGGTACTGCATGTCTGTTGTCGGATGACCTTGCGCAGCCAGTTCTCCCGAACCGACCACCGCTCCGAGACCCCGACTACATATACGGCTCCGCATCCACGCTTTGCACACCGATGGGATACGCCTGTCCAGTGTGTGACGACCCGCAAGCCGACGACGTGCACTTGGCGAACCACCTCGCGTTTACGGCGATGACCGGCGGTGACGACCACGAAGCGTGGCTCGACGAGCGCGTCCCCGAGTGGGGCCAGCTCGGGGAGGACGAACTCTCCACCGAGGTCGTCGAGTACGCCGAGGAGACGGAGTTTCCACAGGTGTTCGAGGACACGGTTGACCGCAGCGACGATGAGCATAGCCACGACCACGCGCACGGACACGGCCACGGTGACCTCCCGCAGGGCGCGGACCGCCACCGGGGATCGAACGCGCTCAGCGACCACGACAGCGAGGTGCTGGCCGAGGCTCGGGATCTGACGCGGGAGATGTTGCGCGACAGCGACGCCGAAACCGATTCGGACGCCGGTGACAGTAACACGTCGGAGTCAGACGCTGGCGACGACACCGGTGCGAACGGAGACGAAACCGAGTAGTCCCGCCGGCGGCAAGGGGACGTATGGACACTGAGGGGCAGTTCGCGCCGGCATCGGCAGCCGAAGCCCGCGAGCGCTACGACGCCTTCGGGCCGACGGCGCAGGTCGTTGTCAAGGAAGTCGCGAAGGCGATGGGTCTCGACCCGGAGACCTACGAAGAGCGAGTCACCAGCGAGGTGGTCGAAACCGCCCGCGACGTGCTGTTCGCGGAATCGCTGGCAGTTCAGGTCGGTTCGATGACGGAGTTCGAGGAGTGGCGCGAAGACACGGACTGCGAGGTGTCGCTGGTCGGCGCGGAGAACGTCGACAACGTCGTCTGGCACGCTGCCCCGTTCGCGGAGCAGGCCGTCGCGGCGACGTTTCAGGACGAACGCCGGGCTGCTGTCGGGACGCTCCGTCGCCAGGCCTTCGGCCGCATCTACCGCGAGGTCGTCTGATGCGTCCGGTCACACGGAACACCTTGCTCGGCATCATCGCCGTCGTCGTGCTATTGCTGGCGCTGGGTGCGCTGCCGGGCCTGCTCAAGAGCGGGGACCCCTACTACACTGTCGCCACGCCGACCGACGGCGAGTACAGCGTCGACAACGGCACGGCGATCAACTGGAGCAGTCAGTCCGAGCGACGCTTCCCGTACACGAGCGAGGCGCTGGCCGACGCATCCCCGTCGACGGCCGGGCAATCTGAGCCGTACTGGCGCGGCCCGCTCGGATTCAAGGGCGCGTTCACCCACTCGCCATTCGATGAACGCGACGCCTTGCGACAGCAGTACGATGGGGCTGTGACCGACGACGGCGTCGTCGTCCGGCACAACGGCACGTTTTACCACGTCGCGGTCCGACAAGACGTATGACCCGCGAACCGGCCCACGAGTGGCCCATCGTCGAGAGCAAACGCGAGTACGAAACCGGCTGGTACACCGGCGGCTACGACCGGGTTCGCCAGCCCGACGGCTCCGAAAAGGACTACTACTGGGCTGAACTGCCCGATGCGGCCGTCGTGGTCGCCACGACCGGCGACGAACTCGTCATGGTCGACCAGTACCGCCCGACCATCCGCGAGCAGTGCCTCGAACTCCCGGCCGGTATCGTCGAAGACGACGAGTCCTACACGACTGCCGGGGCGCGCGAACTCCGCGAGGAAACCGGCTTCGAGGCTGCCGGTGTCTCACTTATCGAGGAGTTCTCGTGTTCGACCGGCGTGCTCCGGCACCGCCGTGGCATCGTCTTCGCTGAGGGACTCGAACCGGTCGACCGGGAACTGGACGACAACGAGTTCCTCTCGGTGACAACTGTGCCCATCGACGAAGCGCTGCAGGTCGCCCGGCGCGAACCGGCCAACGACGCGACCATCGAAGGCATCCTGCTGGCACAGGCTGACGGTTTGCTGTAGCCGGTGAAGGTTTAGGTATCGCCCGCTAGCAGCTGGGTATGGACGGCGAAATCGACACCGACGAGCTACGGTCGAAACTCGACGAGGAGGCGGTCCGGGTGGTCGATATCCGCTCGCCCGGCGCGTTCGAGCGGGGTCACATCCCCGGGAGCGAGAACGTCCCGTTCCCGTCGCTCGTCGACGAAGTCGAACGGTTCGAAGGCGACGACGAGGTCGTGACAGTGTGTCCGAAAGGCAAATCCAGCGTGCAGGCCGCCCGCCTCATCGCGTCGTACGAAGGGTTTGAGGGCGACGTGGTAAGTTTTGAACCCGGACTGAACGGCTGGGACGGGCCACTAGAACGTGCAAACGCTGACGAGGAGGCGACGGCAGACACTGCGGCTGCTGACGGAGACACCGACGAAGGCCCTGCTGCACCGTTTTAGCCGCTGTTCGGAGTGAAATGGTGGCTCAGGAATAGTCCATCGTCACAAGGGGCTCAGCGGGGGTAACATCTCGTCATCGCCACCAGCATGTCGTACTCCCCCACTCGGGAAAAGTGCATCCGTTGCGGACGACGTGAGCGGACAGTCTGACAGTACCCGTTCTGGCAGTGACGTTGTCGCTTGAAGCGTATCGGACCACCGCTGACTCCAGCGGTAGCGGTATCGCCGTCTATATAGCGAACATATAAAATACCTATACGACGGCAGCCGTCCGTTCGGTCGAGTACTCCGTGTCTGACACTGAGACGAGCCAGCCACAGATCGAGCAGGCGCTCACTGTCGTTCAGCGGGAGGTCGACTGTATAGCGGCTGAACTGTCGGCTTTCAGGCGCTTTCGGTCCAGGCTCGTGTCCATCGAACCGACGGTGCAATCCGCGGGCATCGCCGACACCGCAGCGGGCGGGGTGTCGGCACTCAGTGCCCGGCGGCCGAAACCAGAGGCGAGCCTGCGTGCCGTCCGGGAAGCCTACCGAGAGACGGTCATGGCTGTGCCACACTTCGAGGCCGAGTACGACGACTCGCTGGAAGCGAACATGTCGATGGAGTTCGGGCCGGAACTCGGCACGCAGATCGCCACGGGAACGCGCCTGACTCCGCAGTTGTACGAGGCACTCCTGACCGCGAGCGAGGGAGCACGCGACGAGCGCGAGACGTTGCTCCCGGCACTTGAAGACGAGCGAGAGTCGTTACAGTCTGTGCGAGCGACACTCGACGACTGTGAACGCCGCGGGGCCGCACTCGGTGCGAACGCACGCCGAACGACTGATCCGGCTCGACTCGACAGCATCGACGCGCAGCTCGCTGATATCGAAGCCGACTGCGAGGCGGCCGCGGCGACCCGACAGCAGCAACTCCACAACCGGTCGGCCGCCGCCCTCTCCGGTGTTGACGGAACCAGTCTCGCTCGGTATCTCTACGGCGACTGTCCGGTGACGTGTCCGGCGCTCGCTGACACTGTCGACTGTCTCGACACGATCAGGCGGCATCGTCGTCACTGCATCGTTTCGACGAGCTAAGGCGACAAGGCAGCTGTCTATCGTTCTGCGTTTTGCGGATTCGTCAGGACTGCGGTCGCGGCGCAGCCTTCTGGAGCGCGCTCTCGGCGATGTTACCGCCGTAGTCAGCAGTCCGGGACAGGGAATCGACGATGAGGCCCAGTACCTGTGCGCTCTGTGGGTCGAACTCGCGGATCTGCCCGTCGACCTCACGGGCAGTCTCGTCGACACCGGGGATCTGGCTCCGGGCCTCGTTTGCCAGCTCGACGGCTTCGTCGGAGTCCTCGGTCAACAGGGCGTCCATCGCGGTTTCGGGGACAGCAATCGCCTCTGCTTCCAGCTGATCGAGCAGGTCGGCGGTTTCCCCGGTGATCTCCCCGATTTCCTGGGAGAGGCTGGCGATCTTGGTCGCGTGGTCGGCGATACGCTCTAGCTGGCGGGCACTAGACTGGAAGTCGAAGACAGTCTCGCGAGGGAACCCGATCTCGTTCGCTGCCGTTGGGTTTCGGAGGACGGTTCGGAACACGCGCGAAACCATGTACCAGAGGCGGTCCACGTCGTCGTCGCGTTGCATCACATCCGCCGCAAGGTCGTCGTCGTCTTCGATGAGTGCCTCGACAGCGTCGGAGAGCATCGTCAGCGAGACCAGCCGCATTCGTGTGATCGCGTTGTGGACCGACAGTTCCGACGAATCGAGCAGGTCCTGCAGGACGACCCGGTCGGTCGTCTCCTCGATCATCTCTAAACCGACCAGTCCCTGGGTCGCATCGCGGATGATGCGACGCTGCTCGGCCGTTATCCGAGTCGCTTCGAGTTGGATGATGTCGAAGCCGCTGACGTACATCGTCATCACCGCCCGCGTGAGTTCGTGCCTGTTTTCGAGTCCATCCACGTCGAGACTCCCCTCCACGCGGCCGTTGTCCCGCTGTGGAGCGAGCAACAGCAGGTCCCGTTCGGCGTGGAATTCGACGACGCTGCCCGCGCTCACGTCGTTTTCTGTCGCCCATTCCTTGGGTAGGGAGACGGTGTACGTCGATCCGCCTGTCACCTGGACCTTGCGTGTCTCCATGTGACTGGCACTCGTTCACGAGATGATATAAATCCACTCATATCTATATACTATATCCGAGCTCTAATATTTGGGGACATATTTACCGGCTAAACGCCGAACCTGCGGAGATATTTACTGGTATGAGAAATTCAACGGGCTGAAAATGCTACTTCCGGACGCTCGCCCACATACGCAGTATTCGGGCCTCTAGTGGCCTGAGGCGGTAAAAGTCCAGATATAGTTATGCTTGTTTGTGGGTTTTTTAACACATCAATTCTATATAGTAGTATAGTACACAATATATCCATCATAGTAGGCTACTCATTATCTGTCTCGTCAGGTTTGTGTTCGTGCGGGTGTACGTGGCGTGCAATCGACCGGACCGCACGTCGAAGGAAATCAAAGCCCACCCTCCACGAGCGAGGCCATCAGGTTGAGCGAAATGTAGGGTAGTTGGCGCACAGTTAGGCGGCCCACTCCGGGCGATTGACGCTCGTATTCCTGACTGTGCGGGTCCGGTGTCGAATTTCTACGTGGACCTGCTCGCTGCGAATGGTTGTGTCGTACCGAACCTGAACTGACCGAATTAGACCTGTCTCTATCACGACCACTTGTGCGGTGACGTTCCACGCCTCGCTCACGGAGAGCGGGATCACTGTTGCCGGGAGGGTCGACAGTTCCATCGGTCGGAGCACAGCGCCGTCAGTGGTCGGTTCAACCGTTCGGGGATAGGTCGACGGCAGTATTAGCTTTTGCACCGGAATTCGCGTCGAAATACACCACAGAATAGCGTACGCCGGTAGTAACTGACGAGCGCGTCGGTGCTTGAAACAATCACGTCGTGCGGTCGGCCGGGCGAAGGTCGTCGAGCTCCGACTGAACGGCGGCCCAGTCGACGGGTGGTTGCCAGTCCGATAGCGCCTGTTCCACCGCATCGACGGACGCCCCGTGACGGTCTCGCCACGCTGGCTGGCCGGCTCGTTCTAGGCTCGAAGCCATATCGGTCACCCGCTCGTCGAGCGCGTCGATGCGTTCCGCGACAGCGTCCCAGTCGGGATCTCCGTCGGTCGCAACTGGCCACGACCGGAGCGTGTCCAGCTCGGCTCGAAGATCCCTGACAAAGAGGGCGAGCGACGCGCGCTGTATCGCTGTATCGGCCCAAGCTGCCGCATCGCCGTCCACCATGACATCCTCGACCGAATCCTCAAGTGCGTCGACTGCTGCCGCGAGGTCGTCCACGTCTGCATGTACCCCGGCAGCGCGTTCGTCTTCGTCAGTCACCCACGTCTCGAACTCCGCAAGAGCGACCTGAACCTCGTCGGCACGCCCCTGAACCGACGAGGCGTCCTCATACACGTCCCGCATCTCCCGGACCGCGGTGTAGGTGACTCCCGTGTCGCGGCCGGTGATCGCTCCGAGTGCCGCCTGGACGGTTTCGAGGTCCGCCGTCGCTGCATCGACCTCTGCCGCCAGGTCGTCCAATCGTGTCTGGACGACAGCCAGGTTGGCGACCGGTTCGGCCGCCGCTCGTGCGTCGTCGAGAGCCGAGACGGCCAGTTCAGTCCGTGTCTCGGCTGTCGAGAGGACCTTCGCCGTCTCGCTGAGTGCCGCTTCGAAGGCATCGATGGTGATGACTCCATCCTCGGCGACGCGGCTCAGCGTTGCCCTCGCCGTCTCGCGGGCAACGTCCTCCGCGGCCACCACGTCGTCGACTGCCGTCTCCAACTGTCGGTCAGCCAGGTTGCGGTCCCCGTCTGCTCGGCTCATGAGCGATCGGTCGCGTCGGAGCGGTATCATCTTTTCCGTCGTTCAATATATAGAAATAATAGCAGTATATTTCCTCACATAGACACTGTATCCATATCTATTGATATTGGGGAGTAGAGAGGGTAACAGGCCAGTATTATAAATCGCTTTAGTTATCCCATCTCCCCTTTCAGTTGATGACGTCAGACAGAGAACGGTCGAAACGGGTGTCACGTCGCAAATTCCTTCTCACATCGGGTGCGGTCGGGGCAGCCGGTCTAGCCGGCTGTGGTGGTCAGTCCAGCTCGGACGGGGGCTCCGATGGAAGCAGCGGTGGCGATGAGACCAGCGACGGTTCTTCGGACATGACCAGTGACGGTTCCTCGGACGAGACCAGCGACGACTCGGGCGGAGGCAACTCGACCGAACTGCTTGACGCCGAGGGTTCCTCGACGGTGTACCCCATCGCGAACAAGGGGAGCTCATACTGGAACTCCAACGCGCCGCCGAGTGACGGCGAATACTGGGGCGAGAACGACGAAGGCAGCGTCCCCGGCTGGGACGAGATCGACACCGACATGCTGCTGGCCGACTACTTCGCCAGCCAGTTCGGCTTCGAGCCCACGGAGCAACGCTCGGAAGCTCCGTTCCAGACCACAGTCGGCCTGAGCCACTCCGGGACCGGCTGTGAGGCCGTCGTCAACGGGCTCGTCGACATCGGTAACTCTTCCGGCCCCATTACCGCGGAGCTGGGATGGAGCGAGGAGAAGCGCGACAACACGGTCGTCGATAACGTCGTCGGTCGTGACGGTCAGCCGGTCGTCGTCAGCAAAGACGTCTCCGACGAAGGTATCGATCAGCTGACGGGCGACCAGATTCGTGCGATATATCAGGGCGAGGTCGACAACTGGAGCGACCTCGACGGAGTCAGCTACGACCAAGAGATCTACGTCATCGGTCGCGCCGAGGGCTCCGGGACGGACACCTCCTTCCGCCTGAACATGCTTGGTGACGCGAACGCGTCGATGGAAGTCGACACCCGCCAGGGCCAGAACCAGCAGGTCGCCCAGCTGGTCTCCCAGAACGACGGCGCCATCGCCTACATGGCGCTGGCGTTCACCAGCGACCAAGTCCTTCCCATCGCCATCGACTTCGAGGGGACGGTCTACGAGCCTGACCGTAACGCCGAACACACGATCTACGACAGCGACTACCCGCTTAATCGGGACCTCCACATGTACACGCTCATCGAGGAGGGCAACCCCAACGGCGGGGGCCGCGACCGGCGTGAGGCCGCCTTCATCAACATGTTCCTGACGGAGTTCGGCCAGACGCTCTTCGTCGAGGACAACAATTACATCCCACTGCCGACCTCCGATCTCGAGGAGATGCAGGAAGCGGTCAACCAAGTCAAGCCCTGACGCTGTCGACTCCGTCTTCGCTTAATGAAATCTTCACGTTCTCATACTGTCAAATCTTAAACTACTACACTCCCCCACATGACTGAAACTACAAACGAGCCGGGGACCGGCACGGGACAACGCAGGATACGGCAGGCAAGACGGTTCGTCGACCGCACCGAGACCGGGGCACTGGTGACTGTCTCGGTGATGTCTACGGCCCTGCTGGCTGCGCTGGCAGGGTTCCTCGCCGTCTCCTCGCTGACGATAGCCCCGTTCGCGCTGTTTTTGATCACTGCCGGCTATGGCTGGCTGCGGCACCAAGAACTGACCGCACGAGCGTTGACGCTGGCGATGACTGCCTCGACGCTCCTGATACTCGGCCTCATCATCGTGTTCATTTTCCAGGCTTCTATGCCGGTACTCAGCTACGAGAGCATGCGGGTGTTCGGCGTCGAGGTGCCCGGCCTCCGGATGTTCCTCGAGACGCGGTGGGACGCCGTGAGCGATCCAGTCAGGTACTCGATGGTCCCGATGATCCACGGGACGCTCGTTGTGACGGTCATCGCGACCGTGGTGGCGGCCCCGCTCGGCGTTGCCGCCGCCCTGTTTCTCTCGGAGATCGCACCGCCGGCGGTCCGTGATATCGTCAAACCCGGCGTCGAGATCCTCGCTGGCATCCCCTCCATCATCTACGGATTCATCGGGTTCACGCTGTTGAGTCCCTGGGCCAGCAGGCAGTTCCAGACCACCGGCCAGGGGACATACCTGTTTGTCGGTATCGTCGTCGGCCTCATGGCGCTGCCGACGGTGGTTTCCGTCGCCGAAGATGCGCTGAGCAGCGTGCCCGAGTCGATGAAGAGCGGGTCGCTGGCCGTCGGGACGACCGACTGGCAGACGATGACCTCGATCACACTCCCTGCGGCGTTCTCGGGCGTCTCCGCTGCGGTGATACTCGGAGTCGGCCGGGCCATCGGGGAGACGATGGCTGCGACGGTGATGCTCCGGGGTGTCCCGCGGCTCACTGACCCGCTCATCAACGTCTTCTACGGGCAGGAGACGCTCACGTCGCTCATCGCCCGCAACTACGGGGAGGCCGACGGCCTCCAGATGGACGCGCTGTTCGTCGCCGGGACCATTCTTTTTGTCACAGTCCTGATCATCTCTATTGGGTCCCAGTACATCGAGTGGCGGATGCGAAAGAAGCTTGGGGGTGAGGTCTAATGGCGAGCGCGACCGAGTCCGACCTGATCAGCGGCAGGACGGACTCCACCGAGGCCGTCGCTGGGATCGCCGTGGGTCTGGCCGCCCTCCTGTTTGCGCTCTCGCTGGCCACGTTCTTCGACGTGGTGTCGGTCACCGGCACCCTCGTGGGAGTTCCGGTCGTTCCGCTGGTCGGTGGCCTGCTAATCCTCCTCGGCGGCGCGATCATCACGTTCGGAATCGGGTCCTACCTCGGCTACGTGGAGACGACACCCAGCCCGACCGCCGGTCTCGTCGCAGCCGTCGCCGCGGCCGTCCCGTGGTTCGTCGCTGGCGTCAGCGTCGGGTCGATCATGCTCGGATCCGGTTCCGCGGGCGGTGTAGTTCTCGGCCTTGTCACCGGCGCAGTCGCGTTCGCGGCCACCGCGTTCCCCCGCGAGGACCTCGGGTCGACGCTCCCGATCGGCGCACTCTCGATACTGGCCGGGCTGGTCCTCCTCAGCGGCATCATCGGGCCGGAGTGGGTCTGGGACCTCGGCTGGGAGCAACAGGCGTCGCTTACCGCCGGGTTCGTCGTCCCGGCGTTGACGCTCGCGACGTCACTGTACGTCGGGTGGGCTGCCGCGAAGGCCTACGGCGGGTTCGGGGCCCGCGGCCGCCACGTCGGCGCGTATGCCCTCGTCTACGTGAACGCGCTATCCATCGTTGCGGTACTCGTCATTCTGCTGGCGTTCACCGTCTTCCGGGGCATCCCGGGGCTGCTCACCGGGGCCGAGATAGGGCTGGGCGTCGGCCCCGAGGTCGGCCTGTTTGGCCTCAGCGTCCAGTTGCCGGTGTCGCTACCGTTCGTGATGAATGGCGTGGCACTGCTGAACGACTACCAGGGCGTCCTGCCCGCCATCGTCGGGACGTTTTGGCTGGTGATCGGTGCCGTCCTGTTCGCGGTGCCGCTCGGGATCGGCGCTGCCATCTTCCTCACGGAGTACGCCGAGCGCGGACGGTTCACCCAGGCCGTCGAGGTGGCCACCAACGGCCTCTGGAGCACACCCAGCATCGTCTTCGGCCTGTTCGGCTTCGCCTTCCTCATCCCCCGCTTTGGCAACGGGAAGTCGTTGCTGTCGGGGATGCTCACACTCGGGTTCATGCTGTTGCCGCTGGTGCTCATCACGAGCCGTGAGGCCATGCTGTCGGTCCCCGACGAGTACCGCGACGCCAGTGCCGCCCTCGGAGTCACCAAATGGCAGACCATCCGCAGCGTCGTCTTGCCCGCGGCCCTCCCCGGTGTCGTCACTGGCGTCATCCTCGGCGTTGGCCGCATCGCCGGCGAGACGGCACCTATCCTGCTGACGATGGCCGGTGGCACCTTCGTCCCCGGCAGCCAGACCGTCGACGTCATTGGGGGGTTCAAGTTCACGGCGACGCCGCCGTTCGTCGCCAATCCGGAACTCCTCCAGGCGACCTCGGCGTTACCCTACCAGCTGTTCGCGCTCATCACCGCGGGCGTGGGGTTAGGCGATAGCGTCGCGAACCCGAACGACTTCCGCTGGGCGACGGCGCTGATCCTCCTCGTCGTCGTCCTGTCGTTCTACGCTATCGGTATCGGGGCGCGCTACTACTTCCGACGGAAACTCCAGTACGAGTGATCATGAGCGAAACCACACATTCAGAGAGAACCGATACAGACAGCACGATAGAAACGACCGCGGGCGAGACCATAGAACAGGTCCAAGAGTCTTGGACTGACTACAAGTTCCAGGGAGAGGCCAAGCTCACCAGCGAGGGCCTCGATGTCTACTACGGCGACGACCACGCCCTCAAGGACGTCACCATCGAGATCCCCGAAAAGAGCGTTACGGCGCTCATTGGCCCCTCCGGGTGTGGGAAGTCGACGTTCCTGCGCTCGCTCAACCGGATGAACGACCGCATCCGCTCGGCGCGGGTTGACGGGTCGGTTCAGTTCGACGGCAAGGAGATCTATCAAGAGGGAATCGACCTGGTCGAACTCCGCAAGCGCGTCGGCATGGTGTTCCAGTCACCGAACCCCTTCCCCAAGTCCATCCACGAGAACATCACCTACGGTCCACGCAAGCACGGCGATATCGAGACGGGTCTGCTCGCGCGCCTGCTCGGCCGTGATGACTGGGACGAGGCCGAAGAGCTAGTCGAGCAGTCCCTGCGCCAGGCCGCGCTCTGGGACGAGGTCGCCGACCGTCTTGACGACAATGCCCTCGGTCTCTCCGGTGGGCAACAACAACGGCTCTGTATCGCCCGGTGCCTGTCAGTCGACCCTGAGGTCATCCTGATGGATGAGCCGGCGTCGGCGCTGGACCCCATCGCCACCTCGAAGATCGAGGACCTCATTCACGATCTGGCCGAGGACTACACTGTCGTCATCGTCACTCACAATATGCAACAGGCGGCCCGTATTTCCGATCAGACCGCCGTGTTCCTCACCGGCGGCAAGCTCGTCGAGTACGACGACACGGACAAGATCTTCGAGAACCCCGAGAGCCAGCGCGTCGAGGACTACATCACCGGCAAGTTCGGGTGACCCATGTCACGCGAGTCGTACCAGCAACAACTGGACGAACTTCGGAAGGACGTGGTCGCGATGGGCGAACTCGTCGTCGAGCGTCTCGATGCAGCGCTTACCGCGCTACGGTCCGCCGATGAAGACCTGGCGCAGTCGGTCATCAACGGCGACGACGAGGTCAACGAACTGTATCTGGCCCTCGAAGCCGACTGTATTGACCTGTTTGCCCTCCAGCAACCGGTCGCGACGGACCTCCGATTCGTCGCGGCCTCGTTCAAGATTATCACCGATCTCGAACGCGTCGCGGACCTCGCGACGAACCTCGCCGAGTACGCCCTGTCGGCCGACCGTCGACTCGCCCCGGATGTCGACGTCGACACGATCGGCCGCGAAGCCACTGAGATGGTCGAGCGCAGTATCGACGCCTATCGGCGGGAAGCTATCGAGGAGTGCCGTGCTATCGCTGCTGACGACGATGCGCTCGACACGCTCTGTCAGCGGGCCAGCGAAACCGTCGCCCGGGACCTCATCGAACGAGAGGCCAACGGCGACGACGGCTGGGCGGTCGAGCAGCTGCTCGACGACGTGTCCCGACTCCTGTTGACGGTCCGGGACCTCGAACGAGTCGGTGACCACGCTGTCAACATCGCGGCACGCACCCTGTATATGGTCGAAACTGATTCGGAACTCATCTATTAACCATGGAAACCCGAAAGGTACAGACCGTCGGCGGCGGCACGTACACCGTTTCGCTACCGAAAGAGTGGGCCGAATCGGAGAACTGTACGGCCGGGACGACGGTGAACCTCCACACACACATCGACGGGCTGCTTGTGATTCAGACCCCGGAGTCCCGGACCGCACCGCGGAACCACGTCACACTGGAAGCCGGAAACGACGACCCGGCGGAGATAGAACAGCTGCTTCGGGCCGCTTACGCCGCCGGTGTCGAGTCCGTCGTCCTCGAAGCTCCCGACAGCTTCACTGACAAACAACACCGGGCGATCGAACGCGTCACTCGAAACTTGACCGGCGTGACTGTCGCCGAGGAGACCGAATCACAGGTGACGGTCCAGACACTGCTCGACGCCAGAGAGGTGTCGGTCAGACAGTCGGTCCGTCAGCTCCAGTTCGTCGCGCTGTCGATGCACCGGGACGCGATGGCTGCGCTCACGACCGGGACGGCCGGCGACCGCTGGGCCGACCGGGACGATCAGGCCGACCGGCTGTACGCCATGATCGACCGCTATTTCGAGCGGAGTCTGGGTCGCCTCGACGAGATCGACGCACTCGGCCTGACGCGCCCGGAACTGTTCACTCTCTGGGGGACTGCGAACGACCTCGAACGCGTGGCCGATCACGCAGAGCGCATCGGAACGGTCGCCGACCAACTCAACGGCCAGCCCGACGGACCCATTGTCACGGCCCTCGCTGACATTGCACAGGATATCCACACCATCGTCAAAGACGCAGTCAGCGTCATCATCGGCGACGCCTGCGTCGACACCGCCCGACAGACACTGGCCACGCGCCGGGATGTCCGAGAGCGGATAACCAGTCTCGACCGACAGCTGTTCGAGGCCGGTGACGCCGACTACCGGCTCACGCGCGCTCTCGATAGCCTCGCCAGAACAGCGGAACACGGCGGTAACATCGCCGAGTTCGGGCTTCGGATGGCCGTCCGCGACGGCGCGCTCACGGCTGACAAAGCCGACACTGACGAGGCAAACACGCCGAGTTCGACAGCCGAAACGGAGTCCTGACGAACGCACAGCACACAAGGGCCATCGGTTCCGAGACCCGCTATGGTCGACTGGGACGTGTACCTCGTCACGCAGGCATCGCTCTCGGCGGATCGGACAACCGACGAAATCGTTGCGGAGGCGATCGACGGCGGCGTCGGCGTCGTCCAGCTTCGCGAAAAGGATCGGACCGCACGCGAACGCTACGAACTCGGTCTGGAACTGCGGGAACTGACCCGCGAGGCCGGCGTCACGTTCGTCGTCAACGACCGCGTGGACATCGCCCAGGCACTCGACGCCGACGGGGTCCACCTCGGCGACGACGACCTTCCAGTTCCCGTTGCGCGGGAGCTTCTGGGAGACGACGCGCTCATCGGGCGCTCGGTCTCGACTGTCGAAGACGCTCGGGAAGCGGCGGCGGCCGGTGCGGACTACCTCGGTGTCGGCGCGGTGTTTGCCACTGGCTCGAAAGACGATATCGACGACGACGAGTACGCCGTCGGCACCGACCGCGTCGCTGCTATCGCCGAGGCAGTAGACATCCCCTTTGTCGGCATCGGTGGCATCACGACCGAGAACGCCACCGAAGTCGTCGAAGCCGGAGCCGGCGGTGTGGCTGTTATCACAGCAATTACGCGGGCTGACGACCCGGCGGCGGCGGCTGAAGCATTGCAACACGCAGTCGAACGCAGTCAGTAGCACCGGCAGCCGTCGACGACTTGCATTCCAACGTACCTGTGGGAGGGCAACGAGACGACTCCCGAGACAGTACAGCAGTCAGCCCACGATGAAGTCGGGTGCAACGACGGACACAACGACGAGACAGAGGAGCACAAGAATCGCGACGGAGCGAAGGACACCAGCCGTTTGCCGCCGCCGCTCCGGCAGTGCTTCGGCGATGCCGGCTATTCCGGTCCCGAGTACCATGACGAGCAGCCAACCACCGGAAGACCCACCCACAACCCGGCCATAGATATACAGACCGGCGAAAATGAGCGTGCCGGCGGCGTGGACGAGTGAAATTGGGCGTCCGGACGGTTTGCTGAAGATCGTCTCACTAATACTGGAGGGCATCGCCGACACATTACCACCGAGAAATGATAAGCTCACTGGCACATGGTTGAGAGACCCGAGCTGGTCTCAGTAGTGAGCGATCTGCTTCACTGTCGGTGAGTGTCTGACCCGCTGTGTGACACTCGCAGCGGGAGGCTACCGACTGTTCACTCGATGCCCATAGCCCGCTGATTACGACGCCCTCCGGCTACGCCGACTGCTGCAGTTTCTCGCGCAACTGTCGCTCGTCGACGTGGTATTTGAATGCCGGCGACTCGTCGACGAGGACATACGGGACGCGCTCGCCGTACTCCTCGCGGAGGTTGGGGTCTTCGTCGACGTCGACGAGGTCCAGCGCGATGGTGAGTCCCTCGTCGTCGGCGACTCGCTCAATTGTCTCGATGGCTTCCTCACAGAGATGGCAGTTCTCGCGCGTGTAGACGGTGATCGACACGTCGCTCATCACTGGAACACGGGGGCGACGGCATAAGACTCTCACTCTCCCACCGGCGATGGGTTTCAGTGTCTCGCGCCCGTAACCGTGCCAATGACAGGCTGGACTATCGAAGACATGCCCCCGCTGACGGACCGGACCGTGGTTGTGACTGGCGCGAACAGCGGGCTGGGACTCGAAGGCTCGAAAGCGTTCGCTCGCAGGGGCGCAACGGTGGTGATGGCCTGCCGGAGCGTCGAACGCGGTGAGTCGGCCGCTGCGGAGATCCGCGAGGCCGTTCCGAACGCGACGCTCGATGTCCGGGAGTGTGACTTGGCCGACCTGTCGAACATCGCGTCGTTCGCCGACGCCCTCCGGGACGACTACGACGCCGTCGACATTCTCTGTAACAACGCCGGCGTCATGGCGATTCCCCGGAGCGAGACGGTCGACGGCTTCGAGACGCAGTTCGGCGTCAACCATCTGGGCCACTTCGCCCTGACTGGGCACCTGCTGGACCTGCTCGGGGCCGCCGATAGTGAATCCCGAATCGTCACGCAGTCCAGCGGCGCACACGAGATGGGCGAGATCGACTTCGATGACCTCCAGCGCGAGCGCTCCTACGGGAAATGGTCGGCGTATGGCCAGAGCAAGCTCGCCAATCTGCTCTTTGCCTACGAACTGCAGCGCCGGCTTGGCAACCACGGCTGGGACGACGTGCTAAGCGTCGCCTGTCATCCCGGCTACGCCGACACCGACCTCCAGTTCCGCGGGCCGCGGGAGATGGGGTCGACGCTGCGAACCGCGGCCATGGGCGTTGCCAACGCCGTGCTCGCCCAGTCCGCCGAACAGGGCGCGCTGCCGATGCTGTACGCCGCCACCGCCGAGGATGTCATCGGCGGGGAGTACGTCGGGCCCGGCGGACTGTTCGACATGCGTGGCCCGCCCGAGTTCCAGCAGTCCAACGACGCCTCGCGTGACGAGGAGACCGCCGAGCGGCTCTGGGAAGTCTCGACTGACCTCACCGGCGTCGAGTACGACTTCGGGAGCACCTGAGAACAGCCGACAGCGCTGCTGCGACGCGAGCGGGACCGGCAATCCCCACTTTTTCACCGGCGGAACGTGAACTTCGCCGGCACATGCAACCAGTCGAAATCGCGGTCAGGCTGCTTGCAGGACTCGCCCTGATCCTCGCGAACGGCTTCTTCGTCGCCATCGAGTTCGCGCTGACGAGAGCCAGACAGTACACCGAATCGGAGTTCGACGAGCCCGGCCTCCGGCGCGCCTGGGAGATGACCGACGATCTGGAGATCTATCTCACCAGTTGTCAGGTCGGTATCACCGCCTCCAGCATCGCCGTCGGTATCATCGCGGAACCGGCGCTTGCGGCCATCTTCGAGCCGTACTTCGAGTCATCGGTCCTGGCCGGCGTCGGTCTCGGCGGTGCTATTGCGTTCCTCCTCATCAACCTCGTCCACCTGACTCACGGCGAGCAGACGCCGACGTATCTCGGCGTCGAGCGCGCGAAGTTCGTCTGCCGATACGGTGCGACACCGCTGTACTACTTTGCCAGGCTCATCTCGCCGATTATCGCCGTCGGTGACGGGGTCGCAAAGTGGACGCTGGGCCTGTTCGGCGTCGAGATGTCCGGCGCGTGGCTCGAAACCGAAGTCGATACCATCGAGTCCCGCGCAGAACTGCGCACCGAACTCGGCTCCGTCCTCGACCGCGGCGACGTGTCCGATGAACGCCGCGAGGAAGTCCTCTCCGCGTTCCGCGTCGGTGACCGCGAAGTCAGCGAGGTGATGGTCCCCCGGGAAGACATCGTTGCGCTGTCGCCTACCGATGACGACGCGACCAACGCCAAGCGGATCGCCGAGACGCCCCACACCCGCTATCCGCTCGTCGGCGAGACGCTCGAAGACTTCCTCGGCATCGTCTACATCCCCGCGCTCGTCGACGAGCGTGAGGAGCAGGCCGGTGACGGTGGTCTGCTTGACCGCATCGACCTCGAAGCCGTCGCCTCGCCGCCGATGACGATGTCGCCGGACACGACCGTCAGTGACGCCATCGACCAGTTCCAGACCGAGCGCCAGGAACTCGCGTTCGTCCTTGCGGACGGCGAGGTC
Organism: Haloarcula sebkhae; assembly: GCF_014647415.1. GTDB lineage: Archaea > Halobacteriota > Halobacteria > Halobacteriales > Haloarculaceae > Haloarcula > Haloarcula sebkhae. The sequence goes on along the minus strand of NZ_BMPD01000001.1, from coordinate 416,169 downwards.
GTCGGGCTGGTGACGGTCACAGACCTGCTCGAAGAGGTCGTCGGCGACATTCAGGACCCGATGGACGCCGAGGCCGGCGTCGCCTGACGCTGAAGACATTTGCGGGTCGATGATACCGAGTCCTGAGGCGGCTATCGCGGCGGCGTGTAGAAGTTGACCGTCTCCAGTGGCTCGGTCCCGTCGTTTTCGATGCTGTGGCGTTCGCCGGCCTCGATGCGGACGAGGTCGCTGGCGTCGATCCGGTGGGTCTCGCCATCGACTGTGACGATACGGTTCCGCTGACCACGAACAGCCACTGGTCGCTGTCAGCGTGGTAGTTCTCCGGCCCGCCGACGGACCGGCCGGGCTCGACAGTCATCTCCGCAGCCTGTGCCTCGTCGGACTCTATGGCGACCTCGAAGTAGCGGTCGAAACCGAGCTGCGCCTGCTCCATACGTTTCCGTCCGTCTGTACGGCCGAGTCGCTTTTGGGAGAGCGCACAGCAGGGACTCACTCACCGCTGGTGAGCCGCCCGACCCGCCCGGTGAGTCGGGCTGCGAGCCCCTCGAAATGGGCGGTACTCCAGCCCGCGACGATGAGTGCGCCGACTGTATTGAACACGAGGTCGTTCACGATGTCACTCGTTCCGTGCTGGGCGAGGACCGCCTCGCCGCCGATCATCGACGCAACGCCGCCGCTGGCAAATTCTAGAATCTCCCAGCCGACCCCCACCGCGAGGACGAACAGGACGACGAAGGTTGCGCGGAACTCCCTGTTGAAATCAACCGCCCCGGAGTAGCGTTCGACTGCCCGTGCGATCGCGTATCCCACGCCGGCCACGAGCGATGCCGAGACGGCGTGGGCCAAACTGTCATACCAGCCAAACGCCTCGTACAGTTCGAACGCGCCGGCCGCGTGCAGCGTCGACGCCACTGTGATCCACAGCACGAGACCAGTGTTCATCGCGTAGCCGTACTCCCGGCGGAACAGCGCCGGCAGGAACGTTATCATCAGCGGGCCGCCGCTGTTGACGAACAGCGTCACATTGCCCTGCGCGAGTGCGAATACGGCTATCCCACCGAGGATAGCCTGTAGCGCCCGGACCGCGAGACGATGGCGCTGATCGTCTCCGGGAAGAGACGCTCCCGGTTGGTCAACTGCCGAGAGATCCGGGTCAGAGACGCGCAACCGGGCGATGCGTGCTGACCGCTCGAAGTACAGTTCGAACACGACGCCGGCGACGATACCGGCGGCCGTCGCAGTGACGAGATCCCACATTAGCTCTGTCTGCCCATTGAGAAACGTGGTTCCCAGTAGCGTGTCGGTCGCATAGGTACCGACCGCCCAGACACCCGCGACGGCCATCGTCACGATGACGACGAACACCGTTGCGAACCGCGGCGTCATCGCCAGCGAAGTACACGCATCGAGGACGACGGCCAGCAACAGTGCGACCCCGGCGACTACGAGGAACGGGGTGACCTGCGGGAAGCTACCGAACGCCCGAACGAGTACTGGCACCGCGACCAGTCCGAGCAACTCCGCCGGGACCGTCGTTTCGAGGTCTCGCGTGGCGAGGGGAACCGTGACCGCGATAGCGACGAGGAGTGCCGTGAGTACCGCCCAATCGAATTCGCCACCGGCCGCGAACCGTCCGACGCCACCCATGAGAATTCCCGTTACCGCCCATGCGCCGAGCGCGTCGAGCTGGTGGGAACCGATCAGAGACTGTAGCGAACCCATCACTGTGGATACGCCACGAGCCGTAATCAAAGCACGGCGGTTTCCTGATACTCTTCCGGAGTTGCTTGCCTTTGTGACCGCTGTCACGCGACTGACCGACGGCTGTCTGACGAGGATATATTTCTCTGGCCGTCTAACTCCCTGTAATCAATGGACGAAGCGTTTCTGGACCTCGAATCGATCGAGGTCGAACTGGACGAGGAGTTGCTCGACGCGATCGACGACAAGGCGTTCGCCGACCACCGCGACAACCGGGATGCCGCGATCCGCGACCTGCTTGACGAGTGGCTGAAACAGCGTGCTGCTGAGGATGCTGACGAGAGTGACTGAGCGGGGCCGCGGTCGCCTGTGTGACTGCCTACTGGAGGGCCACGGTCGCGCCTAACTCGGGCGCTGTCGCGTCGTAGCCATCCTCGCGAAGCGTAGTTGCAAACGCTTCACAGCGGTCGCCGTGGTTCACGAGTACTGGCGTGTCGCGGTAGCTATCGAGGAACGCCAACAGCCCGTCTCGGTCGGCGTGTGCCGAAAAGTCGTACTGCTCGACCCGTGCGCTGACCGGCATAATCTGGCCGTCGATCTCGGCACTGCCCGTCTCTAGCAGGTCCCGACCCGGCGTTCCTTCGACCTGATATCCGGTCATCGTGATCTTGTTCATCGGATTGCCGCGGATTTCCGGGATGTACGTCATCGCCGGGCCGCCCGAGAGCATCCCGCTGGTGGTGACGATTGCCGCCTTCTGGTCGGTGATGCGCTTGCGCTGGCCGTCTTTGCCCGTGACGAACCGTGCGTGAGACTTCGCCCGCCGGAGCGCGTCCGCGTCCCGAACGAACTCGGGATACTGCCCGAGCATCTCGGTCACTTGCTTCCCCATCCCGTCGACGTAACACGGGATGTCGTGTGCCTCACAGACGAGCAGCATCTCCTGCGTTCGCCCGATAGCGAAGGCGGGTACGACGACGGTGCCGCCCTCCCAGAGCGTCGTCTCGACGCTTTCGACGAACCGCTCCTCAACTGTCTCTCGGGGTTCGTGGTCGACGTCGGCGTAGGTACTCTCACAGATAACCGCATCCGCGTTCGGACGGGCCGTCGTCCCGGCCACGAGGCGCTGGTCGTCGGTGTGGAAATCGCCCGTGTACAGCAGTCGGGTGTCGCCGTCGTCGACGAGGACGTGTGCACTTCCCGGGATGTGGCCGGCGTTGTAGAAGGTGACCTCGTAGCCGGCGGCTTCGAAGGACTCGCGGTAGCCGTGGGTCTCTGACACCTGCGTAACTCGCTTGACGTTCGTCTCGGTAAAGGGACAGTTGACCGTCCCCCCATGGAGCTTGAGTGTGTCACGCGCGAGCGTCATCGCCAGTTCGTACGTCGGCGGCGTCCAGTGGATCGGCGGCCGCGCATCGCCCGACACCAGCGCCGGGATGGTCCCGACGTGGTCGAGATGGCCGTGCGAGACGACGACGGCGTCCGGCGACGGCGTCCGCACCGGGAACTGTGGCGGCGAGTCGGTCAACATCCCGAAATCCAGCAGCAGCGACTCGTCGATGAGAACGGCGCTCCGCCCGATCTCACCCGCCCCGCCGAGAAACTGCACATCCATTATCGGGATGGACGCGTCGTGCCCGTTTCCGTTCGTCGGTTCTGACTGAACCGTGTCGCCGGCCGCTGGACAGACAGAATACATTTGAACCAGAACATGACGATATCTGGACGTTCAGTGGCTATGAATCGTCAGGGCGTTGCTTTCGGCTACAGTATTGTGTACAGATAACACATCGATTGAGCAGTGTTATCACGCTAGCATAAACAATTATTATACTCGGGGCTCATTATCCACCTGTCATGGCGACACGCCAGCAACCCCCGACGACGTACCACACGTGCAGTTGCGGTGAGGAGTTCGACACGACGGAGGAACTCCTTGAACACGCACGAGAGGCACACGGGCTTAGCGTACACTGACTGGCGTCGCGCCGTTTTTCGCACACAGAAATCCCCGACAGCGACAGTCAAGACGTTTTGTCGATGTCCTGTCGCACGCTGAACCGCGCGTAGCCGCCGTGTGAGAGGTCAAGTGCACCCAGCCACCAGTTCCATCGCTCGGCGAGTTGATAGTCCTCGGGCGCGTCCGCGAGGTTGTCGACGACATCTTCAACGGTCAGTTCCGCCCCGAAGTCGGTCACGAACTGGTCCGACTCCGAGAGGTCCCGCGCCTGTCTGGCGACGACCGTGACGATATCCGGGTCGGCGTCGAAGGCGTCGCGGAGTTCCCGTTCGAGTTCCGTTCGGTCCACACCCGGGTGTAGGACCCGCATCTGACTTGAATGTACGGTTGGGAACACTGCTGTCTTTTCCGACTGAAAGAGAGCCGTTCGGAACGTGTCACTCTCTCGGCTACGGGCGTTGTCACTCACCGAACAGCGCCACAAAAATTCGAAAGTAGGTCTCCGATTTTGCGCCGTCGCTTACTCGGCTTTGCTCTGCTTCACGGGTCGCCTCACGGGCTCCCCGTTCCGCTACGAAGCGAACTCCTTCGCTTCGCTTAGTCGTCCGCTTCGCCCTTCTCAATAGGCGCACCAACCAGATTGCCCCATTCGGTCCAGGAGCCGTCGTAGTTGATGGTGTCGTCGTAGCCCAGCAGTTCGTGCAGGGCGAACCAGGCGACAGAGGAGCGCTCACCGATGCGGCAGTAGGCGACCGTCGTGGAGTCGCCGTCGATGCCGTACTCGGCGTAGAGTTCTTCGAGTTCGTCGTAGTCTTTGAACGTCCCGTCGTCGTTGGTGACGGCCGCCCAGGAGATGTTCTGTGCGCCGGGGATGTGGCCGCCGCGCTGCGCGGTCTCCTGGAGTCCAGGGGGTGCGAGGATCTCGCCGGAGTACTCCTCGGGCGAGCGAACGTCGACGAGCGGCAGTTCGCGCTCAATGGCGTTCTCGACGTCCTCTCGGTAGGCGCGGATGGACTCGCGCGGGCCGGAGGCTTCGTAGTCGACCGCGGAGAACTCGGGCTCTTCGTCGGTGAGTTCGTAGTCGTTCTCGACCCAGTACTCGCGGCCGCCGTCGAGCAGCTTCACGTCGTCGTGGCCGTAGTACTTGAACTGCCAATATGTGTACGCGGCGAACCAGTTCGAGTTGTCACCGTAGAGGACGACTGTCGAGTCCTCGCTGATGCCGTGTGACCCGAGCAGGTCCTCGAAGTCCTCCTTGTCGAGGATGTCACGGGTGGTCTGGTCCTGGAGTTGCGTCTCCCAGTTGAAGCCGATCGCGCCGGGCGCGTGGCTCTCGTCGTACAGTTCCGTGTCGACGTCCACCTCTACCAGTCGGTGGGCGGGGTCGTCGCTCTGGAACTCGTCCAGGTGCTCGCTGACCCAGTCGGCCGAGACGAGCACGTCGTTAGCGTAGTCAGTCATAATGCATCGAAGCGTAAGTCTACCAGACATATATTACTACGACTTTCGGCATGTTCGGCCACTCATCCACCGTGCCGGCAGATATTGCTTCTACTGGGATATGTCGCTGTCCACTACGTTCGCCGCCCAGCGGACAGGGGCCATGGCGTTCCATGTCCGGATATGAATCAGGCCGCGCTCTCGCGAGAGGCGGCAGCATTTGCAGCCACCTTCGACCGGCTGTGATGGGAGTTTTCAAGCGGACGGAGCGGTTACGCGTGGACGATGACTGATTTCGTCTCTGCGGAGTGGGTGTCGAGTCGGGGCGACGACCTTCGGGTGGTCGACGTGCGAGACGCTTGGGAGTACGACGGCCTCGGACACCTCCCGAGCGCGGTGAACGTACCCTTCGATTCGTTCCGGGCGGACGAACACGGCGCGGAGTCCGATGCCGGTGAGGGGATGCCCCCCGACGAAGACGACTGGGCGAAGCTACTCTCAGAGGCCGGCATTACGCCGGAAAGCGATATCGTCGCGTACGACGACCACCACGGCGTCTTCGCCGCACGGTTTCTGGTCACTGCGGAACTGTTCGGCCACGACCCCGACCGGCTACATCTCCTCGACGGCGACTTCTCCAGTTGGCAACTCGAACGGGAGACGACGAGCGAGACGCCGACCGTCGAGCCGACCAACTACGAGGTGACGCGACCCGACTCGACGCCGCTGGTCGGCCCGGATGCGGTTGCTGATGCCGCGGACGACCCTGACGCGGTGCTGGTCGACACACGCGAGGACGAGGAGTACGACGCAGGCCACATTCCCGGTGCAGTCCTGCTGGACTGGCGGGACCTCGTCGACGACGAGACGCGGGGACTGCTTCCGCAAGACGAAGCACGATCGGTTCTTGAACGCGCGGGCATCGTCCCGGACAAACGCATCGTCCTCTACTGTAACACCGCCCGTCGAATCAGCCACACCTACGTCGTCTTGCGCCACCTGGGCTTCGAGCAGGTGGATTTCTACGAGGGGAGCCTCACCGAATGGGAGGCACAGGGGCGGCCGCTGGAGACCAACTGAGTCGGCGTCGCGGCCGCTGGCACAGCCACATTACGTCAGTTTCTGCTGGTCTCCCTGTCGCTCGCTCGTCAACAGCGACGACAGTTCGACCAACAGCGCGATGACGACTGGCCCGGCGATGAAGCCGATAACACCCAGGGTCAACACGCCGCCGGTGAATCCGACGAAGTAGAGGCTAGCTGGGAGGCCGGTCGTGTAGCGGGCGAGCTTCGGTCTGATGACCGCGTCGGGGAGGAAGCCGACGAAGACGAGGCCGAGCACGGTTACCAGTATCGCACCGGTGATGTTACCGTTGATGACATCCGTGACAGCGATGGTCAGGACGACGACGCTGGGGCCGACAACGGGGATGAACTGCAGGATTCCGGCGACCACTGCTAGCGCGAACGCGCCCTGATAGCCCAGTATCCAGAACACGAGCCACGCTACGACGAAGGTCCCGAACGCCGTCGCCGCCTGGAGAACGTAAATCGCGTACAGGGTTCCCCGGAGCCGCTGATGGAGTCGGTTGACGACCTCGTGATACGATGTCGGCACCGTCCGGTAGACGGCCTTTTTCGGGGCCTGTGGCTGCCAGAGCATCGCGTAGACGAGAATCGTAAACAGGACGGCTTTCAGCGCCAGGACGGGCGATTCTGCCGCGAGGTCGACTGCGAAATCCGTGAGTATCCGTCGTGCTGATATCAGCGTCGGCGCAATCTCGACCGGATAGCTAAACTCGCCGATATCGATGGTCACCATCGGCGGAAGTTGCTGAAAGAATGTAAACAGGTCACGGCGGCGCAGGTACAGCACGGCCCCGAGCGGGACGACGATGAGTGCCCCGCTGACGAAGGCGATACCTGTCGTCACGGCCGCCGAAAGCCGCTTGTTGAGCCCGTGGCGTCCGAGCCATTCCGAGACGGGGAACAGCACGTATGCGACCGTGATTGCGAAGAATATCGTCGATAGCACTCGCGCGAGCAGGACTGTCGTCAGACAGCCAGTGAGAACGAGCAAGCCCGCGAGGACGTAGGTTCGTCGGCGTGTTACCACGCCCGCCCTTTTCCAGCGGTCGGTAAAAACGTTACCTGCACACGATAGTTCGGTAACACGTCATCAGGACCGGGAGAACAGCGCTGCTAACTGCTCCCGGGAGAACAGCGTCGTCGGCCGGTCCATGTGGACGCCGATCTCGCCCTCGAAGGCTTTCATCCCGGCTTTCTGTATCGGCTCCGGCGCGGAGTAGCCGGCCCGCACCGCGTGGCCAAGGCGGATCTCCTGTCGGAGGTCGTCGCGCCACGCCCGCTCGTACTCGCCCAGCGTCGCCGGGTCCTCGGGATCGATTTCTCGTGCAGCGTGGTCAGCGGCGGTCATACCGTAGCGGATGCCGCCGCCGGTGAAGGGCTTGGTCTGGGCCGCAGCGTCGCCGATGAGGAACGACCGCCGGCCGGTGACTCGCTTCGGCGGGCCGATCGGGATGAGTCCCGAACAGCGGTGGTCGGTTTCGACGCCGTAGCCGTCGACGAACTCCTCAAAGCGACCCCGGGCGTCGTCGCCCGGCGGCACCGCCAATCCGTACTCGACGCCGGCCTCGCCCCGCGGGATACGCCAGGCGAAAAACCGTGGGACCGTGAGGTGGACATCGACGAAATCGCTGTGATCCACCTCGTCGCTGAACCCGAGGACGCCGTGCAGCAGTTCGTCGGGCTCCGGAAGGTCGAGTTCCCGCCGGACGCGGCTCTTCGGACCGTCACAGCCGGCGACCATCTTCGCCCGGTGTGTCTCGACGCCGTCGTCGCCACGTACTTCGACGGTGACGCCATCCCTGTCTTCGGTGACGCCGACGACCGAATGCTCCTCACGCACGTCCGCACCGGCGTCGCGGGCCACTTCCGCGAGGTGCTTGTCGAGGCCCACGCGGTCGATGACGTTCGAGATGACCTCGTCCTTGTAGAAGGGGTGGTCCTGGCTACCGGGACCGCCGGTGTGGAACCGCGCGCCGGAGATCTCGTTCTGAAACAGTTCGTCGCGGGCGTCCTCGGTGAACTCCCAGATATCTGTGCTCACGTGGCCCGAGCAGGCCAGTGGTTTGCCGATCTCCCCCTGTTCGAACACCACCACGTCGAGCCCCCGACTCGCCGCCTGGCGCGCGTACCGGGACCCAGCCGGACCCGCACCGACCACCACAACATCGTGCATACACGTTCTCTCGGTGTCACGAACCAAATAGCTTCTCGATTCAGACGGACTGCTGTCCCTGTTTTCGGGACGACCGCCGGGTCAGCTACCCGCCGTGGGGACCCGTGGATGGTCCTGTCGCTCGGCCAGCCAGCCGCCGAAGCGGCCGGCCAGGCCACCGACCACCATCGGGACCACCAGCAGTAGTACGCCCACTACCAGTGCCATGCCGACACCGACGACCCGGAACCACAGCGGGTTCGGAATCGTCGGGATAGCGACCACCAGCTCTTTCAGCGACCAGAGCGCTGGAATACCGCCGATGAGTCCGACTCTGACTCCGGCGGCAGTCCCTGTCCCGCCGTGGCGTTTGACCAGATATCCTGCGATGACGCCACCGAGGAAGAGCCCCTGAAATGTGATATCCGATCCTGACCGCAACACGTCTACGAGCGTGAACGCTGCGGGGACAAGGCCGCCGATGAGGGCACACTTCCACGTCTTCGATAGCTTGAATTGGAGGGGCATAGCCGGATGGTTGACCGCCGAAATGAAAAATCACATCCCTGATGATACAAACTGCCGGCAGCGTCCGTTGCGCCACCGGTCCAAGCAGGGCGTATTTGTCGGTGTAGCCCCTGTTACCGCCTATGGCAGAGTATCAGCCCGGGGTGTGTAACATCGGAGCGAACCAACGCCGCGCCCGCCGACTGTCGGCCATTGCTTCATTCGCGGTCGCCATCGGTGTCGCCCTCGCCGTTGCAGTGGGTGCGGTCCCCGACCTGTCGCTGTGGGCGACTATCCCCTCCGTTTTCGGGGGGTACGTCGGCGCGTTTCAGGACTACTTCCGATTCTGTGTCGCCTTCGGTGCGCTGGCCCGCTACGACCTCTCGGGGTCCGGCGGTTCCAGCGGGCGCGTCGACGCCAGCGAGGCCGTCCGCGCCGATCGGCGAAAAGCGGCGAAGATTCTCCTGCTTGCGACCGCCGCGACGGCGGTGACGACCGGCCTCGGGTACGCGGCCGTCACCATCCTGTGATCGGTTACCACCGTCACCGCAGTGAAAGCGTAAACGTGACGACAGCGAGCAGCAGTAGGCCCAGCGCCAGCGGCGACGGCGTCCCCGTCACAGACCGGTAGACGAGATAGCCGATACCCCCGCCCGCGGTCAGGAGTACCACGACCGAGACGGTGTGGACGAGTTCGACCCGGAGCGTCGAGGCCACGGAGCCCACCTGCGCACCCAACCGCAACGCGTGTCTGGCGGTCACCCAGGCCAGCACGACCGGCACCGTCGCGCCCAGGACCCACTCCGGCGACCCGTCAGCACCGGCCTGTAGCACGGCCACGAACAGGCCGCCGACGCCGGCCGTCAGCGCGAACTCGATCCGACGCAGCAGGCCGACGCCAACCGCTAGCCCGCCGACGACGGCGAACGCCAGGGATACAGGGTCGGACGCGACGAATCCGAAAACGGCCAGAACCGAAACCGCGCTGACGCCGGTGCTGAACCGCGGCAGCCCGGGTTCGAACCGTCGGTCCCGCTCAGACGGCCGCGCCACGGGCTTGCACCTCCCTGAGCGGGGTCGTCGGGTCCCAGTCCCGGATCGGGATGTCGTGCCCCCGAAGCGTGGAAAGTCGGTTTTCACGGGCGAGATGCGCGTAGGCCCCGGCGACCGTCGACGGGTCCGTACAGTCCGGGCTGACCACCGAGACACCGTGGCCGGCTCCCTCCAGCTGTCGGACGAGGTCGACACCGTCGTCGTCACAGAGCGGCGAGACGACGACCACCTGCACGTCGGGGTTGAGCCGCGCCGTCAGGTCGTCGACGGCCTCGCGGATCTGCGTCGACTCCTCCGGTGGCGTCCACGGAACCGCGGCGTCGCCGGCTAGACGCGTCCGGATGGCCTCGCGGTGGGCCTCGCCGGTTGTCGCCGGCAGCCAGCAGTCGTCCGCCCCGACAGTCCCGATACCGACTGGAACCCCGTCGTCGAGCAATCGGTCGGCGACGCTGTAGGCGGCCGACGCGCCGTGGCGTGGCGCTGGGACATCGCCGGGTGTCGCCGCGACGTACGCCGCACGGCGGGCGTCGACAACCACGGCGACCTGCGGCTGTCGCGGTTCCTGAAACTCGACTGTCGCCAGGTCTCCGGTCTTTGCGCGGTGGTGCCAGTCGATCCTCGACGCCGGGTCGCCGGGGCGGTAGGCACGCAGCGAGTCGAACTCGACGCCGCTCCCGGTGACTCCTGCCTTCTGTTGCCCCGGCATTTGCGTCGCCTGCTCTCGGGGCGGGCTGGCGTCGTCACTGCGCCGCTCGAAGCCACACGTCAGGCTGTCGTGGCCGTCCGTCACTGCGACGGTCCGGACCGTCTCGCGTGCGCCAGCGAAATCGCCCGCAATCACGAGCGGCGATTCGAACGCGTGGGTGCCCGGGACCGCCGTCAGCGCGTAGGTGAACGACCGCTCGGTGCCGGGCCGCAACGCGGTGGTCAGCCGCGGCGATCCCGACCGGACGCTGAGTCCGGCGGGGACCCCGTCCAGCAGCCGGAGGTCCGGAACCGTCGTCTCGCCGACGTTCCGCACCGTCACGGTGACCTCGACGGTAGATCCGGGGGTCGGCGTCCGCGGTTCGAGCGTCCGAGTGAGTTCGATGTCGGCCGTCGGCTCCCAGACCCGGGCGGCCCCGGCGAGTGCGATCCCGAACGCGGCGGTCAGTACCGCTCCGGGAACGCCCATCACGACGCCGCCCGCGCTGGCAAGCAGAACCGCGACGGCGACGCGCCTGGTCCGTCCGGTCGACCGCGTTCGGGGGAGTTCGGCGGTGGGCCAGTACTCGCCCTGGGCCGCCCCGTCACCTATCGTTTCGACCGGAGCGAGCCGGCTGGCCGGGTCGGGCGCGTTGGCCGCCAGTCGCTCGGCTAACTCGGCGACGGCGTGGCGCGCCCAACGCACCACAGGTAGCTCGGGTCGAACGAGGGGGAGTGACGCCCGACGCGGCAGCGGCGGGCACAGCCCGTCGGCGAAGAAGGCGGCGGCCGCCTCGTCGTCGGTCCACGCCCCGTCCGCGAGCCGGTCGGCGGCCGCGCCCGGCGTGTCTCCGTCGGTCCGTCCGAGTACATCGACGCCAAGCTCGTGGAGCGACGCGTACACCCGCTCCCTGGGCGTTCGCTCCCGCGTCCCGTCCCACTCGTCCGCGTCGTCGGCAGCGCGGCGACCGACAGTGCTGATCCGGTCGAGCCGCTCGGCGAACGCCGCCCCGGGGACCCGATACTGGGGCCGGGACTCGGGCGTCGGAAGCTGTAGCTCCGGGTCGTCGCTGTCGAACAGCTCTCTGGCCGCGAGCACCACCGCCGCGGCCCCAACCCCGACTGTCAGCAGCGTCGCGGCCACGCGGGGCAGAAGTCCACCGCCCAGTTCGGGTAGTGCCAGCAGGAGCACGCCGGCACTGATAGCCAGGAGGCCGACGATAGTCGGAATGCGTCGCCGCCTCACGACGCATCACCCCGGACAGGCGTGTCCAGCGACAGTGTGGTTGCGACCGCTCGCGCCCGCCGCTCCCGCTCCGGTGTCGCGGCCGCGTCGCCGTACCGGACCGCACAGAACAGTTCGGTCAGCGCCGTCACCGGCTGCTGTGGGAGGCCGGACTCGATTGCCCCCTCCCGAACGTCGGCAGGTGTCACGGGCTTCTCAGCCGACAGTCCGGACGCCTCGCCGACCGATTCGACGTGGGTTCTGAGTGCGGACCACGCCCGATACACGTCGTTTTCTGGTGGCACGTCCCCTGTGAGCAACACGGAATCGGCCGCGGGTGCCGTCGGCGTGGGCGGCGGGTCCTCGTCGTCGGAGTCCGGTTCGGTCGCCTCGCCACGAGTCAGTTCGTACAGGACGACCAGCCCGCCCAGCACGACGAGTGCGAGGCCGGCGACGACCTGCCAGCGCGGCGGCCCGTCACCTGCGTTCGACGCGGCCGCAGTCTCAGCGTCCGTCTCGGGAATACGGGTCGCCGACTGGGTCCCTTCCGGGGTACCGGGTCCGCCGCCACCCGGCCCTTGCGGGGGCGGCGTCGAATCGTCTGTCGACTCCCCGGTCGTCACCGTCGGCGCTGTCGAGACGGTGTCGAGCGACGCGGCGACCATCGCCAGCGCGACGACCGCGAGAACAGCCAGCGCCAGCGAGCCGAACCGCGCCACAGTTACGCCTCCCGATTGCCGGCTCCAGCAGGCCGGTGCGACTGTCTTTCCACCATCCGACTCACTCTCCGGCCGCCGGCGTCTCGGGGGCAGCCGGCGACACCGTCGGCACTGCGACGCTGTCGAACACGTCAGCGACGACATCGTCGGCGGTCGTCCCGTCCACGGTCGCATCGGTCGTCAGGACCAGTCGGTGGGCCAGAACTGGCGCACCGACGGTCTGTACGTCGACCGGGCGCACGTACTCCCGGCCGGCGATCACCGCGTGGCTCCGGGCGGCTTCGAGCAGGCGCTGGCTCCCGCGAGGGGAGACGCCGACCTCGGTCCGGGCGTCTCGGCGGGTCCTGTGGACGATGTCGATGAGGTAGCTCAGGATGTCGTCGTCGACGGTCACTCGCTCGGGAACGGATTGCAGACGGCGCACGCCCTCGGGGTCGAGGACATCGTCGACAGAGGGGGCCTTGGACTCCCGCTCGGTCCGCTGGCGGAGCAGCCCCTTCTCGGCGCTGGCCTCGGGGTAGCCGATGCTGGTCTTGACGAGGAAGCGATCGCGCTGGGCTTCCGGCAGGGGGAACACGCCCTCGCTCTCGACGGGGTTCTGGGTCGCAACGACGACGAACGGCTCCGGAAGCGGGTGGGTGTCGCCGTCGACGGTCACTTGGCCCTCCGCCATCGCCTCCAGCAGCGCGGCCTGGGTCTTCGGCGGCGCGCGGTTGATCTCGTCGGCCAGCACGAAATTAGCGAAGATCGGGCCCTCGGAGAACTCGAACTCGCTGTCGCCCTCGCGGTAGACATGCGTCCCGGTTACGTCCGCCGGCAGCAGGTCGGGCGTGAACTGCACTCGCGAGAAGGAGAGGCCAAGCGCAGATGCGAAGCTCCGGGCAGTCAGCGTCTTTCCGGTCCCCGGTACGTCCTCGATAAGGACGTGACCACGCGCGAGGACGGCGGTCAACACGGTTTCGAGGAACTCTCGTTCGGCGACGACGCTCTCAGAAACCGTCTCGAGAAGTCGGTCGCAGTCGGCGCAAGCGTCTGAAACGTCCATCGTACTCCCGGCTGGGACCCCCAATATGTTAGTAGTGTGAACAGATCTTCTCACCGAGAAAACGGGGTTAGACGACGGCCAGCCCGCTCGGGACCTGGTCGTACTCGGCTGTCCAGTCTCCATCGTCAGGCCATCGCCTGACCCATGTCTCCCCATACTTCGACTGGAACAGGCCGTGGTTCGTCAACGCGAGAAAGCCGTCGTCCGGGTCAGTGGCGAGCACCGGCCGGGCCAGCCCCGACGGTCCCGGCAGGCCGTCCATCGATTGCGTCCACCGGTCACCGTCCCACCGATACACGTAGCTCTCGCCGCTGGTGCTGTGCGCCGACCGGGGGCCGCTGGCGGCCGAGACGACGACGCGGTCCGGGTCGTCGGGGTGAACGGCTAGTCCCCACACGTACCGATGCTCTAGTCCCTCCTGTGGGTGGGTCCACGTCTCGCCGCGGTCGGTCGACAGCGCGAAGCCGCCGCCAGCAGCGGTGTACACCCGATCCGGGGCATCGGGATGGGTCGCCAGCGTGTGGTTGTCCCGCCGCGCGCCGTCGGGATGGTCGACCCACGTCTTTCCGCCGTCCGGACTGCGGACGAACGCGCCGGCCTCGATGGCGGCGTACACCTGCTCCGGGTCGTCCGGGGCGAGGGCGATCCAGCGCACGTGGTGAGTCTGTGGCCGCGGCGGGAACGACCACCGCGACGCCGAGTCCAGTCCCGTTAGCCCGGGTTTCTCGGTCCACGTCTCTCCACCGTCGGCCGACTGATAGGCCGCGCTCGGTTCCGTTCCGGCCCAGATTTCGGTCGAATCGTGTGGGCTGACCGTGACGCTCGTCACGCGGTCGCCTGCGTCGAGAACTGTTTCCCACGTCGCTCCACCATCGGTCGTCCGCTTGAGGCCAGCGTCCGAGGTGCCCACGAAGGCACGCCCCGGCTCGGCGGCTCCCGCGGCAACGCCCTCGATGTCGTGGCCGAGGAGACCGCCGTCCCAGCCGCCGCGGCTGTCGCCGACGAGGACGCGGTCTCCGAGCGCGGCGTAGACGGTGTGCATAACCGACTGTACGACCGCCGAGCGAAGAAAGCTGGCGGTGGTCAGCGACTGACCGACCGTGTCAGTGCGAAGACGTACAGCGCGACGAAGAAAGCGCCGAGGAACGCCTCGGACTGTGCCAGCAGGGAGACGGTCGGATCGCTGACCTCGCCGACGCCGCCGAGGAAGAAGGCGATGAACGACCCGAGGCTGAGCTGGGCGTACTGGCCCACGCTCTCGAACAGGGCCGGCGCGATAGCGAGGTACAGGCCGGCGTAGGCGGCGATGAGTACCGCCGACGCCGCGAGCGTGTACGACGCCCGCTCGCCGTAGCCGGTCGTCACGAACAGGAACGCGTTCATCCCCCAGCGGGCGAGCGCCCGTGCTCGCTCTCGCAGGGATGCGCCGCTGTCGCGGACGCGCCGGGACTGACAGCGCCGCCGGTAGGCCAACTGTGACATGAAGAACTCGGAGGCGGCGGTGTTGTCGGCGATGTCGTTCGCGCCGTTTTTCGCTCGGAGGTACGTCACTTCGCCGGCGGCAGCGTCGATTCGCTCCGCTGTGGCCGTCGAAAGACGCTCGAAGGTCGCGCTGGCGTCCGGTCCGAGCGCCCCGTCACTTGCCTGTTCGGCCGCCAGGTCGACCACTGTCGCCGGTTCGTCGGCCGCTGAGTCCGTGCTGTCCGCCAGGGCTCCGACCGCGTCATCGAGGGCGGCCGGGTACGCTAGTGCGGCCCGAAGGCCGTCCCGAAGCGCGCTATCGAGTTCGTGCAAGCAGTAGTTGGCCCCCTCCAGATCGAGAGCATCGTCATCACGGAAGTCGAAGCCCGCGAACCGCGTCCGATAGAATACAACTCTGTCGAGGACGCTGTTTGTCCCGTCGCCCTCGAACCTGACTGTTCCCAGCGTCGCCCGCTCCAGATCGTACACAGCGGCGCCCGCGTCCGGCTGGCCGAACGCGCCGTCCTCGACCGCCGTCTCTGACAGCGAGACGACCACGACCCCGTTCGGTCCAACAGCGGTCGGTTGCAGGTCGACCGTACCGACGGTGCAGTCGTGGAGACGGACAGTGCCAAGACAGGTCACGTCCGCCGCACGCAGCCGGTCGATTGTGCTGTCCGCGAACCGCGGGCTTGCCAGCGTCGCCCCGTCCAACTGCAGGTCTGCGATGGCCGTGTCAGCGAACTCAGCCCCGAGTACCGCCGCGTCTGTGGCGTCGAGTCGCTCGACGTCCGCCCCCGTGAAGTCGGTACCCACGAACACCGAGTCGTGGACGACCAGTTTCATCGAGACGGCCGCATCGGCAAACGTCGCGTCGGTGAGCGTCACCTCTGGAAGGTAGAGCCGCTCGGCCTCGACCCGCTCGAAGACGGCCTCGTCGTAGCTGGTCCCGTTGAAGTAACCGCCGCTGAACGTCGCGCCGTAGAACCGCGCCGTGCCGAACTCCGCCCACCGGAAGTCCGCCTCGTCGAAGGTGGCATGGTAGAAATCCCCGGTGCCGAACGTTGCCTCGTCGAAGTCGGCCATCTCCAGCGTGGCGTGCTGGAACGACCCTTCCTCGACGGTCGCTCGGTCGAAGGCGGCGTCGATCACCGACGCCCGGTCGAAGGTCGCGGTTCCGATTGTCGCGTCACGGGCGTCAATCCCGGAGAGGGTTGCGCGCTCGAACGCAGCGGTATCCAGTTGTGCCTCCCGGATGTCCACCAGGTCCGCCGTTACCCCGGTAAACACCGCCTCGGCAATCGTCGCGTCCCTCGCGTCGACCTCGTGGTACGTCCCGTCGAACGTCGCCGTCTCCGTGACCGTCGCGCCCCGGAGGTCGAGCCGCTGGCCGAACTCGCTATCGGTACAGTCAATCCGGTCGATCGTCGCTCCGCGGAGGTCGACCGGATGGTTGTCGCCGGCGTCGACCACCGCGTTCGACAGGTCGAGAACGTCGAAGGTGGCTCCAATGAACTGTTTCGCTCGCTTGCGATCCTGCCGACTCTCGGTAGGATCTCCAGCAATCGCATCGAGGAACGCCTCGGATACGTCCACGCTGTCGGGGACATCCTCGGGCTGGCAGTGGAACGGACAGCGCTCTTTGCCTTCGAGTGCGCCGTGTGGACACTCCCACTCCTGTTCGGTTTCGCCGTCCAACTCCGTGCGGTCGACTGTGAATGCACACTGGCTCTCGGTACGCCCCGACCAGACCATCGTTGACAGAAACGCTCGGCAGGCAGGGTGATAAGCGCTGTCACACCCGTCACAGTAGTGATTAGTTGGGCAGAGATCCTTCGACAGCCAGCACGCCTCCCAGCCCGCGTCAGACTGGCTTCGCGTGGACGGAAACGCGGCTGCTGGCTCTCTCCGCAGGGTTTGATACCGGAGACCGGGCCTACGGCGTCCACCAGCGCAGGCCGACCATCACGAAGACGATCGCTAGTTGCATCAGTCCCTGTAGCCCCCCGAGCCTGGCGTTTCGCATCCCGATCTCCGAGACGAGGTCCACGTCCGGGTTCTCGGAGACGACCTGCCGGTAGATGCGGACCTCACCGGGCAGGACGACGCCGAAGCCCTGCACGGATAGCAGGGTCACGATACCGAGCGTGGCGACGAGCCACCACGATGTCATCGCGAAGGCCGGCAGCGTCGTCACGAGATACGCGCCGGAGCCGACGATGGCGACGCCGAGGACGCCCAGCGTCTTCGGGTCGGTCAGCGCGTCGAACTGGTAGCCGATGAGGAGGATGACCGGAATTAGTGTCGCGGCGGTCAAGATTGCCAGCCACGGGTCGGCGTTGGGGAACTTCCCGAGGCGAAGCGCCAACAGGATGCCGCCGGCGATGGTCACCGTCGCCAGCGTCGGCATCAGGAACGTCATCTTGGGCGTGAACGAGGCGAAGAAGTCGGCCCGTGCTTCCGGTTCCTGACCGCCGAGTACCGGCCCCAGAACGAGCCCCATGAACAGGTCGATACCGGTCCACAGTACGCCCGCCATCACGTGCACGTAGGTCAGCGCCCGGATGTTTCCGCTGGCGAGCGCCCCCGCAAACGCGATGAGCGGGACGGCGACTGCTCCCACAGCAAACGCTGGGTTCGCCTGTTTCGCCAGCCCACCGATACCCCGTTTCCGCTCGACGCGGTCCGCTGTCGACTGTGCCATGGTTGGGAATATCAGGGTCCGCTACCGGCAAAAACGTTGGTGGCCGTTTCAGCTATTGCCAGCTTTCACGGTCCAGACTGTCTCAGTCGTCGTCCGCAGCCGGCTGTTCGGCCGCTGTGTCGCGGTCCGCCCGCGGCCCCTCCAGGTCGACGTTCGGCAGCAGGTCTCGGAGGTACTGCCCGGTGTAGGATGCCTCGGTCCGGGCCACCTCCTCCGGTGTCCCCTGCGCGACGAGTTCGCCACCGTTCTCCCCGCCCTCCGGGCCGAGATCGATGATCTGGTCGGCGTTCTTTATCAGGTCGAGTTCGTGCTCGATGACGACGACGGTGTTGCCGTCGTCGGTGAGCCGGTGGAGCACGTCGATGAGTTTGCGCTCGTCCTCGGGGTGGAGCCCAGTGGTCGGCTCGTCGAGCAGGTATAGCGTCTCGCCGGAGTCCTTCTTGCCGAGTTCCTCGGCGAGTTTGACGCGCTGGGCTTCGCCGCCGGAGAGCGTTGTCGAGGGCTGGCCCAGCCGCATATAATCCAGCCCCACATCTTTCAGGAGTTCCAGCCGGCGACGGATGCCGCTGTGGCTCTCGAAGAAGTCGTATGCTTCCTCGACGGTCATATCGAGCACGTCGGCGATGGTTGCGTCCTTGTAGGTCACGTCCAGCGTCTCGTCGTTGTAGCGCGCGCCGCCGCACTCCTCACAAGGCACCGTCACGTCCGAGAGGAAATTCATGTCGATGGTGACCGTCCCTTGGCCGCCACAGCCCTCACAGCGGCCGCCCTTGACGTTGAACGAGAATCGACCCTTCTCGTAGCCGCGCTGTTTCGAGAGGCTCGTCTCGGCGAACAGCTCGCGGATGTGGTCGAAGACGTTGGTGTACGTCGCCGGGTTCGAGCGGGGCGTTCGGCCGATCGGCGACTGGTCGATGAGCCGCACCGTCTCGATGTCGTCGAGGCCGTCGATGGCGTCGTGCTCGCCGGGGTTCACGTCGGTGTCGTTCATCCGACGCACCAGCCCCTTGTACAGCACGTCGTGCATCAGCGTGGACTTGCCGGAGCCGGAGACGCCCGTGATGGCGGTGAACGTCCCCAGCGGGATGGACACGTCTAGATCGGCGAGGTTGTGCTGGCGAGCGCCCCGGACCGTGAGTTCGCCGTCGGCCTCGCGGCGGCTGTCGGGCACCGGAATCGTCCGCTCGCCCGAGAGGTACTCCCCGGTCACCGATTCCTCGGTGTCGATGACCTCGTCCATCGGGCCGTTGACGACGACCTCGCCGCCGCGCTTGCCCGGCCCGGGTCCCATGTCGATTATCTGGTCGGCCCGACGCATCGTCTCGGTGTCGTGTTCGACCACGAGCAGCGTGTTCCCGAGGTCTCGAAGCTCTTCGAGCGTGTTCAGCAGGCGGTCGTTGTCCCGCTGGTGGAGGCCGATGGAGGGCTCGTCGAGGACGTAGAGGACGCCGACGAGGCCGCTCCCGATCTGGGTCGCCAGCCGAATCCGCTGGCTCTCACCGCCTGACAGCGTCGACGCCTCCCGGTCCAGCGTCAGGTAGTCCAGCCCGACCTCGGTCATGAAGCCCAGACGGGCGCGGATCTCCTTGAGAATCTCCTCGGCGATCTTCCGGTCCCGGGCTGAGAGGTGCTCCTCCATCCCCTCGAAGTGGGCCAGCGCGTCGCTGATGGACATTTCGTTGACCGCGGTTATCGAGGTGCCGTCGACGAGCACTGCCCGCGACTCCGCTTTGAGTCGCGTCCCTTCACAGGCCGGGCACGTCGTCGTCGCCATGAACTCCTCGATGTGCTCGCGGGCGCGGTCTGAATCCGTCTCGACGTGTCGCCGCTCCAGGTTCGGGATGACGCCCTCGAACCGCTCGGTCTTCTCGCGGGTGCCGTTCTTGGTCCGCCACTCGAAGTGGACCTGGCTGTCGGTGCCATAGAGGAACTGCCGCTGAATGGACTCGTCTAGCTCCTCGAACGGCGTCGTGAGGTCCACGCCGAAGTGCTCGGCGACGTTGTCCAGTTGCCGCGAGTAGTACGTCCGGTCGTAGCTCCAGGGCTCGAAGACGTGCTTGAGCGGCTTCGTCGGGTCGGTGATGACCAGATCCTCGCTGACCTCCTTCGTCTCGCCCAGCCCCTCACACTCCGGGCAGGCCCCGTGCGGTGAGTTGAACGAGAACGACCGCGTCTCGATTTCGGAGATGTCGATGCCACAGTGCGTGCAGGCAAGGTCCTCGGAGAGTTCGACGACGATGCGGTCCGAGGTGGCCCCGTCGTCCGCTTCGTCTCCGTCGGCGAGATCACCTGTTGCCCGGGCGTCCGACCCGCCGAGCGTCTCCGCCGCGCTCTCGGGCGGGTCCGGCAAGATGACCTTCAGCGTCCCGTCGGCCTCTTCGAGCGCGGTTTCGACGGAGTCCGTGATGCGCGAGCGGGCGTCCGGCGAGATCTTGACGCGGTCCACGACCACGTCGACGGTGTGGTCGTAGTTCTCGTCCAGTTCGGGCCGATCCAGCGTGAGGTCGAACTCCTCGCCGTCGACCTCGACGCGGCTGTACCCTTCACCGACGAGGTCGTCGAACAGGTCCTCAAAGGCTCCCTTCTGGTCGCGGACGACCGGCGCACACAGTTTGGCGCGAGTGCCCTCTGGCAGTTCCAATAGCCGGGAGACCATGTTCTGAGCGGACTGCTCGCCGACCTCGCGGCCACACTCCGGACAGTGGGGCGTGCCGACGCGCGCGTACAGTAGGCGGAGATAGTCGTGCAGTTCGGTGACGGTGCCGACCGTCGAGCGGGGGTTGTTGGCGGCGTTCTTCTGGTCGATAGAGATCGCCGGTGAGAGCCCTTCGACGTTCTCGACCTGCGGCTTGTCCATCTGCCCCAGGAAGTTCCGTGCGTAGGCGGAGAGCGATTCGATGTAGCGCCGCTGGCCCTCGGCGTACACCGTTTCGAATGCGAGCGAGGACTTGCCTGACCCCGACAGCCCGGTGACGACTGTCAGCTCCTCGCGGGGAATCTCCACGTCGACGTCCTTGAGGTTGTGTTCCTCGGCCCCTCGGACCTCGATGATATCCTTGCTCATCTTTGCATCTTCGTTGGCCGGCAGGAGGGAAACCCTGTCGGTTCGGGTGCCTATAGGCGACGCCTCGCGCATGACTAGTTTTATTTTGGAAAATATGGCGAAAGATTTACTACCGTTATTGGATATGAGATAGTATGGGTACGAGCGACTACGACATTGCAGGGATTGACCTCTCCGACGACAGTTACACAGTCGAACAGAGTCTGATCCGCAGCAAGTACAAAGCCATGGACGCCGCCGGGAACGTCGTCCTCCGCGGGAAACAGAAGATGATGAAGATGAAAGAGGAGTTCCCGTTCGTCGACGCAAACGGCAACGAGGTGTTTCAGGTCAAGGCCGGTGGCATCATCGACGTGGCTGGCAACTACGTGCTGACAGACTCAAAGACCGGCGAGGACATCGTTATCCTCGACAACGACTACTCAATTTTTCAGGACACGTGGAAGATTCGGGACGCCAGTACCGAGGCGAAGATCGCCGAGATCAATTCGCAGGGCGCGCTCGTGACCATCGCCCGCAACGTTGTCCCGTTCGGCGGCTGGATTCCCCACAAGTACGAGATCACCGATCAGGACGGCAACCACGTCGGCAACATCGACGGGCAGTTCTCGCTGAAAGACCGCTACGAGATCACTATCGACGACGCCAGCACGGTTCCGAAAGAGCCGATCATCGCCGCGGCGATGGTTATCGATGCGATTCAGGGGCACTGAACTCCACCGGAATCCTTCTTGCCCTGGCTCCCCCAACGACCGCTATGCGCCGCCGGACGGTCCTCCGACGACTCGCTCTCGCAGGAACAGGTGTCGGCCTCGCTACGGGGCCGACCCGAGGTCACCCGACGCCGACCGGTGACGGAACGGCCGAGCCAGCGGCCTCCGGCACCTCGACCGGCGAGGACCCGCTTGGCGTGCTGGAGATGGAAACGGTGTACGAGGTCGTCACCAGCCCCGACGGACACACGGCCTACGTCGCGACGGGTGACGGCATCGCGTTCGTCGACCTCGTTACGCCGACCAGTCCTCGACTACTCAGCCGCCGAACCGACCTGCTGGCCGAGAGCGACGACGGGCCGATACAGCGCGTGCAGGACCTCGCCGTCAGCGGCTCGCGGTTGCTGGCCGCCGGTCCCGCCCACCCCGCCGACGGGGCCCACGGTCTCGTCGTCTTCGACGTGAGCGACCGGCAGGACCCGACACGGATTGCGGGGCTGGAACTGGACACGCGGGTTCACAACTGTCACTTCGACGGCCGCTACGCCTACCTGACCGCAAACGATCGCGACGGCAATCCGCTGCTCGTGGTCGATACCGACGCCGAACAGGAAGTCGGCGACTGGTCGCTGCTCGACGCTGGCGATGCCTGGACCGACGTGCCGACGAGCCTGTGGCCGCTGCACGACGTGTGGGTGCAAGACGGCCGGGCGTACCTAGCCTACTGGGACGGCGGGACGTGGATCTTAGACGTGTCGGACCCGAGCGACATCTCGCTCGTCTCGAAGGTCCGCGGGCGCTCCCCCGAAGACCTCGCCGCCATTGAGGACCCCGGGACCGAACGGAGCGAGCCGCCGGGCAACGACCACTTCGTGACGGTCGACGAGGATGCCTCGCTGCTTGGTGTCGGCGGCGAATCGTGGGACCTCGCGGACGACGACAGCGGCGGCCCCAGCGGCATCGAACTGTACGACATCAGCGATCCGGCCGACGCCGAGCTGCTGTCGACGCTCGACCCGCCGCCGACCTCGGACCCGTCGCCGGGGGGCATCCTCACGACGGCACACAACTTCGAACTGACCGCTGACCGCTGTTACTCGGCGTGGTACAACGGTGGTGTCCGGGTCCACGATTTGACAGACCCAACCCAACCCGACCTCGCGTTCGAGTGGCGCGACACTGAGTCGACCTCATTCTGGACCGCCCAGCGGGCCGCCGGCTGTTTCGTCGCCGGGAGCACGAACGCGAGCCAGGGGACGGAGGTCCAGCCCGGACTGTACACGTTCCCGGACCCGCAGATACGGACGCCGACGGCCACGGACGACAAGGGTGGCGGCGCTGATGCCACCGACGGCACCTCCTTGGGCGTCGGCGGTCCCGGCTTCGGCGTCGGGTCGGCGGTCGCGGCGGTCGGACTCGCAGCGTGGCGCGCCCGACGCCGGCGCGACTGATCTCGCGCCGCCTGACTGTGCTCCGTTCTGTTACTCCAGCGCGCTCTTGACAGCGGCGGCGACGCTCCGTGCGCGCTCGGCCAGCGGCTCGGGGACGTGTCCACGCTCGACGGCCGCATCGAGTTCGTCGTCGTCGACCCGCTCGACGGTCCCGTCGGCGTGTTTCACCACGTCGACGTGGAGGTCGACGTACCGGGCGGTGTCGGGGAATATCTCGACGGGCGTACAGACGTTGACGTACGTGCCCTTCTTTTCGCCGTCGCTGTCGCGGTACACCGTCGGGTACCACCAGCGACCCTCCTTGACTTTCGTCTCGGCGATGTCGCCGGCCTCCTTCGGGACGCCCAGCGCGTCGTAGGTGCCGCCGGGACTCATCTCGCGCTCGATGGTCACCGTCCCGTCGTTGTCGACGGACTGGACCTTCCCGTTGCCCAGCGTGATGAATCGGCCGTCGGGCTTGCCGTGCCCCAGCGACAGGGACTCGCCGACTTGCG
This sequence comes from Haloarcula sebkhae, assembly GCF_014647415.1. Lineage (GTDB taxonomy): Archaea > Halobacteriota > Halobacteria > Halobacteriales > Haloarculaceae > Haloarcula > Haloarcula sebkhae. The sequence goes on along the minus strand of NZ_BMPD01000001.1, from coordinate 392,708 downwards.
GGCCGAACTGCCGGGCCGTCACGGCGAAGGGGAAGTCCGTCTCACCGCTCTCTATGTCGTCACACAGCGCTTCGACGTAGTCGACGGCGGCGCTGGCCGCGCGGTCGCCGGCCTTCACGCGGTGGTGGCCCGGCATCGTCGCCGTCACCTCGCGGCGCGCCTCGTCGAGGGCGAACCGGCTCTCGCGGCCGAACCACAGCCACGTCGTCGAGAGCCCCTCGTCGTACCGAGTCGGCGCGCAGTCCTCGGGCGGGTCGGCTCCCGTAAGCGCGTCGTCGACCGCCGCCGCGCGGTCGTTTGCGGCGTCGAGCGCGTCGGCCAGCGCGTCGAAGCTCGCGTCCTCGCTTGCCGATTCCCACGAGACGCCCCAGCCGTCTCGGGGCTCCGCGGCGATGAGGTCCAGCATCGCCGGGCCGCCGGTCCCCGACGACGACCCGCTTCCGCCGCGGACGAGCGAGAGCAGCGACCCGCGAACCGCGACGGTGGTGTCCAGCACGGGCCGGCCGTTCGTCCACGGCGCGCTCGCTTCGACGACCTGCACCCGGAGCGCATCGCCCGTTTCGACGCGCTCGTCAGAGGACGAGTACGGGAGAAAGCCCTCGCCGTCGCTGAGGTCGACGATAGCGCCGCTCCCCAGTGTTTCGGTCACGGTACCGGCGTAGATCGCGCCCTTGGGCGTCGGGTCGTCCCAGTGGAGCGTGTCTCGCCCGAGTTCTGTCAGGCGGTCCGTAACGGCCGCGGCAGCTTCGTGGTCGCCGACGACGCCGACGCCCTGCTGATCCTCCGTCGTCGCCACGGTGACCGCCGCCCGCTCGTCGGCGAACTCGCCGTCGAAGCGGTTCTGGATCGGTCCCGACGCCTGGACGACCTCGTGACCTGCCTCGCGAAGCAACTGGGTCAGCGCCGTCGCGTAGATGCCCCTGACCCGGACGGTCATAGCGCGTCCTCGTCGGCGGCGAAGCGGACCCGCCCGTGGACTGTCGGCCCGAGCGAGAGCTCGACCTTCTCCTCGCTCAGAACGCGTCCGCCCTCGACCGGGACGCCCCAGGTGTCGAACCGGAGGTAGCCACGGATATCGTCGGCGTGGGTGAACAGGTCGCAGTACTCGACGGTGTGTTCCTGTATCTCGCTGGAACTATGGGCGATATCCATGTCCGAGTACACCGTCTCACGGCCGTGGAAGAAGGCTTCGAGCGCCGCGGCTGCGTCGTCGGTGGCTTCGACCACTGCGTCGGAGGCCGCTTCGATGGTGTCTTGATCGACACCGGCGTCACGGAGTGCCTGCTGTTCGCGTTGCGTGAAGTGCATACCCGCGAGTCAGTGGCGGGGAGAGGAAAACAGTGCGGAATCGCCTACACGATCATCGCGTTCAGCACGAGCATCAACAGCCCGAACATGACGCCGGTCGCGACGATTGTTCGAGGGTCGATACGGACCGTGTTCTGGTCTTCAGCGTCGAAATACCGGACCAGTCCCGCACTGGACATCAGCCCGCCGCTGTCGCTCCCACTCATACTTCAGGGTGGTGTATCACCAATACTAAGCCTTTCGGGTCGCCCGCGATTGCGTGGCCAAGGTACACATGGATAACCCTTATCAGATACCGCGGGCTAAGACGAACAGAGTACTATGACGGTTACACTGAAGGACTTCTACGCGGACTGGTGCGGCCCTTGCAAAACGCAGGACCCGATCCTCGAAGACCTCGAGGAGGAGTGGACGGACGTCGAGTTCGAGAAGGTCAACGTCGACGAGGAACAGGACGTTGCGAACGAGTACCAAGTACGCTCCCTGCCGACGCTCATCATTGAGAACGACGACGGCATCGTCGAGCGCTTCGTCGGCGTCACGCAGGCAGACGACATTGACGACGCGCTGCAGCAGGCCTCGGCGTAACGCGGTCACTTTTGCGGTTCGTCACACGGCCAGTAGCGACCGCTGACTCACTCCTGTTCGGCCAGTCCCGAATCGTCGATTTCGTCGACGGCGATCAGCATCCGCCCACCGTCGAGTGCCGTCACCATCTTCGACTCGGTGAAGGTGGTCTCGTCGGCCCGCAGTCCTTTGCTCTGGCCGGTCCACTTCCCGCCGCTTCTGACGACGGGAATGACGTGCGTCCTGATGTGCTGGACCTCGTTGCTCGGGTGGAGTTCCGACCAGTGCTCGCCGACGAGTTCCTCCGACTCGTAGCCGTAATACGAGGCGTAGGTCTCGTCGACGCGCTCGAAGCGTTCGTCCGAGCCGATGACGCCGACGCCGCTGAGTTTGACTTCGCTGCCTGTTTCGAAGCTGCCGTCCGAGTCGACAGCGTGTTCGACCCGGCGGATGAGCGACGTGTACTGGTCCGTTCCGACTGATTTCTTCAGGTAGTCGGTGACGCCGGCCTGAATGATTTCGGCGGCGACGTCACCGGTCTCCTCACCAGAGAACAGCAACACGGGTAACTCCTGATGTGTCTCCCGAACGGCTTCGAGGAAGTCGATACCGTTCATCTCCGGCATGTCGTAATCGCTGACGACACAGTCGAAGTCGGTCTCCGACGACCGAATCAGCGACAGCGCGGTTTCGGGGTTTGTCTCCGTCGTGACGGTACAATCGAGGCCGCTTTTCTCTCGCTCGAGATATAGTTCCACGAGGTCTCCCAACGCCCCGTCGTCGTCAACATGGAGTATTGCGAGCGGCTCTTCGGTCTCCACCCTCTACTAACATGGCTGCAGCACGCAAGTATTTGCTGCTCGCCTGAATCCATCTAATAACTATATGAAACCGCAACCCTCGCTTCGGGCCGCGCCAGCGTTTCATCGCTGGCGACGGGGAAGGGCAGGCCTGCAGTGGAAGCGGGATGCGGAACGGCACTGCTGCCGGCGGTTGGGCGGTCGCGGCGGGCATACCGCTCGCCGATGGCGAGCGGTTTCATCCCGTGCGCGCGAGGAGAGGGGGGTGACGTAAAAAGGTACTACTGGAAGCGCACGCCGAGGTCGTGCAGACCGTCGTTGTGGCGAGCGACGTTGATGAGAAGCGGTGTCAGTCCCTCGATTTCGGCGGCGTTGGCGAGCGGGCCGCCGTCAAGCGCGCGAATCCCGTCGATGCCCTCGGCGAGTTCACAGACAGTGTCTTTGGCGTCAGTGTCGTCGCCGACGACGATGGTGTCCCAGTCGAGGTCAGCGTCGAGGTTGGCGAGGCGGCCGGCCGCGAGGTTGTGGAAGGCACCTACAACGGGGGTATCATCGGGGGCGGCGTTGGCGGCCAGCTGCGTGACGCTGCCAGCACCAGGGCGGTTGTAGTGGAAACCGTCCTCGTCGCGTTGCATCCCGACAGCGGGGGAAACGAGCGTGGTGTCGTCGAGTTCGTCGGCAACGGCGTCGATTGTGTCCGTGAGGTGGTAGGCCGGGACGGCAGCGACGACCACGTCGGCGCGGGCGGCGGCCGCCTCGTTACCCAGGCCGGCGATTGACACGTCGTCGTGGCCGCGGCTGGCCAGTTCTGCCTCGTACTCCTCGGCTTTGTTCGCCGCCTTCTGGGCTTTCCGGGAGCCGATGATGATCGTGTGGTTGGTGTCGTCAGCCCAGCGGAGGGCGAGGCCTTGGCCGATGTCTCCAGTACCGCCAAGCAACGCGATGTCCATACTTACGGCGTAGGCCGACCACTGAATAAACGTTGTGTGACAGGTTCCCTCAGGTGTACGTCTCCCAGGCCCGGTCGAACCCACCGGCGAAGGCGACGTACAGCGCGCTTCCGAGGCCCGCCAGATAGCTGACCCACTGCGTCGCGACGCCGACGGCTGACGTGTCCCCGAGTGCGAGCGCGAAGACAGTCGAGAGCGGGACCATCACGAAAAAGAGGACGATGATGAACATCCCGACACGGCCCGGCCGGTGGACGGATTCGAGGACCTGATCGTGCTCACGCATCGTCCAGTAGGCCGCGACGAGACCGAGTAGCTGGCAGATAACGGCATACAGCGGCACCAGATCGACCGACGGCTCGCGGATGACCGCACCCCCGACGAGTCCGGCCCAGATGCTTACCAGCAGCGCCCAGCCGAACGTCGGCAGTCGTCGCATACCCGAGGTCTCTGTTCCGTCGGTGAAACCGTTGCCGTTTACTGCTGGTCGATGGGTATCCGGCGACCCGACTCTCGATTATGCAGTGTCGAGAAGCTCGGGCAGGTCGGTGACCGACTCGATAACGGCACTCGCGCCATTGTTAGCGAACGTCTGTCGGCCGGCATCGCCGGTTAGCCCGCCGGTCAGGACGCCGATGCCGTAGTAGACGCGGTCGTCGTCGGCTTCGTCGGCGTTGACCGCCGTTGCCACGTCGTCGAGGGTGTCCCCGGCGAAGGCGACTCGTTCGGCGTTGAAGCGCTCGGCGAGCGTCCGCAGGGCGGCGGGGTGGGGTTTTCCTTCCTCCCAGTCATCCATCGTGAAGCGGTGCTCTGCGGGCAGGTCGAGGCCGACGCGCTCCAGCGCGATGTCGGCTTCGGCGGCCGGTCGGCCGGTAACGACGCCGACGGCGAAGCGGTCCTGCAGGACCGACAGCGTCTCGTCGTCGACCAGCAACGGCTCGTCGTGGATGTAGCCCGGCGCGGCAAACGGCGGCTCGCCGCCCTCGATATCCCGGTAGAGGCCGGTGCCGAGATACAGCGTCTGGAACACGTCCCGGAGCTGTTCAGGGTCCCAGGCGTCGAAAACCCGCGTCTCGGCCGGGTCATCGAGCAGGTCACGGACCACTGCCTCGGCCGCGTCGAGACCGCCGCCACGCTCGGCGATAGCGTCAGTGAACGCCGCTATGTCGGCGACAGTCGACTCGCGGCCGGCGAGAACGAACAGCGCCGCCGCGTAGGTCAGTTCCCAGTCGTTGTTGAATCCGCCGGCGTCCTTGAACTGCTGGACCGCCGATTTCTCGATCGTGTCGCCGTACACCCGGTCGATGGATTCGATGATCGCCCGGCGATAAGAGTCGGCCACGTCCACCAGCACGCCGTCGATGTCGAGGACGACCGCGTCGACTTGCATGGGCGAGCGAAGGCAGTCCTCACTCAAGCGCCTTGCTATCTTTCGCCCGGTACAGCGTCTCCCCGCTACGGAGCTGTTCTCGGTCGACGGCAACCGTCGGCTGGTCGCCGCCCAGCGTCGTGAACCAGAACGCCGCCCCGACGGCATCGGCAACGGTCAGCGTCGGCCGGTGCAGTTCCGGCGGGAGGTTCCGAGCGAATACGATGTCTGAACCCACATATACGGACTGATCAGGATCGAGGATATCATCCACGACGAACTGCACGCCGTCGGGGACCTCCCGTTCGACGATGTCCGTCGCGGTCACAGCCACGCCCCGCTCGGCTAAAGCATCGGCCACGTCAGGGTGGTTTCCGATGCCGACCTCGACGACGGAATCGACGGACGCCAGTCGGTCGACGAGCGGGTCGGTGGTGTCGGTCACGTCGTACAATTTATGAGATGCGGGCGCATATGCGTTCCCATGCACGTCGACATCGTGCCGGTGGGCGAGGTCTCAGCTCAGGTCAAACGCGAGGCCTCGGACGGACTCCGCTCCGTCTACGACTGTGAGGTCTCGATGCACGAGCCACAGTCCATTCCCGCCGGCGCGTACGATGGGGACCGCGACCAGTACCGCGCAGAGGAGTTTATCGACCTCGCCCGCCGGGTCGGCTCTGGCGGTAAGAACATCGCTATCACGCCGAAAGACCTCTTCTACCGCCGTCGAAACTACGTTTTCGGGCTCGCGTACCTCGGTGGCTCCGGCAGCGTTATTTCCACGTACCGGCTCCAGACATCCTCCGATGGCGGCTTCTCGAACCGCTCTGCCGGTGAGATCTTCTCACAGCGGGTTCGAAAAGAGGTCGTCCACGAGGTCGGCCACACCCTCGGGCTGGAACACTGCGACAACAAGCGCTGCGTGATGAACTTCTCCCCCACTGTCCGACAGGTCGACGTGAAGGAAGTCTCGCTGTGTGGCTCTTGCCAGCGAAACGTGCTTTAGTTTGCGAACGGATACCAAACTGATTCGGTATAGCGCCTACACTTCTGTGGTACTTGTACACATACGCGATGAGCAAGAGTCAGTCCCCCGAACGCGTTGCGGAACTGCGAGACATCTTCGTGACGGTCACTGGTGATGAAGCGGTTACTGAGTCTCAGACAGACGAGCAGACGGACCGCGAACTCGACCCTGACGAGGAGTTCGATCCAGAAGAAGTCGCCGACGGGTTAGACGATGCGGTTGCGGGGTCTGAGACGGGCAGTGACAGTGATCCCGCGGCGTAATTCTCGTAGGGTATAATGCGGTCCAATCCTGCTGTCTCCAGTCCCGACCACGCTGTGCCTACGGCGCGTAGTAGTACTCGCCGGCGTTCTTCTGCTCGCGGTCCAGTTGCGAGTCGGGCTTGTTGATTCGCGGCCGGGAGGTCCGCTCGTCGCGGCGGAACGTGATGTCGAGGTTCTGGAGGAACTCGTTCATGCCCTCGCGCATGCCCTGTGGCGGCGCGGCGTGGCCGTTCTTGGCCGGCTCGCCATCGAAGACGAGCAGGCGGTCGGCCAGCAGGTCGATCATGTAGATGTCGTGATCGATGACCATCGCCGTCGCGTCGTGGTTCTCGGCGTAGCGCCGGATGGCCGAGGTCGCCATCACCCGCTGTTCCACGTCCAGATGGGCCGAAGGCTCGTCAAGCAGGTAGAGGTCGGCGTCCTTCGAGAGGCAGGCCGCGATGGCGACCCGCTGGCGTTCCCCGCCAGAGAGGTCGGTGAGTTGCTGTTCCATCACCGATTCGAGTTGGAGCGGCTGTGCGATTTCGGTGTTCCAGTAGGAACTGCCGAAGTCGTCCGTAATCGACGCGAGGAACGCGTCGACCCGCATCGGCTGATCGATCTCGATGTACTGGGGCTTGTAGGCGATGTCGAGGCTGGTGTCGATCTTGCCCGCAGTCGGTTCCAGCCGGCCGGCAAGCATCTTCGCGAACGTGGACTTCCCAATGCCGTTCGGGCCGACGACGCCCAGCACCTCGCTCTCGCGGATGGTGCCGGCCTCGACGTCTAGTGAGAACTCGCCGTCGCCGTAGCTCTTCTGGAGTTCGGGGTACTCGATGACCACGTCGCCAGCGGATGCGGTCCGCGGTGCGTGTTCCTCGAACTCGATTTCCGTCTGGCGGACGCGCATGTTCTCGTTTTCGAGGTAGCCCGAGAGGTACTCGTTGATGCCCTTCTTCGTCGATTTGGGCGGCGTGATGATACCGAACGCGCCGGGCGTCCCGTAGGCGACGTTGATGTTGTCCGCGAGCAGATCCAGAATCGCGAGGTCGTGCTCGACGACGAGCATCGAGCGGTCCTCGTCTTCGGCGAGTTCGCGGATGAGCCGCGCGGCGGTCATCCGCTGGCCGATGTCCAGATACGGCGTGATCTCGTCGAGGAAGTAGAAGTCTGCGTCCCGCGCCAGCGTGGCGACGAGCGCGACCCGCTGGAGTTCCCCGCCGGAGAGGTCGTCGATGTGGTTGTCGACGACCGGGCCGATGCCGGTTCGCTCGATGAGATAGTCGAGGTCGCCACGTTCGTCAGTCTGGTCGAGTAGCTGCCGGGCCTTGCCGTCGAACTGGTCCGGGATCCGGTCGACGTACTGGGGCTTGCGAGCGACGGTCACGTCGCCGTCGCGCATCTGTTCGAGATACTCCTGCAGGGCGGTCCCGCGGTACTCGTCGAGAATTTCGTCCCAGTTCGGTTCCTCGCCGTAGCGCCCCAGATTGGGCTGCATCTCGTCGGCGAGGATGCGCACAGCGGTGGTCTTTCCGATACCGTTCGGGCCGAGAATCCCGGTGACCTGCCCCTCAGCAGGGCTTGGGAGCCCGTACAGCGCGAAGGCGTTCTCCCCGTAGCGGTGGACCGGCTCGTCGGTCAGCTCCTGTGGGAGGTTGATGATCTCGATCGCGTCGAACGGACACTTGTTCACGCAGATACCGCAGGACTCGCCCAGACAGATTTCCTCGGAGATGCGGACCTGATCGGGCTGGCCCTCGAAAGGCTCGTCCTCCTCGTACTCGTCTTCCCGCTTGACGATGCACTCTTTCCCGCTGCGGTTGGGCGGGCAGTAGTTCATGCACTCGTAGTTACAGCGGTCGGGCTGACACCGCTCAAGGTCGACGACGGCGATACTGTCCTCGGCCATCGTTACGCTCCCGTCGTCAGCAGGATGCCCCACGAAACGAACCACAGTGCGAACGTCATGAAGCCGACGTAGAGCACGTCCTTCGTCGAGAGGTCGTCCGTGTCGATGCCGATCACCCGCAGAATCGGGAACTGTGCTGCGATAGCGACCGCGAGGACGAGCACGCCTTGTGGGTCGTTTGGCGTGGCCGCTAGCGCGTTGGAACCAAACGCGGCGGCGATGCCAGCGACGGCTGTCAGCGTCGTGACAGAGAGCCCCCGCATATGGGAGCTCATTCCGTCCGCCGTTTCCGTAGCCATACCACACGTTCCACTACCCGCAACCAAAAGGTGCGCGGTTCAGCACTGTGACGCGGTCGCAAATGCATGTGCCGGTGAGACTGACTCCTCAATCTTTATGCGCCCGGCGCTTGTGATTACGGGTAATGACGGACTCTGATGGGGAGGCCATCGCAGACCTTCCGCCGAGCGCAAAGCTCGTGTACAAGGTTCTGGAGTACGACGGCCCACTGACACAGAAAGGCATCGTCGAGGAGTCGATGCTTTCGGCACGGACCGTCCGCTACGCTCTGGAACGACTCGACGAAGTCGGTGTTATCGAAGAAGACGTGTACTTCGCCGACGCGCGACAGAACCTCTACGAGATTACCGAACAACCGGCAGAAGCAGACGCCGCAGTTTCGGACTGACTCGCCTTCTCGCTCGTTGTTTCCCAGCGCGGTCAGGAGCTTGCCGTTACAGCGACGCGACCACGTCGTCCGTCGTCGCGATCGTCGCGAACTCACCACGCAGTTGCGCCAGCGCCGTTCGATGGACGAGGTCCGGTTCGAAGCGTTCCCCGTCGAGCGTTCGGTCGAACGTCGCCGTCGCGTCGCCCGGGACGACGACATCGAACCCGCGGTTTTCGGCCATCCGCGTCGTCGTTGAGACGCAGTGGTCAGTCGTCAGGCCACAGATGACAAGCGCCTCGTAAGCGTTGTCGCGAAGCCAGTCCGCCAGTCCGGTGTCGACGAACGCGCCGTTGACGCGCTTCTCAAACGTCGCTTCCCCCGAGTCGGGCCCCAGTTCAGGTTTGAACGCGAATCCCGGTCCACCGCGTCGAAGCGGCGACTCCGACTCCGTTGAGTTATGCCGGACGTGCGCAACTGGCAGACCGCGCTCTCGCCACGCTGTAAGCAGGCGTGCCGCGTTCGCCTCGGCGTCGGGGTTGCTCCGCGTCCCCCACGCCGGATCGTCGAACCCCTGCTGGAAATCTACCAGCACGAGCACCGGCGTCTCGGAAAGGTCGATCATTTCAGTCGGCCGGCTCCGGTGCGGGCATCTCGACGAGCCACTTCGATTTCGGATGCTCGCGCGTCACGGTGATCGGACACTGGTCCGGCGACGCGTCCTCGTCCGACGACAGCATATACTGGGGCCACTCTCGGTCGCCCTCGACGCCCCAGTCGCCTAGATCGGCGTGGGGACAGACGCCATCGTACTCCTCCAGCCGTCCCTGAATGATATCGCGGGCGTGCTGGCCGGCCTCGGTGTCGGCTGTGACGTTCAGGTCCTCGAACAGTGACCGGGGCTGGAACGTAATTTCCAGCCCGACCGGACAGTAGCGGCTCTTTCGCGTGTCGTAGAACGGCGCGCGGCAGGTCGGAAACATCGGCTTGCCGCCGAAACAGAACTCCCAGTGAGGGTCGTCCGGGTCAGTCGGAATATCCTCGGGCCACGGCTCCGGGTCGTGGACGTGGAGGAACTGAAGAATGTGCCAGAGTCGGTCGTGGTACTCGGCCTCTGTCAGTGGCCGTTCGGGTGGCCGGAAGAAGGTCACTAGCGAGGCCCGCTCGCTGTGGTCTTGGTAGGTGTCAAGATACTTCAGGAGTGTCTGGCCGAGGTCGAACAGCGCGTCCGCGTCGCTCATCGACGGGACAGCCGTGTACAGCGGCTCACCGTCCCGAACTGACTCAGCGCCGAAGAAACAGGGGAACGGGGAGCCGTTTCGCTCACCGGTCAGTCCATCACGGAAGGTCCGCCAGTGGGCCCCGACCCAATCAGGCGCGTCGCCACGCTCCACCCGGGCGGCCAGCGTCTCCTGGTCTTGTAGCCTACCGACGACTGCGTCGGTCATATGTAAATGGTTGGCCTCCACCGGAATTTAGCTGTCGTTTTCGCCGGCTCAGCCCGACTCTCCGGGCGCTAACCGCATGACTGCCCTGCTCGCCGAACCCTGCGGCCGCTATGATATTCTACGACGGCACGACGGTAATCGTGCTCCCGCGGTCGATGGCTCGCTCCAGTTCTTCGGCGATGCCTGACCCGCGCGAGACCTGAATCTCGCCGCCCCGTGAGACGGTCGCGGTAAAGAGGTACTCGCCGTCGGCCTGCAGTTCGACCGTGTCGCCGCCGTGACCGTCGAGCGGCACGATGACGTGCCGCGAGGTGACTTCCGGCTGGACGATTTCGCCCTGCTTGCCGCCGGATTCAGTCTGGGGGCCGCCCGACGGCCCGGACGGTCGTTCTTCGAAGGTCCGCACGTCGATGTCGATACCGAGGCGGTTCTCCACGTCGGAGATGCGACCGCCGCCCTTGCCGATGACCTGCGAGATGTCGTCGTCCTCGACCCAGACGACGGCGGTGTTCGGGCCACGGAGTTCGACTTCGACGTGGCCGCGGGCGATGGAGCGGATCTCGCGTTCGACCTCCTGTTTGGCGAGGCGGTCGACGCCGGAGTCCTGCTCGTCCTCGTCGTCGTTCAGCGGGACGGTGACGACCTGGTTGTTGAAGGTGTAGATCTCGAACTCCGGCCGACCGGTCTCGAAGTCCTGAACCATGATGACCGGTCGCGCGAGGTCCTCTTCCATCAGCCCCTGTGGGACCTTGACTTCGGTCGTCACGTCGTAGACCGTGTCGACTTCCCCAGCTTCGATGTAGACGACGGTGTCGACGATCTGGGGGATGAGCCCGAGTTCGACGCGGCCGATGAGGCGCTGGAGCGCGTCGATGGCGCGGGTCGCGTGGACGACGCCGACCATGCCGACGCCGGCCAGTCGCATGTCCGCGAACACCTCGAAGTCGTCGGTCTTGCGGACCTCGTCGTAGATAGTGTAGTCCGGCCGGACCATCAGCAGCGAGTCGGCGGTCTTCTCCATCGAGCCGCCGAGTTCGGTGTACTGCGTGATGTTCGGGCCGACCTGGAGGTCTCGCGGTTTCTCCATCGTCTTGACTGCATAGTCGGCGTCGACGAGGAACTCCCCGACGGCCTGTGCGAACGTCGATTTCCCGGCCCCGGGCGAGCCGGAGATGAGGACGCCGCGCTGGTGTTCGGTGAAGCGGTCCCGGAGCTGGTCCGCGTACTCGTAGTCGTCCAGTTCGGTCTTGACGATGGGCCGCACGGCCGTGATTTCGAGTGCGTCCGAGAACGGCGGCCGCGCGATGGCGATCCGGAAGTCCCGGAACTGGGTGATGGTCATGCCGGGCTCGTCGAGTTCGAGGAAGCCGTCCGGCGATGCGCGTGCGCTTTCCTCGATGTCGGCGGCGTACTCCCGGAGTTCGCTCTCCGTCGCGGGGCTGTCGCGGATCGGCGTGTACTGCATGTCGCCGATAGAGCCCTTCTTGGCGTAGGGCTCGACACCGACCTTGAGGTGGACGCTCATCGTCCCCTCATCGAAGAAGTTCTCGATCTGCAGGCGGTCGACCGTCCGCTTTACCGGCTCGACGAACTCCACGGCGAGCCCCTTTGCGCGGGCGACTTCGGCCTGTACGTCGTCGCTGGTCACGAGCGTGGCGTCGCGGTCACCGGCGATGTCCCGGATGAGCGCGTCGATCTGCCCTTCGCCAGCCTCGCGCTTCTCGATGGCGTCGGGCCGTCGGCCCACGTACTCCACGTCGATGAGGCCGTCTTCGGCCAGATCGACGAGCGTCTGGAGTTCTTCGAGCCCCTCCCAGCCCGTCTCGCGGCCGTCGTTCGCCTGTGCTTCGAGTTCGCCGACGACGGCCTCGGGAACGACGACCGTCGCGCCGGCAAAGCCCATGCCGTCGACATCCGTGTCGGGGTCGGCATCGGCCTTCACTTGGTCGGACACGCGGCCGTCGATGACCACGCTCGTGTCCGGTACAATTTCCATACGCGAACGTTGGAGACTGCCGTTGATAAGGGTGTGGAGTCTCCCGCTCCGATATCGGTCGGGGCGGGCAGTGCTTGGCAGTCTTTCCGAGCAGTTAGACCACGAACCCGCGAGCGCGCCGCGGATTTTTTGCTGTCCGCGCTCCCGAACCACGGTATGGAGACGCTGCCGTCGCTGACTCACGACCTCGTTTCGATCTCCAGTCACGACGACGAAGCGGCTGCGGGGGAGTATATCCTGACGTGGCTACGGGAGCACACCAATGCACGCGTCAGCCGTGACGACCACGGCAACGTCATCGCGCGAAAGGGCCATGGCGACGACTCGCTGGCACTTGTCGGCCACCACGACGTCGTCCCGCCGGACGAGTCGCAGGTCGACGCCGACGGCGAGTACGTCATCGAGGAACGCAACGGCCGCCTCTATGGCCGTGGTGCGGCGGACATGAAAGGGTGTGTCGCCGCGGCGATGCTGGCCTTCCGGGACGCCGACCCCGCCAGCGAACTGGTCTTCGCCTCCTTCGTCGGCGAGGAACAGGGCGGGGTCGGCTGCCAGGCCGCTATCGAGGATGGCTTCGCGCCCGACTACGCCGTCGTCGGTGAGGGGTCGACCGGCTACTCTGCACCCGGTGTCACGGATGTGGCCGTCGCGCACAAAGGTCGGCGCGGATCGACTATTGTTGCTGAAGGCGCGGCGGCCCATGCCAGCGAACCCGACGCGGGCACGAACGCCATCTACCGCGCGACCGACGCCGTCGACGTGGTTCGGGACCTCGACTTCCCGTCGACGACAGTTCTCGGCCACGAGATGAACGGGAGCGTCGCCGCCACCGAGATTGACGGGGGTTCGGCCTGGAACGTCATCCCAGAGCGCTGTGCGGTCACCGTCGACGAGCGGACGGTCCCCGACGAGCGCGCACCGCTTGATAGGGTCGAAGCCATCGACGGTGTGTCCTGGCGCGTTGACCAGGACCTCCCGCCGATGGCCTGTGGGGACGCCGACTTCGCGGAGAGGGTGCTGGACGCCGCTACCGCGGCTCAGGACGCTACACCCGAACACGTCGTCAAACCGCACGCGACCGATGCCGGCTGGCTCGCCCAGGCCGGAACGGACTGCGTCGTTGTCGGCGCGGCCGAACCCGGCGAGGCACACACCGCCGACGAGAGCGTGTCGCTAACCGTCGTCGAACGATGTCGGAACGTCTACGAGCGCGTCGCCGAGTCGTGGCCGTCCGAGTGATTGGCGACTGTTCCGTGTCGCCTTGATATGCCCTGTTAGCCAGTGCACCCCTTACCGGCGGCATCGGGTCTTTACCGTCGCCAGCCTAACCCCGCCGTATGGCAACAGCGAGCGAGGACACCGAGTCCACGTACGAGCAGTTCCTCGACCACGTCCGCCGCCTCCACTACGTCCAGGACGCCGGCGGCGTCCTCAACTGGGACCAGCAGGTGATGATGCCCGACGCCGGCACGCCGGCCCGGGCGAAGCAGACCTCCGCCATCTCCACGCTCCATCACGAACTGCTGACTGACGACGACCTGGCCGACTGGCTGGACGAACTCGACGATGCCGACCTCGACCCCGAGCAGGCGGCTGTCGTCCGGGAGGTCCGGCAGGACCACGAGCGGGCCACCAAGGTTCCCGCCGATCTGGTCGAACGCATTTCCGAGGCGTCCTCGAACGCCCTGCCGGTCTGGAAGGAGGCCAAGGCCGAGGACGACTTCGACGCCTTCGCTGACACGCTCGAAGAACTCGTAGAACTCCGCCGGGAGTACGCCGCCGCCATCGACCCCGACCGTGACCCCTACGAGGTGCTGTTCGAGGAATACGAACCGTACCTCGGCATCGACACCGCCGAGGACGTGCTGACGGACCTGCGAGACGCGCTCGTCCCGCTCATCGACGACATCGCCGACAGCGACGTGACGCTTGCGGACCCGTTCGAGGGGACGTACGACGACGACACACAGCACGCCCTCGTCGAGACGGCGCTGGACACGCTAGGGTACGACTGGGACCGCGGCCGCCTCGACACCGCGCCCCACCCGTTCTCGATGGGGACACAGTTCGACGCCCGCGTCACTACCCGCTTCACCCCCGAGGACCCGCTAGACGCGCTGGGCTCGACCATCCACGAGTTCGGCCACGCCACCTACACGCTCGGCCTGCCACAGGAGCAGTACGGCACGCCGCTGGGCGACAACCGCGACCTCTCGGTCCACGAGTCACAGTCCCGCTTCTGGGAGAACCACGTCGGTCGTTCACGCCCGTTCTGGGACTTCTTCACTGAGACGGCCAACGACCACCTCGGGACTGACGCCACCGCCCAGCAGTTCTACGAAGCGTTCAACGAGGTGTACGACGACAATCTCATCCGGGTCGAAGCGGACGAACTGACTTACCATATGCACATCATCGTCCGCTTCGAAATCGAGCGCGACCTCATCCGCGGGGACCTCGACGTGGCGGACGTGCCGGCGGTCTGGAACGACAAGATGGAGGAGTATCTCGGCGTCCGTCCCGACACCGACGCCGAGGGCTGTCTGCAGGACATCCACTGGACCAACGGGTCCTTCGGTTACTTCCCGACCTACACGCTCGGGTCGGTGCTGGCCGCGCAACTGGACCACCACGCTCGGCAGGACATCGACGGCTTCGACGACCACGTCCGCGCCGGCGAGTTCGACCCGATCCACGACTGGCTCACCGAGAACGTCCATCAGCACGGCGCACGCTATCGGACTGACGACCTCGTGGAAGAAGCGACGGGTGAAACCTTCACCGCTGAGCACTTCCTCAACTACGCCGATGAGAAGTACCGCACGCTGTACGACTGCTGACACGATGGTCGACGAACGCCGTTCCAGATATCGACTCTGATACTATTGGGCAACTCGTTTTATATTCCCCGTCCATTGTGACGACTACTATGGCTGAGAGACCGACGGAAAATGTACGGGGTCAAACAGGTTCGGGGATCGACGACAATATCGGCGCGGACATTCAGAGTGATATCTCGGAGAATATCGACACGGAGGCCGGCTACAGTCACGCTGCCGCAAGCGAGATTCAGACGATGCTGTCCGAGTTGGAGGGGTCGTCAGTCGGCATCGCGGAGGAAACCGCCGACATCCGCGAACAGGCCGCCGAGCAGTACGAGAGCCTGACAGACATCGCAAACGAAGTGTCGAACCTCTCTGCGTCGGTCGAGCAGATCGCCTCGTCGTCCGAAGAGGTGTCCGCGGCCTCCCGCGAAGCGAAGGAACTCGCCGAGCGCGGGCAGGGGAACGCTGACGATGTCCACGAGGCGATGGAGAACATCCAGCAGGCGGCCGACAGCGTTGCCGAGGACGTCAAGACGATTCAGGAGAGCGTTCAGGAGATCGACGAGATCGTCGACGTCATCAACGACATCGCCGACCAGACCAACATGCTGGCGCTGAACGCGTCCATCGAGGCCGCTCGCGCCGGCGAAGCGGGTGAGGGGTTCGCCGTCGTCGCAAACGAGGTCAAGAGCCTCGCCGAGGAGTCACAGGAGCAGGCGACGACCATCGAGCAGATGATCGACGGCATTCAGGACGATACCGAAAACGCCGTCGAGAGCCTCGAAGAGAGCAACGAGGAGATCGACGATGGGATCGACACCGTCGAGGAATCGACCGAAATCCTCGAAGAGATCGACGACACCGTCCGCGAAGTCAACAACGGCATCGAGGAGGTCGCGACGGCTACGGACCAGCAGGCCGCCTCGACCGAGGAAGTGGCCAGCATGATCGACCAGTCCGCGGACACAGCCAAGGATATCGCCGACAGCACGGCCGATATCGCCGACGAATCCGATGAGCAAACAGATCTGCTCACCGAGATCAATCAGGCGATAGACGACCTCGTTGCGGACCTCCAGCGCAACAACTGAGCCGGTTGGACATCTCGGCCCTACAGCTCAAAACACTCGAGACGAACCAGTCGTTTATTTCTCCGGGTGGCGTACGACCACTATGCGACCGGATCTGGACCCAGAACAGCTTGACCGCTACTCCCGGCACATCATCATGAACGACGTCGGGCCGGAGGGCCAGGCCGCGCTGCTCGACACCGATGTACTGGTCGTCGGGGCCGGCGGCCTCGGCGCACCAGTCCTCCAGTACCTCGCGGCTGCGGGCATCGGCCGGCTCGGGATCGTTGACGACGACGTGGTCGAGCGGTCGAACCTCCAGCGGCAGGTCATCCACGGTGATGACGACGTTGGCCGGCCAAAGGTCGACAGCGCCGCCGAATTCGTGACCGGGCTCAACCCCGACGTGACCGTCGACCGCCACGAACTGCGGCTGGCGCGGGAGAACGCGACCGATCTAGTGGCTGACTACGACATCGTCGTCGACGCCTCCGACAACTTCGCCACGCGCTTTCTTGTCAACGACGCCTGCACGCTCTCGGGCACGCCGTTCTCCCACGGGGCGATCTTCCAGTTCGAGGGGCAGGTGACGACGTTCTCGGGCGACAGCCCATGTTACCGCTGTCTGTTCCCCGAGGCCCCACCGGAGGGCACCGTCCCCGACTGCGCGACTGCGGGCGTTCTCGGTGTCCTGCCGGGCACTATCGGATGCATGCAGGCGACCGAAGTCGTCAAACTCGCAATGGACTACGGCGAGACGCTGGAGGGGCGACTCGTCGCCTACGACGCCGCCGAGATGTCCTTTGAGGAGATCCCTGTCGCTGCCAAACCCGACTGCCCGGTGTGCGGCGACGACCCCGCTATCGCCAGCGTCGCCGACGCTAGCTACGAGGGTCGCTGTTCGCTCGCCGAGGACTGACTGGAACCGCTCCATTCTCCTGTCTGATTCTCACGGCTGATACTGCGGAACCGAGGTTTATGTCACGATAGCCACGAGTCGGGACAACGACCCACATGTCCCGTCCTGACCACGCCTCTCACCCCTTCTCAGTTCGCTTTGAGAAGCCCAGCTACGTCGAACTGGTGTTCTCGCTGGTGCTCGTCTGGGGCTTCGGCGACGCGCTGTCGACGCTGTTCGCCGCGCAGTTCGCCGGGCCGGGGCTGGAGGCCAACCCGTGGATACGAGTCCTCCTTATCCACGAACCGCTGCTCGTGATTGCGCTGAAGATGGCAGTCGTCCTCTACGTCGGCGTCGTCCTGCTGGAGTGTCGTGACGTGGTCGAGCGGGTCCCGCTGTGGCGGGCCTGGCTCCTGTCTGTCGTCGTCCTCGGCGCGGTTGTCGTCCTCGGTAACACTTACGTCGGTCTGGCCGCAGCCGCCGCTTAGGCCCGAACTGTCCCGAGTTCTACGACGGCGTCCCGCGGCGGTGTCTCGAACAGATCTGGGTGGACGAGCGCCGCCAGGAACTCGAGCGTGTCCACGAGCCGCGGCCCGGATCGATTCACGTAGTGGTGACCGTCCATCACGTACGCCCGGCCGTCCCGAACCGCAGTCAGGTCGTCGAACCCGGGTCGTCTGGTCAGGTCTGTGAGGTTCTCGCGGGTCTGTGCCACGTCGAAGCCACACGGTGCGGCCACCAGCACCTCTGGGTCGTATTCGACGACTTCTTTCCACTCGCGCGGCCGGGAGTGAGCGCCGTCTTCCTCCATCCCGTAGGTGCCGCCCGCCATCTCGATCATCTCCGGGACCCAGTGCCCGGCAGCCATCACCGGGTCGAGCCAGTCGAGTACCGCCACGCGAGGGGCCGTCTCGGCCCGCGTCGCTGTCGTTTCCACTGCTGCGACGCGGTCCCGGAGGTCCGCAACGAGTTCGGCGGCGCGCTCGTCGCGCTCGACCGCCGCGCCGACCCGGTGGATGGACTCGAACAGATCATCGAGGCTGTGGACATCAAGCGTCAGTACGTCGGCGTCCAGCCCCAGTTCCTCGACGGCTTCGGCGACAACCACGTGGTCGACGGCACACACGTCACAGACGCCTTGGGTGACAATGAGGTCTGGCTCCAGTTCCGCGAGTGTCTCGTGGTCGATGGCGTAGACGCCGTCACTCTCTTCGGCAGCCGCGACCTGCTCGTTGATCTCGCCGCTCGACGCCGTCGGATCGACGCGCGACCGATTGACCGACGGCTTCTCGCGGGCTGCCGGCGGATGGTCACATTCGTGTGAGACACCGACCGGCTCGACGCCGAGCGCGTAGACGATCTCCGTCGCCGAGGGCAGGAGCGTGACGACTCGCATACCCCGACCTTGGCCCGCGCGAACAAAAGCTTGCGTCCGCCACATCGCCCGCGCGCTTCGTTACGCTTACCCTCTGTCGCCGACGAGACGCGGGCATGGAAGTCAAGTCGCGACACCACCTCCGTTCGGACGAGGTCGACACCATCACGACGGCGCTGTCGGAGAACCTCGGTGTTGAACTCGACGCGGACAGCTTCGAAAAGGTCGAGTTCGACGACAGCGACTGGGACGTCGTCCTCGTCGACGGCGACCCGCTCGTCCTCTATCTGAACGGCGAACCGTTCCTCACAGTACAAGGTGCCAATCAGCATCCGCCCCAGAAACACATCGTCACTGTCGACGCCGGGGCCGTCTCCTTTGTCTCGGACGGCGCTGACATCATGCGGCCAGGTATCACCGAGGCCGACGATGACGTCAGTGAGGGCGACCTTGTCGTCATCAACGAGGAGTCCCACGGGAAGTTCCTCGCTGTCGGCCGTGCACAGACCGACGGCGACGACATGGTCGGCGACAGCGGGAAAGTCGTCAAATCGCTCCACCACGTCGGCGACGACCTGTTCGAGTTCTCGGTGTAGCGCGATCCACTGGTATCGTACTCCGGTCACACCAGCGGTCGGAGCCCGAATCGGTCGAGGGAACGGTCTATGCTGATTCTAACAACCGCTTCGCCCACGTCAGCGCCCACGGCCACCCCGAGTAGCAACGGCCAGACGGTGAGATACGACGACAGCGGGTGGAGATGTGTCCCGTACAGCCACTGAGACACTGTGTTGCCAAGCAGCCAGATCGTCACGAGGACCGGCGTGACAAGCGAAAGGCGGCTACAGAGATACAGCGACGGCGGCTACGAGGACCATCCCAACGGCGGCGTAGCCGGCCCCGAACACGAGTTTTGTCGGGTCCTGCGACGAGAAATGGACGCCGTTTGCAAACAGCCACGACAGCACGCCGATGGCATAGAGCACGCCATCGACGGCTGCGATGGTGCTGGGAGTCATCCTAATGGAGGACGTGCGTATCAGTGTCAGTATTCGTTCCATCATCTGAATAACGTTTTATGCATCGCAGGCCGTTCTCGGCCGTCACCACGTCTGCTCAGGGGGTGCTATGGCAATACGCTCGATGGACGAAAAGTTGAAACGGGTAGCGCACGCCGTGAGTGACATGGGACTGATGAGCAAGATCCTCGGGGAGTCTGGATCCTCTCGGAACACCGAGGATTACGTCGAACTGGACGCGAACGAATTCGAGATGACCGGGACGGAACTCGAGCGCCAGGTCCGGATCGCCCGTATCAGCGACAAGCAGGACGTCATCGACATCAAAGACGCCGTCTACGACGGCGACGTGGTCGTCGCGGACATCACGCGCCACTCCACGCAGGACCGGACGATGGAACACATCAGCGACGAACTCAAGCAGGTCGCCAACGAGGTCGGCGGCGACATCGTCCAGAAGGACGATGACCAGCTCATCATCACGCCGGCTGGCGTCGGTATCTCCCGCGAGCGCCTCGGTCGGTAGGGGCTGTTCCCTTCTTTACGGTACCGCTCCGCGTTGTCTTTCCTGTCAGTTCGTCTCAGTCTAACTGCCGGTTTTCGGGGGCTTCAATGCGTTTTTCGGTGTCGCCACGCTAAGGGCGGCAATGACTGAACCGGCGATACGCGCCAGTGGGTTACAGAAGCGCTACGGCGACGTCCAGGCGCTCGACGATTTGGACCTGACAGTCGATCAGGGTGAGTTCTTCGGACTCCTCGGCCCGAACGGCGCCGGCAAGACGACGTTCATCAACACGCTGGTCGGCCTCGTCCACAAGGACCGCGGGACTGCCGAGGTGTTTGGCTTCGACGTGGAAGACGACTACCGGGAGGCTCGCGACCGAATCGGCGTCGCGCCACAGGAGTTCAACGTCGACCGTTTCTTCCCCATCATTGAGGTACTCGAACACAAGGCGGGCTACCATGGCATCGGTCGGGCCGAGGCCCGAGATCGCGCCGAAGACGCCCTGAAGACGGTCGGCATCTGGGACAAGCGCGACACGCGCTTCGACTGGCTCTCCGGCGGGATGAAACGCCGCTTCGTCCTCGCCCGTGCGCTGGTCTCCGACCCGGATCTGCTCATCCTCGACGAGCCGACGGCCGGGGTTGATGTCCAGCTCCGCCACGACCTCTGGGAGATCATCAACCGGATGAACGACGCCGGCACGACGATTCTGCTGACGACCCACTACATCGAGGAGGCCGAGCGCCTCTGTGACCGGGTCGCGATCATGGACGACGGACAGAAGGTCGAGGTGGCGGCCCCCGACGACCTGATGGCCCGCGGGACGGATACCATCGTCCTCGAACTCGCCGAGATGCCGCGGACGGCCCCGAGACTCGACGTTGAGGGCATTACTGACATCGAACTGACCGACGAGGGGCTGGCCGTCACTGCGATGGGCGGGAGCCAGACCGCGCCGTCGATCATGCGGGAACTCGAAGCACAGGGCCACACCGTCACCTCGCTGGACATCCGCCGCGCGTCGCTCGAAGAGGTGTTCGTCGACATGACCCGCGACGACCGCGAGTACGCGGAGGTGTCCGCATGAATCAGAACGCGACGCAGTTCCTGACGCTGGTCCGTCGGGAAATCCTCCGGTTCGTCCGCCGCCCGTACAACACCTTCCTCCCGCCGATCATTACGAACGCGCTCTATTTCTCCGTGTTCGGTGTGATTCTGGGGAGCCAGATTGGGGAGATCGCGGGCAGGAGTTATCTCCAGTTCGTCCTGCCCGGACTGGTTGTGCTCGGGGCCATCTCGGACAGCTTCGAGAACGCCTCCTTCACTATCTTCCACGGGCGCTGGAATGACTATATCCAGGCTGTTCTCACCTCGCCGATGTCGAACCGAAGTATGGTGGCGGCCTACGTCTCGGCCAGCGCGCTCCGGGGAATCGTCACGTCGCTGCTGATCATCGGCGTGGGGCTGATATTCACCTCGGTTTCAGTCCCCAACCCCGTATATCTCGTCTCGTTCCTGCTGGTGATTACCACATTGTTCGGCGGGCTCGGCGTCATCGGCGGCCTCTGGTCGAGCGACTTCGACTACCTCACGGTGATGAACCAGTTCATCCTCCGCCCGCTGGTGTTCTTCGGCGCGGTGTTCTACTCGCTCGAAGAACTCCCGGAATTCTGGGGGAGCGTCTCGCTGCTCAACCCGATGGTGTACATGGTCAACGGCGTCCGCTACGGGATGATCGGCGTCACCGAAATAGACCCGAACACATCACTGGCCGTCCTGACCGGAACGACCGTGGTCGTGCTGTCAATCGACTACGTGCTGTTCAGACGCGGCTACGGACTTGCCGAATAGCGCCTGTCGAATCTTCCGATCAACGGCTTATTTTTCCGCGAATATCCTTCCGATAAAACGGGAATGCTGGCTTGGTAATTGACCTGGCCGCGAATGCCGGATTGGGTCCGCTCCGGCGGGCGGACAAACTATGACAGGCTGCCCCGGAGCTGGCTCCGTGGCAACACGAGGGGTGTCTCGTGCCCCGGATACTTGTGCGCGCCTCCGGGAGAGGCGTATGTGAACTTATGTCACAAGCGTATTTAGATGTGACGCCCGTCTGACGCTGCGTGATACTGGCGGTACTCAGTGTCGATATCGAAGAATTTCCGGATGCCTACGCGGGCCGTGCCGAACCGATACGCAGTATCAGCCTGCCGGCACTCGTGGACATTGTGCGCCCGACGACCGCCGTTAGACGTTGTCCGGGGCGTCGGCGTCGTCCTCGACCGAGCGCTTCAGCGAATCGCGTCGCGCCTTCGCGTCGCGGTCGGTTGCTTCTTCCAGGAAATCGTTCTTCACGGCGACGGCGTCCTCGGCCGCATCGACGTTGCCCTCGGCGATGACATCCTCTGCCGGTCGCTCGTCGATGTGGAGCGCGAGCTTGTCCTTCTTGGAGCCATACTCGACGCGGCCCGCGACAACACGGTCGAACACGGGGTTGTCGGGGTCGTCGACGACCAGTAGGTCGTTGCCCTCGTACTCTTCTGTATCCGTTACCTCGCCGAAGTACTCCTCGACGAACGCTTCCATGTCAGGGACGCGGTCTTCGAGATGCTCGCCCCGTCGCATCTTGTACTCTCGCATGGGCGAGTTTTTGCGAGGGGCTGTCTTACCCTTTGCGTTCACTCCTCGCCACGGGTGATAAGTGACCCCTTGTGACACTCCGGACAGAAGTCCCCGGCGCGCAACGATGTCGATTCTACCTCGGTAGTGAATCCACACTCCGGACAGGCGAACTCGCCTTCCGGAACCGTCACGGCGCTATCGCTGGTCGGCTCGACATCCGAATCGTCGTCCGTTCCGGTGTCGACCGGCATCGTCTCCGGCGACCAGCCGTCCCCGTCGTCTCCCGGCTCATCGGGCCACTCACCGGGCTGGCGGTCGTCGTCGGTCGACTCCGATTCCTCTTCCTCGCCGAGGATGAGGCCGTCGTCCTTCTCCGGATCAGTCTCGTCTTCGGTCACCGGCTCCTCGCCCTCTGCGTCCGGGACGTCGACCGTCGTCGTCGGCTCGTCCAACTCGACGTCGCCGCTCTCTTCTTCCTCCTCGTCGCTGTCGTCGATGATCTCGGCATCGTCGGCCGACGGATCGACCGGCTCGCCGTCGTCCACGACGTCGTCGCCGATCTCGCTGTCACCCGGTGTTTCGACTGGGTCGTCGACGCTGTCCCAGCTGTCCGAACGCTCTGCACCCTCATCATCGGACTCGACCGTACTGTCAGTCGGTTCGTCTGTCGGTGGTGATTCGGGTTCTACCGTTTCGGACTCGGACTCGTCTTCGACGAGGTCACTGGCGATGTCCGACGGCGTCTCGATAGCCGTTACCTCCTTGTTTTCTGAGACGATTCGCGTATTTCCACACCGCTCACAGGTCTCCCGTTCCTGGATGGTGATGACGACTTCGCTACCCTGCTCTTCGCGCTCGCGCTCGACGGTGGTCTCACCGTACTTGTGCCCGAGGACGGAACATTTGAGACCCATTGCCAGAACTTCCCACCGTGGTGTACTTAAACCCTGCCCGTTGGCTCGGCCATTCGTGACAGAACGCTACCTGTTTCACGACCGTGATGTGTTAATTTCAGTTTGGATTGTGAAATTTTATAACTGGTACCGGTGCTACGCTACCCCAATGCAGCGGACGACGACACTCTTGGTGTCGGTCCTCGCCCTCTCGGCGCTTCTCGGCGGGACAGCGGTGGCGACCGAGAACCAGCCACCGCTTGCCGACGCCGGACTGGACCAGTCCGTTCAGCGGGCCACGACGGTTCAGTTGGACGCTAACGGCTCGCGCGACCCCGACGGCTCAATCGAAGATACCGAGTGGTCTATCGAAACGCCGGACGGTACGACACGCACGCCCGACTGCCCGACCTGCGTCCAGACGACGTTCTCCCCGGCCGACACCGGCCAGTACAACGTCACGGTCACTGTTACTGATGATGACGGGGCATCGCGTTCGGACACGCTCCACGTCGACGTGGTGGCCGCTGGGGGGCCGTCAGTCTCAGTTTCGGCCCCGCCCGCGGTTCCCGTTGGCCTCCGGCGGAATCTGACTGCCAATGCGACTGCCGGCGATGCCGACCTCCGAACACTCGCGTGGGTCGTCAACGGCACCGCGCAAAACCAGATGCGACTCACCGGCGAGAATGGGACCTCGACTATCACGCATACGTTCAACAACTCCGGTTCTGTGTCTGTCCGTGCGGTCGCCTACGATGCCGCCGGACGGCGTGGCGTCGCCAACCGGACGATTCAGGTCGCTGGCTCGTCCGGCAGTGGTGGCGGTGGCGGCGGCAGTAGTTGCCCGGCTGGTAGCGCACCCTACTACGTTGACAGGCAGAACAGGGGCTGTACGAGTGCTGCTATGACCGTTGATGGTACTGTCGTTGATACTGACGGTCGGGAGGGTCTGTGGATGTATGTCGACAGTGAACTTACTAAAATCGCAAACGAGGGGGAATTGAATGAACTCTCCAAAGACGGTTATGGCGGAACATTTAGCAAGGAAACCATTGACCAGCGAAAAGAGGCGATTGAACAGGAACGAGGAGCCTATGCTGACGAAGATGATGATGGTGGTGGCCCCAGTGATGACGGTTCTGGCGACGACGGTTCCAGCGATGAGAGTCGTAGTACTCGTCCAGCATCCAGTGTGCCAAATAACCTGATGAATCCAGGGGGAGGAGACGATGACGACGATGAGGCCGGTGACGACGGTGGATATGACTGGTCGTACAATGACGGTGACGGCAGTAGCAGCGATGACGATAGCAACAGTATCGATGATGATAGTAGTAGCAGTGACAACGACAATGATGGGGGGGTCTTTGACGGCATAATCGGTGGCGGTGATGACGATGATAACGACAGCAGTGATGATGACGGTGACAGCGGTGGTTGGTTCAGCGGTGGTAGCGACGATGACGATAACGGCGATGATGAGAACAGCGGCGGTGACGGCGGCGGCGGAGGGTGGAGTTTCTGGTAATAGCTTTCAGTTCTGTCCTGTGAAGTTGAAATTTTATAAGACAGAATATATAAATTCCAAATAGAATGGGTAGAAAACATAAGGCTGGAGAGGTAGTCGCCTACCTGTTAGCAGTTCTTACAGGTTTTGGACTGTTCCTGACTACCGATCGGGTCAGCATATCGACGAATGCTCGTGAGCATACACACGAATACTCAGTAATGTCCGGTATCCAACTCAAGAGAGCGTCTGTCATCAATCTGGTCGCGTTTACATATGCAGTCGTCTCTATCGCCTTTGTAAGAATACCCACATTTTTGGCTTCTAATGGCGAGAATCTGCTTGATTCATTATCTGTGGGTGTCGATGAAAGGGGTCTGACAACTGGCTTGATACCAGAGCCAACGCCAACTGAAGTTCTGACCCTCTCAGCCGCTGAAGAAGGAATTAATAACATAGACCTCAACGACGAGACCCAAGAACCATGACCGGAAATAAAACTATTTTCAGTGCTGTTGCTATCGTCCTCTTAATAATGTTTGCCGGGTGCTCTGGGCCTGTGGGGGGAAGCGGTTCAGGTGAAGAGAAAACCACGCCAACGCAAACGGCAGAGCCCACGCAAAGGGCTACCAAGACTCCAACACCGGTGCCCACGGAGACCGAAAGTACACCATTGGCCACTGAAGAACCTGAAACTGAGTCCCGCGGCGAAGAAGAACTCAGTAGAGCAGAAAAATTTGAGGCATTCGATGAAAATCTTCAGGACGTATATGAAGCGCAAGCAGATGATCGGTATGTTGACTCTGAAACCAATCCCGACAACAACTCGTATCATCTCACCGTTAGAATGCGGGATACCACGAACCGTACTAAAACCGTTGAGGACCGGCTGAATCCGCTTTGGAAATATCAGGCAGCTGTGAGTGAGTACAACGCGGAAAACGGTAACTACGAGGAGCGAGATCATACGTGGATTCCTGATAGTGTCAATGTGACGTTTGTTACACAGGATGGTGAGGTGTTTCAGACGAGCCACATCAAGTACCTCTGGGCGTACAAATACTATTCCGATGAGTGGTCACTCCGTGTCCTGATGGGAAAGTATTCAGCCACATTAGAGGAAGGACCAGCCTACCACGACAAGTGGAAGTAGCGAGTCACCTACTCAGTACTATAACTCATAGAGCGTTTGTCGGCGACAACCGCGCTGCTCAGGTGCCACGGCGGTCACTCCAAAACGATACGAGGAGGAGAGGTTTCAATCGCCGACCGGTCAACGACGGTGCAGTGTGATTGGCTTTTGCTACTCTCGCGCGCCAGCGACACCAAGACGACGATAAGCCGCACTGACAGCGGTAGAAACGAAAGAAGTGATTGCAGTCTGTGGCAGCCGAGCGAGTGAAGCAACGCGGCATATGGTCTGTTATGGCAATTCCCGGCTCACTGCACAGAGAACGCATATCACCATTCCGAGGGACAAAGATTAGACCCAGCCGGTTTTAGAGGGACATATGAGAGCGAAGCCGGAGTATCGCGACCGGGACGACACAGAGGTTGCGGTGCTCGATGCGCTCGCTGACCGCCGCGACGAGGGGATGACTGTCTTCGAGCTTCGGTCGCGGACGGAAGAGAACATTGATCGCATCGAAGACGCGCTCGCGTCTCTCAAGGCGGACGGCCTCATCGAGGTTGAGGACAACGGGGAGCGGACCGTCATTCTCCCGGGAGAGGGCGTGGTGGGTGAGTCGGTGCCGGACGAAGACGAATCGATTCTCGACCAGATTCGCAAGCGGCTCCCGTTGTAGCCACAGCCGAGTATCACACCACGTCCGACGGCGCGGCTGCGCAGTTGTTCGGACCGAGTTCGAGATCGAACGCGGTGTCGTCGTCGGCCGTCTCCGTTCCGAGGTTGATGGCGATAACCCGCTCGAAGTTGGCGGGGCGCGGGGGGATGTCGTCACAGACGTACTCGACGAACGCCTCTCGGTCCATCGCGAATCCCGGGAGCCGGTCGCGGAGCGTGCCGAGAGTGGCCGTGAACGTGCCGTCGTCAGCCGGCACCGTCGCCTCGCTGTAGTGGCCCGGGGCGACGCGTGTCTTGTCTGGTAGTTCCCCCAGTCTGTCGGTCAGCGTGCGATGGAGGTCGCGGGCGAGGTCACGAGCGCCGTCGGCTCCGGCTTCGAGGTCCGGGCGGGCGACGCTGTCGAGGAAGACGCTGTCGCCGGCCAGAAGCACGTCGCCGATAATGAAGCCAGTCATGCCGGTCGTGTGGCCAGGCAGAGGGTGCGGCTCCAGTGTGGCTGACCCGACCTGAAGCGATTCGTCGTCGGCCAGTGCAGTCACGTCGTCGACACCGCGGGCGACTGCCCGCTCGGAAAGGATCGGTTCGGCATCGATTTCTTCGGCGAGGCGGCGGACGCCGCTGATGTGGTCGGCGTGGACGTGCGTGTCGATAGCGTGGGTGACCGAGGCGTCGCGGTCGGCAGCGTCGGCGACGTACCGGTCCGTAAAGGCCTGGAGCGGGTCGATGACGGCAGCCGAGCCGTCGCTGACGATCATGTAACCGAGACAGCCCGACGACGGACGACGGTACTGGAGGACAGTTGCGGTGTCACACGGGATCTCGCGAGCTTCGTAGAGCCGCGCCCACCCCTCCATGCCGTCGCTGAGGTTCTGCGCCTCAACGCCGTGTTCAGTCAGCAGTCCGGCGACGAAGGCACTGGCCTCGCCGCGGCCACAGACGACCGTTATCGGTCCAGTGCCGGCCACCTCGGCGACAACGTCGTCCACCTCGCCGGTCACCTTCGCCTGGAGGAACTTCGTAAAGGGTAGCTGTGTCGCCGTCACCGCCTCACCACGAATCCGCCACTGCTCGTACTCGTCGCGGTCACGGACGTCGAGTAACCGGACCGATTCACCGGTATCGAGTTTCGCCTGCAACGCTGCTGCGGACAGTGACAGCGGGTCTGTCGGCGGGTCAGGGTAGTCTTCGACCATACCGACTGTAGCGCTCCCCGGTGGATAAATCGGGCGGGGATTTCAAGCCCCTGCCGCGCACAGCGGACGTATGGACGCCGGAGCCACTATCGATGCTGTGCGTGACCAGACTGAGACGGAACGGGACAGGCTGGGATCGGACAAAGTGCTTATTGCAGCGACAGATGCGACACTGGAGACAGATGGGGTGCTCACGGCAGCGGCGACCCGCGAGGCAGGGCTTGCAGATGCCCTCGGCCAGTGGGCCGCCGAGACAGACAGCGACGTGGCGACGCAGTTCGAGGCAGCCGCAGAGGCCGCGACAGAGCGAGCGGACCGCATCGGTGGGGACGCCGGTGACAGCGACGGGTTCATTGACCACCTCGAAACCGTCAGTGGGACTGCACGGCGCGTCGGGGCGGGTCTCGTCGCCGCGCCACTGGTCGCCGACCGGTTCTACCTGCAGGTAGTGAGCTTCTTCATCAACGAGGCGGACGAGAAGCGAGCCGATACGTTCCGCGAGATTCGAGAGGAGGCGTCGGCACTCGACAACGGGAAGACCGCCCTCGAACATCTCTCGGAATCCGAGCGCGAGACGGCAGCGGCGGCCGCGACGGACGCTATCGGGGCGGCGTACGACGACTACGCGGAGACGTTGGAGGTGATGGGACTGGACCCGAAGCCGATCTGCTAATCCAGCCGGTACGTCGCGACGCGGTTGGCGGCATAGAGGAACCCGGCGACAGCGCCAGCGACTGCGATCCCGCTGCTCGCCACCAGGCCTCCGCTGAGGAGCCATGTTTTGCCGAACGGTATCGCGAACAGGTTGCGAACGGCGAGCAGGTACGTCAGGCTCCCCGGTGCGACGGCCACGCCGAGGACGAGGAAGTACAGCCCAAACGCCCAGCCGCTCGGAACAACCACTTCGTGGCCCCGCACTGACGCCGACTCGAATTTCGGGAACACGACGCCGGCTCCGACGGCGATGGCCGGCGCGGCGACAGTCGCGACCAGTGCAATTGTGAGTCCAGCAGCGAGCGTGACCGGTGGCGTTCCGGCCGCGACACCGAGACCGACGACCAGTAGCGTCGTCACCACGCCGCCGGGGAGTGCGCCCGCGAGGACGAGTCCGGTGACGAACGCCCGGCCCGAGACGTTGGCGGTCAGTGTCAGCGGCAGTACCCCCTCCTCGCCGCCGAGCGGATTGAGCGAAAACGCGGCCCCGAATGCCGCCGCGCTGATGAGGCCGGCACTGAGCGGGAGCGTCGGCGGCACTACCCGCTCCAGGATGACGATCTGGAGGTGATACACCAGGAAGAAGAATGGCATGATCGCGAACTGGACGGTGACGGGGGCTCGCTTGGCTCGGAGCCACGACTTCTGGGCGACGACGCGAGTCGCCGTCGAGACCCGTCCACTCAGCAGACGGTCCGAGAGCGTTCGTTCATCGGCGTCGAACTCGTGATCGGGCTGGACCGGATCGGCATACCAGACCCGGCCGGCCAGCCACAGACACGCGACTGCGCCGACTGGGAGCGCGCCGAGAATCCCCGCTGTGGCAACGGCGGCCGTGATCGGATTACCGCCGTTTCCCAGCACGAGCAGGACCACGTCGGCGGGCCACGAGAGCGGGGACTGGGTCGCCAGTTGGAGCACGCGAAGCTGTACTGTCGGGACGGTCGTCATCGCAACCCAGCCAAGCGGCAGGATAAGCGAGACGGCGGCTCCGACGCTTGCTCGATGCCGCGCGATGAAGGCCGAGCGGTTCGCGACCAGTTTCGTCACCAGCCCCAGACCGAAGCCGAGAACCGTCCCGAGCAGGGCGACCGTGACTGATCCGACGAGGGCCACGATAGCGACGGGGACTCCGGCATCACCGACTGCAAGTCCGCCCACCAGCGCCAGAATCGGGATGGTGAGCGCGAGCGACACGCGACCGGCCTCAGCGGCCAACAGCCCGGCCGCCGCGTCCTCGTAGGGGACCGTTGTCAGCAGGCCGTCGGCGGCGTCCGGTTCGCCGGCCGATTTCACCGTATGCTGAAGCGTGAAGAAGCCGACGAGTCCGAGCAGTCCGACGATACCTGCCGTCGTTGCAAGCCTGACCGTGTGGGCGTCGCTGTCGGCGAGGAAGCCACCCAAAAAGAGCGCTCCCGCGCCGATAGCGAGACTGTAAATGATGATGCCCAATCCGCCGCCGAGCAGCATGAGCGTCCCGCGCGTCGTGCCCATGAGCTTGCGCCAGGTACGCCGCAGTTCCGTCCGCGCGATCAGTCGCATCCGCCGTCCGTTCGGCCGCTTCATCGCTCTCCCGGGTGCTCGCTGGTCACGTCGAGGAACACGTCTTCGAGCGTGCTCCCGGATTCGACACCATCGGTCAGTTCCTCGGGAGACCCCTCCGCCACGAGGTCGCCGTCGTACAGGACACCAACGGTGTCGGCCAACTCCTCGACGACGGGCAGGATGTGCGTCGAGAGAAAGACCGTCGTGTCAGCGGCCGCGACCTCGCTGATGGTATCACGGACCGTCCGAGCCGCCCGCGGGTCCAGTCCCGAGGTCGGTTCGTCCAGAAACAGCACGTCGGGGTCGTGCAACAGCGCCTGAACGAGACCGAGCTTCTGTTTCATCCCCTTCGAGTACGTCTCGACGCGCCGGTCGGCGTCCGTATCGAGGTCGAACCGGTCGAGGAGCGACTCCACGCGGTCCCAGTCCTCGTGCCCGCGCAGGCCGGCGACGTATTCCAGCTGCTCGCGGCCGGTGAGTTCATCGTACAGCGGTGGTTCTTCGGGCAGGAAGCCGATGTGCTCGACCACCGCGGCGCGGTCGGCGACCGACTCGCCCGCCACCCGTGCGGTGCCGCTCGTCGGGTTCGTCAACGTCGTCAGGATGCGAATCGTCGAGGTTTTGCCCGCACCGTTGGGGCCGAGAAAACCGAAAACACTCCCGCGAGGAACCGTCAGGTCGAGGGATTCTATTGCCGAGACGCCGCTGTAGCGCTTCGTCAATCCCTCGGTGACGATTGCGGGTGCTGGAGGGCACATACGGGCAGTGCCGCACCGACTGTGAAAAGGTCTTGCTGTTGGCGAGTCCGCTACCCGAGCCTGCCAGCGTTACTCCTCGACCGCTGCGTCGGCGGCATCGGCTTCAGCGTCTTCATCCTCATCATCGTCATCAGGATTTTCGACGACCTCGATGCCACGGTTGTTGACTGCCGACGGATCGAGCCCGATCTCCTGCAGGAAGTTCTTGTACTCGCGCTCGCACTGCTCGGCGTCTTTCTGGCGGTCGCTGGCGCGGTCACACAGTGCGATGAGGTCCTCGGGTACGTCGTTACTGTAGACGATCCAGTGGTTGATGAGGTCCGAGAGGCGGCGAATCGGCGAGGTGAAGTGACCGTAGATCTCGAAGTTCAGGGCGTGGTGGCCGCCGAAGGGGTCGTTCATGTACTTCGCGCGGGGCATCACCTTCATCACTGCCCACTGGATCTTGTCGAGCTGGCGACCGGGGGCCTGTTCGAGCGTGGCGTTGACGGCCTTCCGCGGGTCGTCCCAGGCGTCGCCGGGGATGGAGACCCCGTCGAGTTCCTGAATCTCGACCAACGCCTCGTCCCACTCGTCGGGGCTTGGCTGCGGGTGGACGCGGTACATCGCCTCAACGCCGCGGTTCCACATCAGCTCGTGCGTGACGGCCTTGTTGGCCTTCAGCATGCACTCCTCGATGATGGTGTGGGCGCGGTCGCGGGCGGGGTTGAGGACGAGCGAGCCCTCTTCCTTGCGCTGCTCGTGCATCCGGTCGGCCAGTTCCCAGACGCGCTCGGTCTTCTCCGCGAGGTCGACGCTCTGGTCTTCCAGCACGTCCTCCGCTGTCTCCGGCTCGTCCAGCAGGCGCTCGGCCTCGGTGTAGGTCAGCCGCGCGTCCGAGCGGATGACGGACTTGTAGATGTTGATCTCCTCGTAGCCGAGGTTCTCCTTGTCGAGGTGCATCTCGACGGTGTGAGCCAGACGGTCCTCGTTGGGGACCAGCGAACAGACGGTTTCGGCGAGGACGGGCGGCAGCATGTGGACGGTGTACGCCGGAAGGTAGACGGTGTTCCCCCGCTCGACGGCCTGCTCCCACATCTTCGTGTCGGGGTTGACGTAGTGGGTCACGTCGGCGATGTGGACCCAGAGGACGACCTCGTCCTCGCGCTCCTCGATGGAGATGGCGTCGTCGAAGTCCTGCGCGTCGATAGGGTCGGTCGTCCAGGTCGTCATCTCCCGGAGGTCTTCGCGCTCGTCGACCTCGTCCTCGATTTCGGCCTGCACGTCCTGTGTGCGCTCCTTAGCCTCTTCCAGTACCTCCGGTGGGAACTCGTCGGGGATGCCGAACTTCTCGAACAGTTCCTCGCGCTTGTTCTCCAGATGGCGTGCCATTTCCGGGTCGATCTTGACGGGGCCTTGCCCCTCGGCGGTCCCGGCAGCCGCCTGCGCGTCCTCCGTAGTCATGTCACCCGGTACGAACAGGGCGTAGTTAGGGCTGTCGGGGTGGGACTGGGCCGTGACTTCCGTGTCTCATTCCCTGTGCGCGTCGCCCTCGGAGAGTTCTCGGAACCGTTTCAGGAACGTCTCCTGATCGGCCTCGCCGGCTCCGGCGGCATCGAGCGTCGTTTCGAGGCCGTCCCGTGGCTGCTGGCACAGGTCGGCAAAACAGGCCTTACAGAGGTGTTCGAACGTCTTGTTCCGGCGGTCCCACCGATCGCCGTGTTTGTCGTACTCGCGAGCCTCGGACCGCGAGACGGACTCTCCACACGCGATACAGGTGACCGACTCCGCCCGGGAGCTCCGGGACCCGAACATACGAACCAGTTGCGACTGACAGCGCTTAGAGTTTTCCGCACGGGCAACAGTTCCCCGTTCCGGGCCACACGTTTATTCACCCGCCGCCATTACACAGGGTATCGGCTATTCGGAGCCAGGGACACTGAATGAAGCCACCAGAGACACTCGCTCACTCGACGTTGGACACGCTACCCATCAATATCGCTGTCCTCGACGACGAGGGGACAATCCTGTTCACCAACCGCGCCTGGCGGGAGTTCGCGGGCGACGAGGACGGGGAGATGGAGGGGACGAACTACTTCGCGACGACTGATGTCGATGCAGACGAGTACGCCGGGCAGGCGCTCGGCGGCATCGAGTCGGTCATCGACGGTGAGCAAGAACTGTTCACGATGGAGTACCCGTGTCACTCTCCGGAGGAAAAGCAGTGGTTTCTGATGCGGGTCGCACCGCTGCCCGACGACGAGGCCGGGAGTGCGGTCGTTGCACACATCGACATCACCCAGCGGAAGCTCGCCGAACTGGCGGCCGAGCGACGGAGCGAGGAGCTCAAAGCCGAACGCCAGAACTTGAAACAACTCGTCGATCGGGTCGACGGCCTCCTGAAAGCGGTGATGGGTGACGTACTGACCGTCGACTCGCGCGAGGCCATCCAGCAGACCGTCTGTGACCGGCTGGCCGAAGTCGACTCCTACCAGTTCGCCTGGGTGTCCGAACTCGATCTGCGCGACGAGACGCTGTCGTCGACAGCGCTCTCCGCGGACTACCCGACGACGCTATCCATCCCGCTGGACGCTGACGATCCGGTTTCGGAGGCGGCCCGAACCGAGGAGATGCAGGTCGTGACCGGCGATATCGACGAGCAACACAGCCGACTCGCCGACTCCGATGTCGCGTCGGTCGCGGCAGTCCCGCTCGTCTCCGGCGAGTCGCTGTACGGCGTGCTCACCGTCTACGCCGACAGCGACGACGTGTTCGACCCCCGCGAACAGGCCGTGCTGGGGACCATCGGCCGGGCGACCGCGGCGGCTATCGACGCCCGCGAGACCAGCCGGCTGCTGACCGCCGACAACGTCACCGAACTCGAACTGCAGGTCACTGACTCAGGGGTTTTCTACATCGACGTAGCGAGCGAACTCGGCTGCTCGATGGAGTACGGTGGGAGCGTCCCTGACGGTGAGGAAACGGTGATGTTCTTCCTCGTCGAGACGGACGACCCCTCGGCAGTCTGTGCCGTCGCCGCCGACCACCCGCAGGTGTCTGGCGTCTCACACGTCTCGACGGCGGACTCGTCGGCGCTGTTCGAGTTTACCGTCTCGGACCCACCGATCGTCTCGGTCGTCGCCGACCGCGGAGCCCAGACGGGCGACATTCTGGTCGAACCGGGGAAGGCAACAGTCACCGTCACGCTCCCGGCGTCGATGGAGACCCGAAGCGTGGTCGAGCAGGTCCGCAACCAGTATCCGGAGACAGAACTGCTCTCCGTACGGGAACGGGACGAACCGCCAGCCTCCCGGCAGGCGTTTGTCGCAAACGTCGAGGAGCGGTTGACCAACCGCCAGCTAACGGCGCTCCGGAAAGGGTTTCTCGGCGGCTTCTTCGACTGGCCACGCGACGTGTCCGGCGAGCAACTGGCCGAGTCGATGGACATCTGCCCGTCGACGTTCCACCAGCACCTCCGTGCCGGTGAGCGAAAGCTACTGGAAGAAGTGTTCGAAAACTGGTAACCCGTGCCTCTGAACTCCTCTCCTGACGGCGGATTCCTTGCGCGATCCCCGAAGCAGTTTGGTAGTCCGCTTATCCCGATAACAACCGTATATACATGTAGTGATACCGAACCAGTGTCCTATCTGTCGTCAGCGAACGGACAGGACACGCCGCCCCGTGATAGCGGTGCAACCACGGGCCGACCGGACCATTACGCACAGCCTACCGACAAGCGCGCGACGCATCGTCCGCCAATGACTGCCCGATAGCTTTCAATGCACTCCGATAACATCCAAACCAGCAAATCGATACAGCAGGAAACCGGACGGACGTTCCACCTCGCGACGCGTCTGCTTCCGGAGCGTATCCGCCACCCGACGTACGTCATGTACGCGTTCTTCCGGGTTGCGGACGAGGTCGTCGACCAGACGGACGGGCCGCCGCCGACTGTCCAGCACGAGCAACTGGAGGTGATTCGCGAGGCCGCACTCGGGAACATCGACCCGGAAGAAACCGACCACGAGGCGGTCATGGCGGCGTTTCAGGACCTGGCCGAGCGTCACGACATCTCCGAGGAGACGATTAACGTCTTCATCGACGCGATGGAGATGGACATCGCACAGGCCCGCTACGAGACGTTCGAGGACCTCCGTGAGTACATGGGCGGCTCCGCCGTCGCCGTCGGCCACATGATGACGGAGGTAATGGACCCGCCACAGAAAGAGGAGGCCCTGCCCCACGCGACGGCACTGGCCGAAGCGTTCCAGCTCTCGAACTTCCTGCGGGACGTCCGCGAGGACATCCACGACTACGGCCGGGTGTACCTCCCACAGGAGACGCTTGACCGTCACGGCGTCACCGAGGAGCAACTGGCTGACGCCGAGGTCGACGACGCCTTCCGCGCCGTGATGCAGGAGGAACTGGCCCGGACCGATGAACTGTACCGCGAGGGCGTCGCCGGTATCCGATACCTCCCGGAGGACTGCCAGTTCGGCGTGCTGCTGGCTGCGGTCCTGTACGCTGACCACCACCGGCTCATCCGCGACCGCGGCTACGACGTGTTGACCGAGACGCCGGACCTCACTCGTCGCCGCCGGCTGTGGCTCCTCGCCCGCACGTGGTGGCACTGGCGGCGCAACGGCGACCCCGAAGCGACGTTTTACACCGTGAGCGCTGTCTCTGAGCGTGGCCCCGGCGAGACGCCAACGGACACTCACAGCCACGGGCAGCCCACGTGGCGTGGATGACAGGCACGCACCGGGCATCGTTTTTGACTCCCTGTTGTACCTGAACTAATGTTGCCCACGCTCACGTATCTCCAGTTCCACGCCCTGTTCGTGGTGCCGGTCGTGGCCGGATTGGCACTGACAGCCACCTATCGCCTCGGGAGCCGACGGGACGTACTCACAGGGACAGCAATACTCGCAGGACTGGCCCTCGTCTACACGACGCCGTGGGACGGCGCGCTCATCCGACGCGGCGTCTGGTGGTACGGCGACGGCACCGTGCTGGCACGGTTCTGGTCGATTCCCCTCGGCGAGTACCTCTTTTTTATCCTGCAGACCGCGATGATCGGGCTGTGGGTAGCCCGGTTTCGGGTGGACACGGAGCGTCCGCTGACCACGCCAGTACGAACGCGACTCGTCGGGCTCGCCGCTGCGCTCGCCGTCGTTCTGTCCGGCCTCGCACTCCTACGCTCTGACTCTGGGCTGTATCTCGGGTCCCTGCTGGTCTGGAGCGGGCCGATTCTCGCTATTCAGTGGCTGTTCGGGTGGCATTTCCTCGTCGGCGAGTGGCGGGCTGTGAGCGTTGCGACACTGGTTCCAACGGCCTATCTCTGTGGTATCGACAGCGTTGCCATCCGACTCGGCGTCTGGACCCTCTCGAAACAGTACACGACCGGGTACACGGTTCCCCTGCTCGACCTGCCGATTGAAGAGGCGGTCTTCTTCCTGCTGACGACGCTGTTCGTCGTGCAGGGGGTCGTACTCTACGTCTGGCTTATGGACAGATGGGAGTGAGTCACCGCACTATCGTCGAGCCGTCGGTTCGCTACCGGGTCGCCCTGGCTCCCGGCTGGATCGCCAGCCTTGCCGTCGTCGCTCCGTTCCTCGCCGGGGTCTCGATACCGCCCGCGCTCCAGTATGCTCCGCTGGTTGTCAGTGCCGTTCTGCTCGGCCTTCCCCACGGCGCGGTCGACCACCTCGCGGTCGCACGCACTCGTGGCGAGCACCCGGACTGGCGCGCTATCGTCCGTGTGTTCGCGCTCTACGGCGTCGTTGGCGGGGCTTATGCCGTCACCTGGTTCCTCGCACCCGCCGCGGCCTTCGTCCTGTTCATCGCGGTGACGTGGTTCCACTGGGGGCAGGGCGACCTGTACGCGTTGCGTGCGCTGGCCGACGCTGACCACCTCCAGTCACTTCCCCAGCGAATCGGAACCGTCCTCGTCCGGGGCGGCCTGCCGATGCTGGTCCCGTTGCTCGCGTTCCCGGAGTGGTATCGCCGCGTCGCGACGGATCTCGTCTCGCTGTTTGCGCCCGACGCCGCGGCCGCTATCGGCTGGGCGTTCCAGACCGACGTTCGGACTGCGCTTGCCATCGCATACGGCGTGCTCGTCGTGGCGACGCTGACCGTCGGATTCGTCCGTGCCGACGCTCGCCGGCCGTGGCTGCTTGACGCCGGTGAGACGCTGGGCTTGCTCGCGTACTTCGCCCTCGTTCCGCCGGTGCTCGCCATCGGGGTGTACTTCTGTCTGTGGCACTCGCTGCGCCACGTCGCCCGCCTCCTTCTGGTCGACGACGACGCCACTGCCGCGCTCGCAAACCGCGACCCAGCGGCGGCACTGGCTCGATTCGCCCGCGACGCCGCCCCGCTGACCGCCGCCTCGCTTGCCCTGCTCGGCGGGCTATACTTCCTCGTTCCGAATCCACCGGGGTCCGTGCCGGAGTGGGTCGCGCTGTATCTGGTGTTCATCGCTGTCGTCACGCTGCCCCACGTTGTCGTTGTCAGTATCATGGACCGCGAACAGGGCGTCTGGGTGTAGCCTCCCAACGACTTCGTCGAAGTCACGCGAAAAGCATGAGTACCGTTCCGGAAACCGCGAGCACAGCGCCGAACGCAGTGACCATCGCGACCCGTCGTCCCACGCCCGACGTCGCGTCGGTCACGAGGCTGTAGACGCTCACACCTGCCATCAGGACACCGCCAGCCGCCATGGCAACGCCACCGACATCGCTGCCGCCGCCGGTCCGCACCGTGACGAACCCGTTGATTCCCAGCGAGAGGCCGATGAGCAGCATCGAGAAGTGGTGGAGGCGTGCCGCATCCATACTGGCGGGTGACACCACTGTGACAAGAGCGTTCTGCTCCGGGAGACGACCTCGAACGGGCGGCGCTGTCCCGGTTCTCGACCCGTGACGTGGCCAGTCCTGCTGGACCCACAGCTCTTCGGAATGAACGCTAAGACGCAAAAATACTGGATAGAACCGCTACGTCGGCGTTACTTGCCCTTGCCGCGGTTGCTGCGTAGCGACGGGCGGGTCTTCTCGCTGCCCTTGCCCTTGCCGCTGAGGCCGCGGTTGCGGCGGCCGGCACCGGTCAGACCGCGGAAGACGCGGTCGGCCTGATCGTCGGCACAGATCCACGACAGGTCATCGTCGTTCTGGATGGCCGGGTGGTTCGGGTCGATGAGGATGATCTCGTGCCACTTCTGTCGGCCGTCCTGACCGACGGAGTAGCTGTTGAGCACGCGCAGGTTCGGGAAGGTGCGGGAGGCGCGTTCCTCGGCGACACGCTGGATGTCCTTCCGGCGGGTGATGCGCGTGACACCCTGGCGCTTGGAGCGGCGACCGGCCTTGTGGCGGCGCTTGCGTGCGCTGCCCTTGCGGACGGAGACGCGGGCGACAATAACGCCCTGTTTCGCCTTGTAGCCCTGCGATCGGGCCTTGTCGAGGCGGGTCGGGCGCTCGATGCGCTCGACGGCCCCTTCGTTGCGCCATTCCTGCTGGCGCTGCCACTGTAGTTCTGCGAGCTGTCCGTCACCTGGGTTCTTCCAGGCATCTCGAATGTACGAATATGCGCTTCGTGCCATATGTATTCACCACGGGCGTTGCGTGGTTCAAGTCGCGTTTCGCGACTCACATCCCGACCTGCACACGCAGGTGCCCGCTGGTGCCCGTCGCCCAGCGAGTTACTCCGGAGTTTGCCGTTCGGACTCTTAAGCGGTTCGGACCAGACTCGTGGATGCGACCCGGTCACGAAGGCCCAGTGATCGCTGAAACCGTCAGATATCTGTATTTTAGCAACACAAACCGTTAACTTGCTCGCGGCCAGAGAGTCACGTATTACCATGACAGACCTTGGTGGCTTCCAGGACCACGTGGCACGGATCGACCTCGGAGACGGGGACGTAGCCTACGAAGGTATCGACGAGGAAGACGCGAAAAAGTATATCGGTGCACGCGGACTCGGCGTGAAGTACGTCTTCGACCAGGGACCTGACGTGGACCCGCTGGGGCCGGAGAACCTGCTGGCGTTCATGAACGGGCCGCTGACGGGCACACAGGTGACGATGAGCGGTCGTATCGCCATCTGTACCAAGTCGCCGCTGACGGGAACGGTCACTGATTCCCACCACGGCGGCTGGTCGGGCGCGCGGCTGAAGTGGTCGGGCTTCGACGGACTGTTGTTCGAAGGCCAGGCCGACGAGCCGGTGTACGCGCTCGTCGAAGACGGCGAGGTGGAACTGCGCGATGCATCCCATCTCTGGGGCCAGGGCGTCCACGACACCATCGACGACCTCGAAGAAGAGATCGAGGGCGGTTCGCTGGGCAAGAACCTCTCCGTGATGGCCATCGGCCAGGGCGGTGAGAACGAGGTCAAATACGCCTGTATCGTCAACGAGGACGACCGCGCGTCGGGCCGCGGCGGCACCGGTTGCGTGATGGGCAACAAGAACCTCAAAGCCGTCGTCGTCAAGTCCAGCACGCGGATGCCCAAACCGAAGGACCAGGAGACGTTCCAGGAGGGCCACAAGCAGGCGATGCAGGTCATCCAGGAGTCCGACGTGACCGCGCCCAACGAGGGCGGGCTCTCGATGTACGGGACCAACGTCCTGATGAACCTTACCGAGGAGATGGACGGCCTTCCGACCAAGAACGCGAGGTACTCCTCGACGCGGTCGTACTCGGACGCCGAGGGCGACGGCGAGCGCATCATCGACTCGGAGAACGTCTCGGGCGAGAACGTCCGGGAGAACATCCTGGTCGACGAGCCGACCTGTCACTCCTGTCCGGTCGCCTGCAAGAAGGAAGTCGAGGTGCAGGCGATGCACAAGGGCGAGGAGATGAACGTCCGCACCGAATCCTACGAGTACGAGTCCGCGTGGGCGCTCGGACCGAACTCCGGCCACGTCGAACGCGACAAGATCGCCGTGATGCTCGAACGGTGTAACGACGTCGGCGTCGACACCATCGACGTTGGCAACACCATGGCGATGGCGATGGAGATGACCGAGGAAGGCAAACTCGACGAACTCGGCGACGGTCTGGACTGGGGCGACGCCGAGACGATGATCGACATGATCGAGATGATCGCCCACCGTGAGACCGAACTCGCGGACCACCTCGCCGAAGGGCCGGACCACCTCGCCGAGGAGTTCGACGCCCACACCAACTCCCTCGCGGTCAAGGGCCAGACCATGGCCGCCTACGACCCGCGCTGTATGAAGGGGATGGCAATCGGCTATGCGACCTCGAACCGCGGGGCATGTCACCTGCGCGGCTACACGCCAGCAGCAGAAATTCTCGGTATCCCGGAGAAGGTCGATCCGCGAGAGTGGGAGGGTAAAGGCGAGCTGTGTGCCACCTTCCAGGACCTGCACGCTATCAGCGACTCCTTCGACATCTGCAAGTTCAACGCCTTCGCAGAGGGCATCGAGGAGTACGTCCTGCAGTACAACGGCATGACCGGGCTGGACGTGAGCGAGGAGGAACTGATGGAGGCTGGCGAACGAATCTACAACCTCGAACGGTACTACAACAACCTCGCCGGCTTCGACGGCTCCGACGACGACCTGCCAAACCGGTTCGTCGAAGGCGACGAGCACGCGATGCCGGCCCAGGGCGGTTCCGAGGGCGAGCTCGCGGAGCTCTCGAAGATGAAAGACGAGTACTACGAGGTGCGTGACTGGGAGAACGGCGTCGTTCCCGACGAGAAACTCGACGATCTGGGAATCGACATCGGCCCCGGAACCGGCGTCAGCTCCGGCGGCGCAGCGGCACCGAGCGACGACTGAGATAGCCCCGGCCGCCGAACACATTTCACTTCTCTAATGCGCAAGGAAGATATCGACGACTTCGAATTCCAGGTAGAGTCCCGACTGACCAGCCACGGCGTTTACGTCACCGACTTCGCTGACGAGGGCGATACGTACCGGCTCACCTACGAATCGATTTCGGCCGACGAGGCGGCCGTTATTCCTCACCGGGAGATCGGCCGTGTCATCAACGTCTTCCGGGACCTCCACGCTGACGACTGGTCGGGGGTCGACATCGAGGCGACGGTGACGGACCTCGAAGACACCGAACTCGGCGAGTGGTCGGTCGACAGCGAGTGGATCGACGACCTCGAAAACGGCGACCTCTCGGAGACGGCGTTCTCCCAGCGTGTGCTGGAGACGATTACGGTGCGAAGCTGACTGCCAGTACGTCCTTACGGGTCGGAGCTGACTGCCAGCACGTCCCTGATTTCCAGCGTCGTCTCGAACTCCTCACTTCTGTCGAGCCGCCGCCCGTCGCGCTCGAACTGGGCGGCGTGGGCCCGCCGCACCGCGTCCTGTTCGCGATCGCTCAGTCCGAGTTCTGTGCCGATACTGTCCCAGTGGCCCGCCTCGGCGCAGACGTAATCGGCCTCTCTGGGACCGCTAATGCGTTCGTACTCCCTGTCGTAGGTCTCCCGGTTCGCTTGGAGATACGTCTGGGTCCGTTCGAGTAGCTCCGGGAGCTGGTCGAGTGGAATGCTCGCACGCGTGCCGGCCAGCAGGACGATCTGTCCCTCGATTGGGTACGATGAATCAGCCATCGCGTCCCGGTCAGCCGCCCGCTCGCATCGCTTTCTGTGCGAACTTCTCGATGAGCGGCTCCAGCGTCTCGGGGTCGCCGTCGAACTCGATCGTCACCTCGTTGAGTTGCAGGCTCGGGCCGATGGCGACTTTCTCCTCTGACAGTGTCGCTGCCCAGCCGTCGCCTTCGACGGTCGCTTCGCCGCGTTGCTCGCCGCCGAGGTTCTCCAGATACCCGATAGCGGCTCGAACTGAGATGCCGCGAAAACTCCGTTCACGCTCCATCGTGTGGTCGTTACGGGTGTGGTCGTCTAAACCTATCGGCGGCACTGCGCCGTTCTGCCACACCCGCGCTCTCCCGAACGGATGCCACCGCTTCCGGACGGCTACGGCTTATCCCGGCCGGATACCGTCGTCGACGATGCGGGCGTTGCGCTCGCGGTTGATGCGCTCGTCTAAGTCCTCGTGGTCGTAAATCTGAGCGATGACGGCGGCGTGGAGGTCGCGCCAGGCCATCGCGTAGATGGGTGACTGGCCCCAGGCCCGGAGTTCGACGACGTACTCGTCGTAGGCCTCCCATCGGTTCTCGAACTGCTCGATGTGGTCGACGACGGCGCTGGCCGGCTCCGCAGAGTCGAGCGCGGCGTTGAGTTCCCGTTCCCAGCCGCCGACAGCCTGTTCCATGTCGCGTTTCGTATCCTCGCTGTCCGGCGGCAGCGACTCGACAATCCCGGACGGAATCCCTAGTTCGATATTGTTCATATCGCCACACAGAGTTCGGCGCAAATAAACCCCAGCGATGGGCGAACATGTTCGTGTTTATTGATTTGTAAGAGCGGGGTGTAGCACACATATGAGTAGTGAGACACTGGAACGGCAGGCGTCGGACCGAGACCTGACCACTGTCGAGGTCAGGTGTACCGGCCACGTTCGTCGGGTCGTCGGCGAACCGTCGCTGTCATACACGTTCGAAGGGAACACGCTACGTGACTTTCTCGATGCGTTCTTCCGGGAATACGACGTGAGCGATATGCTCATCGCGGAAACCGAAGCCGACGCCACCACCGAGGGCTGGGCCCCGGAGATGGCGGACCTGCCGGGCGACTGGGCGAAAAACCCCGAAGGCGAGCAGACCAGATGCTACGCGCGAGTGGCGGTCAACGGCGAGTTCAACGAACACCTCGATGGACTGGACACGGAACTGGAAGCCGGCGACCGCGTTGGGCTGATGTTTCCGTTCATCTTCTGTTGCTGATTCGGCAATCGACTCTGGAAGGACGCTATCCCCCGGCGACTGGCGGGAACACGCTGAGCTCGTCTCCGTCTTCTAGCGCGGTTTCTAGCCCGTCGAGATGCGTGATATCCGTCCCGTTCCGGAGAATCGTCAGGTACTCCCGCAGGTCGCCATCCTCGAACAGGTCCATCTCGGTGAACTCCTCGGAGAGCTGTCGGAGCACATCACCCGCCTGCAGGTCGCTTTCGTACTCGCGGTGAACCGTTTTTTGCCCGACGGCTTCCCGGAAGTTGGCGAAAAACCGCAGCTCGATTTGCATACCGCTGGGTTGGCGGTCGAGTGGCTTAAATCACAGCGCTCGGACCGCCTGTCTCGAACGAGCAACGGGTTCATTCGTTGTATTCAATCTATCATGCACCTCGAATTCCTATTCGATGGGAACGACTTCGACCCGTTTTAGCGTCCTAGTCCATGACTCCGCACATGGAACGTGTGGTCGCAAGCGATGACCCGATGATAGATGTCGACCGACTGCGGGCGGAACTCGACGCTGATGTCGTTGTCGCGGAGACAGACGACGAGGACGCGCTCCGGGATGCCGCCGCCAGTGCAGCGGGACTCGTCGTGGACGTGAACACCCCGGTCACTGCCGCGGTACTCGACGCACTGGACGAGCTCAAGATCGTTGCGCGAGCGGGCGTCGGTATCGACAACATCGACGTGTCCGCGGCGGCAGACAACGGCGTGACTGTCACGAACGTCCCCGAGTACTGTACCGACGAGGTCGCTACCCACACGGTGACGCTACTGCTCGACTGTATTCGGACGCTCACGGCCTACGACCGCGACGTTCGCGACGGTGGCTGGGGCTGGGAGCGGACCCGCCCGGTACATCGCGTCCGCGACCAGACGCTGGGTCTCGTCTCCTTCGGCCCCATCGCACGGCGAGTGCGCGACCAGCTGCGGGGCTTTGATCTGGACGTGATCGCGTACGATCCCTACGTCGACGCCGAGGAGATGGGCGAAGCCGATGTCGAGAAAGTCACGCTTGAGACGCTATACGAGCGGGCTGACTACGTCTCCCTCCACGCGCCGCTGACCGAGGAGACGGAAGCGATGATAGACGCCGACGCGCTCGCGGCGATGCGTGAGCAGGCAATTCTCGTCAACACCGGCCGCGGCGGCCTCGTCGACGAAGCGGCGCTCCGGACGGCACTGGACGACGGAACGATTGGGGCCGCCGGTCTCGACGTGCTGATCGAGGAACCGCCGACGGCTGACCACACGCTGGTCGGCCTCGACAACTGTATTGTCACGCCCCACGCGGCGTGGTACTCGGAAGAAGCCCGCGACGACCTGAACGCCGCCGTCGCCGCGAACGTCAGGGCCGTGCTGGCCGGCGAGACGCCGCCGAACCGGATCGATCCAGAGACGGACTGGCTGTAAATATACGGCCGGGTTTGCCCGCTAACACCGTCGAAACGGCTGCCGGCGAGTGGCGTTATCTCGACTCAACATCTGAGGAATTCACGACGCTGGTCGCCGAGTGCGCTCTGGCCACTCCCCGCCGTCTTGATATCCCGAACGAGATTCGAGAGGTACGCGCGAAGCCCGGGGTCACAAGTCCCGAATCGTCTGGCCTGGCGGTAATCACACCAGAGCGCGACCGGCAACAGCGGGGCCGCGAACAGTCCGGACAGCGTGACGCCTAACTGGAACGGGTGACCGGTCGGGACGGCGAGCCATGCGGCGGCCACGACCGCCCAGAACACCACCCCGTAGACGACGGTGTGTCGCCAGTTGTGCGTCGGTAGTTCATATCCGCGAATACGTGACGGCGAGTCGTCCGGTGTGTCGCCAGTGACCGCTCCGCCGGACGAGTCGCCAGTAGATGGAGAGACAGGACACGACATACTCCTTTGAAAACGTGCTTCGATAATGACGGCTTGTTTGGCATACGCCGAACGAGACAGTGCGTATAAGCCACTCGACACGCAATGGGGTGTACATGCGAGAGTTCATCTTCACTATCGACTACGAGCGGAACGTCGACCCCGTCATGGA
This sequence comes from Haloarcula sebkhae, assembly GCF_014647415.1. Classification (GTDB taxonomy): domain Archaea; phylum Halobacteriota; class Halobacteria; order Halobacteriales; family Haloarculaceae; genus Haloarcula; species Haloarcula sebkhae. Next base: position 347,859 of record NZ_BMPD01000001.1, on the reverse strand, counting down.
CGTGTTCATCGACTATCCGGAGACACACTCCCGGACTATTGCGTGCAACGTCACACGAGACGGGATGTGGCGGCTCGAACGCGTCGCCGGTCCGGAAACTGCCCTCGAACAACTAGACGACGTGTACGATGACCCAGTCCAGTGTACTGAGTGCATCGGGACCCGCAACTGCAAGACCGACTGGACGTACGAGGTCATCGGCTCGGACCCTGGCGCTCGGACGGTGTACAGCTACCGGTCGGAAGCCGGCGACTGCCACTCGATTCCGCGGCTGGCCATCGACCACGTCGGCCGCGGCGTCCTCGTCGAGACCGAACGCCGCGGGAGCCGGTGTGAGTGGCGACTGCTCCTGTGCAGCGACGCCGGCGTCGACGGGCTGTTCGAGGAGATGGAATCCGAGCTTCGTGAGGGACTCACCGTCGAATTCCGGCAGCTTAGCTCGCCTTCGTACTGGGTCGACGAGGCCGTGACGCTGGCGGAACTCCCGCCCGAGCAACAGGCCGCTGTCGAGGCCGCCGTCGAACACGGCTACTACCGGACGCCTCGGGACACCTCGCTCACCGAACTCGCAGAGACACTTGACGTGTCGCGGTCGACGCTCCAGTACCGCCTCCAGCGGGCTGAAGCATGGATCGTCCGGTCGTTCGTCACGCGGTCGATGGGGCCGGTTCAGGCCGACGAGGACGTCGCCGAGGGCGGACGCCTCCGTATCGGCCGCTCAGGCGTGTAACCGGCGGTATTGTCTCTGGCACCATCACCTGACCGGCTTGCACTACCTGCATACTGCCGCGTCGCAGTTCAGAACGGGGTAACAGCAGCGGGGAGGCATGCGTCGTGGTATGCCAGACATGACATATCGTCACTACTTCTCCGAAGTTCGGCATGTGCCAAACGAGTCGTCATGGGGGATGCACCCCTACAATTGGGTACGACCGCGGGCGTTCCCACGCGCTCGCAGAGGCACACTATGACGACACGCAGCATCTATTCCCCCGACGAACGCGATGAAAGTGCGGACGAACAGGCCGAGTCCGAGGCGAGTACCGGCCACGCCTGCCCGGACTGTGGCGGGAGCCTCGTCACCGACGACAGTCGCGGCGAGACGGTCTGTGAATCCTGCGGCCTCGTCGTCGACGAGGACGAGATCGACCACGGGCCGGAGTGGCGCGCCTTCGACAGCCAGGAGCGCGACAACAAGCGCCGCGTCGGCGCGCCGACGACCGAGATGAAACACGACAAGGGCCTCTCGACGAACATCGGGTGGCAGAACAAGGACGCCTACGGAAACTCCCTGTCGACGCGCCAGCGCGAGAAGATGCAGCGCCTGCGCACCTGGGACGAACGGTTCCGAACCCGCGACCACGCCGAGCGCAACCTCAAGCAGGCGCTTGGCGAGATCGACCGGATGGGAAGCGCCCTCGGCGTCCCCGAGAGCGCCCGCGAGACGGCCAGCGTCATCTACCGCCGTGCCCTCGACGAGGGGATGCTGCCCGGCCGCTCCATTGAAGGAATGGCGACCGCCGCGCTGTACGCCGCCATCAGGCAGGCGAACCTCCCACAGACGCTCGACGACATGGCCGTCGTCAGCCGTGTCGACGAGATGGAGTTCACCCGCGCGTACCGCTATCTCAACCGCGAACTCTCCCTGCAGGTCGGCCCGCCGGACCCCGCGACATACCTCAGCAAGTTCATCTCTGAACTCGGCGCCGACGACGCCCTCGAACGCCAGGCCCGCGCCCTCATCGAAGCGGGGAAGGAAGCGAACGTCCACAGCGGCAAGAGCCCTGTCGGCCTCGCCGCCGCGGCCATCTACGCCGCCGGCCTGCTGCTCGGCGAGGAGATGACGCAGGAAACCGTCAGCGAAGCCACGGACATCAGCACCGTGACGATTCGCGAGCGCTACCGCGAACTGCTGGAAGCCGAGGCGGAACTCGACGACAGCGCCGTCGACGCGACGAGCGGCGCCGAATCCGGCGCGAGCGCCTAACCGCGGCGCGCTGCGTTTCCGCTTAGCTCCGCTGTCCCTCGAATCCCTCAAGCCACCCACGCACGGCGCTCTGTATCGCACCGGTGGTACTTCCGACGTGTAGTATCTGATACCCCGACTCTGCCTTCTCGTTCACGTCCTCCATCCCGAAGCCGAGGCCGCCGACGGTGATATCCGCCTCGACCGCCGCCGATCGGACTATCTCTACGGCGTCCTGTACCTCCGGGTGATCGATTTCGCCGGGGTGACCCAGCGACACCGAGAGGTCGAACGGCCCGATGAACACGAAGCCCAGTTCGGGCACGTCCAGAATCGCGTCGATGTTCTCGACCGCCTCCTTCGTCTCGATCGTGGTTCCGATCAGCGTCTCCTCGTCCGCGGCCTCGATGTAGTTCTCACCCAGGCCCCAGCGGCGCGCCCGGGGCGCGGCCAGCCCCCGGTCGCCCGGCTCGCCGTCGTATCGGAACCGCCCCGACTTGACGGCCGCCCGGACTTCCTCGGCGGTTTCGACCCGCGGGAGGAAGACGTTCTTGACCCCCAGGTCCAGCGCCTTCCGCACCAGCGTTGGCGACGTATCCGGCAACCGAACCAGTAGCTCCGTTCCCGTGCCGTCGGCCGCCCGCAGGAGGTCCTCGACGGTCGCCGCGTCCCACGGATCAGGCCCGCCGTGCTCGAAATCGAGCCAGATGAAATCAACGCCGAGGTCGCCGTAGAACTCGACCAGCGTCGGACTGTAGGTGTTATCGAGGACGCCCAGCGCGACACCGCCGCTGTCGACTGTCTTGCGGAGTCCGTTCGTCGGCAGTGGTTCTGCCATATCAGGTCAGTGCTGTGCGATACCAATAAACATAGTGCGGAAACAGTTACCCGGTACTGCTCCGCTGACTGTCACACGCCTACTGTCCCGGTAGCGGGCAGAGGCTCGCAGTCAAAACAGCTACCTCGTCGGTGTGGTTGTGCGCGCCGTGGGCCTGCCCGCGCTCGTTCAGGACGACGCCCGGCGCGGCGATAGTTTCCTCGGTGTCGTCCTGCTGGACCGTCACTTCGCCCTGGACCACGTGGAACACGTTTGTCGCGCCGTCGTGCTCGTGGGGGTCGATTGTCGCATCCGGCCCCAGCGCGAACGCCTTCACCAGCACGTCGTCGGTCACTGCCAGTTCTCCGTCGATAACTTCGCCTGCTGCCGGTTCGGCATCGAACGTTGCTAATCTGTCGAGTGACATACCGGCACGTGGGCCGGGGCGTCCTTAGCCGTTCGGCTGTTGGGAACCTCTGTATCTATTTGTCTGGGTACGTGTGCTATTCGGACTCGCCTCGAGAAACACCCACACGACTCACATATCTGCCAGCCGGAACGCGAGACTGTACATTGTCCCGGTTCGCTCGGAGCCGATAGCTGCGACCAAATCGTCAGCCATCGCAGTCAGTGGCTCTCCGAGCGAATCCGGAAGCGCGGCGGCGTACGCCCGCACCACTTCTGCGTGGGCATCCAGATGTGCCTCGGTCCAGGGAACCGGGTCCAATAGTGCCTTCCGTCGCTCGACAGTCCAGTGGTGGTCGGCGAAGACGGCGGCCAGCACGGCAGGCGGGTAGAACGTTAGCGCTGGCCGGCCGTCAACCACTCGTGCGGCGGCGTTCTCCAGCGCGAACAGTCGGTTGACAGCTGCATCCGCGGGCGGCACCGCGTAGTCGTCGACGACGAGGCGGCTGTCGGGCTTTGCGATCCGCGTCAGCTCGGCCGCGATGGCGTCAAGTTCAGTCGGTGGCAAGACGTTACACAGTCCGTGGGCGGTGACGAGATCGACGCTGTCGGTCGCAAGCGGCGTCGCCCGGAGGTCGGCCTCGATCACGGCCACCCGGTCGGCGTTCTTGTCGTCGACGCGGTCCCGGACCGTCGCGGCGTGGTCAGCGTCGTTCGTCACCGCATACACCCGCTTCGCGCCCGCAGCCAGCAGTCCGGCCGTCGTGTTCCCGACACCGGCTCCGGCCTCAAGACAGACCCGCCCCTCGACTTGCTGGTCGGCGAGTGCCGTTGTCACCGTCTCTGGAACGTCCACGGCCACGTTCAGTGGTGCAGTTGCTCAGGCACCGGGCTATCGTCGTGGCGCGCTTCCTCGATGACCGTACGCTGACGGGCCTCATCCATTCCTTCGGAGCGACTGGCGGCGTCGAGCACCATCGCCACGAGCTTCGGGTCGCCGGGGCTGACGACGGTGTCGAGGCCCTGAGCGGCGGCGAAGTCGAACCGTTCGCGGATGGCCTCCGGCGTGTCGACCGGCTCGTACCAGTTCGCGTACGGGCGGTCGGCCTCCGGGAGTTCGTCGGTCGACGGCCACGACCCCTTCGCGAACGCCTTGATCCCCAGCGTGCCGATACCCTCCGCGTCACAGCGTTCCAGTACGGCCTCGTAGTCGTACTCGTCGCCGTCCTTGCCGGCGACGACGGGGTTCAGCGGGAACATCACCGTCTCTAGGTCGTCGATGCGGTCGATGGCGTCCAGAATCAGTTTGGGGTTGCCGTGGCTCGTCAGCCCGATGTGGTCGATTTTCCCCGCCGCCTTCGCCTCGCGTATCGCGTCCAGTGCGCCGCCGTCGGCGGTGATCGTGTCCAGTTCGTCCTCGTACTCCAGGCCGTGGATCTGGTAGAGGTCGATAGTGTCGATACCGAGGCGGTCCAGCGACCGGTCGATTTTCCGCGCAGCCCCTTCGTACTCGCGTTCCTGGGTCTTACAGCCCAGGAAGATGTCGTCGCGGTATTGCCGGAGCTTCGGCCCCAGCTTTAGCTCCGCGTCGCCGTAGGTCGGCGCCACATCGAAGTGATTGACCCCGTGGTCCAACACGAGTTCGATCAACTGGTTCGCGCCCTCCTGTTCGAGCCAGTTGAGTGCGATCGAGCCGAACGTTAGCACCGTGCTTTCCTGTCCAGTGTCGCCCAGCGCTCGGGTCTCCATACCGGCTCCACGCCACGAAGACCAATAACCGTTGGTCGCTGCCGTCTCAGTCAGTCTGTGTGCCGGGCTGCAAGGGGGTGTGCCGGCCGGGGTTTATTACTTCCTCAGTCCGAACGGGATGTATAGATGTTTGGGAGAGAACAACTGTTCTCGGCGATGACGGCGTCGTACGTGATTGCGGTCACGCTCGCCCTCGTCATCGCCGCGATATTCGCGCCGGTCATCTGGAACGGCGTGCCAAGCGGTGGCGACGATAACCCGAACGTCGCCGTCATCACCCTTCGCGGCGGCACAACCGACGCTAACGTCAACGCCGTCAAACAGGACCTCCGCGAAGCACGAACCAACGAATCAATCGAGGCAGTCGTCCTCCGGATCGACAGCCCCGGCGGGCCGGTCGACTCGAGCGAGGAGTTCTACCTCGCCGTGAACCGGACCGCCAGTGAGATGCCCGTCGTCGCCTATGTCGAGGGCACGGCCGCCTCGGGTGGGTATTACGGCATCACACCATCTGACGAGATCGTCGTCAAGCCGAGTTCGAACGTCGGCAGCATCGGCGTCATCGTTCAGGCCCCGCTGAGTCTCATCGAGCAGGTCGAAAGGCAGGGCGAGACGTTCGTCCGTTCGGGACCGGATAAGGCCCAGATAAGCAAAGACAGCCTCCGCGAGGACATCGAAGTGCTCCAGCGGTCATTTGTCGGCACGGTCATGCGCCACCGGGGCGAGCAACTGACGCTCTCCCGCGAGGAAGTCGCCAACGGCGGCACGTACCTCGGCGCACAGGCAACCCAGAACGGTTTCGCCGACCGGATCGGCGACACTGAACTGGCCATCGAACGGGCCGCCGCACTCTCAGACGACATCGAAGGCGACCAGTACGACGTGACCTATCAGGGCAGTGGCGGTGCCAATTTCAACGTCATCATCGTCCCTGCCGGCGCCGAGACCGTTCAGGGCGCGAACAACGTGACCTATCTCGTTCACCCCGACGACAGCGAGACGACGTTCCGGGAGCCGGTGAAGTACTACGCCGTCTGGGGAATTCCTGCTGAGGACAACAATGCAACGGTGATCCGCAATGACTGAGGGCCGTATCGTCAAGCCGCTGGCCGTGTTTATCGTCGTTCTCGTGGTGATACTGGGTGGCACGTTCCTTCTCGCAGTCGCCAGTCCGGGGTCATCGGGGCCACCCGATGGCCAGTCCATCGACGGCCAGTCGCCGTCACAGTACCAGCCCGACGCTGTCAATGCCCCTGTCGACCCCGAAGAAGGGGAGATCTCGGTCGACTCTGAGGGAAGTGACAAGCGAATACTGGTCGATACGAGCCACGGCAATCAGGTGTCCGAATCCGAACTCGAACCAATCACTGAGGCGGTGTTCGAGGCGGGCCATACTGTCGAGTACGGCACGTCCGGCACCGCCTCCTTTGCCGATTCGCTCGGCCGGTACGACGGTGTACTCATCGTCCAGCCGCTCGACAGCTACTCACAGGCGGAACGCGACGCGCTCCAAGAGTACACGGACGACGGCGGGCGTGTCGTCGTTCTGGCTGAGCCAACACAGACCCGCCTCTCGACCGGCTTCACCCAGTCGACGACGACGGTGTCGTTCGGGGCCAACAACGCCACCGAGCGCTACGGCGTCCGGATGGGTGCCGAACAGCTGTACAACGTCGACGACGAAGCCAACGACAACAACTTCAAGGCCATCTACGCATCCCCGAGCGACGACGGTGTACTGACCGACGGTGTCGAGACGATTACGTTCGACACCGCCGGCTACGCGGTGATGAACGGTGACGCCGAGACGAAGTTCACCGCCGCCGAAGGTACCCGGACGCTGGAGACGCGCCGCACCGGTACGTACGCGACAGTCGTTCGCAACGACAACATGGTGTTTGTCACTGATTCGACGTTCATTAGCAGTTCTGAGATATACGACGCCGACAACGAGGTGTTCATCGGGAACCTGCTTTCGTTCCTGCTCGACGGCGAGGCACCCGATCCGGGCGGTGGCGCGACCCCGGATGCCGGATTCGGAACCGGCGGTGATACTTCGACCGAAACACCACCGGAACCGACCTCCAGCCCGACTCCGACGCCCGCACCCCCAAGCGGGACCTGAGCCGGGCTGCTCGGACTGCCATTGGTCGCGGCTTCACTGATCGCTAATGCTGACCGTCGTCTCGCTGTACAGGCCACGCTCGGCAGCGTCGGCCACACTTAGCCCCGCTCCGATAGTGTACTCCCCGGCCGGCGCGGGTTCCCACTCGTCGTCGCTGACCCGGAACATCCGGTCCCACCGCCGTCTGAACTGCTTTCGCTCGCCGCGGTCGAACCGGAGACTGCCGTCATCACCGGGTACGCTGTCGACGTGGGACGCCTCGGCCACTCCATCGACGTACCACGTCCACGGCCGCGGCGAGTCCGTCGGGAGCGTTATCGGCACCGGAAGCGCGTTCCGCATCGTCACGACGAACGGTACCTCGGTTCCCGCCGGATACTCAGTCTGTGGCACCTCGATATCGACCGACACCGCGCGATAGCGGAGCCACGTCGGCACTAGACGGTCGCTCCAGACCCCACCGTCGATACTGCGTGCGGCCTGTGGCCGCGCTCCACGCTCGGTGGGCGCCCCTGGCTCATCGTCGTCGCGATGGAGCGCCCCCGAGTCGTAGATGCGACGCATTGTCAGAGGGTGGACCGGCGCACGCAAAAGTGTTATTCGGCCCCGCATGACTGTGCTGTCGTGGTCGGCCACGTCTGCACGCTAAGCATTATGATTGAGAGAATCGACGGAAAACTCACGTCTATCTGTACCTTTCACACACCACGTATGTTATACACAGCCAAACATGATAAGTGGCCTGACCACTGAGACAGCAGCAAGCTCTCTGCTCCGATGCTATCGACAAGTGACACGGTCCGGTTGTTGCACGTCGACGACGAGCCGGATTTCGCCGAGACAGCCGCCGCGTTCCTTGAACGCGAGAACGATCGACTTCAGGTTGAGACGGCGTCGAGTGCGGAAGACGCGCTGGAGCGGCTCGAAGCGTCAACGTTTGACTGCATCGTGTCGGACTACGATATGCCCGGACGCGACGGCATTGAGTTCCTCGAAGCCGTCCGCGAGGAGTACCCCGACCTCCCGCTCATCCTATTCACTGGGAAGGGGAGCGAGGAAGTCGCGAGCGACGCTATCTCGGCCGGTGTCACCGATTACCTGCAGAAGGAAGGTGGGACAGACCAGTACACACTACTGGCTAATCGGGTTCAGAATGCGGTGGAGGCGAGACAGTCGGCGACCGAGGCCAAGCGCCGGCGACACCGACTCGAACAGATCCTCAAGACTGTCCCGTCGTGTGTCGTGCAACTCGACCGCGACGGCCAGTTCGTGTTCGCCAATCAGCGCGCCGTCGACGTTCTCGGTCTGTCGCAGTCGGCGGTGAAAGACCGGGCCTACAACGATCCGGAATGGGAGATTCGGGACCTCGATGGGAACCCGATACCGGACGCGGAGCTCCCGTTTCGGCAGGTTCTTGAAAGCGGCCAGCCCCTCTCCGACGCTCGGCACACGGTTCACTGGCCGGACGGCACGGAGAAGGTACTCTCGGTGAACGGTGTGCCGCTGTTCGACGATGACGGGGCTGTCGAAAGCGTGGTCTGTACGCTGACCGACATCACCGATAAGCGCGACCGGAAACAGGACTTGGAGGAAACCGAACGCCACCTCCAGCTGGCGCTAGAGGCCAGTGAAACGGGTGTCTGGGAATGGAACTACGAGACAGACGAGGTCGAGTTGGGTGACACGCCCGAACGCCTCATGGGCTTCAAACCGGGAGAGTTCGACGGCACGCTGTCGGCCGTGCTCGACCTGATTCACCCAGAGGACCGGGCCGAAGTCTGCGAACAATTAAAACAGGCCGTCGAAACGGACGACATCTACAACGGGGAGTTCCGGGTGATTGACGCGGATGGCGACGTGCGGTGGGTCTCCGTTCGGGGACAACCCATCGAGGATGACGACAGTACACTGATGGTCGGCGTCCACCACGATATCACCGAGCGAAAGGAGCGTGAGCGTGACCTGCGGATAACAGAGCGCCGACTCGAAGCGATTCTGGAAAACACCACGACCCCGATGTTCATGAAAGACGACGAAGGGGAGTACCTCTTCGTTAACCATGGCTATCGGGAGATGACCGGACTCACTGATGCGGAAATCGTCGGCCGTACGGACTTCGAGTTGTTCCCCGAAGAGACAGCTGAAGCGACGTGGGCAAACGACCGTGCTGTCCTGCAAACCGGGCAACCGCTGGAGGTCGAGGAGCGTGTCGTTATCAATGGCAGAGCACAACAGTACCTCTCGACGAAAGTCCCGATATACGACACGGGTGAACGGTCCGACCCGGATACACCGGTCGCCGTGTTCGGCGTCGCCAGCGACATTACCGACATCCGCGAGCAAGAGCAGGAACTCCAGCGCGAGCGTGACCGACTCGCCGAGTTTGCCAGCGTCGTCAGTCACGACCTTCGCAGTCCACTGAGCGTCGCACAGGGACGACTGAAACTCGCCCGGACAACCGATGATGAGAGTCATCTAGAGGGGATCGAGAGTGCACTCGATCGGATGGAGCGAATCATCGACGACGTATTGCTCCTGGCTCGCCAGGGACGAGACATTCAGGAGACCGAGCCAGTCTCGTTCCGTGACGCGGTCACGGATGCCTGGAAGATGATCTCTCAGGACGCCGAGGACGGGAATCTCGTCTTCGCCGACACCGACGAGCGGGACGTGACGATTACCGCCGACCGGCCGCGCCTGCTACAACTGCTTGAGAACCTGTTCCGGAACAGTGTGGAACACGGCTCCACGCGCAGTCAGTCGGCGGTCGACAGCGCTGTAGAGCATGGGTCGGCGGAGTCACGTTCACAGGGACGGACGGATGTGGACCACGGCGCTACGAGCAGCCAGACGAGGCCGGAGGACACAGCCAACACCAGGGGTGTAACGATCACTATCGGTGCCACCGAGGACGGCTTCTACGTCGCCGACGACGGCCCCGGTGTTTCGGAAACCGAGCGCGAGACACTGTTCGAAGCGGGATACTCGACCGACGACGACGGCACCGGGTTCGGGCTGGCAATCGTCGACCGTATTGCCGAGGCTCACGGCTGGTCGGTCGGCGTGACGGAGAGCGCCGACGGCGGGGCACGCTTCGAGGTCACCGGTGTCGAGTTCACGTAGCGGGCGGTCCGGGTCGGGTCGCCGTACCGGTGATGTGTCCGGGACTAGCTCCTCCGCGTTGGCGTCTCCGGATACGCGTCGTCGTACAGCAGGCAGGCGATGCGATGGTCGTCACCGACATCGAACAGCTCGGGATCGGTTCGCTCGCAGGGGGATTCGAAGGCGTCGTTCAGCGCCGTCCGCGCGGCCTCGAAAGCCCCGTCGTACAGGTGGTCGAGGGCCGTCCCGAACACTTCCTCGGCCTCCCGGTCGCCGACCGTCTCCGGGAGGCCAAATTCGTCCCGAACCCGGGCTTCGAGAGCGGACCGCGAGAGTTGACGCAGGTCTTCGTCCTCGACACCTTCCCGCACTGCGGTTACCGCTTCCAGCGAGTCGGCCTTGCGGAGCCGTTGTTTCAGGTCCATCAGCGACCGCCACTCGGACTGTGCCATGTCTGTCCCCTTGGGCTGGATAACCTTCGGACAGCGGGTGTGGAACCGACAGCCCGACGGGGGATTCAGCGGCGATGGAACGTCGCCGGAGAGGAAAATACGGTCGCCCTCCCAGCCGGGGTCCGGCTCCGGAATGGCGGACAGCAGCGCCTCGGCGTAGGGGTGATACGGCGGCTGGAACACATCCTCGGTCGGACCGACCTCGGCGAACTCCCCAAGATACAGGACGCCCACGCGGTCAGCAATGTGTTCGACGACGCTGAGGTCGTGGGCGATGACGATATAGGAGAGGCCGAACTCCGACTGCAGGTCCGCAAGCAGGTTCAGAATCTGGGCCTGCACGCTCACGTCCAGCGCCGAGACGGGTTCGTCACAGACGATAACCTCGGGATCGACGGCAAGTGCGCGGGCGATGCCGATGCGCTGGCGCTGGCCGCCGGAGAACTCGTGGGGGTAGCGGTGGGCGTGCCGCTGATTGAGTCCCACGGTTTCCAGCAGGTCGCTAACGCGATCGGCCCGGGCCTCGCCCTCGGCGATGTCGTGGATATCCAGCGGCTCGCCGACGATGTCACCGACCGTCAGCCGCGGATTGAGGCTGGCGAAGGGGTCCTGAAAGATGTACTGGATGTCCTTCCGGAGCGCCCGCAGGCGGTCGTCGGAGGCCGCCGTCAGGTCCTCGCCCTCGTAGCGGACCGTCCCGGCCGTGGGCTCGATGAGTCGCAGGAGGCTCCGGGCGAGCGTGGTCTTGCCACAGCCAGACTCCCCGACGATACCGAGGGTCTCCCCGGGGTATAGCTCCAAGTCGACGCCGTCCAGCGCCTTCACTTCCTGACTCCGGCCCAGCAGGGTGTCGACGAGGCCCCCGCCGGACTCGTAGTACTTCGTGAGATTTTCGACCTCCAGAATCGGGCCGTCTGCTGTCTTAGCCATCGCTCAGCCCTCCCGCATCGTCCTCCCCGTCGTCGTTCTGGTCCAGCAAGTCGGTGTCGAGGCCGACGGGATCGGAGTCCGTCCGGACCGGTTCCGAGTCCGGTCGCCGGACTCGGGGGTCAGGCTGGCCGTCGTCGGGTTGCTCCGCTCGACCTCGCACTTCGACCTCGTAGTCCAGTTCGTTGTCGAGGTCGCCCGTGTAGGCTAAACAGGCCGCTGCCCGGTCGGACAGCCCAACGCCCTCGCCGGTTTCGGGGTCGACGAGTGGCGGCTGCTTGCGCGTACACTCCTCCTCGGCGAAGGGGCACCGAGGGTGGAAGCTACAGCCGGAGGGTACCTCCACGAGGTCGGGCATCGTCCCCGGAATCGTCTGGAGCCGGTCCTGCCGGTCGCCGATGCGGGGGATGGCGCTCATCAGCCCGACGGTGTAGGGGTGTTTCGGGTCGTAGTACATTTCCTCGACGGTCGCCTTCTCGACGGCACGGCCGGCGTACATCACCATCACCCGGTCGCACATCTCCGCGATGACGCCGAGGTCGTGGGTGATGAGCTGAATCGCCGTGTCGTACTCCTCGGCGAGGCGTTCGAGGCGGTCCAGGATCTTCGCCTCGATGGTCACGTCGAGCGCCGTCGTCGGCTCATCGGCGATGAGCAGGTCGGGGTCACAGGACAGCGCCATCGCGATGACGACCCGCTGTTGCATGCCGCCGGAGAACTCGTGGGGGTAGTCGTCGTAGCGGGCCTCTGGCTCGGGGATGCCCACGTCGTCGAGCAGCCGGATTGCCCGGTCGCGGGCGGCCGCGTCGCCGTAGTCGAGGTGGTGGCGGATCGCTTCGGCGATCTGCTCGCCCACCGTGTAGACGGGGTTGAGCGCGGTCTGTGCGTCCTGGAATATCATCGCAATGTCGTTGCCCCGGACATCACGGACCTCGGATTCGGACATCTCCATGAGGTCTTCGCCGTCGAAGCGGACAGTCCCGCTCTCGATACGGCCAGGCTCCTCGATGAGTCGCATCACCGACAGCGCGGTGACGCTCTTGCCCGCGCCGCTCTCGCCGACGACGCCGAACTTCTCACCGCGCTTGATGCGAAAGGAGAGGTCATCGACGGCGGTGACGACGCCCTCCTCGGTGTAGAACTTCACCGTGAGGTCCTCGACTTCAAGCAGCGCCATCAGACCTCGCCCCCGCGGGCCACGTCCTCGCCCTCCTGTGCGTCCAGCGCGTCGTTGATGCCGTCGCCGATGAGGTTCATCGACATCACGAACAGGAAGATCGCGCCGCCGGGGAAGACGGTGACCCACCAGGGAATCGACCCGCCCGGCCCCTGGACGATTGTCTGGCGAGTCTGGTCCAGCATCGTGCCCCATTCGGCAGAGCTAGGCGGGAGGCCCAACCCGAGGAAGCCGAGCGCCGCTACGCCGATGACGACGGTACCGATAGAGAGGGAGGCCTGGACGATCAGTGGCGCGATGGCGTTGGGCACGACGTGCCTGAAGATGACACGTCGGTCCCGCGCCCCCAGTGCCTTCGCCGCCAGCACGTACTCGTTTTCCTTGACCTTCAGAATCTCGCCGCGTATCAGTCGGGCGTAGCCGGCCCAGCCGATGGCCGTGAACGCGAGTACCAGCTCCCAGTACCCCTTGCCGAGCACGGCGACGATAATCAGCGCCAGCAGGAGGCCGGGGAACGCGAAGATGAGGTCGAGGAGCCGCATCATCACCTCGTCGACCCGGCCGCCGTAGTAGCCGGCGACCGCGCCGTACACCAGCCCGATCGCGGCGGTGACGAGGACGACGATGAAGCCGATAGAGAGGCTGAACCGGCCGCCGTACAGCACGCGGGAGAACACGTCCCGCGCGGAGCCATCGGTCCCGAACGGGTGGGCCAGCGACGGGGCCTCGTAGGCGCTCACGTCCAGCCCCTGCGCGTACAGTATCGCGCCCGGGTCGTACGGTGCGAGCGAGATCGGCTGGACGGTGACGCCGGCAATCGTGATTGGACGGGCAAACAGCGCCAGCAGCGACATCGCGATGACGATGTACAGCCCGAGCATCGCGCTGCGGTTCCGGCGGAACTCCCGCCAGGCGCGTGTCCAGCGTCCCTCTGTCTCCGTGTCTCTCGTCTCTGTCCAGTCGGATAGCGGTTCGCGGGACTCGACGCGGTCGGCGTCGAACCCCGTTATCCGGATGCGTCCTCTGTCCGTACTCATGGGTCAGTCATAGCGGATTCGTGGGTCCAGCACAGCGTACATAATGTCTGCAAGCAGGTTCGCGAGGATGATGGTCACGCCGGTAAACAGCGTGATAGCCATGATGAGGTCGACCTCGCGGCCGATGATCGCGCCGACGAAGGCCCGGCCCAAGCCGGGCCAGGCGAACACCTGCTCGACGACGACGGCACCGGCGAAGATGCTCGCGGTCAGGAACGCGGCGATGGTGGTCACCGAGATGAGCGAGTTCCGCAAGACGTGTTTCAATACGACCGTCCGCTCGGGAAGTCCCTTTGCCCGCGCCGCCGTGACGTACTCCTTGTTCATTTCCTCGGCCATCGACGAGCGCATCACGCGCATCAGCGTCGCCGACGACGCCGTCCCGATGGTGACGCCCGGCAGGACGAGATACCACAGCATCTCGGTCGAGAGTAGCGGTTTGTCCGGAGCCAGCACCGGCCACAGGTCCAGCCAGAGCGCGAACACGAGGATGAGCATCAGGCCGAGCCAGAAGTTCGGCAGGGAGATGCCCGACAGTGCGAACACCCGCGAGAGGTCGTCGCCCAGCGTGTCCTTGTTCACCGCGGCGTAGATGCCGGTCGGGATGGCGATCAGCAACGCGATGGCCCAGCCGAACAGCCCCAGTGCGATGGTTTCGGGAAGCCGGGCCATGATGTAGGGCAGGACCGGCTGGTCGACGATGATGACCGTCCCGAGATCGCCCTGCAGGACGTTGCCCATCCACGTGAGGTACTGCTGCCAGACCGGCCCGTCGAGGCCGTATCTGGCGCGTATCGCTGCCTCCTCAGCCGCCGAAATCTGCGGATTCAGGGCGACCATCTGGTCGATGGGGTCCCCCGGCGTCAGGTGGACCAGCGCGAAGGTAAGCACCGAGACGCCGAACAGTATCGGCACCGTCGCGGCCACGCGAACCGCGATGAATCGTCTGAGGCTCATCGTACTGAGTCACTCCCGGTCCAGATACGCGACCTGCTGGTCTGTCGGGTCGTGCAGCCCGTAGGGAAGAATCCCGCCCGAGAACGTGTACGTGTTGTGCCCGACGTAGTCGGTCGACAGCGAGGAGACGTTCGTCCCGAAGACAGTGTAGCTGTTCGGGGCCTGCTCGATGAGTCCTCGCCACACCTGGTCGTACTGCTCCCCACGGAACGCGGGGTCCTCGACGGCCTCGACTGAGAACCGCGCTTCCGTCGCGATCTCGTCAAGCTCCGGGGTATCGACCCGCTGGAAGTTACAGCACTGGCCGAAGTTGTCGATGGAGTTGACGGCGTCGTAGAAGCTCCCGGGGTTGAACGTCCCGGAGAGGCCGATGAGGACGATGTGGCCTTGCTGGTGGTACTCCGGACCGAGGATGCGCTGGACGAACGTCGTGAACTCGAAGGTCTCGACGCCGATGTCGAAAAACTCCGTGTTGCTCATCACCTGCGCGATGAGTTCGGCCTCGCGCACCCGGTCGTCGGAGGTGTTGGTCTCGATTGTCGCCTCGATGGGTGTCTCGACGCCAAGGTCGTCGACGGCCTCCGCCAGCAGTTCGGTCGCGGACTCGGTGTCCTGCTCCGTCTGTGGGCGAAGTTCCTCGACCAGCGCCTTGTAGTTGGCTGATCCCTCGTCGGCGGCCAGTTCAGGCAGCGGCGTGTACGCCGGGTTCCGGTACCCGTTGTAGATGTTCTCCGCGATCTGAGCCCGCGGAATCAGCTGATTGACGCCCCGGCGGATGCGTTCGTCGTCCCACGGCGACTGGGTGACGGGGTACTGGAGGAAATTGTATGCCCCGGCGTTGGTTACACTGAGTCGGTAGTCCTCCGCACTTCGGTACTCGCCGTAGGTGTCGCTCGTGAGTCCGTAGGTGAGGTCTATCTCGTTGTTGTTGAGTGCGGCTGCACGGGTCGCGTCGTCGGTGACGATCGAGACCGTAACCTCGTCGACGACCGGGCTCGTCGGGAACCCGTCCGGGCCGTCCCACCACTCCAACGCGTCGAGGCCGAGGTCGTCCAGCCAGTAGTCGTCGAACGTACTCAACTCTGCGCGCTGTTCGGCCTCGTAGGACTCGAACTCGAAGGGACCAGTCCCGAGAGGCGTCAGGTCGTTGCGCGGGTCCGCTCCCGTATTCGGGTACTCCTCGATGTGCTCCATTGGGTACACTGTCGTCGCGAGCTGGCTGTCGGCCTCGGCGTCTGGCTCCTGCCCGTAGATATCGACGGTGTAGTCGTCGACGGCCTCTGCGTAGAGGAAGGAGTCGAAGGTCTGGGCCGAGATCGAGGAGTTCTCCAGCACTTCATACGAGCGAGCGACGTGCTCTGCGGTCATCTCCTCGCCGTTATGGAAGGTGACGCCCTTGTGGAGTTCGGCCCGGTACTGTATCCCATAGGTGCCGTCCTCGACGGCGTCGGGCGCTTCGTTGACTGTCAGCACCTCGCCAGCATCCGGGTTCCTGATGATGATCTGGTCGTCGGCAACGAGGTTCCCCTCGTCGTCTGTCTCCGCCGACACCATGTACGGCTCGTAGGCCCCGTCCTCGACTTCCTGGACGTCCATCCGTTCCCACGTCTTCGCGAGCCACGGGTACACAGTCCCCGCGGCGTCCTGTGTGATGAGACTCTCGTAGATGAGCCCGTGGACGTTGCCGGCTGGCGCGCTGGTGCTGTATGACGGGTCGAAGGAATCGATACCCGCACCGAGGCCGAACCTGAGTGTCCCGCCTTCCTGAATCTCGTCGACGGTGACCTCAGCCCGCTCCCGGACCGGGTCGAGGCTCTGGCCACCCTGGCTTTCGCCGTCCCCGCCTCCGTCACTGCCGGCGCTACAACCGGCGAGCGCCACTACTGTTGACGCGCCCGCGGTCTTGAGGACACGCCGTCGCGTCACTGTACTCGTGTCCGCAGCTGCGTCATAAGGCATTCGCGTTGACCTCGAAAGTTATGAGTTATGTTGCCTTCCCACACACTTATAGCATGACGGCGTTCGGAGTCAGGCAACACCTTCGGAGCGCGACAGTCAGGGAGTACACTATACAGAGCCGATACAGACCCCGCGGCCGAGCTTCACCGCCAGCAGAACGACACCGGTGGCCGGCCTCAGACCGGCGATACGTCACCCTGCGACCGCCTGTTGTTCGAGACCGTGTCTATAGGGAACGACACGTGGGATCGATCCTTCGAACTCGGCTCGATGCCGGACGCTCTCCGGGACAATCCAACGAAGCCCCGATCAAACGTGGGGCCGATGTCTACAGTCGCGATTCGGGTTCGAACGGCCGCTTAGAACGGCTGGCCGTAATCCTCGTACTCTCCATCTCGTTCATGTCGCCGATCTTTGAGGTGGAGTAGTCGCTCAGTTGCTGTCTCTATCTGACGCCGCCGAACCTGCCTCTGCGGCGTCCTGTCTCCGTTCTGTCTCGGCGTCACAGGGTAGTGTGGCGGCCAGTCGCTCCGCGACCATCGGACTGACCAGACCGGCCAGTTCCATCGCTTCCGTCTCGTGGTCGTCGAGATCTAGCACGCCTCGGAAGAACCACGAGACGGTCACGTACGTCTCGTGTAACTCTGTGGCTTCCTCGCGTCCTGATTCGGTCAGCGTCACTCCATCGTAGGGCTCGTACGAGACGAGACCGTCTTCGGCGAGCCGCTGGCACATCTCCGTCACCGCCGCTGGTGACCGATCGAGCATCTCCCCCAACTCTCCCGGCGCGACTGGCGGGTCGTCCCGGTGCTGTGCGATGTAGATCGCCAGCAGATACTCCGGTGCCGTTCTCATCGCTCCGCTGAATCCGTCCCGTCCCCGCCGCTTGCTGCGGGCGTACCGGCCGTCGATTCCCCCGTCGACCGCTCATCGGTCCCGAAGACCACCGCGTAGGCCCAAGCCCACAGTCGAGCGCGCGACCGTTGCGGGCGTTTATCCATCGTCCAGTCCCCCCGATATCCCGCTATCGCTGTCGCCACTCATCAGGCAGACGCCCCCCGATAGTGTCGGTAGAGCACGGGTAACCGCTCGTCGTCGGGGCTTGGGAACAAAGCCCGCAGTGACCGTCGGCTCCACCCCGGTGTCGACAGCGCTCTCGACAAGACGGAACGGTCCGCCATCGATCCTTGCGTGGACCACCCCCGTTTGTGCCCCGCACTCAGTACCGTCGCCTGCCATATTATTTAGGCTTGCCTAATAATATAAAACGCCTACGATTTTTAGGACGACCTAACTCAATCGACGAAGTCGGTACACCAGCGCAGTTGTCCGGCTGTCTGGCGTATCGAGCCCGACACGAGGCACTCGGTCTCACTACCGAGAAGTGACTTGTCATCGCTGTTTCGTATCGACCCGGCTAGTACGGCCTGACTGATTTGATATCGCATTATATGATTTATCAAGTCAGCGGTCTGCACAGCTCCGACGCGCCGATGAGCAGCTAGAAGATGATAATTAGCGGCCAAAACGTCGCTATTCGGTAAACTCGGTAATAGAATCGAACGCGTCGGTCGCCAGCCGCTCGGCGACCGCGTCTCTGTCCACGTCGCTGATCTCCTGTGGGTATTTTCGCTCGAAGTAACTCACGATGTTCTCGACATCGCGAGTTAGCAGTTCCCGGGCGTTTTCGTGGTCGGTCGGGACGGCCTGGGGCCAGTCGAAGACGACGACGCCCTCGTTCGTGACGAAGACGTTGTACTCGCTCATGTCCGCGTGAACGTACCCCTCGCGATAGGCCGTCTGCATCTCCTCGAGTACGAGATCCAGAATCGGCAGTACCTGTTCCGGTTCGAGTTTCGTTCGGGAGAGTTCGACGCCGTCTATCTTCTCCATGACAATCGCATGGCGGTTCGTATCGATGGGCTGTGGAACTGCCACGTCCGGATACAGGGTTTCGAGGGCATCGTACTCCCGTTCGGCGGCCTTTCGGGCAGTGTAGAGCCAGGAGACGTGGTCGCGGTCGGCCGTATATTCCCGCTCTTTCATCACCTCGCGGAAATTGGTGTACCCTTCGCGGTGGTATTTCAGCGCTACCGGTTTGTACGACTGAGCCTCGTACACGTCGCTTTCCTTGCCGACACCCAGCGGCGAACCAACTCCTTCGATAGTGTCGCGCTCAGCAAAGGTATGCAGCGCAAGCGTATCGTACCCCTCAAACGTGAGTTTGAACCCCTCGTACTGGATGGTCTTGCGCTCGACCAGCCCCCGGTCCGCACACCGGTCGAGTCGGTAGTCGACGTCTTCCGTCGTCAGCCGGGAGAACTCGGTCAACTTCTCGCGGGCGACGTACTCCGAGAACCGCATCCCCTGTTCGACGCCAGAGAGCAGATGGAAGTCCTCGGGTTCCAGCTCCGCCATCACTGAAGCCACGTTCTGGACCATTAGGGTCCTCTACTGGGCCAACTGGTAAAAGGCCGACGCGTTCGGCGAATGGCATTGATAAATTAGTGATCGCTATACTAAATCCCGTCTCCGCCTCGTTGCTGTTCGGCTTGCAACCGGACTGTCGGTGTGCCGATCAGTACGTTTGTTGGCAAGCGGAGTTGTTCTGTGGGGTGTCGATCTTATACGCCGCTGTACCGAGCACCGTTTCAAACACAGTTCAGCGTCGCCGTGTTGAGTCGGAGCAAAGGCAGTCCGCTCGTAAGAAGGCACAGGCGTCCTTGTGCAGGACAGATCAGTTCCAGTATTAGGTATCTAACTACACTCTGATACGGACTCGATTTCGGTTTTCGCGATCGCAACAGTGTCTGAGACAATATCCTGCCGAGTAGGGAATACTTTAACCCACATGAGTACATGTTCTCATAGTAGTATTATCGGTCAGATATCACTGCTGTACTACCGTTTCTGTAGCTCAAACCACGACTGAGTACTCCGTGAATGCGGGCTCCGAACGGTTGCAGTCCCCGTTATATGACCCGTGTCTGGAAGGCACCGCGAGTAACGCATTAGACTGCAAATACAATCCTAACCTCGGTAGCTGTATATGTAATGCGAACAGTGAATGCCTTCAGCTACTTCATATGTTCTAAATTAGTCTCTACTTTTGGTCACCTGAACACAAACACCCGGTGTGAGCAGACGAAACAAAGACCAGCTCAGAGATCTGCTTCGCTCGCTTGCCCTCCATCCCCACGATAGACGACTCGCGTTTCCAGTGTTGTTCGCCGTCGGCACACAGTTGTACTTTTTCCTGACAATCACACTCAGTTCTCCTCGACCACCCATGGCATCCGACGCTGGGATCTTTGAGCATCTTGGCTGGTATCTGACACACGGCGGTCGGTTGTACGTCGACGCCTGGGAACCGAAGCTTCCGCTGTCCTACGAGACGACCGGGGTACTTGCATTGCTATCCGGCGGCGATATGTACCGCCTCCACCTCTTCAGCGTGGTGCTGATGTGCGGTGCGGTGTGTGCCATTGTCGGACTCGTTGTGATACTCGTCTACGACGTCACCGGCGATGATATCGTTGCGCCGCTGGCTGGCCTCTCGATGTTCCTGTTGCCGGGGTTTGCTGTCCGTCCGGCGTATGGGTTCAAAGCGAAATATCTTCTCGTTCTCTGTGGGTTACTGGCGATATATCTGTACACGCGTGGCTACCCGGCACTGAGCGGTGTCGCTGCGGCAGCCAGCGTGGGATACTGGCAGGCTGGCGCCATCTTCCCGCTGATTGTAGTCGGCTTAGCGATTCAGCAGCGCGACACGCGGGCGCTTGAGCGTGTCGTTGCCGGCGGCCTCGGGTTCACCGTCGTCATGTTGCTGCCAGTGTTCCTACTCTGGCACTCAGCCGCAGAGATGGTCGTTCAGGTCGTTCTCGTCCCATTACAAACGGAAGAACACGCGTCGTTGCTCACTCGGGTTGTCGCCGGTGTCGTCCACTTCAAATGGGCGTCACCGTTCGTCTTGCTCGGTGGACTTGGTCTCGTTCACACTGTTCGATGCTGTTTCACCGGCCATGATGGCGTTGTCGGACGCACCGACTGGTGGATTCCGGTCGGCGCAGCGTGGTTCGCGTTTCTGATACTGTTCGTCGATTTCGAGACTGGTGGATACACTGACCTCATTCCGGGCCTTGCGTTCGTCGCAATCGGTGTCGGGGTGATCGCGACGGTGCTTCGCGACCGGCATCAGACGACGTATCTCGGCGGCGCTCTTGCACTGGTCCTCGTCGTGAACGTCGCCTTCCTCGGTAGTGTCGGCGTTATCTTCACACCTGTCGAGACACCGGGTCCGGAACCGATGTCGGATCTCGAAACTCACGATCTCCCGGAAGCATATGACGAGGCCGAACCAGTTCCCGATGTCCGGTACATCTACTGGCAGCAGATCGAGCCATCGACGTGTCACTACCGACTCTCGGTGATGGAGTTGCGGTGGCTCAACCGAATCGACTCGTCGGTAGACAGTCGCTGTCTCGACTTGGGGACCGCCAGAGGCCGACTCGGGAACGGGTAGCCAGTTACGACTCCGCGGAGTCGTAGTCGGAGAGCGAGGTCTGTGTCGTTTCGACCGAACCCGTGATGATGTAGGGGACGATAATCCGGAAGAACTGAGCGGCGAGCACCAGCAGGATCGGACCCAGGAAGATGCCGTAGAAGCCAAACGCGATGGGGCCGAGGATGTACGCGAACATTAGCAGGCCGATGTGGGTCAGATCACCGCTGACGTACGGTCGAATCAGGAAATCCGGGATGGTGTCGACGACGACAAGCGTGACTACGAGGAAGAGGACAACCCAGGCCAGGGCTGCCGTCTGTCCCGTGATGACCGCGGAGACCGCAAGCAGTGCAGCCACGGGCAGGTAGACGATCTTCATCCCGACCACTGGAATGAGGCTACCGATGCCGGTGAGCGCGCCGACGAGTGGGGCAAACGGGATCTGCACTGAGCCGGGCGCGACCAGATTGTACAGTGAGAACACGAAAATTCCGATAACGCCCGTCACCAGTGCGTTCAAGATGTTCCCGAAGAGAATCGAGGATAGTTCCTCATCGACCGCCGCCGCGTAGTTGCGAAGGACACCCGACCCGTCGAAGGTGTCAAGAAACCAGCCGACGAGCCGTGGTCCGTCGGTAAGCAGGTAGTACGTTCCGGCGAACATGATGAACACACGCAGCAGCAGCGCCGTCAGCATACTCAGGGAGCCGATGAGCGTATCGGAGACGCGTCCCAGCCACGATTGGACTGTCGCGTTTCGCAACAGGTCGATCACCTCATCCGGCCCCATTGCCAGTACGTCTGAGAACCCGAGGTCGGCGAGCGGCCCCGGCAGCGAACCACCGCCCTGGAGGTCTTGGAACTGCGACAAGTACGCTGCGCCCAGGCCACCTTCGCCGAAGAACGACTGTAACTCGGGAACAATAAGCACGATCGTGTAGCCGACCAGAAGCACGAACGGTAGCAGGAAGAAGAAAATCGTGGCCGCTGCATGGATCTGCTTCTGGTAGGGGACGGCCCGACCCATGAACGACTCGGGCAGCGGGAGCCACCCGAGCCGCCGATAAATCGGTCGGCTGGCATAGTACATAAAGACGGTAAACACGAGCGTCGGAAGAAACTGGGACAGGACGAACCCGACCACGAGGAACAGTGCTACGCCCGCGGTGGCAAGGAGGACGCGCCGTCCGAGGTCGGTACTGTATTCCATATGTTTTCAGTACAACATCTCGATAAAAAATAAAACCACCGGTCGGCCCGATGGCTGTCAGGATGAGCGGGGCAAAACGGGCGTTTCACGGCATCGGTTGTGGCTACAGCCCTTCGAACTGCGTGATCGCCTCGCGCCAGTCTTCGGGGATCGGGCGCGAGGACTCCGTGTCACGGTCGTATGTAACGACGGTCGTTTCCCCGGTCGCAGCCACACCATCCTCGGTCCGGACCTCGTACTCGAAGGGGAAACTCTTCTCGCCAAGACGTGGAACCCGGACGGCAACGGCGACTGAGTCACTGATCTGGACCGGCTGGATGTAATCGATTTCGAGATTCGCGATTACCATACCGGTGCCCGACTCGCTGCCCGAGAGCAGCGCTTCGCCACAGTCGACCACGTCGTGCAGGTAGTCGATGCGAGCCTCTTCAAAGTAGGTCGCGTACGTCGCGTTGTTGACGTGGCCGTACGTGTCGATGTCCGTGTATCGGACCTCGACTTCCGCCGTGTACTCGAAGCTCATGCCAGCAGTTCCGCGTGTTTCTCTTTGAGCTTCTCGATTTTCGGCGGGATGGTCAACTGACAGTAACTCTGGTCCGGGTTCTTCTCGAAGTAGTCTTGATGGTACTCCTCGGCGGGATAGAACGTCTCCAGTGGCTCGACTTCGGTGACGATGTCGCTGTCGTAACCCGGCTCTATCTCCTCGATGAGGGCTTCGACGGTTTCGCGCTGGGCCTCGTTGTGGTAGAACACAGCCGAGCGATACTGCGTGCCAACGTCGTTACCTTCCCGGTCTTTCGTCGTCGGGGTATGCGTCGTGAAGTGGACCGCGAGCAGGTCCTCGTAGCTCACCTCGTCCGGGTCGTACGTAATCTGGATACACTCGGCGTGGCCCGTTTCTCCACGGCAGACCGCCTCGTAGCTGGGGTCGGCGACGTGACCGCCGGCATAGCCCGAAACCACATCGGTCACGCCGTCGATCTGCTTGAACACCGATTCCGTACACCAGAAGCAACCGCCCGCGAATGTCGCTTGTTCAGTCATCACCGGATGTACGTGCCCGGCGTACAAAACTCACTGGCTATGCCCGTCGCAGATGAGTGCCGGCCTACCGGTCGACCTCCCCCATGATGGTGTCCAGGCTGCCGATTGTCGCCACGAGATCTGGCACGTATTCACCGCGAGCCATCTCGGACAGCGCCTGTACGTGTGAGAAGGAGGGGCCGCGGATCTTGAACCGGGCCGGCGTTTCCGTCCCGTCAGAACGGATGTAGATACCGAGTTCGCCCTTCGCGGCCTCGACGGCGCGGTAGATTTCGGTGTCAGGGTCGGGCCGGAGCGTTCGGGGGACGTTCGCCTGTATCTCGCGGTCGTCCTCGGGCCAGTCCTCCAGCAGGTCGACGCACTGGCCGATGATCTTCGCGGATTCTTCTACTTCGCGCAGGCGCACGAGCAGGCGCGAGAAGTTGTCGCCGCCCTGCTCGGTGACGACCGACCAGTCGAGTTCGTCGTAGTAGCCGTAGGGGTCGTCCCGGCGGAGGTCGTAGTCGACGCCGGAGGCCCGCGCGACCGGGCCGGTACAGCCGTAGGCTTTCGCGGTTTCAGCCGAGAGATGGCCCGTGTCGACTGTCCGGAGCTGGAGGATCTCGTTGCTGGTGAGCATGTCGTGGTACTCTGTGAGCTTGTGGGGCAGGTCGTCGAGGAACGCACGGATCTTCTCGAAGAACGCCTCGCGGGGTTCGGGCAGGTCCCAGGCGACCCCGCCCAGCCGCAAGTAATTAAACATCAGCCGCTGGCCGGTCAGGTCTTCGAGGATGTCCTGCACGAGTTCGCGATCCCGGACCCCCCACTGGAAAGTGGCGGTGAACTCCCCGACCACGTCCAGCGCGTAGGTCGCGACCGCGAGCATGTGCGAGAGGATGCGTGAGAGTTCGCCGCCCATTGTCCGGATGACCTGCGGGTACGCCGGCACCTCGATATCGACGAGATCCTCGGCCGTCCGGGCGTAGGCCCACTCGTTCAACAAGCCGGCCCCGCCCCAATCCCAGCGGTCCGGGTAGGGCATGATCTGGTGGCGGTAGGTGCCCTGCTGACACATCTGCTCCTCACAGCGGTGGATGTAGCCGATGTCGGGGTCGACGGCCGCCACCTGCTCGCCGTCGAGTTGGGCGTTCAGGTGGAGGACGCCGTGCGTCGAGGGGTGGTGTGGCCCCATGTTGAGGTGCATCGTCTCCGGCCCCTCGCGGCGGTCTTCGAGCAGTCGCTCGTGCTCGCGGAAGGAGACGATCTGTGGCTGGTTCTGGTCGTAGTCCCAGCTCAGTGGATGGCCCTGCCAGGTTTCAGGCAGGAGAATGCGTCGGAGGTCTGGGTGGTCCTCGTACTCAATGCCGACGAGGTCGTACGCCTCCCGCTCGTGCCACGCCGCCGTCGGATACACGGGCGCGGCGGACTCGCTGGTCGGGGACTCCTTAGGTGTTGGAACGACGACCGAGAGCTCCTGTGTCGGGTCGGCGTAGCGCCGCAGATGATAGATCGTCTCGAATCGGTCGGCGTACTCCTGGGCCGTCACACAGGCACAGTGGTCCAGCCCGGCTTCGGTTCGTAGTGTCGAGAGGACGGTCTGCACCTCGTCCGCACGGATGACAACGGCCGGGGCATTCTCGTGGCGTTCGGTAGAGAGGACGTGGTCGGCAATCGGCTCGATAAGCGGATGGACGTCGTCGGTGCGGTGGATTGTTTGGGCCATCTCCGTGGCCGTGCGTTCGCTGGCTGCCGTCCTCGGACTATCCCCTCATGCCCGAGGTTATTTTAAATACCTCCCGGAACAGTCAGCTATGAAGTACGTCACGCTCTCGCTGTGGATGGCCCCCGAGGTCCGCCACCCGATGCACCAGTTCGTCGTCGAACACGACGGCTACGAGGCGAGCTATCTCCTCCGGGGCAACGACATCGGTGCCGACCTCCAGACGCTGCTGTTTCACGTCGACGGCTTCCCGCCGGAGCCCTACCGAGCGGCACTGGAACAGGCCGACACCGTCCGGGAGTACGCAATCTCGACGTGCCCCGACGAGACGTTCTACCTCTACGTGCAGGATTCGCCGTCAGCGACCGGCCACGACCTCGTCGACGCACTGACGCGGGCCGGCCTGGTCATCGTTTCGCCGGTCGCTTACCGCGCCGACGGCACGGTCGGACTCACGCTGGTCGGTCCCGGGGGGACGGTCCAGCAGGCGGTCGAGACGGTGCCCGACGGCGTCTCCGTCGACGTTCGGGAGGTGGGGGAGTACGACAGCCGGCGGCTCGACACCGGCGCGGCGCTCACCGACCGGCAGTTCGAAGCTGTCGCCGCCGCCGTCGACTGCGGGTACTACAGTGACCCGCGTGGGGGGAGCGTCGATGAGGTCGCCGACGCGCTCGGCTGTGCGCCCGGAACTGCCGCCGAACACCTTCGGAAGGCCGAGGCCCACGTGATGGCTGCCATACTCGAACAGCGTCCCGTCTCAGTGGAGTAGTCTGGCGTCTCCGAGACCCACCCGAGTGGCTGTGCTCCCGAAAAACTATAAACTCCGGAACAGTGTCATCTAGCGCTGGATTGCGGCCACACGATAGGGGCCAGCGGTGGCCCACTCAGGACAACACAGACCATGGACACAGTAACTATCGACGACGTACCGGTTGAACGGAATCCGATGGAGGTACATGACATCCGCAAGCCCGTCTCCCGAAAACTCGGGACCGAGCATTTCGCGGCGAACTACTTCGAACTCGAACCCGGTGACTCCTTCTCGGGGAACCTCCACCGCCACCACGACCAAGAGGAAGTGTTCTACATCGAACAGGGACAGACTACCTTCGAGGTCGGCCTCGACCGCGAGGAGGTCGACGTTGCGGGCGGCGAACTGATTCGCTTCGAACCCGGCGAGTTCCAGCAGGGGTACAACTCCGGCGACGAGCGCGTCGTCGGCTGGGCCTTCGGAGCCCCCGGTGCCACGCACGACTGGGACGATCTGGAATCGAGAGCGCACTGCCCAGAGTGCGACGCGGAGACGACCCAGAGCGTTGACCTCGTTGGCGGCCGGTTCCAACTCACCTGTACCGAGTGCGGAAACGTTCAGGGCTAGCAGTCGCTTCAGTTTTTGTGGAACTACAGCTTCAGCCGATCGCCCCTTTCAGTCCTGCCCAGTATTTTTTGTCCAACCGGCTGTGGGTGGACTGAAAGGGGCCGAGCGGAGGACGAGTCTGGCGACAGTAGCACCGGCAGCGAAGCGAGGAGCGCACGGAGTCAGGCGAGTCGTCCGCGAGGGGGCTTTCTGGTTCTCTGAACCAATTTCGACCATACTACCTCTCTCAATCGTTACTAGCCCACAATTCATATCGCATCGCGTCACGAAGCCCGGGTATGTCACTGGCCGACCTGGAGTGGCGCGTCATCGGCGAGGAAAGGCGACCTGGACCGATGACGATGGCGTTGGAAGCGGCCGCTGCCGAAACCGTCGCTGCCGGCGGGCCGGCAACGGTACGAGTGTACACCTGGCCCGATACGCTGTCGCTGGGCTACGGACAGGACCCGGACACGATCGACTGGGCGTTCTGCGAGCGCGAGGACATCGGGGTGACGCGGCGGCCCACCGGGGGCGGCGCGATCTACCACGACAGCGTGGCTGACATTTCCTACGGTATCATCGCGCCGGCCGAGGCCGTTCCGGGCGATCTGATGGCGTGCTACGAGCAGTTCTGCGAGCCGGTTCTGGACGCGTTCGAGCGCATGGGCGTCGACGCGTCGTTTGCTGACGACGAGCGGTCGGCGGTCCACCAGCCGGCCTGTTACCTGCGACAGCTTCACCCGGCCCACGACATCGTCGGCCCTGACGGCCGCAAACTCAGCGGGAACGCGCAGTACCGTCAGAAGGACGCCGTTATCCAGCACGGCTCTCTATCCGTCTCGCTGCGTCCCGACCGCCACTGCGGCTGTTTCACTGCCGACCCCGACTCGGAGCGGTTCACAGAGCGCGTCGGGGCGATAGACGAGTACACCGAGATCGACCGCCGTGAAGCCGTCGAGACGCTCCGCTCGACATTGGCCGAGTGGGTCGACGCGACCGAGGGCTCGTGGACAGATGACGAACTCGCACGCGCACGCGAGTATGCAGAAGAGAAGTACGACGCAGACGAGTGGATTCGACGGTCGCCTTGACGCTGGCGGCACGATCCTGCGATGACGGACGTGCCGGGCCGCAACGAGCCGCGTACTACCCTGAAATGTCGGACTTCAGAGTGTTTCCTCTATAAACTGCGAGACGATGCGGTCCTCGGCAGTCCGGAGCTGATACTGCACGGTGGACCGGGGTTCGTCCAGTATCGATGCGAGGTCCTTGACTGAGACTTCCCGCGGCCGCTCGTAGTAGCCGTGGGTCACGGCGGCCTTCAGCACCCGCCACTGTTGGGGAGAGAAGTTCGCCGCGACCCGTTCGGTCGCCTTCCAGTTTCCGGCACTGGTAATGTGGGACACTGAGAGTGTGACGCCATCGCGGAGGCTCGATTCGATCTTGTCGTACACCTCGCCGATTGGGTTCGGTCCCGGATAGAGGACGCGCCAGCGGTACTCGTCGCCAGTTCGTCGGGATTCGAAAATAGTCCCTTCGCGGACGTGCCGGTGAAGGAAACTCGGCAGCGACTGACAGCCGCTGATTTCACGACGGAGCGTGTACACTGTCCGCGACGTCTCCCCGTGGTCCAGCATGTGGTACGTCCGCGTTGTCTCACAGCTCGCGACGTCGAAACACTCGTTACAGCGGTCTTCGTCCAGAAAGACCTCGTCGAACGCACGCAGTGCCTCGGGCGTCCCTTTCGCGTGGTCCAGTCGCCACATGTGGTCGTCTCCGACGAAGATAGCAGAGGACCACGCGGAGAGACTCTCGTACTGCCGGAACACGTCCATCAGGCTATCGGCCCCTGCGTCGAACTGCAAGACGAACTCGAACTCGCGTGTTTCATCTACTTCGGCCTGTGATTCAGTCATTTGGCTATTGCTAATTTAGGATACCCGCTATAAGTCAATTACTGGGCTATCAAGCCCACTTGAGATTTTCAGTTGTCTTCTGATAAGCTACAGCCGCCGATTGGCTGTGACGTCTCGAATGATGGGTCTACAGACTAGAGGACAGTTCTGACAAAGACCTACGCCACCGTTTTGTGGAACCCCAGCCAAGCGATGGCATGGTCTCGTCCCCCGCTGATGACGACCCTGCCGACACCTCCACCGACGGCAGCGTCGCAGCCCTTTCCGAGGAGGAACTGTACGCGATTGTCCGTGTCGCGGCCGAGGACGCGGTGCTCGGCGCGCTCGGGACGCTCATGCTGGTCGGTATCGGAATCGTGCTGATTGCCACCGGTGCGTCCGCGCTGCTGACATCTGTGACACCGGTCTCGGTGCTCGTCTCGGTAGTGCTCATCGGCTTCGGCGTCTATCTCATCACATCGAGTCTTGGTGTGATTCCGCCCGCTCGCGAGTGGCTCTGACTCCGGAACCTCTTTTGTCGGCCATCACCGACCGGTGTGCATGGTACGAGTCGGGGCACACACCTCCATCGCCGGCGGCGTCTACAACGCCGTCGAAGAGCAGGTCGAGTACAGCGGCAACTGCGGGCAGATCTTCTCGCACTCGCCGCAGGTCTGGCAGGACCCGAACATCGACGACGACGAGGCCGAGCAGTTCCGCGACCTCACAGCCGACCACGGCGTCGGCCCGTGGGTCATCCACTCGTCGTATCTGGTCAACCTCTGTACACCGAAAGACGATCTCCGCGAGAAGTCACTGGACTCCATGCAGAAGGAGGTCGACGCCGCCGCGAAGCTGGGCATCGAGTACGTCAACGTCCACCTCGGCGCCCACACTGGCGCGGGCGTTGACGGCGGGCTGGACAACGCCGCGAGCGTGCTGGACGATCTCGACATCCCCGAGGGTGTTACCGTGCTGGTCGAGTCCGACGCGGGCAGCGGGACGAAACTCGGCGGCCAGTTCGAGCACCTGGCAACGGTCCGCGAACGCACGGACCAGGACATCGAGTTCTGTCTCGACACGGCCCACATGTTCGCCGCAGGCTACGACCTCTCGACGCCCGAAGCCGTCGACGAGACGCTCGCGGAGTTCGACGAAGTCGTCGGCGGCGAGGACCTCGCCTGTGTTCACCTCAACGACTCGAAACACGAGTGCGGGACGAACAAGGACGAACACGCCCACATCGGTGAGGGCCACATCGGCGAGGACGGGATGCGCGCGTTCGTCAACCACGACGCCATCCGCGACGTACCGCTGGTGCTTGAGACGCCGACCGAGGACGGCAAGAGCTTCGCCTGGAACATCGAGCGCGTCAAGGAACTCCGCAGCGAATAGGGCCCTTCGACCGCGGTACTTTTGGGGGCGACTCAACTGTGAGGAACTGTGCGCAGGTTCTCCGCCGACTACCTCGAAACCACCCGCCGGGGGATGTGGGCCGACTCCCGCGAGGCGCTCTCGGGCTTGCAGTTGGGCGAGTGCGAGCGCGTCCTCGACGTGGGCTGTGGGACCGGTGAACTGACCCGCGTCCTCCGGGAGGAGACCGACGGAACGGTCATCGGCCTCGACGCCGATACGGACCTGCTGGCCGCCGTCGGCGACCCGACTGTCTGCGGGGACGCGACGCGGCTCCCCTTTGCCGACGACAGCTTCGACCTGGTGGTGTGCCAGGCGCTGCTCATCAACCTCCCTGCCCCCGAGGTCGCGGTTCGGGAGTTCGCCCGCGTCGCCACCGACCGGGTGGCCGCCATCGAGCCGAACAACGCCGCCGTCACCGTCGAATCGACCGTCGACGACGAACCTGTGCTGGCCCGCCGCGCTCGCCGGCTCTTTCTCGATGGTGTGCGGACGGACGTGACTCTCGGGAGCGACGCCGCCGACGTGTTCCGCGACGCGGAGCTAGCCGTCGTCTCGACGACGCAGTACGACCAAGAGCAGCGCATCGAGCCGCCCTACGACGACGTGGCGATACAGGCGGCCCGGCGGAAAGCAACGGGAACGGGACTGGCTCACGACCGCGAGACGATTCTCAACGGCGAGACGACGCCTGCCGAGTACGACGCGCTCCGGGAGCGCTGGCGGTCGATGGGCCGTGACGTGATCGAGCAGATGCAAGACGAGGCCTACGAGCGCCGCGAGACGGTGCCGTTCTTTGTTACCGTCGGCGAGGTTCCGTGACCCACTCGCTTCCGGCTTCGGGGAGCAGATGGCCCGCCAGTCCGTAGACTGCGATGTCCAGCAGGCTGGCGAGCAGACCGACAACCCCACCGACGACAGCGGCCACACCGGCTCCGATGAGCAGGACCAACAGCACCGCCTGAAGGCGAACCCCACCGCTCTGGAGCGTCGGAACGAGCGCCACCACGAACAGTCCCAGCAGGAACACGACGCCCGCGACACTCCCGGCAGCGGCACCGTGGAGTGCGAGCGTGCCAACTCCGGCCGAGTCGAGCGACACCCGGCGGTGAATCCATCGGACCGCCAGAACGAACAGCGCCCAGAGATAGCAGAAGACGGCGACGCCGACGAGTGTGTTCAGCCCGGCGAGCAGGTCGGCGAGGCCGCCGCTCGCGTGGGCGGCGAGGACGCCGAGCAGGACAAACAGGGCAGTGTCGAACGTGGCGAGCGTCCACGTCACGAGTGACACCGGTTGCGTGGAGATCTGTGTGGCGTCGCGCGCTGGCTCAGTCGCACTTGCTCCTTCCGCCATGTGTTCCCCCGCACGCTGGTCCTCAGCCATGTGCGAGGACCTCCGCGAGGACGACGATGCCCAGCATGACAGCCGCCGTCGCGCCGTAGACCCGCGAGAGCGTTCGTCGAAGGGCAGGAGAGAGGTCGTCGAACGTGTTCTCGCGGTCACTGGCTCGAACGAGGAGCAGCGTGCGGACGACCGATCCCCCGAGGAAGCCAACGACGACTGCGAGTTTTACCAACAGGGTTCGTCCCCAGCCGGTTCCAGGACCTGGCGGTCCGAGCGCACCGAGGTTTCCGACGCCGGTGAACACCAGTACACCGACCTCTCCCCAGAATAGCCATTCAAACTGTCGTGCGGGCGCGAGTGTCGCGATAGCGCCGCTCCGATAGCTGTACCAGAGCACGGTCGTGCCGCCGACGAGGGCCGCCATCGCGAGGACGTGGAGGGTTCGTATGGCGAGGGATGTCAGGGCTCCCATGGTCGGCGGTACTCGGCGCGGTCTCATAGAACGGCGGGGTGTCCTACCGGTCGATTGTTACCACGCCCTCGCCCGTCGCCACGTTGTACCGCGTCGACGGGTCGACGGTCAGGCTGACGACGCCGCTGTTGAGCGCGTCCGGTCGCTCGAACCGTGCCACCGTCGTGCGGGCGGTGTAGTCGGCGGTGTAGACGCAGGGCCGGGTGTGACAGCCGAAGGCGTGGATTCCGGTGTCGGTCGCCTCGATGCGTTTCAGATGGGGCAGTATCGACCCCGATCCCCAGCCGGTCTGGACGACGAAGACGGCCCGGCGCTCGAAGTCCGTCTCGGAGACGAACGCGTGAATCTCGTCCCCGTCGTCGTCGAGTCGGTCGACATCGTCGGGCCCGGTCAGCAGCGTCGCGTAGAGCTGATCGCCGTTTCCGCCGCTGTCGTCGGCGGGCGAGAACTGTAGCCCCTCGTCGCGAAATACCGTTCCCCGCGTCGGCCGCTGGTCGAACGCCAGCGACGGCTCGGCCGGCATGTTGGCACAGAGGTACAGCGGGTCGTAGTCCTCGTTCTCCTTCTCTCCCGAACATGTGGGCTCCTCGATGTCGTGCGGCGGCGCGTCGACCCGCTCGACACCGTCGGGGAGTCCGTTCGCCGTCCGGGTCGGCGTTCCGCCCTCGGTGTCGGTCGGTGTGCCCCGGTCGGTGCCGTTTCGCGGCGTCGGGTGTGTCGGCGTCGTCGCGCCGCCGTCGCTTCCGCCCGAGCCGTCGTCGCCAGCCTCAGGAGCTAAACAGCCGCCGAGGACGGTCGCCGCGAGGCCGCCGACCAGCCCCAGTGTCTCGCGTCTCGTTCGGTCCATACGAGGCGCTCCAACCGGAGCGGATGTATCCCTTCTGTACGCTCAAAACCGCGTTGTAGTTGTCATGGGCTGTGTTCACGCCCGATGCCCCGCCTGGAACGATGTCGCCCGCCGATAGACCCTTGCGGGGCAAGCGGCTACGAACGAACGTGCCGATTCGCGTCTTCCCATGATACCACCGCTCGTCCGTCGCTGTCCGGAGTGCCGCCACGTGACTTGGAGCCGTCGGTTCGCTGCCGTCGACGACGGCGAGCGCGGCTCGCGGCTCGTCGAATGTCCCGCCTGCGGACACCGGTTCTCGACGGTCGACGCGCTCTGGCTACAGTAAGTCAGCTTGTCAAAGTCAGTTCGGTAACTGCCTACACCACGTCGCCCCGAACTGTCGCCCCCTCCTGCTGTGCCCGGTACTCTTTGACCGCGTCGGCGGCGTCGCCGGCCTCCGTCTCATCCATCCCGAGCATCGACAGCGACTGGGTCAGCGTCGGGAAGACGAACTCGTTGTCACGGAGCTTCTGGAACGCGTCGGGCGACCGTTCGCCGTCGAGCCACAGACAGGCTCCGCGGGGGTCCAGAATCTGCTCGTAGTCGTTTCGCATCTTTGCACCCTTGAGCCGCTGGGTAACGTTGTCCTCGAAGGAGGCGTTACACACCTCCAGATGGACCGGTTCGTCGTCGTTCAGGAGGTGAGCGGCGAGACACTTCTCGGGGGCAGCGTGTCCGTTGGCGTTCGCGCGGATGTACTCGGGGTGCTCGTCGGCCCACGCGGCCCGGACGGTCTTGCCGACGCCGTCGACACCGTGGCTGCGCTGGAACTCTTCGGCACGCTCCGGCGCGTCCTTGAACAGAATGTCCTTGGTGACGTACACGTCCAGCCGCTCGACCGGGTCCAGCCCGAGCGCCACGTCGCCGTACACCCACGCCTCCCGGACCGGGACCGGCATCGTCTCGTCCTCGACCGTGGCGACGATTTCTTCGACCCGCTCGACTGCCTCCGGACGGTCCAGACTCATTGCCTGCCCTACTACGTGCGCGGCCTAAACGCTGACTCTCCGGAGCCGAACACTGATACCACTGTGCTGTCTCCACGACGATATGTCAGCGCTTCAGGCACAGTTTCAGGACTTGGCTGAATGGGCCGACGACTCCTCGCCGCTGTACGCCCATCTCTGCCGTGAGGCGGCTGAGGACAGCGATATCCTCGACATCGCAGCGACCGTTCCCGAAGGTCGCCAGGCTCCACACCTCCTGCTTGCCGCGGTCCACTATCTGCTTGCCCGGAACTCGGATCATCGGCTGGCCGAGTACTACCCGAGCATCACCCAGCCGGCACGCGACCCCGACGACGAGTGTTTTCAAGCCTTCCGCGAGTTCTGTCTCGACCATGCCGACGACATCCGGCCGCTCCTGCGGACCCGGCGCACGCAGACGAACGCAGTGCGGCGCAGTGCGGTCCTCTACCCGGCTATCGCACAGGTAGCCCGCGCTGCCGACGGGCCGCTCGCGCTGGTGGAGCTCGGGCCGAGCGCCGGCCTGAACCTGCTGTTCGACCGCTACCGCTACGACTACGATAGTCGTGTAGTGGGTAACAGTGATTCACCGATTACCATCGAGAGCAGCGTCCGACATGGCGATCCGCCGCTCCCGGAGACCCCGCCCGAGATCCGCTCCCGGGTCGGGCTCGACCGCAATCCGCTCGACGTGACCGACGAGGTCGACAGGGACTGGCTCCGCGCACTCGTCTGGCCCGAACACGAGGCGCGGCGCGCCGTTCTAGACGGTGCGCTGACGGTCGCACGGGACGACCCACCTGCGCTTATCGAGGGCGATATGCTCGATGACCTGCCGGCGGTACTCGACGAGATTCCGTCCGACGTCCCGGTCTGTGTCGTTAACACGCTCGTGCTGTATCAGGTCCCGGAGGAACTGAGCGAGGTTCTGACGACGCTACTCGAAGACCTGATGGCCGACCGGCCGCTGCACTGGCTCACCGGTCGGCGGGACCTGTCGGGCGGCGAGTCAGTGGGACTGGACTGGAAACGCCAGACCGACGATGGCATCGAGACCACCCACCTCGTCGACTACGAGCCACACGGCGCGTGGCTGTCGTGGCAGCCCTGAGCGCACGCACGGGCATCCACGTCGACAACGCGACGGGCGGCTGTCGGGCGTTCACCCGGGCTTATGTCCCGGCCGCAGGAACGTCGGGTATGCAGATCCGCGTGTACGACGAGGGGGCTGCACAAGACTGTCTGTTCGTCCTCGGCTGGGGGAACCGGTGTCGACACCGGAACGTCCAGTGGCTCATCGACCAGCTTGCCACGGCGTACCGCGTTCACGCCGTCGAACTGCCGACACACATCACCGACTATCAGCGGGAGTGGGTCGGTCCGGTTCAGGAGTACGCCGCCGACATCGGCAGGTTCGACCTGCTCGGACACAGCGCGGGCGGGCTGACAGCGGCACATCTCGACGCCGACGGTATCGGCAATCGAGTGTACTTGAGCCCCTGGTGGGACAGTGACTTTCCGGTTCCGGGGCCGGTACTCGACGCTATCGCATCGCTCCCGATGACGAAACCGTTCATCCCTATCGATACCCTGGACGCCGACGCTATCGGCGATCTGGCGACGACTCAGCAGCTTGCGGACGCCCCGTCGTCGGTTTCGCCCGCTTTCCTCCGGACGGTGTTTCGGGCCCAGCGTTCGCTACCGCCGGCCCGGGACACCGCCGCGGCGTTTTGCTCACTGACGGACACAATTGTCGACCCGCGTGCCGTCGGGGAGCGCTTGCCGGCCGACCGTATCCGACTGTACGACGGCGGCCACGAACTGTTCTCCTCAAGCGGCCGCGAGCATACCGTCGAGACGGTCCTCGATGCGTTACAGCGTGGTCCTGACGCGCTGTGAACGGCGTCTCTAGTGAAATCGCTGTAAGCCGCCGTGCCGGACCCGAGACGAAACCCTCTCACCATTGCGGCCACGATTATTCGCTACGATGGAGTGCGACAAATGCGGCGAGAACGCGGTGTTACACGCGGCCTATTCCGGGCTTCACCTCTGTGAGTCTCATCTCTGCCGAGCGGTCACGAAACGGGTTCGCCGTCGCATCCGCGAGGACGGCCTCGTGTCCGACGACGCCACGGTCGAGGACCCCGAGACGTGGGTCATCGGACTTTCTGGCGGCAAAGACAGCGTCGTTCTCACGCAGATTCTCTACGACACGTTCGCCGAGGACCCCCGCATCGAACTGGTCGCCCTTTCTATCCACGAGGGCATCGAGGGGTACCGCGACGCGAGCTTAGAGGCCTGCGAGGAACTGACCGACGAGCTCGGCATCGAACACGTCACCGTCTCCTACGCCGAGGAGTTCGGCGTCCAGATGGACGATGTCGTCGAGGACGACCCGGAAGGGATGGCCGCCTGCGCCTACTGTGGTGTGTTCCGCCGTGACCTCCTCTCGAAGTACGCCGAGGAACTCGACGCCGATAAGCTTCTGACCGGTCACAACCTCGACGACGAGGCCGAGACGGCGCTGATGAACTTCCTTGAAGGCGACATCTCCCAGATCGCCAAGCATTTTGAGGCGTCACTGGGGCCGTTCGACTCGTCTGCCGACGCGCCCACCGAGCAGACGCGCGAGGCGCAAGACCACCACATTCCCCGGGCCAAGCCGCTCCGTGACATCCCAGAGAAGGAAGTCGCGCTGTACGCTCGCTTCCAGGACCTCCCGGCACACATCACCGAATGCCCCCACGCCGAGGAGGCTTACCGTGGTGAGATACAGGAGCTTATGCTCGGTCTCGAAGAGAATCACCCCGGCACACGCCACTCGATTATGGCCGGCTACGAGAAGCTCGCCGCGTTAGCTGCTGACACCTACGGCGGCGAGAACGGCGACACCGACTACGGCGAGTGTGAGAACTGCGGCGCACCGACGGCGCGGGACCTCTGTCGGAAGTGCAATCTGCTGGACGCGCTGGAAGCGGTCTGAACGGGACACAGCACCCGATATCGGGCAAAGGCCTTTTTTACCGAGTTTACTAGGGAAAGCAGGATGTGTCGGGTCGTGTCTCACTCGCTGCCGGAGCGCGCCGTCTCGCCGGTCGTCGGAACGGTGCTATTGGTGGGTATTGTCCTTCTGCTGGCCGCTGTCTCGGCCGGGTTCGTCTTCGGCCTTACCGAGCCGCAGGACCCCGCGCCACAGGCCACACTCGCGCTAGAGCAGACAGACACGCCGGGCGAGTATCGCCTCGTCCACGAATCCGGCGACACCATCGATGGCGACCGGGTCACGCTGCGCGGCGTGGCTGACCCCGACGCACTCGCTGGCATAGCGTTCACGGCTGGGAAGTCGGTAGTCGTGCAAGCCCAATCGGACTCCGTCCGTGTCATCTGGGCCGAGCACGACGGCGCGCCGTCGTCGTACGTGCTCTCGACATTTAGTCCGACGACTACCGCGGACACCCTCCCGGTCGGCACGGTGTTTACTGGGGCTCCCGGCGGTGTCAGACAGATAGCCGGGACCACGGGAGACATGACGACGCTTGCGACGCCGAACGAGCCGACAGCGCTTGGTCCGGCAACGGACATCGACAGCGACGGCACTATCGAGATTCCGTACGCCACGAGCGGCGGCGCGATCAAGCTCGTTGCGACCGACGGCAGCGTCGAAACTGTCACTACAAGCATTCCCACCGGTGCTGGCATCGACACGGACAAGACCCGCCTCGCCAGCGGAACCTGGGATGGCTGTACGGGCGTCTTTTTTGCCGGCGATGACGACGATGTCTACTGTGCCACTACCGGTGGGTCGACCACGCGTATCGCCGACCCCGGTGATGGCGGCACGGCGATACTCGGTATCGGTGACATCGATGCAGACAGCAACGACGAGTTCATTTTCGCCGACGCGAGCGCCCAGCTCCAGTACTACGACTCGCCGGGCGGAACGCCGACACCGATCGGCCCGACACTCGGTGCAAGCACTGGTATGGGGGCCGGTACGCTGGGTGATTTCGACAGCGACGGCCAGACCAGTGTCGCGGTCGTCGATGGCGGCAACGACATCCATATGGTCGACGCCAGTAGCGACACCAAAATCGAAAGCAGCGATGTCGTCAGCGGCACTGCACCGAGTGCGAAACAGTCCGCTGTCGCCGCAGCGGACGTTGACGACGACGGCGCTGACGAACTCGTCTACATCGGTGACAGTAGCGGGAAGCTGCGATACGTCGATAACATCGACCAGTCGGCCGGGGCCTGGGAACGGAAGTTCCTGACCGACGACAGCGGCTCACAGGTCGACGGTGACGTTGAAACTGGTGCCGTCTGACATCGAGTTTGACAGCGAAAACAGAAAACGAAACGACGTTACTTGTTCGTCCGGATAACGTCGAGTCCGTTGTTCTTTTCGCGCTGGTCCTGTCCACCGTCAGTCTCGCTGTAGCCGGTGGTGCGACCGCCGCTGTTCTGACTCCCGCTGTTCGGGGCGGGACTGTCGAAGCTTTCGACGTTGTCGGACGCGTCGAAGGACGTGTCGTCGCCGACTTCCTGAATCGCCTCGCGAGACTTGTTGGCCTGCTTCTGGGTTGTCGGGCCGAGCACCTGCGCGGACTGGACGCCGGTCATGATGGCCATGACCCGCACCTTGCCCTTGTACTCTTCCTGAATCCGTGCGCCCCAGATGACGTTAGCGTCGGCCTCGAGCCGCTCGGTGATGTTCTGTGCGATGCCCTCGGCCTCCTTCAGCGTGAGGTCCGGACCGCCAGTGATGTGGACTAGGCCACCGCTCGCGCCGCGGTAGTCCACGTCGAGCAGCGGGTGGTTCATCGCGTCCTTGACGACCTCTTCGGTCTTGTTCTTGTCCTGAGTCTCGCCGACCAGCATCACCGCGACGCCGCCCTGATTCATGATAGATGTCATGTCGGCGTAGTCGAGGTTGATGAGGCTCGGCTGAGTGATGGTCTCCGAGATGCCTTTGACAGTCTCAGCGATGATCTGGTCCATCACGGAGAACGCCTTGCCGATCGGGAGGTTCGGGACGTAATCGAGCAGGCGGTTGTTGTCCAGCACGATGATGGAGTCCGCCTCGTTGCGGAGCTTCTCCAGCCCTTCCTCGGCCTTGACCGTGCGGGCCCGCTCGACGTTGAACGGCGTCGACACCATGCCGACGACGATTGCGCCCTGCTCCTTGGCGATCTTCGAGACGACGGGGGCGGCCCCGGTCCCGGTTCCGCCACCCATGCCGGCGGTGACGAACACGAGGTCAGCGTCGCCCAGCACTTCCTTGATCGTTCCCTGTGCCATCTCCGTGGCGCGCTCGCCCATCGACGGGTCACCGCCGGCCCCGAGGCCGTTGGTGAGGGACTTGCCGACCAGAATCTTCGTGTCGGCTTCGATCATCTTGAGGTGCTGTTTGTCCGTGTTGATGGCCACGGTGTCGGCGCCCTCGACGCCGATGTTGTACAGGCGGTTAACCGTGTTGTTGCCGGCGCCACCACAGCCGACGATGACGATGCGCGGGTCGCCGAACCCGTCGACGTCCTCGTTGGACATCTTCTTCTGTTCTTGCTCGTCGCGTTCGAGGGCCTCGTTAACGATATCCTGCATCGTTACACCTTGGCCCAGGACCGCTTCTTTTCGGAGGCCTGTTCGGAGCCTTCCTCGGCGAGCATTTCCCGAACCGCCGAGCGAATCGCTTCGCTCCGATTGGGGTACTCGCCCGTCTCGACCATCTGTTCGACCTCTTCAATCTGCTGCTTCGGAATCCGTAGTGTCACACGCTCCATGTTTGGTAGTTTCCCCTTGGGTAAGACGGCCCGGACGGGATCCGTTTACGCCCCGCACGAGTGTTTACACAGCGAAACCGCAGTACGAGGGCGGCATCCCCTCGCGTTCGCCGCTGTGTAAGACGACCGTCTTACGCAGAATAAACCACTGACCCTGATGTATTAAAACTTACGGGCAGTGTCATACACTTTCCCGTTTACGGCGTTTGAGGGCGTGTAACGCCTGCAAACGATAGTTCAGGTCTGATCAAGTACATCCGCTGCGGGCGTTCGTCTGCCACAACCCGGGCAGAATCCCCAGTCCGATCGGAGCTCATCACCGCAATCACAGAACACCCGGCGGGATGCCTTCTCACCGCAGTTCGGGCAGTAAACGTGGTCAGAACCCAGGTTTTCACCACATTGAGCGCACGTCTTACGTTCTTCCACCTCGGTTCTGTCCCGGGTTTCCGGCTCTGTCTTACGCCCGCTCGTATCAGACGTTTGACTTTCGTCGTGGGACCGCCCGCTCTCGGTACTTGCACCTCGGTCAGCGGTGCGCCGTCGTTCGGTTTCGGCGCCCGCTGCCCCTGCGCTTACGCCGTCTAACGAGATGTTTACGTTGACATCCTGCGGCTGCGAAGGTGGGCGTTGCGTCTGCAGTCGGTCGGCGATGATGCTGTCGACGCGTTCTTCGATGAGTTCGTCGATTGTCTCGGCGTCGGTCACTGACTCTGACGCCGACGACGATGGTTCCGACGCTGACGGTGACGCGTCTCCGAGGTACTCCCGGAGCGCTTCGCGCATGACCTCGCTCTTCGAGGCGTCGAACGCCTCGAGTTGGTCGATGAGGTCATCGTCAGCACGGAACGTTATTTTACTCATCGGGCTCGATGAAGGTATTATACAGGCTGGTATTTTAATCTTCCCGCGCTGTCTGACGCCCGTCAGCTACCGGCATGACGCGATACATCTCTGTTCGGTCGGACACCGTTGATAGACCGTTTCGATCCGCTATCAGAGCAGCGGAGAACGGGTCAGACGTGTCAGACGCCGGTCGGTGTGTCACTCCGCGTCGTGTGACCGTTCGGCGAACCCTCCACGAATAACAACCCTTAAGTCCGGACGGCAGGGTATTTTCGGGTGTCGACCGCCCTTAGCTCAGACTGGTAGAGCAGTCGACTGTAGATCGACTTGTCCCCCGTTCAAATCGGGGAGGGCGGACTTGGTTTTCAGCCGAACTATGGCTGATAGCGTACGCCACGTTTACGTGGTGTAGAATGCCTCTATTGCTGGATTCACTTCCCCCGAGTGACGGGAAAATCCAAGGTGGAGCTTGATCCCAGTTGGGGGTCGCCGCCTTCTCGCGAATTTCATAGCTGAGAGGAGTGGTCGGCGTGAGCCGTTCCCACCCCGATGCAGACGGCCTCGACGTGCCGGAGACGGCCGTGCGAAATCGGTCCCAGTACGCGGACACCCTTCACCGACCGGACCCCGATGCGGACGAACCGAAACCTGCGTGTGTCGAATCAGACTATCGGTCTGACGCCGACTTCACGGACGTTCCGGTTGCAGCGTATCCGCACTACAAGCTCTGTGAAAATCCGGAGTGTTTCGGGAGTGAGTGGTGGTGAGTCCGCAGTCGTCACCCTTCAACTTCGAGCCGGACCTGTCGCCGCTGACTGACGCCGAGCAAGAGGTGTACGAGGCTGTGGGCCCGAAATACTTGCAGTAGAGATTATGACTGTCTATCGGCTACAACTGAGGTGGTTCCTCACCAAGGATGTCCTCAATCGCCTCTCGGAACATCTGGAGGTTCTCCTGTGAATCCGGTGCTGTTGATGCCTTCGTTCCCGGAAGATTCGTTTCCTTGGCCAGCTCGATCTTGCCGGAGAAGCCTTCTTCTTCCTCAACAAGGCTATAGTATTCCATGAGTTTTTCTCCCATATTTATACCTCCTCGTAGAAGTCTTCAAGTGCCTCAATGTACGGGTCGGCTTCCTCACCCCACTCGTCAAGCGGTTTGATAACCCACTCGCAGACGTCGTCGCCCATACCAACACAGCGTGACTCCATCTCTAGAACTGGCGTCCCCATGAACCCGCTACACCACGCCGAGCCATACCCCATGAGACTCCAGCAGACCGGGTGGTTGCTCTCTCCGTTATGTATGAGATGCTGCTGTGCTTCGTACGAGTTGTGCCAGAGGCCCCTGAAATAAAAGTCGCCAGCCTCGCGGTCGTATTCCATTTCGAGTGGCTCGACAGCGACGATTCCTTCCTGGGTGTGGAGTGCAGGACCAACCTCCAATAGATCTCCGGGAGTCTCCCAGTCATAGCTCGCCTGCATCTGCAGGAAATCGGCGTACCCTGACTGAAAGCCGAATCGGAGGAGTTGCTCTCGGGCTTCCTCAATCCCCATCGAGTCGATGAGCTGTTGCCGGAGGAGCCCGATAGCATCGGCGTTGAATGATACCATCCGGTTGTTCTTGAACACGTTCACGCCCTGCTGCGACCCGTAGGTTAGGTCGCTCTCTAAGTCGAAGTCTGATGCCTGCATCTACGCCTGAGTAACTGGCAATTGTACAAATTTGTATGGCTCTCAGTATCAGATATTGTAATAGAGCCGTAGTCACACCTCTATAACAGCAATGCGAGAGCCGCGGCAACGGACCTAAGCAGATTGGGAGTTGGAGCATTCCATGTTTTTGACTCCATAAGAAGCTTTATCAGGGGTTTATATGATATGTGATAGACAATATTCGATCGTTTTGGTAGCTACACCCCCTGTATTGACCACGGCCGGGTCATGAGTTATAACCCGATGAGGACTTCAACAGAGCCGAACGTACATAAAAGCGAACTCAGGCAAATTATTGAGTCGGTGTTTTAGCTCCGGTCTGCACCTCGAATCGCGTGAGGTAGCTTTGAGAGTTCTGTCTCATTCCCACGAAAGCGATACTTTGAGGAATTGGTTTTAATGACGAGTGTTGCCTTCGCCATTAGGAGTCCAGCGAATATTGAGATGGCTCCCAACATGAAGATGATAAGAGCGATGGCCTGACCGCTTGGCAATATAACTGACAATAGAAGCCAGAGAATCCCTGAGAAAACGATTCCCAATAGCCCAGCAACTGTCGCTCTATTGAGGTATGGCGGTGGGGAGTAATCGATCTCGGAAATACTGTCCACTCGAATATCTGTGATTGACTTGGCCGTGTCAAAGACCAATCGAGAATCCGTGCAAACGAGTTTGCCCGTGCCTGTTAACGGGGGAGTTGGCGTTGTCTGATCAACCTCTGCGGATGCCAGACGCGACTCATTATTTTTCATATAGTCATCTGCATTCATATTACGATACTAAATGCGTCCGTCAGTATCTACTTTAACTTGCGCGTTACTTCCCAGTTTAACACTAGCAAGAGGTATAGGCAGGAGAATACCCCACGTCGTGGAGGACAGACTTGCCTTTCGACCCTGCCCCATCCGGCCCACTGGAGGCGGTCAGCCGGTGAGCGTAACCAGGCGTTCGGCAGCGAGCATGATGTCCTGCGTGGTGCTCCCGAGGAGGACGTTCGCGATCCCCGACCGCTTGCGTCCGCCGACAACGATCTCATCACTGTCCAGTTCAGTCGCGGTACGGACGATCTGTTGCGCAACGCCGCCGTCATCAACCA
Source organism: Haloarcula sebkhae (assembly GCF_014647415.1). Taxonomy (GTDB): domain Archaea; phylum Halobacteriota; class Halobacteria; order Halobacteriales; family Haloarculaceae; genus Haloarcula; species Haloarcula sebkhae. The sequence goes on along the minus strand of NZ_BMPD01000001.1, from coordinate 304,956 downwards.
TTCGAGTTACGGAGACGCCGGCTTCTTTCAGTTGATCGGCTGCCTGAACGGCGGCGTCTATGTCACCGAACGCCACCTCGTCGGCATCGGCGAATTCGTCGGGCGGCATCACGCAGAGCACTGTCGCCTCGACGGTTTCAGTGGCATCCGGGAGCTGTGAAACGTATGTCGATTGATTGGACGCGCGCCTCGTCCCTGTCGACGGGTATGAGTACACTGTACATCACACAGAAATGTTACCTCAATTGAATTAAACCATGTCACAAATTCTCACGGGGTAAGAAAACCGGTGTGGCAGACCACGTCGACCGACCGGACGGCATGGATCGTACCGCTGGGACGCGCTCGAAGCAGTAGATGCCACGGCGCTTGAAACAAAGTAACAAGCGATGGGATCGCGAGAGCTGTCGAAGATGAACCCGGCAGAATCTCGAATCGAACTGCCGGTGTCGGCTTGGCGTCAGAACCGCTCGCTCATCGCTGCCAGCCCGGCGTCCACGTCGACGACCGCGCCCTGCTCACCGAGTGCGTTGCCCAGCGCCGCGAGCAGGTAGCTGACGTTCTGCCGGCGGGCCGAATGGCCCATGCAGCCGATGCGCCAGATATCGCCTTCTAGCGCGCCCAGTCCGCTGGCGATTTCGAGGTCGTACTCGTCCAGCAGGTGCTGGATGACTGCGCCGTCGTCGACGCCGTCGGGCACACGGACGGTGTTCAGGCTCGGGAGCCAGAAGTCGTCGGGGGCGTTCATCTCCAGCCCCATGCCCTCGACGCCGGCTTTCAGCGCGCCAGCGACGCGCAGGTGGCGGTCCCAGCGTTCTTCGATGCCTTCCTCGGCAACGAGGCGAAGCGCCTCACGGAGTGCATACACGTTCGTGATCGGGGCCGTGTGGTGGTAGGCGCGCTCGTCGCCCCAGTACCCTTCCAGCAGCGAGATGTCTAGATACCACGAGCGGGCCTCGGACTCGCGGGAGAGGACTTTGTCCATCGCGTCGTCGTTGAGCGTGAGCGGGCTCGCGCCCGGCGGACAGGAGAGGCACTTCTGCGGGCCGGAGTAGGCCACGTCGATACCCCACTCGTCGACGCGGAGTTCGACGCCGCCCAGCGAGGTCACGCTGTCGGCGATGACCAGCGCGTCGTTTGCGTGGGCGATGTCAGTGAGTTCGGGCACCGACGGCTGGAGGACGCCGGTGCTGGTCTCGGCGTGGACGAACCCGAAGACGTCCGGGCTGTGTTCGTCGAATGCCGCTTCGACCGCCGCCGGGTCGAGCGGCTGGCCCCAGGGGGCGTCGACGGTGACGACCTCGCCACCCGCGCGCTCGGCCATGCTCGCCATCCGGTCGCCGAAGTAGCCGTTCGTCGGGACAAGCATCGTATCGCCCGGTTCGACGACGTTGCCGATGGCCGCCTCCATCGCCGCGGACCCGGTCCCGGAGACCGGAATCGTCCACTTGTTGTCCGTCCGGAACGTGTATCGGAGGAGGTCCTGGACCTCGTCCATAATCTCGATGAACGAGGGATCGAGGTGGCCGACCAGCGGCGTACTCATCGCCTTGAGTACGCGCGGGTGTACGTCGCTCGGGCCGGGGCCCATCAGCGTCCGGTCCGGTGGTGACAGCTCTCCGACAGCGGGTGCCTCGTCCATATCGTCTGTTACCCGGTGACTGGGCATTAAAATCCGCGGTCACGACGCTCTGTTCAGGGCGGGGTCGGTCCCACGCCTCTGCTGAGAGCGTAATTCCCTCACTGCAAGAGACAGTAAATCTCACTTTTGTGTCGCCAGTCATTGGCTGCCACTACCCTCCCCCATAATCACAATCGCCGGACGCCACTGTTGTGAAGGGTGTGAACAATCTACCCTGTTTTTACTCTCGTACTGCAAAGGTGGTGTGTGGTCGTCGATGGGATTGTTCGATAACGCTGCGTCCCCTGGGGAGGAACCGAGACGCCGATACACCTGTGTGGTGTGCCAGGCGTCGTTCGACGTTCAGTACCACTCGTGTCCGGACTGCGGTGCGTACGACATCCGCCGGACGAAGTGGCTCACGTAGCCCCCGGCGTCCACGCTGGCACGTCCACCGGACTGCCTGCTATCGGGCTACACTGCCCTTTTTTAGACTGGTGCCGCGTACCACAGCCACCAAGTGACCGCCGACGGTACGGTCGTCCGTGAACCGACAACAGTTAGGGACGACAGGGTATGACGTGACGGATGTCGGACTTGGCACCTGGAACATCGGTGGTGACTGGGGCGACGTCTCGGCGGAGGAGGGTCGGGAAACGGTCCGGACCGCGCTCGATGCCGGCGTCGACTTCATCGACACCGCCGACGTGTACGGCGACGGTTTCAGCGAACAGCGCATCGCGGAAGTGCTCGACGAACGCGGGGTCCGCGACGAGGTGACCGTCGCGACGAAGGCTGGCCGCCGGCTCGACCCCCACACGGCCGAGCGCTACAACTACGACAACCTTGCCGACCACGTCGACCGCTCGCGGGAGTACCTCGGGGTCGACTCGCTGGAACTCCTGCAACTACACTGCCCGCCGACGGACGCCTACTACCAGCCCGAGACGTTCGACGCCCTCTCGCGGCTGAAAGACGAGGGAAAAGTCGATCACTGCGGCGTCAGCGTCGAACGCGTCGAGGAAGCGCTGAAAGCTATCGAGTACCCGCAAGTCGAGACTGTCCAGATAATCTTCAACATGTTCCGCCAGCGACCCGCGGAGCGGTTCTTCGAGGAGGCCAAGCGTCGCGACATCGGCGTCATCGTCCGGGTACCCTTGGCCTCTGGGCTTCTGACCGGGAAGCTCTCCCGGGACATGGAGTTCCCCGAGAACGACCACCGGAACTTCAACATCGAGGGCGAGGCGTTCGATCGCGGCGAGACCTTCGCCGGCCTCCCGGTCGACGAAGGCTTCGATGCCGTCGACGAACTCCGCGAGCACGTCCCCGAGCGGATGACGATGGCCCAGATGGCGCTGCGCTGGATCCTGGACCACGACGCAGTGTCGACTGTCATCCCCGGCTCGACCAATCCAGAGCACGTCCAAGCGAACGCTGCAGTCAGCGAGATGGCCCCCCTCTCGAATCAGGTCCACGGCGCGGTGCGTGACATCTACGAGGCGTACGTCTTCGATGACGTCCACCACCGCTGGTAGTCACCGCTCCGCCGATATATCTGACTACATATGTGTTTTCACGACGGTAGAACACGATTGAAGCAGCAAAATTCAGGTCAAAATTCTATTGCGAAGGTCGCTTTCGTGGGTTGATTATTATACTAAATTTGACTATTCTGACGACGGCATACATACGAATACAGACAGTTTTCGGACATAGTCGTGTCAGAATATGATACTGAGTCTGACATGCTACTGAGCGTGCCGCGAGGTCGTGAAGATCTCGCTGCCAGTCCAGTTCATCCGTAACACCGTCGTGATGGAAGTGCCATTCAGTGTTGCCGGACACCAGCGTCGCGCCCATCGATGTCGAGTTTCAGATCCCGTATCCGACATTGGACTGGGACTGTCGGACCGATGTACCAAGGACCAACGCCGGGTGGGCAAAACCCGGCGTGGAACCGTCCCGTACAGGGGAGCATGGAACGGTGGGCGTCGGGAGAGTACGAGCACGAAGCGTGCTCGCATACGGTCTTCCGCGTTATCCGATGTTTGTTATACAGCTCTTTATATGGTGTCAGCCGACAGGCTGAGCGTCAGGAGGACGCTACTGCACTTCGTTCACGCCAGCCGGGAATACATCGCCATTGAACGCCGCAACTGATGCTCCGGCAGGTGTTACAGCTCTGGCTTTGGCTATTACTGACCGTCTGTGGCGAACTAGCCACCCGCTACCGGCCGGACTGTGGTGAATCACTACGCCGTCCCGGCGTGAGACAGGTTGGCCCTCGGTGGACCCGTCGCAGTGGTTCTTACTCTTCGGTGGTGAGTTTCGGGCCGGGCTTCCAGGTGTTGCCTTCGAGGACAACGAGGTCGTAGCGTTCGAGCACCTGAAGCGTATCGACGACCGCCTGGGCGTCGAAGGCGACGGTCATATCCTCGGGCAGTTGCTGGGCAATTGCACTGCGTGTCCCACCGTCCATCCGGACTACCGTATCAAGCAACTGTTCGAGGTCGTCGAGTAGCGAGACGAGCGACGTCGACCCCTCGTCTTCTGTCGCCAGTTTCGACATGACTTCGTCGTAATTACCCGATATCTCCATCGATACTGACACGGTCTCGGCTTCGATGTCTTCTTCGTCTCCCATAGGGGCAAATATATGCACACTTGTAGAAATACGTTTCCATATTTGTTACAACAGACGCATCTGCCGGCTGTTTCACTGCAAAAGTGAGTTGTATGTCTGTTATTACCTGTCCAACAAGTATAGCTATAATCATGTGATAAGAGGGTATTTGGCCTAATATGATTGTGTACTCATCTATTTAGTAGTCAAATTTTCCATCCAATATCAGTATGTCGGAATAATTGGATAAATTTCGCATATTTGAACATATATTCTTCGCCAGGACTGTTACCATGGTCTCGGTAATCTCACATCATCAAAGACGCACTGCCCCTGTTGTGATCGTTCGGATAGGTCGAACGATATCAAAAGCGCCTGCGCCGTAGCGTAAGCCCGACCCGGTGGCAGCTAACTCGTCCACGTCGACTGGTACTCTGCCGCTGTGCCGGTGTATCCGCTCCCACAGGCGACACACGCTCGGGCAGTCTGCTCTCTCTTGTCCCGCCGGATAACAAAAGTACGGTTATTATTCGCTTGAACTGAATAGTCTCCTGTCTCTTCCGCTGGACGGGGCTATCGGCGAGCCACAGTGCCGTGGAACACTGCCAGTTTCAGCATACGGAACAAGCAACACATCGATTGTGTTTGATCCCGGTGCGCTCTACGTTTGCCGGCAATGGACCGACATGGTAGGGGACAGCGGCAAGTGCGTACAGCCACGTATGAGCCCATTTCACGGGGCGCTGTAGTCCGATGGATGGCCACCCGTTACTTTCACTGTATTCGGCATCTGTTCGAGAATACGAACTATCGACAGCGAAGTGCGACTGCGCGAGTGCCAGCCGGCGACGGACGTAGTGTTAGCACACGTCCGAGAGTTCGGTTCGCCGACGCTCGCTCAGTGGATGCCGACGTACGCCTCTGTGATGTAGTCGTTGTTCTGGAACTCCGCAGCGGAGCCACTGAGCTCGACCCGGCCGGATTCCAGCAGTGAGAGCCGGTGGGCGTGGCGCAGCGCGAACGTGGCGTTCTGCTCGACGAGCAGGAGCGTCTGGCCCTGGTCGTTCAGCGTCTCGATGGCGTCGCTGATGTCGTCGATGATGACGGGAGCCAGCCCGAGCGTCGGTTCGTCGAGGACGAGCAGTTCCGGGTCGCCCATCAGCGCCCGGCCGACGGCGAGCATCTGCTGTTCGCCGCCACTCATGGTCTGGGCCTCCTGGTCCCGGCGGTCGTCGAGCCGCGGGAACAGGTCGTACACCATCGTCAGGTCCGCTCGGACGGCGTCGCGGTCCTCGCGGAACTGCGCGCCCATGAGCAGGTTCTCGTGTACCGAGAAGAACGGGAACAGGTCGCGGTCTTCGGTGCAGTAGATGAGGCCGTCGTTGACCAGCTGCTGGGGGTTGAGGTCGGCCACGTCTCGCCCGTTGAACCGAATCGTCCCGCCGTAGTCGAGGAAGCCGGCAACGGCGTCCAACAGCGTCGTCTTCCCCGCGCCGTTGGGGCCGACGATGCCGCCGATCTCCCCGCGCTCGACGGTCAGCGAAACGCCGTCCAGCGCCTGAGACTTGCCGTAGTACACGTCGAGGTCTTCGACTTCGAGCAGCGGGTCGCTCATTGGACCGCGCTCACCTCCCCGGCGAGGTAGGCGTCCTGAACCCGCTCGTCACCGACGATGTCGGCCGGGTCACCCGACGCCAGTTTCTGGCCGTTGTGCAACACGACGACCCGGTCGACGAGGTCCATCAGCCCGCGCATGTTGTGGTCGACGACGACCATCGTGATGCCCTGCTCGCGGAACGACTCGAACTGCTCGGAGAGCCGCCGGACCTCCGTCTGGTTCAGGCCGGCGAAGGGCTCGTCCAGCAGGAGGAGGTCCGGCTCTGTCGCCAGCGCCTTCGCGATTTCGAGGCGGCGAACGTCGGCGTGGGGCAGGGAGCCGGGGTCGTCGTTGAGGGCGTCCTCGATGTCGACCTGTGCAGCGTAACTGGCGATTGCCTTGTCGCTCGCGCCGCCGTCGAACGAGCGAATGCTGTTGGGGAACGTGAATAGCTCGATGTTCTCTCGGACGGTCATCGACCCGATAGGGTTGGACTCCTGAGAGACGCGTGACAGGCCGCGGTTCACGATTTCGTGGGTCTTGTCGTCCGTGATGTCAGTCCCGTCGAAGCGCACCGTCCCGCCGGTCACCTGGTAGATGCTCATGATGCAGTTGAACACGGTCGTCTTGCCGGAGCCGTTGGGGCCGATGAGGCCGAGTATCTCGCCGCTCTCGACGCCAAAGGAGAGGTCGTCGACGGCGACGAGGCCGCCGAACTGCTTGGTCAAGTCCTCAACCGACAGCAGCGTCACCGTCGGTCACCTCCCAGCGCGCCGAGCGCACGCCAGAGGAGACGGAACAGTCCGTCCCGGGCGAACACCAACACGAGAAGAACGAGCAGCCAGAGGGCGAGCCAGCGCAGTTCCTCGCCGAGGCCGACGAGGAACACGTCCCGGAGTCCAACGAACAGGAACGCGCCGCCGAGCGGCCCCAGAATCGAGCTCATGCCGCCGATGACCGCCATCGCTATCATCTGGATGCTGTTGTCTACGATGACGAACGTCTGGGGGTCCACGCCCGCATTGACGTGGGCGAGCAGGACGCCGCCGATGCCCATCGGGACCGCACTCAATACGAACGACCAGAGCTTGAACTTCGTCGGGTCCAGCCCGGCCGCGGAGACGGCGTCCTCGTTTTCTCGGATGGCGATCAGCACTGTACCAATATCGGAACGCCCGACGTAGGTCAGCGTGGCCGCAACGGCGAGCATCGGCACCACAACCATGTAGTACTGCAGCGTCAGGTCGTAGGTGAACACGTCGACGCGGATGCCTCGAAGGCCGTTTGTCCACTCGCTCAGGGCCTTCGTCAACCGGTAGAACAGCAGGACGGTGACGAAGGTGACGAGCGAGAAATACGGGCCACGGAGCCGGAGCGAGGGGACGGCGATGGCCAGCCCCAGCGCCGTCGTCACGAGTATCGACAGCGGGACTGTGACAAACAGCGATAGCTCCGGGTTCAGATGGAGCACCAGCAAGCCGGTGGTGTATCCGGCCGCCCCAGACAGCGCCGAGTGGCCGAAGCTGATGTAGCCGGTGTAGCCGCTCTGGATGTCCCAGCCCATCGCAAAGACGGCCCAGACCGCGCCAAGCGTGAGCGGTCTGAGGTAGTCCTGGCCCCACAGCGGCGCGGTGACGAGGCCGCCGAAGGCCACTACGAGCAGCAACAACTGCAGGCCAGTGACCTCGCCGAAACGCTCGCCGAGTCTGCGGTTGTACCGCTCCGCGACCGGCCAGAGCAGCCGTTCCGCTGGCCGGCCGACCGCCCCGACGACGCCGGCCCCCTGCGCGAGGAGGGTGTCTCTCAAGACCGATTCGGCGCGGCCAGTGAGCCGGCCGATACCCCGGCCGGTCTGTTCTCGGTCACTCATGGACGAACTCCGTGCCGTACAGGCCCTGTGGCAGCACCAGCAGGACGACCACGAGGACCACCAGCGACATGATACCGCGGACGCTCTGTCCGAGGAACTGTCCGGTCGCCGTCTGCAGGTAGCCGACGATGTAGGCGGCGGCGACCGACCCCTTGATGGAGCCGATGCCGCCCACGACGACGATGATAAAGGCGAGCGCGAGCGGTTCCAGCCACATCGTCGGTTCGGCCGCCCCGATACCGCCCAGGAACACGCCGGCGATGCCAGCCAGGCCGCCCGCGACGAGCCACGTGCGGGCACGCACGCCCGGCACGTCGACGCCGGTGAGCATGGCCCCGCGCTCGCTCATCGAGGTGGCGCGTATCGACCGGCCGCTGTCGGTCTTGGTGACGTAGTACCAGAGCAGCCCCATCGCACCCCAGGAGGCGACGAAGGCCGCGAGTTCCACGTAAAGGATGCGGGTCCCGAGCGCCTGGACCTGCAGCACGCCCGGTACCACGCTGTACTGGTAGGGCTGGGCGTGAAACACGAGCGTGACGAGTTCGGTGAAGGCGATGGCGACCACGATGGTCGCGAGGAACGTGATGACGACGTTCTCCTCGATGGTCCGGACCAGCACGACGTAGAGACCGTAGGAAATGAGCCCGACGATAACGACTGTGAGCGGGAACGCGACTATCGGATGCAGCGTCACGCTCGCGAGGATACTGTCCGAGACGAGACTCAGGTAGGTGTACGCGCCGGCCATTATCAGCGCGCCGTGGGCGAGGTTCAACACGCCGCCGACGCCAAACACCATGGTGAAGCCGATAGCGATCAGTGCGTAGACGGCGCTGATGAGCGCGCCGTCGACGATGACGCTGGCAATGTCTCCCAGCATCGTTCACCCCATCCACGGTGGCGCGGCGTGTTCGGCGGTCCGCAAGCCTTCCGGGTAGACGCACTCCAGAGACCCGCCCTCGCGCCACTGGGTAAGCGGGTAGTTCGTGATGAGGCCGTCACTGTCCCGCTTCTCTCGGAGGTCGTGGGCGTACGTCTCGTCGGCCCCGTAGAACTGGACTTGCCCGGCCGCTCCGGTGAAGTCGGTCTGGAGCAGCGCGTCGACAATTGTATCAAGGTTGTTCTCCTGATCGACGGTACCGGCGCGCTCGGCGGCGTTTTTGAAGACGTGTATCGCATCGTAGGTCACAAAGCCCATGTACATCGGCTTGCTCGGCGGGTCATCGGCGTCCCCGTACTCCTCCATGTACGACTCCGTGAACGGGACCGTCTTCGACGTGATGTCGGTGACACCCGCCGCGCCGGACTGGGTCGTCGTCTCGTAGGCCGCCGCGCCTTCGGTGAGCTGGTAGTACGCCGGCAGCATCGACGCGACGTGGACTCCTTCGATGCCAAATTCGTACTCACCCTCCGCCCAGCGGGCCGCCATCGGCCCGCCGTTGATGTGCGCGAAGAAGCGGAACATCGCGTCCGCGCCCACCTCGTCCACGTCGTCTAGCACCGACCCGAATGAGGTGGTATCAGTTGCCAGCCCGTTCACCATCGGTACGTCCAAGTCCGCCTCCCTCAGCAGGTCGACCAGCCGGTTCCGGAACACCGTCGTCCACTCGGCGTCGTCGGCGACGACGGCGAACGTGTTCCATCCGTGGCGGTCCGAGAGGTGGCTGGCGTACTGGCTGATGACCTCCGCCTGGAAGTGGGAGTTCACCGGCCCGACCCGGAACGTGTTCTTGTAGCGCTCGTAGTCGGACGCGACGAACTCCGTGACGGTGCTCGGCGCGGCGGAGCCGGTGACCAGAAACGGCGTGTTGAATTCTGACACCAGGTCCATGATGGACTGGGTCACCTCGCTGGAGAACGTGCCGACGATGGCGTCGACTTCCTCCTGTCGGACCAACTCACCTGCGACGGTGCGCGCCTCGGACGGCGACGCCCGCGTGTCCTTCGTAACGAGTTCGACGGTCTGGTCGGCGATACCACCGTCGTCGTTGATTTCCGCGACCGCCATCTCCGCCGACCGCTTCGAGCCGATGCCGAGTGGGTTGTTCAGCGGTGCGAGGTGGCCGATGGTGACCGTCTCGGAGATGCCACCACCTCCATCAGGGTTCTCCCCACCACCGCCGCCGTCACCGCTGCAGCCGGCGAACAGTCCGAGCGCTGCGCTCGCTCCGGCCGCTCTGATGAATGACCGCCGACCGATACCGTTGGTATATGCTGTGCTCCTGTCGCTGGGTGTGCTCGTTGGGTCTGCCATGGTCTACCCTCGTTGGGTGGTACCACGTTCCAAACCATCCACATTAAAGATGCGGGGGAGTCCGCAGTCTGTTCCAACCTCCCTCACAGGTACAGCGGGACGGTCACAATGGTCTGGCTATCAGAGCCCATGTCGACAGTGGGCGCTCCGTGGCCGTCTGCCCCGGCACGCAGAAGACACAGTCGACCAAATCTATATTTGGGTGGCCATCACACATCGAATATGGCGTTTAGCTTGACGGCCGAGCAGACGGCAGTCCGAGAAGCAGTGCGTGAATTCGGCGAGAACGAGATAGAGCCGCTCGGAACGGAATGCGACAGGGAGAAGCGCTACCCGGAGGAACTGATGGAGCAGGCGGCACAGTACGACCTCATCGCGCCGGAAGTCCCCGAGAAGTACGGCGGTGCGGGGATGGACAGCCTCACTGGCGTCGTCGTCACCGAAGAACTGTGGCGTGCCGACCCGGGTATCGGGAGCGCAATCGGCTCCCGTGGCTTCGGGTCGAGCATGATTCAGAAGTACGGCGACGAGTGGATGAAAGAGAAGTGGCTGCCGAAGATCACCAGCGGCGAGTCGGCGTGTGCTAGCGCCATCAGCGAACCCGCCCACGGCTCGAACGTGGCCGGTATCGAGACGTACGCCGAACGCGACAGCGACGGCTGGGTACTCAATGGCAACAAGATGTGGATCACGAACGGCACCGTCGCCGATGTGATGGTCGTGATGGCAAAAACCGACCCCGACGCCGGCCACGAGGGCATCAGCGCGTTCCTCGTGCCGACGGACACCGACGGCCTGCAGGCGGAAAAAATCGATAACAAACTCGGTATCCGCGCGTCGGACTTGGCCGAAATCATCATCGACGACGTTCGCGTACCCGAGGAGAACCTCGTCGGGGAGGCGGGGGCTGGCTTCTACCAGTTGATGGACTTCTTCGCGAGCGGGCGGGCGAACGTGGCCGCACAGGCCGTCGGCACCGCGCAAGCCGCTCTCGACGACTCGATCCAGTATGCGAACGAGCGCGAGCAGTTCGGCCAGCCGATCAGCGAGTTCCAGGCCATCGAACACAAGATCGCGGAGATGGCCACCAACGTCGAGGCTGCGCGGTCGCTTACGTATCGCGCCGCCAGCGCCATCGATTCTGGCAACCTCGATGTGGCGACGAAGTTGGCCAGCATGGCGAAGTTGTTCGCCAGCGAGCACGCCGTCGACGTGGCCGACGAGGCGATTCAGGTCCACGGCGGCGCGGGCTACGTCACCGACCACAACGTCGAGCGGTACTACCGCGACGCCCGCATCACCAAGATCTACGAAGGGACCAGCGAGATCCAGAAGAACATCATCGCCGACCGCGTGCTGTGAGACTGCACTAAAGCTGAGAGATCGCGCAGCCTACCGCCGGAGCGTCAGGAACTCGGCCGAAAAGACAGCTTCGTCGGCCTGATTCAGCGCGGTGACTTCGGTTCGGACGACGCCCGTCGCAACCGGATGGTCCCGCCGTTCGGTGTCGACAATCTCGGCCTCGACGTGAATCGTATCGCCTAGGAACACCGGCTTGATGAACCGAAGCCGGTCGATGCCGTAGAACGCGACCATGTGGCGCTTTTCGGCCTCGTCGCGGGCCTGCCACAGCAGGCCAGTGACGACTGAAAACACCAGCGCACCGTGGGCGATTCGTTTGCCATACCCCGAGTCGGCCATCCGCTCGGCGTTCGTGTGGAGGTGATTGAAATCCCCGCTGACACCCGCGAAGTTGACCACGTCGGCCTCGGTGATGGTTCGCCCCGACGTAGTGAAGTCGTCGCCGACTTCGACTGCATCGAACTCGCCGGCCATCTTACCGGCCCTCACAAGCGGCCGTGGCACGACGCTTCGGTTGCTGGTCGAGTCGGCACTGCCGCGTTCGCACCCGCCGGTCCCGGGACTGTGGGCCGCTACTATTGCTAGACATACACATCGTCACCGTGTCCCGCACCGGTGTTAATGCTACCGGGGATCGCCGGTTACTCGCCACGCCACCTCAGGGAGACACAGCGCTCACAGGCTGTTCTAGCTGTTCAACTATATTCAACGGAATCCGGAAGAGAACACTCAGGACGTAGCTTTATTGCGGATGCCCGAGATGTCCGATGCGATGTCAAAGTCACACACGGAGCGGTTTCGCCTGGAAGGTCAGCGGGCGATTATAACGGGCGCATCGAGCGGCATCGGCCGGGCAATCGCTGAGGAGTTCGCGGCCGACGGGGCCGACGTGGTTGTCTGTTCGCGCGAGCAGGACAACGTCGGACCGGTGGCCGACGAAATCAACGACAGCGACCGGCCCGGTGAGGCGGTCGCTATCGAATGCGACGTGACAGACCGCGAGGCCGTCGAGGCGCTAGTGGAAGCGACCGTCGACGAGTTCGGCGGGCTGGACGTGCTCGTGAACAACGCCGGGGCGAGCTTCATGTCCGGGTTCGACGATATCAGCGAGAACGGCTGGAAAACCATCGTCGACATCAACCTCCACGGGACCTACCACTGTACGCAGGCGGCCGGGGACGCGCTGGCCGCTGACGGCGGCGGGACGGTCATCAATCTCTCCAGCGTCGCCGGGGAACAGGGCGCGCCGTACATGAGCCACTACGGGGCCGCAAAGGCCGGCGTCAGCAATCTCACGTCGACGCTGTCGGCGGAGTGGGCTGACCGCGACATCCGCATCAACTGCATCGCGCCGGGCTTCGTCGCCACGCCGGGCGTCGAGTCACAGATGGGCGTCAGCGCCGACAACATCGACCGCGAGGCCGTCGAGCGCCGCATCGGTCTCTCGGAGGAGATCGCCGACATCGCGCTGTTCCTCGCCAGTCCGGCCTCGTCGTACATCGTCGGTCAGACCATCACCGCCGCCGGCGTCCCACGGCTTGAAGAGACGCCTGACATCTGAGCGCTGGGAGTTCCAGTCACGCCGGTCGGAGCCGCGGCCTCACTTCGAAACGCCGAGCCAGTCCGGTAACTTTCGGAGATCGTCAAGAGCCACATCCACGGCGGGTCCGTCCTCGGCCCCGTAGGCGACCGTCCACAGCCCGGCCCGCGTTCCGCCGTCCATATCGTGCTCGTAGCGGTCACCGATCATCACAGACTGTGCCGGTTCGACCCCGGCCTTCCCGAGCGCCGTTTCGAACATCGCCGGGTCCGGCTTGGTTCGACCGACGGCCTCTGAAGTGGTGTACGAATCCATCGCGTCCCAGACCTCGAAAGTCCGCAACAGTTCCTTGCCTTCGTCGTCGTCCACATCGCTGATGACGCCCTGATGGAGCGGCGCGTCTGCCAGCGCCTCGATCGCCGTGATGGCGTCGGAGTTGGGCTCGACCTGTTCGGTACGGATTTTCCGGAACAGTGATTCCCACTCGGTTTCCTCGGGACTGACTGTCAGAATTTCATCGACTGCCCGCCGATAGCCCTCGTGGGCGGGCCGGAACGCTGTCCCCTCGCGCTCGCCGAAGTACGTTCCGAGGACGTTCCGCCATCGTTCGAGGGCCGCGTCGGAATCCGCAGCGGCCGGGTACTCCGCACACAGGCGGTCGACAAACTCGCGGTGGGCCGCCCGGACGGACGCCATCCGGAGGATCACACCCCCGATGTCCCAGAAGACGGCCTCGACATCTGGACTCTCGCTCACGGCAGCGGCTTGGACTGGCCTGGGTATGAAACTACCGCCGACGCCCGGTTCCGTGGGTGCGTCGCGATGGGTGTGCGGGACGCTACGCTGGAAAATAAACGACCAACCACGCGTTCGCTGTGCTCCAACACTTATGATGTCGACGTGCGAGAACGAGAATGTGCCATGATATCGTTCACCGATTCCGAGGCCGCGACTACGCTTGCCGAGCGTGCCCGAGCGTTGATGGTCGAGGTCGTCATCCCGCGGGAGCGAGAACTCGCGGGCGGGACGGCTATCTCCGACGCAACAGTTCGCGACCTTCGCGCTGCCGCACGGGAGTACGACGTGTACGCCCCGCAAATCCCCGAAGAACACGGCGGGATGGGCTACGATTTCCGTGACGTGTTGCCGACGTTCGAAGAAGCGGGCCGAAGCCTCCTTGGCCCGATTGCGATGCGCGTCGACGCGCCCGACGAGGGGAACATGCACCTGCTGGAGATGCAGGGTACCGAACTCCAGAAATCGGAGTACCTCGACCCGCTCGTCGAAGGCGAGATACAGTCTGGCTTCGCGATGACGGAGCCGATGCAGGGCGCGGGCTCCGACCCGAAGATGATACGCACCACGGCACAGAAGGAGGGTGACGAGTGGGTCATCGACGGCCACAAGTGGTGGACAACCGGTGGCGTCGACGCCGACATCCTGCTCGTCTTTGCCCGGACGGACGAGGACGTCCACCCGTATGAGGGGTGTTCAGTGTTCATCGTCCCGGCCGACGCCGACGGTGTGGACATCGTTCGGAACGTCCCGCATATGGGCAGCCAGGGTGACCCGAAGGGCCACGCCGAAATCGAGTTCAACGGCGTTCGCGTCCCCGAAGAACACCTGCTGGGCGAGGAAGGCAACGGCTTCCAGCACGTCCAGCAACGGCTCGGCCCGGCGCGGCTTACCCACTGCATGCGTTTCTCGGGGATGGCCGAGCGGGCGCTGTCCATCGCCAAGGCCTACACCACCGAACGGCAGGCCTTCGGCGACTCCGTGGCCGACAAACAGCACGTCCGCTTCGAAATCGCCGAACAGGAGACACAGATTCAGGCCGCGCGGGCGCTGGTCCGGGCCGCCGCGGACGCCATCGCCGCCGGCAAGGAAGCCCGCGTCGAGGTGTCGATGAGCAAAGTGTTCGCCGCTCGGGCGACGCAGGACGCCATCGACACTGCGGTCCAGTTCTGTGGCGGCAACGGCATCGGCCGGGACCTCCCGCTTGCGGACTTCTACGAACTGGTCAGGACGTTCCGAATCGTTGACGGGGCTGATGAGGTCCACCTGCGGACTATCGCTCGGGAGGCCTTCAAGGACGTGGACAGCGAGGAACTGGAGCCGGTGCGTCGCTACCGCGAGTAGGACGGGGCAGTCAGCGGCGACGGTTGCTACTTCCCTTCGAACTCTGGCTCACGGTCGGCCGCAAAGGCCGCTGTCCCTTCCGCTACGTCGTCAGTCGTCAGTAGGAGCGCAAAGGCCTGGCTCTCCATTTCGAGGCCGGCGTCGAGGCTCTCGTCGGCTCCTTCGTTCATCACACGCTTGGCCTTCCGCAGGGCAATCGGCGGCCCGGATACGAGGTCCGAAACGAACTCTTCGACCACGTCATCGAACTCGTCGGCGTCGACGGCCCGGTTGATGAGTCCCCAGTCGGCCGCCCGCTCGGCGGAGATGTGCTCGCCGCGGAACACGAGTTCCTTCGCCCGGGCGTCGGTCAACATTCGGATCGCGCGCTGTGTTCCACCGCCGCCGGGGAGCAGCCCGAGCGTGATTTCGGGGAAGCCAAACTCCGAATTGGTCGTCGCCAGCCGGAGGTCACAGGCAAGGGCGAGTTCCAGCCCCGCGCCGAGACAGTAGCCGTCGATGCGCGCCAGCGTCGGTCGGGGGTACTCGGCGACCGTCGTGAACACTTTCGTCGGCTCCGACGTCTGTGCGGGGTCGCGGTCCGCGAAGCCGGAGATGTCGGCTCCGGCGGAAAAGGCGCGCTCGCCGGCCCCTTCGAACACGACGGCCCGGACGTCGTCCTCGTCGACCGACGAAAGCAGATCGACGACCTCGTCCGCGAGGGTTTCGCTGATAGCGTTCATTCGCGATGGGCGGTCGAGTTCCACTTCTAGCAGGCCATCGTCATCGAGTTCCCAGTTGATCGTGTGGTAGTCACCCGGGCCGTCGCCGTTGTCGTACTCGTGGAAGCCCTGGCCCGCTTCCGTCCCGGTGTGGCCGGCTGCCACGAGATCAACAAGGTACTCCGCCGGCTCGTAGCGGTCGTCGCCGTGCTCGTCGCGGAGCTTCCGGAGTTTTTCGAGGATGTTGTCGAGGCCGATGTCGTCGGCCCGGCGGCAGGTCCCCTCAGGGAAGCCCGCCCCGAGTCGCATCCCCGTGTCGATGGCCTCTGCCGTCGCTACGTCGTCGCCGACGAGCTTTGCGGCCTCGTTCGCCATCACCGCTTCGACGCGGAGATGGTCGAACCCCTTGGCATCCTCCGGGACGTACTCCGGGCCGCCGCCGTCGTCGTAGTCGTAGTACCCCTTGCCGGTCTTGCGGCCGAGGTTTTCGTTTTCGACTTTCTCCGCCATGATAGGCGGGACCGGCCTTCCGGCCTCCGTCCGGACATGGTAGCCGATGTCGATGCCGGTCAGGTCGCCGAGTTCGAACGGCCCCATCGGGTACCCTCGCTCGTGGACCATCGCGGCGTCGGCCTGCCGGATAGTCGCCTCGCCCGCCGAGACCATCCAGGCCGGCTCGCTCATGAACGGCCCGAGGACGGAGTTGACGACGAACCCACGCACGTCCTTGCGGACGTATATCGGCGTCTTGCCGAGAGATTCGACGAACTCGTAGCCGCGCTGGGCCGTCTCGTCGGTCGTCGCCTTGCCGTAGATGACCTCGACGAGGTCCATCTTCACCGGCGGATTGAAGAAGTGCAGGCCCAGCACCGAGTCCGGCCGCTCTGTCGCTGCGGCGATCTCCGTGATGGACAGCGAGGAGCTGTTCGTCGCCAGCAGCGCATCTTCGGGCGCTGCGGCGTCGACGGACTCGAAGATGTCCTGTTTCACCGAGAGCTGTTCCGGGCCGGCCTCGATGACCAGATCCGCGTCGCTCACCGCCGCTTCCAGATCGGTCGTCGTCGCGACCCGCGCCGCCACGTCGTCGGGGTCCTCGTCGAGTCGCCCCTTCTCGGCGAGCTTTTCGAGCGACCACTCGATCTCGTCGTAGCCGTCTTCGACGATGTCCGCCTCGATGTCACGCAGCACGACGTCGTAGCCGGCGATTGCCGTGACCTCGGCGATGCCGTGGCCCATCGTTCCCGCACCGAGCACTGCAACTGTCGCTATCTCTGGCTGCTCTGCTCGCATACGCGTAGTGTCTATTGCAACACATATCAATCATCCCCCTAGCATCCGTTTTGTGTCGCAATACGTCGACGATTATTACCAGCCAGAAAGCCCCCGGCGAGCTGTGTATGGGGTTGCTGCCATCTGCCGGGGCTTCGACACGCAAATCGGCTCTTGCTTCGTCGCTGCTAGAGCGGTTCGTCGCCCTCGATAATCCGGATCGCGCGGTCGGCCAGCGCCGGGACGCGGTTCTCCATCAATGGATAGAACGGGTCGTCGGCGTTGCCTTCCAGATAGCGCCGGTAGAACATCTCCCCAAGGGCGGCGAGCTTGTACACGGCGAGCGTCCGATAGAACCGCTCGTGTTCGAACGTCAGGCCGGTCTGGGCTTCCCAGCGGTCGACCAGATCTTTCCGGGTCGGGTAGCCCGGTGCCTCGATGAACTCCATCGCAAGGTCGGGAATCTCCGGCTCGGGGTCCTTGGCGTCACGCCAGTACGAGAGCAGCCAGCCGAGGTCGGCCCGTGGGTCGCCCAGCGTCGCCATCTCCCAGTCGAAGACGGCGGCGAGGTCCGGGTCGTCACCGGGGCCGAACATCACGTTGTCGAGTTTGTAATCGCCATGCACCAGTGTCTCCGGATGGTCGTCGGGACACTCGTCCTGAAGCCACGAGCCGACCCGCTCCAGTTCAGGGACAGTGCGGGACTCGGCCGTCCGCTCGAACGCCCACGCCAGTTGTTTCCCCCAGCGCGTGACCTGCCGCTTCGCATACCCTCTCGCACGGCCGAGGTCTGACAGGCCGACGGATTCGGTATCAACCTCGTGGATGGCTGCGAGGGTGTCCACCAGTTCGGTGCCGACTGCCGCCCGGGCGTCGTTGTTCGCGAAGCGTGCTGGCTCTTGGTCTCGGATGACGGTCCCCTCGACGCGAGCCATGACGTAGAAATCGCTGCCGATGACCGACTCATCGTCACAGGCCGTCACTGTCGGCGGGACCGGTACGGCTGTGTCCTGTAGCGCGTCGATGACGCGGTACTCCCGCAACACGTCGTGAGCTGTCTCGGCGGTCTGGCCCGGCGGGGGCCGCCTGACGACCAGCTCTCGGTCGCCCCAGGTGACAAACAGCGTCTCGTTGGAGTGACCCTGCTCGTGGCGCGCAACGTCGAACGTGTCGACCGGGCCGACTTCCCTCGTGAGGAACTCTTCGAGCGCACTTTCGTCGACCAGTCGCTGGTAGTAGTCGGTGCTGTGTTCAGTCATGGTCGCTGATTGGGTTCCGTGTCATGAAAAACTGCGGGTCGTGTCACCGTCCGACGAACTCCGGCCGGCGGTCGGTCAGGAACGCCTCGACGCCCTCCTCGTGGTCGGCCGTCTCGAAGACGATACCCTGGGCAGTTGCCTCGTCGCGCTGGGCGCGGTCGAAGGACTTCTCCAGGCCGTCCTGAAGCAGCCGTTTTGAATGCCGGAGGGCAACGGTCGGCCCATCGGCGATGCGGCTGACGGTCGCCTCGACTTCGGACTCGAACGCTTCAGCGTTGTAGACGTGATTGAACAGGCCCAGCTCCGCGGCTCGCTCGGCACCCAGGATCTCGCCGGTGAACACTAGCTCCTTTGCGACGTTGGTCCCGACGATACGGGGGAGCAGATACGACGTGCCAGCGTCGACGCTGAGGCCGACCTGCCGGAACACGAAGCCGATGCTGGCCGACTCGCTCGCCAGCTGGATGTCACAGGCGATCGCGAGGTTCGCGCCGGCCCCGACGGCCGACCCGTCGACCTTTGCGACGGTCGGGACCGGTAGTGCGACGACTCTGGCGATGGTGTCGCGGGTCCGGCGAGCCAGTTCGCTGACGGCGTCGTCAGTCGGGTCGTCGTCCGTGAGCCGCTCGCTCATTCCCTCGATGTCGCCGCCGGCCGAGAACGACTCGCCGGTGCCCTCGATGACGACACACCGAACATCGGACGCAGTCTCGATGGTATCGAGGTGGCGCTCCAAGGCGTCGTATACGGGCTGTGTGAGTGCGTTCCGCGTTTCCGGTTCGTTCAGCGTCAGCGTGGCGATGCCGTCGTCGATGGAGAGCAGTACGGACTCGCTCACCGGATATCACTCCGTTGTAACTGCATGGGTTCGCTTCACACGGTCTCGGTATAAATTTACCGCCGGTTCACAGTTTCAGACAGCGCTGGCCACGAGCTGCGGGTGGCACGTTGAGGGTATCACAGCGAGCAGGGCTAGTTTTAAGATATCGGTGTGTGTTGACACGCAGTATGCCAGGTGGTGCACCACTCAACCTCCGGTCATTCCTGTGGCGTGGCGAGAACGTGTTCCCCGACAGCGAGATCGTCTCGCGGACACACCAGGGGATTCACCGGTACACGATAGCGGACTACGCCGAACGCGTACGGAAGCTAGCCTCGGCCCTCGAACAGGCGGGCATCGAACGCGGCGACAGAGTCGGGACGTTCGCCTGGAACAATCACTGGCATCAGGAGGCCTACTACGGCGTCGCCTGCATGGGCGCACAGGTCCACATGATTAATCTCCTCCTGCCCGACGAGCACATCCAGCACATCGTAGCCGACGCCGAGGACGAGATCCTCATCGTCGACCCCGTCATGCTAGAAAAGCTCGAAGGTGCCTACGACGAGGAAGCCTTCGCTTCTGTCGAGCAGTACATCGTGATGGGCGACACCGTCCCCGAAACGTCGCTGGAGCCGGTCGTCGACTACGAATCGTTCATCGCCGACGGCGACCCCGATTACTCCTTCCCGCAACTGCCCGAGGACCAGCCGGCGGGGATGTGCTACACGTCCGGGACAACAGGCAAGCCGAAAGGTGTCGAGTACACCCAGAAGATGTACTGGACGCAGGTCATGTCGTTGATGACCAGCCAGGCCGGTATCAAGACCGACGACGTAGAGCTGACGTACGTTCCGATGTTCCACGTCAGCGGCTGGTGTCGTCCGTTCACGACTATCGCTGCCGGAGCCAAGACAGTCCTCCCCGGGCCGAACCCGTCGGCCGAGGATCTGGCGATGCTCATCGAAGAAGAGGACGTGACCGTCTCCGCAGCGGTCCCGACTGTCTTCATGGACCTGCTGGAGTACGCCCGCGAGACCGACGTGGACTTCTCTTCGGTTCGATACTTCACCAGCGGCGGGTCCGCGACGCCGCGGTCGCTGATGGAGGATTACAAGCAGGAGTTCGACGTGGACCTCATTTCCGGCTACGGCATGACCGAGACATCACCGGTTACTCACGCCTACGAGCCCAAGCCCGGAATGACGGATCTGCCGGAGGAGGAACTGTTCGACCTGCGGAGCCACTCCGCGGGGCTCCCGATTGCCGGGCTGGAGTTCAAAGTCGTCAACACCGACGGCGAGGAAGTGCCCTGGGACGGCGAGTCGCTGGGCGAACTCTGGATGCGTGGCCCGTGGGTCACACAGGAGTACTACAACGCCCCCGATGCGACCGAACAGGCCGTCACCGACGACGGCTGGTTCAAGACCGGTGACATTGTCCGGGTGAGTCCGGAGGGGTACGTCGACGTAGTCGACCGGATGGACGATCTCGTCAAGAGCGGCGGCGAGTGGATCGCCAGCGTCGAGGTCGAAAACGCGGTCATGGGTCACGACGAGGTCGTCGAAGCCGCCGTCGTCCCTGTCCCCCACGAGCGGTGGGACGAACGCCCTGCCGCGTTCGTCGTCACACGCGATACCGTAGCCGACGAAGCCGCGTTGCGGCAGGAAATCAAAGACCTCGTCGCCGAGTCCTATCCGTCGTGGTGGGTTCCCGACGCCATCCGTCTGGTCGACGGGATTCCCAAGGGTGCGACCGGGAAGTTCTCCAAGCAGACGCTCCGTGACGAGTACGTTGACGAGTCGGTCATCGAAACCGTCGCCGAGAACGCCCCGGCGACGTAATTCGGCTGAAGCGTGGCGGAGCCTCTGGCTGTCAGACACACTATCGACGGCGGCGTTCTCGGTAGCGTGCAGCCATTGTACGGCTCCAGCCACAACAGCCCCAATCGCGAATAAATATTTATGATACCCCTGTGATGACTGTGGTATGCGAGCAGCTGTCATTGAGGAGCACGGCGAACCGCTCACGATTCAGGACGTGTCCTATCCGGAGCCCCAGCCAGACCAGGTCGTCATCGAGACCGAAGCCTGCGGGGTCTGCCGGAGCGACTGGCACGCCTGGCAGGGGGACTGGGAGTGGTTCGGCATCCAGACCGGTCCCGGGCAGATTCTTGGTCACGAGCCGGCCGGGGTCGTCGCCGACGTGGGTTCGGACGTCGAACAGTTCTCCGAGGGGGACCGCGTCACGGTCCCGTTCCACCTCGGCGACGGGTCGTGTCAGTACTGCCAGCGCGGACACGCCAACATCTGCGAGACGTCGATGCCGCTTGGCTTCCTTGAGGCCGCACCGGGGGCATTCGCCGAGGCGTTCCCTGTCCGCGAAGCCGACTTCAACTGTGTCACGCTGCCGGACGCCGTCGACTTCACTGAGATGGCCGGGCTCGGCTGTCGGTTCATGACGGCGTACCACGCGCTGACCGACCGGGCGGATCTCAGGCCGGGCGACGCCATCGCGATCCACGGCTGTGGCGGCGTTGGCCTCTCGGCAGTCCATATCGCGGATGTGTTGGGAGCCGAACCGATTGCGGTCGACGTACAAGACAGCAAGCTCGACCGGGCGCGGGACCTCGGCGCAGCGACGACAATCAACGCTGCCGAGGTGGACAACGTCCCCGGAGAGGTTCACGCAGTCACGGACGGCGGGGCCGATGTGGCTATCGACGCGCTGGGTATCGCGGAGACGTGTCGCAACGCGGTCGGCTCGCTGGACAAGCAGGGCACCCACGTGCAGGTCGGACTCACGACTGACGACGAGGCCGGGGAAATCTCCCTCCCGGTTGATACGATGACCCTGCAGGAAATCGACTTCCATGGCTCCTACGGGATGCCGCCGATCCGGTACGACGAACTGTTCCGGCTCATCGACGCCGGGACGCTCGAACCCTCCAAGATCGTCGGGGAGACGCTTTCGCTCGACGACGTGCCGGCGACCCTCTCGTCGATGGGCGAGTACGAGACGGTCGGTATCCCCGTCATCGACGAGTTCTGAGAGACGCCGGCGCTACGCTGTGGTCGTCGGTCCCTACGAACGGTTCGCTGCCAGCCAGTCAGCAGCGAAGTCTACCATCGGCTGTTGGTCGAGGAGCTTCGACTCGCCGACGCCGACAGTCCCCGTCTCGACGGCGCTGGGGTGGGCACGCTCGAACGCATCACCACAGGCCTGAAAATCCGTATCGGTGAGTCCGATATCGGTCCAGTGGCACCATTCGCGCTCGCCCTCGAGAAGTACGGCGCTGGCGTGTCTGGTCGTGTCGGTGTCGATATCGGCGCGGTACTCGGCGAGGTGCAGCGAGGTGTTCGTCGCATGTGACGTTCCGAGAAACAGGACCCTCCCATCACGGTCGTAGACGTCTGACAGCGGTGATGTTTCCCCGAGCGAGTAATCGTAGGCGTGACCGCCAGTGATGGCCTCGGCGTCGGCACCCCACGCGGCGAAGGAATGCTGTGGGTGCTTACTCCGGTAGACGGCTGGATACGTCCGAAAACACTCGGCGATTGCACCCATTCCCTGCGTTGGCGTCACTGCTGGGCGGTACGGTGGGAACTGTTCGCGAATTGTGTCGGCCCACGAGTCCGGGACTGGTGGGTTCCCCATATTGTCGGGGTCCCTGTTGCCGGGCGAGTGCGTTGGCATCACTACGGCCCCGCGCTCGGTGACGACGCGCTGCAGGGCGTCAACCACCGCCGGTGCGCCACCACAGACCCACCCCAGTTCGGACAGCGACCCGTGGACCAGTACTATCTCCCCGCTTTCGAGACCCAGCGCACGAAGGTCGTGTGCTATCGAATCCACAGTGACCGGTTCCGCTGAACGGTCACTTGGGCGCGGCGTGTCCATGAGAGACGATAGCCGAAAGCGGGCATAAGTTTCGTGTTCCCAGCAACACCGAGCCGCTGTTGTGGGTGCCTACTGTGGCCCCGAATCTACTGGCTCAGAGCAGCTGATAGTCGCGCTCTTCGTGCTGGACGGAGATCCACTTGGTCTCGGTCAGTTCGTCCATGATCCACTCACCGTTGTACCGGCCGAGGCCGGAGTTCTTCATCCCGCCGAACGGGGCGTTGGGTTCATCCTGAATTGGGTGGTCGTTGACGTGGACCATCCCGGCGTCGATCTGGTCGGCGATGGACCGGCCGTGTTCGATATCATCGCTGTACACGCCCGCAGCGAGGCCGTACTCGGTGTCGTTGGCGAGTTCGACGGCTTCCTCGTCGGACTCGAACGGAATGACCGGGGCGACGGGGCCGAAGTGCTCGTTGCATGCCGCGGACATATCGTTGGTACACCCCGAGAGGACGGTCGGTTCGAGGAACAGATCCTCAACCTCGCCACCTGTTTCCAGCGTCGCGCCAGCATCGACAGTCTGCTCGATGAACGAGGTGAGCTGTTCGACCTGGCTCTCGTTGATGATCGGACCGAACTCCACGTCCTCATCGAGCGGGTTCCCGATAGTCAGCGACTCCGCGTGCTCGACGAGTTTCTCGACGTACTCGTCGTAGACATCCTCGTGGACGAGATGGCGGTTGATCGAGATACACACCTGTCCCTGATGGCCGAACGCGCCGACGGAACCGGCCTTGGCGGCTGCCTCGATGTCGGCGTCCTCGGTGACGACGAACGGTCCGTTCCCACCGAGTTCGAGCGCTGGGAGGGCGAGCGCGTTCCCAGCCTGACTCGCTACTGACCTGCCGACTGCCGTCGACCCGGTGAATGACATCACGCGGGCGGTCGGATGGCCGGCCATCCGGTCGCCGATGTCGGAGCCGTGGCCCGTGACGACGTTGACGACGCCGTCCGGGAGGCCGGCTTCCTCGGCGATGTCAGCCAGCAGGAGCCCGCCGGTAATCGGCGTGTCCGTTGCGGGCTTGATGACGACAGTGTTCCCCAGTGCGAGCGCGGGACCGAGCGCTCGCGTCGTGAGGTGCAGTGGGAAGTTCCACGGCGAAATAATCCCGACGACGCCAGCGGGTTCGCGGACGATGTGATGGTCTTTGTCCTCGTGATACATCGAGTCACGGACCTCCTCTTCCGGCGGGATCATCTCCAGTGCGCTCTGGAAGTCCGCCATTGCGAAGTTGGCCTCGGCAGTTGCTTTGGCCTGAACGCTGCCCGACTCCGTCGCGAGCAGTTCGATGATCTCGTCGAGTCGTTCCTGCATCACCCCGATCATCGACTCGACGTACTCGTTGCGCTCCTCGCGCGACAGCGCCGCCCAGTCGGACTGGGCCGCATCGGCTGCCTGGTAGGCATCGTTGACATCGCCCTCCGTTCCGGCGGGTACCGCCGCGATTTCATCGCCTGTCGCGGGATTGGTCACCGGAATCGTCTCAGATGCGTTGGCGTCGCGCCACTCACCGTCGATGTATAGTCGGCTCCACGCCGTCTGGCTATCTGGTTGTGACATTCCATAGTATCGACAGCGCTACGGACTTTTAGCACTTTGGCAGCAGGCAAACGCTTAATTGAACCCCGGCCACAGATCCTATATGATCGATTACCTCGGTCTCGAAGACGACCTCGGCGAGGAAGAGCGGATGGTCCGTGACACAGCCCGGGAGTTCGTCGAGAACGAAGTCAAGCCGGACGTCGGGCAGCACTGGATCGACGGAACGTTCCCGACGGATCTCATCACCGAGATGGGCGACCTCGGGTTCTACGCCCCAAACCTCGATGGGTACGGCCTGCCGGGCCTCAGCGAGACGGCGTATGGCCTCCTGTTGCAGGAGCTGGAGGCCGGCGACAGCGGCCTGCGCTCGATGGCCAGCGTGCAGGGGGCACTCGTGATGTACCCGATTCACGCCTACGGCAGCGACGCCCAGAAAGAGGAATGGCTGCCGGCACTCGGCAGCGGCGAGCAGGTGGGCTGTTTCGGGTTGACCGAGCCCGAACACGGGTCGAACCCGTCGGCGATGGAAACGACGGCCGAGCGCGACGCCGACGGCTACGTCCTGAACGGCTCAAAGACGTGGATCACGAACGCGCCCATCAGCGACGTCGCAGTGGTCTGGGCAAAGGTCACATCCGCCGACGGCAACCCCGTTCGGGGCTTCCTCGTCGAAACGGATCGTGACGGCGTGACGACGAACAAGATCGACGAGAAGCTCTCGCTGCGGGCATCGATTACCGGCGAGATCAGCCTGCAGAACGCCCGCGTCCCCGAGGAGAACATCCTGCCGGGCGTCGAGGGGATGAAGGGGCCGCTGTCCTGTCTCACCCAGGCCCGCTACGGTATTGCCTGGGGAACGGTCGGGGCCGCGATGGACTGTTTCGAGACCGCCCACGAGTACGCCACCGACCGAGAGCAGTTCGGCAAGCCGATCGCCGGCTATCAGCTCCAGCAGGAGAAGCTCGCAGAGATGGCGACCCAGATATCGCTGGGTCAGTTGCTCGCCCACCGGCTCGCAGACCTGAAGGAACGCGGCAACCTCCGCCCGGAACAGGTGTCGATGGCGAAGCGAAACAACGCACGAATGGCTCGCGAGCAGTCACGAGTGGCCCGCGAGATGCTCGGCGGCAACGGCATCACGGCCGATTACTCCCCGATGCGGCACCTGACGAACCTCGAAACCGTCTACACTTACGAGGGGACCCACGACATTCACTCGCTCATCATCGGTCACGACCTGACCGGTATCCCGGCCTTCGAGTAGAGGCCGTCCGACACATTCCGGGATACGGAACGACCGCGCGCCGGCGCGAAACAGCACTTCTCAATCGTACGTGAGGTCGATCTTCAACTCGCTGGCTTTCTGTTCCAGCAGATCGGGGTACGTCGATTCGATGTCGTCCTGGCTTACCCGGCCATTCGGTCCGAAGACGCTCAGCGCGCCGATAAGGTCGTCCTCGTGGTTGTACACCGGTACGCCCGCTGCTCGCAGGCCGTCCATGTGCTCGGACATGTTGGTCGCATAGCCCCGCTCGCGGATCTGTTCGAGTTCCTCGAACAGCGCGTCCCGGTCGGTAATCGTGTTCGATGTCAGCTCTTCGAGAGCAGTGGTTTCGGCGAACTCTTCGATGCGTTCGTCGGACCACTCCGCGAGGATGGCTTTCCCCGAGGCGAGCGCGTGCAGCGGCCGGCGTTTGCCGATCATCGTGTCGCTCTGGAGCGGGTTCCGGCCGCCGGCCCGGTGCAGATACACGCCCTCGAACTCTTCCTCGACCAGAAATAGCGCCCGCTCGTCGGTCTCTATCGCCAGTTCGATGACTTTCTGCTTGGCGACGATGTAGCCCGGCCGCCGTATCCGCGGCGGTTCGCTGAGTTGCAGAAATTGGAGTGACAGCCGATACTCCCCGTCTTCCTCGACGAGATAGTCCATATCGTGCAGCGTCTTGAGGTGCCGATACACCGTGCTCTTGGCCAGATCCGTCTCCGTCCGGATGTCCGCGATTGTCGCGCCGCCCGCGTCCCGAATCAGCGCGAGAATCTCGAACGACGTCCGGGTTGTCGACACCTCGGACGTTCCGTTCTTGTTTTCGAGCATACGGAGTTGTGATTTCTCAGTGTCATCAACGTTTCGCACAATCGACCATGATGGTGCGATAGCTCGAATGCAGTCAGTAGCTATCCGCTGTTCGATTCCATCGCCGAACCGAACCTAATTTGTAGTACGCGACTGGATTTTACACAGACCATGTCACGGCTTAGCGCAGACGATATCGAACAGCTTCGGGCCCAGTTCGACCGACAACTCGATGTCGGACTGCACCACGGCGCACAGCTGGCGGTGTACGTCGACGGCGACCTTGTCGTCGATTTCGCCGGCGGCTCCACGGGTCCCGACGGCGACGAAACGACGCCCGAGACGCGTCACCTCCTGTTTTCCTGTACGAAACCGTTCGCCGGTGTCGGCCTGCACCAACTCGTCGAGCAGGGCGAACTCGACTACGACGATCGGGTGGTCGAGCACTGGCCGGAGTTTGCCGACGACGGCACACAGAAAGCATCGATCACTGTCCGGCAGGTGCTCAGCCACACCGCCGGTATCCCCTTCGGCGAGTTCGACGACCAGCCCGAGCGCTGGGGCGACTGGGAGGCCGTCGTCGCGGCGATGGAAGACATCGAACCCGTGTTTGAGCCCGGAACGATCCCGGCGTATCACGCCACCAACTACGGCTGGCTGGTCGGCGAACTCATCCGACGCTGTAGCGGCCAGCCGGTCGAGGAGTACGTTGCAGAGAACGTGTTCGAGCCGCTTGGGATGGGTGATACTGGAATCGGTCTGCGTGACGACGAGCCCGACACCGTGGCGACCCTGGCCGGCTACGAAATGTCCGAGCGATGTCACGATGTCGAAGAGGGGCTTGAAGACCCTACCGACGTCGCGGCGTTCAATCAGGAAGCGACTCACCGGGCAGTGATTCCCGCGGCCAACGGCATCGGCACTGCCCGGGACATGGCCCGGTTCTACGCCTGTCTCGCAAACGGCGGGTCGCTGGATGGGACGCAACTGCTAACCGAAGCGACCGTCGACGAGGCGACCACGACCCACGCCGAAACCGAATCCGACGGTACGCTGTCGCGTCCGGCCCGCTACGGACTTGGCGTCTGGACCGGTGGGCTGGCCGCCGACATGTTCGGGGCCGCCAGCAAAGAGCGGATGTTCGGCCACGCCGGCCTCGGGAGTTCGTTCGGCTGGGGCGACCCCGAACTGAACGTCGGGTTCGCGCTCGTCACGAACGGTATCCGCGAGGAGTCCTTCGAACACGCCGCCCGCGTCGGCCAGCTTTCCGACGCCGTCCGGCTGTTGTTACAGGACTGAGCGCAACACCCACTGACACCTGTCGCCACAGGGGTTTTCTGACCGTTTGCGTCTCCAGCTAAGAGACGGTTGCACGACCCGAGTCTTTGTATGGCCCGCGGCTAACCCTCCGATATGAACTTCCCCGACCGAGGCGACGTGGACCATCTCATTGATCCACAGCCGCTGCCGGACTTCGCTCGTGTCCAGTACGAGCCGGAGACGGCCGCCGTTGACGACCCGGCAGCCGTGGCGCAGGCTGAACTCGACCGCCTCGATCTTGACGGGTTGGAACCGGGCACAACCGTTGCCGTTGCCGTCGGCAGCCGCGGCATCCACTGTATCGACGACATTGCCGAGGCTGTCGTCGAGGCCATTCGCAGTAGGGGATTCGAACCAGTCGTCGTCCCGGCGATGGGGAGCCACGGCGGGGCGACGCCCGAGGGCCAGCGCGAAGTGCTGGAGAGCCTGGGCATCACGGAATCGTGCCTCGATGCCCCCATCGACGCCCGGATGGACACTGCACAGGTCGACACCGTCACTGTCGGTGAGACCGAGTTTCCGGTCCACGTTTCGACGGCGGCACGGGAGGCGGATGCCGTGGTCGTCGTGAACCGAGTAAAGCCCCACACCAACTATAGCGGCCGCATCGAGAGCGGGCTGACGAAGATGACCGTCGTCGGGCTGGGCAAGCAACACGGCGCGAAGGCGTTCCACTCGACAGCCATCAAGGAGGGATATGTGGAGACGCTGGAAGCCGCGCTCCCGGTTGTCGAGTCGGCGCTGCCACTGGTCGGCGGCGTGGCGCTGGTCGAGAACTTCCACGAGGAGACAGCCCACGTCGAAGCGATTCCGGCGGGCTCGTTCACCGACTGCGAGCCAGCGCTGCTGGAACAGGCCTACGACGAGATGGCGACGCTCCCGGTCGACGACATCGACCTGCTTGTCGTCGACGAACTCGGCAAGGATGTCTCCGGCGCGGGAATGGACACGAACGTCATCGGCCGCTACCGCGTCCTCAACGCGCCGGACCCCGACGAACCGTCGATCAAGCTGCTGTACGCCCGCGGGCTCACAGAGGCGACGAAGGGCAACGGCAACGGTATCGGCCTGGCCGACATCACCCGCCGGGCCGTCGTCGACCAGCTGGACCTCCAGAAGACGTACGCGAACGCCCTCACCAGCGGTTCGACGGCGAAGGCGAAGCTCCCGCTCGTCGCACCGGACGACGAGTTCGCCATCCGGACGGCGCTGTCTGCGCTCGGTGGCTACGACCCTGATACCGTCCGGATCGTCTGGATACAGACGACACAGGACCTCTCGACGCTCCACGTCTCCGACCCGCTAATCGATGATCTGCCGGCCGCCGCCGCAGTCACCGACCACGAGTCGCTCGCGTTCACCGACGGCACCGCGTCGTTTATCCGGGACTGACTACCGGGTAGCAACGGTCATGCCGTGCGTCTGGAACAATTTCTAACAACTGTACATTCGTTTCTACAGCCACAAACCATCATTTATATGATATTATCGGAATCGGGTCTCAATCGAACTGGCAGAGGAACGGGATACAAGCAGAAGCGTGAGGTTTACGTTCCACTTTTAGGTGATCGATTTATATCGGGTGACCATCTATAGCTATATCGAGTTCGAAACTCTCAGAAGGCAACTATATGAACATTTTAGCGAATGTATGGGGTTAAAAACGCAAAAATAACATAGAAAATCTGTATATGGGGCCAAAAATCGATGCGAGCGCAATATATGGTGACATATCTGGCTCAATCATCGTCAGATATAGGAGTGTCCGGACACTGTCGATCAGGATTGCTCTCTAAGCTCCGCGAACAGTCGTTGAATCTATCACACCGACTGTCCGACTGTCGTCGTGTCAGGTAGTCGCTCGGCGACGACTTCGATAGGATGGGGCGGAATTTCGTCGACGCCGTCGCGGTCACCCAACTGCGAGCGGCAGGACCCGCCCGGGGCAACCACGCGGTCACCGTCGCTTTCGTCGACTTTGTCGAACAGCAGCCGCCCGATGGTTTTCGAGAGGTCGTAGTGCTCGTCATGGTAGCCGAAGCTCCCGGCCATGCCACAGCACGTCGAGTCGAGCGGGTCAACCTCGTAGCCCACGCGGCGCATGACGCCGACGGCGTGGTGGTCCTTGTTGGTCCCCTTCTGGTTGCAGTGGCCGTGATAGCTGACCGCGCCGGCGGCCCCGAGCGAGCGGTCCTCGACCGAGAGCGCGTCGTCGAGCCGGAACGTGTCGAGATATTCCAGCACGCCGTAAGCGCTGTCGGCCACCTCCGAGACATCGGGGCCGTCGAGCAGGTCCCGGTACTCGTCCTGGAACATCACGGCGTCGGAGGGCTCGACGAACACGACGTCCCAGCCGTCCGCGACGCGGTCCGACAGCCGATTTGCGTTCGTCTCGGCACGCTCGCGAGCCAGGTCCAGCATCCCGGTTGAGTACGCCGCTCGCCCTGACGGTGCGGTGTTGTCCGGAATGGTGACGTGGACGCCAGCGGCTTCCAGCGTTTCGACGGCGGCCTTGCCGGCGGCCGGGTACGAGTAGTTCGTGTACGTGTCGGGGAACAGCAGGGCCTTCCGGTCGGCTTCGGCCTGCGAAACGGTCGAGCCGCCGCGGGCGTCGAACCAGTCCCGGAGCGTCTCCCGGCGGAAGGTGGGGAGTTCACGCTCCGACGCGATGCCGAACACTTTCTGCATGACCATCCGTGCGCCTGGGATGTTCGTCGCCCAGTTCGAGACCGGGGCCAGCGCCGACCCGATCTTCGAGGCGGTGTCGATGTTGGCGAACAGGCGCTCCCGGAGGCTGGTCCCTTCTTCCTGATGGTGTTGGTGTTTCAGCTCGGTCTTGAGTTTCGCCATGTCGACCCCGGTCGGGCAGTCGCTCTTGCAGCCCTTGCAGCCGACACAGAGGTCGAGCACTTCCTCCTGGAAGCGCTCGGAGTGGATCTCGTCCTCGTCTAAGTCGCCACTGATGGCCGACCGGAGGAGGTTCGCACGGCCCCGCGTCGTCTGGACCTCCTCCTCCGAGGCGCGGTAGGTCGGACACATCACGTCCCCGTCGGTCTGGCGGCAGGTCCCGCAGCCGTTACACAGTTCGACAAGCTCCGAGAAGCCGCCTTCGTCCTCGAAGTCCAGCGTCGTCTGTGGCTCCAGAGACTGGTACTCGGGCCCGTACCGGAGGTTCTCCCGCATGTCTGCACCGACACCACGGTCGGCATCGGGGCCGATGTCCTCTGGCCCCTCGCGGTAGACGACGTTGCCTGGGTGCATCCACCACTGCGGGTCGAAGGCCGTCTTGACCTCCTTGAACGCATTCCAGAGCGTCTCGCCATACATTTTAGGTGTGAACTCCGTCCGGGCCATCCCGTCGCCGTGCTCGCCGGAGAACGACCCCTTGTGTTCCAGCACGAGGTCGGTCACGTCGTCCGTGATGGAGTGCATGGCCTCGATGCCGGATTCCTCTTTCAGATTGAGAATCGGGCGGATGTGGAGCGTCCCGGACCCAGCGTGGGCGAAGTACGCAGCGGAGGTGTCGTGGTCAGTCAGCACCTCCTCGAACTTCTCGACGTACTCGGCCAGTTCGGCGGGCGGAACCGTCGCGTCCTCGATGAACGGGTACGGCTTGGGGTCACCGTCCATCGACATCAGGAGCGGAATCGCCGCCTTCCGGAGCTTCCAGAGGTCGGCCTGGTCTGCATCGGTGTAGGCCTCGACCACGTTGAAGGCTTCCCCCTTGTCGATGAACCGTTCGGTGGTCCGCGCGATGGCCGCCTCGAAGTCGTCGTGCAACTCCGAGTCGTATTCGAGCATCAGCGCGGCCGCCGCGCGGTCCGGAATCGGCTCGACGTACTCGGCGTAGCCGTCAGAGCCGGCCGCGAGCCTGAACACCTCGTCGTCCATCAGCTCGACTGCGCTGACGTCGTAGTCGAGCGCGACCGGGACGGCTTTCATCGCGTCCGCGAGCGTGTCGAAACAGTACAGCGCCAGCGCGGTCTCCTCGGGGACGGTCACCAGCGAGAGTTCGGCCTCGACGATGACCCCGAGGGTTCCCTCGCTCCCGACGAACAGCTTCGCGAGGTTCAACACCCGCTCGCCGTCGTCGTTCTCGTAGATGACGCGGTCGAGGTTGTAGCCCGACACCCGGCGTTTGAGGTCCGGGTAACGCTCCTCGATCTCCTCGGCGTTCTCCTCGACGACTTGCCGGACCGTCCGGTAGATGTCGGCTTCCCGGTCGTCCTTGCTCACGATGTCGTCCCACTCCGGCGAGTCGACGACGACCTCGCGGGCATGGATGAGTGAGCCGTCAGAGAGGACGGCCTTCACCGCATCCGTGTAGGCGTCGGTGATGCCGTACCTGACGGAGTGTGCGCCGGTGGAGTTGTTCCCGATGCCACCGCCGACAGAGGCACGGTTCGACGACGCGGGGTCCGGGGCGAACTTCAGGCCGTACTCGGCCAGCGTGTCGTCCAGGTCATCCTGCACCACACCGGGCTGGATACGCACCGTCTGCTCGTCCGGCCGAATATCGAGGATATCGTCCATGTGCCGGGACATATCCAGAACGACACAGCCCGGGCCGACAGTCTGCCCGGCGAGCGACGACCCAGTCCCCCGAGGCAGTATCGGGACGCCGTGGCTCGTCGCCACCTCGACAGCCGCCTGCACGTCGTCGATGTCAGTCGGATACACGACTCCTGCCGGTTCGGCGCGGTAGATGCTCCCGTCCGTCGCGTACAGAATCCGGGCGTATTCGTCGAACTCAACCCCACCTGCGACCTGCGAACGGAGCGCGTCCGCCAGGTCCCGATACGCGTCGACATCCGGTCGATCCAGGTCCAGTTCCTGTGCTGACCAGGTGTCCTCGACATTTTCGATCGCCATACAGGCATTCAGGAGTAATAATCATTAAAGTCTATGGCATGCGGTCACAATTCGCTCTTGACGCCCGCCAGCTATTTGCCCGAGGGCACTGGAAGCGATGTATGGCCAGTGCAAGCATACTCCACATGTGCCTGAACGTCGCCGACGCCACAGAATCGATCGCGTTCTACGAGCAGTTCGGTTTCGAGGAGTCCTGGCAGTTCACCACGCCGGACGGCGAGACGACGAACTACTACGTGGCCGACGACGATGGTGTCGAACTCCAACTATCGGAAACCAACGGGGAGACGAGCTTCGAGATGGGGTCCGGCTGGGACCACCTCGCACTCGGCGTGGACGACGTCGACGCGACGGTCGAGCGAATCGACCACCACGGTGTCGTCAAAGAGCCAGGTCCACAGCCGGAAGCCGGTGCATACACGGCCTTCGTCGCGGACCCCGACGGCCATCACGTCGAACTCATCGAACCGCTCGAAGACTGAACCGCGCCCACGGCGTTTCGAGTGACGAAATACTGAGTACGACCGTCAGTTCCCGACGGCCGCGGCGCGTTCGACGATGTCGGCGCCGTACATCTCCTCCAGTTCCTCATGCTGGTCCGGCCGGTGCTCGTAGACGTCTTGGAACAGCGTAATGGGCGTCTGGGCGGCCTGGTAGGTCGCTTCGTCCCACATCCGGTCCTTGCTGATGTCGACTTCGACGCCGTCGATGACCAGCGTCGCAGCCTGAGTCATCGCGATGGCACCCTTGCCGGCTTCCTTCGCGGCTTCGAACTCCTCCATGGAGTCGACGATGTCGTTCATGCTGGGGATGTACGCGGTGCGGTCAAGCAGTTCCTCGGTGAGTTCGTCCTCGTCCAGTTCCAGTCGCTCACCGCCCGCCTGCAGGACGTAGCCGCCGTCGCCGTCCGCCTCCAGCGAGAGGTCGTCGCCGTCGTACACCTGCTTGCCGTCCTGTGCTTCGAGTTCAACCTCCTGACCGCCGGCTTCGAGGAGCCAGCTGCCGGTCTTCGGCGGGAGCGGAGCCGTGTTCGCCTCCACGACTTGCCCCGGCGTCAGCGACCAGATACCGGTCATCCCCTTCGCGCGGTTGTCCTTCATCCGCTCGCGGTACCCCTCGACGTCCCGGATGTCGTCGTACGGGCCATCGACGGCGATGAGCCCTGCAGCGCTGGCACCGCGGGAGGTGTTGTGGCGCAGTTCCGGCCACGGCGGAAGCTCGCCAGTGGGCGTCATCGCGCGCATGTCCTTCGTGTAGTCGACCTCGCCGTCGACGAGCAGGAACATGCGTTCGAGGTTGTTCGAGGGCTTGCCCATCTCGTCCCGCAGGTCACCCATCGCCAGTTCGGCCTCGCCGCTCTCGACGATAACCGACATGGAGAGGCTGCCTTCTTCGAGCCCGTGCTCGTTCTCGATGATGGTGAAGAACTCGTCGGCCTTCTTCCAGTCGTCGATGTCGCCGACCTCCGGAATGACGAAGCCGTCGATGTGTTCGACCGCCCCGTTTTCGGGATCGGTGATTTCGAGCATCTGCTGGAAGCCCTGATAGCGGGTCGTCGGCGATTCGCGGTGCCAGACCACGCGTGGGTGGATCTCGCCAGGGAACTCGGCGCCCTGATTGGCGACGACATCGATGATGTTCTCGACGCCTTCGTCGCGCATGTTCGGTGCCGTCGCGTCCTCGTTGTCCGGAACCCAGACGTCCGGAGCCTGCAGACCGCGGAGTTGTCCCGCACTTCGCAACATCTTCGCCGAGTCGTCCTCCCCGTCGACTGCTGTCGGAGAGGTAAAGAACGTTCTGACGAATTCGCGCTCGTAGTGTCGCGTCACACTCATAACTCGTCTCAAAGATTCCAGCGAAACCGCTTAAATCTACCGTCCCTCTCTGGCGGAAACGTCGACCAGAGCAGTCGTTCCACCGTCCCTCAGCAGATTCGGAAATGCGAAATATTCGTGCTATATTACATTCGATTATCTGTTCATCCGAGCGACATAACGGTCAGTGGTGCACACTGATCTGTCGCATCTCGTGGCCGTTCAGTCGCCATATCACGAACTCCCATCGAATTCGGCCACCGGTTTCACCCCAGCGAACTCCACTTTCTGTTTCGTCTTTTCGAATACCTGTGCCGGGCATGGAGCCGAATAACGCCTATTTCGGGTACGTCCTGTCTCGGAAGTCACCGCAGAGCGGTTGTCACAGCCGATACGGCAATTTTATTCGAGCGGCACCAGAACTGGTGTCTAATGACACGGGCAAAAACGGACTCGGTCCGGGCGACACAGACCTCGCTGTCGGTCCTCTCTGGTATCAAAGACCTCGGCGGGAGTGCCACGCTGGTCGAACTCGCCGACTCGCTGGAGCCGGCCAAGAGCACGATATACAAACACCTGGTGACGCTGGAAGACGAGGGCCTGGTCGTGGAACGGGACGGCGAGTATCGCATCGGACTCCGGTGGCTGGAGTTCGGCGGCATGGCACAGCGCTACGACGGCATCTACGAGGTCGCAAAGCCCGAGGTCAGGCGGATGGCCGTCGAGACCGGCGAGTTGGCGAACCTGATGATCGAGGAGCAGGGCTACGGCATCTATATCCACACGACCAGCGGCGATCAGGCGGTCGCGCTCGATACGCGTCTCGGGAAGCGCATCCATCTCCACAAGACCGCTATCGGCAAAGCGCTTCTGTCGAGTTTCGACGACGACCGAGTCGCGGACATCATCGAAACCCGCGGGCTCCCGGCCGAGACAGAGAACACCATCACAGACCGCGAGACGCTGTTCGCGGAGCTGGAGACGATTCGAGAACGCGGCGTTGCCGACGACACCGAGGAGCGGGTCGACGGAACCGGCTGTGTCGGGGTCCCCATCGATACCGGCGACCGCCGCGAGGCCGCCATCAGTATCACCGCGCCTATCAACCGACTGCAGTCCCCTGGCCGCAAAGCCCAACTCATCGATACGGTGAAGCAGGCCGCCAACGTCATTGAGGTCAATCTAGCCCACGAATAACCACCCTGTCTTGTTAACAGAACAGCCGCCATCCATCACTGACAGCTGGGGTCTGGTGGAATCTAATACCAGTACAGTTGTTATTCGGGAATCGAGTGTCAGCTATCTGTAATAGACAAGGTGAACTGAATTAGAGAGACACTTTACGGATCTATCTCTTTACCCCTCCTAAGCTCGGCTGTAAAACATCACTTTAGATATTTTCATCCCTAATTTGGATATAAAAAATCGAATTCCAGACTAAGTAGTAAAAATAGGGATTATATGCCCTCGTTATACGTTCGGTAGGAGGGGTATAGTTGCGTATATGCACTGAATACACAAAGGCGGATATAGACCGTCTAGGATCGGGTTACGGTTCGGCAGCTATGCGTATGGCTATACCGCTGACACCACCTGTAACTATCCGGAATACCGGGCGCATCGCTGGCAAATCATCTGCCACTCCCATCGACCGGCGTTGTTCCTGTGGGGGGCGAACGATCACCGGTAACACAGACTCACAGCGAGAAGAGCGAAGTACGTCACGAGTCCCCAGCACGCCGCCGCGACGACGACCGGTCCCACGAGAACGGCAAGCCCCACAGCGCAGGCTATGAGCGCGACTGCCGACGTCGTCCGCACGCCGCGGCGCTCCCACAGCGACGCGACGGGCGTATCGAGCACGAACAGCGCCTCGACACCCAGTGCGCCGACCACGCCGACAGCGATAGCAGATTCGGCCCAGAGCGTGTCGAGCGCGTCCGTTTGGCGGAGATACATGACGAGTACAAGTCCGCAGAGAAGCGCAAACCCGGCATCGCGTCGGTAGTCGGGCACAGAGACGGTACACGCCGAAGCCAGAAAGCGATGCTGCCAGCGCGGGACGCTCGCGGCTACCCCAAGTACAAAGACACTGACAATCGCAGTGACCCTATGCACCATCCTGGACCGCCGCGGTTCGTGGCGACGGGTGACGAGATCGAGCTCGCACCCCGGGACCCGGACCCGACAGCGACGTACAGTTGGCACGTCGCGCGCGCACCAGTACAGTCAACCGCCACACTCGGAGACGACCCGGTCGAACAGTTCGTCCCCGACACGCCGGGTAGATACGTCATCCGCCTCAGCGCACCGGACGGCAAGCACGACCTCACCGTCCGCGCGTTCCCGGGGACCCTCAAATCGGGCGGGACACACACCTCCGGATTGTCCGGTCGCTCAGGCGAGCGAAGCGGTGGCGTCTCCGGTGGGCAAAGCGGCTCCAGGCTCAGCGGGAGCGGTGAGTACACCCAGGCGGGGGACGGTAGCGACGGCGGGGGTGGCGGCGGTCGGCCACGTTTGACTCTCCGGCCAGCGATCGAGGGCGATGAGGCCGTCGTCCGCGCGGACTGCAGCGCCCATCCGGAGGGGACCGAGACGGCCGGCGACCTCGCCGTCGAGTTCCTGCTGGACGACCGCGACGACATCGACGCCGACGCGGTGACCCGGGACGGGACGGACCTCCGGATTCCGCTGGACGCGCTCCCGGACCGCGCTCGTATCCACGCCGTTGCCGTCGGGGACTACGGCTACAGCGTGCCCGACGCCGTCGAGTTCACTCGCAACGGGGACGGTGTCGAGACGGTGGTGAGCGGCGCAGGGGTCGCCGCCAGACGCCCGTACGACGCGCCGGCATGGGCCGAGGACTCGGCCATTTACGAGATCTACGTCCGCACGTTTGCCGGCAAGAGCGACGACTCTCCGTTCGACGCGATCATCGACCGTCTGGACTACCTCGACTCGCTCGGCGTCGACGTCATCTGGCTCACGCCGGTGTTACAGAACGACCACGCACCGCACGGCTACAACATCACTGACTTCTTCGAGATCGCGTCGGATCTGGGTACCCGCGCGGACTACGAGCGGTTCATCGAGGCGGCTCACGACCGTGGGTTCAAGGTGCTGTTCGACCTCGTGTGTAATCACTCGGCCCGGACCCACCCCTACTTCGAGTCCGCCGTGGAAGGGCCGGACGCCGACTATCGAGAGTGGTACGAGTGGCGAAGTGACACCGAACCGGAGACGTACTTCGAGTGGGAACACATCGCTAACTTCAACTTCGATCACCTGCCGGTCCGCCGGCACCTGCTCGATGCGGTCGCCCAGTGGGCCGAACTGGTCGACGGGTTCCGCTGTGACATGGCCTGGGCCGTCCCGAACAGCTTCTGGCGCGAGATCCACGACTACTGCAAGGACCGCGACAGCGAGTTCCTGCTTCTGGACGAGACCATCCCGTACATCCCCGACTTCCAGGCCGGGCTGTTCGATATGCACTTCGACTCGACGACCTACGCCGCGCTCCGGCAAGTCGGGGGCGGCGGCGACGCCGAGGCCGTCCTCAGTGCTATCGAAGGGCGGGCGGAGATCGGCTTCCCGGAGCACGCGTCGTTCATGCTGTACGCGGAAAACCACGACGAGACTCGCTATATCGTCGATTACGGACGGGATGCCGCCGAGGCTGCCGCGGGCGCGCTGTTCACGCTCCCGGGCGCGCCGCTGCTGTACGCCGGTCAGGAGTTCGGCCAGCGCGGCCGGCGCGACGACCTCGCGTGGGACCACGCCGACGAGACGCTCCAGTCGTTCGTCAGCGACCTTTCGGCAACCAGACACGACCAGCCGGCGCTGTCGGCGGATGCTGACCTCGTCCGAATCCCGTACGAGGTCCGAGACGGGCCGTCCGACCGCGTCGTCGCGTACGCTCGGACGACTGACGAGGACGCGGCTGTCGTAGTGCTCAACTTTAGCAGCGAGCCGACGACGGTCGAGCTACCGGCCGGGACCGCCGACACCGATCTCGTTTCCGGGGAGCACCGTGGGGGCGCTAGTGACGGGGACGCGACCGTTACAGTCGATAGCGTGGGTGTGTTCCCGACTGCCGAGAGCGGCCTGCGCCAGTAATCCGCGCGGGGGTCCGTTCGACACCAGCGGCCCCGCCCTCTCGGGGTACACAGTCGTGGCCCCGAAGTATCACTAATTTGTCCGAACCACAGGAGTTTATAGAGATTGGTCTGCTTTGATGTGTATGCGGCTTTCGACAGCGCTCAACGAATACAAGCGGACTCGTCACGAGCGCTTTCCAGAGGAGCGCAGGACTGTTTCAGGCTCTTTCTCGGGGCACGGTGATCGACTCGTACACGTCGGCGAAGACGGCACGCTGAAGGATTATTCCGACTCGCTCTCCGGGCTCTCCGGTATCGACCGCTCCCGACTCGGAGTTATGCTTGGAGACGAGACACGGTGGTTCAGTGACTTGGAGACGATCCGACAGCACTACTACCGCGAGACGCGGCTCGTCGAGACCGAGTACGACGCGGGATCGTTCACGGTCCACCAGTACGACCTGACGCTGGGACGGGCACACGTCACGCACGTCGCGATGCGCGGGGCGGTTCCACAGAACGCCAAACTCGTGGCGTTCGTGACGCTGGCCCCCGATAGCAGCGACAGCGGCGTCGGATCGCTGATTCACGAGGATGCCGGACCCGACGACTCGCGGGTGCTGGAAGTGTACCACCGGCGAGAGCACGATTACCTCGCCTCGTCGACCGGGCTGGACGCCGTCGCCGGGCAGCGACCGGAACGCCTCGCCGAGATACTTGCGGACAGCCCGATCGAGTTCCCACGGTCGGAGCCGGTCGAACGACGCGACCAGACCCGCCTCACCGGCGACTTCCTCGTGACCGCGCCACTCGACCGATCCGGACGCAGCAAGGACACGACGCTGGTCAGTCAGCTCTCGAATCACGACGAGGTCGACCGGGAGACGGCACTGCTCGACCTCGCCGACTGCGTGACGGAGCACACGACCTCCGACGACCTCCGGCAGGCCGGACGGGAGCGAACGCGCATCGACGTGGTCGAAGCCATGCCACGCTCGGACTCGATACGGATGGACCTGCGGGTGCTCGACCTGCTGTCCTCGCCGACCGGCGGCCGCATCGCTGCCCCGGAGTTCGATCCGTTCTACTCGAACTCCGGCGGCTACGGCTACGTCTGGTTCCGCGACGACGCCTCCGTCTCCCGGCATCTGCTCGAAGCCGGGTCCCGACTCGATGTCGACACCGTGGAGATGTTGCTCGAGAGCGCGGAATTCCTCTGTGACAGCCAGCTCTCCGACGGGCGGTGGCCCCACCGCGTCTGGGCCGATACCGGGGACATCGCGCCGGGCTGGGCAAACGCCAGAGTCGAGCACAACGCCGAATCGCCGGAGTATCAGGCCGACCAGACCGCGACCGTCACCGCCTTCCTCGCGACGTTGCTGCGAACGCACCGCAGTAAGATGGACGCCGAACTGACGGCAACGGTTCGAGGGACTATCGAGGCGGCCGTCGATACGCTCGTCCAAGACATCGCGGCCAACGACCTGCCCGAGTCGTGTCAGAACGTCTGGGAGGACTCGGTCGGCCAGTTCACGCACACCACTGCGACGTTCATCGAGGCCTTCGCCGCGGTGGCTCGCGCCCCGATGGCCGAGTCGGTTTGCGAGCGGAGTCTGGCGGCAGCCGATCGGTTGCTCGACGGGCTGGAGACGCTCTGGGACGAAGATCTGGGCGTGTACGTGGTGGGGCTAACGAACGGCACGCCGGACCACCGTATCGATGCTGCGGGGCTCCATCTCGCAGATGCGCTGCAAGAGTATGACAGCGTCGAGTCGACCGCGCTTACTGATCAGCATCTCACTCGGCTGGCAGACCACGTGAGTACGACGCTTGACACACTCTTCCGAAACCCCACAGAGAGCCGGGTCGCGGGACTGGCCCGCTACGAGGGCGACCGTTGGCGGACCGGCCACCAGGACAGCGAGAAGATTTGGACCGTCACGACGGCGATGGGGGCACTCGCCGCCGCCCGCGTCGGCGACATGCTGAACGACCGCGGCGAGGGCGGCGACGCCTACCTCGACCGTGCGAGCGACCTGTACGAACTGCTTGAGGACGACGGGCCGCTCACGACCGACGCCGGCTACCTCGCCGAACAGGCCTTCGACGACGGCGCTCTCGACAGCGCGACGCCGCTTGGCTGGTCCCACGCGTTGCGGCTTCACGCGACCGCACGGCTGGGCGAACTCAACGCGCTCCCGACGACATCGGCCGGGACTGAGGGGCCGAGCGAGCGCCCGACCTGGACGACCGGGGAGAAGTACGGCGTCGGTACCGTCGCCGACCACGACGAGCAGGACCCCTCGCGCGTCTGGTTCACGCTCACCGAGGGCGCGCTGACGGAGGCCCGCTACCCGCAGGTCGACCTGATGAACCTGCGGACGCTGGATTTCCTGGTCCGGTGTACGGACGAGACGGATTACGCCGTCCGGACCCACCGCGAGAACCGTCGGACCGATGACAGCGTCAGGCGACGCGTCGAACCCGTCGACGACGAGGCGCTGCTCTATCGCCACGTTTTCACCGAGACCGGCGACGGCCAAGGCCACGAGTGGACGCTCACCGTCGACTACGCGACCGACCCCGAACACGACGCCATCGTCGCCGACGTGTCTTTCAGCGCCGACGACGGCAAATCATACGACGTGTTCTCCGTCGCGGACATCGCACTCACGAGCACGGTCACCGAGGACCGTGCCATCAGATACGGTCAGCCCGGGAGCTACCACCTCGTCGGTCGGAACCCCCGCGCCTACACCGACCAGACGGACAACGACTTGCTCGTCGACGAGAACGGCGACGCCTACTCCATCGCCGTGGCGATGGCCGCGGCCGGGCGCTTCGACTGGGCAACCGTCGGTGCGGCCGGCAGCGACCACCTCGACGGGCTGTACTCCGACGGTGATCTCCCGGACCCGGTTGAGTCCATCGACGGGACGAACCTCGTCCTCATCGGTCGGCTGGACTCCGGGACCAGAGTCAGCGACACGGTTGCGCTCGGCTTCGCGCGACAGGCTGACACCGCCGCCGCGCTGGGCGAAGCCGACGGCGCGCTCGACCGCGGCTACGAGACGGTCAGTGCCGAGTACGCTGACAGCTGGGGCGACTTCCTTTCGGACAAGCAGCTCCCGGACTCGGTCGCTGACGACGAAGCGCTGGCGAACCAGTACAGAACCGCGCTGATGACGCTTCTGGCCGTGGAGGACAAGACCTACCACGGGGCGTCTATCGCCTCGCCGTCAGTGCCGTGGGGCGAGGCCGTCCACGCCGAGGAGCCAAAGGGCTACGGGTACAACTTCGTCTGGTCCCGGGACCTGTATCAGGTGTTCAGCGTGTTCGACGCCATCGGGTCCCTAGATATCGCGACGGACCAGCTGGAGTACATCTACCAGTACCAGCAGGACGAGGCCGGCTTCATCCCACAGAACACCTACATCAACGGGACGACCCGCTGGGGCGGCGAGCAGATGGACAACATCTCGTTCCCGCAGGTGATGGCCTACCGGCTCGCGGAGAGCGGCGTCGACTTCGAGGATGTCGAGTACAGCTACGAGAACGTCCGGCGGTCGGCCGAGTACGTCGTCCGCCACGGCCCCGAGACCGCACAGGAACGCTGGGAAGAGGAGGCGGGCTTCTCGCCGTCCTCGATTGCGGCCGAAATCGCGGGGCTCGCATGTGCGGCGAAGCTTGCCCTCGACACCGGTCACGAGGCCGACGCGCTCGTCTGGCTGTCGCTGGCTGACCAGTGGGCGAACAACGTCGAGGCCTGGACCGCGACCGAGACCGGGACCGAGCGCCACACCAACACGCCTTACTACACGCGGATCACGCTCGATGGCAACCCCGAGATGGGCCACCTCCGGACGCTCGCCAACGACGGTCCGACGCTGGACGAGCGCAACATCATCGACGGCGGCTTCCTCGAACTCGTCCGGCTGGGCATCAAGCCCGACGACGACGAAACTATCCGGAACTCGCTCGTCGAAGTCGACGACACCATCAGCGTCGACACGGAGTACGCGCCCGGGTTCTACCGGTACAACGGCGACGGCTACGGTGAGCGTGGCCGGGACGATCAGGGCGCGCCGTGGACGGTCGAACACAAGGGGAAGGGTCGCCTCTGGCCACTGCTCACCGGCGAGCGCGCCGAGTACGAACTCCATCGTGACGACCCGGACATCCCGCCCGAGAACGGTCTCCGAATGATGCAGGACGTGGCGAACTCGGGCCGGATGATCGCCGAACAGATCTGGGACCGGGGCCACGCGACCGAGTACGACTGGGAGTTCGCCGAAGGGACCGGCTCGGCGACGCCGCTGGCGTGGTCGATGGCCCAGTACGTGCGGCTGGCCCACGGCATCAGCGCCGGCGAGCCGGTCGAGACGCCTGCGTTCGTCGACGACCGCTATCGGGAGCGGCGCGCGCACACGCCCGACCGAAGTCCAGCGCTCCGCGTCGATACGCAGTTCCGCGGGAACGAACTGGTCGTCTCCGGCGAGACGACCGGCGTCTGTGTCGTCGTCAAGACCCCTGCCGACATCACGTACATCCCCGTCGAGGACCGGGAGTTCGAGGTCGCAGTCGACGTCGACCCCGGTGAGAACCAGGTGATCGTCGCCGCCGCGGACGACGAGGATCTGGTCACCGCCGGGACAACTGTCTGGCAGCTAAACTTATAGTAAATCCAACAAGTAGTTACCACTTTATAATTCGGGTCTGACTGTGGGATATGGACGCGATAGTTTTAGCTGGCGGCTACGCGACACGGTTGTGGCCGATCACGCGACGTCGGCCGAAAATGCTACTCCCGGTCGGTGAAACGACCGTCATCGACGGCGTTCTCCAGTCACTGGAAGACGACGACCGAATCGGGACGACGTACCTCAGCACGAACGAGGCCTTCGCCGACGAGTTCGAAGCCCACATCGACGAGATGGGCTATGAAAAAGTCCAACTCTCCGTCGAGAGTACGGCTGACGAAGACGAGAAGTTCGGCGTCGTCGGCGCGCTCGCACAACTGATCGACCGCGAAGGTATCGACGACGACCTGTTCGTCATCGGCGGGGACAACCTCATCGGCTTCGACCCCTCGGAGTTCCTTGACTTCTTCGAGGAGCGCGACGGGCCGGCACTTGCTGCCTACGACGTAGGCTCGCGGGAGAAAGCCAAATCCTACGGGCTCGTCGAACTCGATGGCGACCGTGTCATCGACTTTCAGGAGAAACCGGACCATCCCAAGAGCACGCTCGTGTCGATTGCCTGTTACGCCTTCCCGGCCGACTCGCTCCGCTTCGAGGAGTACCTCTCGGGCGACAACAACCCCGACGAACCGGGCTGGTACATCGACTGGCTGCAACAGCAGGAACCGGTGTCCGCGTTCACCTTCGACGACGTCTGGTTCGACATCGGGACGCCCGAGTCGTACTTCGAGACCGTCGAGTGGAAACTCGACGGCGGGTCGCTCATCCACCCCGACGCGACCGTCGAGAACTCCGAGATCGGAGACACCGTCCACGTGATGGCCGGCGCAGAAGTGACTGACAGCAGCCTCGACCGGACCATCGTCTTCCCGGACGCTGAGGTCAACGACTGCGACCTCGACGAAACGATTCTCGGTGAAGACGTCCACGTCGAAGGGTACAACATGTCAGGGTCGCTCATCATCAACCGCTGATGGCTCGCTCACCCGGGCGACTGCTCGGGCGTGGGATTCGGTACGGCCCGCCTTCGGTCACCGGACCGCTGGCGAAGGACTAAGTGACACAGCGTCGTTTACTCGCCGTACGAGAGCTACCTGACAACATGGCACAAACAGAAACGGAGCCAGTCACGTTCGAAATGACAATCGATGATGGCCGGACCAGAATCGACGTCTCGGGCGACCGCGACACGGCCGTTGTGGTCCGCTCGAAATCGGGCGAGAAGATATACCTGCCGCCGGAGGATTTCGACCGGCCGCCGGAGGACAGGCAGACACCC
Organism: Haloarcula sebkhae; assembly: GCF_014647415.1. GTDB lineage: Archaea > Halobacteriota > Halobacteria > Halobacteriales > Haloarculaceae > Haloarcula > Haloarcula sebkhae. Next base: position 260,299 of record NZ_BMPD01000001.1, on the reverse strand, counting down.
TACGACAGCCCCTACCAGTCGGCTGACGGGACCGCCGACAGCCCGTATCGGACGCAGACGGACACAACGTCCGTCACGGGACTGGAGCCAACCGCCGACGGCTACCTGATCGTTCATCCGGAACCGGTCACGGACGTTCGCTTCCTCCGCTGATCGCGGCCGGTCAGGCCCCGTTCAGAACCTCGTGGTAGAACTCGACGTGTTCGTCAGCGACTTCGCCCCAGGTCCGAACGTCGTACTCGATGGGTGTCGACAGCGATAGCGCGTGCTCGATCCCCTCGGCGATAGAGTCCGAATCGGGTTCGACCTCGATGACACAGTCTTCGTTGAGAAGTTCCGCGGCCCCGCTCTCGCAGGCGACGACGCGCGTCCCGACCGACAGCGCTTCGACGATAGTGATGCCGAACGGCTCCGCCAGCGACGGCGAGACGAACAGGTCGGCGCTGTTGTAGTAGTCCCCGAGCTCCGACTGAGGGAGATACCCCGGGAAGTAGACCCGATCCTCGACGCCCAGCAGCTCGGCGAACCGTTCGAGCTGTTCGGTGAGATGGCCCGAGCCGCCAAGCACCAGACTCACGTCGTCCCGGCCGAGCTTCGAGAGCGCGTACAGCAGGTACGACAGCCCCTTCTGGTCGGTGTGTCGGCCGACGAAAAACAGCATCTTCCCGTCGATACCGAGCTCCGCCTTGATGTCCCGGCCCGTCGGCTCTACCGACGAGAACCCGTTGTAGATGACCGTCGAGTCGGCGTCGTACTGTTCTCGGATCCGCCGTTGTGTGAACTTGCTCACCGCGACGAGGTGATCCGAGCGGTTCGCGACCCGCTGTTCCGTCTCGACTTCCCGCTGTGGCGGCGTCACGTTACGGTCCGCCGACAGCGAGTGGAACGTCGAGATCCACTCGACGTCGTGGTCCGCTTTGGCCCGCGAGCCGGGGTTGTAGCCGAACCAATCGTTCGTGTGGATGATGTCCGCGTCGGCCGCCTTGTCGGCGAACTCCCCGGCCAGCCGGCCGATGCGGGTGATGATGTCGCCGCTCCCCGTCGAGACGCCGTGGATGCCGTCGCGGTCCGGCGGCGCGTACTCCGCGGGTAACACCAGCTCGAACTCGACATCGTCTCTCGGTTCGAGCTGTTCGAACAGCTCCCCGATAGCGGTATCAAGCCCGCCGGTGATGTTGGGTGGGAACCCCCAGCCAAGCATCAGAACGTTCGGTGGCATCTCTGTTACTGGCTCACTCATCGTAGCATCAAATGGATACAATATATATGTTTGCGTGCGCCGCTCTCTGGACCCACAAGCGGTCACGACAGCAGTCAACAACCCCGCCCATTGAAATGCCTGTCAGGGCAACAGGTGCGTATGCAATTCCAACGGCAGAGTGGCGTGTTCCTCCACCTGACGTCGCTCCCGGGGCCACACGGTATCGGTGACCTCGGTTCCGGTGCGCGGGCGTTCGTCGACTTCCTCGACCGGGCGGACCAGTCGCTGTGGCAGTTCTGCCCCTTCGGACCCACGGCGAGCATCCACGGGAACTCCCCGTACCAGTCGTCGTCCGCTTTCGCCGGGAACCCGCTGCTCATCGACCTCCGCAAGCTTGTCGACCGCGGGTATCTAACCGAGGGCGATATCGAACCACCGGAGGACCTCTCGCAAGAGCACGTCAACTACGATCGCGTGACTGAGTTCAAGAAGGCCCGACTCCGAGACGCGTACACCGCCTTCGACGAGAGCGCAAGCGACGCAGACCAGCAGTCGTTTGCCGAGTTCTGTGAGCGCGAGGCGGGCTGGCTGGACGACTACGCGCTGTTCACGGCACTGAAAGCCGAGTTCGACGATGCCGGCTGGATGGACTGGCCGGACGACATCAGAACGCGCGAGCCAGCGGCAATGGAGCGATATCAGGAGGAACTGGCCGACGACATCCGCTACCACAAGTTCGTCCAGTGGTGTTTCGACAGCCAGTGGGGGGCGCTGGCCGAGTACGCGGCCGAGCGGGATATCGGCCTCGTCGGCGACCTGCCAATCTACGTTGGCCTCGACTCGGCGGACGTCTGGGCGCATCCCGAGGTGTTCCGACTCGACGACGACCACCAGCCTGCGGAAGTGGCCGGCGTTCCGCCGAATCCCGGCGACGACGGACAGCGATGGGGGAATCCCGTCTATGACTGGGAGACGCTCCGTGCGAACGACTACGGCTGGTGGGTCGACCGGTTCGAGCGGCTGTTCGACCTCGTCGACATCGCCCGCATCGACCACTTCAAGGGCTTCGACGAGTTCTGGTCGATTCCCGCAGCGGCGGACGACCCGGCCGCCGGGCAGTGGCGCGACGGCCCCGGCGCGCACTTCTTCGAGACGGTCAGAGACAGGCTCGGCGACCTCCCGTTTTTCGTCGAGGACCTGGGCTTTCTCGACGAGAGCATCGTCGCGCTCCGGGACCAGTTCGGCTTCCCCGGCATGCGCGTTCCGCAGTACGCCGACTGGTGCGAAGAAGGGCACATGTACCAGCCGATGCACTACCCGGAGTCGGCCGTCGGCTACACGTCGACCCACGACACGGACACTATCGTCGGCTACTATCGCGGCCTGTCGGACCGCCAGCGCGACTGCCTCCACTACAACCTCGGCACTGACGGGGAGGAAATCAACTGGGACCTGATCGAGGCGGTGTGGAACTCGAACGCCGTCGTCGCGATGACAACCATGCAGGACCTGCTCGGCCTCGGTAGTGAGGCCCGGTTCAATGTCCCCGGCACGGCGACCGGGAACTGGCAGTGGCGGGTGACCGACGCAGCGCTCGACGCCGACATCGCCGAGCGACTTCGCCAAGTCACCGACAGGACGATCCGCTAAGACCCTTCAGAACTGCAGGATGCCGTCCTCCGTGACGACTGTATCGAGCAGGCGGGTCGGGGTCGCGTCGTAGCCCGGATTGCCGATTTCGAACCCCTCCGGCGGTTCGAGCATCACGTCCGAACCCTGCCGGAACGTGTTCCTGAAGGAGAAGCCGCTACCGATGAACTTCGACGATGTTCCGACAACGGTCACGGGAACATCCATCTCGTTGGCTGTCGCGGCCAGCGGCAGCGTCCCGATCCGATTGTACACCGTGTCGTCGATGAGGCAGTTCATGCCGACGAAGACGCGGTCGGCTTCCGAGAGGTAGTGGCCCGCTGCACCGTCGACGATGAGCGTCACGTCGGCCCCGTCGCGGTCGGCCAGCTGGCGGGCTGTCCGGCGGCCCAGGAAATGCGGCCGGGACTCCCTCGCGTACAGGTGAAACTCCTTGCCGTCGTCCAGCGCCGCCATGAGCGTCGCCATCACCGTCGAGGAGTTCTCGTGTGTCACCAGCACGTCGCCGTCGTCGATGAGCGTCGCCGCCCGCTCCGCCGCGCGGTCCTTGCTGGTCTCGATTTCCGTGACGACCTCGTCGATTGTGTCGAGCAATCGCTCCTTGGCCGCTGAGACGGAGTCGGGGTCGGCGTCTTTCAGATCCGTCACGATGCGTTGCTGTGTGGTATACAGGGGTGCATGCGAGCGGTTCGCCCGTTGGAGTGCGCTGCTGTTGCGCTCGACGACGCGGAGGAAGTCCTCGACCGTGTGGCACTCGCGGTCTGTCAGTTCGCGGAGCGCCTTGGCGGCTTTCACGGCGGCAATCGAGGAGCTCTGTGTTTCCATCTCCTCGATCTGCCGCACGGTCTCGTTTATCATGAGAGTATGTGCGGCTGCCACCCTTATAACGGTACAGTCAGCCGATAGTCCTCTTTCTCGGCTTGGGTCAGGGCAACAATGGGCGTGGTTACGCTGACCCGACCACGTCTTCGTCAGTCGGGCCCTGCCCGTCGAACTCGGCCACGAGCGCGTCCAGTTGTTCTGGGTCGTCGACGTTCGGGAGTGTCTGGTCCGCAGTCCGACAGACAGCATCGACGCCGAGGTCGTCACAGACGAGGTCGGCCGTCGCCTCTGCCATCTGCCGGTAGGTCGTCAGCTTGCCGCCGACGATGCTCGCCATGTTGTCGACGCCGTCGTCGGCGTGGTCGAGTAAGAAGAAGCCCCGCGAGATGCCGCGACCGCGCTCCGCCTCGTCGGGCGCGTACAGCGGCCGGACACCCCACCAAGTCCGGACCTCCGGTGCGTCCGCGACTGCGGGGAGCATCGCCGCACATTCCTCGATGCTCTCTTCGACTTCCCACTGTTCGGTTTCGTACTCGTCCGGGTCGCGGACGGGCACGCTCGTCGTTCCGAGGACGGCCTCGCTCTCGTGTGGCACGACAATGTCGCCGTCGTCGGGGTCCCGACAGCGGTTGAGCACCGGCTCAAGGTCGTCGTACTCGACTGAGACCATCACGCCCCGCGTCGGTTGCATCTCGACATCGAGGCCGGCCATTGCGGCGAGTTCGCCCGCCCAGGCCCCGGTCGCATTGACGACGTAGCCGGCTTCGATAGTGTCCTCGACGGTCCCGCCGACCCGCACACCGGCGACTTGCCCGTCTTCGACGAGTACGTCTTCGACGGGCGCGTGTGGGTGTATCGCCGCGCCGTGGTCGCGTGCATCTGCGGCGTTCGCAGCGACGAGCCGCGACGGATAGATGACAGCGTCGGGGACTTCGAACGCACGCTCGACATCTGACGCGAGGTCGGGCACTCGCTCGCGGGCCGTGTCGGCGTCCAGCGTCTCTACGGGAATACCGATCTCCTCGCAGGCCGCCCGCTTGGTCTCGAAGTAGTCAGGGTCGTCTCCGGCAAGCTGGACGAACAACCCACCGGTGTCACGGATGCATTCCCCGGCGATTTCCTTGAGTATCCGGTTTTCGGTGATGCACTCCTCGGCACCGATCTGATCCGCCTCGGCGTAGCGGGCCCCGCTGTGCAGCAGTCCGTGTGAGCGCCCGGAGGTACCGCTTGTCAGGCCGTTCCGCTCGACAAGCGTCACGTCGACGCCACGGAGTGCAAGGTCACGAGCGACGCCAGCGCCGGTCGCGCCACCACCGACGACGAGGACATCCGTCTCAATTGCCATGTATATGATTAGGGTAGCTGACGTAAGGGTCCTCCGATACCGGGGGTTTCGGCAACTGTGCGACCCGTTTCAGTGACAGTCCCCATCTCAAACGACGGCGACGCACACGGCGTAACAGTGCTCCTGTTTCGAGCAACTAACAGCCGGTTTCGGCGGCCAGTACCGTCGACCACGCGCAGGAAAAACAGCAGAGATGCCGTTTCGAGCCGACTGTCGCTACATCGCGTTCGACGAGCGCCGCGGCGGCCTCAGATATCCTGCCCGGTCGGCCTGATCAGGAGTTCGTTCACATCCACGCGGGCGGGCTGGCTCGTCGCGTACACGATGCCACGAGCGATATCGTCGGGGTGGAGCATCGGGAGGTCCATCTCCGCGAACCGCTCCAGCACCTGTTCGTCCGGCACGTGTGTCGCGAGCTCCGTATCGACAGCCCCCGGTTCGATAACCGTCGTCCGGATGCCCTGTGTCGTCACTTCCTGCCGGACTGCCTCAGTGAACGCGTTCACCCCGAACTTCGTCGCGTTGTAGCCGCTCGAATCGGCCGACGCGCGGCGTCCCGCGACAGAGGAGACGTTGACGATGTGGCCACTCTCCTGCTCTTGCATGACCGGGAGTACCGCGTGGGTGAGGTTCATCAGTCCGAGCAGGTTCACCTCGACCATCTGTCGGAGGTTCGAGCGGTCTGCCCGTTCCAGCGGTTCGAGAAGCATCACGCCGGCGTTGTTGACGAGAATATCGATGCGACCGTACTCGTCTGTTGTCGCCTCGACCAGCGAGTTGATGTCGTCCTCGTTGGTGACGTCGGTCGGTACAACCAGCGCATCCCCACCGGATGACTCGATTCGGTCCGCAAGGGCCTCCAGTTCGTCAGCGCGCCGGGCTGCGAGAACGACGCTCGCGCCCGCGTCGGAGAGGGCCTCCGCAGTCGCCTCACCGATTCCCGATGACGCGCCGGTGACAATCGCAACGTCGCCTGCAAGTCGCTGTGTGCTCTGGTCGTCGTCTGTCTCGGATTTATCTGCCATCGGTATTCAGTAGATGCGACAGCCACGAGCGTGCTTTGCTTACTGATAAGCCCATTTATATACTGGCAGGGAGCCGAAGTCGAACAGGAGCGCGGCTAACCCAGCGTTCACGCCGGGGAGGATATCATTGTGCGAGTGCGTTCCGGAACTGGTCGGGACCGACCGTCGAACTGATGAGCTGTTTTTCGGCTCGGCGCAGGAGGTCGGACGCCGCGGCGGCCGACACGTCGAGCTTGTCGGCGAGTTCCGCCGTCGAACACCGACGCGGGGAGTCGTAGTACCCCGAGGAGAGGGCGATAGACATCGCCCGATACTGCCTGTCCGTGAGGCCGAACTGGTCCCGTTCACCGGGATTCTCGGGGTCTGAGGCGATGTTCAGTAGTTCGAGCGGGATGTCGTTGACCGCACACCGGTCTTGTAGCGCACTGAACGCGTCGTAGTCCGAGAACACCTTCTGTTCCCGTATTCCGTCGGCGGTGACCGTCGCATCCATCGCAACACCCTCGAACTCCTCCGGGTCATGTGACGCGATGAGACTCGACGCGTCGTCGACGACCACTTTGTAGAACCAGCCATCGGCCGTCTGCCCGATCTCCGCCGCGTCGGTGATCTGTGGCCGCGCGTCGAGTTCGCGCTCGAAGGCGTCGCGAGCGCCAGCGTCGACGCTAACTGTAAGCAGCAGTCTTCCGTCTTCGAGGCCGACAGCGTTCGAAATCGATAGTTCGCCGCTCGGAATCGAGTCCGCCACGCCGACTAGCGGAAGCGTCTCGTCCGCGAGAAGGATTTCAGCAACGATGGCCATAGCGTGCCATCGGATTCGACGTATATAGTCGCCAGCATAGCGATTACTGGTACACGCTGACAGTACCGCTTCGGGTTCGCAGCCGCTCAGTCAGAACTGGACGCTGTCTCACCACTCAGCAATCGCTGTAGCTGTTCGATCAGGGAGCGGCTTGCGGGCTGCCCACGATACACCCGCACGGAATCGAAGCCGGCGTAGCCGTGGTCCCCGGACTCATCCCGCTCCCAGTACAGCCATGCTGTCTCCTCCCCACCGTCGAAGCCCATCTCGTCGACTGGGAACGTGAGAACGAGAGACGCCTGGCCGTCCGCAGCATCGTCGTCCGGTTCCCTGATCTCGCCCCCGTCGACGGGTCGAGCACCCTCGCCGTCTTCCAGTACAAGGCGCGAGCCGAACCGATAGCGGACGGTCCGCTCCGTAGGGTCGAACGTCTCGCTGTCCCCGTCACTGTTGACGAACTCTGACTGCTTGACTGCGACGGTGATGGTGTCGTGTTCCGACAGGTCGATGAAGTTCTCCGCGTTCTCGGGCTGGATGTCGATCGCGAGCTGGACTGGGAAATGGGCCGCCGCGACGCTGCTCAGGCTCGGAACCGCTGCCGCGGTCGCTGCTGTGCCAAGTGCTCCTTTGATGACCCGTCGTCGTGTGGCGGTTGCCGACTTTGTGCTATCATTGCTCGTCGCTGATTGCTTTTCTTTCATCCAAATGACTGAACCGATGGCACAGTTATGATAATTCTGGTGCATATCTCGAAACACCGAGTGATGGCAGACAACGGCCCTAAAAGCAGGTTCAGATCTCTTACTTAGCGGTTTTTTGACGTTATCAAGGGATCCTATTGTGTTCGTATGCTTCTATGCTGACAGAGCATTTTTATGGCTTGTCCGGTCCCTCATATACCCTGAACGAGACCATTATATTTTAATTAAATTTCTCAAAACAAAGTCTACAACTTTAAATACAATAGTTAATTTAAAGCTGCGTATGACTGCACAGGCTGGCAGGGAGACCGCTCCGGAGGTCCCCGCACCGATGCCACCGGACGCCGCCGACGCCTGGTACGCGCCGGACGTTCGTGAGCAAGACGAGGTGTATCCGGGGGTCGTCGTGACTGTCCGACGGGGACGGAATGGGTTCCGGTACGACGTCCGCGACCCGGTGCTTTCAGCGGCAGAGGCCGACGCACTGTCGACTGTCGAGTCACACTTCGCAGGTGCGAACATCGAGCGTCCACGGACGCGTGAGGGGGCCGTCGAGCGGATGAACGGGGGGTTCGATGCGAAACACCGTCGGGTCATCGACCGATTGATCGACGCGTCGCCGGCGAGCCGTCGTCGAATTGAGTATCACGCGCTCTCGTCACTGGCGTGTTTCGACGACTTGACTCCGTATGCGTTGGATTCACGCATCGATGTCGCCGACGTGACTGACGACGGTGTCGTCGTCCATACCGACGATTACGCCCCGGCCGAAACCGACCTCGGACCGGACCCAGGGTATCTCAACCGATTCGCGAGCGAGCGCGTCGAACGCCACACCGTCCGGTTTCAGGGCTTCGCGATTCCGGTCGTCGTCTACCGCGAGCATCTCCTCGGTGCCGATCCGTTCACGACGAAGTACGCAGTTCGAGAGCCGGACCTGCTCCCCGGCGACGAACAGCTCATCGAAGTGTGCAAGGAGCGCGTCTGGGAGACCGGCGTCAACGGCGTCGTCCAAGACCGTGTTGAGTTCGTCCGGGAACGCGCTCGCTCACTGCTCGCCCGGCAGCTAACTGTCCGTAACACGACAGAGTGGGTCGACGCCGCCCGCTATCGACTGCGGTCGGCACTGGCCGAACTCGATCTGGCAGTGCCGCCGGTTGACCACCGGTTCGCCGACGACCGCCTTGACGACCTGCTGTACTACGTCCTTCGGGACCTCGTCGGCTACGGGAAACTTACTGTCCCGATCCGGGACCACACGCTAGAGGACATCGAGGCGAACCGGGTCGACGAGCGCGTGAAGGTCCTCCCGCGCGCCGACCTCGGCCACGACGGCCGCGTCCCGACCAATCTCGCCTTCGACTCCGAGGCGGCCTTTGTCAACGTCGTCACGCAACTGGCCGCCGACGACGGCGTTGAACTCAACGCCTCGAACCCGAGCGCGAAGGTCAACATCGACCCCGACGGCGACGGCCTCCACGACGCCGACGACACCATCCGCTGTGCCGTTGCCCTGCCGACTATCAGCGAAGGCGGGCCCCACATCTCGATCCGGAAACAGTCGGGCGATGCGATGACACCGGTCGACTTAGTCCAGCGTGATTCGCTGCCGACGGAACTCGTCGCGCTGCTGTGGCTCCTGTATGAATCTCACGGCGTCGTTCTCTTTTCGGGACCCACCGGAGCCGGCAAAACGACCCTGATGAATGCTCATATGCCATTTATCCCGTATCGGGACCGCCCCATCAGTATCGACGAAGGGTCACGCGAAGTCCGCATTCCTCACGAGACAGGCGTTTCGCTCACCACTCGGGACCACGAGCGGGACCACCGCCGCGTGACGATGGCCGATCTGATGACACAGTGCAATTATCTCAATCCGGATGTCGAGGTCATCGCGGAGATCAACACGGCTGCATCCTTCGAAACCTTCGCTGAAACGCTCAACACGGGCCACGGCGTTATCGGGACGACCCACGCCGACGACATCGAATCGCTGGTCAACCGCGTTATCGAGAAGGGCGTACCGACCTACCTGCTCAAAGAGATCGACCTCGTCGTGTTCCCTCGGCACGTCGATGGTGAGCGCTACGTCGGCGAGGTAGTCGAGTTCGTCGACGACCCGTCTGTCGTCGAAGGTGGGAACGACCGCAGCGGGACGATACACAAGGACGGGACGACTATCCACTGGAACTCCGTCTGCTGGCGACGGCCCGACGGGAACTTCGAACTCGCCTACGACCACCCGCAGTTCGGCGACGACCGGCGGCAGGTCGACACCGGCATCTTCGACCGACTCTCGGCCCTCCGTGACGAACCGGTGTCAGCCGTCGAGGACGCGTTCCACCGTCGCCACCGTTACGTCCAGTACCTCGTTCAGGAGGGGCTGACTGATTTCGACGACCTGTTCGGCGTGCTGGCCGATCTGGAGACGAACGAGGCAGCGACCGTCGAGCGACTGCGGCGACAGGCCGGGACCCCCGATAATCCGCACTTGGAGGTCGGTACGGGTGACGACTGAGGGCAGCGGGACACTCGGCTTGCTCGACCGGGGCCTGTACGCCCTGTTTGCCCACCATGCAGAGGACGACCGCCACGCAAGTACGCGCGACCGCTACCGAGCCGCCTATCCGAGCGCCGGTTTCGGCGTCTACGTCGCCAGAGTGTACGGGCTCTCGTGGCTAGCGCTCTGTGTCGGTGTTGTCGGAACTGCCACGATAGCGATGCTCGTGCCGCCGGGGACCTTCGATTCGTTCGTCGCGGTACTCCAGCAGAGCCTTCCCGTAATTAACCGACTGGCGCTACCGGAAGTCCCTCGACTTCTCGTGGCCACTGTCCTCGGAACCATCGCTGGGCTCACGCTCAAGCGGGGCGTGTTCGTCGCCGGCAACCGGTATCTCTCGTGGGTTGCCAGCGCGCGGCGCGCGGACATCGCAGCCACGCTTCCCGGCGCAGTCCGATACCTCAGAGTTCTCGCCTCCGGTACCCACGACCGGCGCGAGATGCTACGCGCCGTTGCTGAACAGGACGCCTACGGTGAGACAGCGGTCGCCTTCCGGCGCGCGCTCAATCAGGGAATTCTCACCGGCAGTCTCGACACCGGTATCGAGCGAGTCGCCAGCGAAACCCCTTCTCGGGACCTGCTCGCGCCGTTTCTGCTGAAGTTCCGCGAACACGCGAATCAGAGCGCCGAGGCACTAGAGGGATACTTGGAGATGGAGGGGCGCTTGCTCTCACACGAGCAGAGCCGACAACACGAACGGGCGACCGGCTATCTCGAACTGCTCGCGGAACTGTTCGTCGTGTTGCTGGTGTTGCCCGCGCTCGTCGTCCTCATCGTCACTGTGATGGGTATTCTCGCGCCCGGCCTCTCCGAACCCGTTGCGACGCCGCTGGGCGAAACGACTGTCCGTGCCATCGTCGTCTACGGGAGTGCAGCGTTCGTGATGGCTGCCGGGTTGCTGGCGGCATTTGTCGTTGCCGCGCTTCGCCCGCGGAACACTGCCGCCCCAAGCTACAGCCTGCCGGATAGCCCCGTCGCCATACTCGCAACGATTCCTTCGAACCCTGCGAGCGCACTCCTCGCCTGCGTACCACTGGGCACAGTAGTCGCAGCAGGCCTCTGGTCACTGGGCTACCGTCCGGTCAACGTCGCGCTCCTCTCGTACGCCACCGTCGGCGTCCCCATCGGTGTGGTAACGGTCCGCCGGGCCAGAGCGGACGACGCGAAAGACCGAGAGATTCAGGACTTCGTTCACGCCGTCGCCGGCCACGTCGCGCTGGGCCGCCCGTTTCCAGAGGCGGTCCGACGTGTCGCCGACGACGTGGAACTCGGCGCGCTCGCTAGCGATGTCCAGTCGCTCGCATTCACGCTCTCGCTGGGCGATAGTCCCGGTGACTCTGCGGCCGACCGCCGGGCCGCGGCACTCGATCAGTTCGTCGACCGCGTCGGCACGCCGATGGCTGAACAGACCATCGGGCTTGTCGTCGGCGCACTGGATACAGGAAGTGATGCGGAGGACGTGTTCGAGACGCTCCAGACAGAGATCGGGCAGCTCTACCATCTCCGGAAATCAATCCGTTCGGCCCTGCTCGTCTACGTTGCGGTCGGCTGGACGACAGCGCTGCTCGTTATCGGGATTACTGTCGCCGTCAACGTTTACGTCCTCGATAGCTTCGCACAACTGTCGTCAGTTTCGGGCAGTGCGAACATCGCCTTCGACCCGACTGCGATCGAGCCGGCCCGGGAGCAACACCGGTTCTACGTCGTCACGCAGGCGACGATGCTTGCCTGTGGCTGGTTCGCCGGCACGGCGAGTCGCGGGACGTACGAAGCCCTGTTACACTCCTCGGGGCTAGTACTCATCGCCTACGTCGTCTTCGCGGGGGCTGGTCTGATTTGAGGTCCGACACTGACGCCCAGTCACACGTCGTCGGCGTGGTGCTGTTGCTGGGGCTGACCGTCGTCGCGCTCGGTGGACTAACGGCTGTTGTCGGGACCGTCGTCGACGGCCACACTGCGACCGCCGACGAGGCCCGCGTCGCCAACACGTTCGAGACGACGTTCCGGCCAGTGGAGCAGACGGGCCACCAGACGGTCCGTGTTCGGTTTACTGAAGGACGACTGACCACGGTAAAGCGAGAGCTCCGAGTCCGCAACGACTCCGGCATCCAGCGAACGGTCCCAATCGATGCAGTGGTGTACGAGTCCGGAGACAGCTCTGTCCGATTTCTCGCCGGGAGCGTTGTCCGCGGGACCGCGGAGAACGCGTGGCTCGAATCGGACCCGCCGGTGACAGCGACGCGGGACGACACGGCGGTCATCGTCGGCGCACCGTTCGTCAACGCCAGCGGCGGCACAGTGTCCGGGACGGGTGGTGTGTCCGCGGGCATCCGACAGAACGTCAGCCACGAGCGTGAACGGCTTCCGGCCGACAACTACAGCGTGGCTATCGAGACGGAGACGCCCCGGCCGTTCGCCGAGTACTTCCAGCGTGTCGGTGCAACCACGCAAGTCAAGGACATCGACGGCGACGGCGTCCAGAGCGTTGTGGCGACGTTCCCGGGCCGCCGGACGCTGTATCTGGTCCGCCACGATATGCGGACGGAGGTGGGGCATGGATAACCGTGCGCTCAGCACCGTCGTCGAGAAACTGCTGAGCATGGGGCTCGTGCTGCTGTACATCGGACTAGTGACGACCACGCTGTACGGCGGCACTGTCCCAGCGTATCAATCCGCTGTCGGGGCGGAACTCGGCGACCGAACGCTCGCCGAAGCGACGGCCCGCGTCGAACAGGCTATCCCGCCGGATGCCCGGACCGCCTCGGCGACGGTTCGGGTGTCGCTACCGGAAACCATCGACGGGGCAGGATACAGCATCCGGACTGACGGAACTGCTCTGGTCCTTGACCATCCCGACCCAGAGATCGGCGGCCGTACACGGCTGGTGTTGCCCGATAGCGTCGATACTCTCGAAGGCGAATGGCAGAGCGGTAGCCCGACCGTGGTCACGGTTTCCGGAACGCGAGGGAGCGTGACGGTGACACTGGAGGCGGAGCGATGATCACGCTAACCGATCGCTCTGACGGTGCCACGCGCGCCCAGACATCGTTACCAGCGCTCGGCGTCGCGCTCGTGCTTTTGACTGTCGTCACCGGACTGGGGGTCGCCATGGCCGACACCGCAATCGCCGGTGCGGATAGGACCCCCGACGAGCGACGGGTCGCCGCCGCTATCGCTGACCGGCTCGTCGCGGCGGACGGACCGCTGGCCGCCCGGAGCAACGTCCTCAACCAATCCCAGGTGGACGACTTCGATCAGTCGGCGCTGGAGCAGAATGCACCGCCGGCCAGCGAGTATGCGGTCAGCATCGAGTTGGCTGACGAGGAGATAGCACGTAGCGGCACGGTACACGATGGGACACGAATCAGTCGTCTCGTCGTGGTCGAGTCCCGGGAATCACGAGCACTCACACCTGACCTGGCGACGACCGACGCGGTGACGCTCCCCCGCCGGAGCGCGCGGGCGACAGTGACAATCGACCCGCCTTCCGGTACGACCGTCTGGACGGTCCGCGCTAACGACCGGGTCGTGCTTCATAACAGAAGCGGGCTGGACGGCAGCTACGAGGTTTCGCTGGTGCCCTACGAGACGACGGAACTACGCTTCCAGCGGGCCGGTCGACTCGAATCCGGGAACGTGACCATCGGCTACGACGCCCCACAATCGACGAAGGAAACCCTGGTGGTGACCGTCGATGTATAGAGCCCAACTGCCGCTGTCGCTCGTGGAAGTTGCCCTCGGGACAGTGCTGATTCTCGGCGTCGCGCTCGGGTTTGCCCTGGGGACGCCAGCGCCGGACACACAAGAGCCACAGCTCGACGCCTACGCTTCGGATACGGCGGCGTTGCTCGCTAACGACCCGCCGCGACACAGCGGGGCGACGCGGCTGCAGGAGATCGTGTCGAGTCCGACGGCCTTCGATCGTGAACGGGACGCGCTTTCGAACCGGGTCGCCCGCATCCTGCCCGACAACGTCCTCTTCCGGGTCGAAACACCGCACGGGGCGGTCGGCACACCGACGCCACAGGGCGTCAGCACTGGGACCGCAACTGTGCCGACGGGGCACGGGAGTGTCCAAATAATCGTGTGGTACGCATGACCCGGCGCGGACAGCTCGTCCTCGTTGCGGCCACCGTTGTGGCTGTCGCACTTGTCCCGATTCTCTTTGCGTCTCTTCAACTGGGCTATCACGACGACGTTCGGGCGACGGCCGACTACGACGACGATCCCTCGGCTGATGCGCTTCGGGTTCTTGAGCGAGCCGTTGCAACCGAGAGCGCATCCATCCCGAACCAGTACGCTTGGTCGGCGAACGATTCGGCAGTGACGGCCGTTCGCACTGGACTGGAACCTCGGCTTGACCGGCTCCAGACATCCCAGATCGAGGACGGTATCCACTACAATATAACCTACAACGGTACTGCGGCACGGCAGTGGAAAGACGCGAACTGTCCCTCCGGACCGGGCCGCCAGTTTGGGGACTGCGTCGCCGACCGTGGTGTCGTCGCTCAGGATCGCGTGGGCCGCACACATGTTCTCGCCGTCGGCTTCGACGTGACGACGACGACCGAACGCGGCGAAACCACTGTCACCGTGGTTCTGGAAACCAGCGGTCGGTCCTCACGGTGACTGTCTAAAACAAAGGCTGCCTCTCCCGGCGCAAATCAGAAGACTGTCGGTAGTGTGTTATTCTGTCGCTCCCGGCGTTTCGGTTCGAACCTGTGACCGAATCTGCTCGAACGTCGATTGCGGGAAAAGCCCGGTGACACTGTCGACTGAGAGGGTATCGATGAGACCAGCCGGCGGGCCAGTGACCAACAGCGCACCCGCCTGGGAAACGGAATCGTCGACAGTGAGGCCGAGTTCAGATGTCGCACGCTCCTCGAATGAATTGATTGCGTCCTCAGCAAGGTTCTCCTGTGCGGTGCGGTACTCTGCCTGCGCCTCGCTCTGTGTGAGGTTCCCCGCCTGGAACTCGGACTGGATCTCCTGTTGTCGTTCCCGAACCTGTGCCTGGTCTGGTTTGACTGCGACTGTCACCGTTGCAGGCTCCCCGTCCGCGCTCTGGCTTTGCGACCCTGTTCCCGTGTTCGTTCCGTCGCTGTCGCCTCCCTGAAGGGCGTTACAGCCGGCGAGTGACACTGTTGCGCTTGCTCCGGTGAGTTCCATAAATCGGCGGCGTGTGGACTCGAATTCCATTATCGACTAGCGTGGGTCTCGCGGTGTAATCCTTCTGATACCCAGATATGGTTTTCGGCTCTGGCAATCACGACTCCTGTCCCGAACTCGCCCCTGAGAGACGAAAGACAGTGGTGTCTGTGGTCCAATGCTGAAGCAACAGCGCGTATGGTGGGACTGGAGTCGGGGAGCACGCTGAACGCACCACGGCAAGACGCGATTCCGACGCTTGCCGACGACGAAGCTGGGACAGTCGTCTGGCACCGTGAACACCTTCGGATTCGTGACCAGGCTGCAGTAGCGAGGGCTGCAACGTCCGAGTACGTGCTCCCGCTGTTCGTGTTCGACCCGGCGTTCTACGGCGCGGACGGCCTCGCCTGTGACAGCCGCATCCGGTTCCTGCACGACTGTCTGGTCGACCTCTCAGACCAGTACCACACCGCCACTGGTCGTGGACTCACCTACGCACACGGGAACCCGGTCGACGTACTGGGACGATTCCGCGAGGCCGGCTGGGATATCGTGACGATGGCCGTTCCCACTGGACGCTACGGCCAAGAACGGGACCGTCGGGTGCAGGAACAGTGCGAGGTTACTTTCGTTGACAGTGACGGGCTGGTCCGCGACCGAGCGGAGACCCGCGATGGATGGCAGGACGACGTGTCGGCGTGGTTCTCCGCCGACCAGTACGACTGGAACCCGAGCACTGTCACCTCGCGGAGCTTCGACAGCGGTATCGACATCGGCGTGATCGAGGACCACTATGATGTCACGCCGTCGAAGTCCGACGTTCCCCGCGGCGGGACCGGGCCAGCACGCGAACGGCTGTCAGCGTTCGCCGAGCGGATCGACGACTACCCGAGGAACATCTCTGCGCCGACGGACGCGCGAGACGGGACCAGCGGACTCTCGCCGTATCTCGCCTTTGGCTGTCTTTCCGTGCGGCAGGTCATCCAGTACATCGACGAGCACGCGCCCGATGGTCGAGGCAAAGAGATGTTCGTCTCGCGGTTGTTCTGGAACAAACACTACGAACAGAAACTCGAAGACTGGCCCGGCTGGCTCGATACGGCAGTAAACCCGGTGTTCGAGGGGTTCAACGCGGCACAATATGATCCCGATCTGGTGGCCGCTTGGAAGCATGGACAGACCGGGTTCCCGATGGTCGATGCCTCGATGCGGTGTCTCAAACAGACGGGCTGGCTCAACTTCCGGATGCGGGCGATGTGTGCCTCGGTCTACTACCACCTCCTCCAGCAGCCCTGGCTGATCGGCGCGGACTGGTTCTATCACCACCTCATCGACGCTTCTGCGGCGATCAACTACACGCAGTGGCAGTCCCAGTGCGGACTGATAGGCAAGCCGGCCCTTCGGCTGTATAACCCCCGCAAGCAGGTCCGCGATCAGGACCCGAACGGCGAGTTCATCCGCAAGTGGGTAGCCGAACTCGATTCGCTCCCCGACAAGTACCTCGACCAGCCCGAGCAGACACCGGTCCACGTGCAGGCGTCCTGTGGTGTCGACATCGGTGAGGATTATCCGCACCCGGTCGTTGACTACGACGCGGCCCGACAGGCGTTCCAAAGGCGATACGAGGCAGTGCGTGCCGACGCGGCCGACGCCCTGCGCGACTCGACGGTTGTACGTCGCGCCTCGTTCTCTGGTGGCCGCGACGCCGCTGCACGTATCGCCGCGGAATACGGGACGGATGCCTCGAACGGCGAAGAAGACGGCGGGACCCAGACCAGTCTCGACTCGTTCGGCGACGAGTAGCTCCAGCACTCGGTCAGTGTTGCCACACGCCAAAGAGGCTAAGACAGTCGCCAACCCACATGTGTACAATGGCGGAGGGTCCGGACGATACCGTTTTCGAGGACTGCCAGTTCCTTACTGGGTCACCACAGCGGTTCGCGGTGTTGGCCCAGCTCCAGGAGCGGCCGGCACGGCCAACCGATTTGTGCGACACGGTAGATGCGACCCGAACCACAATCCAGCGGATACTCGCGGGCTGCTCTGAGCGCCAGTGGGTCGTCAAACGGGACGGTGAGTACCGGCTCACGGTGACTGGTCAGCGGGTGTTAGACCAGTACACGGCACTCATGAGCGAGGTCGAACGAGCTCGGGCGGTCGGCCCGCTGGCCGTCCATCTCGGTTCTATGGCGGCGGACCTCCCGGCGGAGCTGTTAGACCCCGATTGTCTCACGACGAGCTCCGAACAGAACCCGCTGGCCGCGATTGATCGGTTCACGGACTGGCTGCACGAGGTCGATGGCGACGTTCGGGCCATCTCGCCCATCGTTACATCGGTGTTCAACGATGTCGCGGTGGATCTGCTCGAAACGGGGACGCATATCGAATTCATCATCGACCACGGCGTACTCGAACGGTCCGCGTCCGATTTCTCGGACGCACTGGAGCGAGGCGTCGAACACGAGAACATCGATACGTACGTCCACGATACGCCACTCGATATCGGCCTCGCGCTGGACCGCTCACGGGTCTGTCTGGCGGCCTACGACGACCGGAACAACGTCCGGGCAATAGCCGAATCTGATGCCAAAGCGGTCTATAACTGGGCTGAGACAGTGTTCGACCGATACAGAGCGCGGTCACAGCCGCTTGAATCAGTCCTGTCGGTGCAGGAAAACAAGCAGTAATCCAGGCGCTCACGGATGGAGTCCGGTGTGGAAGGGCCGAAGGGAGCACTGGTCGGCGCGCCAGCACCCACTGGAGGGCGGGATTGCGTATCCCCGGAACATGCTATAGCCGGTGGGTGCCTATACTTATTCGCTGTAACTGTTTCGGGATATAACACATGTTACAGGGGCTGTAACAACTGAGGAAGTTCGTGCCAGTCTGACCCGACATCCGGGATCGTTTTGTGACAACAACCGGCTATGTTTCTATACTTTCATCCAGAATGAAATAATAGCCGACAGTATAAGTGTGTGGCAATCGTTGACAGAAGTATGTCTCCGCCTGGACGAGAGATCCAGTACACTGAATCGGACGTTATCGAGGTGTTCAGACACCGGAACGATTACGCGGAGCCACTCACGGCGTCGGAGGTGGCGGACAGACTCGGCTGTTCGCGCCGGACTGCGCTGAATAAACTCCACGACCTCGAATCAGAGACGGATATCACGAGCAAGAAAGTCGGGGGCCGGTCGCGGGTGTGGTGGATCCCAGTCCGAGCAGACTGATCTCGATTGGTGTAGATTACTTGCAGATAATGCCGATCTCGGGGCCTACGCATAGCGGTATCTTGCGACAGCAATACCGACGAGCCGTCATGGATTCCGTTTCGGGGTGAAACCGGGGCCGTGTCGCGATGTACACACTGAAGACCTGTCGCGAAGCAGACCGATAGCAGCAGTAGTGTATCGAGTTCTCTCTAAGCGAAGCCGTCAGAAATCCCACTCTTGTGCGCGTTCGCGCGCCTCTGAGCGTGCCTGCTGCTTGATGGCCTCGATTTTCTCGGCGTCGTCGAGGAACGCTTCGACGGCACTCTGGTCGGCGGTTCCGTCCTCGGGTGCTTCCGCGTCGCCGTCGCCCATCGCTGACAGCCGCTCGTCGGGGGCCGCCCGTCGCGTACTGTCGGCCAGCGCCGGGTCGCCGCCCAGCCGTTCGGCGGGCATCCCGGGTGAGACTCGGAGGTCGGCTGCTTCGTGTGCCGATTCGAGGTCGGCGGCGTCGAGCGTGTACAGCGAGACGTGGTACGGCCCGGGGACGGCGAGGTCTGCAAGCGCCGGGGGGCCACCGCGGTCTGTCCCGGTGTGATAGACCAGCACGGGGACGCCGTCAGAGAACGTCATGACCCCCCGCCCTTCGCCATCGAGGAGGAGCGTCTCCTGGGATTCGAAGACGGCGTAGCCGGTGAGTTCGCGGTCGAGTACGTCGGCAAGCGTGTCCCGCGGATCCGTGACGACGCGGGACTTGTCGAGTCGGCCGCGGGGCAGTTTCATAGTGACTCGGGGATGACGGCGCTCTGGAACCGATCGGCGGCGTCGGCGGCTGCCCCATCCCGCACGGTGAGCGATTCGGCGGCCGCTCGATAGGCCGTCGCCGCCTCGCATTCGGGAGCGTGGGCAAGCAGCGGTCGGCCGGCACGCCGTGCCTCACGGGCCCGCTCGCTTTCGGGGACCGCGGCCAGCGTCGGCCCGTCGAAGTACCGCTCGGTCTTCTCCGAGACCTGCTCGATGGATTCGGACTCGCGGATCTTGTTGAACAGGAGTCCGGCTACGTCCGTGTCGTAGGTCGTCGCGTACTCCTGGACCTTTAGCCCGTCCGAGATAGCAGGAATCGTCGGTTGAAGGACGACGACGATGCGGTCGGCCAGCACGATTGGGAGGACGGCAGTTCGGCTGTCCAGCGCCGGCGGCGAGTCCAGCAGGATGATGTCCGTGTCTTCCGCAAGCGCCGCAACCACGTCTCGAAGCCGGTCCGGGTCGGCGTCCCTGAAGCCGTCGAGGCTCGTTCCGCAGGGAACGACGGTCAGACCGAACCGGTCATACGTAGCCGCCTCGACGGGTGCCTCGTCGGCCAGCACGTCGTGCAGCGTCGTCTCGGCGTCGGAGAGGCCGGCGTGAAAGAGGAGGTTCGCCATGCCCGTGTCGGCGTCGACAACTGTCACGTCGTAGCGGTCGGACAGCGCCATCCCGAGGGCGACGGTGCTCGTCGTCTTGCCAGTCCCACCCTTCCCACTGGCGACCGCGAACACTTCGACCATTGGGGAATATTGCGGGCTAGCTGTATATAAATTTCCGGAAGTTGAAGTAGTATCAAACACTCACCGATCAGGCAGTCCGAGCGGTCCCAGGTCGACGTGGTCGTCGATGAGCCCGGCCGCTCGTTCGTACGGGTCGCCGTCGGCTCGCTCGGTTGCGGCTGGAAGGTCCATACCAGCACTTTCGAACGCATTTCTCACGAAGGCATTTATCGCAGTGTCGTTGACAAAGAGGTCGTGGAGGTACGTTCCCAGAACGCTGTCGGTCGCCGCTCCGTCACTGTCGAAGGGGCGGGCTGCCTCGCCGGTCAGTGTTGAGTCGCCCATGTGAATCTCATAGCCCTCGACGGTCCCGCTCGCCCCGGAGAGCGGTCCGACACCGTCGAGGGTCCGTTCGACGTGTTCGACTGTCTTCGATTCGCTGAACGCCGTCGTCACCGGGAGCAAGCCCAGCCCCTCGATCTGGTCCGCGTCGCCGGTCCCTTCGACTGCAGCGTTCGTGATTGCCTCGCCGAGCATCTGGTAGCCGCCACAGAGGCCAACGACGGGCCCGTCGAACGCCCGCAGTCGGTCACCGAACCCTACGTCGGTGAGTACCTGTAGGTCGTCGACCGTGTTCTTGCTCCCCGGCAGGACCACCGCGTCGGCGTCGTTGAGGGGGGCATCGGGCGGGACGTACGCGACCCTGACACCGGGTTCGCGGGCGAGCGGCTGAAGGTCGGTGAAATTCGAGATGCGTGGGAGCCGCGGCACCGCGACGGTGACACTCTCGGCCTCGGGAATGTCGTCATCGTCACCGACGACGGACCGCTCGCCGACCGGCGGCAGCGCGACGCTGTCCTCCTCGGGGAGGCCCGGGTCGTCGTAGGGAATCACACCGAGGACGGGAACGCCGGTCCGATCCTCAAACTCGTCGATGCCCGGCTCCAGCAGTGAGCGATCGCCGCGGAACTTCGTGATGACCGCGCCGGCCACCTGGTCCCGGATGTCGTCGGGAACGAGTTCGAGCGTCCCGACGAGCGAGGCGAACACGCCGCCGCGCTCGATATCTGCGACGAGTAAGATGTCGGCGTCGGCGAAGCGCGCCGTCTCAACATTCGCCAGGTCGCGGTCGTGCAGATTGATTTCGGCGATAGAGCCCGCGCCCTCGGCGACAATCACGTTGTGGGACTGCGCGAGTCGGTTGTGGGCCGCGCGGGCCGTGTCCAGCGCGTCACCCCAGTGCTCGTCGTAGTAGCCCCGGGCCTCGAAGTGGCCGACGGCCTCGCCGTCCAGAATGAGCTGTGATTCGCCGTCGCCCCGCGGTTTCAGCAGCACTGGATTGTGGTCGGTCGACGGCGCGACACCGGCCGCGCGGGCCTGCACGTACTGTGAGACACCGACTTCGCCGCCCGGTGTCGCCCGGGCGTTGTTGCTCATGTTCTGAGCCTTGAACGGCGCGACCGAGACGCCACAGTCGGCCAGATAGCGGCAGAGCCCGGCCGCAACGGTCGACTTGCCGAC
Source organism: Haloarcula sebkhae (assembly GCF_014647415.1). GTDB lineage: Archaea > Halobacteriota > Halobacteria > Halobacteriales > Haloarculaceae > Haloarcula > Haloarcula sebkhae. Next base: position 238,783 of record NZ_BMPD01000001.1, on the reverse strand, counting down.
GTGGCTGGCCGTCCCGGCGACCAGCAGCGTATGAGCCATCGAGCAGTGCTGGGGCCGCCGCGAACATCAGTGATTCGGCAGAGGTTCTTTCTCCCGGCCTTCCGAGTTCCCTCTGTGACAGACGAACGGCTACAGGCGTTGCACAGACACCTCGCCGAAACCGGGGAGCGGCCGGTCGAACGAACGGCCAGCCGCTGGCTCGGGGAGGCGGAGGCCGTCGCCGCCGACATTGCTGACGGTGAACTCCCCGAAGACGTGCTGGCCGAGCGGCTGACGACCATCGACCACATTCTGTCACACGTCGACAGCACCGACGACGCCATCGCAGACAACCACGTTGAAGCGGCCCGCGAGATCGTCGACGATCTACTGGACGAACGGTAGCGCTGTTCGGGATACTGCGTTCAGAACTCCGTCCCCTTCCGCGCGCCCTGGCCGGCGTCGATGGGGTGTTTCTCCTTGCTGACCTCCGTAATGAGGTCCGCGAGGTCAGTCAGGAACTCCGGCCGCTCGTGTCCGCCTGTGAGGACGAGTTCGAGGTCGTCCGGCTTGGATTCGATAAGTCCAATCACGTCTTTGGGGCCGACGAGGCCGCGGTTCGCGGCGTAGAGAACCTCGTCGAGGACGAGCATATTGACCCCCTCCTCCGGCGGGCCGTCGGCGTCCTGTGGCGTCGAGAGGTCGGCGTCGCCGCTAGCCTGAATGATCTCTCGTGCCCGGTCGAGCGCTCCCTTCGCGCGGGCCTCGTGCTCGTCGTCCTCACTCCCGTCGAGGAAGCCGTGCCAGCCGTAGTGGCCGGCGTTCTCGTAGGAGAACCCCGGCAGGGCGGCGATGGCGTTGTACTCACCGCGCACGTCCTCGACGGTGCTGGTCCCGCCTTTCATGAACTGCAGGAGGTGGACGCGGTAGCCGTGACCGACGGCGCGGGTCGCCATCCCCAACGCCGCCGTCGTCTTGCCCTTGCCGTCGCCCCACCAGACCTGTACCAGTCCGAACTCCTCGGGCGCGCTCGGCTCGATTGGTTCGGCGGTCGGGCCGGCCGTGTTGTCGGTCATGCCCGTCTGTTCGACCGGATTCTGTTTAGCCGTTTGGACTGCGGGACTGTCGTGTGACACACTGTCCTTTCACGGCTCGAAAACCTCGGTATCCCGGTCGGTGACGACGCCGTACTCCGCGCCGTCGACGGTCGGCAGGGCATCGCCCCCGTAGCGGGCGGCCAGACTCGCTCTGATAGCATCGCGGACACAGACGCGGGTAGCGGCCCCGATTTCGGTCGCACTCCCCGCGAAGGGTGCTTGCTCGGCGCTCGGGACACAGCCGACGATGGCCGCGTCCGAGGTAGTTCCGGGGACGCCCGCTGCGTCCAGCAGCGTCGCAGCTTTCGCCTCGACGGCAGTGGCGAGTAGCGTCGCCAGCGCGCCCTCATCCAGTTCGCGGTCGGCCCCGACGACGAGGTTGACCGTCCCGGGCCGCCAGTCGGAGCTGTCCGCCGTATTCGACGCAGTCCCGTCGGAGCCGTCGGCTGTCTCCGCTGCCGACATCGGCAACGCGGCGGGGTTCGAGAGGCCAGCTGTTGCCAGCACCGACACCGGCCCGCTCCGGGCACAGCGGGCGTGCTCCATGTGGACGCCCGTGAGTAGCGCCGGGCCAAGGGGGAAATCGGCCCCGGACAGCCGCTCGGTGCGGTAGGCGTCGAGGTCGGTCCGCTCAAACCCCTCAGGGACGGTGACGTTGTAGACGGCGTCCGCGGTCCGGTAGCCGCCGTCCCACGCCGTCGAGAGCCAGCGGGCTCCTTCACGGCGAAGCTGACAGACGCCATCCCGAACGGTCGTCTCAAACATCCAGCGCGTCCAGCAGCCGGTCGTTTTCTTCCGGCGCTCTGACAGCGACGCGGATGTGCGAGTCCAGCCCGCAGAACGTCCGGGCGTCCCGGAGTGCGATACCAGCCTCGCGGGCCGAGGCGAGGATATCGTCGACGGACTCGTCGGCCTCGCTGACCGACAGCAACAGGAACGGCGCATCGGAGGGGAACACGTCGAAGCGGTCGCCGAGGCGCTCCCGCATCCGCGCTCGCTCGTCGGCGACGCGGGCTTTCGTCTCCGCGACGAACGCAGCTTGCCCGTAGCAGTGTGTGCCGACCGCGGCCGCGGCGGCGCTCATCGACCAGGCGCGTCGCGCTGTGGTGAGTCGATCCCCGGCCGCGCCGGTCCCGACGGCGTAGCCCATCCGGATGCCAGGCAGGCCGAATAACTTCGTCAGCGAGCGTGCGACGATGACGCCTTCACGACCGGCCAGTGACTGCTCGTCGGTAAAGCCGAGAAAGGCCTCGTCGACCAGCAGCGTCGTCCCGGCGTCGAGACAGTCATCGGCGAAGGCCCGGAGCGCCGCCGGGTCCGCTGTCTCGCCAGTCGGATTGTTCGGGTTGCAGACGATGGCGAGTGCGTGGCCGACCGGGTCGGCGGTCAGCAGTTCGTCATATGGAACGAACTCCGGCGTCCCGCCCTGGAGCCGAACCTCGCGGGCATACTCACCGAAGCTAGGGTACGGAACGAGGACGCTATCACCCGCTCGGACCGTCGTCTGAATCGCGAGGCGTATGGCTTCGAGGCCACCGGCCGTGGGTATCACCTGTGCCGGGTCGCAGTCGACGAAGGCCGCCGCGGCCTCGCGGAACGCGGGGTAGTCATCCGCCGGATACGAGCGGGCAGCTTCGAACGCTTTCTGGTACGTCTCCGCAGCGTCCGGCGGAACGCGGGGGTTCGTGTTCGCGCTGAAATCCAGCAGGTCCGGGTCGTCGCTGCTGCCATGTGGCACGCGCCCGTCCGGACCGATGGCGTCCCCGGGTCCGTCACCGCCACTCGCTCGCACGCCCTCGACCGAATCAGGGTCCATTGACAAGGGCTACGGCGGGCGGTGTGGAGAAAGTTTCGCGGCGGCCCGGTGTCCACCGTCTATGATTACAGTCACTGTCCACTGTCTGTAGTTACAGCCATTGTTCTGCCACGCGTGCGTCAGCGAGCGTGTTGACGTTGACCGCGACGCGTCGGTCCCGCGTGAGCCAGGCGTCGTCGGAGCCGTCGCCGACCACGTTGACGCCCGTCGGCGCGACTTCCCGGTCGCCGTCCTCAAACGTCGTGTCGTCGCTGACGCCAAGCTCGCGCTTCAGCGAGGCCGGGACCACAACCGATAGCGAACCCCCGCTGTACTCGTCCAGCACGCGGTCAATTATTTCGCCGTCAAGCAGCGGCAAGTCAGCGGCGACGGTCAGCACCGGCCGGGAGAGTCTGTCATCAGCCAGCGCTGCGTCGAGGTCCGCGACGTACCCTTCACCCGGCGTCTCGATGCAGGGAACGTCCAGATGCGACCCCGTATCCGGCGCGTTCGGCGACGTTGCGGCGATAATTCGCTCGGCGGAACTATCTTTGAGTGCGCCGACTACGCGGTCGACCATCGGCACGCCGCCGATTCGAAAAAGCGGTTTCTCGACCTCGGTGTCGAGCCGCGTCCCGCGCCCGCCACACATCACCAGGGCGTCCACGCGAGAACCCCCCAGTCGACAAGCGGCACCGACCAGATGCCACCGAACAGCGACCACACTGCGACGCCGACGTGGAGCGCAGTGGCGCGCGTGAGTTCGTTGGCCGCACCGAACGCGTCGCCGCTGACGCCGCCTAGTCGCTGGTCGGCCCAGCGTGAGAGGCCAAGCGCCAGCAGCGGGCCGGTGAGAACTGCGACGGTGGTTGCCGGAACGGCGATCACAGCAGCCGGGAGCGCGACGGCGAGCGAGCCGACGAGGTGGCGCGGGCCGTTCCCGTCGATGACCGTCGACCCGAACCCCTCGTGGCTCGGACGGCCGACGCAGGCCAATGTCGCCATCGCGAGTTTCGCTCCCACCTCCGCGGCGAGGGCCAGCGAAACGGCGACTAGCGGTGGAAGTCCGGCAACAGCCACCGCGGCCAGCGCCAGCGCGAGGAGGACGGTCCCAAGCGCGAGGACGGCCCCGACGCCGACGGTCGTGTCCCGCATCACGTCGCGGCGCTCCGCCGGGTCGCCGTGAACGACGGCGGCGTCCCCGAGGTCCGCGAGCCCGTCGGCATGGTTGACGCCGGTGACGAGGACGACGGTTCCGAGATATGCCGCGGCGATGACCGGGGCCGGGAGCAGGCCAGCGGCGAGAAACGGGAGCGCGACGAGGCCGCCGACGACGTACCCGGCCAGCGGGAACGCCGCCGGCGTCTCGACGAAGGCGTCCCACGCCTGCTCGCTATGCCCGACCGGGAGTTGCGAGAGGAACCCCAGCGCCCCACGGACCGCAGTCAGAACCACGCGAGCACCCCCAGCCCGGCCAGCAAGTACGCCAGCACCCCGGCGACGCCCACCCGCGTCACGCTACGCTGTGCCGTCGCCACGTCGGGGAGTCCGCCCGCGGGGTTCAGGACGTACACGCCCGGCTTTTCGAGTCGAACGTCAAGCGCCGCGGCGGCCGTCCCCATCGGCCACCCGGAATTCGGCGACGGGACGCCGTCCAGCCAGGCCCGGGCGCGGGCCACTGATTGAGGCGACCCGCAGGCGGTGGCGAGCAGGAGCGCGCTCACCCGTGCTGGGAGCCACATCACGGCGTCGTCGAGCCGTGCCGCGGGCGTTCCGATGCGTTTCGAGCGGTAGCCAAGCATCGAGTCCATCGTGTTGACGGCCTTGACCCACGCCGCTGCACCGGCAGCGGCGGGAAGGGGTGACAGGCCAACGCCCGCAGCGACGAGGCCGGCCACGACAAACGCGGCCAGCGACGCGACGAGGCCGTCGGCGAGGTTCTCGGACGCGCTCTCGACGGCCGCGCTCCGGACCTCGCCCGCAGACAGATCGCTCGCGTCTCGGCCAGCGAGTGCAAGGAGCCCGTCCCGAGCAGCTGTGAGGTCGGTGTCGGTGTCAGCGATGACACCCCGTGCAGTCGAAAGAAGACTGCGGAGGCTCGTGGTCAGGAACAGCGCGAGGCCGGCGAGCGTGACGGCGGCGAGGGGCGCGATACTGGCGGCGAGTGCGACGCCGCCACCGACGACAACAGCAACGCCGAGCGGCAACAGGGTCGCGGCGAGCGTTCCGACCGCAAGCGGGTGGTCCCACTTGCGGTCGATCGTCCCGACGAGCCGTCCGAACCACGCGACGGGATGCAAGCGGGTCGGCGGCTCACCGATCACAAGTTCTAGTCCCCCCGCGACGGCTACTGCCAGCGCGCTCAGCACAGTTCCCCCTCGCGGAGTTGTTCGGCTATCGCCGGGAGCGAACGGTCCTCCAGCAGCATCGACTGCGCACCCACGCGGCCCGCGCCGCCGTCCGTCCGGGCGTCGTCCCCGACGTGGACGAGGTCGGCAAGCGCCACGTCGAGTGCGTCGGCGGTCGCCTCGAAGATATTCGGATGGGGTTTCCGCCAGCCACAGCCGACGCTGGTGACGACGGCGTCGAAGGCGTGGTCGCTACGGGCTTCGATAGCTGCTCGTTCCAGCGTTCGCTCGACCAGCCCCGGGACGCTGCAGTTCGAGCAGATAGCGACCGGGCCCCGCTGTGCTGCGGCGTCTACCGCGTCGATGGCCCCGTTGCGGACCGTGACCGGGCTGTCGAACGCGTCGAGGACGGCCTCGGTTGCCGTCTCCTCTGTGACCTCGATTCCGCGGCTGTCAAGTGCCAGCCGAACGTGCTCGTCCAGCGGCGCTTCCCGGCCGCGGTCGTAGTCGCGATGGGCCGAGCGGTAGGCGTCCTCCCAGTCGTCCGGCACCCGAACCGACCGGGTCATAAGCGCCGCCGCAACGGCATCCCACGGCTCCGACGGCCGGTCTGCCGTGACGAGTGTCCCGAACAGATCGAACGAGAGTGCCACACCTGTGTGGTTAGTGCAAACTCACTTGAACTGTGGGGGTAGGACGGAAACGGTCGCCGGACGCGGTGTTGCTGTCGGGACGTTCTGGGCGTGCGTGACCCACACGCTACGCGAACCCAGCTATAGAGCGGGAGTCGCGACGGGTCTGGCTTGCGGCATTCCAAACCGTTTATACCCAAACAGGGGTAATCCGGCGGTATGGCAAGAGAGCAGACCGAAGTTCGAGAGCTCGACGAAGGTAGCTACGTCATGATCGAAGACACGCCGTGTAAGATCAACTCCTACAGCACGGCCAAGCCGGGCAAGCACGGCAGCGCCAAGGCCCGAATCGACGCCAAGGGCGTCTTCGACGGGAAAAAGCGCTCGCTGTCCCAGCCTGTCGACGCGAAGGTCTGGGTCCCGATCGTCAACCGGAAACAGGGTCAGGTCGTCTCGACTGATGGCAACGACGCTCAGGTCATGGACCTTGACACGTACGACACGTTCACGATGCGCGTCCCAGAGGACATCAACCTCCAGCCTGACGACGAGATCGAGTACCTCCAGTACGAAGAGCAGCGCAAGATCACACGCTCGTAACGATGTTGCCCGGTGCGGGGGCCGACCGCGGGGCGGCCGACTACGCGCTCGTGGGCGCACCGCTCGACGCGTCGACATCGTTTCGCCCCGGGGCCCGGTTCGGACCGCGCCGCGTCCGCCAGTTCGGCCAGCAGTTCGACGATTACGACCACCGCACCGACCAGCACTTCACTGATTGTTCCGTGTATGACCACGGCGACATCGGCCCCACCGCCGACGTCGCCGAGTACCTCACTTTCCTCCAGGGCACCCTCTCGGATTTCGATAGCGAGGGGGCCGTCCCGCTCGTCGTCGGTGGCGAACACACCGTCTCCGTCGCTGGTGTGCGCGCGCTCGATCCGGATGTGTTCGTCTGTTTGGACGCGCATCTGGACCTGCGCGAGTCCTATGCCGGCGACGAGTACTCCCACGCGACAGTGACCCGCCACGCGCTCTCGGTGGCCGACGAGGCAATCGTGCTGGGCGCACGCACTGGCTCGGAAGCCGAATGGGACCGCGCGAACGAGGACGACGTGACCGTGGTTCCGCCGGAAGACGTAGCCGACTGGACGCCCGGGTTCGACGACGAGCGAGTGTACCTCTCCGTCGATATCGACGCTGCTGATCCCGGGTTTGCGCCGGGGACCGGGACACCGGAGCCGTTCGGTCTCGAACCACGCGAGCTGCACGACGTAGTCCGGGCCGTCGCACCGCACGCCGTCGGCTTCGACGTTGTCGAGGTCAACGACCGCGACGACGGTCAGGCGGCGACGCTGGCCGCAAAACTCCTTCGGGCATTCGTGTTCGTCTACGCAGACCAGCGCTAAGCCGGAATATATCCGGGTCCATTCTCGCCGTCCGTTCAGCAGATGACCCGGTCGATATCTAGCGGGGATGCCCGCCGGACAACTGCGTCAACCGGGTCGGCGACGGACGAGAGGTTGTCCGAGTCGCCATCGAGGACCAGTAGGGCGGCCCGGCGGCCGGGTTCGATGACTCCGCATTCGAGCCCCACGGCTTCGGCTCCAGCGGTCGTCGCCATCCGGAGCACCGTCCGCGAGGAGAGGTCGAACGTCTTCGCGGTGTACTCCATTTCACGGAACATCGATGGGGCATTCAACATCACGTTGTCCGTCCCGAGCGCGACGTCTGTGTACTCAAGCAGCGTCTCAATCGGTGGCCGGCCGACCCCGAGGACGCGATTCGCGCGGGGGCAGACCGCGATGGGGACGTTCTGGTCGGCCACCCGTTCGAGGTGCTCCGTCTCGGCATGGACCATGTGGACCAGCAGCTCCGGCTCCAGATCCAGTGCCGGGTGGATATCGGTGGCGTCCGGTTCGCCGGCGTGGATAGCGAACGGGACCCCACGCTCCTCAGTGGCGGTCCGCCGGGCGGTGAAATCGTCGTCGTTCGCGCCGCTGGCACCGAATCCGTCAGCTATGTCAAGCACTTCGGAGTCGTCGCTCCCGAAGATGAAATCCTCGATATCGAGTCCCTCGGCGGCCTCACGTAGCGCCCGCGCCCCGTCGACGCCGAACTCCCGGAAGTCGAGAAACGCCGCGGTGCCGGTTCGCTGCATGAATCGAAGTGTGCGGTGCATCGCGGCAATCAGCGTCTCGTCGTCGGCCGCTGCGATCTGCTGATGTTTCAGGCTGTCAGGCGGGACCACTGCCTTCTCCAGTCCAAGTCCGACAGCCGCCTCCTTCGCAACCGAGTCTCCAACGTGCGTGTGGGCGTTGACGAACGCCGGCAGGACAATGCGGTTGTGGTCGCTTTCGTCGGCCGGCGTCTCCTCGATGGCCGTTATGTACCCGTCCTCGACGACAACGCTGCCGTGGACTGGCTCGAACGACCGCCCGGCAAGGATGGTGCCTTCGATTCGCTCCATGGGACAGCGAGGTGGCGGAGCTATATGTGTCTCATGGAGGCACAATCTGTTCTGCTCGCCGTGAGCCACGGTACACTGATACGGTCGGCGTCAGATAGTTCGCGTATGAGTGTCGGCACCACAGTTCCAGAGGGCCGCGCGCTGTCGACGGACGACTGGCCCCATCCGGCCGAGCGTCGGTACGCGGACGCCCAGGCCCGCCTCGCCGATCACTACGACCTCGCCGTCGAGTCACGAGTGACAGAGACGGACGCTGCGGGTCGCGTTCACTATCTCGCTGGCGGGAACCCGGATGGGGACCCCGTCGTTCTCCTTCACGGCGTCGGGACACCGGCGGCGACGTGGCTCCCCCTGTTCCCGTCGCTCACCGACGAGTACCGCGTGTACGCTCCCGACCGGCCCGGGCTCGGCCTTTCGGCCGCGCCGAGCTATCGGGACCGGGACCTCCGCTCGTTTCTGGTCGCATACTTGCTGGAACTGCTCGACGACCTCGCTATCGACCGGCCCCACGTCGTCGGCAACTCCCACGGCGGCTTGCAGTCGTTCCTGCTCGCACTCGACCACGACCGCGTGGACCGGCTGCAACTGGTCGGTGCACCGGGCGGCGTCTCGCGGGATCTCCCGCTCATGTTTCGCCTGCTGACGGTCCGCGGCCTCAACCGCGTGTTGCTGTGGCTGCTCAGCCGTGGTGACCCGGTCGAAAACGCGAGGCAATCGATGCAGCGAATCAACGTTATCGACACCGCAGCGATACCGGACGTGTTCTACGAACTGCTCGCCGCCGGCCAGGGCCTACCCGGGCGGCCGGAGAGCCAGCGGTCGCTGGCGACCGCACAGGGCTCGTACGGCCGCGCCCACCCCCTCTTTGATATCCGAAACGAAATTGTGCGGATCGACCGCCCGACGCAGTTCATTTGGGGGACGGAGGATGCTTTCTACCCGCCAACTGTGGGCCGTCCCGTCGCCGAAAAGATGCCCACCGCCGAGTTTCACGAACTCCCGGGAGACGGCCATACGCCGTGGCTGGAGCCCGGTGACGACGTCGCAGAACTGGTTCGGGCGTTCTTCGATGAATGAGTGTTTCCACTGTAATGCACCGTAAACGCCGGCTCAGCTCCGTTCTGTTCGGACCGCCGTGGCCGTCGCCACTTGCTTGGCATCCGACACAGCAAGTAGTCTTTTAGTGAACAGACCATTTCTTTTTCGAGCATGGACCAGCTATCGTCGTGTTACTTCTGTGGCGGCGCGCTCGATGTCTCGCTCTCTGAATATCCGATTATCCCGAAATCGCTGGACCCGGAAGCCGAGAAACAGGGGACCGTCGTCCTCTGCTCGACCTGCCGGGAGAAGCTCGCAACCATCGTCGAACCGGCCGTCGAGGCGGCGAAGGCGGACGCCCGCGAGACAGCGGAAACGGCTGGCGATGCTGGGACAACGGAGTCGCCGGGACTGCTGGACGAATCCGAGACACCGACGACTGACGACCCGCTGACCGACGAGCCGACAACCACCGACAGCGTGGTTGAAACGGCCGATGATGTCTCGCTGCTGGGTGACGATAGCGCGAGCGCGGCGGGACAGGAACAGTCGTCGCAATCACCGGAGACGACGGACGCGGCTGCGGAATCCGATTCGACGAACGCGGCGGCGGCGGACACCACGGACAGGCAAATGGCGGAACCGACTGCGTCGAGTGGCTCGGCGGCCAGAACTGAGAGCGGAGACACCGAACGTGGTTCGGACAGCGACGACAACGATGGCAGCGACGACAGCCCCTCGCTGACGAAACTGGAGTATAACAAAGTGATGCGCTTGCTCCAGAACCGTGAGATGCCCGTCGACCGCGCGGAGATCCGTGAAGTCGCGGTCAACGCCTACGACATCGACGGTGAGCAGTTCGACGCCATCATCGACGCCGCGGTGGACCGGGACCTCATCGGCCAGGAAAACGGCCAGTTGGTCGAATCGAACGGGTAGCCAGACGCCGGTAGAGAAAAGCATACCACCGGCCGTCTCGAAGCCCGCGCTATGAACGCCGGAGACATTGCGGCACGTCTTGACGATAGACTCGACATCGAGGCTTATGCCGACATCGACGCCAGTCCGAACGGCCTCCAGGTCGGGCCGGCGAGCCAACCGGTCGAGCACGTCGCCTTCGCGGTTGATGCGGCCGTCGAGACTATCGACCGCGCCGACGAGGCGGGCGCAGACCTGCTCGTGACCCATCACGGCATCGTCTGGGGCGGGATGGAGCGCGTGACTGAAACCAACTACCGCCGCGTCGCGCCGCTAATCGACAATGACCTCGCGCTGTACGTCGCTCATCTCCCGCTGGACGGCCATCAGTCGCTCGGCAACGCTGCCGGCGTCGCGGACCTGCTGGGGCTCGACAACCGTGCGCCGTTCGGATCGATGGGCGGCAAGTACATCGGCCAGCGTGGAACGCTCTCGGAGCCACAGACGGTCTCCGAACTCGCAGGCTCGCTCGAAGGCAATATAGACACTGGCGGACAGCCGGTTCAGGTACTGGACTTCGGGCCGTCAACCGTCGAGGATGTCGCCGTCGTCACCGGCAGCGGTGTCGACTGGCTCCAGGAGGCAGTCGAGACGGACGCCGACGTACTCATCACCGGCGAGGGGAAACAGAAGGCCTTCCACGAGGCACGCGAGCAGGGAATCCACGTCATTCTTGCCGGCCACTACGCGACGGAAACGTTTGGCGTCCAGTCGCTCCAGACCGTCGCCGAGGACTGGGGGCTGGAGACGACCTACATCGACTGCCCGACCGGCCTCTGAGGCGATGGCCGAGGGCGTTTCGTTCGAGGGTATTAGCTCAGATACGGACCTCATCGCCTGGTCGCGGGAGTATTGTCGGCGAGTCCGCCGCGAACGAGGCATCTCGGTTCGGTTCGACCTCGTTGACTGGGAGGTATCCCATCGAGCCAAGCGACGGGCCGCTGCTGTCAAGCGGCCGAAGCTGGACGACGCCGCCGTCGGCGAGCGATATGACTGGGACAGTGTCGACGGAAGTGACGGCCGCCCGCTCCCGTGTACCGTGTCGCTGACTTGGGACGCGTTTTCCGCCTTCGACAGGGACGCCTGGGAAGCGACGCTGCGCCACGAACTCATCCACGTTGAGCAGTACCAGCGCGACGGGACGACCGACCATGGCCGGTCCTTCCGAAAGCGAGCCGCGCAGCTCGATACCGATGTCCACTGTCCGGCCTTCACCGACCCGAAGCACGTCCTCACCTGCACGGCGTGTGGTGACCTCGTCGCCCGCCGCTATCAGGACTGCAAGCTCGTCGAGCAACACGAGCAGTACCGGTCTGACTGCTGTGGGGCCTCGCTGGAACTGGGCTGACTACAGCAGGAACCTGATGGCCCAGAGGACGCCCATGCCGGTCACCATTGTCGCGAACACGTCCTCGGTCCGCCAGGCGACACCTGCTGCGAGCGCGCCGGCAACGAACTTGTCCGCGGCGAAACTACCGGCATCAAGGGTCACGAACGACGGGAGGACAAGTGCAGCGAGGACGGCGGCGGGGACGAACCGCAACACCCGTTCGATGACCGGCGGAATCTCGTCGAGCCGACCGAACAGCGCAATGAAAGAGAGCCGACAGGCGTACGTCAGCACGCCGATGACGGCGATGACGCCGGCGATCTCAACCGGGCTGTAGTTAGTTGCCATCGGACCCTCCGGTGGCGGATCCCGTGAGCACACCGGCAGTGATACCAACGCCGGCCGCGACGAGCAGTCCGAGATTGAGCGGGAGTCCAGCACCGACGACGGCGATGGCTCCACCGACGGCAGCGGCGACGGCGGTCGCTGCGTCTTCGATTGCTGGAACCAGAATCGCGAGGAAAACAAGCGGGATAGCGAATTCGAGGCCCCAGGCGTCGGGGACGCCAGTGCCGAGCAGCGCTCCCACAATAGTCGTGACCTGCCACACCGCCCAGAGCGTCACGGCGACGCCGAGGTAGTACCACTTCCGGTCCGTCTCGCTGTCGGACCGGTAGCTGGCGACCGACAGCGCGTACGCCTGATCGGTCAGCACGTAGGCGAGGACGGCTTTCCACCGGCCGGTGAACTCACGGAAGTACGGCGCAATCGATGCCGAGTACATCAGAAGCCGGAGGTTGATGACGACTGCCGTTGCAACGACAACCGTCAGCGGTGCGTTCTGTCCCAGCAACTCTAGCGCCGCGAGCTGTGATGCGCCGGCGAAGACGACCACCGACAATCCGACCGCGGCTGGCAGTCCCAGCCCGGCGTTAACCGTCGCGATGCCGGCAACGAGGCCAAACGGGATAATCCCCAGTAGAAGCGGCGCAACATCGCGAACGCCGCGCCGAAACGAAGCGGTATCCATAGCGTCCCATCCAACGCAGGGGTGTCTAAGCCCTCCGTTTCAGCGGCGGTATGTGATTATCAACCAATGTATAGCCCGTATCCACCGTGGCGAACCACGACGTTGAAACCCGCCCGCGCTCGACTGCACAGCAATGAGCGACCACTCCGACGAGCGAGAGACGTTCCATCACGACCCCATCGGACACGCGGAGGCCCGGGCCGGAATGACGGTCGGTGAACTGGCTGATAGCTACGGTGAGGCCGGCATCGGCGCGAGCGACATCCACGAGGCCGTCGATATCTACAGTGAGATGCTCGACGACGATGTAACGACCTTTTTCGGACTCGCTGGCGCGATGGTCCCGACCGGGATGCGGGCTATCGTCAGCGAACTCATCCGCGACGGCCATATCGACGTGCTTGTCACCACGGGCGCGAACTGCACTCATGACAGCATCGAGGCCATCGGCGGCAAGCACCACCACGGCGAGGTGACGCCCGAAGGGCAAACGGAGCGCGAACACGACGAGACGCTTCGTGACGAGGGCGTCGACCGCATCTACAACGTCTACCTGCCACAGGAGCATTTCGCCCTGTTCGAGAACCACCTCCGGGACGAGGTGTTCTCGACGCTGGAAGACGAAGGAGCGGTTTCGATCCAGCGCATGACGGAGGAACTGGGCCGGGCCAACAGCGAAGTCAACGAGCGCGAGGACGTGCCCGAGGACGCCGGCGTGCTGGCGGCGGCCTACGAGAACGACGTGCCGGTGTACTGCCCGGCGTTCCAGGACTCCGTGCTGGGCCTGCAGGCGTGGATGTACTCACAGACCAGCGAGTTCACGGTCGACGCGCTAGCGGACATGACACAGATTACGGACATCGCCTACGAGGCCGACAGTGCCGGCGCGATGGTCGTCGGCGGCGGCGTCCCGAAGAACTACGTCCTCCAGACGATGCTGGTCTCTCCCGATGCCTACGACTACGCCGTCCAGTTGACGATGGACCCCTCGAACACCGGCGGTCTCTCCGGCGCAACGCTTGACGAGGCCCGTTCGTGGGGGAAACTTGAAAAGGACGCCCGGAATGTCTCGGTGTATGCCGACGCGACGATTACACTCCCACTGGTCGTGGCCGCGGCCCGCGAGCGGCACAGTTCGTAAGCCTGTGGACTCGGCCGCATACGGCTACACGCCTGACTGCTGGGACACAGTTCTACTGAGAGGCATATACTCCTCATATAAACGGTCTTTCACGACCGCTCGGCAGCCGTACCTAGTATGTCACAGTACATCGGTCGGCGGACGTTCGTCGAAGGGACGGCGGCGACGCTGGCGAGTTCCGGGATTGCAGGGAGCACGACGGTACAGGAATCGGATGCCGGTGAGACCGACACCGATGACGGCACTGACACCGGGGGCGAGGAGATGACCGACGATACGACGCTCATCGCTCACCGCGGGTTTGCCGGCGTCTACCCGGAGAACACGGAACTGGCCGTCGAGGCGGCTTCGTTCGGCGGTCCGGGAACGCAGACGGCCCACCGGCGTGCCGACATGGTCGAGGTCGATGTCGTACCAACGGCCGACGGCACGCTGGTCACCTTCCACGACAACGGGCTGGCCGAACGCGACGGCGGCGAGCGCGGGCTGACCGACGCTGAGGGCCTCGTCTTCGAGACCGACACCGATACCGTGACCAGCGCGACCGTCCTCGGCACTGGGGAGACGGTTCCGACACTCGAAACGGTCATGGACGCGATTCCACCGAGCGTCGCTGTCAATCTGGAGTTCAAGAATCCCGGGAGCGAAGACCTCGCGTTCGCCGAGTCGCTGTCTGACCGGTCGCTGTCGACACAGCGAGAGCTGTGGCGGCCCTACACCGAGCGCACGCTCGACCTCGTCAGCGAGTACGACAACGACATTCTCGTCTCGTCGTTCTACGAGGCTGCGCTCGCAACTGTCCGCGAGTACGACGACTCAGTCCCCGTTGCCTTCCTCTTCTGGGACAGCATCGAGGAGGGGCTGGAGGTCACCCGCCGCTACGACTGCGACGCGATGAACGTCCCCCGCAACATGGTTCAGGGGACGTCCTTCTTCAACGACGGCGAGTACACCGAGTCCGACCTGCGCGACATCGACCTCGTCGACATCGCCGACGACGAAGCCCGAGACCTGAACGTCTGGACAGTCAGCACGTGGTATCAGGCCCGGGAACTGGTCCGGGCTGGCGTCGACGGACTCATCTCCGACTACCCCAGCGTACTCTCGTTTCAGGACTGACGAACACCGATGCCGAATGTTGAAGAGGCGACCGGCCGACGACGCTAGTATGGAAGCACCGACCGGGGACGCAGGAATCTACGCCCGCGAGTCGTCGTATCTCGACCGGCACGTCCAGCTCGGAGAGGCCGGTGACCGGATCATCTCGTTGTCGTTTCCGTCTCAGCCGGAGGCCGGCGCCGGGGAGGACCACGCCCTGCTCGACCGCATCGACGAGTACCTTCAGGGGGTCGAAGACGACTTCACCGACGTCACCGTCGGCCTCACCGTCCCGACCGACCAGCGCACAGTACTGGAAGCCGTCCGGGAGATTCCGTACGGCGAGGACGCCTCCGTCGCACAGGTCGCGCGCATGACACCGGATCTGGATGATGACGACGAGGACGACCTCGCACAGGTCCGGGAGGCACTGGCTGCGAACCCCGTGCCGCTGTTGATTCCGGATCATCGGGTTCGGGACGGGCCAAGCGCAGCGCCGCCGCCCGTTGAGCAGAAGCTCCGCGCTATCGAGGGCCTCTAAACCCAGAGCCGGTCGACGCCCAGTCCCTCGTGGACAATCAGTTCGAGGGCGTTGACGAGGTAGTGGGCCACGACGACGGCAAGTAAGCTGTTTGTCGCGATGAACAGGCCAGCGAGCGCCAGCCCCAGCGTCCCGGTGACGACGATACCAACCCGGCCCTGTGCGCCGTGGCCCACCGCGAAGGCGACAGAGGCAACGATGGCCATCGCCCACGCCGGCGCGTTGAGGCCAGCCACCGGGACGCCGATAGCCGCTGCCCGGAAGAGCAGTTCCTCGACGATAGCGATAACCGGGAGGACGCCGCCCAGCAGGATGACCCAACCGCCGGCCGAGTTCGGAGCGAGCAGTTCTCGTAGCGACTCGTCGAAGGCGACGCCGAAGCCGTCGGCCAGCGCGGCGGCGAGTTCGTTGCCCAGCCAGAACCCGACCCCTGCGCCGATACCGATAGCTAGCGCTGGGAGTCCCGTCGAGAGGGAGTCCATGGCGATGCCGAACGCGTTTGCCGGGATTTCGAAGTAGAACGCGCCGGCGACCAGCAGGACGCCGAACAGCCCCTGTGTGAACGCGACGTTGGCAAGTAAGGCCCCTGTTGAGAGGTCACTCGGCGCGAGCGTATCCTCCATTTGCCGCCGCTGGGCCGCTGCCCGCCGGGTCTCGAAACGCGGGATGGTCGGGTCGCCGTCGGGCATCGAGACGCCGTCAGCTGTGGAGGAAACGCCGCCGTCGGGCCGTACGGCTCCCTGCGAGAGCCGTGCGAGACCGAGAAGTGCGATTAAAAGAAACCCCGTCAGGCCGACGAACGCGGCCCACTCGGGCATTTATTGTGGACTTGGACTGCCGCTCTGTCGGCCGACCTCGTGGTCGAGTGCCTTGCCCGTGATGGACTTGAGGCGGTCGACCAGCGAGTCCTTCTCCGCTTCGCCGGCGAGGGCGACCTCGAGGACCTCAGAGATGTGCGAGACCGGAATGATCTCGATCATGTCCTCGTACTCGTCCTCGATCATCACGTCCTGCGTGTTCGCTTCAGGAATGATGACCGTATCGAGGCCGGACTTGGCGGCCGCCTCGATCTTGTGCGTGACGCCGCCGACCGGGAGCACGTCGCCCCGGACCGACAGTGAGCCGGTCATGGCGAGGTTCTGCTTGATCGGAACGTCTTCTATCGCGGAGATAACCGCGGTAGCGACGGTGATAGAGGCGGAGTCGCCGTCGACGCCGCCTTCACCGGCCTGGACGAACTGGATGTGAACGTCCTTCTCGGAGATGTCCTCGTCAGAGAACTTCTTGATGATCGCCGAGACGTTCTGAACGGCTTCTTCGGCCATCTCCTTGAGCTGTCCAGTGGCGATGACCTGCCCGGGACCCTGTGACGGGCTGACCTCGGCCATCACGGGGAGGACGATACCGCTGTCCTCGCCCATGACGGCGAGCCCGTTGACACGGCCGACCACGTCGCCCTGATTGACGGTGAGCTCGTAGTCCTTGCGGCGCTCGATGTAGTTGTCCGCGAGCTGTTGCTCGATGGACCGGGAGCGCCGTTTGGCCTGCAGCACGTCCGCTCGCTCGGTGCGGTCGCGGTCCTCGGCGCGGGCGATGTCGCCGGCGACGCGGACCAGTCCGCCAAGGTCACGGAACTTCAGGCTGAGGTGGCCTTTGCGGCCGGCGCGACGCCGGGCCTCCAGGATGAGTTCCTGGACAGCCTCCTCGGTGAAGTGCGGGAGCCGCCCGTCGTTTTCGACCTCCTGGGCGATGAACCGGGCGTACTTCCGTCGCATCTCGGGGTCGTCCTCGATGGTGTCGTCCATGTACACCTCGTACCCGTACCCCTTGATACGGGAGCGCAGCGCGGGGTGCATGTTCTCCATCGCGTCGAGGTTCCCCGCAGCGATCATGATGAAGTCACAGGGGACGGGCTCGGTCTGGACCATCGCGCCCGAGGAGCGCTCGGACTGGCCCGTAATGGAGAACTCGCCCTCCTGAATGGCCGTCATCAGCTTCTGCTGGCTGCGGATATCGAGCGTGTTGATCTCGTCGACGAACAGCACGCCCTTGTTGGCCTGGTGGATCGCGCCGGGTTCGACGCGGTCGTGGCTCGGCGTCTCCATCCCACCGGACTGGAAGGGGTCGTGGCGAACGTCACCCAGCAGCGCGCCGGCGTGGGCACCCGTGGCGTCCTCGAACGGCGCGGTCTTCTGGTTGGCGTTGTTGACCAGCAGGTTCGGGATCATCGCGTCGCTGCCACGCGAGCCGTAGCGGAACGCGAGATAGATGACACCGGCCGCGAGAATCCCCAGCAGGACTTGCTGGACGAGGATCAGGGCGTAGCCGATGACGATGGCGATGATGATCCACATGAGGAAGGTTCGCATCTGGTTGCGCTTGCGGGCCTCCTCCTTGTGGGCCTCGACGATCTGTTCCCCTTTGCCGCCGGGGACGGTGCGAACTTTCGGCTCATTGCCGTCGTCGGGATTGTGGTAGACAAGAACGTCCTGCAGTTCCTCTCGTGGGAGCAACTGGGACATCGCCTTCGCCAGCATCGACTTCCCCGTCCCGGGGGAGCCGATCATCATCACGTGGCGGCGCTGCTTGGCCGCCTTCTTGATCACGTCACGGGCGTGGTCCTGCCCGATAACCTGGTCGACGAGTCGGTCTGGCACTTCGATGTCGGCGGTCGAATCGATTTCGAGACCGCCAAGGAGATTCTCCTCGTCTCCGTCCAGTTCGGACTCGCCGTCAACTTGGACATCGCTTCCGAGTGTCGTTTCGGACGTTTCTCCCTCGCCCCATCGGTCCTCAGAGGGGTCGGATGGCTCGTCGGCTGAGGGGTCAGAGGCAGGCTCGTCGGGGTTCTGTTTGGCCCCGTTGGTCGACGCCTCTTCCTCCCCAGCGTCGGATGCCTCCCGGTCAGGGTCGGGAGTCGCGTCGGTGTCGGTGTTGTCGCTCATACAAACGTTGCTAACATACTCACGGAAGGCCTGTCGACTGATATACTTTCTCCCCGTGTCGGTTGTTGCAACACCCCTGAAACCGCAGTACAGCGCCCGAATTGGGTGGGTCTGTATTTCCGCAGTACCGCGTCGTCGGGTTTATCAAACCACCACACCCACTGGGGAATATGCGTGGGTTCTACATCGGTCGCTTCCAGCCCTACCACAACGGCCATCACTCGATGGTCGAGCGGATTTCGGAGGAAGTCGACGAGCTCGTTCTGGGTATCGGAAGCGCCGACGATTCACACACCACACACGACCCCTTTACCGCTGGTGAGCGGATCATGATGATCACGAAGGCCGTCGCGGAGTACGACCTGACGACCTACGTCGTGCCTCTAGAGGACATCAATCGCAACGCTGTCTGGGTAAGCCATGTCGAAAGCATGTGTCCGGACTTCGACGTGGCGTACTCGAACAATCCGCTGGTGGTCCGCCTGTTCGAGGAGGCCGGCATCGAAGTCCGCCAGTCGCCGATGTTCGACCGCGACCGGCTGGAGGGCAGCGAGATCCGCCAGCGGATGATCGACGACGAATCCTGGCGCGACCGGGTCCCGTCGTCAGTCGTGGAAGTCATCGAGGAGATTCACGGCATCAAGCGGCTCCAGCACGTCTCCGACAGCGACTCGCTCGAACGGTACGCCGCCACGGGCGAATCAGTCCCCGAATCGCTCGACGACCTCGACGACTGATGATTACGCTGAGTTCAGACTTCGGGTCTCCCTACCCGGCCGCGATGAAAGGCGTCATCTGTCAGGTGACCGATGCGCGTATCGAGGATATCGCCCACGATTTTCCACGGCAGGACGTGCGAGCAGCGGCCTTCTGGCTCACACAGACGCTCCCGTACTTCCCACCGGCAGTTCACTGTGTCGTCGTCGACCCGGGCGTCGGGACCGATAGGGACGCCATCATCGTCCGCACGGGCGACCACGCGCTCGTGGGGCCTGACAACGGCGTCCTCCTGCCGGTCGCCCGTGAACTGGCTGCAAACGAGACCGACGCCCCGGACGCGTTCGAGGTGTTCACCTGGGCCTACGACGACCCGGCGAGTACGACCTTCCACGGGCGGGACGTATTCGCGCCCGCCGCAGCGGCCGTCCACGACACTGGCGTCGACAATCTCCAAACCCGGCCCGAAGCCACCCCCACCGACGACTACATCGACCTCCAGTTCCCGGCGGCCGCAGTCGAGGGTGATGGAGCGACCGGCGAGGTCCTCGTCGTCGATGACTTCGGGAACGCCGTGACGAACGTTCCCGGCAAGTTCCTCGCGAATCAGTTCGGCGCGACGGTCGCAGTCGACGGGGTCGAGGCCCCAGTCCGCCGAGCCTACGCCGCCGTCGACCGAGGTCAGCGACTCGTCACCGTCGGCAGCCACGGGAACGTCGAACTCGCCGTCAACCGCGGCCGCGGCGACGAAGCGTTCGGCGTCAGTACCGGGGACGCTGTGGACCTGTCGCTGTAATAACCAGTCACTGTCTTGCGGTTTAGGGACGCCAAAAGATCGGTGGGCTTAAGTCTTTTAGGCGAACCTAATCGTCTGTATGCCACAGAGACGTGACTTGCTGAAGACGGTGGGGATCGCTGCGACGGGACTGCTCGCCGGGTGTCCAGGGGTGGGGTCGTCCGACTCGAACACGGCGTCAGCTGATACTGAAGCAGCAACAGAACAGGTAACGGCTACGGAAACCGACGATAGCGGCGAAAGCAGCGTCTCGGCCGGACCGATGACTGCTGTCGCGACCGAGTGGAATGTCTACCGGGCGCGGCTGTACGACGCTGTCGCGCTGGGCCGGGCCGGCGCACCCGGTGCAGGGGCGAGTGTCGCCCAGAGCGTTTTCGCCCGGTTCGAAGGCGCGTCCGGTGAGTACGGGGCCCACGAACAGCTTGAATCTACATCCGAGTCAGCATACGAGGGGTTCGAGGATGCCCTCGGGGCGGTCCAGTCGTCGCTGTCAGAGGGCGACGTGTCCGGAGCCGCCTCGGCCGCAGACGAGGCGTCGGGCCACCTCCAGACGGCCCAGCAGGCCGCTGCCGGACAGCAGGCCACCAGAGTGCTGGACCTGCTCTTGCTGGGTAGTCGAGCGAGCAATGCTGCCATGGCTGGGACGCTGGGCGCTTACGAGGGAGCCGCCACTATCGCGGAGGAGACGATGACCGCGTTCGAGGACGCACTGGTGTACAGCCAGATCGAGGAGGCGGACGCGGAGTCATACGAAGCCTTCGAGAACGCACTGGCCGGCATCGGTTCCGCCGCGGGCAATGAAGAGGCAAGCGGCGTCACTGAACAGGCCCGTGCCGCGCTCGATGCGACCGTTTCGGGCGCCTATGCACTGGTTCAGGAAGCGTCGGTCGCTGGCGCGGGCCACCTCGCGACGATGCAGGCCCGTGGCTGGGATGCGGCCGCGCTCGCGTCCGCCGGCGGTCCCGGACAGGCGTACGCGCACACGGTCACGCTGAACAGCTACCGTGCTCGCGTCGCCGACGCAGACTGGCTCGCTGCCAACGACGGGACCGATGCAGCGTCGACCGCCGTCGAGAACGTCTTCGCTCACTTCGAGGGGGCGAACGCACACGACGCGCTGGAGGAGGCCGACGGCGAAGCCTACGAGGCATTCGAGGGCGGGCTGGATGACCTCTCCAGCGCTATCGGGAACGGGAACGCGGACGGTATCGACAACGCCACCGAAACGGTCGATACGAATCTTGTCACCGGTATCGAAGCGCTGGTCGGCGGCGAGGACGCCCGCGCGGCGCTGGAGTCGGCGTTCTTCCGCGCCCGTATCGCGGACGCCCGCGAACTGTATCGCCTCGGTGACGCCGACAGCGCGGCGACTATCGTCTCGGACGTGTTCGCCCGCTTCGAGGAGAACGAACTCGGCTTCCACGAGACGATGGAACACGAGAGTGAGGACCTCTACCACCGCTTCGAGGAGGAGCACCTCACCTCGCTACAGTCGGCTTACGAGAACGACGACAGCGAGGCTGTGGCGACCCACCACGATGGGGTCCAGCAGGCCCTGCTTGACTTCGAGTCAGCCCTGTCGACGGCCGTCGCCAGCGGTGCGGAGGCGGACTACATGATCGGCCGGGCCTTCGACGCGGCCGGACTCGCGGCGCTGTCAGAAACCGACCGCGCGGCGACCGTCATTCAGGACACCTTCGCTCACTTCGAGAGCGGCGCGGCGGGCTTCCACGAAGCGCTGGAAGAGGCCGACGAGGAAACGTACGAAAGCTTCGAATCGACGCTTACCGACGTTCGCTCCGCGGCTGCGGACGGCGGGGATGTCACTGCCGCGGCGACGGCGTTCAACGACGAGGCCATCGCGGCGGCGTACGCCATCGCCGGGAGCGCCGGCGGCAACGGGGAGGCCGCGGCGGCCATCGTGCAGGACATCTTCGCAACCTTCGAGGAAGCGCAAGTCCACGAGATGCTGGAGGAAGCTGACCACGACGCCTACGAGAACTTCGAGGCTGCGCTGAGCGACTACTCGAAGGGACTCACGAACGGCGACGGCAATCCGACAGTGCTTGCGGATGCCACGCGAACCGCGCAGTTCGCTGTTGTCGGTGCTGTCGACAGCGCCCCGAGCGGATCCGGAGGCCACGGCAGCGAGGAGTCCGAAGACACCGAGTCGTCGCTGTCCGGCGGCCCGAACGTCGTCAAGGGCGTTCCCGAGGACGCCGACCACGTCGTCGACATGGAAGCAGTGGCGTTCGCGCCCGAGGAACTCACGGTCAGCGTTGGTGACACGGTCGCCTGGAAACACGTCGGCGGCGAAGCGCACTCGGTCACCGCTGTTGAAGAAGACCTCCCGGAGGACGCGGCGTACTGGGCCTCCGGTGGGTTCGAAAGCGAGTCGGCTGCACGCGAGGGCTGGGAGAACGGCAAGGGGGCCGTTCAGTCCGGCCAGAGTTACGTTCACACGTTCGAAACGGCCGGCGAGCACGCCTACGTCTGCATTCCGCACGAGGCTGCAGGGATGGCTGGCACCGTCATCGTCGAGGAGTAATCGACACCATCTTTTTGGCCCGCCTAGAAACCGGTGGCTTTTTGTGTTTTAGGGTAGCCTAAACAATTGTATGCCGGACGCACAGGCCACTTCGAGGCGGGATATTTGTCGCCGTAGCGAGTCGGGTACTGCCGTCCCTGTCGTCCGCGCAAACGCCGCCCGACAGGAGGTGAGAGTCAGGACGTGAGGGTGTACTGACCTGTCAGTCTCGACCATCTTTCGCGGCGACGGCCACCGTGGGCATAGCCCGTCGCCGCACGCCACGAGCTTTTCGTGTCTGTCCCGTGGGCGTCTCGCCCCAAGGACGCCCCATTTCAGGTCCTTTGCTGTGGACCACACTGGAATCACCGATTCTCGCCAGCCGCCGGTGTACGCTTCGTCTGCGCTGCGACCGACTTTCGGGACAGGCGTTTTGTCGGTCCCAGCCTTGGCACCCGGTATGAACGACGAGGAACCAGCGGAGAACATCAGCGGCGGGACCGCTGGCGGTGGCCAGTCGGCAACGTTCGACCCGGAGACGGCGGGGACGCGAGCCGAAGCCGTCGTCGACCGTCTCGGCGAGATGTACTGGACGAAGACCTACGGCGGCCGGGACGCCTTCGAGTGCCTCGTCCGGACGATTCTCAGTCAGAACACATCCGACAAAGCGAGCCAGCCCGCCCACGACGAACTGATGGCGCGGTATGGCGGCGATGGAGATGCGACCAGCGAGAGGGACGCTGGCGGGACGGACCTCGCCCGCGCACTGGCCGACGCCGACCAGCCCGAACTCGCTGAAACTATCTCCTCGGCCGGGCTGTACAACCAGAAATCCGAGCGCATCATCGCACTGGCACAGCGCATCTGCGAGGAGTACGGCGGCGAATCGGGCTTCGACGAGTTCGTCAGAGAGAGCGACCCCGAGGCGGTGCGGTCGACACTGCTCGACATGAACGGTGTCGGTCCGAAGACCGCCGACTGCGTCCTGTTGTTCGCGGGCGGTCGCGGCGGCGTGTTTCCCGTGGACACGCACGTCCACCGCATCGCCCGCCGGATGGGACTGGCCCCGGCCGACGCCGACCACGAGACCGTCCGTGAGTATCTGGAGCGCGACGTGCCCGCGGAGAAGTGCGGGTTCGGCCATACTGCGATGATTCAGTTCGGCAGGGAGTACTGCTCTGCCAGAAAACCGGCCTGTCTGGACGACCCCGATGCGTGCCCGCTGGCGGGCCACTGCGATCAGGTCGGCGTGTATCCGTCCACTGATGAGGTCGTCGAACCCTCGGAAACTGTCTGACGCGCTTCAGAGTATACTGTCGGTACGGCCGGTGTGTGCTGATCGCTACTTCTTCCCGTTAGAAATCAAACAGAAGTGCGTTTCAGGAAGGATCTTAGTCCCCCGAAAGTGACAGCATTCGTATGTTCCGATCGGTATCCGACTGTGGGTTAGTGCGCCGGTACTATCTGTACCGTGCCACGATCGCTGTCGGATTTATCACTCCTGTTTTCACTCTGTTTCTCCTGCGAACGCTGACGTTCACACAGGTCGGTATCCTCTCAGCGACCTACTCAGGGTTATCTGTCGTCGGCGAGATCCCAACAGGCTACGTCGGTGACAGGCTCGGGCGGCGTGCGAGCCTCCTTCTCAGCGTGCTGTTCACCGTTGTCTCCCTCGCGGGCTTCGTTCTCGCGTCGGGTTTCCTCTGGTACGCCTTCCTCTATGCACTGTGGGCGCTGTCGCTGACGTTACGCTCGGGTAGCATGGATGCGTGGCTGTACGATACGCTCACTGAACGACTCGATAGTAGGCAGTTCAGTCATATCCGTGGCCGGGGCGACGCAGTGCAGAAGTGGACTGCAGCGGTATCGATGGTTGTCGGTGGCCTGCTGTACGGGTTGCACCCGAGCTATCCGTTCGTTGCTGCGATCGGTTTCAACAGTCTCGGCTTCCTCAGCCTGCTCTCACTGCCGAAAAATCGCCAGTACGCTGCCCGGGGTGATGACGGGAACTCCGCCGACCGTCTCGATCCACTGGAAACCGTCTCCGTCATCTACACGTATCTGGCTCGACCGCCGCTTCGGGCACTGATCCTGTACATCGGGCTGTTCTATGCCGTTTTGGGCGTTTCCAGCACCTACGTCCAGCCGATGGTCGTCGAGACACTGGGGCCGTACGCCACCGCTATCGGCGTTCAGGTTCCCGCTGGTGGGCCGATCGCGGCGGCGCGAGCAGGCGAGGCCGGCGCGGCACTTGCCCTCGGACTGGGGGTGCTGTACGCCGTCCTGACAGCAGTGTCATCCGCTGGCGGCTACTACGCCGGCACAATTGAGGACCGTCTCGGGGTCCGCAGAGCCGTCGTCGCCGTGCCAGTTCTGACCGCCGTCGCGCTCGTGATACCGCTGTGGATCGCGCTTGCGGCACTCCCGGCGTTCGCGACGATGCGAACTGCGAAGTCGCTGGTCCAGCCGATCGCTAACGGATACATCAATGACCATGTCGAGGCGGTCGGACGGGCGACGTTGCTCTCCGCGGTGTCGATGTTGAATATGCTGCTCCGGACGCCACTGGCACTTGCTGCTGGGATGCTGGCGGATGCAACCACGGCGACCACGACAGTCGCAGCGCTTGGCGGCCTGTTTCTCGTCACTGGCGGAGCGGTCTGGCTGTTGGGCGAGATTGCACCTGAAACAGGAGCTGTA
Source organism: Haloarcula sebkhae (assembly GCF_014647415.1). GTDB lineage: Archaea > Halobacteriota > Halobacteria > Halobacteriales > Haloarculaceae > Haloarcula > Haloarcula sebkhae. The sequence continues at coordinate 213,624 of NZ_BMPD01000001.1, read as the reverse complement.
TCTGGTGACAGGGCCAGCAAATCAGCGTCGTAAAGCTATCAGTAGTCGGCCGGAAATCCTCCTCGGCCGGAATTAGATCGAACGTTCCCGGGGTGACAAGCGCGTGTCCCGCCTCCAGCGTGGTTCTGTCAGTTCGTCTCCCAATTACGCTCGATGGCCCCAGCGCTCGCCGTCCTCGGCGTAGCGGGCGCTCACGATCCGGTTGAACTGCTCGTCGGACAGCGAGATGTCCGTCGCACCGACGTTCTCATCGAGCTGGTCGACAGTGCGAGCGCCGACGATGGGGACGCAGGTGAAGTCCGGCTGTTCGATGAGCCAGCGGAGCGCGACCTGTGCGGGCGTGGCGTCGAGTTCGTCCGCGACAGCGCGGAGTTCGTCGAGGACGTGCCAGCCGCGCTCGGAGAGGTAGAAGTCCTCGAAGCGGTTGGACAGCGAGCCCCGCGAGCCTTCCGGCCCTTCGAAGGCCGTCGGGTCGTCGTCGTCTGTGCGCTCGTACTTGCCCGTGAGGAAGCCGCCGGCCAGCGGCGAGTACGGACAGACGGCCATGTCCTGGTCGGCACACACATCGAGGTAGTCTTTCACGTCGTCGCGGTAGCCGGCGTGGAACAGCGGCTGGGTCACCTCGAAGCGCTCGTAGTCCTCGACGTCGCTCTTCCAGAGGGCTTTGGTCAACTGCCAGGCGGCCATCGTCGACGCGCCGAGATGGTGGACCTTCCCCTCGTGGACGAGGTCGTCGAGTGTCGACAGCGTCTCCTCGATGTCGCTGTGCTCGTCCCAGCGGTGGATGTAGTAGAGGTCGAGATAGTCCGTATCGAGGCGGTCCAGCGTCCCCTCAATCTGGGCGCGGATGTGCTTGCGACCGAGCCCGGAGTCGTTGGGACCGGGCTCGCCGCGGCCGTCAAAGGGGAAGTACACCTTCGAGGCGATGACGAAGTCCTCGCGGTCGTAGTCATCGAGCCACTCGCCGATGTACTCCTCGCTAGTCCCGTTTGGATTGCCGTAGACGTTGGCAGTGTCGATGAAGTTGATGCCGCGCTCCCACGCCGCATCGAGCAGTTCGTGGGCCTCCTCGCGGTCGGTCTCGACGACGCCGCCCGTTTCCCGGCCGAAGCGCCAGGTACCGAAACACAGCTGTGAAACCGTCGTTCCGGTCGAACCGAGTCTGGTGTACTCCATATCGGAGCCACGTCGGGCAACCCGAAAAAGGGGCGCGGTCCCGGCGAAGGCTGTCCGGTATCGGCCGCTCACTGGCTTTCTTGTTCCCGCGAATCAGAACTGACTGCCAGACGGTCGCGCGGCCGCAGCGACCAGCCCGGTCACAAGTACGAACGCCACCAGCGAGAGGTTCGGCACTGTCAGGCCGAGTACGCGGTACTGAATCTGTGCACAGCTGATCGCCCCGATGCCACAGGTCGTCTGGCTCACCTGCAGCCAGGAGTGGTAGGCCGCGATGGCGGCACCCGGCACGGCAAGCGGCAGCGCCGTCCGGATGACACCGGGTCGGCGTTCGATGGCGGCGACGCCGAGAATGACTACCAGCGGGTACATTAGGATTCGCTGGTACCAGCAGAGCCGGCAAGGCGTCAATCCGAGGCCAAGCGAGAGATAGAGGCTGCCGGCCGTCGCAACGGCGGCGACAGCGGTGGCGGCGGCCAACAGGAGTCGAGGTCGGTCGGAGACGAATCGGGAGTCGACCACAGAAATACCGGCGTCTGCCGGCGGAAAAAGCATTCCGAGAACGGAACTCTTTCTCGGCTCCCGCCTGACCGGGTCGCCAGCACTCGCTTTTTCAGTCTCCCCGCCGACAGCCAGCGTATGCCTGACGATTCGGACCCCGAGGCGAACCTCGAACAGTGGAAGTCCGCGATGCAGGAGGAACACGCTGAAGCCATCGCAAACCCCGATCCCAACGAATCTCACCAGATCGAGGGTGTGGCACAGGTCACGTACCGGGTGACTTTCGACTATGACGCCGAGGATGACGCGCTCGAACGGGCCAGCGCTGAGGAGGTCGACGATCTGACCGACCCCGACCTGCTCTCCTGTGCGTGCGGCGTTCGCGGGATGACGCCCGAGGAAGCCCGGGAGCACATGGCCGCCGCTGTCGAACGAGAATAAGCCGGCCCCAACTGCCGACTCAGTCGTGGATGGTAACGCCGTTCTGGTCGACCGAGATGTCGAGCAGGCTGGTCACATCGTAGTCGGTGTCGTCGAGCGCTGAGTCGCCCTGTTTCCGGAAGACGACGACGATATCCGAGATGTCCGCCCCGATGTCGTCGAGCGCCTCGCAGATGGCGGCCATTGTCCCGCCGGTCGAGAGCAGGTCGTCGACGATGAGCAGGTCGTCGCCCGCCTCGATGTCGTTGATGAACATCTCCGACTCGGAGTAGCCGGTGGTCTTGTGCAGCGGGACCTCATCCTCAAGGCCGTAGGAACGCTTCCGGATGACCACGAGCGGGATATCCGTCTGCAGCGAGAGCGCGGTCGCGATGTGGATGCCCATCGCCTCCGGCGCGACGATCTTGTCCACGTCGAGGTCGGCGGCCCGTGTCACGCCGACGACGACCTCGCGGAGGAGTTCCGGCTCCAGCATCGGGACGCCATTGCTGAGCGGGTGGACCAGGTAGGAGTATCCATCCTTGTCGATGATCGGGGCCTCGTGTAGCGACTCGCGGAGCTTCTCCATGCCCCCGTTACCTGAAGCGGGATAATAAGCTGTTCGAGGCTCTGCCGCAGTGTGTGCAACGGTGCCATGGATACTTTGGACGGTTCGCGGACACTTCCCGTACAGCGGGCGGCGTCAGTCCGCCGTCGAGGCCGAGCGGTCCTGTTTCGTCTCGACCGGGCTGTCTTCGATGATGTCCCGGGCGGTGTGTTCGCCGCTGATAAGACACATTGGCATCCCGATGCCGGGCGTCGTGTAGGCCCCGGTGTAATAGAGGCCGTCAAGGCCGGCTCGGTGGCCGGGGCGGAGCGGTCCGGTCTGGAACAGCGTGTGTGCCAGTCCGAGCGCCGTCCCCTGGGGGTCGCCGTAGCGCTCGGCGAACTCGCTGACGCACGCCGTCTCTTCAACGACGATGCGGTCGCGGAGGTCCACGTCGGTCTGTTCGGCGAGGTCGTCCAGAACGAACTCCCGGTACTCCTTGCGGATGTCAGGGCTGTCGTCCAGCCCCGGCGCGATTGGGACCAGAATAACGACGGCGTGGTGGCCGTCGGGAGCGACTGTCTCGTCGGTCTTCGACGTGACCGACAGGTAGTACGCGGGGTCGTCGGGCCACGCCGGACGGTCGAATATCTGCTGGAAGTGGTCGTCCCAGTCTGTCGGCAGGACCAGCGAATGGTGGGCGAGTGGGTCCACGTCGCCCTCGACGCCGAGATACAGCATGAACGCCGACGGCGCGTACGTCTGGTCGTCCCAGTGGTCCGGGTCGTGGTCGCGAACGGCGGGGTCGAGCAGATTCTGCTCGGTGTATGCGGGGTTGGCGTTACTGACCACGAGGTCGGACGTGACGACGCCGTCCTCGGTGGTCAGCTCGAATGCTCCTGACTCGCCGGCGATGTGCTGGACCTCGGTCCCGGTCTGGATGTCGACGCCGAGTTCCCGAGCCAGCGACCCGAGTCCGTCGACGACGCCGGCGATGCCGCCCTCCGGGTAGAACACGTTCATGTTCAGGTCGACGTGGCTCATGATGCTGTACAGTGCCGGGGTGTTGTGTGGCGCGCCGCCGAGAAACACAAGCGTGTATTCCAGCAACTGCCGGAGTTTCGGGTGGTCGATGTAGCGGCTGACGTAGTCGTCCATCGACCCGAACAGCCGTGCCCGCGGCGCGAGCGGGAGGAGGTCGGTGTCGACGTAGTCACGCAGCCGTTCGCGGCCCTCGTAGACGACCCGGTCCATCGCGAGGTCGTAGTTCTGCTCGGCTCGGTCGAGATACTCGACCAGCGCGTCGCCGGCTCCGTCCTCGTAGGACTCGAACACCTCGTACGCGTTCTCGCGGTTTGGACGCATCGCCACACGGTCGCCGTCCTTCCAGAACACCCGGTACTGGGGATCTAGCCGCTCCAGTTCGTAGTAATCGCTCGGCTCGCGGTCGAAATGCCCGAAGAAGCGCTCGAACACGTCGGGCATCAGATACCACGACGGACCGGTATCGAATCGGAAGCCGTCGCGTTCAAGGACGCCCGCGTGGCCGCCGAGGCGGTCGTGGCGTTCGAGCAATCGCACGTCGGCCCCGGCGTCGGCCAGATAGCACGCAGCAGAGAGGCCGCCGAAGCCGCCGCCGACGACGGTCACCGTCCGGTCACGAGGGAGGCCATCACGCATACCCATTGCTAACGACTATGCCTGAAAAAGGGTTCCTCGGATTCCCAGAGCCTCACAACGGATATCTATTCAGTCAATTCATCGGTCTGTTCCCAGTCTGCTGGAATCCATTGCATCGTTTATTGTGAGTATTTCCCTAGGCTCGCGATATGCCCACGACCGGCCTGGGGTCCGTCTGGCAGTGGCATCGGGACACCGACCGCCATCCGTCGCTTTTGCTTTCGCGGGCGAGCCTGCTGGTACTTGCTGTCATTTTCGGTCTCCTCAGCGCTGCCGAGGTCCGCGTTCCGCTCCGGGCACAGATGGTGGTGTACCTCGTCGGGATGGTCGCACTCAATCTTCCCCACGGCGGGTACGAACACTTCGAGAACCTCCGTCGCCGTCGCCCCTCGTTCCGCTGGCGCTACGTCGCGGTGTATCTGGCGGCTATCAGCGGGTTCGTCGGACTGTTCCTCACAGCACCAGTCGCCGGCCTCGCACTCGCGTTGACCGTCGCTATGGCGAAGGGCGGTCTCGGTGGCCTGCAAGTGCTGGAAGCCACGAGCGGCACCGACCACCTGCAGACCCGGTTCCAGCGCGGGCTGGCGGCGGCTGTCCGGGGCGGCGCGGTGATGCTCGTCCCCATCGTGTTCTGGCCACAGACGTTCCACGCGTTCAGTTCGCTGATGGTCGGTCTCGTCGAACCCGGTGCACTCTCGTCGTACGCAGGATCGTTCGACACGACCCGGCTCGTTATCGGTTCGGGCTACGGGCTCGCTCTGACGGCGCATATCGTGCTGGGCTACGTCCGCGGCGGCGGCCGCTCCTGGCTCGTCGACGCCGGGGAGTCGCTCCTGCTCACGACATACTTCGCGTTCGTTCCGGTCCTCGTCGCCGTCGGCCTGTACTTCCCGTTCTGGTACTCCGCCCGGCAGGTGGCGCGGACGGCGTCCGTCGAAACGGAGCCGGCCGGCGACGAGCGCTGGGACCTGCTCGGCGGCGCGGACGCCTCGACCGTCGCGTTGCGCGCCTGGATCGTCCTCGTCGTCGGGGCGCTGGCCACTTTTGGCGTCCTTGTCGCCGTCTACTGGGCGTTCCCGAACCCGCTGGGAACAGGCAACCTGCTCCCCGGTGCGGTGGCGTTCTGGAGCATGTTTATCAGCATCGTTGCGCTCCCACACATCGTCGTCGGGTCGCTCCTCGACCAGGACCGGGGTATCTGGTACGTGCCGTGACGACCCACTCCCGAGAAGGACCGCGACGCCGGCCCGCAGATGACTAGGTTTCTGTAGCTGGCGACCGCCTGCAACGATATGTCCGAGTTCCGCCCCGTCCCGGCGACTGACCGCGAAGCCTGCCAGCGGATACTCCAGTACGCGTTTACGCCCAGCAAGGGGCCTATAATGCCAGACGCAGACAGCGATTGGCCACCGTCACTGTTCGACCAGCGGGGCCTCTACGACGGTGACACCCTCCGGGCGGTCTGCAAGCTGTACTTCCTCGATACGACCGTCCGCGGCGCGGCGACGACGGTCGGTGGCCTCGGTGCGGTGGCAACGCCGCCAGAACACCGCGGGCAGGGGTTCGCCGCCGATCTCTGTCGACACGCACTGTGTGAGTACCGCGAATCAGATGTCGGCTTCGTCGCCCTCTGGCCGTTTTCGACGCCGTTCTACCACCGCCTGGGCTGGGGAACGGCGAACACTTATCGCCGCTTCGACCTGCCGCCGTCGGCGTTCCCGAGCTACGACACCGCCGGACAGCTGGTCCGTCTAGACGCCGACGACTGGGAGCGGCTCCGCGGGGTCGAGACCGCTGCGGCTGCCGGAACGGCGCTCTCGCTCCGGCGCTCGGAAGCGTGGTGGCGCGAGCGGACCCTCGCCGACTGGGACGGCGGCGGCGTCCCGTACTGCTACGGCTACGAACGCGACGGCGACCTCCGTGGATATCTCGTGTACACCGTCGCGGACGATGCTGACCACACGCTCTCGGTCTCGAACTTCGCGGCCGTCGACGAGGAAGCCCGCCGCGCGCTGTTCGCGTTCCTCGGGCACCACGGGGCACAGATCGAGCGCGTCACGCTCCAGCTACCGCCTGACACTGACCTCCTCCATCGTGTCGACGACCCCGGCGCGGTCGACTGCACGGTCGAAACCGGGCCGATGGTTCGGCTGACCGACGTGGGCCACCTCGAACGCCTCGACTGGCACGGGGGCGATCTCGACTGTACGCTCTCGGTCAGCGACCCGTTGCTCGACCGCAACGACGGTCTGTTCCGTCTGTCAGTGAGCGGTGGGACCGCAACGGTCGATCAGCTTCCATCTGCCGATTCGGCAGCCGATATGGCCGTCGACATCGCGACGCTCTCCCAGCTGGCCGTCGGTACGCACGGCGTCGGTGCAGCTGAACGCCTGGCTGATCTGGAGATACACGATGAGTCGGCTCGCGAGCCGATTGCGGACGTTTTCAAGCCCGAATCCGTCTATCTGGGCGAGTTCTTCTGACCGTCACTCACTCGGTCGACAGCGAGTCGTCAGCGTCGCCCTTGCTTATCTCGACCGTCGAGATTCGGGTTCCGTCGACGCTCGTCACCTCGAACACGTGTCCGGCTGCTTCAGCGGTGTCGCCGACCGCCGGCGCGCGGTCGAGCTGACTCAGCACCAGTCCGCCGATGGTTTCGACCGCGTCCATATCGAGGTCGACACCGAGCGCCTCGCCCACTGTCGATAGCGGAACGCCGCCGTCGGCGTCGTACCTCCCGTCGCTCTGCTTGCGGATCGCGTGTTCGCGGCCATCGACATCGAACTCGTCGCGCAGGTCGCCGACGACGGCCTCGACTACGTCCTCGATCGTCGCGATACCCTCCAGCGACCCCCACTCGTCGATGACCGCGGCCATCTGCCGGCGGTCTTGCCTGAACTGCAACAGGAGATCGTTGATCGCTGTCGTCTCCGGGACGACCGGTATCTCGCGGGCGATGTCGCCGGCAGTTACGTTCTCGCTGTCTTCTTCGCCGGCCCGCAACACGTCCTTGACGTCGATGAACCCGACGATCTGGTCGCTGTCGTCGGCGTCGACCACCGGATACCGGGTGTGTCCCTCAGCGAGGACGACCGACCGGATATCCGACAGCGTGGCGTTGGCTGGCACGCTCACAACGTCGGGACCCGGGACCATGACCTCCCGGACGACCGTATCGTCGAGGTCGAACACGCGTTCTATCATGTCGACCTCCGCCGCGTCGATGTTCCCCTCTTCGCCGGACTGAGCAAGCACCCGGCGTATCTCGCGCTCGCCAAGTGTCTCGTCCGTTTCCGACGCCGGTGGGACACCCAGCAATTGCGTAAAGGCGTTTGCCGAGCCGTTGAACACGACGATACCGGGATAGAACAGATAGTAAAGCGGCTTCATCGGCGGCGCGAGCAACAGCGAGAGCCGCTCAGTCCGAGCAATAGCGAACGTCTTCGGCGCGAGTTCACCGAAGACGACGTGGAGGAACGTGATGATGGTGAACCCGATTGCGAACGCAACGACGTGAAGGAAGCTCTCCGGCAGTACCGGGGCGAGGACGGGTTCAAGCAGCGCTGCGACGGCGGGCTCACCGACCCACCCCAGTCCCAGCGAGGCAAGCGTAATCCCGAGCTGGGTCACCGCGAGATAGTTGTCTAGGTCCGCCATCACTGCCTGAAGCGAGCCTGCGCCGGCCCGGCCTTCGTCAGCGAGCTGTTCGACCGATGTGCCGCGAACGCGGACGAAGGCGAACTCGGCGGCGACGAAGAAGCCGTTCAGTCCGACGAGTACGAGCGCGAGTACGAGCTGTGCTGCCGAGAGCGCGAGGTTTACCATCGTACCCTCCGGGCGGAGCGCGTCGGTGTGTGCATACACACCCATCTCCGTCACCGTACTAAAACACTGGAATGTCCTCGCCTGTACCGCCTTGCTTCTCAGCGGTACGCGGCGCGAACAGTGTCCGCGATGACACCGGGCTCTCGGTAGTGTTTGCTCACCGGGGGCACCTCCTGATCGAGGTCGAGCATCTCGTAGACGGCGGTCATCGCCGACCGGACGGAGTACTCGACGGTGAACACGACGTCCCGTGGCTGTTCGGCGTACTGTCCGAGGAACGCCAGATTGTGCGACCCGTCCGGAACGACGTCGGGCCGGTCACCGGGCTCCCGGGGCTGGAAGTGCGCCGTGATGAACGGCATCATCACCGGGATGCAGGTCACGTCGTCGAGTATCTCCGGGAGCCGTTCCTCGCACTGCAGGTGGTAACACAGCTCCTGAAGGATCTCGCGGCCGGTACACTCGGACATCGGTTTCTCCACGTAGTTCCCTTCCCGATCCGGGAACAGCGCGTAGCCCCAGAATACCTTCACGTCGTCCGGCTGGTTCGCGAAGTGGGGCTGTGCGGCGACAACCGTCGACAACAGCCAGTTCGACCCGAGGTAAGTGACGAGCCCGTTGCCCGGTTCCTCGTTGGTGAAATCGACGATGTGGTCGAACAGCTCGGTGTTGTGCAGGGTAACGGTGAACGACTCCCATTTCGTCTCCGTGACGTTGTCCGCGAACACCGACGGATTACCGAACTGTGGGTTGTCCTCGGCGATGGACTTCCACAGTTCCCACGACGCGCCAGTTTCGTTCAGTTCGGGGGCCTCGTCCATCCCGCCGATAGACGAGCCGTCGGTCATCGACCCGTTCGTCACGAACACGAGGTCGGACGGCTCGACGGGGACCGTCTCGGTTCCGCTGTCGGTCTCACAGTAGAGCTGCTCGACGGTACGTCCCGTCCGCGACGGGACGATGTCCATATCCGTCACCTCGTGGCCGTACTCGAAGGAGACGCCCCTGTCTTCGAGCCAGCGCCGGAGCGGGAGGATCATCGAGTCGTACTGGTTGTACTTCGTCCGGTCGATACCCTCCATGGTGTGCAGGCGCGGGAACTCTTGGAGGAAGCGGTACATGTACCGTCGGACCTCGGCGACGCTGTGCCACGGCTGGAACGCGAAGATGGTCGCCCAGACGTACCAGAAGTTCGTCTCTAGGAACGACTCATCGAACCACTCTTCGATGCGCGTGTCACCGAGTCGCGGTTCGGGCGTGAGGAGCAACCGAACGATCGACTGCCGGTGCTGGCGCGTCAGTCCGTACTCACCCGCGTCGATCCGTTCGCCCTCGCGCATCAGCCGTGTTTTCGCGTACGAGGGGTGCGCTTCGTTGAACTCGTCCATCACGTCTTTGACCGAGCGCGAGTCGTCTTCGAGTGACGGAATCGTCTCGAAGAGATCCCACGTACATTCGTACGCCGGGTAGTTGAACATCCGACCGCCCCGGATCAGGTATGCCTCGTCCGGGTCGCCGGCACCGTCCATCGCGCCACCGACGACGTCCAGCTTTTCGTAGACATGGATGTTTTCGCCGGGCATGTTGCCGTCCCGGACGAGGAACGCCGCGCCAGCGAGGGAGGCAATACCGCCCCCGACGAAGTGTGCTTCGCGGTCAGTGACGTGTGGGTGCTGTTGAATCGTCATTTTGGATCACCGTCATGTAGTGCTACGCAAGTCCCAGCCCTAACCGTTGCCAACATATGTACAGCAATTTATAAGAGAGGTCATTTCGCCGAAATAGCCGCGCTCCGGCTAGCCGGCTGTCACTGTTCGGAGCTGGCAATCGTATGGTCGATCAACTGGTCCGTGCCACGACGGAGGCGCTCCGAAATCGCGGACGTGGTCGTACCGAGTTCCGCTGAAAGTTCCGTCAGGTCTGCCCCACGAGGGACGGCGAAATATCCCAGTCGATGGGCTGCCAGCAGCGCCTCTCGCTGCGGAGCGGTGAGCCCGTAGTTGTCGCCGCCGTGCTCCGTCTCGCAGAGCCGATGCGGACGGAACGCGACACTGCTTGACTGACAGGCGTCCCGGAACGCTTCGAGATCTGCTCGGTCGGCGAACTGCGTGCTCACCTTCCACCCGTGCTCGGTCACGAGCGCACCCATCGGATACGTCTGCCGGTCGACGAGTTGGGTGTACATTTCGACGTAATCCGTATCGAGGACGACCCGATACCGTGACTCGACGATATCCGAGTCCATGGCGACGAACTCCACGACTGATTCGTCGCCGAGCAACGCCGATTCGAGCGCGTCCGGTTCGACGCCCGTTGCGGAGAACACGAGTGCCGGCTCGTCGGTTGTCCCGGAGACGACGTTGTCGACGATCAGCCGGGTGTTCAGTTCGGCAGCGACTGCACACAGCGGCATATCTGCGGACTGCAATTCGAATTCACAGATGACGCTCATGTGTGTTGCTCAGCCGAACAAAATAAAGGCATACTGGTGATTCTCACGCGCCGAAACCGACCGGCGAGGTCGGGTCAGCGTTGGGGCCGACATATGTAGCAAAGCGCACCCGCGTCACGACCAACACACGTAGCGAACCGGTACAGGAAGCCGTGTGTACGGGACGGCTTCGAGCGTCAGCCGGGGGCTGCTCCGTTGTCGATCAGCGGTCTCGGGATCGCTGGCTTTCGTCGATAGCGACGTCAAACTCGGACAGTAGCGTCTTGAGCTGTTCGGCCTGTCCGCTCAGCGACTTGATGCTGTCGTTAATCTCCGACATCGAGGCCGCTTGCTCCTCTGCGGCGGCGGACACGCTCTGTACCTCATCAGCAGTAGATTCACTGAGGTCAGCGACCTCCTCGGTCATCGACACCGCTTCTTCAGTGCTGGCGGCCTGGTCGTCGGTTGTGTCGCTGATCCCCTGAACGCCGGCGTCCGTCTTGTCGGCGTATTCCGACACTTCTGTGAATGCTGCCATGACTTCTTCGACCGCATCGATGCCTTCTGCCATCGATTCCTCAGCCACTCTGGCTTCGTCGACAGTTGTCTCCGTCTGTGACTGTACGTCCGTAATGAGTTGCTCGATCTCGGTCGCGGATGCCTGCGTTTCCCCGGCGAGTTCCTTGACCTCGTCGGCCACGACGGCAAACCCTTCGCCGTCTTTGTCGGCACGGGCAGCTTCGATGTTCGCGTTCAGCGCGAGCATATTCGTTTGCTCGGCGATATCAGCGATCAGCTCAACGATGGTGCTGATCTCCGCCATTTGCTCGTCTAACTGTTCAACGTTCTCGACAGTCGTGTCGATTGCCTCCTGTACCCTGCGCGAACTTTCGAGCGCGTCTCTGGCCGTGTCCTCGCCTTCTCGGGCGACGTCAGCGGTCTGATTCGAGTGGTCTGCAACCGAGTCAGCGGACGCAGCCACCTCTTCGATGGCTGCCGAAAGGTCAGTCATCTCTCCTGAGACTGTGTCCAGCATATCGCGTTGCTCGTCGGCGGCAGCCGCGATCTCCTGAACAGATTCGCTGACCTCGCCGCTCGCACGCTCGGCGTCAGCCGCCCCGACTTCAGCTTCCTCGCTCGCGGCTGTGACGGTATCCGCGAACTCCTGAATGTCGACGATAGTGCGTTCCCACTGTGCGAGCATATCGTTGAATGACGAGGCGATAGCCGCCATCGCCTCGTTGTCAGTCTCGCTTTCGGGCAGACGACGGGTCAGGTCACCGTCTGAGCACGCTTCCATCACGTCGCTGTATATCTCTGCTTGCTGTTCGAGTTCCGCTGCAAGCGCTTCAGCTTCCTCCTTTGCCTGCTCAGCGCGCGCACGCTCTTCCTCCGCTTCCTGCTGAGCGTCTGTTGCTTGCTCACGGGCAGCTTCGGTTTCGTCGATTTTCGAGACAAGTGCATCGCGCATACTCCCGATAGACGTGAACAGCTGGCCGATCTCATCTCGGCGAGAGCTCGAAACGTCGACATTGTACTCGCCCTGCTCGATGGCGGTCGCGGCCGCGGAGAGCTGTTGTACGGATGTCGCCGTGTTCCGTCCAATCGTTCCACCGATGACGACCACACCACCGAGTGCGATCAGAATGAACGCCAGAATATCAGTTCGGATCTGCTCGCTCAGTGCGAACGCGTTCGCTGCAGGTGTGTGCTTGATGACGACCCAGTTTGTTCCGGGGATGGTCGCGTACGCGGCGACGTAATCGGTGTCAAGCACTGCTTCCTTTGCTGGCGTATTGGTGAAAGTACCCTGTTCAGTAGCTGTACTGATCTCGGGGATATCGGCCTGTGACTGATTTGGGATGTACGGCTGCCCGACAGCATTGGTACCGGCGTCGGAGAACAACACCTCAGTCGAACTTGAGGTCGGACGGACAACCTGCGTGAACGTCCCATCGATACCAGCGCTGAACTGCTTGCTCAGGTCGCTGGCGTCGTACTCGACCACGAGTACGTGGGTGAAATCGGCGGCAACACTCATCGAACTGACCACTCGCTTGCCGTTCGCGTTCGTGTACGGGTTCGATGAAACCACTGTGTCGCGGCCGATGGACCGAGTCCGGTCGACCCACGGATGTGCGTCCGATGTGACGCGCGTTCCGCGGAGCGTTTCGTCAGTACTCGCCACAATCCTTGCCTCCCCCGCTGTGCCGACGGTGGGGTCTGCAAGGTGGACGGCAACGACGCGGTCGGCCTGTAGCTCGTCTCCGGCCAGTCTTTCCATGTAGGCCTGCTGGTCCTCGCGCGTCGTGTTGAAACCGAGCAACGGATTGTTTGAGGCGACGAGCACCGGCCGCTCGTTCCGCTCAACCCACTCGTTCAGCAGGCCGGACTCGGCGTTGACCTCCTGCACAAGCTGTTGTGCTGTGTCGTCTTCGAGTGTGGCAGTTGCGTTCCCCTGCACCCAGAATCCGCCGGCCGCAATGAGAACCACAATTACGAGCAACGCAACAGCGAACTTGACGATGTACGATCGGAGTGGCAGCAGCGCAACGGCTTTCGCTCGCTCCAGCCCTGTCGTGTTCGAGGCCGCTGACTCTGTCGCGTCTGCTGATTCATCGTCACCGTCGCCTGAATGTGTTGTAGGTTCGTTCATACTGATTCAGATGAAGCCGTTGGCCTTGAGGTGCTCAACAACCGCCTGCTGGCTGCCGACCTCGGTTGCGTGACTGTTCAGCTCTTGCATCGTTTTCGCGTCAGGAATGGCGTCCGGCATCTTGTTCAGTGCCGACACCACGGCGTCCGTTGCGACGTCCTCGTGAACGACGCCGACCGGGTGGAAAAACGGCCAGAAATTCCGGTCGTCATCGAGGTATACGATATCTTCAACGGTTGTGAGCCACGCGCTGGTGCTGTACCCGAAGCTGAGATCAGCGTAGCCTTCGTCGACGGCCGTGCCAGCCGCCTGCGCCGACGCTGCCTCGATGAACTCCTGTTCTGCCTCCCAGCGCTCCACGTGCTCGCTCTCAAATCCGTAGTACTCGAGCAAGGCATCGAAACCGTCGCTACGATCCCTGAATCCGTCGCCAAACGCCGGTCGGATATCGTAGTTTCCGTCGTTGACGTAGCCGGCGAGGTCACTGATTGTCTCGATACTGGTCCCTTCGATAGCGTCCTCGCGGATGAACACGGCCCACGTGTTCTGCCAGTCTGCGCGGTCAAGGATCCGAATCGGATGTTCTGATTCCATCTCGGACTTTAACGCGGTGTACTGCTCGTCTGGCGTCTCGAAGGTCGCTTCGTCGTGCTGGGGCGGGTGCGCAGCCCACAGCGACCCCATGTAATCGTAGTATGCGTGGATGTCCCCGGCCTGATAGGCCTCGGCGTGTGCAGCGTTCCCGCCGAAGCCGGTTTCATCTACGAGACTCACACCCGTGTTGTTGGCGAGCAATTCGTAGGCGAGGTATCCGAGATTCAATTGCTCTGTGTAGCCTTTCGAACTGACAACGACTGACTGAGAGCTGTTGGTTGACCCGGCCGCTCCGTTCCCACCTTCGGCTGTACTTGATTCAGCGTCTCCACCACTCGAACAGCCACCCAGTGTGGCCGCTCCCCCCGCCGCGAGCATTCCAAGCACCCGCCGCCGGCTTCCAGTCCACGGCTGCTGTCTTTCATCTTCCATTGCTCAACCTGTAGCTAATGAGCGTCAAAAAGCCGTTGCCGAGAATATCAGCAGTGATACTAGAACAATAAAACCGTGTATAATTTAGCTTCTAATCGTGGTAAATCCTCATAGAGAGCATTTCTACAGGAGGGGGGTCACAGTGACTTTCGTTCTAGATACGTCCCATGTCGGTGGCAACTGAGCTCTAGAGATACCTGCAGAGAACCGTCCTCAATCACAGCTAGGAAGTGGCAAAGAGCCTCGGCACTCATGACTTACGATTATCCATAGTGAACATTTAGCGCGGCTATAGATGTCGCTCAATCCGTAACACGTCCCTCTTGTTACTCTTCCCGTCTGTTCTCTGAGGTTTGAGTGAACAACATCGCTGGCTCTGACCGAATTTCGATGTGCAATTCGTACAGTTGCAAAGAGATGCCGAGCTTCACACTCGTGCTTGCTCTGTGAGTCTCTAGATCTCTTGAGAGTATGGCACATGGCTGGATAAGAAATATGTAATCGGGTCTACAGATGCCAGCCGTGCCTGAGTTCCTTACTCCACCCCCTGTCGAACGCGGTGAGCAGGTCGCGGTTGTTGCGCCGGCATCAAACGCACCCGAGTCCGCGCGGTTCATCTACGAACTCGGTCTTGAGCGAATGCGTGAGGGTTTCGACCTTGATCCGGTTGAGTATCCGACCGCGACCGCCGACCCGGAGTGGCTTGCGGACAATCCAGAGGCGCGCGCCGAAGAGGTCATGAACGCCTTCCGGGACCCAGACATCTCGGCCGTGATCGCTAATATCGGAGGCCACGATCAGATCACGATGCTCCCGTATCTCGATGGGGACGTACTCCGCGAATACCCGACTCGATTCTACGGGTACTCAGACAACACGAATCTGGCTCTGTTTTTCTGGAACCACGGGATCGTCTCGTACTACGGCGGCTCCACCCTGCTCGAATACGCGATGGATGGCGAGATGTTTGACTACACCAAAGAGTACCTGCGGCGTGCGCTTTTCGAGGATTCTGTCGGCGAGTGGACCGAAGCGGACGTGTTCACTGATGAGTCCGGCAACTGGGAAGATCCGGAGTCAGTCAAAACCACGCGCGAGATCGAACAATCTGATGGCCGAATCTGGCGTGGTGGTGAAGAGACTGTCTCGGGTCGAATCTGGGGCGGCTGCTATGCAGTCCTCGTTGAGCAGTTCCTCGCCGACCGCTACCTGCCTGCTCCCGAGGCACTGAATGGCACTGTGCTTGCGTTGGAGACGAGCGAACTGATCCCTGACCCGGCTGTCGTCGGTGCGAACCTCCGGGCACTCGGCGAACGGGGTCTTCTCGAACGGTTCGACGGTGTGCTTGTCGGACGCGCCTGTGCCCGCTCACACGCTGAAGAAAACCCACGAGACTGGCGGGCGGAATATCGAGAGCGCCAGCGCGACACGATTGCTGATGTCCTCGAAACGTACAATCCGAACGCACCTGTTGTCTTCAATTGCGAGTTCGGACACACGTATCCGACGTGTCCTATTCCAATCGGCGGTGAGGTCGAAATAGAACCCGCAACCAAATCCATTCGCTTTCCTTGATTCACGGCAGGTTAGAATCCTGTCGGCCGCTCGCTTGTTAGCCGTGGGTTTCGATAGCTACTAGCCACGAGATGACAACTGAGATTAGATGCCAGATAGAGTCTCTATCCCTTGATTGGTTTCTCTGGCGTTCGTTCACTTCTCCTCGCAAATGTGTGAACAGAAAGCTGGCCTCGGCACTCATAGGGCTCGTCATCAACGGAGAGTCACCCCGGCTCGGCCCTGTGGGTCGTCGTCATCGGCCGCCAGATGGTACCGTCGCCGGCGACAAGACGGTTACTCATCGGGCCACACAGTAGAACAAACGCTAAACCCACGCGGGTCAACCAGTCGTACATGAACAGACGACGCTTTCTCACGCTTTCCGGGGTGGGTGTCGTCGGCGCAGTAGCAGGCTGCAGTAGCGAGGCGGACAGCGCCGAATCCGTTGACAGCCACCCGGCGGCCGCCGACCTCGACGCCCAGCCCCGCCGCGGCGAGCTGGGTGGCCACGTCATCCTGGCGTTCGAAGACCCCTCCTGTCCCACGTGTCGTCGCTTCCACGAGAACACGCTCCCGGACATACGGGAGAACATCGTGGACACGGGCAAAGGCGCGTATGTCGTCCGGACGTACCCGGTCATCTATCCCTGGGGTGAGCCGGCGACACAGGCGCTGGAGTCGACGTTCGCCCGTGACAGCGAGGCGTACTGGTCGCTGTTCGATCACTACTTCGCCGAGCAGTCGTCGTTCGACCCGGACAACGTTCTGGACCGGACGGCGACGTTTCTCACCGAGGAGACCGAGGTAGACGGCGAGGCGGTCGCAAGCGACGCCCGAAACAGGGTACACGACGACGCTGTCCAGGCCGACATTCAGGCGGCCGAGGACGCCGGATTGGGTGAGACGACGCCGATCATTCTGCTGTTCGAGGACGGTGAGTTCGTGACGAAAGTCAACGGGAGCGTCAGTTACGACCTCATCGCGGAGGCACTAGGAGAGCGCGACGAATGAGCATCACGCGCGGGCTCCGACTGCCGACGACGCGCGGCGACTGGCGACTCATGGGCCGGACGGTCAGGCTCGTGCTCACACTGCCGGTCTATGCGGCGGTCGCGGTGATCGCTGCCGCCGTCTCGCTGACGCTGTTCGTCGTCTCGCTGAACGTCCCGCTGGTGCTTGACCTCGTGGTCGGTGGGTCGCTCCCGCTTGCCAGCCGACTGCGCGTGCTCGCTGAACTGTACCCGTTCATCGGCACGTCGTTCAACCTTGCACAGGGAATCCTGCTATTCGTCGTCGCCGTCCTCACCGGCGTCGACATCGGTCTGGTGACGTACCACTTCCGCGAGCACGGACTTGACCTCCAGCAGGGCGGCGCGGGCGTCGCGGGCGTTATTTTCGGAACGCTCGGCGCGGGCTGTGCAGCCTGTGGGTCGGCGGTGCTGCTGGGGCTGCTGTCACTGCTCGGCGTCTCGACCTCGCTGTTGTTTCTACCGCTTGACGGGCTGGAATTCGCGTTGCTTGCGCTCGTGGTGTTGACCCTCTCCATTTACTGGCTCGCCGAGGGGATGCGTGGCGGTGAGATCAATGGGTGTCCGGTCGACTTCTGACTGTGTCGGTGGCGGGTCTTCGTTTCGCCACGGTCACGGAGTCCCAGCCGTTCCAGCGGGAGAAAACGTATAGTGTCGTCAGACAAACACTCGTGTCGAGAAGGTATGCCCGAGACGGAGACCCAGGTGACGGCCTCGATGGAGTCCCCCACCGAGTACGAGCACCTCCAGCGAAAGCGGAAAGAAACGGCCGGCACGGTTGAACTGGCCGAGGTCGTCGACGTGTGGGTCGGCGAGAGCGAACTCGTCTGTCGGTTTCAGTTCGACTGGGCGACCGAGACGATACAGCGACGCTACGACCTTGACAGCGACCGCGACATCGCCAAGGTCGAGCGGCTCTGTGAAGCGACCGGCCTGCAGTTCGAGCAGGCCAGTCATCTTGAGGGATCACTGGTCGAACTCGAATACACCGGCTCCCAGTGGCTCCCGCGGCCGGAGGTCGCCTACACCGACGGCGAAGGATCGGCGGCCGAGACGTTCCGTGCGGAGTGGCGGTTGCTGGTCGATGAACTGGCGCAGTCACCCGCGTTCCTCCGGCGGGGCATCGAACGCGTCCGGGGGCTGTCGACGACGCAACTGATCATCGTCGTCATCCTCGTCAAGAAAATCGCCATCATCGCATTGCTGGCTCACCTCTTGCTGTAGTCGTGCTGCTTGTTGGACGACAGCGCGAGAGCCAGTACCCGGCGCGTCTCAGTCGCTCATCGCGGACTCGGTGCCAGCCGGCGCATCCACACCGTCGGTCCCGGTGGTATCGAACTGTGAGAGTTCGTCGTTGAGCGTCTCGGCGTCGTCAGCGAACCGCTCCACCGAGTCGACCATCCCGGCAACGGTCTGGCCCTGCTGGTCCACCGTCGTTGCCATCTCACGGGCGTCGGTTGCGGTCTCCCCGGCGATATCGTTGATCTCGTCGATTATCCGCACGACTTCCTGTGCGCTGGTCGCCTGCTGGTCGGTCGCCCGGTCGATCTCCTGAATGCCGCCGTTGACATCGACAGTGGCGTCGACCACGTCTTCGAGCGTCGTAATGGTCTCGGAGATAGTGCTGCTTCCGCGGTCGACAGCCTCTTCCATCGTCTCCATGGCGTCGACGGACGTTCCGACCTGCGACCGCAGCGAGCCGATGAGGTCCTCCACGTCGCCGGTGGCGGCCTGTGTCTCGGTCGCAAGCTGTTTGATTTCGTCCGCGACGACGGCAAAGCCCGAGCCCGCCTGGCCGGCGCGGGCGGCTTCGATGGAGGCGTTCAGCGCGAGCATATTCGTCTCCTCGGCGATACCGTCGATGACTTCGACGATCTCGGCCATGTCTTCGGCGATATCGTCGAGCTGCTTGACCTCGCTCGCGGCGCTCGTCGAGTAGTGTCGGATCTCGTCGACGGCGCTTTGGGCCTCCGACGAGGACCGCTGAGCGTCTCGGCCGAGGTCCGCGGCAGTGTTGCTCTGGTCGGCGATTTCGGCGACGGAGGACGCCATTTCCTCGACAGTCGCCGAGAGGTCACTGAGTTCACTCGCCGCATCGTCTAGCTGCTGGCGCTGGGTTTCTGCCCCGTCGGCGATGTCAGATGCGGTGTCGGCCACGGACTGTGTCTCGTCACGGACCTGCTGGCCGTCGGTCAATACGGTTTCACTCCCAGTGGCGATACGTGTCGAGGTCGACTGGCCGCTGCCGATGGCAGTCTCCAAGGCAGCCAGCGTCTCATTAATCGCCGTCCCGACGGCCGCCATGGCGTCACTGATGCTGTCAGTATCGACGCGGGCAGTCAGATCGCCGGCGGCTGCGTCGTCGAGTGCTGTTCGGTACTGTGTCGCTTTCAGTTCGAGGTGACTGCTCAGCGCCTCCATCTCGCTGCGCTCAGACTCCGCGGTTTCACGGGCCTCCTCGGCTGCTTCGCGCGCTTCCTCGGCGCGTTCCTGTGCGTCGTTTGCCTCCTGGATGCTCTGGCCGAGCGAGGTCGCGGCCCGTTCGAGTTTCGTGTACGCGTCTCCGACCTCGTCGATCCGGTCGACGCCGAAGTCGATGTCGTACTGGCCGTTGTCGACTGCCGTCGCCTTTCGGTTGATCTCGATTATCGCGCGGTACATCTCACAGTAGCCCAGAAAACCGGTCACGGCGACGACGAACCCGATGAATATCGCGGC
This sequence comes from Haloarcula sebkhae, assembly GCF_014647415.1. Classification (GTDB taxonomy): domain Archaea; phylum Halobacteriota; class Halobacteria; order Halobacteriales; family Haloarculaceae; genus Haloarcula; species Haloarcula sebkhae. Next base: position 194,059 of record NZ_BMPD01000001.1, on the reverse strand, counting down.
GGCTGTCACGGAGGAAAACAGCACGACAGCCAGCGCCGGTGCGCCCACAATCGACATTGCTGCCAGCAGGAAGACACGGGCGCTGAACGTCCGGCGGAGCGGCGTCGGCAGGTACGGTTCGATCGTCATCGGCACAGTGCCGACCGCAAGCATAAGTCGGCCAAGCGGGCCCGTCGAATCATCCGTCGTCGTCATTGAAATCGCCTCGGCGCTGCTGTCAAATAGACAACGGAACGGGGTCGTACGAGGTGCATGTGAAAAATTCACACCGGCGTTTAAAAAATCGCATCCCCAGAGTATCAGCGGTGAATCTTACAGTATCAGTTCGTTGTCGTAATTTCGACGACGTCGCGGTGGTCGAGTTCGGTGTCAGCACCGATCTGTCGCTCGGTTCGCACGTCGTGCGCGTGGAGGAACCCCTCGCCGATGTCAGTGTGCAAGAAGTATGCGAAGTCCTCGGCGGTCGACCCATCGGGGAGGACAAAACAGTCCTGCAGGAAGGTCCCGTCCTCCTGTGGCTTGCGAGCGCCGGGGAACACCGCGATAGCCCCCAGTTCCTCGAACAGCGCGGTTTCGAGGGCCTGCTGGACGCCCGTGCCGCCGAACTCCATAACGAAGTCCCGGATCTGCTCCAGCCCCGCAGCTTTCTCCTCTGGCAGGTCCGCCGTCACGGTGAAGTCCTCGTCGCCTGGTCGGTAGTCAAGCACGCCCTGCTCGTTGCCGTTTTTCAGCGCCTTCTCAGCATGGGCCGAGACGGGCACGAACGTGAGGTGTTCGTACTCCGGGTCCTCGGTGACGGTCTCCCAGTTTTCTTGGGCTTCCGGGGTGTCCATCTTGTTCGCCGCGATGAGCATCGGCTTGGTCCGGATGCGGATTTCCCGAGCGAGTGCCTCTCTGTCCTCGTCGTCCCAGGCGTCGGGGTCGAGTTCCAGATTCAGCGCGAGCACGACCTGTTTGATCTCGTCGGCGTTGATCTTGAACGCCGACATCTGCTCGGCAAGGTCGTCTTCGATGGCCTTGTCTTCGCCGTGGTAGCCCGAGCGGTAGCGTTCGATGCCCTTCTCAAGGATGTCGAGATACCACATGTCCAGTTCGTCTTCGAGGAAGTCGATGTCCTCTCGCGGGTCGTGGTCCTCGGTGGGTTCCCCTTCAAGATCTGTTTCGCCGGTGAAATCCACAACGTGGACGAGCACGTCGGCCTCGTTGAGGTCCGTGAGGAACTGGTTCCCCAGCCCTTTCCCCTCGTGTGCGCCGGGGACGAGGCCGGCCACATCGACGAGCTTCGTCGGGACGAACCGGACGCCCTCCGTGCAGTAGCCGTGGTTGGGCGTGCAGGTGTGGTCGAATTCCGGGGCCGCACAGTCGACGCGGACGTACGCTTCGCCCATCGAGGGGTCGATTGTCGTGAACGGGTACGCGCCCTCCGGCACATCGTTCATCGTCGCCGCATTGAAAAACGTAGACTTGCCGACAGAGGGCTTGCCGACGAGTCCGATCTTGTAGCTCATTGCACCGACGAAGCGGTTTCAGCGGCTTAAACGCTGTTACACGAGCTACGAGAGCGTGTGAGTCACACACGCGGTGTGAATACCGGATGCCGTTTACAGTCGTCGCTCGTAGACGTTCACCGGATGTTGCTGTCCATCGACCTCGGTCGTCCGCTCGCCGACCTTCTCGAAGTGGGAGCGGTAGAACGCGTTGCCGACCTCGTTCTCGGCCAGCACCTCGTCGCGGATCTTCCGCACCGAAAGTTCGTGCAGGTGCTGTTCGCCCCGATGGAGCAGCTCCGTCCCGATCCCTTCGCCCCAGTAGTCTGGATGGACGTACAGGTCGAGGTCGCCGAAGCCGGTCGCGTCCGTCATCCCACAGCTCATGTACGCTACTACGTCATCGTCGGCTGTAGAGACGAACAGACCGACTTCTTCGAGTTCGATCATCTGCTCCAACAGCGGCGGCGCATACCCCTCGTTGAGGAGACTGTTCACCGTCTCTTTCCCGAGGACATTGTCGTATACCGCGTGCCACGCGGCTCTGGCGACCCGGCGGATATCCGCGATATCCATCGATTCGGCCGGTCGGATGGCTGTCTGGAACGACATGTGTGAACAGTTAACGCGGAAGAGTATAGAAGTGTGCCATGGTTGACAGCCTGCTGGTTCGCTTGTATTCTGCTCCCCCGAGAGAATAGGACAACTCTTATGTACACTTCTGTACGTTAGTGTTCAGTAATGGGCGACAGTGAGGAGATAGCACCAGCGGTTCAATCGATTCTCGACGCGGCGCGGGAGCGCGGTGGCAGCGGAGGCCGGGTATCGGTGACGGCCCGTTCGCTGCCCGACGCCTTCGACGCGGCGGCAGACGCCGGGCGGACGCCGGTCATCGCCGAAATCAAGCCGACGAGTCCGACCGCGGACGGCGAGCGGACCGACGACCCGGTCGACCTCGCACGACAGATGGTCGAGGGCGGCGCGGCGGCGCTCTCGGTGCTGACGGAGCCGGACCACTTCGGCGGGTCGGCGGCGACGCTCGAAGCTGTGCGGGACGCCGTCGACGTGCCCGTCCTGCGGAAGGACTTCATCCTTCACGAGGCACAGCTGGATGTGGTCGAAGCGGACGTGATACTGCTCATCGTCCGCTTTCTCGAAGCGGACGGGACCGATGACCTCGCGGATCTCCTCACGGCCGCGCGCGAGCGTGGCTTCCAGGTCCTCGTCGAGACTCACACCGCGGCAGAGGTCGAGAAAGCGCTCGACGCCGGCGCGGACATCATCGGCGTCAACAACCGCGACCTCGGCGAGCTGGCGGTCGACCTCGGAACGTTCGAAGCCGTCGCGCCAGACGTTCCAGAGGGCGTCACACTCATTGCTGAAAGTGGCATACAGACAGCGGACGACGTCAGGCGGATGCGCGACGCCGGTGCGGACGCCCTGTTGATCGGTTCGGCGATCATGGACCACGACGCGGCGACGGACGTGGAAGCAAACACGCGGCGATTGACACGCGCGGACACTGATGCGGTTGAGACGACAACTACAGACACATGAGCACTGACGACGCATACGATCCCAAGTTCGGCGAGTACGGTGGACAGTACGTGCCCGAGGCACTGATGCCAGCTATCGAGGAGCTGACCGACGCCTACCAGCGGTACGTGCTCGAAAACGAGGACGGCTTCATGGACGAGTTCCGGGAACGGCTGGCCGACTTCGGTGGCCGACCGACGCCGCTGCAGTACGCGGACCAGCTCTCGGCCCGGTACGACACGGACGTCTACCTCAAGCGCGAGGACCTGCTTCACGGCGGCGCACACAAGCTCAACAACGCGCTCGGGCAGGTCTTGCTGGCGAAGTACATGGGCAAAGAGCGGATTATCGCCGAGACCGGCGCGGGCCAGCACGGCACGGCGACGGCGATGGCGGCAGCTCACTTAGACATGCCCTGTGAGATCTACATGGGCGAGACCGACATCGCGCGACAGCGCCCCAACGTCTTCCGGATGAAAATAAACGGCTCGGAGGTCGTCCCCGTGACCGTTGGCCGGGGCACGCTCAAGGAAGCGATCTCTGAGACGATGCGCGAGTGGGCGACTACCGTCGAGAACACCCACTACGTCATCGGAAGCATCGTCGGTCCGCACCCGTTCCCGAAGATGGTGCGTGACTTTCAGGCAGTCATCTCCGAGGAGGCCCGCGAGCAGGCTATCGAGAAAATGGGCGGCCTGCCCGATTCCGTGATGGCCTGTGCTGGCGGCGGCTCGAACACGATGGGGACGTTCGCGCACTTCATCGAGGACACTGGCGTCGACCTCTACGCCGTCGAGGCCGGTGGCTCCTCGCTGCAGGTCGATGAGGAGGAAGGCGTGGCACCGAACTCCGCCACCCTTTCGACCGGCGACGAGGGTGTTCTTCACGGCGCGCGCACGAAGCTCCTGCAGGACTCCGACGGCCAGATCATGGAATCGCACTCCGTCTCGTCGGGGCTGGACTACGCCGGTGTCGGCCCGGAACTCGCCCACCTCGTCGACGAGGACCGGGTTACGCCGGTCAACGTCGACGACGACGCCGCGCTGGAGGCGTTCCACCGCCTCTCTCAAGACGAGGGTATCATCCCGGCTCTGGAGACGGCCCATGCCTTCGGCTATCTCGAAGAGCACCACGACGAAGTCGGTGACTCCGTTGTCATCAACGTCTCCGGCCGCGGCGACAAGGACCTCGAAATAGCCATCGAGGAGACCAGCAAGCGAGACCTCGATATCGCGCCCGATATGTCTATCTTCGATAGCGTGGGGCGAAGCCCCACGTCACAGTCGACCGGCGATGAGCCACGAGACAGCGTCGGCGGGGGTGGCCTCTGATGGGACTCGAACGCGCGTTCGCCGACGAGCCCGCTTTCGTCCCGTACCTCGCGGCCGGCGATCCGAACTACGAGGCGTCACTAGAATACGTCGAGGCGCTGGCCCGCGGCGGCGCGGATGCCATCGAACTCGGCTTGCCCTTCTCCGAGCCGATTGCGGAAGGCAAGACCATCCAGAACGCCATCGTCCGCTCGCTGGAAGCCGGGATGACGCCCGATCGCTTCTTCGAGTTCGTCGAGGACCTCGACGTGGACGTGCCGCTGGTGTGTATGACCTACTACAATTTGATTTACCAGTACGGCGAGAGCGAGGGTCCGCGACCGTTCGTCGAGAAGGCCGCTGCGGTCGGCATTGAGGGTCTCGTCGTCCCGGACCTGCCCGGGGAGGAGGCCGGCCCGCTCCGGACGGCCTGTGACGAGTTCGGCCTCGATCTGGTGTTCATCGTCGCGCCGACGACGAAGGGCGACCGGCTCGAACGGATGCTTGAACAGGTGTCGGGCTACGTCTATGTCCAGGCGCGTCTGGGTGTCACCGGCGCACGAGAGGACGTGGACGACGCCACCGAGGAGTCGTTGGCCCGGCTCTCAGACTGGGACGTGCCAAAGGCCGTCGGGTTCGGTATCAAGACTGGTGACCACGCCGAACGTATCGTTTCTTCCGGCGCTGACGGTATCATTGTCGGCTCCGCACTGGTCGATATCGTCGCAGAGGGCCACGAGAACGGCGACTCGGCCGACACCGTGGCCGACCGGCTCGAAGCGAAGGCTCGCGAACTCAAAGAGGGCGCACTCCGGGGAGCGGCAGGACGACCGCAACCGGAACGCACATAATCGTACTTGCCACACTGTCTCATAACATGACTGCAGGAAAACGCGCACGACTCGAACGCATCGGGACAGACGACACATACGTCATCGTCCCGATGGACCACGGTATCACAATGGGGGCTGTAAAGGGCCTCAAAGACATCGAATCGACTATCGACGCGGTCACCAGCGGCGGCGCGGACGCCGTCCTCACCCAGCGAGGTATCGCCGGGCGCGTCCATCCGAACAAGAACGACGCGGGCTATATCACGCATCTCAATGGCTCTACTACTATCGGACCGGACGAGCAGGACAAGCGGACCACGGGGACGGTGGAAGACGCCATCCGCGCCGGAGCCGACGCCGTCTCGTTCCATATCAACGTCGGCAGTCAGTACGAACCCGAACAGATCGAAGAGCTCTCCGAACTGACGACTGAAGCCAGCCAGTACGGCCTGCCGGTGCTGGCGATGGCCTACGCCCGCGGCCCCGACATCGACGCCGAGAACGAGGACTACAACCAGTCGGTCGGCCACGCCGTCCGACTGGCGGAGGAACTGGGCGCGGACATCGTCAAGACCGGCTACACCGGTTCCGCCGAGACGTTCCAGCACGCCGTCGAGTCTACGTCGCTGCCGGTGGTCATCGCCGGCGGCTCGAAGGGAAGTGACGAGGACACCGTCAGGATGGTCCGCGGGACGATGGACGCCGGAGCCTCTGGCGTTTCGATGGGCCGCTCTATTTTCCAGCACGACGAACCGGAGAAGATCGCTCGTGCTGTCTCCGCCGTCGTCCACGACGACGCCACCACCGAGGAGGCGCTCCGCGAGGCCGGGCTGGCCGTCGAGACCTAAAAGCCAAACAGCGACCACATTCTCTGGCCGAAACCGTTAGCCTTGTCTCCGTCGCTGGCATCCGCATCGCTCTCGCTGGGAGCGTCAGGCGGCGAGTCACTGGGTTCCTGTTCCGGTCCGTCAGCATCTCGTAGTGTACCGGCGTCTCGCTCTGCCTCGTCGGCATCCTGCTCCGGCCCGTCGCCCGGTGCTGATTCGTTTTCGACCAGATCAGTCCCGTCGATTATCGATGTGGCTTCGTCTTCGGCGTCCGCCTCCGAAGTGGCTGGCTTACCGAGATCGGTCGATTCGGCTACGTCCTCCGCTGGCGGCTCGCCCGCCCTGTCCTGCTTGGTTGGTGCTGGACCGGTCGGATCGCTGTTGTCCCTGATTGCGTCCGATGGGTGGACCGTCTTGCCGCCGTCCGTTGTCCCGGGGATGTGCCGCTGTGGTGGCTGTTCCGCTGGCCGGGTCGTCAGTTCTGGGTCGTCCGAGTCGGGTGGCTTCCCCGAACCGGCCGTATCTGCCGTGGTGTCGGTCGACGCCTTCTCAGCATCGACGAGCTGCTCCGAAATCCGCTCGTAGGCGATCGCGGCACCGCTGTTGGGCGCGTTCCGGACGACGGGCGTACCACTGTCCTGAGAGTGCGGGACGGCGTCGTCCTCCGGGACGTGGCCGAGCAGTTCGACGTCGAGGAACTCCGCGATTTCATCGGCACCCGGCGACGCTCCCGTCCCGGATTTCGTGAGGACGAGGCCCCGCACCGGCGCTCCGACCCGCTCTGTGAGTTCTTTGGTGTTCGAAACGTTCCGTATCGATGCCACGCGCGGCGTCGAAATGAGCAACACGTCGTCAGCGAGCTTGAGCGGCTGAATCGTCTCATCGCTCAGTCCCGCTGGGGTGTCCAACAGGACGATGTCGTGGTGCCACCGGAGGGTTTCGACGATGCCGGGCAGCCGGTCGAGATCGGTGTTCGCGTACCCTTCGAGCGTGATCCCGCTTGGCACGATTGACAGGTCAGCGTCAGTCTCATACATCGCCTCTGTGACTGCCGCCTCGCCGGCGAGTACGTCGTGAAACGTCGCGTCCTCGTCGGTGTCGATGTCGACATCGAGAAAGTCGACGAGGTTCGCCATCGCGAGGTCCATCTCCACGACGACGGTCGAGTATCCTGCCTTCGCCAGCAGTGTGCCGAGGTTGATGCTGGACGTCGTCTTTCCGATCCCCCCTTTCGCCCCGGCGATTGTGTAGACGTGGTTAGTAACCATCCGTAGCTGGACCGTATTATGTGGATACTTTATTAGTAAAGCTCAGTGATAAGTCTACTGGCCAACATTTAATTGCGATAATTGGGAACAAATAAATAACAAATGTTGTATACTATAAATTATAATTTCAGGAAATACGGCTAATATCGTATGATATGGGCATATGCTTTCCCCGTACGCCACTCGACAGGCCGACCAGGGTTCCGCCACGTTCAAGCCTCGCCGTTGCGGACGTGGGCGTATGACTCGAAGCGTTTGGCTCAAAGCCGACAGCGAGGTCGGCGACTGGGAGACACGGAAACGCCGGATAACCGCCGGTATCGAGGCCGGCGTCGACTGGGTACTGGTCGACGAGGAAGACGTCGACCGCGTCTCGGAACTCGGGCAAATAAACATCGCCGCGTTCACCAACGGCGATGTCCACGTGATGGAGGCCGAGGCGGAGGACTCAAAAGCTGATGCAACCATCGTCGGGAAAGACGGCGAGGGCGACGGTACGGTCGATCTCCCTTCCGACTTCTCCGGCTCCGCTGACCTCTCGACGCTCCGACAGAACGGTGCCGCCCCCGACGGCGGCTACGTGCGCATCTTCGACGAGGACTACGAGGCCTTCGCCGAGGCGGTCGCCGCTGAAGCCGACTTCACTATCGTCATCGGCGAGAACTGGCAGATCATTCCGCTCGAAAACCTCATTGCCCGCGTCGGCGAGGAGACGGACCTCATCGCCGGCGTCCGGACCGCCGAGGACGCCCGAACGGCCTACGAGACGCTGGAACTGGGGGCCGACGGCGTCCTGCTGGACACCGACGACGTCGACGAAATCCGCAAGACTGTCGAGGTCCGCGACGAGATGGGTCGGGAGTCGCTCGATCTGGAGTACGCCGAGGTCACCGCCATCGAGCAGACCGGCTCCGCCGACCGCGTCTGTATCGACACCGGCAGCCTGATGGAACACGATGAGGGGATGCTCGTCGGGTCGATGGCTCGCGGACTCTTTTTCGTCCACGCCGAGACGGCCGAGTCGCCGTACGTCGCCTCTCGGCCGTTCCGCGTCAATGCCGGCGCAGTCCACGCCTACGTCCGCACCCCCGACGGCGGAACGAAGTACCTCTCGGAACTCCAGTCCGGCGACGAGGTCCAGATAGTCGACGCGAACGGACGCACCCGCGAGGCCATCGTCGGCCGCGCGAAAATCGAGAAGCGCCCGATGTTTCGCGTGCAGGCGGAAACTACGGACGGCGACCGCATCGAGACGCTGCTCCAGAACGCTGAGACGATCAAGGTCCATACTCAGGACGGGCGAACTGCCGTCACGGACCTCGAACCCGGCGACGAGATCCTCATCCACCACGAGGACACGGCGACGCACTTCGGCGAGCGGATCGAAGAGAGCATCATCGAAAAGTAAGCCGACCTCGTTCGAGGCTGACCGAACCTGCAGGTTACTGTTGGTCCGCCTCGACCGGTTCCAGTTGCGTCGTACACCAGTGACAGAAGTCGATGTCTTCGTCGAGTTCCTTGCCGCAGTTCGGACACGTCGTGCCGGCTTCGACTTCTTGGGCCTGATTCTCGTTGACCGCGACCCAGTAGGCGTCGACAACGTTGAGCGTCGTAATCACGACCGAACCGATCGTCACCTCGGTGGGTCTGGACTGATACGACGACGAGATAGCATCGAGGCTTAGCTGGGTAACAGGGTCGATAGCGCCAGTGGCGACGAACACCACCGACAGCATGAACAGTAACCCGAGCCACAGCAGTCCCCGCACCCACTTTCGGAGGTAGAAGTGTCCCAACCCAGGGAAGATGAACGCAAGCACCACGGCCAGCAACGGCCGCTTGCGTCCTTTGTCAGTCATACTCGGCGAATCTATCTCGCACACCCCTATATCTTCCGAAGGATCACTAGCCGGACGAAAGCCCCGAAGCGGGCGGTTACCGGCTCAGACGTCGCTCTGTAGCTGTCCAACCAGGGTCCGGAGCGTCGCGAGGTCGTACTGACCCGGAGCGGTCGCGTCAGCGGGGTCGACCGGTGCGTAGCCGATGCGGGAGCCGTACAGCGGGGCAACGGCTCTGGAGTGCCGACCGGCCGCACCCATACACATCGTGGCGACCTGTTCGCCGTCGGCAGTCAGTTCGCGGGTTGCCCCGAGCATCGCCAGTACGTCGTCCGGCGACTGAGCCGTACTCGCCATCTTCCCCACGTCACCGTGCGAACAGGCTCGATCGAGCCGACTCACGATCGCGTCACGGTCGGCCGTCGACCCGAAGTTGTGCGTCGAGACGACGACGGACGCTCCGTGGTCGCAGGCAACGTCGGCGACGCGGCCGGCGTCGTGGTCGCCGGTTCCCTCCAGCGCCGCGAGTTCGAGGTCGACAGCCGTCACGGCGTCGTGTTCGAGTGCGGTTTCGAGCGCGTTGAGGCGACCCGCGGTGTCGGCGGCTTCGCCGCCCTCCCACGTCGGCCGGTTGGTGACGAGTATCGGGAGGTCGCCGTCGTAGGCGTCCAGTTGTGCCAGCGGCTCGTCGGCGAAATCCATCCGTAGCTCCAACCCGTCGGCATCGGCCCGGGCGGCCGGTTCCACCCCGAGGTCGTCGGTGGCGGCGAGCAGGGTGAACGACTCGAAGTTCATAGGTCGGCTTCGACGGAGCCGCACAAAAAGCCGTGCTTACTCGACCGGCTCGTGGACGGACCGGAAGCCGTCGTTGGTCGCCGTAACGGTATCGACTGCGTAGAACTGAATCCGTTGTTCCTGTTTCGTGTTGACGGCGAAATCGTACTGCTCGGCCTCGTATCCCGGTTCTTTCCCGTCGGCGCGCCGCTGCTCTACCCACGAGCGGTGGTCGGCGAGGCGCTCCTCAGCGATGGTTCGAGAACGCTCCGGGGCGGTGGCAACCCGGTCTTCCAGAGCGGACAGCAGGTCCGGGTCGCGGTCCACTCCGACCGAGTTCCGGCCGGCGACCATCGCCGCCAGCGTCGTCGTCCCAGTGCCGAGAAACGGGTCGAGTACGGTGTCGCCGTACACCGAGAACATCGATATGAGCCGGTAGGGTACCGTCAGTGGAAAGGCACCCGAGCGGTCCCGAAGCCCGTCGTCGAGGCTCTGGGTCTCGCCGAGGAGTTCCCAGAGGTCGGAGAACCACTCGTTGCGCTCCTCCCAGAAATAGGCGCTCTCGTAGCGACGGTCCGCGCCCGGTTCGAGGCGGCGGCGCTCCCCGTTGCGGAACACGAGGATGTGTTCGTGTTCGAGCGTCGGGTAGGCGTTTGGCGGCACCATCCCAGATCCCATGAACTTCGCGCCGCTGTTGGTTGGCTTACGCCACAGAATATCGGGCAACGCGCGAAGTCCGTGGTCGGTCAGCCGGTCGGTTATTTCGGCGTGGTTCGGATAGGAGCGGAAGCCGTCCTCTAGGGACCGCGTCGCGTCCCCGACGTTGATACATGCAATGCCACCGGGAACCAGCACGCGCTCTATCTCAGCCCACACTGCATCGAGTACCTCGTGCATCAGTGTGAATGCCCGGTCCCCGTCTCCGTCGTCCAGCGCCCCTCCGATGGCGGGGTCCAGTTCGGTGAAGATGTCGTCCCACATCTCGATCATCGGGTACGGGGGGGACGTGACTACCAGTTCGACGCTGTCGTCGGGACACTCAAGCGTGCGGGCGTCACCGGTTCGAACCCGGTGTGTCGTCTCCATACCGGTCCCAGCGGATGAGACGACTCTAGTCTTGCGGTTATCGGCCGACGGAGTGCACGCTCTGCGTGCGACAACTGATGCCAAAAACAGCCCTCACAGCGATGCGACGCAACTACCGAGCTTACGCGACGGGCAGGTCCTGCTCGGCTTCCAGCAGTTCGTGGTAGCGGTTGCGGATGGTGACCTCGGAGATGTCGGCGACCTCGGAGACAGCGGCTTGCGTCGTCTTCTCGTTGGTCAGTAGCGCCGCGGCGTACACCGCGGCGGCGGCGAGGCCGACTGGCGATTTTCCAGAGTGGACACCCTGCTCCTTGGCGTTCTGGAGGAGCTGACGGGCGCGGTGCTCGGCCTCGTCGGACAGTTCCAGCGAGGAGGCAAAGCGCGGGACGTAGCTCTCGGGGTCGGCTGGACGGACTTCGAGGCTGAGTTCCCGGACGACGTAGCGGTAAGTGCGGGCGATCTCGCTCTTTTCGACTCGGGAGACCTCCGTGATCTCGTCGAGCGAGCGCGGGACGCCGGCCTGTCGCGCGGCGGCGTAGACGGAGGCCGTCGAGACACCCTCGATGGAGCGGCCGGGCAGCAGGTCCTCGTCGAGTGCACGGCGGTAGATGACGCTGGCCGTCTCGCGGACGTTTTCGGGGAGTCCCAGCGCAGAGGCCATCCGGTCGATTTCGCCCAGCGCCTGCTTGAGGTTGCGCTCCTTGGAGTCCCGAGTTCTGAAGCGCTCGTTCCACTTGCGCAGGCGCTGCATCTTCTGGCGCTGTTTGCCCGACAGGGAGTTCCCGTAGGCGTCCTTGTCGCGCCAGTCGATGTTGGTCGAGAGTCCCTTGTCGTGCATCATGTTCGTCGTCGGCGCGCCAACGCGGGACTTCTCGTCTTTCTCGCTGGAGTCGAACGCGCGCCACTCGGGCCCGCGGTCGATTTCGTCGGACTCGACGACCAGCCCACAGTCTTCACAGACCGTTTCGCCGTGTTCGTCGTCGATGACGAGCGAGCCACTGCACTCCGGGCACGCTGTGCTCTCCGATTCCGTCGACTCCGTCGTCTGTTCTTCATGCTGCTGTCGCGTCCGTGTGTGTTCACTCATTGGTTGCGAAGGCGGGTGCTCACCGGGTGGGAGACATCACAGAACCCGGAGGCAGTCGGTAACACTGTATTCGAACGAAAGTCATTAAAACATTCCGGTATTGTTATGGAGACCACCGATACACGTCACGAAACCCACGTTTGTGCATTAGTCGCATGACCATTCATATAATAGCTATCGGGTATTTTTGACTGATTTCCCACAACCCAGTTATAATCGTATACGATGGGTAGAATCACCCCCTTCGCCTTCACGTCCTACTGAAACGTCTCGACGACGTCGGGTATACACCCCTCATCGGGCTCGTAGTAGGAATTGTGGTCGGCAACAGACTCCGTTACATCATAATCGGTGTAGTTCTCGGGGGCGTCTCCGGGACTCTGCACACCCGTTTCACCGACCGCTTCCGCCCACTCGGCAGCACTGAATGCAGTCCCCAGCACCGCGTCGTCGTCCTTGTGGAAGTTATCGAAGGACGTGGTGGCGTACTCGATAGATTCGCCGTATGTCTCGTCGACCTCAACGACGGATTCACCGATAGCGCCGCCCAGTAACGCCACCGACTTGACTGCATCTTCGCGTCCACGCTCGTGAAGCGACGCCACCGCTTCTACAGCCACCTTTGCGCCGAGCGAATGTCCGATTACCCGGACTGGAAGCCCACCGCTGTCGTTGTGGTCGACAACCCACTGTGCGAGTTTTGGACCGTTTTGTTTGCCGATGGCGACACCCTCGTACCAGCCGATGCCGTCGCCCTTGTCAGCATCCCAGGTAAATCCTACGTTGAACTGGTCGTATTCGTTCTCTTCAAGCCCGACCTGACAGGTGTAGGCGGCGTTTCTGGCATCCGTCTCCCCGAGACTCCAGCCGTGGACGAAGATGACGAGTTCCGTATCGTCGCTGGCTCGGCTAGAATCCCAGTCCCCGATTGTTTCGTACTCTGTCTCTGTGTATTCAGACTTCAGTGTAGCGTCGTCAGTGAACTGATCACGCGTCGAAACGAGCGGGAATTCCGCTGGAGCCGTGTACTCTCCGTCATCACCACCGAATTTGCCGCCCCGTACAGAACCACTCGCACCGAGTGCCGCCACCGATGCCACAGCACCGGTCGAGGCCTTGAGGAAACTGCGTCGCGTTTGCCTGTCCGGTTCGTTCGATTGTATGCTACGTTGAAACATAGCAGAACTGCATAGCTTTCCAAATTATATAATATTAACCATTATATTAAACATTGTTAGTAAAGCCGCCCTTATTTATAATATTCGTAAAGAAATACACCGCTCTGGTAGCTGGTAGCTGGAAGAGCAGTCTCGGTAGAGTGCTGTTGGACTGTCCTAGTATTGCTAGCGCAATCCCAGTCGTGACGGAGTGTGGGGCGCGTCAGAACTGCGATCAGTCGTTCGTTTCCGGTTCGATAGCGTCTGTGGACTGAGACTCTTCGACCGCCGTCGTCAGCGAGACGTTGAGCCAGGCCATCGACGCGACGCCGCCGATGATGGTGACGACGTTCTTGACTGCGTGGTCGACGATAGCGACGCCAATGGCCGCGGCGACGCCGACCGGCGTCAGCGACGCGACGATGACGGTGAACGCTCCCTCGTAGAGACCGACCCCGCCGGGTGTCAGCGGCAGGACCTTTGCGAGGTTCCCGACGCTGACCGCAAAGAAGCCAACAGCCACCAGCGACGGCGTCAGGCTGTAGCCGAAGGCCGCGAAGACGATCAGGGCCGTTATGACATCGAACGTCCAGATGAGGAGGCTTCCGATGCCGACACGGGTGAAGGCCGACCCGTCGGCGGCCACTGTCTGCACATCGCCGACGAACCCCTCAATGACGCCAGCGACGTGGTCGGCGTAGGAGTCGCTGCTCAGCCGGCCAATGACCGCCCGGACGAAGTTCCGGTCGCTCCGCGCACTGGCGACGATAGCCACCACCGCTCCGATAGCGGCGACGCCGACACCGCCGGCCACGGCCACGGCGGTCCGCCCGCTGCTGGCCGCGTCGCCGCCGACAGTGTCGCCCGTCAGCGCCGTCAGCAACTGTTCGGCCGATCCCGTTACAGCTAGTCCGATCATGACGACGCCGGCAAGGAGCGTGATCGTCAGCAGGTCGAACACACGCTCGACGGCCAGCGACGCGAATCCCGAGGGGTAGGGGATCGAACGGCGGGCCTTGATAACGTACGCCCGAACTGCGTCGCCGGCTCGTGCCGGGAACACGAGGTTCCCGGTCTGGCTGATGAATATCGCGCCCGTCAGGAAGCCCCACCGCTCCCGGTACCCCATCGAGACGAGGATGTCGCGATAGCGGATACCACGGAGCGGCCACGAGACGGCATAGACAACAGCGCTCAGTGCGACGATCTCGGGGGCTGCGCCTGCCATCTCGGCGAGGACACGGTCAGGGTCGAGATACTGTGTCATCAACAGGAGCGCAATGACGACGAGCATCGTGCCTGCGCCGAGCGACACCTCCCGCGTGATTCTGGGGCTAACCGACAGCTCCCAGAAGGTCCGGAGTATCTGGCTGCCCATCCCGAACACGTCTCGGACGATGTCCACCTTGGAGTCCCCCTTCGGCGTCCAGTCGACAGGGAACTCCTTTACCCGGTAGCCGTTGCGCTGAGCCTTCACGAGCAGTTCCGTGTCCCAGAACCAGTGCTCGTCCTGCACGCGGGGCAACAGCGTTTCCAGTGCCTGCCGGTCGAAGGCCTTGAACCCGCACTGGTGATCCTTGAGATCCGAACGGAGGACCGCCCGGACGAGCGTGTTGTAGCCGAAGCTCGGAATCCCACGCTTTGCGGGCCGGTCGGCTCGGTTTTCGGGCATCCATCGTGACCCCGTCGCCACGTCGTAGCCGTCGACACGCACGGCGTTGACGAGTTCTTCGAGATGCGACATATCCGTCGCGAGATCCGTATCGAAATACACCAGGGTCTCGCCGTCGGCCCGCTCGAAGGCGTACTCTAATGCGCCGCCGCGGCCGAGCCGGTTGTCGCTGTGGACGTGTCGGACCCGGCTGTCCTCGTTCGCGAGTCGCGTCGCGATTTCGGGCGTGCGGTCCGAGCAGCCGTCCTCCGCGACGATGACTTCGTACGCGTCTTCGGGGAGAAACGAGGCGAGCGTCGCAAGCGTTGTCGACACTGTCCCCTCGATGGTGTCTGCTTCGTTGTAAGCGGGGAGAACGACGCTCACCTCGACCGCAGTCATACGCTCTTGGTCATCCCCGGAGTGAAAAGTACTTTCCGTTCGTTAGGCTGAGGGGACCGGAGCAGCCGTTAGTCAGCGCCTTCCCCCGACTGGGTGGTCGCGAACCGCTCGATGGATGCGACGTCGATGTCCCCGACCGACTCGTAGGGCCTGTTTACCACCACGTCGCCGGCGGTGCTCCGGCCGATGCCGGGAATCGCGGTGAGTTCGTTCATCGACGCGCTGTTGAGGTCCAGCGGGTAGGGGACACCGGTGACCGACCGGTAGCCGTGGTCGGTGACCGCGATGTCGACGACGCTGCCGAGTTCACGCTCGCCCGGAATGCCTACGAGCAGCGGGTACGTCCCCAGTTGGCGGCCGAAGGTCTTGCCGTCCTGGTGGTATTCCAGATGCACGTCGGGCAGAACCGTTCCTGGCGGCGCGACCCGCTGGAGCATCGGGTTGTCGATGGTCTCCCGGACCTCCTGTTTGTACTGCTTGAACAGTTGCTTGTGGTCCTTGGCGATCTCCGCGCCGGTGTCGGCCATGTCGGTCCCCTCGAAGGCCATCACCTGACGGATGTTCACCCGCCGGAGCATCAGCCCCTCGTCGTAGACCCGCTGGAGGAACCGCTTGTTGTGCTCGAAGGTCTCCCGCGTCTCGCCTTTCAGCCCGTGGACCAGATTGATTCCCGGGAGCAGTTTGGGGAGCCGCCGGGCGGCGTCGTCGCCGAAGTTGGGTGCAGTCCCCTTCTCTCCGCCAGGCCGCCAGCCAGCCACCTCGTTGACGATCTTCACCGCCTCGAAACACTGGTCGGCAGTGACGTTGAGATTGTTGTCGCTCATCACGTTCGGATCGGCCGACTCCAGTCCGAACGCGGCGGTGTCACCGGGCGTGTTGTGCTCGGCGATGATGCGAATCCCCTCGCGGGCCTCTCCGGGCCACTTCACGACCGTAATGGGGTTCATGTTGTCGAGATGCAGCGTCTCAAGGTCCGGGGCGACCTCGCGGATGCCGCCGTAGAGCCGCCGAAGGGCGTCCGGGTTAGGCGCTTCCCCGTCGCCGCCGTACGCGAGGATGTCGGCCTGCCGGCCAAGCCGGAAGTGCTTCACACCGCGGTCCGAGAGGGCGTCAACCTCGTCGACGACGCTCTCGGGCGGCCGGAAGTCCGGGTTGCCGTACATCGGCTCCGTGCAGAAGGAACACCGGTACGGACAGCCCCGGGAGGTCTCCATCTCGCAGATGAGGTAGTCGGGATGGTTCGGGTGCTGTTCGACGACGAACGCGCCGGCGCGTGCCCATCGGGTCTCCTCCTCGATGTCACGGTAGCGGTCGTTGAATCCTTCGAGACCGGAGTCAACGAGGTCGAATACGGCGGCCTCCACGTCGGCCATGGCGAGGAAGTCGAAATCGAGGTCGTCGCGGGCCGTCTCGCTCGCGCCCTCGTTGGCCTCGCCGACGCCGAAGCGGACCGGGCCGCCCATGATGGACGTGCCGTTGGCCGTCCAGGCCAGCTCGCGCACTTCGTCGGGTTCCGCCGGAGTCCCGCCGACGTACTTGCCGGGGACGGTCATGCCGCCGACGTACACCATGAGGTCGGCGGCCTCGACATCTCGCCAGACGGCGTTGTCGTCCCGGAGTTCGTCGATAGTGTGATACGTAATCTGCTCGCGGGGGACGCCGGCATCGACGAGCGCGCCGGCAGCGTACCGCGGGTACGTCGAGATGTACGGCGGCACCCCGAAGTGTGCGGGCTCGTCGACGTAGCCGTCGACGATGGTCACGTCGAGCGTCTCGGGGTCAGTCATACCCCTCGCTTGACGTTCGATGCCTAAAACCGTGTCTGGTCGTCATGGCATCCTCGTGTCACAGTGGCCACGGCGAGGACCGTCCTACGGTTCGTGCTGTCTCTGTGTATGCCCCGTCACTGCGGAGATACGGTAACAGAAACAACGTAGGAGAAGCCGAACTCAGTCGTCGGCGACAGCGGACGACGTGACCGAATCAGCCTGCTCGGACCCGTCGTATCGGCCACCGAACAGCGTCGTCGCGAACAGGATCAGCGGCGAGAGGAACGCGAAGAAGTAGTACGGGGCGTACGCGAGCGTTCCAACCCCAAAGACCGCAGACATATAGACGGCACCGGCGTGCCACGGGAAGAGCGCGCCGGTCGGAGTACCGGCGGATTCGATAGCCTGCGAGAGGTCGTCGCTGGCCAGGCCGTACTCGTCATAGAGATTTCGGAGCGTGAGGCCGGGGACGACGATGCTCATGTACTGCTGTGCGGAAAAGGCGTTGACGAAGATAGCCGAAACGCCGGTCCCGACCACTAGGCTACGCGGGCCACGGACAGCGGTCGCGAGGTGGTGTGCGAGCACGGCGAGGACGCCGGTCCGTTCAAGTAGCCCACCGAGACTGAGCGCCGCGACGACGACGGCAATCGTCCAGGCCGACCCCGAGATACCACCGCTGGCCAGCAGGTCGTTCACGAGGGTTGTCCCCGTCTCAGGGGCCGTCCCGTCGAGAAAGACGGTCCACGCGGCAGTGAACGACCGGCCCTGCACGAAGATGGTCGTGAAGGCCCCGGCAAAGACTCCGGCGACGAGCGTCGGGAGCGCCGGGATTCCGTACAGCGCCAGCCCGAAGGTGACAACGAGCGGAAGAAGCACCAGCACTGAGAGGTCGTAGCTCCCAGCGAGTGCGCCCTGTATCTCGGCGACGCGCCCAGTCGGGATTTCGCCGACAGCACGCAGTCCCAGCGCAGCGTAGAGCAGTACTGAGAGCCCAAACGCCAAGACAGTCCCGTTGCGCATCGCCCGGATGTGGTCGTAGAGGTCGGTGTTCGTCACGGCGGCCGCAAGATTCGTCGTGTCAGAGAGGGGTGACTGCTTGTCGCCCGCATAGGCCCCCGAGAGGATGGCACCGGCAGTCATCGGTGTCGGCACACCGAGACCGGAGCCGATACCGATGAAGGCCACGCCGAGCGTGCCGGCCGTCGTCCAGGACGAGCCGATTGAAAAGGCGACGACCATCGCAAGCAGCGCTGTCGCCGGGAGGAACACGTTCGGCGTCAGTATCGAGAGCCCGTAGTACATCAGCCCGGGGATGGTCCCCGCACTAACCCACGTCGCGATGAGGCCATAGATGATGAACAGGATGAGAATGGCCTGCAGTCCCATCAGCAGACTGTCCGCGAGCCCCTCGTAGAGATCATCCCACGAGTAGCCCAGCCAGTATTTGCCGACTGCACCCGTCAGCACGATGCTCCAGAGCAGCGGCCCGTGTGGGGCCAGCTTCAGATATCCCGATCCGATGCCGAGGAAGAGCACGACACCGAGTACGGGGACCAGTGCCTGCAGTACCCCCGGACGGCGCTCCGACGGGATGTCCTCGTACGTCAGCGGTTCGAGAGTGAGTGATGTCACGTCTATTCCGTCCTAATAACTTGTGTGTATTAAAACGAGCGATAATATCTCTGTAGCGCATATGTGACACTGTCACGTTCAAGACTAGCGTTACCAAACATCGATACAGCAGACGCAAAGCGCGGCTAACGCACACCTGACTGGCGGCCACGCTGGCTGCTGTCGACGGGCTCGAATGGGGAAACCAAGTATTTCGTAGCAGCGCAGTCGGTCGCATCACCGCTACTAATCTTCCGCCGAAAACGCTCGGACAGCAGCAGTCTCAGTCGTCGGCGCTGACCGTTCGGTCGTCAGCCTGGGCGTGCCAGAGATCAGCGTAGTCGCCGTCGGCCGCGAGTAGGTCGGTGTGGCTGCCGCGTTCGACGATTTCGCCGTCGTCCATCACGACGATGCGGTCCGCGTCCTGAATCGTGGAGAGGCGGTGCGCGATGACGAAGGCGGTACGGTCCGCAACCAGTTGTTCGATGCTCTCTTGGATGCGGTCTTCCGTCTCCGTGTCCACGTCGCTGGTCGCCTCATCGAAGATGATGATTTCAGGATCGTTCAGCAGGGCGCGAGCGATGGCGACCCGCTGGCGCTGGCCGCCAGAGAGCTTGATGCCGCGCTCGCCGATCTGCGTGTCGTACCCATCCGGCAACTCCTCGATAAACTCGTCGGCCTGTGCGGCTTCCGCTGCGCCGCGGACGCGGTCGCGCGCGACTTCCCAGCCACTCCTCCGCGCCTCGTCGTCTGACTGCTCGGCGTCGAGGACGTCGCGGTCGCCGTAGGCGATGTTCTCGGCGACTGTTCCCGAGAACAGGTACGGCTGCTGCTCGACAATTGCGATTTCGCTTCTAAGGCTCTGGAGGCCGTATTCACGCACGTCAATGCCGTCCACTCTCACCGCACCGCTATCCACGTCGTGAAACCGTGGCACCAGTTTCAGCAGCGTGGATTTACCGGCTCCGGTCGCCCCGGCAAGGCCGATTGTCGCCCCGTTAGGTACGTCCAGCGACACGTCGCGAACGACTGCCGGTTCGTCGCCGTAGCCGAAGGTCACGTCGTCGAATTCGACCGACCCGTCGATGCCAGCAGGTTCGTATGGGTCCTCGGGGTCGGTGACTTCGGGCTCCTGACCCAGCAGGCCGAACACGCGCTCGGCGCTGGATTTGGCGAGCTGGTACTTGTTTGCGGACCGCCCGATTCGGCGCATTGGCGAGTACAGCCGGCGGATATACAGGAAAAACAGGGCAAACGCTCCGGTAGACAGTGCCGCTTCGCTCTCAGGATTCGTGATGAAGTCCATCCCGGCGACATACAGAATCAGAACGAACGCGATACCAGTAAGCAGCCGTAGACCGGCAAAAAAGGCCCGCCGGATGCGCAGGGCAGCCACTTTCTGGTCGTGATACTCTTGGCTCTGGTCGGTCACCCGTTTGCGCTCGAAGTCGTAGCGGTCGAACGCCTTGATGACTGGCGCGCCACTGAGGTTGTTCTCTAGCCGGGTGTTGAGCCGCGATACTGTCTGGCGGATGGAGCGATATTTCGGCTCGATCCAGGTGAGGAAGAAGCCACTGGCGATGCCGATGAGTGGGACGGGTCCGAGCGCGATGAGCGCCAGTTTTGGAGAGTACCGATAGAGGATGACCGCGATGCCACCGACAGTCGCGACCACTCGAATCATCTGGCGGAACTCTGTGTTGAGGAACGACTCCAGCCTGTTGATGTCGCTGTTGAGTATCGACATCATCCCGCCGGTCTGGTGGTTCGCAAAGAAGGACAGCGAGAGGTGTTGCAGGTGGTCGTAGGTGTCGTTCCGGAGGTCCCGCTGGATTTTCTGTGCGCTCGACTGGAGAAGATATCTGGAGGCAAAGCGCGTCGCCGAGCGGAGCAGGTAGGCGATGGCCGCAATGGCGACCAGCCGCTGGAGGAACGCGATACGGGCAGCCTCGCCCGTGATTTGGCCGGGGGGCAGCAGACCGGCGTCTGTCAGCAGCCCCGGTTTTCCGCTGCTAAGGACGACGCGGTCGATGGCTGCGGCGACGATTATCGGCGGCACGAGGCGGGCGAACCGGGTACAGAACGCCGCTATGATGCCGACGAGCAGCCGGAGCCAATAGGGCGTGGCGTAGCCAACAAGATTGACCATTGGGTGGCCATCGACGTTCTCGCGGACACCCTCGAAGCCGCCCTGGTCGTCAGGCATAGACGCTACTTGGGCCGGAAACTGATATATGCCGGGCTTCGGCCCGAAGACGGTCCCCTCACTGCGTCGTCAAACGTAGATACAGCCTTCACTTTCGGGACCCGAGGTGAGCGGTCTTGCGCCGTCGGCCAGCCGGCTCGCGGAGATGACGGCGGCCAGCGAGTCCAGCGCGTCGTGGTTCCCGAGGTAGGTGTCGCGGTGGTCGCTGACGGTGACGCTACAGGCTTCGACCGCCGCGACGTTTGCCTCCCGGCGCTGTCGGGGGTCGTCAACGTTCTTGTACCCCTCGCGGTAACAGCCAAGCCAGCCAAAGGTTGCGGCGGGGTACACTTCGGCGACGAGCGTGTCGGCGTTCCAGCCTTGCATCGGTACGACGGCTGTTGAGTCGTCGTCTCGCAGTTTCCCGAGTACGTCCCGGACGCCGTAGAAAGTCATACTGCGCGTCCGGTTCGTGTAGGGACACAGCGCGCCGCGTCGGAAGTCCGTCTCCCGGCGCAGGTCACGGCTGCCAGTCGTCATCTCGGCGGTGTGCCGGCACGCCTCGGAGAGCGACCCCGGGTCGGTCGGGCCGCTCCCGCTCGCAAGCCAGTCGACGAAACCGGCCCAGGTCCCGCCACACTGCGCGTCAAGGAGCGCCTGTGGCAGACTGAACGGGAAATCCATCCCAACCGTGCCCACATCGTCGTCGGTAATGCGGTCGACGAGGCCGGCGTGGGCCGCTTCACGGTCACGCCCCCACTCGTTCGTCCCGCGGTAGCACTGTTGAATCTCCAGCCCGTCGTCCGTCGGTATCGCCTCGGTGACCCAGAGCGCGTCGCCAGCGGTCGCTGCGCCGCTGAAATCCACCCCGAGGACGCGTTCACTCATACACCCGAGTACGCCGGTGACGGTATCAATGTTGGGACTGGCAGGAACGGGATGCCCCCTTCCCCGTCCGTAAGGGGTTTGTCCCCGACGGACCAACGAAATAGTATGCCAGCCACCATGGAGGTCGTCTGCACGGACGACAGCTGCGAACTCGACATGTTCGAGATGCACTACACGTACGATATGCCGGACGATGTCGAACTCGCGGCGTTCTCCTGCCCGTACTGTGGCGGGACGGACTGCCTCGACGAAGTGGAACTATGATGCGGGACATCGGCTCCTCGATCAGCGACGCGATATTCGAGAACATCGGCCGGGCCGCCGGCCGGGTTCAGGAGAACAAGCCGCTGGCCTCGGACCTGCTGGAGTCGGACGACTCCTACCTCGTCGTCTTCGACGCCCCCGGAACGACGGCGTCGGACATCCAGGTCCGGTACGTCGACGACCGTGTTGAGGTCCGCATCGACCGCTTCCGTGACTTCTACGAGGGCTTCGAGATGCGCTATCCCGGGCGCGGGCTCGCGCTCGATGGGAGCGTCACCCTGCCGAGCGACGCCGCTGTCGACCCAGAGACGGCCCAGGCCACGCTCAAGAGCAACGGGACGCTCCACGTTCGCATCCCGAAAGCCGAGACGGGCCACGACGAGGACGAAGCGACGGATGTCGGCGTTGAAACCGACGACAGCGAGCCCGACGAGGAGACCGAAGCGGCTGGGGAGGGCGAAACGGCCGACGTTGAAGACGTGACCGAATCAGGCGACAAGAGCGAAGACGACGCCTGATCGGCGTGTATACATCTTTTTACACCGAATTCACGCGTCCCAGTCACGCGTCGGGTCGTCCAGCGCGGCGAATTCTTCAGAGCCATCGAACCGTGTCGGGTCGACGCGATCTGGCAAGTGTTCCGAGAGTGGGTTCGGGCGACTGAGTACGTCTGCGGCGAGATAATTGCCCATCGCCGGCGCGCGCATGAGCCCGTGGCCCTGCCAGCCAGTCGCTACCCAGAGCCCGTCGGCGACCTGCCCGGCCAGCGGCGCACCGTCGGGCGTTGCCGTACACAGGCCGGCCCAGGCTCTGTCACAGGCCGGCGTCAGCGCCGACGTTTGCTCGACGCGGTCGAGGCTCCGAGTGACGAACTCGGCGTCCGCGTCGGGGTTCCAGTCCGTCGGGTCGACCTCGTGTGCGCCGTCACCGACAAGTAGTGCGTTGCCCTTCGGCCGCCAGTAGAACTCCCGCGTCGCGTCGTAGAACGAGGGTAGGGTGGCGTCGACCGGGTCAGTTACGAGCGCCTGCGCTCGGTAGGCTTTCAGTGCGAGCGAGACGCCGACATCGGCGACGAGCGGCTTCGTTTGCGGGCCGGCCGCGACGACCACCGCGTCGAACGGCCGAGTCTCGTCCGCTGTTTCGACGGTTGCCGGCGAATCGAGCGAGACCGGGGTACCCGTTTCGATGGTTGCACCCGCTTCGCGGGCCTGCTCTGCCAGTGTCGCCACCACCTTGTCCGGGTCGAGTACGCCGGCGTCGCGGGCGAGGCCAGCCACCTCGATGCCGCTGGTATCGAGTGCGGGGTAGCGGTCACCGAGTTCCGCCGACGTGAGCGTCTCGACCCCGACGCCGTTGTTCTGCATCTGCGTGATCTGCTCGCGGACGGCCGTGGCATCGCTCTCGTCGCGCGCGACCCAGACGTAGGGCTGGGGCTCGAACAGGTCCATATCACGGTAGCGAGCGAGCGCATCCGCGGCGACGGCGGCGTCCACGTCGTCAGCGAACGCGTCGTAACAGAGGCCGGCCGCCCGGCCGCTCGCGCCGCTCCCGAGGGTGTCGCGTTCGAAGACCGTCACAGACGCGTTGCGGCGAGCTAGCGCCAGCGCGGTCGACAGGCCGACGGCCCCGCCGCCGACGACGGCAACCGTCATTTACGAGAGGAACGGGTCGAGTCCACGCGCCGGGTAGCCGACAACCGTGTCGACACCGATGTCGTGGAGTCGGTCGGTTCGCTCGGCGACTGTTTCGACGGAGCCGACGAGCGCGTAGTCGCGGATTGCCTGTTTGAGTACGTCTCTGGCCCGGTCCGTCGCTCGGCTGTCCGTCGGCGCACCCTCGGGTAGTGCGTCCCGAACTGGGCCGCGCCGGGCCGCGTAGTCGCCGACGGCGTCGAGCATCGCGTCTTCGCTGTCCGAGAGTACCAGCGGGGCGTAAACGGCAATCGAACCGTCGAAACCGGCGGTCCGGAGTGTCCGAACGTCGCGGACGGTCGTCCGCGAGAGGAGTTCGTACTGCGTCCCACCGACCGCCAGCGCGAGGCGCTCGATGCCTTCGGTACCGACCCAGGGGTCGCTGGTATCGTCGACGGCCGCCCGTAACCGCGGTGCGACGGCTCGTTCGGCCTCGTCCGCTGAGAGATACGCGCTGTGGCCGGCGACCAGTACGTGTCCCGCACCTGCCGGCAGCGCGTCGAACCCGCTGTCGTCGCCCAGCGGGTCGAAACCGTCGGCCCGAACTGGCGCGGTAACACGCACGTCAGTGGTCGACGCCAGCTGTTCGATGGTGTCCGGCTCCGGAACGTGGGCCGCTCCCTCGTAATCGATTGCGAGTGTCTCAACGTCGAGGGCCGTGGCTCGCGACACGTCTACTTCCGTGGGCTTGAGCGCCACCGCGTCAATGCCGGCGGCCGCCAGTGTCGCACCGGTAAGCGTGGTCATCCAGTACGCCATGAACGATATCGGGTCGCAAAATCCTGTCGCTCTCGGCCCCGCCACAACCGGCCCTGTTTCACTCGGCTTCGTCGCGCACGCTTGGCGGCAAATCGTCATCCGGTTCCATATACCGGTCAGGTTCGGGCGGCATCCGCCAGTCGGTCGCGAGTTCGAGCAACTGGACGAGCATTCGTGCCGTCGCGCCCCAGACGGTATAGCCGTCGACATAGAAGAAATGGAGCCGTATCTCGCCGTAGTGGGGGTGGTCCCGGTGTTCGGACTCGTAGTTGTTCAGGTCCGTTAGCTCCGACACCGGCAGGGTGACTATCTCGGCGACTTCTTCGTCCGAGGGTAGATAGTCACGGTCCGGAATCCGCCCAACGAACGGGCGCACGGAGTAGCGAGTGATGGTCCGGATATCGTCTAAGCGACCGACGACATTGACCGCCAGTGGGTCAAGCCCGATCTCCTCGTTGGCTTCCCGGAGCGCCGTCCGCAGCAGGTCATCGTCTTCGGGTTCCCGGCCGCCGCCGGGGAACGACATCTGCCCGGGGTGGTCCGACAGGTGGTCGGCGCGTTTCGTGAACAGTATCGACTCGCCCGCAGGTCGTGTGACGACCGGGGCGATGACGGCGGCCTCCTGTGGCTCATCGTCCACGACGACTGGCTCGTGGGCCGCGACCCGGTCAAACTGCATAGCATACCGTAAGTGACCGACCATCTTAATTCGGGCGGCTCACTCCTACGAACTAGCCGATTTAATGGTGCAGAATACGGAATGCCGCCCCTCCCCCATTGAAAGCTCGAATCGAATCCCGTCTGATAAAAACGAACGCTGGTCGCGTTCTGACGTTGTCACCAGTCGATCACACGTCGTCGAGACGGTCCCGGAGACCGTCCATATCGACGTTCTCCCAGGCTTCGATGTCGTAGCTCACGTCGAGCAGTGTCTCGACGCGGTCCTCGTCGCCGTTCTTGACGGCCATCACCGCATCCTCTCGGAAGCGGGCCTTGACGGCTTCAATGACGGCGTCACGCGCGAGGTCGCGGGCCGGCACGTCCATGATGTGCGGGAGGTCGGCCGCGCCGTCGGACAGGGCCGGGAACGCGACCGGGCCGACGACCAGCAGCGTCTCGTCGGTGTCGGCGGCGTGGTCGTCGACGGCGACGAGGTGATACGAGTCAACAGCGTCGTCGATAGCCGCGCTTACCGCGTCCGGGTCGGTGTCGATGCCCTGCTTGAAGGCGAGTTCGCCGCAAGCGTCGACGAGCTCCGCGCTGGTGAGCGAGCCGAAGAGGTCGACGACGCCAGCCAGCTCGTCCGGTTGCAGGTCCATACAGGTGACGCGGCACCGAGCGGCTTCAGCCTTTAGGCTCGGGCTGCGCTCGGCAGTCGGCCATTGAGATGCAGCGATACCATTGCGACGAGGACGACAAGTAACGCGATTCCCATGCCGCGAAGCAGCGTCGGAAACGTGACGCCGGCGTCGAGCAGCCGTCCGACGATCGCGCTTCCGGGAGCCTGCATCACCATCATGCCCGCGCCGTAGGTGGCGTAGGCGCTCGCGCGGTGGCGGTCCGGGAGCGAGCCGAGCAGGTACGCGTCCACCGCCGGGAAGATACTGTGGATGACGTAGCCGACGACGACGCTGAACGCGGCCAGCGACCAGAACCCGGTCAGCGACGGCAACACCAGCACACAGCCGGTAAAGGCCGCAAGCATCGTCAGGAGGTACGGAATCGACGGCAGCCGATCGGCCAGACGGCCGCTGACGTAGAAGGCCGGCACCCCGGCGCCGAACGCGAGCAACAGGAGCGTCCGTCCCCGTCCGGGCGTGAGGCCGACGCTCGTGGCGTAGGTGACGTAGAAATTGAACAGCCCGTTCCAGACCAGTCCCGCGACGCCGATGGTAGCGACGCTGGTGACGATGATGTGCCACTGGGCACGCGCCGCACCGAGGAGATCGCGGTCTTCGCTCCCGGCGTCAGGGAGTCGAGAGCGTCTCGCGACGATAGTGAAAGCGACGGTTACCAGTCCCGCGGCGACGGCGATCCCCTGTAGCGCGGTTCGCCACGTGCCGACGACAAGGACGAACGATATCAGCGCCGGCGCGCCGACAGCGGCGAGCTGGGCAGCGACGCCGTGTTGCCCGAGCGCGCGGCCGGGCCGCTCCGGAAACAGTTCGCTGACCAGCGTGTTCGCCGCGGTCAGGTAGACACCGCTTGCAAGCCCCATGCTAAATGCGCCGACGAGCAACAGCGTCGGGTCGAACGCGAGCGCGGTGAACGTCGTCCCGAGAGTCAACCCGACACCGGAGCCGAAGATGACCTTCGCCCGCGACATCCGGGTCAGCAGGATGCCGGTGGGCAGCCGCGGGAGGGCGCTCCCGGCCCAGGCCATCGTCGCGAGCAGTCCGAGTGTCGCATCAGAGGCGCCCGTTGTCGCCCGAATCGGTTCGATGAGTGGGGCAAAGACGACTCTGGCGAGGTTGATGCAGAACACCATCCCCAACAGCGAGCCGAAGATACGGCGACGAGACACGACTGGTGATAGATCGGAAAACCTGAACAACGTTCCGGAACGCCGCCACGGGGTTTTTACACGCGGGTAGCACACTGGCAGGTATGGACTCAGTGAGGAAGGCCCTCCGGGCCGGCGACGTCGAGAAGGACAACTACGGACGGCTCTCCTGTACCAGTTGTGACGAGCCGCTCGCGACGGAGAACGACCCGGACGAGGTCGGGAAAGTGCGCGTCTGCCCCGAGTGCGACGGCAAGTGGAAGGAACTCAGCTAGCTACTCGAAGACGGCGTCGAACGCATCGGCACCGAGCGGTTCGTATCGGCCCGCATCGACGTTTTCGCGGGCGTGCTCGACCGAGCCCGTCCCGACCAGCGAGCAGGTCACGCCCGGCGCGCTGCGCGCGAAGTTGATGGCGCGCTGTGCGCTCGTCTCACCCGAGAGCTTCGCCGCCACGTCGTCCGGGACTTCCGCGGCCAGCTTGCCCTGCATGATGGAGGCGCTGGTGAACACGTCTAGCCCGGCCTCGTGAGCGAACCACAGCGCCGATTGCGGCCCCTCCGCGCCGTCGTGGGACTCGACAGTGAACGCGTCGGCCATCGCGACGTTGAACGGCAACTGAATCGCGCGGAGATGCGTCGCCGCGTTGCCGACCGTCTCTGCCGCGGCACGGGCGCGCTCGACGACTTCCGGCAGCGAGAGGTAACTGTCGTGGTCGGCGGGCACGCGGAACGCCTCCCACGTCGCGACGCCGTAGTGTTTGATGTCGCCAGCCGCCGCTCGCTCCTCCAGTTGCTCGAAGGTCGCCTCTAGCTGGTCGTACACTGCCTCACGGGACTTGGATTTCAGTTGCGTCTCCGGGTTGTGGACGTAGTAGAGATCGATGGTGTCCAGCCCGAGGTTCGTCAGCGACCGGTCGACCTGGTCGTCGATGTAGTCGGGTGCGATGCAGTGCTGGCCCGCAACGAGGTCGTCGCGGTCGACGATGCCGGTGTCGAGGTACTCTGACTGGACGAACGCGCCAGGATCTGCTGGGCGTTCCCCGTCAAATGGGATGAACCCGCCTTTCGTCGCAACAGCGATTGCCTCCCGGTCTACCTCCGCGTCCGCGACGGCATCGCCGACGACGCGCTCGGAGCGCTGATGGCGGTAGTTTATCGCCGTGTCGACGACGTTGATGCCGGATTCGAGCGCTGTGACGATAGCGTCGTGATAGCTCGCATCCCGCACGTCGGTCGGGTCGCCCAGATACGTGCCGATGCCGATACTGGAGACGACGCCGTCACCGAATCGGCGGTAGAACGTGCGCGCGAACTCGTCGTGGTCGTCTCGGTACGCCCAGGTCGCCTCCCGTGTGGCCATACCGGCCGTTGGTCGGGCAGTGACAAAAGGACAGAGATTCACTGGAATCGACGAGGGCGTTCCAGTCGCTCGCTACAGCTCGCCACTCATCGCGTCGAACACCCGTTCGCGGAAGTCCTCCCGGGAGACGCCGTCACTGGGACCGAGGCCGGCCATGTGCTCGACCGGGACCTTGCCACCGCCCATTCGCGCGTGGCCGCCACCCTCTGCCATCGGGATGTCGTCGACGACGGCCTCTATCGCCCGCCCGATGTGGACGCGGTCGTCCCGGGAGCGCCCGGCGATACGCATGGTGCCCTCCTTCTCGCCCACGACGACGACCGCGGAGACACCCTCTAACGTCTCAAGTTCGTCTGCTGCCTGTGGAATCGCGTCCGTGTTCGACACCTCGCCCACATCGCTGAACGCGTAGGGCGCTCGCACCTCTCGTTTCCTGATAGCCCGGGATTTCACGTCGAGCACTTCCGCGTCGACCTGCGGGTTCGCGATGCGGTTGAGCAGGTCGCTGTCCATCCCGTCGTAGAGGTACGCGGCAGCCGCGAAGTCCTCGGACTTACAGCCGTTGGTCAGCGACCGGGTGTCCGACTGGATACCGTATATCAGCCCTGTTGCCAGCGCACAGGGGACGGTTTCTGCCGGTGCAGCGTCGATATCGATACCCCCGTTCCCCTGTGTGTCGCTGAACTCGAATTCTAACTGATTGAAGTAGCTCGCGAAGATGGTCGCACAGGCCCCGTAGTCGGACCGGATGTCGGTGAACTCATCCCCGCTGCCGTTGCCGGGATGGTGGTCGATGACGGCGACTGGCTCGACCTCCTCGGCACCGGGGAAGCCGCGTGCCGTGTTGTGGTCGACGAGGACGACCGCCTCGCCGTCGATGTCTTCGACAGTTTCGATATGGTCGAAATCCAGATCCAGCACTGTTTGGAAGGCCCGGTTTTCCGGGCGGCGTATCTCTCCGGGGTACAGCAGCGACGCCGACGTATCGGTGCCGGCGACGAGTTGGTTGACGGCCAGGGCAGAGGCCATCGCGTCCGGGTCCGGGTTCGGGTGCATCAACACCGCGATCCGGTCGTAGCCGGTCAGCGTCCGACGCAGCCGCTCGCCGGGCGTTCGGCTGAGATACCGACGTAGCCAGACGCCAGCGCCGAGAAAGACGAGGAGGGCTACAGCGACACCAGCGATCAGCAGGGGATTCTCGCTAGCGAACGCCGCGGCGGCGTCGATCTGGAGTCCGCCGCCGGCAACGCGTGTCATACCACGCAGTTCGCCAGCCTATCAGTAATAAAGTTCGCCCCTTATACAGCTAATTTTGCCGGTATTCTCGGACGGCGTCGCGGTACCCCTCCCGGAACGTCGGGTACTCGAATGTATACCCGAGTTCCCGGAGCCGGTCGTTCGAGCATCGCTTGCTCGTCTGAATACGGCGCTTTGCGGTCTCTGAGAGGCTATCGTCGGCGAGTCGTTCCTCGGTCGTCTGTTTCGGCGGGAACGGGACGTCACACTGTTCGGCCAGCCAGTCGGCAAAGGCCCACTTCTCGACGGGTTCATCGTCGACGACCAGCACGACTTCGTCACAGTGGTCCTCAGTCAACAGGTGGCGCACGGCCCCGGCCGCGTCGGCCCGGTGGACCATGTTCAGGTAGCCGGCCGTCACCGGCCCCTCCAGATACCGCTCCAGTCGGTAGCGGTCCGGGCCGTACAGGCCGGCAAAGCGGGCGACCGAACCGTGGCCGCCGTGTTCCACGGGACGCTCGCGGGCGACCCGCTCCGCTTCGGCCAGCACTTCGGTCTTCTCGGTCTGTGGGTCCAGCGGCGTCTCCTCGTCGACCCACGCGCCGTCGTGGTCGCCGTAGACGCCGGTACTGGAGGTGTAGACCAGCCGCTCGGGCGGGTCGGCTCGCGACCAGAAGTGGTCGATAGCCGTCCGGAGTCCCTCGACGTACACCTCGCGGGCGGCCTCGGCTCCCCGCCCGCCAGAGCTTGCGGCGAAGACGAGCCAGTCGGTGTCCGGCACCGCAGACAGCGACTCGGCGTCGGTTACGTCGGCCCGGACCGCCTCGAAGCCGGCGTCCTCGATAGCCGCGATACCGTCGTCGGACCGGCGAACGCCAACGACCTCGTAGTCGTCCTGCAACTGCCGCCCGAGTTCGAGGCCGACGTAGCCACAGCCCAGAATGGCGACGCGCTCCGTCACCGCTTTTCCCCCTCGATATGGCTGTGCAGGAGGGCGTACTCGGCCAGCGTCACCGGGTAGCGGCCTTCGATCTTCTGCTGGATTTCCTTCGGCTCCAGTTCGTCGTCGATGCCAGAAGCCAGCGATTCTACGTCCATCACAGCCGTCGTCATCCCCATCAGGAGGATGTCCTGCGCTTCGGCCTGTAGTGCGTCCGCATCCGGCCGGTTCGGCCCGGTCGCCAGTACGGCGACCGCCTCATCGAGCGTCCGGTCGGCGATATCGCCGTCGGCGAACGCTGTCACCGTCGCTTGATCGAGACCGGTCTCGGCGACGATTTCCTCGACGCCGACTGTCTCGACCGTTTCGGCCAGCACGGTGCTGTAGGCCGCCAGTAACTCCTCGGAGGACTGCTCGCCCGCGTCTGGAAACTCGCCTCGAAGCATGGGCATCGGTATGGCCCCGGGGTATTTTACTTCGGTCATGCGGCCCGGATTCAGGAACCTGCGTCCGGCCACCCACTGGATTCCTCCACGGCATTGCCGCCCTTATCACCGACTCCGCGCGGTTTGGGTGGCACGACGACGACAACGCCAGTATCGGCTCGGAACGAGACGCGGTCGGCGGTACCCAGTCGTTCGGCCTTTTGATCGTCGTCAACGTCGAGCGTGACGTCGTGGCCGTCGCGTGCGTAGGTGGTCTGCGCGCCGGGTTCGCTCGGCGGGCCGTGGCTCGCGGAGACGGCGAACCGTGCGTACTCGCCTTCGACAGTCACCCACCAGATGTTCGCTGTCGCGTACCAGGGGGCGACTGGTGGTGCCAGCGGGAGACCTGCCGGGAGCCTGTCCGTCCCAAGCCGCTTCTTCGCGAACTGCTGAGCCTTCTGTTCACCGGCACTTGCCAGGGCGCTGCTCAGTTCGGATTTCGCCACGGACCGCACCGCAGAGGCTGTCCCGTTCGTGGACCCCAGCGTCGGTCTGGTCGCCGGTGTATCGACCGAGAGCAGTCGCAGGCGGAGGCGGTCGCGTTCGACCCGCGTAAGGTTCAGTCGGGTACCGGCGACGCGGGCGACCCGTTCCTGAGCGGAGCCGTTGGTCAGGGCCAGTGCTCGGGCCGCCGATGTTTCCCACGGCGACATCGCTTCAGTGACAATAGCCTTGCTCTCGCCCTGTTTAGCCTCGGTGTGCTGAGAGACTGCCAGCCAGAGTGTCGTCGTCATCTCCCTGTTGGCCGCCTCGACCTCCCGCTGGAGTGCGTTGCGTTCCGAAGCCAGCGTGGCGTTCGACTCCGCTTCGAGGGTTTCGTTCGCGGCCGCGAGTATGTTCGCTGCCGTTGCGAGGCGTACCCTGTCACCACTCTCGAACGCACCGCCAACGACGGCGTCAGCGGCGTCGCCGTAGGGGACTGTGAACACGTTCGCGTTCCGCGCCACCAGCGGATGCTCGCTCCCATCCAGCGCGCGATACCGGCTTTCGTTTAGCTCGGCCAGCGTCAGATACGGTGTCTGCGCATCGACCCGCGTTCTGACGGGCCCGGCCGGACCGACTGGCACCGGACGCGAGCGCGGAATGGGCGTCTCCCGCGCCGTTAACCCTTTCCGGAGGGTACGCAGCGACCCGTCGGTATGTTCCGATAGCTGTGTATCGACTCGCTCTCGGTTGCTGTCACGCGCCGCGGCCTGGCTATTCAACTCCGCAGACACCGCATTCAAATAGGTCAGCCGGGCCGCGACGCGTGCCTTCTGTGCCGCGCTGTCGTAGGTGTCCGGCACGGCCGCAAGGGTTGCACGACGTTTCGCGACTCGTTCTCGGAGTTCCTGCGGGGGATTCGTTTCGAAGGTCCCGACGTGTCCACGCTCGACGGTGACGGTCGTGTTGCGGACTGACGCCCGTAGGTCCATCAGGTCCCGATACACCCAGTCGTGCAGTTCTGGCGGTCGGTTGGCCGTCACCGTCGCCTCCGTCCGGCTGAGGCTGTCGTCGATGACTCGCTCAGCGGTCCCGTCTCGCCCCCCGGTGTGGCCGACGAGCGTGTCCATCGCTTTCGGTTCCACGTCGGCGAGGTTCGACCCGTTCAGCGGACTCGGGCTGGCGTCGTGTGCGGTCCGAATCGAGCGGTTCGGTGCCGGTGAACGGCCGTGATGGCGGCCGACGACGGCGACGGTCACGCGATAGCGCGCGGTGCTTGTGGTAGTCGTGCGCTGACGTATCGACCCGTTCTGCCAGACGGCGGTCCGTGTGTACTGGCGCTCGACAGTACGACTAAACGTCTCCAAGGTGTGCCAGCCGTCCGGCGTTGCGACGCGACCGCTGGCGTTCCCAACTGCCTCCGTAGCGGTGGTCGTCCGGTCGGCGACCAGTGTCCACCCGGTGCCCGGCGTCGGCGGCGTCCCCGGCGGCCCCCCGCCCAGTCGATGCTTGTCGGTTTCCAGCGCTACCTCGACCGTGTATGCGTCTTTGAGCGTCTCGTTGAGGGCTGACGGCTCGGTGACTGACCGGAACGCAGTGTCGGCTGTCTCGTTGACGCCGACGGTCATCGAATCGGTCGAGCTCGGACCCGTTGTGGATTTCGGACGCGGCGGTGTCTCACTGATCGGCTTGTACTGGGCTTGGCCGACCACGTCGCTGGAGACAGCAGCTCCCCTGCTGCCCCGAATGATGTCTTTGATCCCAGTCACCGCTGTTGTCTCTTTCAGCGCACGGCGACCAGCCGGGTCGCTCCGTCCGAAGGTCGACCGCTGGACGCCGAGCAGGGCGCCGTTCGTCGCCAGCGAGACGTGCCGGTTTGCGACGACGTTTTCGATGCCAGCGCCGCCGTATTGCGCGTAGCCTCTCGCCCATGCCATCGGGTACAGCCGGGCTGTCATCCGCCGGCTCAGTCCCGGCCTGTCTAGACCGTTGTTCAGACGCGTCTGGTAGGTCGACACTTGATCGTGGAGCATGAGCGCCTGTGTCGGGACGACGACAGTCGGCGAAATGCGCCGCGTCGAGACCACTGCTCCGTTGCGCCGGACCGTCAGAGTGACATTCTCGACTGCGGCTCGCATCGCGGTTTCGTTCGGCCCAGCGCGTTCGACCGAGACACGGTGTTTCGCTGTTCGGAGGTCGGTTACGTTAGAAACCGCTGGCAGGCTGGCGGTCACAGTCACGTCACCGCTTCGACCGGAGACGCGCTCCAGCCGGTCGGCGACCCGGAGATAGGCACGGATTCTGAGCGAATCCCGGAACGCCGTCGAGTCGTTCAGGACCCGGCCAGCCGGTGTATCGGCCGGCGTGACGACCGGATTCGCCGCTGCCTGCTGGCCAGCCGTCGAGACGCCGTCCCGCACGGCGACCTGTGTCTCCGCCGTGGCCTGATTCAGCGCCCGTTCGACCGCCGTCTCGCTCGGAGCCGGTTTGGTGACGAACGTCGGGGCTAGCGTGAGACTGCTCACCAGCAGGAGAACGCCGAGTAACGCGAAGGGGACTCGGCCACGGGTGTCGTCCCTCACGGCGACCACGTCCTGACAGTGACGCGGACGCGGCTCGCCCGAACGGCGCTGGCAGCGTCCGCCGGCGAGTCGTACCGCGACCGCATATCGGTTCGAAGCCGCGCTGCGAGCGCCTCGGTCAGGTCGCGGTTCATCTCGACCGTCGACTGTCGTTCGACAGCAACGCTCGTTCCTGTCAGATCGGCCATGCGCTCGTATCGCGTCGCCAGCAGCACGTCTGCGGGGTAGTCGCCACGGAGGGCGTACCGCGACTGCGTCGGCGGGAACAGCCCGTCGACGATGCTCCGAGCCACGACCGTCGCCACGCCGTCGTAGCCGTTTGTCCTCGCCGCTTCGCGGGCTGGCTCCGAGACGTTCTCCATCCCGCTCGGGACGGTTACCGTCGCCGCTCGAACGTCTACAGTACCCGGCGGCTGGTCGCCGACGCGGTACTCACCGCTGACTGGCGCACCGCGATACGGTGCCCAGGTGACACGGACGGTCGTTCGATGCCCCTGGCTGTGGAGTCTATCACGCGTCGCCGCCGCGACTCGTGACTCAAAGTCCGTGCCGGCGCTCGATACCCGGTCACCGTCAATGGTGACGCCGCTCATCGCCGCCTCACCGAGTAGTTCTGCGACGGTCCCGTGACTCGTCCGCTGCCGCCGCGTGGCGTGGTCGGGTGGCCTGCGGTGCTCTGACGGTGGGACGAGCAAATCGTACTCGACGCTCGCGGTACTCGTTGCCAGCGTCGACGCTTGGTCAGCCGCAGGGTTTGTGGTCGCCGCCGGCTTCTCGACCCCGACGCCGCTTACGAGAGTCCCCGCAGCAGCACCGACGAGCAGGAGGAACACCGTCACGTCAGCGACGGCACTCATCGCCCTGTTCATCGCCACACCCGCACGGTGAGCGTTCCGCGACGGACTGCTCCCGCTCCGACTCGCACGTTCACCGTTCTGGTTTCGGTGTCGGCGCTCTTCGGTGGCTTTTGCCCACTGCTCCATCGCTCGCCGGTCGTCGATGTGATGGTCGCGTTCCCGTGGTAGTTCGCTGGCACCGCATCGAGCGCGCTATTGACCTCCTCAGGCCGAACGACGCCGGCCGACGAGAGCCGCTGTTCCACAGCATCGGCGGTCGGCGTGGCGATATTGCGCTCGTCGTCGAGGGTTCCGAACGCTTCGTCGACCACGCCGGCATACAGCGATACGCCGAGCGTGACGGCGAAGACAGCGACGAGCGCGGCAAGCGGTTCCGTCGTCGCCCTATCCGACGATAGTGACATCGGTCCCTCCCCAGGCGACGTGCCTGACGGTCACCCGGTCCGGAGCCGGTCGCCACCTGTCGTTTGTAGTCTGGGCCTGACGGGTATCTCGATGGAACGCCGCTGGTGATTCGTACACCGCCTTCGGCCGCGCACCGTCGACCACAGACTGTAGCTGCTCGGTCCGCGCCGGGACAGCCGTTCGAATCAGTCGTGCGGTGGCTGTCCCACCGTCGTTGCGAAGACGGATTTCACGGCCATCGAACGCCCACTCTGTAGCGACGAGTCGTCGATGTGCGACGGACCCGGGCGGGCTGGTTGTGACCTCATCGATAGTCGCGGCCGCTGCCGTCGCGTCCGGCGGTGCGGTCGTCGGGAGGCCGACGACGACGCCGAGGACGGCCACGCTCACTGTCCCCAGGCCGACCCAGAGATACAGCGTATCGACGTGCGTTTCGAACATGGAACGGCCTGGCTGCGTTTTTTGATTTAAATTCTCAGACCAGCAGCTCGGTGGCGACAACGGCGACGAGGAAGGTCGCTGTGGCCGACAGGAGCGCCAGGCCGGTTCGATAACCAACGAGCGCGCGGTCGAGGCCCCGATGCAGACCCGTCGCTAGCGCCGTCAGCAAAACAGCCAGAACGAGGACGTACCAGCCGACGACCGGTCCCAGCAGCGCATTCGAAACGGTAGCGAACTGCTCGCCGCCCCCCATCGACCCAGCCAACGCGACGGTCGCACCGCCGATAAGCGGACCGAACAGCGCGGCGGTGTTCGACAGCGTTTCGGTTATCTGCGAGAGGTCCCTGCGCGTCTCGCACTCGATGGTCCAAAGTGCGTCCAGATGCTCGCCCATCGTCGTCACGGACGTCCCCGCCGGTGGCCCGATTGTCGCGGCTGTATCCAGCAGAGTCGCCGCTCGACGAGTACGGCGGCTCGGGACCTCAGCGAGCGCGCCGCCGGGACCCAGAAATGCCCCCTTGACGCTGGTACCGAGGCGTTCCTGACGCGCGACGGCGGATTCGATCACGGCGCTGGTCGGTTCGGGAGTCTCGTCGACAGCCTCGACAAGCGCGGCTTCGACCGACTGGCCGCGGCCCAGTCGACGACCAACAGCCGATAGCACGTCCGGGAGGCCCGATTCGACATCTGTGACGTAGTCGCGCACCTCGGCGACGGGGCGGTAGTAGCTGACGAGCGCGCTCCCGACGCCGGCCCCAAGCGCGCCGATGGGAGACGCCCACGTAGCGACAAGTGTGCTGGCAAGGAACCATCCACCGATTCCGGCGATGATGCCGCCCGCGATCGACGGGAGCGCCGACGCCGGCACGTCCGGATGGCTCTGCGGAATTGTCGCCGGCGGGAACGCGACCGGCCGCCGTCCCAAGAGCCAGCAGCAGGCGACCAGCAGCGCGGCGGGCAAGACGACGCCGTAGATCCCGACCAGCACAGGGGCGGTCACTGGCACACCCGCGGCAGCGGCGGCCGGCAGCAGCGACGCCATCGCCAGTGGCAGGAGAACACCGAACGCGTACAGCCCGGTCGCCGGTCCTTGGAGTGTGGCCGCGAAGGCCGCCATCTCATCACGCGTCCCGTCGAGGATGCGTCGCCGCGCGCGTTCGAGGACCTCGGGCCGCTCTTCGGCTGGAGCCACCGTCGCGTTCTCGACCAGCCCGACTGCGCGTTCGAGCGCGGGGAAGCGGTCGCTCCAGGCTGTCGCGAACGTTTCCAGACCGCTCCGTGGCGTCCCTGCGGCTCGCTGCCGATGGTGTTCCAGCCGGGTAGCGAGCGGGCCGTCTCCGGTTTGCCCGGCGAACGCCGCCGCCCGCTCAGCGCTGGGCCATAGCGTCGCGCCAAGCACCAGCGTCGTGACGAGCGAGGGCGCGGCCCCCAGCGTCCGAATCCGCTTCGCCTCCGCCACGAAGGGGATACCGTACCGCCCCAGCGCCGCGACACCCAGAGACAGGCCGAGGAATCCGAGGCTGACAGTCGTCGCCAGCAGTCCGGTCACCATCACACCGACGAGTAGTGCGAGCAGGGAGCCACACACCGCAACGGCGTAGCTCGCCGTCAGCAGTGTCTCGGGCGGAGCCGAAACCGAAAGCAGCCCACACGCTCGCCGGTAGTCGTCCGGTACCTCGACAGTGCCCGGGCAGGCCCCAATGAGCGCGGTTGTGAGCGGTGCGGCTGATTCCGTGTTCGCGTCGTCACGAGAATCGTCTGACTTGCCGGCGTGGCTCACGGCTGGACCTCGCCTGTGGGCAGCTCGTTCTCAGGCGTCTCGACAGCCACCGACTCCTCGAACCGTTCGGTTCGCGCCTCGATAGCGTCGAGTACCTCTGCATAGGACTCCCCGGGCGCGGCGAGTGACTCCACCAGACGGCTGTTGCCCCGCGTCAGGCGACCGGTAGCCGTCGCTGTCGACCCGTCGCGCTCGTAGAGCATCTCGAAAGAGACATCGTCGCCATGAGAGACGGTTTCGGCGACAGATGCGATGCCGCGGCCGTGCGCCGACGCGGGCGGTGCCAGCGTTATCACGAGATCCGTCGCCGCGAACGACTGGACCGGGACGCCGAGGTCCGACACCAGCCGTTCCCGAACGGCTTCGGGGCCGTTACCGTGAATCGTTCCGAGGACGGCCCCGTCGCCGCCACCGACACGCATCGCCTCGTAGAGAACACTGGCCTCCTCGCCACGGACTTCTCCAACGGCGAGCGCGCCCTCGCCGAGGCGGAGTGCTGTTCGCAGGGCCTCTGTGGCGTCGACCGACGGTCCTTCTTCGCGGGCAGTCCGAAGCGCCTGCACGTCCCGTCCATCGGACCGCAACGACGACGCTGGAAGTTCGGGCGTGTCTTCGATCAGGATGGTCCGGACCTCGTGGGGGAGTTCCCAGAGCAACGCCCCGAGTGTTGTCGTCTTGCCCGCGCCGCGGGGGCCGGCGACGAGGCAGGCCCCGCCGCGCTCCGCGACGATGGAGAGCAGTCCGGCGACGGCGGCCGGCATCGTCCCGTTGTTGACGAAGTCGGCCAGCCGCCATACGTCGCTGTCGTGGGCGCGAAAGGCGAAGGCGAGGCCATCA
This sequence comes from Haloarcula sebkhae, assembly GCF_014647415.1. Taxonomy (GTDB): domain Archaea; phylum Halobacteriota; class Halobacteria; order Halobacteriales; family Haloarculaceae; genus Haloarcula; species Haloarcula sebkhae. The sequence goes on along the minus strand of NZ_BMPD01000001.1, from coordinate 155,783 downwards.
CTGACCGGTTCGCTCACACCGGCGACGCGGATCTGCCGGTCAGCCACCGTCGCCGTTGCATCGAGCGTCGGGTTCGCTTGCGAGAACGCTCGACCGCTCGACCGTCTGAACGTCGACGCCAGCGTGTTCGCGCCCGACGGCGTCAGGCGGACATTGGTTCGCATCGCCTCGCCGTCACAACGCACTCGGAGCCGGGTGTCACTCACAGGGGCTGTCGCAAACACGTCGGACACCCGCTGATCGGCGAATATATCTTCCAGAATCCCGAGCCCGCCCGTGTGTTTCTCCAGCACTGCACCGACCGCAGTTGCTGTCGTACTGTCGCCGGCCACCGCGGTAGCTGCGTCGTACGGGTGACAGCCGCCGTCGGCAGCAGCGGTCGCGACTCGCTCGTACGCTCCGACGAGCGTCTCCATCGTGTCCGCGTCGAACCGCTGTTCGCGGGGCTCGATGTGATACATCGGTAGTTGGTCGCCGTGCCTGTCGTATCGCCGAACGACAGCCTCTGTCGGCAGCGTCTGCTGGTCCCGGAGCGCCGAATCCGCTGGTGGTGCTGCCCCGACACGGGCGTCGCTAATTGTTGGTCCAGTGTATGCAGTAAGCGCCTGTTCGCTGGTATCGAAGCCTTCTGTGGCGACAGCCAATCCGGTTTCCGCAGCCAAGTCAGCGACCGGCCCCGCTCGACCGACTGCCTCCGCGGCGGCATCGACGGGGTCCCGGCGGGAACAGGCTGCGAGGCGATCGTCCAGCGAGGCGACTCTGGTCGCGAACCGGCCAGCCGCAGTGAGCACTGCCGCCGCCCGATCGGCGTACACTCGCTCCTGTCCTGCCTGTTTCGTGACGACAGTATCGACACTGGCTGAGGGGAGCGACTCGACGACTGTCGCCCGACAGTCAGCCGACGCGGCGAGGTCGCCGCCGCCCGGACACTGGTCCGCTGTTACCAATAGCCGCCCACCCTCGATGGCTGTTTCACAGCAACAGCCGGACGCGGTCGATGATCCGAAAAGCCACTCACGCATGGCCGTGCCTCGGCGCGGCTTCGGACTTAAACCGATGGACCCGCAGTATCCGCTGGCCATCTGACCGCGTCAGCACGAACACGAGCCGATGTGTGGCGGGTTTGTCGAGTCGGTCGGTCGCCGCTGTCGTTCGGATCGGAATACCGACCAACCGCTCGGTCTGTTTCCGGGACTCGACTGTCCAGGTCGCGATACCGACACCGGCCCGCTCCGCGAACTGTAGCTGACTGACGCCGGCGTTCGTGTAGGTCCGCACGGGGAGTTGTATCTCCACCACGCGTCGCGCATCGCCGTTCGTCGTCGCGTCGTCAGTCTCGACTAACGTCGTCAATTCAGCCTCCAGTTCGTCCAGTTGGCGCTCCATCGTATCGCTGGCTGTGTCAGCTCTGGCCGTCGACAGTGCTGGCGCTGATACACTGACAAGTGCGGTCATGACTGCGACAGCGAGGACCAGTCGGTATATCACAGCAGCGCGCGGATGCGCCCGACGATGCCCGCGTCAGGAGTCCCGTCGTTGTCGGGGTCACCACCGTCGGTGATGGCGGAGAAATCGGTCGGCTCCTCGGTCGTGGCGTTCGTTTCTGTGCGGTCACCGCTATCCGACAGACCTGGATGGCCCTGTACCGTCTCCGCCTGTAACTGATCTGTCCCCGCCGCTGGTGGGTCAGATGTCGACGGCGACGACAGTGCTTCGTCGAGTCGGATTTCCAGTCGGTCGGTTGCCGCCAGCGCCGCGTCGGCGCGTTGCTCGACGTCTTCGTTGACCGCGCGGACGTTCCCCACGTAGCCGCGAAGGGCCTGTGTCGCGGCTTCGAGTTCCGCCGTCCGCTCGTCGATGTCGTCGATACGCTCTTCGACGGTGTCCATACGGCTCTCCAACTCGGCGAGTTCCGTTACCTCCGGGAACTCAGTCGTTCCGTCCGTGACCGTGCGTTCGACTGTACGGAGCCGTTCGGCCAGCGTCTCGATATCTGTCATGCCCGGCGCTGGTCCCGTGCTGGTATTTGAACGCTTGGACGGGGTACTGCGGGAAACGTACCGGTCGCTGTCAGAAAGCTCTCGTCCAGCCTCACCCGCCGAGGACGAACAGCGCGAGGATGATGGAGATGAGCAGGGTTACCAGAATCAGCAGCCCGACGACTGTGATTGACGAGAGCGCTTTGTCGTCGGAGCGGAATGTGCGTAGAGACATTGTGGGGCCATCCGACAGTAGATTCTCGTCCGGTAACACCGGTGCTGGGCTGTTAGTTCTATCGAACTAGTCACCTCGGCAAACTGTACGCTTTTCCAACCTTTTTGGGTTGAGTGGTTGTCTCGGACGCGCAATTAAGCGGTCAGGGGCCAGCAAACGTTTATTTCGGATGCCGTGGCCACGCCGTTCTATGACCGATAGCGACCAGGTGAAAACGGCACTCGCGGCGCTCGCTGACGGGGAGGGCGACAACAGCGACGACGGGGGCGGGGCTACCCGAGCAGCCGACCGGGAGGGCGGTAGTAGCGCAGGCCGGATGGAAGCCCATGAGACGGGTGGTGACGCCGGCTACCGGACGGTCATCGAACGAGCAATCCGGACAACCGACGATTTAGACGAAGCGGTCGCCTTCGTCGAGACGTTCGGCGTCGGACGACTCGAAGCAGCCGTCGCACAGGCCGAACACGAGGTGAGTGGGCTGGCAGACGAGGGCCGGGCGGCTTTGCGGGCGTTCCGGCGGTACCGGGACGCCGCGGCGGGACCCAGCGATGGATCGTAGCCACCGGGCTGACCACAGTGCCGCCGACCATTTTCACTCCGCTCACGATACCCCTTTAGGTGGCGCTGGCTTACGGGTGGGCAAATGACACGGGTGATACACACCGGCGATACCCACGTCGGGTATCAGCAGTACAACGTCCCCGACCGGCGGGACGACTTCCTCGATGCGTTCCGGCAGGTGGTTCGAGACGCCATCGCGGACGACGCCGATGCCGTTGTCCACGCCGGTGACCTGTTCCACGACCGCCGTCCGGCCCTCGCAGATATCATGGGCACGCTGAACGTTCTCGAAGAACTCTCCAAAGCCGATATCCCATTTCTTGCCGTTGTGGGTAACCACGAGGCAAAGCGCGACGCCCAGTGGCTCGATCTGTACGAATCGCTGGGCCTGGCGACGCGGCTCGACGACGAGCCGACCGTCATCGGCGATACTGCCTTCTATGGCCTCGATTTCGTGCCGCGCTCGCAGCGCGACGACCTCGACTACGACTTCGCTGCCCACGATGCGGACAGCGCCGCGCTGGTCACCCACGGCCTGTTCCAGCCCTTTGACTACGGCGACTGGGACGCCGAAGAAATTCTGACCGAGTCGTCGGTTGAGTTTGACGCGATGTTGCTCGGCGACAACCACGACCCCGGTAAACAGCAAGTCAAGGACGCTTGGGTCACCTACTGCGGATCGACCGAGCGCGCGAGTGCAAGCGAGCGCGAGGATCGCGGGTACAACATCGTCACCTTCGACGACGAGGTCCGGATCACCCGCCGCGGCCTCGACACCCGCGAGTTCGTCTTCGTCGACGTGGACCTCGGGCCAGAGGAAGGCGTCGAACGGGTCCGGAGCCGCGTCGGCCAGCACGACCTAGAGGATGCCGTCGTCATCGTCTCTATCAGCGGCGACGGCGACCCGGTCACCCCGGCCAGCGTCGAATCGTTCGCGCTCGATCGGGGGGCGCTCGTGGCTCGCGTCACTGACCACCGGGAAATCACGGCCGAGGAGCGAGAAACCGATATCAGCTTCGCCGACCCGGACGACGCTGTCACCGAGCGCGTCCGCGACCTCGGATTGAGCGAGGCCGCTCACGACATTGACGAGACGATCCGCGCCTCGAAGGTCGCCGACGCGAACGTCAAAGACGAGGTCGAACGGCACGTGCGTGAACTGCTCAGTGAGGATTCGGATGCCCTCGCAGCCGACACAGAAACGGCTGCGAGTGATGAAGCGCCCGACACCGCGAGCGTAAACGAGGATGATGCCGACGACACGGCACCGGTCGACGGGACCGATGACGACGGTCAGGCGAGCGTCGAGGAGTTCCTGTAATGGAGGGTCAACAATGAAATTCCAACGCGTCAAGCTATCCAATTTCAAGTGCTACGACGATGCCGACCTGCGACTGGACAACGGTGTGACCGTTATCCACGGACTCAACGGGAGCGGGAAGTCGTCCCTGCTTGAGGCCTGTTTCTTCGCACTATACGGCTCGAAAGCGCTGGACGAGAATCTCGGCGACGTGGTTACCATCGGAGCCGACGACTGTACTGTCGAACTGTGGTTCTCCCACGCCGGCGGCGACTACCACCTCACGCGCCGGGTCCGTGCGACTGGAGCACAACCGACGACAGCTAAGTGTGTGCTGGAGACACCCGACGGAAACTACGAGGGGGCGCGCGACGTGCGCCGGCGGATTACGGAGCTCTTGCGGATGGACAGCGAGGCGTTCGTCAACTGCGCCTACGTCCGCCAGGGCGAGGTGAACAAACTCATCAACGCCTCCCCCGGCGACCGACAGGACATGCTTGACGACCTCCTGCAACTGGGGAAACTGGAGGAGTACCGTGAGCGGGCCAGCGACGCCCGCGTCGGGGTCGGTCGCGTGCGTGACGACAAGCAGGGAGCACTCTCACAACTCGACGAACAGATACAGGAAAAAGAGGCGAAGGACCTCCACGAACGCCTGAACGGCCTCGAAACAAAGGAGTCAGAACTGCAGGACGAGATCGAACACATCGAGGATCAGAAGGCTACCGCCGAGGAGACGCTCACGCAGGCCGAGTCGGTCCTCGAAGAGTACGAGGAGAAACGCGACGAACTGTCGACCCTCAAAACCGACATCGAGGAACTGGAGACGACCATCACAGAGACGGAGACGGAACGAACCGACCTCAAAGAGCAAATCAGCGACTTGCAGGACCAGCGAGAGTCGCTGCGGAAGGACCTCTCGGAAACCGTCGCTGAAACCGACCTAGACCGTTCGGAGCCGGACCCGGAAACCGTCGATGCGCGACTCGACGAACTGCAGTCCCGCGACGACGAACTGCAGAGCCGCATTGAGGACCAGCGGGTCGACGCGAAGGAACACAGCAGCACCGCCGATGCGCTAGCCGAGAGCGCCGCGGACCTCGAATCCCGAGCCGAGGACAAGCGCGGGGAAGCCGACGAACTGGAAACAGACATCGAAGCAGCGCGGGAGACCATCTCCGAGCGCCGGGAGCAGATCAGCGATATCGACGACCAGATCGCCGATCTCGAAGCCAGGTTCGAGGACGAGCCGACCGACCGTGACAGCGCACGGTCGCACAAAGAATCCGTCGCCAGTGACCTCGAAGACGCCCGACAACGGGTGACCGAACTGGAGACGAAACTGGAGAGCGAGCGCGATGCGCTGGCCGAGGCGGAGGCGCTGCTGGAGGCCGGAAAGTGCCCCGAGTGCGGACAGGACGTGGCCGAGTCGCCACACGTCGACTCCATCGAGGACGACCGCGAGCGGATTTCGGAGCTGGAGGCGACGCTCGCGGACGCCCGTGAGGACGTGTCGAACCTGCAGGCAGAACACGAATCGGCGACAGACTTGGTCCAGACCGCGGACGAACTGGCGACGCTGGAGAACAACCGCTCGAACATCGTGCAACTGGTCGAGGAGAAAGAAGACGGGCTAGACGCGGACCAGGAGCGCATCGAGACGCTCCGCGAGGAAGCAGCGAAACACGAGTCCGAGGCCGAGACGAAGCGCGAGAAAGCTGCCGAAGCCCGCGAGCAGGCCGAGGAATGCCGCTCGGTCGTCGCCGAGTGCAATCAGGAGCGCCAGCAGGTCAAGCAGTCGATTGAGCGCTTAGATCGGGTCGAAGACCTGCTTGCGAAGATCGACGACTGCGACGACGATATCAAACGCCTGCGCGAGAAGCGCACGCAACAGGCCGAACTGAACGACCAGCGCCGCGAACAGCTAGCGGAGAAACGCGAGCGCAAGCAGGATCTCGCGGAGTCGTTCGACGAGGAGCGAATCGACGAAGCCCGTAACGAGAAGCAGCGCGCGGAAAAGTACATCGAGCAGGCCAAGGCGGCGCTGGCGGAGAAACGCGAAAAGCGCGACGAACTGCAAAACGCCATCGGCGGCGTCACGAACGAGATCGAGGAACTGGAGTCACTGCGGGACCGGCGCGAGGACCTCGAAGCGACTCTGGAGAAACTCGAAACGCTGTACGAGGAAACCGAGGAGCTACAGGAGATGTACGGGACGCTTCGGGCGGAACTGCGCCAGCGCAACGTCGAGACGCTCGAACGCATGCTTAATCAGACGTTTGATCTGGTGTATCAGAACGACTCCTATTCCCACATCGAACTTGACGGGCAGTATCAGCTGACAGTGTACCAGAAGGATGGCGAACCGCTGGAGCCCGAACAGCTCTCCGGCGGTGAACGGGCGCTGTTCAACCTTAGCCTGCGGTGTGCCATCTACCGGCTGCTCGCGGAGGGCATCGAGGGAGCCGCGCCGATGCCGCCGCTCATCCTCGATGAACCGACGGTGTTCCTCGATTCGGGGCACGTCACGCAACTACTCGACCTCGTGGAGTATATGCGAGACGAGGTCGGCGTCGAGCAGATTCTCGTGGTCAGCCACGACGAGGAACTGGTCGGTGCGGCGGACGACCTCGTCCGTGTCGAGAAAGACGCCACGACCAACCGCTCTCGGGTTGAGCAGGTCGAAGCGACGGTCGCGGAACTGGCCTGACCGCAGTCACGACGCTGGACAGCCCTCAGTCGCGGAGATGCGCCAGCCCATCGCTGGCCGTTTCCGTCGTGTCGTAGCCTCGCTGGCCGTGGACCGTCGCCTCGGCGAGCAGGCCGGCGGCGCGGAACTCGGCCAGCAGGCCGTGCAGGTCGCTCTCACAGAGGTCGTAGGCTGAGAGCAACTCCGCCACGGAGAGCGGCCCGCGCTCGTCGAGTTCCACGAGCAGGCCAAGCGCGCGCTCATCGTGGGTCGCTGTAATGACCTGGCGAGCGGTGTCGGGAACGCCTTCGGCGGCCGTGGCCAGCGGCGATTCGCCATCTACAGGTTCGAGGTCGGCGTTCGGGACGTGTTGCTGTTCGCCGGTTTCAGGGTCCCTGACCAGACTTGACTCGGTGGACTCCTTCAGTAGTAAGTACCGCGTGCCGTCGTCGTCCCGCACAGTACGCATATGGCCGTTCGTAGCCGACCGGGCCGGTTAGCCGTTGTGGTCGCCTGACTCCGCGCCGTCGGACTGGACCTCTGTTGTCTCGGCTGTTTTGTCCTCGTCGTCCGACTTACGTTCGCGTTCGAACTGGACGTACCGGAACGTTCCGTAGCCGAAGGCGATGACGCCGACGAGGAAGATCCGAATCCCGAGGTCGACCTGTCCCTCGAAGTAGGCCAGCATCGGGCCGAGCGAGAGCGCCAGCAGCGCGACGTTGAAGACGATGACGAGCTTGACGAACAGTCCCGTGGCGTCGCCGTCGTAAGCGCCGTCCGACGGCGATGGCACGTCCGGCCCGAGACTCTCCGGGTCGAACTCTTCGGGTTCATACTCGCTCTTTTCCGAGAGGACGCCGCCGCTCTCGTTCGGGTCGTCCTCGCCGGGGATATCCATCACACTAGCTACGACGTGTGGACGCTAAAAGTACTTCCTGTCAGGCGATCTCCTGTAAGGTAAGCGCCGTATCGGTCTGTAACCACGCGAGCGGGTTCTCGGCATCGTAAAACACTGTCCCCTCCTCGGTCTCGTAGGTCTCGGTCGTCTGGATGGCGTCCGGGAGCGCCGGCTCCGACCGCAGTTCTTCGGACCTATCCGCCTCGCCGTGGGGGGATGCGTGGTGCGACATTGGCCGTCAAACTTGGGTATGTTACTCGATGGCATATACTTTCTGCCTGTGGCAATACCCCGTCGACCGTCGGTGTTTTTATGCGGCATCTCGAAACACGGCTAAGAATGAGTGACGGGACCCAGGGCACGCTGGGGGACTTCGAGCAAGACGCGGAGGAGGACCGCCCGGTCGCCGACGAAGCGGCGGCCATCGCGGGCAACGGTGGGAGCGATAGCGGGGACACGAGCGTCGTCGACATCGACGAGCGCCAGTTCCCGCCGGTCGAAGAGACCGTCGAGTTCGTGGTGACACAGGTCGACTACACAATCGAGGGGCAGGGCGACGACGAGTTCCCAGTCGTCCACGTCTTCGGACGCACCGACGACAACGAGCCGGTCCATGCGCGCGTCTTCGATTTCAAACCCTACTTCTACGCACCGACCGACAGCGTCACCGAGGACGAACTCCGCCAGTACGACAGCATCAGCGGGTGGGAAGAAGCCGACGGGGACGGCGAACCCTACGAATCGATTCGCGGCGAGCGCCTGACGAAGATATTCGGCCAGACGCCGCGCGACGTGGGACAGATCCGTGACGACTTCGACCACTACGAGGCAGACATCCTCTTTCCCAACCGCCTGCTCATCGACAAGGACATCACGAGTGGCGTTCGCGTCCCTGCCCGCGAACTCGACGATGGGAGTCTGAAGGTCCATCACGAGGAGGTTCGGCCGGTCGAGGCCCACGCCGACCCGCGAGTCAACACCTTCGACATCGAGGTCGACGACCGCCATGGCTTCCCCGAGGACGGCGAGGAGCCGATAATCTGTCTCACCTCCCACGACTCCTACCGCGACGAGTACGTCGTCTGGCTGTATGAGTCCCCCGACGGCATCAACGGCCCCGAGGCACTGGCCGGCTACGACCCGATTCGGGAGGACTTCGAGGCCGATGTGCGCGTCTTCGACGAGGAGGAGGCCATGCTGGAGGCGTTCGTCGACTACATCGTCGACACCGACCCGGACGTGCTGACCGGCTGGAACTTCGACGACTTCGACGCGCCGTACTTCCTCGACCGCCTGGAGGAACTCCAGAGCTACAACCACGACTTCGACCTGCAGATCGACCGCCTCTCACGGGTCGACGAGGTCTGGCGCTCAGGCTGGGGCGGCCCCGATATCAAAGGCCGTGTCGTCTTCGACCTCCTCTATGCCTACAAGCGAACGCAGTTCACCGAACTCGAATCCTATCGGCTCGATGCTGTCGGCGAGCAGGAACTCGGCGTCGGCAAGGAGCGCTACACCGGCGACATCGGCGACCTCTGGGAACAGGACCCCGAGCAGTTGCTTGAGTACAACCTCCGGGACGTGGAGCTCTGTGTCGAACTCGACCGCGAACAGGACATCATCGACTTTTGGGACGAGGTCCGCACTTTCGTCGGGTGCAAGCTCGAAGACGCGACGACCCCCGGCGACGCCGTCGACATGTACGTCCTCCACAAGCTCCACGGCGAGTTCGCGCTCCCCTCGAAGGGCCAGCAAGAGAGCGAGGACTACGAGGGTGGCGCAGTGTTCGACCCCATCACGGGCGTCCGGGAGAACGTCACCGTGCTGGACCTGAAGTCGCTGTACCCGATGTGCATGGTGACGACCAACGCCAGTCCGGAGACGAAAGTCGATCCGGAGATCTACGACGGCGACACATACCGCGCGCCCAACGGCACCCACTTCCGAAAGGAACCGGACGGCGTCATCCGGGAGATGGTCGACGAACTCCTCTCAGAGCGCGAGGAGAAGAAGGCACAGCGAAACAGCTTCGACCCCGATAATCCGGAGTACGAGCGCTTTGATCGTCAGCAAGCGGCAGTGAAGGTGATAATGAACAGTCTGTACGGCGTTCTTGGATGGGACCGCTTCCGGCTCTACGACAAGGAGATGGGCGCGGCGGTCACCGCCACCGGTCGGGAGGTCATCGACTACACTGACGAAGTCGTCGCGAACGAAGGGTACGAGGTCGTCTACGGTGACACCGACTCCGTCATGCTCCAGCTCGGAGATATCGGCCCGGAGGATGTCGACGACGACGCGGCAGTCACCGACGAGATGCGCGAGAAACACCCGAGGATGGGTGACGATGAACTCGAACTCGTCGCCGCGACCATCCAGAAGGGATTCGAGCTGGAGGAGACGATCAACGACTCCTACGACGAGTTCGCGATGGAGCGGCTCAACGCGAGTGAGCACCGGTTCCAGATAGAGTTCGAAAAGCTCTATCGGCGGTTCTTCCAGGCGGGCAAGAAGAAGCGCTACGCGGGCAACATTGTCTGGAAAGAGGGCAAACACGTCGACGACATCGACATCACCGGGTTCGAATACCAGCGGTCCGATATCGCGCCGATCACGAAGCGGGTCCAGAAGGAGGTCATCGACCGCATCGTCCGCGGCGAGGACGCCGAGTCGATCAAGCAGTACGTCAGCGACGTCATCGAGGACTATCAGGACGGCAACGTCAACTACGACGACGTTGGCATTCCCGGCGGCATCGGGAAGAAACTCGATAACTACGACACCGACACCGCGCAGGTTCGGGGCGCGAAGTACGCCAACCTCCTGCTGGGGACGAACTTCCAGAGCGGCTCAAAGCCGAAGCGACTGTATCTCGACCGGGTCCACTCGGACTTCTTCCAGCGCATCGAGAAAGAAGAAGGGCTGGACCCCCAGCGGGACCCGCTGTACGGCGAGTTCCGGCGGGACCCCGATGTGATCTGTTTCGAGTACGCGGACCAGATTCCCGAGGAGTTCGAGATCGACTGGGACAAGATGCTGGATAAGACGCTGAAAGGGCCGATTGCCCGCATTCTGGAGGCAATGGATATCTCTTGGGAGGAGGTCAAGTCCGGGCAGGAACAGACGGGACTCGGGAGCTTCATGTAACCCACAGAAAGCAGGTGGTTACTGCTGCAAGAAATATTGTTTCTATATACAGAAGTTGAGTTCACGGCAATGCGAAAGCTTCATGGGTGAAACGTACCTTCTTTCGGTTGACCTAAGAGATACCTATGGCTCAACTCGAAATCAACAATCTCCACGCAGAAGTCGCAGAAGAGGACGGTGAGACGATTCTCCGCGGTGTCGACCTCGAAGTCGAGTCCGGCGAGATCCACGCGCTGATGGGTCCCAACGGCTCGGGCAAGTCGACGACGGCGAAGATCATCGCCGGCCACCCCGCCTACGAGGTAACCGACGGCGAAGTACTCATCCACCTCGAAGAGGACGAGTTCGGTGACGAAGAGATCCCGGAGGATCTCCGAACCTGGAACCTCCTCGACCTCGAACCGAACGAGCGCGCTGCGCTCGGCATCTTCCTCGGCTTCCAGTACCCGGCCGAGATCGAGGGCGTCACAATGGTGAACTTCCTCCGCACCGCGCTCAACGCCAAGCTCGAAGAACGCGAAGAGCTCTTCGAGGACGACGACGAGGAAGACGAAGCCGACGCAGAGGGTGGCGACACCAACGAGGACGCCGCCGGCTACGACACCTCCCCGATGGAGGGCAACGTCGAAGAGGGCGAAATCGGCGTCGCCGAGTTCCAGGAAATCCTTCAGGAGAAGATGGAGCAACTGGACATGGACGAGAAGTTCGCGTCCCGGTATCTCAACGCTGGCTTCTCGGGCGGCGAGAAGAAGCAGAACGAAGTCCTCCAGGCCGCGATCCTCGAGCCCTCCGTTGCCGTGCTCGACGAGATCGACTCCGGGCTGGACATCGACCGACTGCAGGACGTCTCCAACGGGATCAACGCGCTCCGCGACGAGCAGGGCGCGGGTATCCTTCAGATCACCCACTACCAGCGCATCCTCGACTACGTCGAACCCGACCACGTCCACGTGATGCTTGACGGCCAGATTGCCACCTCCGGTGGCGCAGAACTCGCCGAAAAGCTCGAAGACGAAGGGTACGACTGGGTCCGAGAGGAAGCCTACGAGGCCGCGTAACGCCCTTCCGTACACAGCGATAACACTACACACACTATGAGCTCAGATCAAGACCACCTCAAAGAGACCGACACCGAGAAGCGCTTCGAGTTCAAGAAGGAGGAGAAGTCCGCCTTCGAAGCCGAGAAGGGCCTTACGGAGGAGACCATCCGGGTCATCTCCGAAGACAAGGACGAGCCCGAATGGATGCTCGAACGCCGTCTGCGCGCACTCGAGCAGTTCCACGAAATGCCGATGCCGGACGGCTGGCCGGGCGCGCCCGACCTCTCCGAGGTCGACGTCGACGAGATCGTCCCGTACATCCGTCCCGATATCGAGACCCGCGGCGGGGTTGACGACTGGAACGACCTCCCCGAGGAGATTCAGGACACTTTCGACAAGCTCGGCATCCCGGAAGCCGAAAAGAATGCCCTCTCGGGCGTCGGCGCGCAGTACGAGTCCGAGATTGTCTACCAGAACATGCAGGAGCGCTGGGAAGACAAGGGTGTCATCTTCTGTGACATGGACAAGGCTGTCCAGGAACACGAAGACATCCTCAAAGAGTACTTCATGACCAAGGCCGTGCCGCCGAGCGACAACAAGTTCGCGGCGCTACACGGCGCTATCTGGTCCGGCGGGTCGTTCGTTTACGTCCCCGAGGACACCACGGTTGACATGCCCGTGCAGGCGTACTTCCGCATGAACTCCGACGGCATGGGCCAGTTCGAGCACACGCTCATCATCGCCGAGGAGAACTCCGAAGTCCACTACATCGAGGGCTGTTCCGCCCCGAAGTACTCCGAGTTCAATCTTCACTCCGGCGGCGTGGAAGTGTTCGTCAAGGAGAACGCCCACGTTCAGTACTCGACCGTCCAGAACTGGTCGAAGAACACGTACAACCTCAACACCAAGCGCGCCATCTGCGAGGCCGACGGCACGATGGAGTGGGTTTCGGGCAGCATGGGCTCGAAGGCCACGATGCTGTACCCCTCCACCGTTCTCAAGGGTCCCGGCGCGACGGACAACCACATCACCATCGCCTTCGCCGGCGAGGGCCAGGACATCGACACGGGCGCGAAGGTCTACCACAACGCCCCCGAGACGAAGTCCACCATCGAGTCCAAGTCCATCAGCAAGGACGGCGGCCGTACGAACTACCGTGGTCTCGTCCACATCGCCGACGGTGCCGAGGACTCCTCGACTTCCGTCGAGTGTGACGCGCTGATGTTCGACAACGAGTCCACGTCGGACACAATGCCGTACATGGAGATTCAGGAGTCCAAGGTCGACGTTGCCCACGAGGCGACCGTCGGTAAGATCGGCGACGAGGACGTCTTCTACCTCCAGTCCCGCGGACTGGACGACGACGACGCCAAGCAGATGATTGTCGCCGGCTTCATCGAGCCGATCACGGAGGAACTGCCGATTGAGTACGCCGTTGAGCTGAACCGCCTCATTGAGCTTGAGATGGAGGGGTCGCTCGGATAACCATGAGTACGCAGGTACACGCCAATCTCACAGAGACTCAGGTGGAACAGATTTCAGACGACCTCGGCGAGCCCGAGTGGCTGCTCGAGACGCGAAAGGACGCGCTCGCGGCGCTCGACGAGCTGGACATGCCGGATGTCATCCGGACGCCGGGTCGCACCTGGACGAACCTCGACGCGCTCGACTACGAGTCGCTGGTCGACCCGCTCGACTACGCACAGGACAAGGACCGTATCGACGCCGAGGGCGTCGAGGTGCTGTCCTGGAGCGAGGCGCTCGACGAGCACGCGGACCTCGTCAAGGAACACTTCGGCAGCATCGTCGACCCCCAGCGGGACTACCTCACCGCGCTGTCGACGGCTCTGTTCTCCGCCGGGACCGTCGTTTACGTCCCCGAGGGCGTCGACGCCGAGGACGTGAAGATCCGGACGACGATGAACAGCCAGTCGCTGTTCAACTACACGCTCGTCCTCGCTGAGGAGTCCTCCTCGGTCACGATTCTGGAACGCCAGGGAACCGGCGAAACGACCGATGCCGATCAGTACTACTCCGGGATCGTCGAGGTCGTCGCCGAGGAAAACGCCTACGTCCAGTACGGCGCGCTCCAGAACCTCTCGGAGGAGACCTACAACTTCCAGGTCAAGCGCGGCCACGCCGACACCTACGCCACGGTCAACTGGATCGACGGCAACATCGGCTCCCGCCTGACCAAGTCCAACGTCGAGACGCGACTGCTAGGTGACTCCTCCGAGTCACAGATTCTGGGTGCATTCTTCGGCCACGAAGACCAGCACTTCGACATCGCGTCGCGTGTCTGGCACGAGGCCGAACACACCATCGCCGACCTCGTCACCCGCGGTGTCCTCGACGACGACGCCCGCTCGGTGTACGAGGGCGTTCAGGACGTCGGCCGCGAGGCCTGGGACACGTCGTCCTACCAGCGTGAGAACACGCTCATGCTCTCCGACGATTCCGAGGCCGACGCGTCGCCGAAGCTCATCATCAACAACCACGACACCGAAGCCTCCCACTCCGCGACGGTCGGGCAGGTCGATCAAGAGGACATGTTCTACATGACCTCTCGCGGTGTCGACCCCGAGAGCGCGAAGAATATGCTCGTCGAAGGGTTCTTCGTCCCGGTACTCGAAGAGGTGGAGGTCGACGAACTCCGCGAGGACCTCGACCAGCTCATCTACGAGCGTCTTCGGGAGTAACTGCCCCCTTCGCGGTCTTTTCGATCGTCCGCTTCTTACTACCGGCTTAGTCACTCCCTACCGGATAGCGACTGTGGACCGTCCCCGGGCCATTAGGGTTCGCGCTTATTCCTGTTCGGCCACACGTTTCAAACGCGATGAGCGAATCCAACTACGCGCTCCAGGCACGGTTCGAAGCGAAACCGGACAAGACCGAGGAAGTCGCCGAGTTCCTCGAATCCGCACTCCCGCAAGCCGAGGCCGAAGAGCAGACAACGACGTGGTTTGCGCTCCGACTCGACGAGACGACCTTCGGCATCTTTGATACGTTCCCGGACGAGGACGGTCGGCAGGCACACCTCGACGGCGAGATCGCGGCCGAACTGATGGACCGGGCCGACGAACTGTTCGTAGAGGGACCAGAGATCGACGAAATCGAAGTCCTCGCCGCGAAACACTGATTCTAGACGCTATCGAGAACCGACCAAACGGCCGCAGCCGCTATTCTCAGTCCCAGTCGCTCTTGTCGCCGCGAAGCCAGACGTAGTCACACGGGTCCAGCAGGAAGGTGACGCCGTCGTCCTCGATGTGGTAGCCGCCGTCACCGAGTTGTTTTGATGTGTCGGCGTCGGGGACCTCCCACTGGAGGACGGATTCACGGTACTCGTCGGCGAAATTGTGGGCAAAGATGAACGCGGTGTCGTCGGTGTCGACGCGGTGAACGAGGACGTCCTTGTGGCCCGATTCGGCCAGATGGAGGTCGCCGTCACTGAGTTCGGGACTCCGCTTGCGGGCCGCGATGATGTGCTGGATGCGCGACAGCAGCGAGTCGGGATCGCTCTGCTGGTCGGCGACGTTGATGTGCTCGAAGCTGTACTCTGTGCCGACGACCAGCGGGTTGTAGCAGTCCTCGCGGCCGGCCGTCGAGAAGCCGCCGTTCTCGCTGTCGTCCCACTGCATCGGCGTCCGGACTGACTCCCGTTCGTCGAGCCACAGGTCCGAGCCCATGCCGATCTCGTCTCCGGAGAGGACGACCGGCGTCCCCGGATAGGCAAAGAGAAGGCTGTGTGCCATCGCAATCCGGTCGTGGTCGTGGCCGAAGAGGTCCGCCAGCCGGAGCCGGTGGCCACGGCCGAAAATCCACGAGGAGCCGTCGCCGGGGCCGAAGTACTCCCGGGCGTGTTCCAGAGCCTCCTGAGGGAGTTTCAGGAGGTTCCATTCGTCGTGGTTGCGCAGGAAGTTCGCCCACTGGCCGGCGCCGGAGATATCCGGCAGGACCTCGTTCGCGCGGTGGAGCGGCCAGGCGTCTCTGACGCCGACACCGTACACCATGTGGGCGTTCAGGACGAAGTTGAACATGAGGTCGAACGCCTCGCCGTCGCCGAAGTAGTAATCGAGGTGTTCGGGCTGGTCGTCAGCCTCGGCGATGAGTACGGCGTGGTCCTTCGCCGCCGTGACGACGCGTTTTAATTCCTTGAACAGCCCGATGCCCTCGGTCGTCCCGTTGTGGCCCTTGGGTAGGAGCATCGGGTGGGCGGCGTCGATCCGGAAGCCGTCGGCTCCCTGATCCAGCCAGAAGCGCATCACGTCGTGGATTTCGTCGCGGACGGCGGGGTTGGAGACGTTGAGATCCGGCTGGTGGTGGTAGAACTGGTGGAAGTAGTGCTTATCGGCGACCTCGTCGTAGCTCCAGACACCGTCCTCGCGGTCGGGGAAGATGTTGCTGGTCTGGTAGGCGTCGTCTACGTGGCTGGTCCACAGGTAGTAGTCGTGGTACTTCGAATCGGGGTCTTCGCGGGCGCGCTGGAACCACCCGTGGTCGGTCGACGTGTGGTTGAACACGAGGTCGGTGAGGACGCGGATGCCGCGGTCGTGGGCCCGGTCGGTGAGTTCCCGGAAGTCCGCCGGCGTCCCCATCCGATCGTGGACGCTGTAGTAGTCGGCGACGTCGTAGCCGTTGTCCCGGAGCGGACTCGGATAGAACGGGCGGAGCCAGAGGCAGGTGACGCCGAGGTCCTCAATGTAGTCGAGCTTCTCGATGAGGCCCTGGAAATCGCCCCAGCCGTCGCCGTCGCTGTCGTTGAACGTCTTTACGTCCAGTGTGTAGATGACCGCGTCCTCGTGCCAGCCACGTTCTACCATCGGTCGTGTGTGCTATCGAGTCCCAGCCTCTGGTAGTTTCGGGTGGTCACCGGCCCACAACTCGAGTCGGGCGGTCGCGACAGCGGCCGAGAGTTTCAGCCTCTCCGTTGAATCACATTGGGGGGAGCCTTCGGGGCGACGCAGCCACGGGACCGACAGGGAATGGGCCCGACGACAGGGAACCGCTTAAGTCCAGCCCTCCCCGAACTACGTGTATGACTGCAGCACAGCGCCGATTGGGGGTGTTGCCGTGAGTCTCACACAGCCGGTGGCGTCCGACCATCAGCTCGCCCGGCTGCTACAGATCGGTATCGTCTTGGAAGAGGTCGTCGAGGCACGGTCGGCCAAGCACGCCGAGGAAACGGGTGAAAAACATGAACAGGCTGTACTCGATCTCCTCGAACACGCCGAGACCGAGTCCGCCGAGCACCGCCGGCAACTGGAGGCGCTCATTGACGACCTCGAAGCGGACACCGTCCCCTTCGAGGAGATCGAGATGCTGGTCGAGGCCCAGTACGAAGCCGACGAGGACTTCGACGGCGTGCTGTACGACCAGCTCTGTAACGAGGAGACGGCGTACAAGTTCTATGACGACCTCATCGACGCGATCGAGGCGTCGGACGTGACATTTACCATCGACCGCGAGCGGCTGCTGGCCGTGCTGTCGGATATCCGCGAGGACGAGGCGGAGGGTGTCGAAGACGTGACCGACCTGATGGAGGACTACCAATGAACACGCAGGCCCAATATCTGAAAGCAATCTATCTCACGCAACAGCAAGAAGACGGTCCGGCATCCACCGGCGACGTGGCCGATATGCTCGATGTCAGCCCGGCTAGCGCCAACGAGATGATTGGCAAACTCGAAAACCGAGGGCTGCTGAACCACGAGAAGTACAAGGGCGTCGACCTCACCGACGACGGGATCGCACAGGCTCGCGAGGCGCTCCAGAACTACTGCATTATCGAGCGGTTCCTCATCGAAGTGCTCGAGGTCGAGGAGTTCCGGGCCGAGGCAAAACAACTGGAGGGTGTCATCGACGAAACGGTCGCTGATCGCCTCGATACGATCATCGACCGCGAACCGCAGTGTCCGGACTGTTTCGACCCCGAGGGCGATGTCTGTGGCCTGCTCGAAGTCGAGGCCGAAGTCACCAGCGACTGACCGCCCGCTCTCGAAGCGTTCAAGTGCGTTCCGTCGATTATTCCGAATACAGTAAGTGCAGTCCCGTGGTGGTGAGCAATTCCGAAGGAATTGCGACTCTCACGGGTCAAGCGAACAAAGTGAGTGCAGTCCCGTGGTGTAGTGGCCAATCATAAGGGCCTTTGGAGCCCTTGACGGCGGTTCGAATCCGCCCGGGACTATTCTGCCCGAACAGTGTGAAGACGAATAGCGGCAGGTGGATTCGAAACAGGGAGTGGAGCAACGTGGAACGACCGCGGTTCGAATCCGCCCGGGACTACTTTTGTCGCAAATAACTTCAAGAGCGACAAATGTGCAGCTGATTCGAAGCACGTCACGAGTGGAGCGAAGTGACGGCGGTTCGACTCCGCTCGGACTGTACACGACCTGAAGTCGAACAGCGCCCGCATTCCGGTACGACGCGACAGCGAGTGGACAGGAGTCAGTCACAAGCCGGCTGAGGCCACAATTCGCAGTGTCCCTGTATGAATAGCCTAACGAGTGTCCCAAATTCTGACATCGAACTGTAGATTTATGATGTTCCGTGCCAACTAGTGGCATATGAAAATCAGAGAGGCAGTGTCGTCGGACCGGCCGGCTATCCGTGACGTGGCGCGTCGCTCGTTGGAGGCGTCGTATTCGCTGGGACCGAAGGCGATTACGAGCGCGATCGAGGAGTGGTACGACGAAGAGCGCATCGAGGAAGTGCTCGACGATGAGAGTAATCGGTTGATTCTCGTCGGCGAGCAGGATGGGCAGGTGGTCGGCCTCTCCGAGAGTGTTCTATCAGGAGATAGTATCGGGACGATTCTCTGGCTGCACGTCGACCCGGCATACCGCGGCGAAGGGATCGGGTCAGCGTTGTTCGACGAGACCCACGGGGAACTCCATGACCGGGGTGCTGAGACACTCCAAGGGCGCGTGTTGGCCGACAACGTCGAAGGGAACAGCTTCTACGAGGACCGCGGTTTCGAGCGCGCCGGCACGGGTGAAGTCGACATCGCCGGACGGACCTATGTCGAGAACCTCTACACCGACGCCGACGAACTTGGCCGCGAACGGATAACCGACGACGGCCGGACAGTCTACGTCGATCACAACAACCACGAGTCCGGGTCGATGGCGCCGTTCCACGTGGTCCACGTCACAGAAGGGGGCAGCGACCGCTACGGGTACTTCTGCAGTAACTGTGAGACACTGGCGAACGCGATGGACTCGATGGGTCGCATCGAATGTGACAACTGCGGGAACGTTCGCAAGCCGATGCGCTGGGACGCCGCCTACCTATAATTACGGCGGCGACTGCCCTCCCCTGCGCTGTGACGATTCCTGCCTGTTCGCTGGGACCAGTATCAGCTTGTAGTACAGTCCGAACAGACACAGGGCAATACCGACGCCAACGAGGACGTCAGTCATCGCATGTTCGTTCGCCGCGTGGGTCACGATCGACACATCGCCGACGGGCGTGTGGAGTGGCTGGAGAGGCATATGTACCGATTTATCTATTAGCTGTAAAAAGCCGGACTAATGTTCCCAGCCGCTGAGAACCAGCTGCGGCTGTCGCCCGACAGAGACCTCGCCTGACATGGAATCGGGGACAGTGATGGCGGCTGTCCGCCGCTCGGACACTGGCTCCGAAGACCGGTTTTGCGACGCTGTTTGTATCCAGAAACGCCGGGTGTGGCAGCCGTTCTCCCTGTCGTAACGCTAAAGAGTCGAACGTACGTCTATATGTGTAAGATGAATATCGAAATCCGTCTCCGGAGGTGGTGCTGTGGGCGTCGAGATTAGGGAGTCACCTGTCTCAGCCGACGCGTTCGAGGAAATGAAGGAGTTCGTCCACGACTACCTCGCGGCGAGCGTCGAAAACGAAGAAGAAGGCGGTCGCATGCGCTGGTACCCGTGGCACTCCGCTGAGTATCGCTTCAACCACATCCTCAACGTCGTCGACATCGCGACAAAAATCGCCCACAAGGAAGGGGCGAACGTGGACGTGACTCGCGTGGCAGCCTTGTTTCACGACATCGCGAAACTGGAAGCCGAACAGGATCTCCACGCGGAAGCCGGCGCGCGGATCGCACGCGAGTATCTGCGGGCACACGGTGACTACCCCGAATCATTTATCGAGCAGGTCTGCGCCGCCGTCGATGCCCACTCGTATCAGGGGCCGCTGGACGATCTACCCCTGGAAGTGCAGTGTCTCATCGAAGCGGATATCCTAGACAAGGTCGGCGCGAACGGGACCGCCCTGATGTTGCTGCGTATGGGCTATGAATCCCGGACGCACATGGATGCGGCCGAGATGGTCGACCGTGTTATCGAGCGCGGCGAAGACGCGCGCGAGCGTGTCCAGAGCGACACCGCCGAGTCCATCGTCCATCAGCGGCTCAAGCGGACCCGCTGGTTCCAGGAGTGGCTAACGATGGAAGTCGCCGACATGGCCGTCAAAGACGACCTCGACGACGTAGCGACCGGGATGGGCGACTCATAGCGCCCGCAGCAGGAACAGAACGCCAGTCCCGGCGAGAACAGCGGCGCTAACCCACGCGATTAGCGGCGCGAGCCGCTCGATACGCGTTCTCGCGGCGACAATCGCCGCCGGAAATCCCGTAATCCAGAGGCCGATCCCGCCGAAAAACCCTCCTAACAGCACCGGATGACCGGTTTGTATCGTTAGCGTGTCAGTCCCGACCACAGGCACGTACGACGACACGTCAACCACACCGGGTTCGAGGAGGCCGATGCCGACGGTGAGCCAGAAGATGACCTGATAGGGATTTGTCAGCGCCAAGACGAGGGCCTTGCGAAAGCCACGGCTATCCCCGGCAGTGACTGACGAGTCCCCCTCGGTCACGACCGTATTGGCTTCCTGAACTGCGCCGTACGCGAACCAGAGCATCAGGAGCCCGCCGGCGCCGACCATCACGCGTTGAACGCCCGGCGTCTCGGTGATGACTGTGGCGGCACCGAGCACGGCGAGCACGAGAAAACAGGCGTCGGCAGTCATCGCGCCGAGGCCGGCAAAGAAGCCAGCCCGCCAGCCCCGCAGTGCGCTCTCCTCGGCGATAACGGCGTTCATCGGGCCCGGCGGCGCGGCGAGTGCGAGGCCGAACAGGACCCCACCGAGAGCTGTCGGGACGAGCGAGAGTGAGCCGAGCTGGAGCAGGCCGAGTGAGTGATGCATCTATTGTCAGTGAAAACAGAGAGAAAATCCTGCAGACTTACAGCTTGCCGGCCTTCTGGAGCTTCATCAGGTCCTCGGTGTCGAGGGTTTCGCCTTCCTTGAACTTCTGATAAATCTCCTCGGCTTCCTCGCGAGCGGCTTCCTGCTTCTCCTCGCGCTGGGAGCGCTCCTGCTCTTCTTCCTTCTTGTCGAGCTCGCGGAGCCGCTTCTGGACGCGGACGAAGTCCTCGTGGTGCTGGTCGGCCGCTTCCTGGGCATCCACGAACTCCTCGTGCTTCTCGTCGGCCTCGTCACGGATCTCGTCGGCCTCGCGGTAGGCCTCGATCATCTCGTTGTGGTGCTTCTGGGCCTCGTCGGCCAGTTCCGTGACCTTCTGGTGGTGCTTTGAGGCTTCCGAGCGGACCTCTTCCGCTTCCTCTTTGAGCTCTTCGAGGTCGCCGCCCTGATCGAGCTTCTCCTGTTTCTCCTGGAGCTTCTCGCGTTTGGTCTCGATCTTCTCGATGAGCTCTTTCTCGTCTTCCGAGGAGAGCACTTCGGTCTGTTGCTTGAACTCGAGATCTTCGATCTCTTCTTTGAGTTGTTCGACCGACGTCCCCTCATCGAGTTCGAGGTCGTTTTTCAGGTTGTCGACCTTGTCGAACAGCTCGTTTGCTTCCGCATTGAGCTCGTTACGCTGGTCTTTGTGTTCCTGGACCTGCTCGTTGAGCTCGTCGCGCTTCTCGCGGTGTTCCTGCGCTTCGTCGACCTTCTCGCGAGTCTTCGCGTTCAGGTCGTCGCGAGCGGAGGCCCGCTCGGACGCCATCTGGTTCAGCTCGTTTCGTCGGTCGCGGAGCTGGCCGGCGAGTTTGATGAGCTCGCCTTTCGATTTGTTTTCGAGATCCTCTTCGGTTACTGTAACGTTCTTTGATTCGTCTATCGAGTCTGCCATTGTTGAATCCTCTATGCCATCACCGCTTCAGCACAGACAGTCGGCCCACTACTGAGGGGCTGACACCAATAACAAGGGTTCCCTCTCATGTTGGGCTGAAAGCGATACTGCCTGAACGCGGAAGCGTTCTGGTGTCTACAAATAGAGGTGGATATTGTTTAAACATTCCGGTGCATTGAATACCGCGTCAACGTCTCACACGCCATATTTCAGGGGTGAGACGGCCACTATCGCATCGAGTTTCCATGGTATATCACGTACCTGTATTACTCGCTAATACGATACTCGTTCTTGACGACAGTCTGGCCGTCGGTGGCTGCAAGCGTCACATCGTCACCGGCTGAAAGGGTGAGCGTGTCGACGGTGACGCGGGCAAACGGACCGACAGTGTGCTCGGCCTGTTCGCGATCCCCGTTGCAGTCCCATTCCACGGTGAGGTCCGCTTTTTCTGGACGGTCGTGGAGGACAACGATATCCCGCTCACCGGGCGTTGCATCCGAGAGCATCACCTGTGTGGGCTCGTAGCTGTCGGCGAGAGCACTGAAAACCACCTTCTCGGAACCATCCTCGGCGAGCAGGCCCATGCCGGCGTCACCGACATCTCGGAGGCTGTCCACGACGATGAGCGGCGCGTTGCGTTGACGGAGCGTTTCGGCAACCTCGCGGACGACGCCGGCCTGATACGTCTGCGATGCTTCGACTCCACCGTCGACGTGGCGGTCGTGGCAGGCGCTATCGAACCCAGGACTGTCGCTCGGGTCCGGCGTTCCTAGCGAACCGGCGCCAAAGCCGGCGACGGCATCCCCAACGTCGAACTGGGAACAGAGCCACGGGAGGTCGGCCGTGTCGCCGTACCGCCACCCCGGGTACAACGTGACCGCATCGGGGTTGATTCCGGGGGGGCCGACGACTGGGAACGTCGGGACGGAGTCGACGGCCGACGCCACCGATACGGCATCCGCGTCGTCGTAGCTAGCCCGCCAGGCACGCCATCGAAAGCGAAGTCGGTCGAGAAAGCCCGATCCCAGCCCATTGGCGTACGACGGCACCGGCTCGTCGTGGACGCCGACCGCGGTGAAACTAGGATGCTGTGCGTAGGTCGCAGTGAGCCGTGCTGCGAGACCTTGCCCTCGCTCCGTGTCGAACGACCCGGGGCCCGAAAGTGGGAGGTCCTGCCAGAGCAGGACGCCGTGGTCGTCACAGGCCCGGGCCACTTCGGGCGGCGTCCCCTGCGCCCGTACCCGAACCAGATTTGCATTGGCGTCGACGGCCCGCTCGACGTCCTCCGCGGTCGGGTCCAGCAGCGTCACGCCGCGAACCGGCACGTCTTCGCTGTTGACCCGCAGGCCACCGTCGTACGAAACGGTACGGAGTCCCGTCGTCACCGAGTGCTCGTCGTCGCCGACCTTCGCCCTGAGGACGTACCTGGACTGCTCGCCGCGGTCGTGGGGCCACCACAGCGACGGATCGCGCACGTCCATCGTGTAGGTCACCGTCGTCGTCTCCTCGTCAGTCGAGACGCGGGCCCGGTCCATCATCCCGCCGCCGCGAACGTCACCCTCCGGCCGAAGCGAGAGTGTAATCCGGTCGTCGAGTGGCTCCTCGGTCAGGACGGTCGCCGACACGTCCACCGTCGCGTCGGTCACGTCTTCTTCCGATAGCTGTGGCTGGACCGAGAGTTCGCTCACACACGGGTCGGGTCGGGTTTCGAGGGTCGCGTCCCACCAGATGCCCGGAACGCAGCGTTCCGGCGGCAGCTGATCGGTCGCGTGTAGACCGCCGAAGCGGTCCTCCGGCGCACGACACTCCACGACGATCCGGTACTCCTCGCTCTCGGGGAGTCGGACCCGGAGCGGCTCGAAGTAGGCGTCGTGGCTCGTGAGCAGATCGCCGTTGCACCACACGCGTGTGTGCGCGTAGGTTCCATTCAGTACGAGCAGGGCGTGTGCGTCGCTCTCGCCCCGCGGGTCCGAGAACGTCGTTTCGTAGGCCACGGCCTCGGCGCCGGCGAACTGTTCGGGCCGGCCGGGCACCGATACCGGCTCCCACGACTCCGGGGACGGCATCTCGTCGTCCGGCGCAACCGCCGCGCCGCGCCACTCCAGCGACATACCTTGTGGCCCGTTCCCCGAGGGCATATCCTTTGCCCCACGCCTTCACTTTCACTTTCACTCCGGGGATGGCTCGCTTTGACATAGGTAGCCACCTACTATCCAGATATGCTCACCCAACTGCACGAGGCGGCGACACCGACCTGCGAGGCCCAGCACTGCGAGCGCCCGCTCGGCGAGCCAGCGCTGGTGTTCGAGACTGAGGCCGGCCGCCGCGAGGCCTACGAGTGCGCCTGCGGTGCGGTGACGGTTACCGTCGTCAGGCCGGAGTCGTCCCGCTGAAGTACGCCCGGCAGTGATCGGGAGGTATGACACTTGAGGAAGTGGTCCACGCACAGGGCCACGAGAACGTTTCCGGCGAGCACGCGAGCACGCTGGAAGTGACGAGCGACGACTTCCTGACTCCTGCAGGTGACTGTATTCTGGCTATCGAAGCCGACCGCGTCCCCGCTGACTTCGACAGCGAGTTCGTGACGGCCTGTCAGAGCGCCGATGCGACGATTACGGCGACCATCGAAGCCGGCGATCAGACTGTTACCGTGACCGGGACCGGCCACCCCGACCTGTCCTTCGAGAACGACCGTAGCCACGTCCTGCGGACGAGCGACTACGTCGACGACCGGACTGTGATGGTAAACGCCGACGCGGCAGCCGGCAACGTGGACCGGGACCTCGTCGACGCGCTCGCTGACGGGGCTGATGCGACGCTGACGCTGTCTGTCGAACCGAGTGGCGAGTAAGCGGCGTCTTCTCTGTCGGCGGTCGCGCCGCTATCCGGTTTCGCCGAAAGAAAACAGGTTGTGAACGTATTGGCCGCTTAACTCGCGGCGACGCCGCTCGTGTCGAGGTCGCGTTGCGACCTCGCTTAGCTCGACTCGAACTCTCGTCGAGTTATGCTCTCGCGACGAGACGCTCGAGTCTCTAACTCGACGAGATGACGTCGTCGATGCGGACGATCATCGTCGCCGCCTCGGTGGCGGAGTCGACCGCTTCGCGCTTGACAGCGGCGGGGTCGAGGATGCCGTAGTCGACGGGGTCACCGACGACGCCGGTCTGGCCTTCGCTGATGATGCCAGCGATGCCTTCGCTCTCGTGTTCGGCGCGGAGGTCGACGAGCGCGTCGATGGCGTCGAGGCCCGTGTTTTCCGCGAGGGTGCGGGGCAGCACGTCGACGGCGTCGGCGAACGCTTCGACGGCGAGCTGCTTGCGGCCCTCGATGGACGCCGCTTCGGAGCGGATGTGGTCGGCGATGGCGATCTCGGTCGCGCCTGCGCCGGGGACCACACCGCCAGCGTCGAGCGCGGCGATGACGGTGTCGAGCGCGTCGTTGAGCGCGCGTTCGAGTTCGTCGACGACGTGTTCGGTGGAGCCGCGAGCGATGACCGTGACGGACTCGGCGGTCGCGCCGCCGGTGATGAACGTCACGTCGTCGTCGCCCTGCTTCTCGACGTCGACGCTGTCGGCGTGGCCGAGCGCGTCCTCGTCAAGGGATTCGAGCGAGCCGACGCGCTTTGCGCCGGTAGCCTCGACGATGTCTTTGGCGGTCGAGGAGCTGATGCTGTCGGCGACGAAGACGCCTTCCTTGGCGAGCTGGGAGGCGACGCGGTCGGCGACATCCTCGGTGACGAACGCGACGTCAGCGCCGCTTTCGAGGACATCCTCAGCGTAGCCCTGCAGTTCGCCCTCTTCGGCGTCGAGTGCGGCGTTGAGCTGGTCGACGCTGGAGACGTTGTACTCGGCGTCGATGTTGCTCTCGCGGACGTCGAGCTCGGTGTCGATGACCGCGATGGACGCGTCCTCGACCGAGGTCGGCATGTTGTCGTGGACGGCCGTCTCGTCGACGATGACGCCCTCGACGAGCTTGGTCGCGGAGGAAGCCGCACCCGTCTGTGTGTGGACTTCGATGTTGTCCCGGCGAACGCCGTTGTCGCTCTTGGCGTGGCGGACGGCGTCGACGACGACTTCGGCGAGTTTCCCGGCCTCGACGTCACCGGTGCCCTTGCCGGTCATCGAGGATTCGGCGACTTCGACGAGCGTCTCGTCGTCGAGGTCGACGTCGAGGACGATCTCGTTGATGGCGTCCTGTGCGAGTTCAGCCGCGGCGGAGTACCCCTCGACGATTGTTGTCGGGTGGACGTCGTCGTCGAGCAGGTCCTCGCCCTTCGTCAGCAGTTCCCCGGCCAGCACGGACGCGGTCGTCGTTCCGTCGCCCACTTCGTCCTCCTGCGTCTGGGCGACTTCGACGATCATCTGGGCCGCGGGGTGTTCGATGTCCATCTCGGAGAGGATGGTCGCCCCGTCGTTGGTGATGACCACATCACCGTCGTCGGAGACGAGCATCTTGTCCATGCCGCGGGGACCGAGCGTGGTCCGTACGGACTCGCTTACGGCCTTTCCGGCGGAGATGTTCGATGACTGTGCGTCCTTCCCGTGTGTGCGCTGGGCGTCCTCATCAAGGATGAAAAGAGGCTGGCCGCCCATGCGTCGCTGGCCAGATGACATATGTGTTGAACCTCACTTAAGACAAGGCAAGCGGTTCTATATAAAACTTTCTAACGGCGTAGACCACTCGTCGGGCGACAGCGCCGTGCTGTCCCTGTAATCCCGGCCGGACCTACACACCTTTTAATATGGGTGTATACACACCGTATAGTAGATGCTGGAGTTGGAGCACGGCTTTCGCGTCGTCGACGTGCACGCACGGCTGGAACCCGACGAGCAGCGCCGACCCCGAGACGGCATGGGTGACCCGGAGCAACTGGAGCGGGAGATGCACCAGGCCGGCGTCGTCCGCTCCGTCGTCTTCCCCGGCGAACGAGACGGCTCGTATCTGAAAGCGAACAACGCCGTCGCCCGGATGACCGTCGAGCGGCCGATGGTGGCCTTCGCCAGAGTCAACGGCTCTCGGGATCCGGGGACCGGCCCCGGATCGACCCTCCGCAACCTCGCAAATAGCCGCACGGAGGCCCACACTTCCCCGGAGGACATCGAGCAGTACGCCTACGACGACCGGTTCTACGGCTTCAAGCTCCATCCGCCGACCGACGGGTTGCCAGACGAGGACGTGCTTGCAGAACTAGAGTCGGTATCGCTGCCCGTCATCGTCCACGGCGGCGAAGGCTTCCAACCCGAAGCCGTCGCCGAATCGCTATTGACGTACGACTTCCCAGTCATCCTCTCACATTTCGGCGCACATCCCCTCCGGAAGGACCTGATGGAACGAGCCATCGATCTGCTGGAGGGCCACGACAATCTGTATCTCGATACCAGTGCGGTCCGCTACCGGGGGCCGATGGAACGGGCAGTTCTGGAACACCCCGACCGCGTCCTCTTCGGGAGTGGTGTCCCCAGCGTCCACCCGAACGTGGCCGTGATGGAGATTCTGACGCTGGACGTCCCCGAAGACGCGATGCGCAAAGTGTTCTCGAACAATCCAAACCGCGTCATCGAGGCGCTGGCCCCCTGATTGCCGACTACTCTCGTTCCGGTCGAACGGTTGCGGCCAGTATTGGCTACCGCCAGTCGTACACAGTTACTGCGCGGTCCGCACGCGCGGACCGACCGTTCGGATTCCGGCGGGGCGTCCGGTCGGTCACTCGTGCCCGGACGCCGTCGACGATTCCTGACCCGACGCCGCCGAACACGTCCTGCCCGTTGCCGAGCCACTGCGACGGCGTCGTCTCCCCGCGCACGACATCGACCAGTGCGTCCTTCGCGTCACCGACTGCGTGGCTGAGGATTCGCCGTACCACGGTCGGGCGAACGTTGTAGTTCTTCACCAGCCGATACGCGAGCGAGCGGTACTTCCAGTTCCAGTCGGTCTCCGTGATGCCGCCGTCGGCCTCGAACTCGCGGCTGACACACATCTCTGTGCGCCAGTCGACGTCGTACTCACTGGCGGCCATCCGGTGTGCGAAGTCCCGGGCGCTGCCGACGTTCAGGTACTCGTCGAACCCGTCGAGAGCTTCCAGCACTTCCGCGTCGAACGCGACGTTGCCGGGGTTGAAATACGTCACGTCGCGGCCGGCTATCGTCCGTGTTTCCTCTGTCTCGGTCGTCATCCCGGCCCACAGTTGCTGGTGTGTCGGCCCGGTGATGGCCTGAGTTGCCCCCGAAAGCCCGGTTCTCACGACGTCAGCCCAGCCGGATTCGACCGAGAGCGACTGATGGACGAGGGCGATAACGTCCCCTGTCGCTCGGTCGATCCCGGCATTGCGGGCGACCGTGACCGAGCGGTCGGCGATTTCGACGAGAATAGACACGTCGTCCCGGTCGCGGATCATGCCAGTCGTGCCGTCGGCTGACGGGCCGTTGACGACGATCACTTCGGCATCCGGGACCTGCTCGGTGAGTGCGTCCAGACAGCCGGCCAGCTCTTCCCGGCCGTTCAGCGTCGGGACCACTACCGAGATATCCATACCTCTGGGTAGGACGGCGAAGGCGCTTAAAAGTCGCGGGAGACGGACGCGGACTTCTCGATACAGAAAACGGGTCGTTCGAGCCGCGGTACGCTACACGTGGGTGTTCCAGTACGACACCGAGGCCAGCTTTTCACCGAGGGGCGTGCCGCCGAGCGCCGTATCGAGCGACCGGAACGAGGCGGCCAGTTCGTTCGGAATCTTCCGATAGAACCCGTACGGAAGCAGCCAGTCGTGGTTCGCGTCGGTCAGTTCCAGTCCGGCCCCGTCCAGCAGCCGGTCGATCTCCCAGCGAGAGTAGAGCCGCGACCCCATCGGGAGCGCCCAGTTGTATATCGACCGGGTCGAAAACCGGTTGAAGGTATCGAAGAAGACCTGCTCCTTCGAGACGCGGCGCATCTCCGCGAGGAATGCCGCCGGCGTATCCGCCAGATGGAAAAAGCGCATCGCAAACACGGTGTCGAAATGGTCGTCCGGGAACGGCAGCCGGGCCGCGTCGCCTCGCATGAACTCGACGTGGTCGTCGACACCAGTCGCCTGTGCTTTCTCGCGGCCCTGCTGGAGCATCGGTCCTGAGATGTCCAGCCCGGTGATGTTCGCACCGCGCTCGGCCAGCATCACGGTGAACCGTCCGGTCCCGCAAGCTACTTCCAATACGTCCTTGTCAGCCACAGGGCCGATCGCGTCGAGGACGGCCTGCTTCTCGCGTCGGTCGATCAGCCGACCGCCGCGGGAGAACCGCTTGGCCTCGTACTCTTCGGCCACGGTGTCGGCCTGATACCACTCCTGCCCTTTCACGGTGTATTGCTCACCCCGCGGGGGATAAAACGATACTGGAATCCCCTTTCATCGGTCGGGCTGTTTTCCAGTCAGGCTAGACCCGCTCGCTCTCTCGACCCTGATAGTTCTGGGCGTACCTTCTGGATAGCGACTGGAACCACACGACGGCGGCTCTGTATAAGGACACATTAAACACTTCATAGAATCTGTATTGTTTGGTCATGCATATAGCCAAGTTTTACCAGTAAGTCTGGAATATCAGCTACTATGAGCGCATTAACTGAAAACGCTGCACCGGCACCATTCACCGACGAGGAGTTCCGCGACACGCTGCGTGAACTCCCACCGAGCGCGAAGCTCGTCGCGAAGGTGCTGGAAGACGATGCTCCGCTGTCACAGGGCGACTTGGCCGAGAACTCGCTACTCCCGGACCGCACTGTCAGGTATGCTCTGAACCGCCTGGAGGAGTCCGATCTGGTAGACTCGCGGTACAGCTTCACTGACGCACGCAAACAGGTTTATTTCCTCACGGTCTGACCTGCCGACATGGACTGGCAGCGGGCCGACGTGTCCGTCCCGACACGGGCACCGACCGGCAGCACGGCAGCATACGTTTGCGGCGACGAGGCGGCTCTTCTCGTAGACCCCGCGGCGACGGATGATGCGCTCGATTCGCTTCTCAGTGACCGTACCCTCGCCCACATTGCGCTCACACACTATCACCCTGACCACGCCGGTGCCGTCGCACAGTACGCCAGAGAGACGAACGCGACGGTTTGGGCGCGCCATGGCC
This sequence comes from Haloarcula sebkhae, assembly GCF_014647415.1. Classification (GTDB taxonomy): domain Archaea; phylum Halobacteriota; class Halobacteria; order Halobacteriales; family Haloarculaceae; genus Haloarcula; species Haloarcula sebkhae. Next base: position 125,718 of record NZ_BMPD01000001.1, on the reverse strand, counting down.
GGGCAGCCGCATTCGAGGCTGCGACCGGTGTCACTCCTGACAAACTGTTCAGCGACGGGACGACGATTCCGACCGATGCTGGCCCGGTGACCGTCCTCGACACGCCGGGCCACGCGCCGGAGCACGTCGCCTTCGCAACCGACGGGACCGTCGTCTCCGGCGACCTCGCTGTCGCCGAGGGTAGCGTCGTCGTCGGCGCACCCGAGGGCGACGTTCGGGCCTACCTCGCGTCGCTGCGTCGTCTCCACGCAAGAAACCCCAATGCACTGTTGCCAAGCCACGGACCGCGTATTGAGGCCCCACGGGAGACCTGTGTGCGCCTCATCAATCACCGACTGGAACGCGAGCGACGTGTTCGGCGGGCTGTCGACGAGGGAGCCGACACCCTCGACGAAGTCCTCGACGCCGCCTATGAAAAGGACCTCACTGGCGTTCGTGACTTGGCCCGCGGGACAGTGCTAGCCCATCTCGAAAAACTGGCCGTTGAGGGCGCTGTTTCGTGGGACGGCCAGCGGGCCGCACCGAATCCAGCGGAGTGACGCGCCCTTTTTGCCTATCGGCCCGCTATCAGGGCTGTGGACTCCCTGGAAACCGAACTCGAACGGGCCCGTGCGCTCGACGAGTCGGAACTGGCCGACGCTATCGAGACAATCGGGTTCGAATGCACCCGCTGTGGAGCCTGCTGCAAGGCCGAGTCGGCGTGTGGTGAGAGTGGAGAGAGTGTCGACGAGGCTAGTGACGTCGCTGATGGTCCCAGTGGAAAGACTGAGCCCGCCGAAACCGACGCCGAACCCCACACGGCGACCGTCTTTCCCGACGAGATCCGGCAGCTACAGGCGGTTGGGGAGTACGACTTCCGCGACGTGGCCCGACCGATGCCGTACGGACTGGCCGACGGCCCGGACGGCCCCGAAGGCGAGACCTTCGAGTGGGCGCTCCAGACTGACGACTGCGGTGACTGTACGTTCTACACTGAGGACGACGACGGGACAGGTGCCTGCACGGTCCATGGCGACCGCCCGCTCATCTGCCGGACCTACCCCTTCAGCGTCGCGCTCGGCGGGACGAGCCAGCCGATGGGCGAAGCCGTCGACGAGGAGGGAATGGTCCGGGCCCACGAATGCGAGGGACTCGGTCGGGATATCTCAAGAGCCGACGCCGAGGAGTTGGCTGCAGCGCTCAAGGAACGAGCCGTTCGGGAACTGACGGAAGCAATCGGCGTCCGTGACAACTACCGGCCGGTCGACCAGTCAGACGGACAGGTCGTCGTCTACGACTCCGAAGGGGCAAAGCGCCCCGACGGCAGCCCGTACGAGTAGCGTCACACGTCGTCGATGATTTCGCCGACCGCGAAGTTCGACTTGACCTCGGTGACTTCGATCTTGACTCGTTCGTCAATTTCGGCCCCCGGAACGATAATGACGTAGCCGCGCTCGACGCGGGCGATGCCGTCGCCCTGCTTGCCGATGTCTTCGATTTCGACGTAGCGCGTCTCACCCGGTTCGACCGGCGGCTGTGGCTGATCCGGTGGCGTGTCCGACACCGTCTCCTCGTCCGTCTCTATACCCTCGTCTGCGGAGATGAGCGCAACGCGGTAGGTACTGTCCGAGTCGACTGCGCCCGTCTCGACTTCTCGACGCGGGACCTCCACGACGTACCGGTCCCCCTCGTCGCGGATATCAGCACTGAACAGACACAGCAATTGATCCGAGATTTCCAATGTGATAGACCTCCGTTCGGCCACAAAACGGGCCATTACTAAAGAACTGCCGGAGCGAACGACTGTTACTGTCCCAACTGCGGAGCGATGACGAGCATGCACGGTGTTTCCCGCTTGTACCAACTACCTGTCCCGTGGCCCAACTCGCGGCAGTATCTCCACTTCGAGCAAGAGAAAACCGCAAGACAGCGAGCCGTTAACCGTCTGTACCAAATCCCATAAGGGTGTCTCGGTACTGTTAGTAACTGTACTAATGAGCGCCACCGCACAAACCACCGACAGTCCGCTTTCGGACAAGCAGCGACGTATTCTGGAGTATCTCCGCTCTAACGCTGACGACCAGACGTATTTCAAATCGCGGCTTATCGGCGACGCGCTCGATCTCTCGGCCAAGGAAGTCGGGACCAATATGACCGCCATCGCCGATGGCGACTACGATCTGGCCGTCGAGAAGTGGGGATACTCTTCCTCGACGACCTGGATGGTCGAAACCTGAACGGGAACCGGCTCGGCCGGGAGACATTGGCGCTCCCACTTTGTCGCCCGAACGGGTCCGCGATGTAGGCCTGCGTAGAGAAATCACGGTGCTGTCGCTCACTTTTCGTTGCAGCCACGTTACCCTGATAGGACAGAATATATTGTAACGAGCGAATGTCCATATTGATAACCATTGAGGCCATAGTCGATTCCATCAATGGGCGAGGCTGGTTCCGCCATTCAGGTGCTTCACGTCGACGACGACCGGGAGTACACGGAGATGACGGCGGCGTTCCTTCAGCGAGAGTCGGTCGATTTCACTATCGAAACCGCGACGAGTGCATCGGAGGGCTTGCGGCTGCTCGACAGGGAGTCGGTCGACTGTATCGTTTCCGATTACGAAATGCCCGGCGAGAACGGCATCGACTTCCTCGAATCGGTCCGCGAGGACTATCCAGACCTCCCGTTTATCCTGTACACGGGCCGTGGGAGCGAAGCCGTCGCCAGTGACGCTATCTCTGCAGGTGTCACTGACTACCTACAGAAAACAGCCGACACCAGCCACTACGCCCTTCTCGCGAACCGGATCGTCAACGCCGTCGAACAGTACCGGTCACAGCGTGCCCTCGAAGCGAGTAAAGACCGGCTCTCGCTGTTTATCGACCAGTCGCCGCTCGGGTTCGTCGAATATAACCAGGACTTCGAGATCGTTCGCGTCAACGACACCCTCACAGAGATATTTGGCTACACTGAAACGGAACTGCTCGGGGAAACGTGGGAGATGTTCGTGAGTTCTGAGAGCTACGACGACGTCGATGCGGTTACGTCCGCTCTCAGTGAGGCCAGCGGCGGTTACCACAGTATCAACGAGAATGTCCGGAAAGACGGCGAGTGCATCGTGGTCGAGTGGCACAACCGCCTCGTTACCGACGATTCGGGCAATGTTGTCACCATCTTCTCGCACTGTCAGGACGTTACGGAGCGCATCGAACACGAACAGAATCTCGCCCAGTTACGCGACTTCTTCGCCGAGGCGGAGGAACTCGGCGACCTCGGGGCCTGGGAGTTCGACGAGAGCGGGATGTCGACTTGGACAGCGGGTACCCGCCGCATCCACGAGGTCGGCGACGACTTCGACCCGACAGTTGAAGACGGGCTGTCGTTCTACCATCCCGAGGACAGAGAAAGGGTTGCGGATGCCGTCGAAGCGGCCCTTGAACACGGAGAGCCGTACGACCTTGAGGTCAGACTCACCACCGCCAAAGGAAATCACCGGTGGGTCCGGACCCGCGGCAAACGCGTCGAGGGCACGGAGAAACGGACAGTTCGGGGCTTCATCCAGGATATCACCGAACAGAAGGAGCGCGAACGCCGCCTCCGTGTCCAAAACGAGCGACTGGATTCGTTCGCCAGTGTCGTCAGCCACGACTTACAGGGCCCACTGACAGTCGCACAGGGGCATCTAGAACTGGCACAGCAGGACGTGACCAACGACCACCTCGACAGCATCGATGCCGCTCACGAGCGGATGCAGACACTCATCGACGATATCCTGACGCTGGCACGGGACGGACGTGCGGCGACGACCACCGAGCCGGTCACTCTCCAGACTGCCGCGACCGCATGCTGGGAGACTGTCGAAACGGAGAACGCGACTCTGGAGGCCGATACGGACAGTGTTGTGCTCGCTGACCCTCGCCGGTTGCAACGCCTGCTGGCGAACCTATTTCGGAACTGCGCGACGCATGGGGTGGAGTCCTCGCTCTCCCAGCTACAGGGGGAGCACTCGGAGCGTGGGTCGACGAGCAGTCCGGGACAATCCGGTGGGGCCGTCGAGAACGACGGCGGTGTGACAGTCACTGTCGGTGATATTGACGACGCCAGCGGCTTCTACGTCGCTGACGACGGCCCGGGCATCCCCAAAGACGAACGAGACGCCGTGTTCGAAGCCGGCTACTCGACTGCATCCGAGGGCACCGGCTTCGGCCTCGCAATCGTTGCCGATATCGCCGCTGTCCACGGCTGGGACGTCAACGTAACTGACAGCGAGTCGGGCGGAGCCAGGTTCGAAATAACCGGCGTCGACAAAGAGACGTAAGCGAGAAACGGATGCGACCGGGCCGACAGTGGGCGGATTCTACCGCCAGCCTCACGGGTCGTAGCGCAGCAACGAGTCGGCCTCGCCGGCCAGCGCGGCGACATCGTCGCCGAACGAGTCGGCGTACCGGATCAGCAGGGTCAGCATGGTCTCGGGTTCCGTCACCGCGTACCCGTCTTCTCGCGACAGGAGCCCAGCAGACTCCAGGTCGGCGGCGTAGTTGCTCACCGTCGGTCGCGAGACGTCCAGTTCGCTAGCCAGTTCTGACGCCGTCACGTCCGGGCGACGCAGCAGGGTGACGAGCATCCCGCGGGCGGTCGAACGCCGCAGGTAGCCAAGCGCCACCTGCTCGAACTCGGAGAACTGGCCGGCCGGGAAGTAGCGTCGGTAGTCGCCGTCCTTCTGTGAGATGACGACGCCCTCGTTTTCCAATCGGTGGAGGTGGTGCTGGGCCTCACCGGTCCCGAGTTTGAGGTCGTCGCGAAGCTTCGAGAAGTGCGTCCCGGGATGTGTCGAGACGTACCCGGCGATGGCGTCGGGCGCGTCGCTCTCGCTCCCGCTGTCGCCGAAGCGGGCAAACGGGCTCGCTGCACCGAGGGCGGCAAAGCGACGGAGCGTCGCTCGCTTGTCCTCGTCTACGTCGCCCTCACGCGTCATTGCTACCGAAAAGGTGGGTCGGTAATAAAACGTCTTCGCCTGATTCTCAGTTAGTTGTCTTTGTCGACTTCCGACGTTCGCGTCGTGTCGTCCGGACCGCCGGCCACGTCAGTCGTCGACGAGTCGTCGTCGATTTCAGCGTCCATCTCTTGAATCATCTCATCGGCGCTGTCGAGGCCACTGTCCTGACCCTGCTTGATTTTCTGTGCCTCTTCTTCCATAGCCTCGACATCGACTTCGGCTTCCTCGTCGATCTGGCCGAGGATTTCCTCGATGTCGTCCAGACCGAGCATCTCACGGGTCTCGTCGTCGAAGTCAAGCGCCTCCAGCGAGTGCCCGTTCTCCTTCACGTCCGAACCCTGGAGGTGTTTGCCGTAGCGGCCCACCAGCGAGGTGAGTTCCTGTGGGAGGATGAACTTCGTCGACTCGCCCTGGCCGATCTCGGCGAGCGTCTCCATCCCCTTGTCGATGACGGCGCGTTCGCCCATCGACTCGGCGGATTTCGCACGCAGGACGGTCGAGATTGCGTCACCCTGTGCTTCCAGAATCTGGCTCTGCTTTTCACCCTGTGCGCGGATGATGTTAGACTGCTTGTCACCTTCCGCCGTCTCGATGGCGGAGCGCCGTTCACCCTGGGCTTCCAGAATCATGGCACGGCGTTTCCGCTCGGCGGAGGTCTGTTGCTCCATGGCCTGCTGGACGTCCTTGGATGGGTTGACCTCGCGGACCTCGACGCTCTCGACACGGACACCCCACTCGTCGGTGGGTTCGTCGAGTTCTTTCCGGATTCGGGCGTTGATTTCGCCCCGCTTGTTGAGCGTGTCGTCCAGTTCCATGTCACCCAGCACGGCACGGAGGGTCGTCTGGGCGAGGTTGGAGACGGCACGCTCGTAGTTGTCGACTTCAAGGAACGCCTTCTTCGGGTCCATCACCTTGATGTAGACGACGGCGTCGGCGGTCACCGGCGAGTTGTCGCGGGTGATAGCCTCCTGCCGTGGCACGTCGAGCGTCTGGGTACGCATATCGAACCGCGTCACGTCGGAGACGAAGGGATAGATGAAGTGAATCCCCTGGTCGAGGACGCCGCGGTAGGTACCGAGGACCGTGTAGGCACCTTTCTGGTACGGGCGGATGATCACGACGCTGGAATACACCAGCGCGATGGCGATCAGGAGGAATATGACGGTAACGAAACCGACGAGTCCTCCCAGACCTTGCAGCGGTGCTGTCGCGGGGAACATGACAACCAGAACTCCGGAGCGCGCAAGGAAAAGGCTTCGGTGTCCCTGTCACAAACTACCGAATTACACACCTACGCCCGCTCGGACTCTCGCTCCGGTTCGGCGTCGTCGTTCTCGCTGCCCCGGTTTCGATCACGTTCGAGCGCGCGGTCGATCTCGTCGCTCGCCGACTCCACCGCTTCGACTTCGAGTACGTTCCCCCCGCCGGGGTCAATGACGATGACCTCCGCCCCTTCCTCTATCGGGTCGCCGGAGCAACGAGCCTGATAGTACGGATTGAAACCGCCGTCTTCCAGTTTGACCTCACCGTCACTCCGGGTTACGCGCTCGGTAACCGTTCCGAACTGGCCCGTTAGCGAGTCAGAACTGAGCGTCTGGCCACGGCCCGGCGCGGCGAAATCGAGCTTTCGATACCCCCAGAGCGTGATCGCTGTCGTTGCGAGCACGACGACAGTAAGAATGAGCGGCGCGAGGATACCCAAGCTCGCTGGGATGAACAGCCCGACCAGCCCCGCCGTCAGCAGGGCCACGCCGAGCACGAAAAAGTGGGTCCCGGGGGCGAGCGCTTCGCCCACGATGAGGCCCGCACCGGCCAGAAACAGCAGGATGGAGAGCGACATACCTAACAGTGGTTCGGCCTGCAGCAGGGCAACTGTCGCCAGCGGGTTCACCATGCCCTGACTTAGTGTCGGAGCAGGATTAAGTGTCGGGGTAGAGAGCGCGACTCCGGAATCGCCGGTACAGTCTCACACGTCGCTCGTCCGGACGAAGAACCCATACAGCACAGCGGCTCCGAGTGCAACGGACAGAACCACGCCACCGAGGACGGACGGCGTGTACATCTCCGCTCCGAGAAACATCCGTCCGAGCGCGAGAATTGCGATACAGACCCCCAACGCGACGAAAACGACATTCTCAGGCTTCGGTGCGTCGGGTGCCACTTCAAGATTCGGGGCAAAAGAGCCGGCGACTGCGCCCTCTTCGTCGTCGGGCGCGTCGCCGTCAGGACCTTCCTCGACCTGAATCACGTCGGCGTCCGTCGCCAGCTCGTACTCTTCGGTGAACGTATCACCCGTAGCGGCCGCATCGTCTCGTGCGGCCCCGTCGTCATCCATGGTCTGCGATACGGGCCGTGACTACAAAAGCGCTGGCGACTGCGGTTACTTGATGCGGGTCCCCAGCGGCGCGTCCTCGTGCGTCGTCAGCAGGTCCGCCTCCTCGCCGGCGGCCAGCACCATCCCGTTGGATTCGATGCCGAACAGTTCGGCTTTCTCCATGTTCGCAAGCAGGATGACACGCGTCCCGGGGAGGTCCTCAGCGTCGTGGAGCTGTCGGAGGCCAGCGACGACTTGCCGGACCTCGTGGCCGATGTCGACCTCTAGGCGAAGGAGCTTGTCCGCGCCCTCGACCGGCTCGGCGCTCCGGATCTCGCCGACGCGCATGTCGACGCCCTCGAAGTCCTCGAAGCTGATGCGGTCCTCGACAAGAGGCTGGAGGTCGGCGGTCTCCGCGTCGTCGTCCCCTTCGTCTTCGGCGGCTTCGCCGCCTCCGTTCGAGGCTTCTGCCGAAGCCTCGCTGGCCTCCTCGACCCGTTCCTGCAGTTCCTCGTTCAGCGCCTCGATGTGGTCGTCCTCAACCTGCTCGAACAGTTCCGCGGGGTCGTCGAACTCGGCCGGCGGCGCTTCGAGCGCGCTGTCGAGGGTCACGTCGGCGACGGAACCTTGTTCGCCCAGTTGGCCCCAGAGACGCTCGGCCTTGCCCGGCAGCACAGGCTGCATCAGCACCGCGACGGCCTTCGTTAGCTGGACGCAGTCGCGGATGACCTGCTCGGCTTCTTCGGGGTCGTCGTCGACGAGGTTCCACGGCTCGTTGCGCTGGATGTACTCGTTGCCGTAGTTCGAGAGCTTGATGGCGATTTCGGCCAGTTCGCGGATGTCGTACTCCCGGACGGCGGCCTCGAAGTTCTCAATCGCGTCCTCGATTCGCTCGCGCACGTCGTCGCTGACCGTGGCGTCGGGCGTCCCGTCGTAGTTCCGCTCGGCGAACAGCAGCGACCGGTAGATGAAGTTGCCGACGTTGCCGACGAGTTCACCGTTGACTCGCTCCTGGAAGTGGTCCCACGAGAAGTCCACGTCGGTGTCGATCTGTGCGCCGGTCGCGATGTAGTACCGGAACAGGTCGGGGTGGAAGCCGGCGTCGAGGTACTCGTCGGCCCAGACGGCGCGGTTCCGCGAGGTCGAGAGCGCATTGCCGTCGATGCCGACGAACCCGGTCGCCAGAATGGACCGGGGCTCGTTGTAGCCCGCGCCGCGAAGCATGGCGGGCCAGAACACCGCGTGGTGCTGGATGATGTCACGGCCGATGACGTGGATGATCTCGCCGTTCTCGTCGGACCACTCGTCGTCCCACGCGGTGCCGTGGCGCTCCTCGCCGTCGACCTTCCAGACCTGCTCCCAGTCGTACTCGTCGTCGCCGACGCGCTCTGCGTACTGCTTCGTCGAGGCGACGTACTCGATGGGCGCGTCGACCCAGACGTACAGCACCAGTTCGTCGCCCCCGTCGACATCCTCCGGGTAGTCCACGCCCCAGTCCATGTCCCGTGTGATACAGAGGTCCTGCAGTTCGCCCTCGATCCACTCGCGGGGCTGGTTCTTGGCGTTGTCGGTGCCTTCCAGACGGTCGAGGAATCCCTGAAGGTATTCCTGGAAGTCAGCAAGCCGGAGGAACTTGTGCTCGCGGGTGCGGTACTCCGCGGGGTTCCCGGTCAGCGTTGACACCGGGTCCTCGATTTCGCCGGGTTCGAGGTGGCGCTGGCATCCCTCGTCACACTCGTCGCCGCGGGCCTGCTCACCGCAGTAGGGACAGGTCCCCTCGACGTAGCGGTCGGGGAGAGGCTGGTCCTCCTCGGTGTCCCAGGCGACCTCGATCTCCTTCTCGTGGACGTGGTCGTTTTCGACCCACGAGCGGACGAACTCCTGCGTGAGTTCGACGTTGGTCTCGTCGTCGGTGTGTCCGTAGTTGTCGAACTCGATGTTGAACTGCGGGAACGTCTCGGCGTAGGTCTCGTGGAAGTCCAGCGCGAACTCCCGCGGTGCGACACCCTCTTCGGCGGCGTTGACCGCTACCGGCGTACCGTGCATATCTGATCCCGAAACGAACGCCGTCTGCTGGCCGATCCGCCGGAGGGCTCGTGACAGTGCGTCCCCGTCGACGTACGTCCGGAGGTGGCCGACGTGCAAGTCACCGTTCGCGTAGGGCAACCCGCAGGTCACGACCGCCGGCTGGTCCGTCGGAAACTCGTCGTGGCTCATACCTGTTCGTGTGCCACCGACGGGTCAAAAGGGGGTTGGTTTCGGCGTGGGAGCGACGCTCCGGTCACAGCAACGCGAGCGTGCCGCTGGCAAGCCCGAGTGTCACGACGAGTCGCCCAGCACTGCCGAAGAACGTCGCCGCGCCGAACCGATAGTAGTCGCGTTCGAGGACGGTGAACGCGTAGATAGAGATCGTATCGGGGAAGAACGGAACACAGAGTGCGAGCGCCAGTCCAACGTAACCGTACTTCCGTGCAAGCTGTACCGTCTTTCTTTCAGACCACTCGACGAGATTGAACCGTGAGCGCTTGATCCAGCGCACGAGTGGGCCGTACTCCTTTGCCTCCTGCCCGATATGGAAGGCGACGAGACTGCCGAAGGCCTTCCCAAGGCCACTGACGAGGATAATCGCCACCAGATTCCCGTTCGTGGAGAGTCCAAGCCGAAGGGTTTCGGCCGGAACTAGGACGACCTCGCTCGGGAGCGGGAGAATGAACGCGATCAGGAACGAGTACACCGCGATGATACCCAGTCCGGTCGGACCGGTGGCCGTACAGACGGCTTCTTCTAGCGGCGACAGTGGGGTGCCGGCGGTCGTACAGTCGCCGATGAAGGCAATGAACGATGCGGTCGGTACTACCAAGTCCACGCCTCTCTGTAGCAAACAGGGACTTCTAAACCTTCGTATGTCCTCTCGGGAGCGCTCAATACCGGTACGTTTGACACCAGAGACCGAGATTCAGTACCAGTCGAGATCCGCGACGAACGACCGCAGCATTGACCGCGTGACGTGGGGCATACACACGACACGCATTTCGCCGGCCCCGGTCTTCGAGACTCGCCAGCCCCGGTCCCGGAGTTCGTCTGTCATCGGCATCGAGAGGTCGGCCGCGACAAGCGGGAGTTCGGGGCCGACAACGTCGTGGCCTCGCGCAGATAGCTGGTCGGCCAGCCAGTCGGCGTTGGCCATCGACGTTTCGTACTGCTGCTCGTAGCCCGTCGGCCACAGCGACTCCATCGCCGCGACGGCGGAGGCCACGCCAGCGCCCGACCGGGTGCCCGTCAGCGTAAGCTGGTCCGTCGATTCCAGATACGGCGTTTCGACGGCGAGTTCGTCGAGCAGCGACCGGTCGCGAGCCAGCAATCCACCGGCGGGGACCGCCGCTTGCCCGACCTTGTGGGGGTCGATCGTCATCGTGTCGATGTCCGCGTGGCTGAAGTGCCAGTCGTGGTCGGTGAACGGAAGGTAGAAGCCGCCCCAGGCGGCGTCGACGTGACAGAGGGCATCGACCGTCTCGGCGAGGTCGGCGATGGCCGGAATCGGGTCGACGTAGCCGTACTCGGTCGAGCCGGCGACGCCGACGACACAAACCGTGTCCTCGTCGACGAGTTCCGCCATCGCCGCCATGTCGGCGCGGTAGTCCGTCGCCGGCGCGGTCCGCAGTTCCACGCCGAGCACGTCGGCGGCTTTGGTAAACGAAAAATGCGCGTGGACGGGCGCGACCACGTTCGGGTCGTCCGTATCGGCGCGGTTGCGGGCGATGCGTATCGCCTGGAGGTTGGCCTCTGTCCCGCCCGAGGCGACGTAGCCCGCGGGGTCCGAGAGCCCGGTGATCTCACCGAGATAGTCGACGGCCTCGCGTTCCAGATCGGCGATGGTCTCGTACGTGCCCGGGTCGCCGGGGTTCGTCGCGAGGAAGCGTTCTGCCGCTTCGCGTGCCGACGGATGCGGCACGGTACACATCGACGAGAGGACGCGATCGAAATCCTGTGGCTCTGCCCGCTGGAGCATCTATCGGGTGTATAGCGGGGGAGTGGTTTAGCCGTTGTGCTCGTCCGTGTCGTTGTCTGCTGTTTATTCCTCCTGATGGCAGCACGCTGGTCAGGCGGGACGGCCACCCGGACTCGGTGCGGGAGCGCGCTTTACCGTCGAGTTACCAGTTCGACGGCCCGATCTTCTTTGTCGCTTTCGCGCGAAAGCCCGTGGGACCGATCAGCGACTCGAAGACGGTCTGGCGCTCCGTATCGAGCGCGCCGCCGAAGGAGCCGACCCGCATCGTCCGATACGTCTCGAACCCCTTGTCGTTGGAGTAGAAGTAGACGCTGCCGTGCAACAGCCCGTGGATGAGTTCGTCCGACCGCACGTCGCCGGCGGGTCGGTCAAGCTTGACAAAGGCCACGTTCCCCCAGTTGACGACTGCCTCACGGAGCCCCATCAGGAACGCAATCTCGTGGTTCTGGGGCAGCCCGAACTCCGTCGCCCGTTCGAGGTCGGTCAGCGAGTCGATGACGATGAGCGTCTCCGCGGCGTCGCTCACCCGGTCGCTGATGTCGGACAACAGTTTCTCGAACGTTTCCTCGGCGGGCTCTCGTTCCGACGGCTCCGCGTCGGGCTGTTCGATTTCGGTGTCGCTCCGTCGGGCATCGAACAGCGACTCTGGGACCGGCAACAACTCCATGAACCGCTGGGAAAAGTCGGCGACAGTCATGTGCTCCGTGAGCGTCTCGAACTGGTAGCCGTCGAGTACGGCGTCGAGTTCGCTGTAGACGTGTTCCCGGTCGTGCGAGAGCGTGATGTAGGTCACTGACTCCGGAATCGCCTCGCTGCGCCGGGCGATACCGTTGGGGACCATCTCGGGGCGGTGTTTCGCGAGCATCAGTGTCGCGAGGCTGGTGTAGGTGAAGGCGTCGCCCCCCGCGTCGGAGGCCCCGGCCAGCAGGACCGTGCTCCCGGTCGGAATCCCGCGGACCTGTCCATCCAGCCCGGGGATGCCGAAGGGGATGTAGGACACACCGGAACTGATACTCTTGGCTTCCGGTGTCGATTCGGGTGCCATACCGCAACGAAGCGAACGGCGCAAAAAAACCTGCTGGCTATGCCGGGCTGTCGTCCCTAGCGGACCGATTCCAGCAGTAGCCGCTGTTCGACGCGCTTGACCTCGTGTTGCACGTCACGCACGGCGTCGATGTTCGGCGAGATGGAGGTGACTCCCTCGTCGACGAGGAAGTCCACCATCTGTGGCTTCGAGGCCGCTTGGCCGCAGATGCTCGTGGCGACGTCGTGCTCGCGGCAGGTCCCGATGACCTGACGCATGAGTTCAAGCACGGCCGGGTGGAGTTCGTCGAAGCGGTCGGCGACGTTGCCGTTGTTGCGGTCGACGGCCAGCGTGTACTGGGTGAGATCGTTCGTCCCGAAGGAGACGAAGTCGATGCCGGCCTCGCAGATGTCTTCGATGGACAGCGCGCTTGCCGGCGTCTCGATCATGACGCCCCAGTCGCGCTTCTCGGGGTCGATGCCGACCTCCTGCATCAGCGCCTTCGCCCGCAGGATGTCCTCGGCGTCGGTGACAAGCGGGAGCATCAGCTCGACGTTGTCGTAGCCGAGGTCATACAGGCGCTCGAAGGCCCGGAGTTCGAGTTTGAATTCGCCGGGGCGGTCGAGCGACCGTCGGATGCCCCGATACCCCAGCATCGGATTGTGCTCGCTGGGCTCGTCTTCGCCGCCCTGCAGCTGGCGGAACTCGTCGGAGGGGGCATCGAGCGTACGGACGCGGACCGGACGCGGGTAGAACGCCTCGGCGACCGAGCGGACGCCCTCAACGATTTCGTCGACGTACGCGCGCTCGCCGTGGTCTTCGACGTAGCGCGAGGGCGTCTTGTCCGTCGAGAGAATCATGTGCTCGATTCGCAGCAGGCCGACGCCGTCGGCCCCCGTCGCGGCGGCGCGCTCGGCGGCTTCCGGAATGGAGACGTTGACTTTGACCTCCGTTCCGGTCATCGGCTTGACGGCCGAGTGTGCCTCGACCGGCCCAGCGTCTTCCTGATCGTCAGATGTCTCCGGGACCTTGGCCCCTTTCTCGACTGTGCCCTTGTCGCCGTCGAGCGTGACCGTTTCGCCGTCCCGGAGCTTCTGTGTCGCGTCCTCAGCCCCGACAACGGCCGGGACGCCCAGCTCTCGGGAGACAATAGCGGCGTGGCTGGTCATCCCACCTTCGTCGGTGATGATCCCGTTTGCGCGTTTCATCGCCGGTACCATGTCCGGCGTCGTCATCTCGGCGACGATGATGTCGCCGTCCTCGACCTTGTCGAGGTTGTCGAGCTTGTCGACGATGCGGACGATGCCAGTGACCCGGCCCGGCGCGGAGCCGATTCCGGAGAGCCGAACTCCCTCCGACTGGCTCTCCATCGCCCCGCCGTCGGCGACACCCGACTTCGCCCCCGGCGGCTGACTCTCGGCTTCGTTGGCCGAGCCGGCGCTCCCTTCGGGGTCGTCAATGGTGGTAATCGGGCGGGACTGGAGCAGATACACCTCACCTTCGTAGACCGCCCACTCCACGTCCTGTGGGGTGTCGTAGTGGTCCTCGACGCGCTCGCCGACTTCCAGGAGTCGGTGAATCTCCTCGTCGGAGAGGACGCGCTCGTTGCGCTTCTCCTCGGGGACGGAGCGTTCGATAGTCTCCCCGTCCTCACCCCGAACGCACATCACCTTCTTGTCGGCGACGGTCACCTCGTCGATGGTCCCCGTCTCGCGGTCGATACTGTAGTTGTCGGGCGAGACTGCGCCGGAGACGACCGCTTCACCCAGTCCCCAGGCAGCCTCGATGATAGCCGTCGGCCCACCGGTCGAGGGATGGCTGGTGAACATGACGCCGGACTTCTCCGCGTCGACCATCTGCTGGACGACGACAGCGATGTCCACGGCGTCGTGTGCGAAGTCGTTCTCGTTGCGGTAGTAGATGGCGCGCTGGGTGAACAGCGACGCCCAGCATTCCTTGACCCGCTGCAGGAGGTCCGCACGCGAGACGTTCAGGTACGTGTCCTGTTGGCCGGCGAAGGAGGCGTCCGGGAGGTCTTCGGCAGTCGCTGAGGACCGCACCGCCACGTCTTCGTCCCCCATCTCGTCGTAGGCGGCCAGCAGGTCCTCGCGGACCGACGGCGGGGTGTCGGTTTCCAGGATCAACTCCTGAGCGCGTTCGGCCGCCTCGGCCAGCGCCTGCGAGTCGTCGCTGTCGACATCGACGGCCTCGAACAGCGGCTCGTCGATTCCAGTTGCTTCGATGAACGACCGATACGTGTCGGCGGTAACGACGAACGCCGACGGAACGGGCAGGCCCGCTCCGGTCAGTTCTCCGAGAGACGCCGCCTTGCCGCCGACCCGCGCCAGGTCGTCGGCACCGATTTCATCGAGCCACAGTGTTGGCATGGACTCACTCGTATCATCTTCAACGACAATTAAGGAAGTTCCGGTTACAGCCAGTGAGGCGACCGCTCTTCACTCGATTTCGAGTGAATCAGGCAGCCACGCCGCCGGTACGGTTCTGCGGTCACGCCTCGATGATATCGTCGTCGTCGACGACGGGGACAGTCATTGTGCCGTCCAGTGCAGTGACAGCGCGCCCGCCGACCCACACCTCTGTCCCGTCGGTATCGACCGACACCGTGCCGGGGCGGTCACGGAAATGCCCGCCCTCGGCGATGATCTGCTCGATGGTGTCATCGAGCGCCCCGTAGCGGCGGACGAACGCCGCGCAGGCCCCCGACGCCGCCGCGGTTACTGGTTCCTCAGTTCGGCTCCCGGCCCGGAACGCTCGTCCGTGGAACGTCGACCGGCGCGTCGCGTCGGCACCGACCGTATCGAACGTGAACGGATACACGCCGGCCGCGTCCACGCGGCCACAGAGCGAGTCGACGGCAGCCACGTCAACGCTGAGATTGCTCAGATGCTCGAAGTAGTTGACCGGAACCATGAGCCACGGCTCGCCCGCGTCGGCCGTCACGAGCGGCAGGTCGGCACCCACGTCTTTGAGCGTGGCCTCGTCGAGTCCGAGCGCGTCTGCGACATCGGTGTAGGGGATGTCTACCTCGGTGATGTCGGCCTGGCCCTGTTCGACCCAGACCATCCCGTTCTGTTTCGTCTCGACAGCGACTTCGCCGGCGGCGGTGGCGACTGTCCACTCGCCGTCGCCGATTTCGCCACGCTCGGAGAGCGCTGCATGAGCCGCAACTGTGGCTGTCTCCGCCTGTGTTAATTCCTCGGTCGGCGAGAAACAGCGAAGCCGGCGGTCGGCGTCTTCCGCCGGCAGGACAAACGCCGTTTCGAGGGCCCCAAGTTCGCTGGCGACGGCCTGCATCTGGTCGTCGGTCAGTCCGTCGGCTTCCGGAACGACGCCGGTCGGTGTGCCCGCCGTTGGCTCCGCGGCGAACGCGTCGACAAGCAACGCCTGTCGGGTATCCATGGCACGGAGTTGTGCTGACCCGCAGATAATCTTTTCCGGAGGTAGCTGGAGTCGGCCGGCGGCCGGTTCCGTCGAAGCACGCGACGTCGGCCGAGACGCGCCCCTGACGGACGACTTTAGTACAGGGAGGTATCACTGGAACGTATGAGTGAGGACGTCGATCTCCCTGAGAGCCACCCCCGCTACGAGTCGCTTTTGACCCGCCACCGTATCGAAGCGGGCGTCGACCGTGGAATCACCTCCCGGCAGGGCCTCATCGCCCAGGGCCGTGGCGAGGCCTTCGACTACCTGCTGGGTGAGCGCACTATCGACAGCGCCGACGACGCCGAACGCGCCGCCGCGGCACACCTCCTGTCCGCAGACCACGCCGTCGTCTCGGTCAACGGCAACGCTGCCGCCCTCGTCCCCGGCGAACTCGTCGAACTCGCCGAGGTGACCGGCGCAGACCTCGAGGTGAACCTGTTCAACCGGACCGAGGAGCGCATCGAGGCTATCGCCGAGTACCTCCGCGAGCACGGCGCGACAGACGTGAAGGGGCTGACCGCCGACGGGCGCATTCCCGGACTCGACCACGAGCGCGCGAAGGTTGACGCCGATGGCATCGGCGCGGCGGACGTGGTGCTGGTCCCGCTGGAAGACGGTGACCGTGCCGAGGCGCTGGGCGAGATGGGCAAGACGGAACTCGTCATCGACCTCAACCCTCGAAGCCGCTCGGCGGAAGTGGCGACGGTCCCCATCGTCGACAACATCATCCGCGCGATCCCGAACATTACCGAGCACGCCCGCAACCTCCGTGGCGACCCGGACGCCCAGCAGGACGCCATCGACGCGTTCGACGCCGACAGCGCCCTGACCGCTGCCGAGCAGACGATTCGGGAGGGCGACCTCGAATGAGTCTGCCACCGTACATCTACGCCGACCGTCGGGTACCAGAGGAGGAGACCGTCAGAGAGACGCTCGACCAGCGGACGATGACCGCTTTCGGGGACGCCGAACAGCTGGAACGCCTCCACCGGGTGTTCTATCCGGTGTTCAAAGTCGACTACGAGTACGAGACCGGCAAGGGGAAGCTGCTCGGGACGACGACGAAGTCCGAAACGGCGTTTCTCGACGGCCTCTGGGCGGACAACGACCGGGCTGTCTCGCAGTACGTCGACGACACCGACGCGGTGGTCCGCCGAGCGACCAGCGACTACGACCTCGGCCGCAGCGACCCGGCGCTTGGCCGCTCTGTCCTGCTGCAGTTTCAAGTTACTGACGACGACGCCCGAGCGTTACTGCCCCAGCGTGTCGCGGAGTACCGCGACCAACAACAGAACGCCGCCTCCGGCACGGCCAACGTATTCCTCCGGAAACTGCGCGAATCCTACGGGCTCCCCGGGGATTTCGACCCCGACGGATTCGACAGCGTGACTGGCGTCGACCGCCTGTATCTCCCCTTCTGGCTTGCCGAGTACCACTCACCCGACAGCACGGACGTGAAGCTCGTCACCTTCCGGGACCCCGATGCCCCGACCGAGGAGCTACAGCGCCACGGCTGGCTCGCGGAGTTTTTGAGCGCCGAACCCCGCCGGCTGGCCGAGTACGGCTACGAAGTCAATCCGGACCGGCTCGAACGGAACATTCGGGAGCGAATCGACCAGTCCGACGAATCAAGTTCGACCGGGACGAGCGGCAATACCGACTCGAACAGTACCGACGGCGCGCCCTCGATAAACCGCGAGCAGCCCTCGGACGACGGGACGGTGGTCCAGCCCGACGGCGTCGACATGGAAGCCGACGGGCTGGTCGACCCGAACCCGTCCCGGAGCTTCGCCGATGTGGGCGGGATGGCCGAGCTACTGGAGACGCTCAACCACAAGGTCGTCCGTCCGCTGCAGGACCCGAGCGCCTTCGAGGAGTACGGCATCGGCGTCGTCAACGGTGTCCTGTTGCACGGCCCGCCCGGCTGTGGGAAAACCCACGTCGCCGGCGCGCTCGCAGGCGAGGTCGACCACGCCTTCATCGAGGTCACGCCCGCCGACGTGACGAGCAAGTACATGGGCGAACCCGCACAGAAGGTCGAGGAGCTGTTCCAGATCGCCCGTGCGAACGCCCCATGTATCCTTTTCATCGACGAGATCGACGGCATCGCCGGCGCACGCGACGGCGACAGCAACATGAACAGCAGCGAGCAGCAACTGGTCAATCAATTGCTCACCGAACTTGAGGGGATCGCAGACGAGGACGTGGTGGTGCTGGGCGCGACGAACCTCGTCGAGGACGTGGACGACGCCATCCGACGCTCGGGTCGGTTCGACGAGCGGGTGGAGGTCCCCCCGCCGGACCCGCAAGCTCGAAAGCAGATTCTGGAGATTCACCTCGCCGGCCGACCGACGGCCGCCGACATCGACCTCGACCCAGTCGTCGAGGAGACGGCCGGCTTCGCGGCCAGCGACATTGAACTCATCGCCGAGGACGCCGCCCGAAAGGCGCTACGGGCGGACGCCCCGATCGGGACGGACCATCTTATGCAGGCCGCCACAGAGACCGACATCAGCATTCCGGACTGGGTCGACCCCGAGATGGTCGCCGAAAACGGCGTCGTCCAGCCCGACGGCGTCGACCTGCAGGCCAGTTCGCTGGTCGAGACTGATCCGGGACGGGACTTCGGCGACGTGGGCGGGATGGGCGAACTGAAGGACCGACTCGAAGATACAGTCCTCGATCCGCTTCAGAACGCCGACGCCTACGCCGAGTACGGGATCGACGTGCTCTCAGGACTGTTGCTGTACGGCCCTCCCGGCTGTGGGAAGACCCACCTCGCCGGCGCGCTCGCGGGCGAGCTCGAACATAGCTTCGTCGAAATCAGCCCCGCGGACGTGACGAGTAAGTGGATGGGTGAGCCGGCCCGCAACGTCGCCGAGGTGTTCGAGGTGGCCCGCGCGAACTCCCCTTGTGTGCTGTTCATCGACGAGATCGACGGCATCGCCGGCTCGCGGCGCGGCTCGATGAACACGAGCGAGCAACAGCTGGTCAATCAACTGCTCACCGAACTCGAAGGCGCGGCGGCTGAAGACATTGTCGTGGTCGCAGCGACGAACTTCGTCGAGGATATCGACGCGGCGCTGCGGCGCTCGGGCCGGTTCGACGAGCGTGTGGAGGTCCCCCCGCCGGATGCCGAGGCTCGAAGGCAGATCCTCGAAATCCACCTGCAAGGCCGGCCCGTTGCCGGCGACATCGACTGGGACGCCATCGTCGGCCCGACCGCGGGGTACGCCGCCAGTGATCTCGAACTCGTCGCCGAGGACGCGGCGCGCCACGCCCTGCGAGACGGCTCGGAGATAACGCAGGCGCACCTCGAAACCGCTGTCCGGGAGACCCATTCGAGCATCGCCGACTGGGACGACCGGGAGCGCTATCAGGGAGCAAAGGGGACCGCTGACCTCGGGCTCGGGTCCTGAGGACGGCTCACTCTAGCTCTTCGTCGAGGGCCGCAGCAACCCGCTCGGTGAAGGCCGGTGACTCGACGAGCGCGCTCGCGGCCTCGATGTCTTCGTGGACCGGGCGGTCCGCCGTCAGCCTCGGGACTACTGCACGGACGGCGTCGTAGGCTTCGGCGGACCCGACACCCAGTTCGAGGCCGTTGTCGACGAAGTCGGCGGCCTGCGCCCCACAGCATAGCTCGACACCGAGGATCGCAGCGGTGTTTCGCGCCGTTTTCCGGGCCAGATACGCCGACTGCGCGCTCATGCTGACGTGGTCCTCCTGATTCCCGCTGACGGGGGTGTTGTCCATCGACGGCCGACCGAAGGACCGACATTCGTTCAACAGCGCCGCGGCAGTGTACTGGGCGATCATGTAGCCCGAACGGACGCCGCTCTGTTCGGTGAGAAACGGCGGGAGGTGTGGCTCCTGCAGATTGGGGTTGAGCATCCGGTCGGTCCGGCGCTCCGAGATGGCCGCGAGTTCGGTGAGCGCGTTCGTCAGATAGTCGAGACGCATGGCGAGCACCGCGCCGTGGAAGTTCCCGCCGGACAGCACGCCCGCGCTGTCGGAGCCGGAGGCCCGATCGTCGACGCTCACAGCGCTTGCCTCGCTCGCTTCACGTCGGTCGCTCCTGCTCGCTCGGCCCGAGGATTCACTGCGCTCGTCTTCGCGGGGGAACACCAGCGGATTGTCCGTCGCGCTGTTAAGCTCGACCTCGACAGCCTCCCGGAGGTGGCCGACGGCGTCACGGACCGCACCATGGACCTGCGGCAGACAGCGCATCGCATAGGCGTCTTGCACGCGGTCGCAGTTTCGGTGTGACTCGACCACGTCGGAGTTGGCCGTCAGCCGCCGGACGTTTCGCGCACTCGCGGCCTGGCCAGCGTGGGGCCGGACGGCAGTGATAGCTTCGTGGGACGGCACTGTCGAGGAGAGGGTCACCTCCGTCGTGAGCGCGCCGGCGATGTCGGCGGCAGTGACCAGTCGTTCAGCGTCGTCGAGGAGGAGCGCGGCGACGCCGACGGTCAGTTGCGTCCCGTTGATGAGCGCCAGCCCCTCCTTGGCCCGGAGCGTCACCGGTTCGAGGTCGGCCGCGTCAAGCGCCTCGTCGCCGGGGAGTCGGTCCCCCTCAATCTCGGCTTCCCCCTCGCTGATGAGCACCAGCGACATGTGTGCGAGTGGTGCGAGGTCACCGCTCGCACCGAGGCTGCCCCGCGATGGAACGACCGGGTGGACACCCGCGTCGAGCATTGCAACCAGCAGATCGACGACGGATTCCCGGATGCCCGAATACCCCTTCGCCAGCGTGTTCGCCCGCGTGACCATCATCGCTCGGACCTCCTCGGTAGTCAATTCCCGGCCGACCGCGGCGGCGTGGCTCCGCAGGAGGTTCCGCTGGAGGCCATCGAGCTCCTCGCGCGGGATGCGCTCGTCGACGAGGTCGCCGAAGCCGGTGGTGACACCGTACACCGCCTCGCCGCTGTCCAGCACGCTCTCGACGCGCTCGCGGGACTCGCGGATTCGCTCGCGGGCGGTCTCGGCAACGGTGACGGGTGCGCCGTTCCGGGCGACGGCGACCACGTCGGCAGGCGTGAGCGACTCGCCGTCGAGGACAACGTCGGCGGTCATGGTTGCGCCTCCCGGTGGTATGACTCATGTGTTGGGGTGCTGACGACCGAGCCGCCTTTCAGGACGGTGTCGACGACATTGGTCCCGTACTGGTATGGAATGTGGACGTGACTCGGCGCGGCAAGGACGACGAGGTCACCGGGAGCCCCCTCGCGGAGCGTTCCGAGTGTATCAGTCCTGTTCAGTGCAAGTGCGGCGTGTTTCGTTCCAGCGATTAGCGCTTCGGCCGGCGTCAGTCCCATCTCGACGCAGGCCAGCGACAGCGCAAAGCCCATGCTGTGGCTGTGGCAGTTCGGATTGAAATCCGTCGCCACCGCGACGGGCGCACCCCGGTCGCGGAACGCCGTCGCGTCCGCGTACGTTGCGCCCAGACCGAACGCCGTTCCGGGGAGCAACACCGGCGTCACGTCGGCTTCGACCAGCGCGTCGATGTCGTCGTCGGTCGCGTGCAGGAGGTGATCGGCACTGGCCGCGCCCACGTCCGCCGCCAACTGCGTCCCGCCGATGTGCGCCAGTTCTTCGGCATGGACCTTCGGCGTCAGGCCGGCGGCTATGCCCGATTCGAGGACGTGACGGGACTGCGCGACTGAGAAGACCCCCTCCTCGCAGAACACGTCGCAGAACTCAGCAATGCCCTGTGACTCGACCGCTGGAATCTGCTCGTCGACGACCGCCGCGGTGTAGTCGTCGGCGTCCCACCCCTCGGGGACCGCGTGTGCACCCATGAATGTCGGGACCACGTCGACGGGATGGACGGCATCGGCGCTGTCGATAACCCGGAGCATCCGTAGCTCTGTCTCCGTGTCGAGCCCGTATCCGGACTTCACCTCGACTGTCGTCGTCCCGTGAGCGAGCATGGTGTCGAGATTGGCCAGCAGGTTCGACAGCAGCGTTTCCTCGTCAGCGTCCCTGACCGCTCGGACCGTTCGGAGGATGCCGCCGCCTTCGGCGAGGATATCCTGATAGGACTTCCCGCGCAGTTTGGCAGCGAACTCGTCAGAGCGGTCACCGGCGAACAGCGCATGGGTGTGTGGGTCGACAAAGCCCGGAACGACGGCCTGACCGCTGGCATTGACAGCGTGCCGGGCGTTCTCCGGCGGGTACTCAGCGGTCACCTCTGCCGTCGGACCGACAGCCGCGACCGTGCCGTCAACGATGGCGATTGCGCCATCCTCGTAGGTCTCCAGACCGCGGCCGTCCGCCGCCGGGCCCGCGACGAGTTCGTCCGCGCCGTAGACCACGGCGTCGGGGGTTGTCATCGGTCACCTCCCAGGCCGCTGAAGAAGTGCGCGATGGCGCGGGCCCCGGCGCGGGCAGTCCGGTTCCCGGTGTCCAGCGGCGGCGCGCACTCGACCACTTCGAACCCGGCGATGCGGTCGTCGGACGCCACGCGACCCAGCATCCGGAACAGTTCTCGTGTCGAGAGGCCGCCCGGTGTCGGCGCACTCACACCCGGTGCGGTCGCGGCGTCGAGCACGTCGAGGTCCAGACTGACATAGACGGCGTCTACGTCGCCCAGTGCGGCGAGAGCGTCGTCAGCCGCGCCAATGGGGTCGCCGGCAACCGACTCCGGCGGCAAGACTGTCCCGCCCTGCTCGGCGAGGTAGTCGTGGTACGCTGTCGAGGTTTCGAAGTGACGCGCGCCGACGACGGCCAGCGTGTCGAGGCCCGCATCGTGGAGCTGACGGTACGGCGTCCCGCTCGTCGGTTCGTCCTGCACGGCGCGGCAATCGAGATGGGCGTCGAAGCTGATCGCGCCGACAGTGCCATCAGCCACCAGCGGCGCGGCGTTCGGGAACGTCAGCGAGTTGTCGCCACCGAGAAACACTGGCACCGCGCTCGTTGCGTGGACCCGGTCCGTTACCGAACGGACGGTACGCTGGACCTGTTCGACGTTGCCGGCCGGGACCTCAATGTTACCGAGGTCGGCGACTGCGTGGACCGGCCCACGTTCGATATGATGTGTCTTCGTTCCGCCGAGTTCGCGCCGGAGGGCCGACGGGCCGGCACGCGCCCCCGGCCGTCCGATGACGGCCCCATCGTACGGTTCGCCCACCAACACAGCGTCGTACTCGCCAGCGGTCGCGAGCGTGGCCGTCTCGACGATGTCACCGAACTGCTCGTCGTTTGGGTCGCCGGACGGGCCGATCCACGGCGACGGGTCTGTTAGGTCGGTCATCGGTCGCGGTCGCGGTCGCGCATCGGGACCGCCACGTCGTTCTCGTCGGCGATATCCTGTGCGATCTCGTAGCCCGCATCGGCGTGGCGAATAACACCCATCCCGGGGTCGGTCGTGAACACGCGGCGGGCCTTCTCGGCTGCGAGATCAGACCCGTCGAGGACGACGTGGTTGTTCGTGTGGAGAGAGTTGCCGATGCCGACGCCGCCGCCGTCGTGGACGCTGACGATATCCGCGCCAGCCGCACAGTTCAGCAGGGCGTTCAAAATCGGCCAGTCGGCGACTGCGTCGGTCCCGTCCTTCATCGCCTCGGTTTCGCGGTTCGGCGAGGCCACGCTCCCGGCGTCCAGATGATCGCGCGTGACGACGACCGGCGCGGAAATCTCGCCGTCGGCGACGAGTTCGTTGATACGGAGCGCGAGGCGGGCGCGCTCGGTCAGTCCGTCCTCGGTCGCGTACCCCAGCCAGCACACTCGCGAGGGAAGCCCCTGAAAGGACACCTGCTCTTGGGCGAGGTCGATCCAGCGATGGAGGTCGTCTTTCCCCGGGAACAACTCCTTGACTGCGTCGTCAGTCCGATGGATGTCCGCGGGGTCGCCCGAGAGCGCGGCCCAGCGGAACGGCCCCTTGCCTTCACAGAACAGCGGGCGGATGTACGCGGGAACGAATCCCGGGAAATCGAACGCGCTGTCGAGGTCGCGCTGGTCCTCGACCTGCCCGCGGATGTTGTTGCCGTACTCGAAGGCGATGGCACCCCTGTCCTGCAGTTCCAGAATGCCTTCGACGTGTCGTTCCATCGTATCGAGGCTCTCCGCGACGTACGTTTCGGGGTCGCGCTCGCGGAGCCGGTCGGCTTCCTCGACGGTGTAGCCAGCGGGGTAGTACCCTTCCAGTTCGTCGTGTGCGCTTGTCTGGTCAGTCACTATATCGGGGACGAACCCCATCTCACGCATCTCCGCAAGCATATCCGCGGCGTTCATGTGGACACCGATGCTGTAGGGCTCACCGTTCGCCGCGGCCTCCTGTGTGCGCTCGATAGCCGTTGGGAGGTCGTCGGTCTTCTCCTGACAATACCCCGTCTCGATGCGCCGGTCGATACGGTCCTCGTCGACTTCGGCCGCGATACAGACGCCGTGGTTCATCGTCACCGCGAGCGGTTGCGCACCGCCCATTCCCCCGAGGCCGCCGGTGACGACAATCTTCCCGCGGAGGCCGTCGTTGTCCGGGTAGTGTTCCCGAGCGAGCGCGGCCAGCGTCTCGTAGGTTCCCTGAATGATGCCCTGCGTGCCGATGTAGGCCCACGAACCGGCGGTCATCTGGCCGTACATGATCTGCCCCTTCGCTTCGAGTTCGTGGAAGTGCTCCCAGGTGTCCCACTTACCGACGAGATTCGAGTTCGCGATGAGGACGCGGGGGGCCTTTTCGTGGGTTTCGAACCGACCGACCGGCTTGCCGCTCTGCACGAGGAGGGTTTCGGTGTCCCCGAGTCCGCGGAGTTCGTCGACGATGGCGTCATAAGCGTCCCACGACCGAGCCGCACGCCCGGTTCCGCCGTACACGACCAGTTCCTCCGGATTCTCGGCGACTTCAGGGTCGAGGTTGTTGTTCAGCATCCGCAGCGCGGCCTCCTGTCGCCACCCTTCACACTCGATATCGGTGCCGGTGGGCGCACCCTGGTACTCGCGCCACTGTTCCGAGGGAGTCCCGATGTCGTGGTCGGTGTCCGGGGAAGACTGCTGTGCCATACCCTCCTATTCGTGCCCTAGCGTGATAGCGGAGACCCTCCGTTCGGAACTGTTTTTATACGCATATGTGTATTAGTTGCTATGTACGAGGCGGTGTTCCGGGTGGCCGGTGATGGGACCTACGAGACGGCGACAGACGGGACCGGCACGCGAATCGAACTGTGGTGTACCGACCATAGCGACCTCCTCCACGTCCGCGGTGGGGATGTCGGGCCGGTCGTCGAACAGGTCCGCGAGACTGTTGGTATCGCCGAGCGCCTCGAAACGGACGATGGGCAGGTTCTGGTCACAGAGGCGTGTCTGAAGGTCCATCTAGCGGACACCGTCGAGCGCTATCTGGCCGACGAGGGGTGTCTGCTCGTGCCGCCGCTTCGGTACGCGGAGGGGCACAAACTCGTCCGGGCGCTGGGGCTTAGTTCCGACGCGCTATCGGCAGTGTACCGATCGTTAGTGTCGGCGTTCGAGGTCACTGTCGAGTCGAAACGTGAGGTCGGGGCAGTGACGCCCGACGCGCCGCTGGTGACCGCTGGCGACGTGGTACCGTCTCTTTCGCCACGCCAGCGCGAGGTGTTCCTGACGGCGTACGAGCACGGGTACTACGAACTGCCGCGCGAGACGACAACGGCGGCTATCGCGGACCGTGTTGGGGTCCAGCGCCGAACCGCGGAAGACCATCTGCGGCGCGCTGAAAAGAAACTAGCCGACGCGCTGGTGGCGTACCTGTAGCTGCGGGGGTTGCGACCAGTACGCTGACGCTAACAGCACCCAGTTCGGGGCTGGTGTCGATGCCCACAGTCCGGACACGTCGCGCTGAACGCCGGTGCGTCATACTCGAACCCGGTGTCACACTGCTGGCAGACGAGTAGCTGTGTCATGGCAGTGATGCAGGTCTGCACCCATATCAGTCTCCCGCCGCCGCTGGCGGGGCGCACTTCCGTGTTCGGGCTAAGGGCCGGGTATGGACCTCGACCGCTTTACCGAGGACACACCGGCCGACGACGCACCCGGTGGGGCCCGGGTGTGTGTTGTCGCCGCACAGACAGAGACGTTCGAACGCTGTCGACAGGGCTTCTATCCGTCACCAGAGTCCTACGACCGAACGACAGAGTCGTTCGACTACATGGCGTTCTACCGGACTGCGCCGGTCTCGGCGGTCACGCACTACGCCCCGGTGACCGATCGAACGGATCAGACCCGTGGCGGCCCGGGACCGATGGACGCGGACGACTGGGGAGCCCTCATTGACTCGTTCTCGGAGACGGACAACGTCGTGGTGTTCGAACTAGACGACCTCGTGCCGCTCAACGCCCCTGTCGAGAATGACCAGCACGGCCTCCAAGGCGCGTGGTACTGCACTATCGACGATCTTCGGGCCGCCGATACGCTCTCGACACTGGCCGCTACCGCGACTACCTGAGCAGGGGCCGGTAGCCCACGCAACGCCCCGGTATCAGTGGCGAGGGTTCAAACGGGAAGCGCCCTTACGAAGGGCGAATGCTCATCTACCCATCGGTCCGGGATCACGGTGTTTCACTGTGCGAGCGGGCCGGCTACGATGTGGCGGTACGTGACGATAGCGGCCGACCGCCCGCGCTCGCGACGCCGAACAACGACGCGGTCGGTCTCGTGGATGCGACAGATCCGCGGCCGATCGCTGTCGAACCACTGACCGAAGCTAACGTCGGCCCTGATGGACTCATTCCCCGGTTTGTCGATGCGGTTCGGGAGGGGCGGGACTGTCTGTTCGTGGTCCCGTCGACAGAGGCGATGGGAACAACACTGACCCAGATGGTCGCCACCGTTCTGGGTGAGCCCACCTGTCTGGCCGCCGACGGCCCCGACGGACGGCAGTTCTACAACGGCCCCGACCGCGTCCCGCTCTCTGATGGCACATACGCCTGTGCGCGAGCACCGGCCGATGACCTCCAGTGGCGCGAGGTCAAAGTCGATCAAGGACGACCCAGACTCGAACTCGGTGTCGGAACGGAAGTGGTCGCCGTTCTCAAACACGTCGATTCGCTCGCCGATGCCGGCCGCCACGCTTTCCAGCACGCCTATCGCCGGGCAGACAACGGGCAGTTCGAGGTGACAGCGGGCGGCGACGTAGTCGAGCGATTCCCCGGGCCGACGGCGATGCGGCGCGGCGGCTACCCACCCGTGCCGATGCCGCTGGTCCCTGAGCACCTGTTTCCCGAGGACGCGGCCCACTCGCGGTGGGCTGTCTGCCAACCCGATGGCGGCACGGACGTACTGACCGCTGATGGACTGAGCGCCTGGGCCTGACGGCGGCTATTTTTCCCTGATGCTGTGTGAACAGCGACCGATAGCTGCATCAGAACGACTATGTATCACCAATGAATATCACTAGGTGGTATGAGCGATTCCGATTCATTCGAACAGTTCAGCGACGTCGGCGAGGCGGAAGTCACACGCGCAATCGGGCAGGAATGGACCGAGGAGTTCATGGACTTCTCGGACTCCGACGTCATCATCGTCGGTGGCGGCCCGTCGGGACTGATGGCTGCGAAGGAACTCGCTGAGCGCGGCGTGCAGGTGATGGTCGTCGAGAAGAACAACTACCTCGGCGGCGGCTTCTGGCTCGGCGGCTTCCTGATGAACAAGGTCACTGTCCGGGACCCTGCCCAGCAGGTGCTCGACGAACTCGAAGTCGACCACAAGCAGTCCAAGGACAGCGAGGGTCTCTACGTCGCCAACGGCCCGGAAGCCTGTTCCGGCCTCATCAAGGCCGCCTGCGACGCCGGCGCGAAGATGCAGAACATGACGGAGTTCACCGACATCGTCATCCGCGAGGATCACCGTGTCGGCGGTATCGTGATGAACTGGACGCCGGTCCATGCGCTACCCCGCGAAATCACCTGCGTCGACCCGATTGCCGTCGAGGCCGACCTCGTCATCGACGCGACGGGCCACGACGCGATGGCGGTCAAGAAACTCGACGAGCGCGGCGTCCTCAACGCACCGGGCCTTGAAGACGAAGCCAGCGGCATGGACCAGACCGACGACGACACCTACGGCGCGCCCGGCCACGACTCGCCCGGCCACGACTCGATGTGGGTCGGCGAGAGCGAGGACGCTGTCGTCGAACACACCGGTCTTGCCCACGACGGCCTCGTCGTTACTGGCATGGCCACCGCGACCACCTACGGCCTCCCGCGCATGGGGCCGACGTTCGGTGCCATGCTCGTCTCCGGCAAGCGCGCCGCGCAGGTCGCGCTTGATGAACTTGAAGTCGACGCCGAGCCGGTCGACGTTACGAGTCGCGACGCAACCCCTGCTGACGACTGAAATCCTCCCTACGTCCCGCTGGTTTTTTAAGCGTCTGTCTTTTTCGGAGTGAGTTACTCATTCAGGCCATAATATCGCACTAATACAAACAATTATGCAAGCGTGCGACAACTATGTTAGTGATTATCAACCAATGCCCGAAGAGATGCAGCGGAGCGACAACCACGGGTCTGACGAGCCAGTCGGCGGCGAGATCGCGGTCCACCTCTGGAGTCGACGGCCGGTTTGTGGTCCCCGAACGACAGCTATCGACCGGTTCACAGAACTCGCCGCAACGGGAGTTGTCGATGATTTCGATATCCAGACGTGGCCCGAGGAAATTCCCGTGTCCCAGCGGAGCGAACACGGCGAGGTGCTGGAGACTGTCGACCGGTACGAACAATGGGCGACCGAACGGGGACTGAGTCTTCGACCACCCTTTGAGACGCGGACCTCGTCGCTACTCGTCGGCGGCAGTACGGAGGTGCTGCGACTCCCGATGATAGCCGTCGCCGTTTACGCGGACGACGATCTCGTGGGGGTCTACCCGTGTACTGACGGAGAGACGACGTGGTCCGTCACCGATTGCATCGACGCGCTCACCGCGGACCCGACGGCGCTCCCGCACGAACCGAAGCAGTGACGCTCGACTGGAACGGCTCAGTCTGTCCGGTGGCGGCCCTGTCCAGCACTGCGATCGGTGTCCGTCTCTCGCCTGAAACACCACACTGACTCGCTCACTCTGACTCTCTATTTTGCATCTCAATGCGCAGTGATCCCCGAGGCACAAACGGTATTACCAACCGATACCACTGGCAAATAAAATGGAGTCCGTCACGCTATACCGCGCCCCGACGACGGTCGCCGACGCCGACGCCATCGCCGGCTGGCTCGACGCACGGATCGAGGCCACTGTCTCCGTCCGGGACCGGTTTCTCTCGCTGCACGGTGACTCGGACTTGGCGGAATCGTTCGCGGAGGCGCGGGTACTCTCGCCGTACGACCGCAAGACCGGGAACACGATGCTGGGTATCGTCCGGTACGAGGAGCGAGCGCTGGAGTCCCCCGAACGGGCCGGCGGCGTCATCTACGACGGGCTGGCGGTCCAGCGGGCGCTCCACGAACGAATTCCCGAGTCCGAGCGGTCACTCGACCACCTCCACGTCCCGCTGCTGGACCGCGTCGTCGGGACCTGGGGCGACCACGACGGCCGCTGGCACAAGCGCGTGCACGTCCTCGGCCAGCCCGCGGTCGTCTCGGTGCCGGGGCTCTACGAAGCCCCCGCAAAGCCCGAGCAGTACTACAAGGAACAGCAGAAACACGCCCTGCTCTCCGGTGGCACACCGCCTCGGGAGGTACTCGAAAACGAAGTCGAGGGCGAGTTCCTCGTCGAGGACGACCCGCGGACGACCGACGCGCTCAAGGGGTACGTCCTGCAGGCCTGCCACTACCTCGACACTGGCGAGGCGTTCTGTGACGAGGAAACATGCCGGCTCCACAACTCCCACCGCCAGCCCGACGTCGTCGCCGCACAGCTACGGGAGCCACAGTTCTGTCCGGAGCACGCCGAGCGGTATCGGCCATAGCGATTCGGCCCGTCCCGTCAGGGCACAGTCCCGCTGAGCAGTCCGGCGAAGCCGCCGGCCATCGTCTCGTACCGCCTGTCGACGGTCCGCTCGGTGAGTCGGTCGCGGGCCGCCCGCACCCGTCGCTCGAACGCGCTAGCGTGTGACCGCGTGGAGAGCCGCGTCCCCGGCGCGGAGAGGCGGACGAACCCCTCGAACACGAGATTCAGTGGCGCGGCGAGAACGCTGGGGCTCCGCTGGAAGTTCAGCAGGGCGACGCGGCCGCCGGTGCCGACGCTGTCACACCACGCGTCGACCGCCGCCGCGGGGTCCTCGAAGATGCCGGCGACGAACGTCGCCAGAACGGCATCGGCCTCTCGAATCGGCGGACGGGCGGCATCGGCCTGCACATAGTGTACGCTTTCGCCCGTCCGCGCGGACCGCTCGCGGGCGCGGTCGAGCATTTTTTGCGTCACGTCGATGCCGACGACTCGACCTGCCGGGGCGACTCGCTCGCGGAGACGGGGGACGTTCGCGCCCGTGCCACAGCCCATCTCGACGACGGTGTCGCCGGGTGCAAGCGCCAGCGAGTCCGCCGCTCGGTCGCGCCAAGACGCCACACCCGGCGCATTCGCTACCCAGTCGTACACTTGCGCCCACCGGCCGTAGAACGATTGCGCGTCGGTCACAGGATTTCGCGCGCCGTTTCGGCGACCGATACGGCGTCGTCCCCGAGCAGGTACACCACCGGCTCGATCCCCATCGCGCCAGTGTGATAGAGCACGTCGGCCCCCGGGTCGTCAGCCAGCGCAGCCGCGACGGCCGGCTCGACGCTCTCCTCGGCATCGAACTCGACGACGGTGAGGCCCGCGTCTCGGAGCGTGGCCACGACAGACTCGTCGTAGCGGACGTTCAACACCGCGCGGGCGTCGCTTCCGGCAGCCCGCGCTGCCAGCAACAGCGTCGCGACGTGCTCGCTGACGCCGAACTCCGGGTCCGACGGAATCGTTGCCCGTCCTTTCACGTCGAGGATCCGCCCCGGGACGGCGGCCACGTCGTCGATGCTGTCGGCGTCAGGGAGACACTGAACGAGGTTCGACCCCACCGCCGGGATGAGCGTCGCGAACCCGCTCGTGTTTTCCAGCACACTGAGTCCGCGCCGCACCGAGGCGAGCGTCCGCTCGGCCGTCCGAAGCTGTGAGTCCGGGTCGTGGACGGCGAACTCGTCGTCGTAGTCGCCCAGTTCCGGGACCGCGTCCTCGTGTAACTGTGCGAGGACACCGCCCTGTTCGAGTTCGCGGATGAACACTTCTGTCTCGACCAGCGCCTGAACGGAACTCATATCGCCATTTGCCAGCCCGTCGGCCAGCCGCTCAACCAGTTCTTCCAGCCCGCGGTGGGCCAGCAGGTCCTCGTGGCGCGCCACGTCGCCGTGGACATACTTCGACACCGCGCTCTGGCTGATTCCCAGCAGGTCGGCGACCTCGGACTGCGTCAGCCCGCGCTCTCTGAGAGCGTCGGCCAGCAGCGAGCGAAACGTCGGCAGGAAGTCGTCGACGACGATTTCCTCGATGAATCGCACTATTGGTCGCCTCCAAATTCTCTATCTCCCTGTATCTTGCTCGCCTGCGGCCCGGACTGGCCCTGATACTTCGAGCCGCGTTCGGCCCCGTACGGACGGTCAGCGGGCGTCTTGAGTTCCGTGAACGTAAGCTGCGAGATTCGCATCCCAGGCGTGAGCGCTACCGGCGCGGTGCCGAGGTTCGACAATTCGAGCGTGATCTGCCCCTCGTAGCCGGGGTCACACAGGCCGGCCGTCGCGTGTACCACGATTGCCAGCCGGCCCAGCGACGAGCGTCCTTCGACGTGGGCGATGAGGTCGTCGGGGATGGCGACCCGTTCGTGGGTCGTCCCAAGCACGAAATCACCGGGGTGGAGGATGAACTCCCCGCCCTCCTCGATGACGGTTTCCTCGACGTAATCGGCGACTTCGTCCTCGGAGTTCGGGTGGATACAGGGGATGTTGGCGTGCTGGAACTCCAGAAACTCATGCCCGAGACGGAGATCGACGCTGGCGGGCTGAATCTGGATGTCCGGGTCGTCGAGCGGCTCGACGACGAGGTCACCCTGCTCCAGCCGTCGGAGAATATCCGCATCTGAGAGTATCATGAGAGTGGCGTGTGCGGCCGGAAGCCTAAACTCCCCGATTCTTATGAGGCGATCACGGGAAGCGTCGCAACGATGACAGCGATGGCGACCGCCGCGTACCTGCTGATCTCGTGAACGACTCTGAGGCCGCCGGCCCAGACGTACGCCTGCCAGGCTGCGGTCCCAACCTGTATCGCGAGAAAGACGAGCCCCGAAAGGCCGTTCTGGAGACGCCGAACCTGTTCGGGCAGCAGTTCCGGCGAAGATGCGGAGAGATCGGTATTGGCAGCGAAAAAGACGAGTGCAGCACCGCCTGCGGCAACGCCGACCACGGAGGGCAGCAGTCCCCAGGCAGTGATCTCCGCTGTCTCGCCGAACCGGCCGAAGCCACCGGCTAGCTTTGCGCCGACATACAAACTGAGCATCAATCCGATCCAGACGATGATGAAACCGACGAACAGCCCCGGAAGGACCTCACTCGCATAGTCCCAGATGAGCGACCCGACTTCGACAGTTTGCGTTGCCGGTTCGTCACAGCCGGAAACGGTTATTCCGCCGACGCCGCCGTCTTCGCACATCTGGTCCGGCGGCCGTGCGGGGTTGTCTCGCTCGACAGTGCCGGTGAACTGTGTGGCGAACAGCCGCAGCGAGATTCCGAGAATGGCTGTTACGGCGACGGCGATCCCAAGAGCGAAGGCACCGCCACGGTACCCGTTCAGCCGCTCACGCCGCTGTTCGAAGAACGACCCCGGTCGCAAGAGGAATGTCCGGATGGCGGAGGGCATCTCCGGGGTGTGCTCGGCCACGGCGTATGTACTCTGTGGTATGTGCAACCGTGGAGGGAGTCCGACGGGAGTTTAAGTACGGGTGGCCATGTAATCGTATGAAGCAGGCTATCGTCGCGCGGGCCGACATCGGCATGGGCGAGGGCAAGCTCGCCGCCCAGGTTGCCCACGCCTCGCTGTCGGCCTACGAGGACGCCGGCCCGAAACCCCGGAAAGCCTGGAAGGGCGCGGGGCAGAAGAAAGTCGTCCTGAAGGCCACCAGCGAGTCCGAGCTGTTCGAACTCGCAGACGTGGCCGAGCGCGAAGGCCTGCCGCATGCGGTCGTCCGGGACGCCGGCCACACACAGCTCGATCCGGGGACTGTTACGGCACTCGCCGTCGGCCCCGCCGAGGACGAGCTGGTGGACCGCGTCACCGGCGACCTGCCGCTGTTCTGAGGGCAGCGGCCCGCGATACGGTTATATAAGAGCAACCCTAACCTCAGGTGAACAACAACACGATACATTATGCAAGGAAACGAACAACAGGCCTACGACCGCGGGATTACCATCTTCTCCCCGGACGGACGCCTCTATCAGGTCGAGTACGCACGAGAAGCCGTCAAGCGCGGAACCGCCAGCGTGGGGGTCCGCACCGAAGACGGCGTGGTCATCGCCGCCGACCGCCACGCCCGGTCGCCGCTCATCGAGCGCGACAGCATCGAGAAGATCCACGAGATCGATTCCCACGTCGGTGTCGCTAGCGCGGGTCACGTGGCCGACGCACGCCAGCTTATCGACGTGGCGCGCCGGCAGTCACAGGTCAACCGCCTGCGCTACGACGAGCCGGCCTCCGTCGAGTCCCTGACCAAGGAGATCACGGATTACATCCAGCAGTACACTCAGACCGGCGGCGCACGCCCGTTCGGTGTCGCGCTGCTGGTCGCCGGTATCGAGGACGGCGAACCGCGCCTCTTCGAGACGGACCCATCGGGGACGCCCTACGAGTGGCAGGCCGTCGCCATCGGCGGCTCCCGCGAGGACATCCAGTCGTTCCTCGAAGAGGAGTACGCCGAGGGGATGGACCTCGAAGGCGGCATCGAACTCGCGCTCCGGGCGCTGGCCTCGGTCAACGAGGACGGCCTCGACGCGACCGGTGTCGACATCGCCACCATCGATGTGGAAAGCGAACAGTTCGAAAAGCTCGCCGAGGACGACATCGCCGAGCGGCTTGAAGAGTTCGAACTCGGAGGTGAGGAATAATGCACGACCCCGAGAACCGACTGACTGATGCCTACGAACCCGAAGTCGGCACACTGCCGAACGAGGACGGCGGGCGCGACGAGGAGAACGTCGTCAAGACCGGCACGACAACCGTCGGTCTCTCGACGGAGAACGGCGTCATCATTGCGACGGACCGGCGTGCCTCTCTCGGTGGCCGCTTCGTCTCGAACAAGCAGGTCCAGAAGGTCGAGCAGATCCACCCGACGGCCGCGATGACGCTGGTCGGCAGCGTCGGCGGGGCCCAGTCGTTCATCCGCTCGCTTCGCGCCGAGGCCGACCTCTACGAGGTCCGCCGCGACGAACCGCTCTCGATCCACGCGCTGGCGACGCTTGCGGGCAACTTCGCTCGCGGCGGCCCGTACTTCGCCATCAACCCCATCGTCGGTGGCGTCGACGAAGAGGGCAGCCACGTCTACAGCGTCGACCCAGCCGGTGGTGTGCTCGAAGACGACTACACCGTCACCGGCTCCGGGACGATGGTCGCAACGGGGACCATCGAGGGGCAGTACGACCCCGAGATGACCCTCGACGAGGCCCGCGGTCTTGCGATCCGAGCCGTCAACGCCGCGGCCGAGCGTGACACCGGGTCCGGCAACGGCGTCGTGCTTGCCGAAATCACCGACGAAGGCGTCGAAATCGACGCTTTCGACGACTACGAGTCGGCCGAATAACCCGGCTACTCAGTTTTCGGTTTCTTTGCGGTCGGTTGTCAGCGGCCAGTGGCTGCTCAGTCTCGTGGCACGACCCGCATCGGATAGTCCGACTGCCGCATGATGTCCTGGGCGACGCTGCCGAAGATGAGCCGGTCGGTTTGGCTCCGCTTGCGGACGCCGATGACGAGTTCGTCGGCATCGACTTCCTCGGCGATGTCGAAGATGTCCGCAGCCGGGCTGTTCCCCCGGATTATCTGGTAGGTCTCGACGGACACCTGGTCGCCCAGTCGGTCCGAGACGACTTCGAGTGCGGCTTTCCCGTCGGCGACCGCTGTCGATGACGTGCTGTCACCACCGCGCTGTGAGTTGACCGCGTAGACGCTGTCGTCCGGGTCGAGGACGCCTTCGAGATACGAACACAGTGTCTGGCTGACTGTCTCGGAGTTCGTCGCGAGCACGAAGGTCTGCATACGAGATGTCCGCCACCCATCATGATAAGTATGTGTACTGTTACCGCGAACCACTTTCTGTCCAGGCTCTTCCGGCCGTCGGGCTACTCGGTCAGGACCAGCCAGCCGACGGCGAGAAAGACCCCGAGCACGAGCAGAATCGACCCCCAGGCCAGCGCCGCGAACGCTGTTGACCCGAGTGCGGCAAGAGGGACGATAGCCGGCAGAGTCATTGCTCTGACCCTCCGTCGGCCACCGGATCGTCGAGCGCACGGACTTCCCGGCCGAGTGCGTCGAGGTCGGCGTCGGCCCCGCCCAGAACTGTCGCCGCGACGGTGAGAGCGGCCGAGACGAGCGTTGCACCGGCGAAGGCAATGAGGAACGACGGCGCTGGCAGCATACTCCCGACGCCTGGTATGGCGCTGACGAGGCCACGGAGCGACGGGAAGTAGGTGAACCCGACGAGTAGCCCCGCGATGCCCGAGACTACCGCGCCCGGACCGGTGAGCCGCTCGGTGTAGAGACCGGCGAGGAAGGGCACGAAGACGCCAGCGGCCAGCAGGTCGGCAGTCAGGAACAACTGGAGGACGCTGTACCCCTGTGCGCCGATGAACATCGCGGCGAGCGCGACAGCGACTGTCAGCCCACGGCCGCCGAGCCACAGGGTCCGCTGGTCGGGGTCGTCGAGCAGTCGAGCGAGGTCAGCCGTGACGACGCTGGCGATAGCGTTGAACATGGTATCGGCCGAACTCATCACCAGCAACACAGCGAGGACGACGATGGCGAGGGTCACCCACGTCGGGAACGCCTCCGCTACCACGAGGAAGAAGGCGATGCTGGCGGAGCCGGACTCAGTGAGGCCCAGCCCCGCGGCTGCGATACCGAACAGACCGGCGAGCAGGAGCATCGGGACGACGACGATGGCGGCGATTCCCATCCCACGCCGCAAGGCGCCATCCCCGTCGGCGGCGTACACCCGCTGCCAGACGCCCTGATTCAGCATATTCGCGCCCAGAAGCGCGAAGGCCACGTACAGCCCGAACTGCAGACCAGGACCGAACGTCGGGTCGAGCAGTGTCGGGTCCGCCGACACCACCGTCGCGTGGAACTCGCTCGTGCCACCAAGTGAGAGGAGCGCACCGGCGAAGCCGACGGCCAGAAGCGGGAGGATGACCAGCGTCTGGACGGTGTCGGTGACGATGCTGGCAAGCAGGCCGCCGTAGGTCGTGTAGACGAGGACGAAGCCGCCGATGAGCAGCGAGGTCTGCCAGAGCGGCACATCTGCGACGAGCGCGAGCGCGCCAGCGATGCCAGTCATCTCCGCGGCGAGGAAGATGAACATGTAGAACACTGAGACCAGCAGGACGAGCAGGTACATTCCGGACCCGAAGCGGGCGTAGGCGAACTCCGTCAGCGAGTGGCCCGCGGGCATCACCTCGCGGATGCGAGCGCCGACCGGGATAAAGAGGACGAGGGGAATCGCGCTGCCGATGGCGTAGCCCAGCACGGCGGGGAGTCCGCCGAACGCGGCCCCGGCCTCTGCCGGACTCAGCAGAATCCAGACGCCCATCATCGACGCGATGACCGTCGCAGCGAGGGTTCCGCTGCCGGCTGAGTCACGAGCAGAGATGTACGTCTCAACCGAATCGATGCGGCCGCGTGCGGCGAAGAGGCCGACGCCCGTGAACACGAGGACGGTCGCCGCGGTCAGGCCGAGAACGACAGCGGAGGAGACCATCTACGGACTCACCTCGCTGTCGACTGTTGCTTGGGGCTTCTCGTAGGCCGTCTCGAAGAACTGTCGTTCGAGCATGACCGTGCGGTCGAACAACGACGCGACGCGGGCTTCCCGGTGGGGCGAAAGTGTCGGTCCGATGGCGTCGAGTTCGCCCCGGAGCCAGTCGACGAACGCGACGAAGGAGTCGACGGCGTGGAGGTCGACCCACTCGGCGAAGTAGAACGGCAGTCCCATCCCCGCGCTGGGAAGCCCATCGCTGTCCGGGTCACCGTGGGCCGTGGCAGCCGCCGTCGCCCACGACTCGTATATCCACTCTGCCGGAACGAGGACGGCCAGCGTCTCTGCGTATCCGCCTTCTCGGGCAGCGCGACCCGGTAGGTCGATGAACGCCGCCGTTGCATCCGTCGGCTCCGGGTCCTGCCAGCGCTCGTCCGCGACACCCAGCGCAGCAAAGGAGCGCTCGAAGTAGTCGTCTTCCTCGTCGGTCACGGTATCGAGGAACTCCACAAGCTGCCGCTTGGCGGCCATATCCGGTGCCTGTCCGACCGCGTGGCCGAATGTGCCGACGAGTTCGTCGACGAACGCGTAGTCCTGTACCAGATACTCGGCGAACGCGTCTTCGTCGAGCGTTCCGGCCCCGAGTTCCTTGACAAATCGGTGCTCGACAGCGGCGTCCCAGTCCGGCTGACTCTGTTCCCGGAGCCAGTCAGTAAACCGGGGCTCGTCTGTGTGTTCGGCGTACGCCGCGTACGTCTCGCCTGTCATAGCTCCCACCCCTCCTGCGTGTAGGCCATCTCCCAGAACCGATGTTCGAGTTTCGCGCTCGTGCGGAACGCGTCTTCCATGGCATCGTGTTGGCCGGGATAGCGCTCGCCACAGCGGTCGACGTACGCCCGACACCACCCCGTCGCCTCCCGGAAGTCGTCGCTGGTGTACATCTCGATGAACGGCGTGTACCGGTGTTCGCCGTCGGCCAGGTCAGCCATGTGTTCGGCCACGTCGAGGTAGCCCTGCATACAGGGGTACAGCGCGGCGGCGATCTCCGCCTCGTGTCCCTCGTAGGCCGTCCGAACGAGGAAGTTCGTGTACGACAGACACGTCGGAGCCTTCTCGGTCGACTCCAGCTCGCGCCGCGAAATGCCGTAGTCCGATGCGAACTCCCGATGCAGGTCCATCTCGGTGTCGAGCACCTGGTGGGCGACCCCGAGCAGGTGTGTCATCGTCGACTCGTCGCCGGCCGTCGCCCCAGCGAGCGCGAACAACCGTGCGTAGTCTTGCAGGTATCGGTAGTCCTGTTTCACCCAGTGTTTGAATGCCGCCTCGTCGAGCGTCCCGTCGGCCAGTTCGCGAACGAACGGGTGGTCCTTCTGTGCGTCCCAGATGTCCTCACCGATGTCGAGCAGGTGGTCGCTGAATGCCATTGGTAGCCAATACAACAAACTCCGACGTATTATATCCTGCTAATACAACCAAGTTGTACTCGCTGGAGAGAACGATGCGCACAGCAACTGCGGGGTTTGGGTGTCTCGGGGCCGTTCTGGCTGCTTGCACCCACAGTGGCGTAGTCGACCGACAGCGTTCGTAGTCCCAACTGCTAAACGAACTACGCACTCACTTCCGGTAATGACACTGCAGTTACCGAGTGAGATCGTGGTCGAGCGATTTCTCCCGACGGCTCGGGCGATGCTCGCCACGAGGCTCGACGAGGAGGGCTGGACCCAGCAGGAGATCGCCGACCAGCTCGGCGTGACACAGGCCGCAGTGAGTAAATACGGCAGCGGTTCGGTCACCATCGAGGAGCGGTTCCGGGAGGACGCCCGGATGCAACAGACCATCGAGCGCATCGCCGATGGGCTGGCCGCAGGCGAGATGGACGAGTTCGCGGTGCTGGGCGAACTGCTCGCTCTGGTGCGGGAGTTCGAGGACCGCGGTCCCATCTGTGCGGTCCACGAGGAGGAGATGCCGGCCCTGCAGGGGATGGGCTGTGACCTATGCGTTCGGGGGACAGACACCGCAGTACAGGCGGAGCGAGCCGTGCTGTCGTCGGTCCGGCGAGCCACGCGACTGCTGGCGAACAGCGATATCATCGTCGACGCCATCCCGAACGTGGGGATGAACGTCGGCATGGCGCTGCCGGACGCTGCAGACGCGCTCGACGTGGCGGCGGTTCCCGGCCGGATTCACGACCTGCGAGGGCGGGTCAACGTCCCATCGAACCCCGAGTTCGGCGCGTCGGAACACGTCGCGGGGACGATACTGGCTGCGATGGCGGTCGACCCCTCGTGTCGAGCGGCGCTCAATCTGACGACCGATGAAGCGTTCCTCGATGCCGCCCGGAGACGGGGTATCGAGCCGCTGGAGTTCGACGCCGGCTACGAGGATCGGGACGAACGGCTCGAAGCCACTTTCCGCGAACGCGGCGACGTCCCCCGTGTTATCTACCACGGCGGCGCGTTCGGCATCGAGCCGATAACCTACGTTTTCGGTGAGTCAGCGGTCGAAGCTGCTGAGCTCATGATCGAACTCCTCGACGCTGCTGACACCTGAGCTGTCTCGTTCGCCGAGCCCATCAGAACCAGCCGGTTTCGAGGTCGATGGGATTCTCGGGCGCCTCGCCGCGCAGTACCCGGATGACGTCTTCGGTCACGGTTTGTGTCAGTTCGACCCGGGACTCCTCGGAGTACCACGCGACGTGGGGGGTACAGACGACGCTGTCGAGGTCGTGCAGCGGCGAGTCGCCGGGCGGTTCCGCCTCGCGAACGTCCAGTCCGGCCCCGCCGAGATCACTGCTGACGAGTGCGTCGTACAGCGCTGTCTCGTCGACAAGCCCGCCCCTGGCCGTGTTCACGAGCAGCGCGTCGTCGCGCATCCGGTCAAGCGCGTCCGCGTCGATCATTCCCCGAGTCTCGTCGGTCAGGGGGGCGTGCAGCGAGACGATATCGGAATCGCTCAACAGCGTCTCGAAGGTGACCGACTCAACGTCGAGGTCTCCCATCCGGTACTCGGGCGCGTACGGGTCGTATGCGATGACATCAACGTCGAACCCCCGGAGCTTCGCGGCGAACCGGCTGGCGAGCTTGCCGAAGGCGACGAGACCGACGGTGCTGCCGGCAAGGCGACGGATCGGCTGTCCGACAGCCCACTCCCACTCGCCGCGCTTGACCGAGCGGTCGAACGTGGGTATCTTCCGCAGGCAAGCGAGCACGAGCGCGAACGTATGGGTCGACACCTCCTCCACAGAGTACTCCGGGACGTTGACGACCGACACGCCGGCCTCGACCGCTGCCTGCACGTCGATGTTGTCCACGCCGATGCCGGCCCGGCCCACCACTTTGAGCGAGTCGGCGGCGTCGATGACTTCGGCCGTGACCTGCGTGCCGGCGTCGACGATTACCGCGTCAGCGTCTTTCACTGCGCGTGCGACGGCCGCCGGCTCTTTCGCTGCTATCGTTTCGACGGTCGCGTCAACCGCGTCCAGCACCGCCGCCCGTGTCTCCCCGTCCATCACTTTAGTGTCAGAGACGACGACTTTGTATGTCATACGCTGGCTTGCCTCGGGCCCGAAATAAAATCATCTGTCAGGATCGGTCCGGTCGTCGAAATCGCGCCACAGGACTGTGGCTGCACAGCGGTGATTAGCGGAGAACTGACAGAATAGTAGCAAACATTTATGATATATTCGCGAGGAGGTGGCAACAGTATGTCGGCTAGTAACACAGGTGAAACTTCCCTCGAACGTATCGGCTATCGACTCTCTGCGTGGGTGGAACGGTGGATGCCGAGCCCGTTCCTGTTCGCACTCATCCTCAGCTACGTCGTGTTTCTGGCCGGCGTCGGTCTCACTGGCTCCGGCCCAATCGAGATGGTCCAGTTCTGGTACGACGGGTTCTGGGCCTTCTTGACGTTCTCGATGCAGATGGTGCTCATCCTGATGACGGGCTTCGTTGTCGCGTACCACCCGCGTGTCAACGCCGGCATCCGCCGGCTGACAGAGATTCCCAGCACCGGAAAGCAGGCGGTCGTCCTCGTCGGTCTGTTGACGATGCTGCTTGGCTGGGTACACTGGGGACTGAGTCTCATCCTCGGCGCGATCTTCGCCCGTGAGATGGGCAAGACCGCCCACGAGAACGGCATCGACGTCCACTATCCGGTCCTCTGTGTCGCGGGCTATCTCGGCCTCGGCCTCACCTGGCACTGGGGGCTGTCCGGGTCCGCGCCGCTCTTGC
The DNA here is from genome assembly GCF_014647415.1 of Haloarcula sebkhae. Lineage (GTDB taxonomy): Archaea > Halobacteriota > Halobacteria > Halobacteriales > Haloarculaceae > Haloarcula > Haloarcula sebkhae. The sequence goes on along the minus strand of NZ_BMPD01000001.1, from coordinate 84,846 downwards.
TTGCGACGGAGGGCAACGAGTTCATCCAGCAGGGCGTCATCGACGTTGTCGTCTCCGCCTCGGAGACCATCTTCCACCCCTACGGCCTCATTCTAACTGGCCTGTCGATAGCCTACGCGCTCGTCGTCCTCTACGTCATCACGCCGACCGGCGACCAGGCGCGCGGTATCACGAATTACATCCCCGAAGACGACCTGTTCGAGTCCGCGAGCGACGGCGGCGTGGAAGCGACTGCCGCCACCAATCCGGTCCCAGCCGAGCGTCTCAACCACAGTCGCGTTCTCGGCGGGATTATCGGCTTGACCGGCATCGCACTCGTCGCCTCGCAGTTCGTCCAGACCGGTATCGATGCGCTCGGGCTGAACATCGTCAACTTCGGCTTCCTGACGATTGGCATCTTCATCTACATGGACCCACAGACCTACAGAGAGAAGTTCGGCGAGGCGGCGACTGCCGCGTCGGGCATCGTGCTGCTTTTTCCGTTTTTTGCCGGCATTCAGGGGATGATGGCCACCTCTGGACTGGCGCAGCTGATGGCCAACGCGCTTATCTCGGTTTCGACGACCCAGACGTTCCCAGTCATCGCCTGGCTCACTGGCGCGACGGTCAACATCTTCGCGCCGTCCGGCGGCGGTGAGTGGATCATTCTCGGACCGCCGGTTCTCGAAGCCGCGCAGAACCTCGGTGTCCCGGCCGGGCAGGCGACGATGGCATACGCCGTTGGTGACGCCCACACGAACCTCCTGAACCCCTTCTGGGCGCTGCCGCTGCTCGCAATCACCCGCATCAAGGCCCGTGAGATGTTCGGATACGCCATCGCGATGTTGCTCGCACTCACGCCATTCCTGGCTGTCGTGCTGTTCGTCCTGCCGTACTGAACAGGGACTCCGGCGAGACAGTACGGCCGATTGCCCCTTCTTCGAGCGTTAAGTTGGTGGGGAAACTGCACTCCGATAATGGCAACTGAGACAGGGACCGACGAGGATGTGGACCTGCTCAACACCTTCCGACAGTTCTTCGCGCTGGAGCGGGACGTGCTCGTCCTGTCGCTGTCCATGCTGGCGTTTAGCCTCGCGTTCCAGATGACCAGCCGGTATATTCCCGAGTACATGCGGATTCTGGGGGCCAGTGCCGGCGTTATCGGTCTGTACGGCAGCGTTGGGAATCTCATCAGCGCGGTGTATCCCTATCCCGGGGGCGCGGTGTCGGACCGCATCGGCTCGCGGCTGGCGCTGACCGCCTTCGCGACGCTGGCGACGGTCGGTTTCGGGGTCTGGTATCTCGCCTCGGTCATCGGCGATATCACGCTCGGCGCGACGACGCTACCGGCCTGGACGCTCGTCTTCGTCGGCCTCTTTCTCGCACAGGCCTGGAAGTCCTTCGGGCTTGGCGCGACCTTCGCCATCGTCAAGCAGAGCGTTCCACCACAGCGACTGGCGATGGGGTTCGCCAGCACGGAGGTGTTCCGCCGCATCGGCTTCCTGCTTGGACCGCTCGCCGCCGCGGCGCTGCTCGCGACGACTGCGACCTTCGTTGACGGCTTCCAGCGCGTGCTACTGGTCGCCCTGGCCTGTGGTCTCGTCGCCACTGTCGCTCAGCACTTCCTCTACGACGCCAGCGAGGATACGCTCGGAAAGTCCTTCGAGGGCATCGACCAGATACTTGCCGACCTGCGGACGATGCCGGCGACGCTTCGCCCGCTGCTGGTCGCCGATACGTTCGTCCGCTTCGCTAACGGCATGGTGTACGTCTTCTTCGTCATCGTCGTCACCGAGTTCCTCTCTGTGGGGTTCACCGGCTTCGGTGTGCAACTGCGGCCCGACGCCTTCTTCGGTGTCCTGCTCGGCGTCGAGATGGTCGTCGCCATTCTCTCGATGGCTCCCGTCGCAAAACTCACCGAATGGGCCGGCCTCAAGCCCGCCGTCGCGCTGGGCTTTCTCGTCTACGCCGTCTTCCCGCTCCTGCTCATCTTCGCACCGGATGACCAGTGGGTGCTGGTGCTGTTGTTCGCGTTTTCGGGCCTCCGTTTTGCCGGCTTGCCCGCCCACAAAGCCCTCATTGTCGGCCCGGCGGAACAGGACACCGGCGGCCGCGTCACCGGGACGTACTACCTCCTTCGGAACACGCTGGTCATCCCCAGTGCCGCGCTCGGCGGGTGGCTCTACGGCAGTGAGTGGGCTATCTCCATTGGTCCCGTGGTGCTACAGGCCGGTCCGGAACTGGCCTTCGGCGTCGCGACAGTTGTCGGGCTGGTCGGCGTCGCGTACTTCGTCGCCTTCGGCCGGGAGTTCGAGGCGTACGAATAAATCGCCGTGCCGGCCTCCCACTCCTCGCGTGGCGGGAACTCCTCGCCACAGCGCGGGCAGTACCGCATCGGTGCGCGGGACTCCTGGCCGTCCCTGTCGAAGGTAATCTCTCGTCCGCAGCTCTCACATGCTAGCTTTGGCATCGTGGTGCTCTCCGGTCGCCCGCATAGCCACGACCTGAGACTAGATAGAGTATGTCCCGTGATAACACTAGGTATCGACTGAGAGACGGACCCACGCCGAGTCCGCAAGCGCCAATCATAAGCGCCGAGCCGCGAACAGTCGACCAATGCAAGCGGCCCACCCAATCGAGCGCGCGGTCGGTATGGAGTACTACGTCAGCGACGCCGACGGGGTGGGCGGCCGCCTCCGCTCGTCGCCCGCGGACTTCCGCGTTCAGGAACTGGAAGCGTTCGACACTGAACCGATCGACGCCGACACCGGGGCGTACCCACATCTCGTCTTCCGGGCTGAACTGCGTAACTGGGAGACCAACGACTTCGCCAGCAAACTCTCCGACCGGTTGGGCATCTCCCGCGAGCGGGTGTCGTGGGCGGGAACGAAGGACAAGCGCGCGGTCACGACCCAGCTGTTCTCGGTGAAGGGAGTCGCGGCAGAGGACCTGCCGGAGATCGGCGGCACGGATATCGAGGTCATCGGCCGCGCCGGCCGCCCAATTCTCTTCGGCGATCTGGCGGGTAACGCCTTCGAGATTGTCGTCCGCGACACCGAGAACACCGATAACGCCGCCAGCGTCGTGGCGGACCTGCGAGCCTTCGCCAGCGGGGACGACCCGACAGCGAGCCAGGGCCGGTCCGGCGACGCCACGCTGCCGAACGGCGACACGACGGTCGGCGTCCCCAACTACTTCGGCCAGCAGCGGTTCGGGTCGCGCCGGCCGGTCACCCACGAGGTCGGGCTGGCCATTGCCCGTGGCGAGTGGAAAGACGCGGTTCTCGCCTACGTCGGAAACCCGAACGAGCGCGAACCGGAGTCGACGCAGGAGGCGCGGGGATACGTCGACGAAACCCACGACTGGGCCGGCGCGCTGGACAAGCTTCCCGGTGCGCTGGGCTACGAACGCTCCATCTGTCACCGGCTGGTCGAGAACGGAGCCAGCGAGCCGGAAGATTTCCGCGAGGCGCTGGAGGCGCTTCCGTCGAACCTCCAGTCGCTGTTCGTCAATGCCGCCCAGTCCTACGTGTTCAACCGCATTCTTTCGGAGCGGCTGGAACGGGGGCTCCCCTTCGATCGACCCGTCGAGGGCGACGTGGTCTGTTTCCGGGACAGCGACGCGCTGGAGGACTTCCCGATTCCGGACGCCGACCGCACCCAGCAGGTCACGGCGAAGCGGCTGTCGACCGTCGAGCGCCACTGCGAGCGCGGGCGAGCGTTCGTTACCGCGCCGCTGGTCGGGACCGACACCGAACTCGGGAGCGGCGAGCCGGGCGACATCGCCCGCGACGTACTCGACGACGTGGGTCTCGAACAGGGTGACTTCGACCTCCCCGGGGCGTTCGACAGCGACGGGACGCGGCGGGCTATCCTGCTCCGGACGGACCTCGGTGTCGAGCGCGACGGTGCTGACCTGACGTTTACCTTCTCGCTACCGAAGGGGAGCTATGCGACGGTCCTCCTCCGTGAGTTCCGGAAAGGTGACCCGGACGCGTAGCGGTTCGACCGTGTTCGGCAACTGATGCGGAATATGCAACGGTTAAGTCCGGCCACACACGCCATCTCGTATGGGCGAGCTACCGGACGAGTTTTCGTGTACCATCACCGACTGGGAGTACATCTATGGCCTCTGCCGGGACGTGGCCGACGACGTGAAAGCCGCCGATTTCGAGCCCGACGTGGTCGTTGCGCTGGCACGCGGCGGCTGGTTCGGCGGGCGCTGTCTCTGTGATTTCCTCGGGCTTGACGACTTGGCGAGCCTGAAAGTCGAACACTACGTTGGGACCGCGGCGAAAGGCGAGGAGGCACAGATCAAATACCCGCTGGCCGACGGCGCGGTTGAAGGGAAGGATGTGCTGGTCGTCGATGACATCGCCGACACCGGCCAGTCAATCGAGACAGCCGCCGAGTGCGTGCGCGACCGAAACCCGAGTAGCGTCAGAACGGCGACGCTCCAGTTACTCCAGACCAGCGACCACGAACCGGAGTTCGTCGGCGAGCGACTCGACGAGTGGACTTGGGTCGTCTACCCCTGGAACTTCGTGGAAGACATGGTCGAACTCACCGCAGGCGTGATGGAAAAGAGCGACCAGCAGACCCACACCGAAGACGACATCCGCCGTCTGCTGCGGGATTTCCACGGCGTTAGCCGCACGAACTTGGAAATCGCACAGCCGAACCGACTGGGCGAGGTCACGGCCGAGATGGAACGGCGGGGCGTCGTCAAATCGGTCGGCGACGGCTGGCAACTCACCGACGACTGAGCAGGCCAGTCGCGGTAGCCCGACAGGCGTCGCTCACATCCGCTAGTCTCGCCGTCCACTATCGCTAGTCGCGCGTCCTCCGCTAGTCAATAAAAAGCCGATTAGCGACGGCTGCGACCGTCGTCTCGGACGTACTCTAACGCGCTGACGAACAGCTCCGTGTCGACCCGGTCCTCTGACTCTTCGATTCGTTCCCGGATTTTTGTTGGAGTCATGTGTATTGGTAACATTGTTCTACGTCGATATAACTCTTTCTCACCATCTAACATATTCCGCGCGGACACAGGTCTGACACAGTAACTGGACCGTCCGGTGGACCCCAAACCGCTGTACCGAGGTGACGCCCCTGTCGAGGGAATATATTTATACCTTGCTCACCCAACGGAAACTATGGCCGCTTACGGCCGGCCGTCACTTCGAGACCTGTTCGATGAATCACCGACGCCGCACATCGCGCATCCGCCGCGGAGTCACCATCGAGACTTCTACATCGCCACAGACGGGTCGTTCAGGCCCCACAACGGCACGACATCGCCCGACAGCGAGTCGGACAGCCCGACGGGCGGGCTGGGTGTCGTCGTCGAAACTCTCGACGGTGAGCGCGTCGTCAGGCTATCTGTCCCGGACACCTGCCCCGACAACAACGTCGCGGAGTATCGGGCGCTCCATCTGGGACTCGACGTGCTTGCGAGACGGGCCCCACCCAACGCCCGCGTCGGCTTACTCATCGATCATGACCAGCTCGCCGAGAACGTGAACGCGGAGGTACTGGCCTCCCACGGCTCCGCCTACGATCCGCCACACTCCGTGTCGGTCCCGCCGGCGACAGGGCTGCACTGGCGCGGGATTCAGGCACGTATCAACGGGTTCGGCGAGATCCGTGCCGCGCGGATCTCCGGCGATCGTAACCCCGCCCATCCGCTGGCGAACGCCCCCGACCAGTACGCACACGTCAATGGCGAGCCGGACCGGTGTGTCCTCCCTGACGCGCCGACGGTAAGCGAACGCGTCCCGCCGCCGTCACGTGCGGAGCGTGGCGGCGCATCGGACTGACGGGACCCGCCCGGTAACTGCCGACCGGCGACATCGTCTTCTTTCACATCGCCGTCGACAGCGCGCGTAGCCATAGTACCACCTCGCTCAGCACACGGTTGTCGTGCTTGAAATATCACATACGACTACAGTTCTGAAAAGAAGATCGACTACGGATAGAAATACTTGTAGCTGGGGGCTCCGACGCTCTCCGCCAGTCCCCTTTCACAGGTAATAATCTTCATAAGTTATGAAAATAGTCGCACCTGTTACTACGTACGTTCGGGGAACGTCACACAGACCAAATTTTATGTATTAGAAATGGGATAGTATACGGTAGGAGGTGAGTTACGTTGAGTACCAGAACTAACGGATCAGACGGTTTCAGCGGACAGTACGTCGAGCAACTGTTGCCGCGTCAGTCGCCGACGCGGCACGACCTCGTCCTCGCCGTCATCCCCGCGGTGTTCGTCCTCACGCTCGCCGCCGCGGTCGTTCTGGACCTCTCGCTGCAGGTGGCAATCGCCGGCGGCGCACTCGTCGGTGCTGTGGCGGTCCTTGATGCACTCTTCATCCATCCCCCGACTCGCGGTCGACGGCGAGGCGATACGTGACATCGCGTTCCGGCGACGGGCCTGAACGCTGATCTTTTCTGAATCGGCTTCAGAACGAACCGAACTCAGTACCTTCCTCAGTAACCGCTGGCAAGAGCCGGTTGTATCGATTACTCCTGCTGTGCGTCGACGACGGCGACGCCCGCAAGGTTTACGATGTCTTTGACCTCGTCGCCACGCTGGAGGACGTGGACCGGTTTGTCCATGCCGACGAGCATCGGGCCGATGGCCTCAGCGCCGCCCAGCCGCTGGAGGAGCTTGTAGCCGATGTTCCCGGCTTCGAGGTTGGGGAACACGAGGACGTTCGCAGGGTCGTCGAGTTCGGAGAACTCGTAGGTGTCTTGCAGGATATCCTCGACGACAGCGGTGTCAGCCTGCATCTCGCCGTCGACCGGGAAGTCCACGCGGTCGTCGTCCTGCAGGCGCGAAACCGCCCGACGGATCTTCTTGGTCCCGGGGTTGTCGACGCTGCCGAAGTTCGAGTACGACAGCATTGCCGCTCGCGGTTCGACGTTGAACCGACGCGCCAGTTCCCCGGTGTGTCGGGTGACCTCCTCCAGCACGTCCGTATCGGGGTCCTGATTAACTGTGGTGTCCGCACAGAAGATGACGCGGTTCTTGAACGTCAGCATGTACACCCCAGCCGCGTAGTCGGCGTCGTCGGCCGTGCCGATGACCTGCAGCGGCGGGCGCAGGGCGGAGGGGTAGTGGTGGGTCAGGCCGGTCAGCATCGCGTCGGCGTCGCCCATCTCGACCATCACACTGCCGAGGTAGTTGCCGTCCCGAATGAGTTCGTCAGCCTCGCGGCGCGTGATGCCTTTCCGCTGGCGGAGTTCGTACAGTCGGTCGGCGTAGTCGGCCACGTCGGCTGTCTCGGGGTCGACGACGACAGGGTCGAACTCTAGGCCGAACTTCCGGCGCGTGGACTCGATGCGGTCGGCGTCGCCGATAAGTATTGGCTCGGCGATACCCTGTTCGACCAGCTGGTAGGCTGCGCGGATCATCTTCTCGTCGTGGCCCTCGGCGAGTACGACCCGCTGGGGGTCGCTCTTGGCTTTGTTGAGCACGACGCGCATCATCTCGCGGGACTTGCCCAGCCGCGCTTCGAGCTCCTCGACGTAGGCCTCCGTATCGATTTCCGTCCGTGCTGCGCCGCTCTCGATGGCGGCCTCGGCGACTGCAGGAGTCACCTCAAACAGAACCCGCGGGTCCAGTGGTTTCGGAATGATGTAGTCGGGACCGAACTGCAGCGGCTGGTCGCCGTAGGCCTTGACGACCTCGTCGGGCACGTCCTGCCTTGCGAGATCGGCCAGTGCGCGGGCCGCGGCAACCTTCATCTCCTCGTTGATTTCGGTCGCTCGCACGTCAAGTGCACCGCGGAAGATGAACGGGAACCCGAGGACGTTGTTGACCTGATTCGGATAGTCTGAACGGCCGGTCGCCATAATGACCGTGTCGTCGCGGGCGGCCTTGGCCGACTCGTAGTCGATCTCCGGATCCGGGTTCGCCATCGCGAAGATGATGGGGTCGCTGGCCATCGACTGCACCATCTCCTGATCAACGATGCCACCGACAGAGAGCCCGACGAACACGTCCGCCCCCTCCATCGCGTCGGCGAGGTCACCCTCCGGGATGTCGCGTGCGAACTCCTGTTTGAACCGGTTGAGTTCCTCGTGAGTCGCCCGTTCCTCGGTGATGATGCCCGAGGAGTCACACATCGTGATGTTGTCCTTCGAGACGCCCAGTGAGACGTAGAACTTCGCCGAGGCGATAGCCGAGGCCCCCGCCCCGGAGAAGACGACCTCCAGGTCCTCCAGTTCCTTGTCGGCGATGTCGGCCGCGTTGACGAGCGCCGCGCCGGAGATGATCGCGGTCCCGTGTTGGTCATCGTGGAACACCGGGATGTCGAGTTTCTCGCTGAGCCGGCGCTCGACCTCGAAACACTCTGGGGCGGCGATATCTTCGAGATTGATGCCGCCGAAGGTCGGCTCCATCGCCTCTACCGTCTGTATCATGGCGTCGGCGTTGTCCGTGTCCAGCTCCACGTCGAACACGTCGATGTCGGCAAACCGCTTGAACAGCACGCCCTTCCCCTCCATGACCGGCTTCCCGGCTTCCGGACCGATGTCGCCGAGGCCGAGCACGGCGGACCCGTCGGAGACGACGCCCACGAGGTTCCCTTTCGCGGTGTACTCGAAGGCTTTCTCGGGATCTTTATCGATCTCCTCACACGGCGCGGCCACGCCGGGCGAGTAGGCTAGCGAGAGGTCCCGCTGTGTGTTCGTCGGCTTCGTCGTCGCGATCTCTATCTTCCCCGGCGGCTTGCTCCGGTGGTACTCCAGTGCGTCCTCGTCAAGTCCCATACCCGGATGTCGAACCCAACTGTAAAAAAGACAAGTTTACCGTCAATGGACGAGCGGTATAACGACGGTTGTCGAATGTCGGCTTGTTGCAGCGGTTTTTGTCACGCTCGTATCCCATCAATTGGAAAATACCCATCGCCGGGACATCGTCGTGCTGGACCACCTTCGAAGCTCAGTTCTTGCTAGTGAGTTCGCCGACTCGGTCGGTCAGTTCGGTGACCGCGTCTTCCTGCTGGTCGGTCGCCTCGACGATCTCCTTCGTCGCCGCCTCGGCCTCTTGAGCGTGGTTCTGTGCGTCTTCGACCATCGAAGTCACGTTCTCGATAGCGCTCGCCTGGTCGTCGTTGGCGTCGGCGACCTCTTGGATACCTCTCGTCGCCTCCTCGACGGCGTCGGAAATCTCGTCCAGCGCATCCAGCGCGTCTGCGATCTCGGACTCCGCACGCTCGACCTGCTCGTGGGAGGTTTCGACCATGTCGGCCGTTTCGGTCGCCTGATCCTGAATCGTCGTGATGCTTGTCGAGATCTCGGAGGCGTACTCGCTTGTCTCGTTTGCGAGCGTCTTCACCTCGTCGGCCACGACAGCGAACCCGCTCCCGCTTTCGCCGGCCCTGGCCGCCTCGATGTTGGCGTTCAGCGCGAGCATATTCGTCTGCTCCGCCACGTCGGCGATTATCTCGACGATCTCGCTCACTTCGTCCATCTGGTCGTCGAGGTCTGTGACGGTGTCCACGAGGTCTTCGCTCGTCTCGGTGAGGCCATCGGTAACGTCCATGACTGCTTCACCAGCATTTGATCCGTCTTCCGCAGCCGCCTTCGCGCGCTGTGCTGCTGACGCCACTTCGCTCGACGTTGCGGCGACTTCCTCCATCCCGGCCCCGATGTCCTGAATGTTGTCGGCCGCCTGGGTGAGGGAGTCGGTCTGTTCGGTAACCCGGCCCTCGACAGCCGCTGCGGACGCATTCGCCTGCTCGATAGTGGTCGCAAGTTGCTGTGCCTGTGCGTCCACTTGGTCCGCCAACTGCTCGACCTGTTCGGCCATATCGTTGAGCGACGTAACGACCTCGTACAGCTGGTCGTCGACGTATTCGCCGCCGTCGGCTCGGTCGAACGACGCCCGAGCGTCGAGGCGGCCGTTTTTGAGTGCGGCCATGGTTGATTTGACTTCGTCGACCAGGCTCGTCACAGCCTCGTGGCGGTTGGCCTCGTCAGTTCGGTCCTGGACCATCTCGACGACCGCGATGAGTTCGCCGTCGCCGTCGTAAATCGGGGCAGCGCTGAATGAAATGTGGCGTTCGTTCCCGTGCTGGTCGGCCATCACGCTCGTATCGCGGTACAGCGTGAAGTCTTCGTCCTCGACCTTCGGCACGTCGTACTCTGTGTGGGTGGTCTCCGGGGCATCGAGGACTTTGTCGGCGAGTGTCTTTCCGCGTCGGCCGTCCGGATAGAACGCCATACTCGCCATCTCCATCTCCTGTGCTTCGGCCTCGGAGACGCCGGTGAGGTTTTCTATCGAACTGTTCCAGCTGAGGATATCGCCGTTCGTATCCAGAACAAAGAGCGGCGTCCCGATATGCTGCAGTACGTCGTGGTAGTCGAACCCTTCGTTAGCGCCGCTTTTAGCTGCAGAGCCGCTGAACGAATCGATGCCGGCTTGGGAGACGGATCGTGTCGTTTCCAGTCCTTCGTGAAGCTCCGCCTCGACAGTGTCGATGGCGGCTTGGGCATCTGGGCCGAGTTCATCCCGAAGCTGCTCGAACGCACCTTCGACGAGCGATTCGGTGACGAAGCCTTGGGTTGCGATGAATTCGCGCTGGCTGATTCCGGCGCTTTCGTAGTCGCCGATCAGCGCTCGGAGTTCGTCAGGTTCAACTTCGAACTGTCGCTCGACGTGCTGTGTCCCGGTAGCGGCCTTCTCGGGGTCGTCGAAGCAGTCGTTGAGGCGTGGCGAGTCCGGGTCAATGGCGTCGGCCAGAAAGCGAGTTCGCCCGTCGCTCGTGACGAGTCCGCCATCCGCCCGTCTGGCCGCAGCGTCCGGAGAACGGGACCGCTGGCCGTAGAGATAGGTGCGGATCTGTTCGAGCATAAGGTAGCTATGTTCCATTCCAACACACCTGTAGATAAAGATGACTCCGGGAGTATCAGCAAAGATAATTGTACTTGTCGGCAGAGCGGGAAAAGAGAGCATAAGTACGTGCAACCGAAGTGCTAGGTATGACCACCCGTTTCCGCCGACTGGTGGCGACGACGACGGTGCTGACCTTCGCACTCATCCTGCTCGGCGTGTACACCGGTGCTATCGGTGCCGGGCTAACCTGTGAGGCACGCTGGCCGTTCTGTGACGGCTGGATGGGGCTGTTCCCCGCAAACTGGGCGAGCTTCGTCGAGTGGTTCCACCGTCTAGTCGCAATGGTTACCGGCTTCGGCATTCTCGGATCGACAATTGCCGCGTGGCGTGGCGAGTACAGCCGGCGGATCAAGCTCGCGACTGCCGTCGCAACGGTCGTACTCCCAGTGCAAGTCCTCCTCGGCGCGAACACCATCTTCAACTTCGGTGCCACGGCGCAGGTGCTCCACCACGGGGCCGCACAGCTCATCTTCGGTGCGATGGTCGCGGCGACGGCGTGGGCCTACACCGATACGGCGGAGTCGCCGTCGGTACAATCGGCCGATACCCAGCACACAGCACGCGCTGACGATTGAATACGAGTCCCACCTCCGTGGGTAACACGTAAGATATATTCCGGTCTGTCGTGTGGTGAGGACTATGTCAGACGACGGCCTTTCACGACGCCAGTATCTCTCCACGGTCGGTGGAACCGCAGTAACCGTCTCGCTTGCCGGCTGTTTCGGCGGCGGTGGCGGTAACGGTGGCGACGGCAGTACCGAAATCACTGCTGGAACTGCACCGGGGTTCCCCCCGTTCGAGATGAAGCAAGACGGCGAACTCGTCGGGTTCGACATCGATCTGCTTGAAGCGGTCGTCGACGAGACCGACTACACCCTGGCCGGCTGGGAGGAGTTCGAGTTCAAGTCCCTGATTCCGGCGCTGACCAACGAGAACATCGACGTGGTCGCCGCGGGGATGACGATAAACGACGAGCGCGACGAAACTATCGACTTCACCGATCCGTACTACAGTTCGAATCAAGCAATTGTCGTCCGTGAAGACGGTGACTTCTCACCGACGTCACTGTCGGATCTCTCCGGACGTGCTATCGGCGCACAGAAGGGGACCACCGGCGAGAGTACGATCCAGTCGGAGCTCATCGAACCGGGGAACCTCGACGAGTCGAACTACAACTCCTACGGCAACTACGTGCTGGCAGTCGAAGACCTCCAGAACGGCAACATCGACGCCGTGGTCATCGACGAACCGGTCGCCCAGACCTTCGCCGCCCAGCGCCCGGTTAACATCGCCTTCACGTACGAGACGGGCGAGAACTTCGGCTTTGGCGTCCGCGATGGCGACGACGAGTTCACGCAGGCACTCAACGATGGCCTGTCCACCGTCAGGGATGGCAGCACCTACCAGGACCTGACGAACAAGTGGTTCGGCCAGCAGTAACTGATGCAACCCCTCCCGTTGCAGAGTGACTGGGCGTTCGTTGCCGGGAACCTCGACCTGCTATTCGACGGTACGGTTTTCACCGTCGGCCTGACAGCGACGAGCATTCTGCTTGGCTTTCTGCTTGGGTTTCCGGCGGGAGCCATTGAGGTGTACGGCCGCGGCCCGCTCAAACGCGCCGTTGAGACGGCCGGCGTCGTTCTCCGCGGGACGCCGTTGCTCGTCATCATGATCCTGCTGTTTTTCGGCCTGTCGGTGTCAAGCAGCGCCTTCGTGACGGCGACCATCGCGCTCGGCCTCCGGAGTGCTGCATACCAATCGCAGATCTTCCGCGGCGCGCTCCAGAGCGTCGACGAGGGGCAACTGGAAGCCGCGCGCGCCATCGGCATGGGTCGGCTCCAGGCCATCCGTAGCGTCGTCGTCCCGCAGGCGTTGCGCCGGAGCGTGCCCGGCTTCCAGAACGAGTTCACGATCGTCCTCAAAGACACGAGTATCGCCATCGTCATCGGCCTCGGCGAACTGCTGACCGTCGGCCAGAACCTCTATCAGGGCGGTCAGAGTACCGCTGCACTTGAGATTTTCCTGACTGTGAGCCTCATTTACTTCGTTCTCACGTTCGTGACGAACCGCTCGCTCGATTACGTCGACGACCACTTTAGCATCCCCGGAGGTGAGCGGGCGTGAGCGACCCGTTGCTGGAGCTTGACGATGTGTACAAGTCCTACGGCGAGGAACAGGTGCTCTCCGGTGTCAGCTTCGAGATGGACGCCGGCGATGTCGACGTCGTTATCGGCCCCAGCGGAAGCGGCAAATCGACGATGCTCCGTTGTGTGAACCGCCTCACCGAGATCAACGGCGGCGACATCTACCTCGACGGCGACTGCATCACCGATGCGGACACCGACGTGAACGAACTCCGAAAACAGGTCGGGATGGTGTTTCAGGATTTCAACCTCTTTGCCCACCTCACGGCGCTCGGGAACGTCACACTCGGCTTGCGGAAAGTCCGCGGCATGGACAAAGCGACAGCCCAAGAGCAGGGCTACGAACATCTGGAACAGGTCGGGCTGCTGGATCAGGCAGACTCCTATCCCGCCGAACTTTCCGGCGGACAGAAACAGCGCGTCGGCATCGCCCGCGCGCTCGCCATGGACCCGAAGCTCCTCCTGTTCGACGAGCCGACCAGCGCGCTTGACCCCGAACTCGTCGGCGAAGTCGTTGAGGTGATGCGCGACCTCGCAGCGGAGGGCATCACGATGCTCGTCGTCAGCCACGAGATGGGGTTCGCGCGGTCGGCGGCGTCGGACATCATCTTCCTTGACGATGGGCAAATTGTCGAACACGGTCCGCCGGAACAGCTGTTCCAGAACCCACAGGCGGCCCGGACCGGTGAGTTTCTCAGCCGTCTCGAAACGGCCCACGAGGAGGAGTGACCGATGGGGACGCCGGAGTCCACGACTTCCGGGCGAACGCTCCGTGCCCGCGCCGCCGGGCTGACAGACCAGCCACTGACGCTACTTACCGTCGGGGTCTTCTGGACGTGGCTCGTCGTCCGGTGGACGAACGACTTCCTGCTTGACGGCGCGCTCATCGAGCGCAACACGTCGTTCTTCCCGGTCGGGCCGTTCGAGGCAGCCGCGTCGACGCTCGGCGCTCTCGCCGCGAGTCTCGGTCCGGTCGGGTTCCCCGTCCGCTGGCTCGCCGGCTTCTTCGAGTTTCTGGCGGCGTCGATTCCCTACTTGCCGCAACTGGCGACCGGCGTGTGGGCCACGATACTGCTGACGGTACTTGGCATCGCGCTGGGGTTCCTCATCGCCGTCCCGCTCAGCGTCGCCCGGGTGTACGGCGGGAGTGCCACTCGTTTGCTCGCGCTGGGATACACCGAACTGTTCCGCGGGACGCCGCTGCTCGCCCAGCTGTTCGTCCTCTACTTCGCGACGCCGCTGACGACGATCATCCGTGAACTGCCCGCGGTCGGGGCCGGATTCATCCCCGCGCAGGCGTTCTGGGTGGCCGTTATCGCGTTCATGCTCAACAGCGCCGCCTACCAGTCGGAGTACATCCGCTCGGCGCTGAACTCCGTCCCGGAGGGGCAACTCACCGCCGCGCGTGCCATCGGACTCTCGAAAGTCGATGGGATACGCCACGTCGTCCTGCCCCAGGGCCTTCGCTACGCCATTCCGGGCTGGTCGAACGAACTGGTGTACCTCATCAAGTACTCGTCGCTGGCGAGTTTCATCACCGTCCGTGAACTGTTCGAGCGGACTGACGCCATCGCTAGCGAAACCTACCGGTACACGGAGCTGTTCGTCCTCGCCGGCCTGCTGTATCTGGCGCTTGTTATCTCGGCGTCACTGGTGATGGAATACGTCGAGGACCGGGTCGCGATTCCCGGTCTCGGCACGACCAGCCGATGACTACATAAAGTCAGAAAGGCCGGACTGCTGGTCGTCGTCTTCGGCTGCGTCGCTCGCTGTTTCCGTCTCGTCATCGGTAGCGGTGCCGTCACTGGTGGCGTCGGATTCAGCGCCATCGTCCGCCGCAAGGGTCACCTGCTGGTCACCGCTCCCCTCGCCAGCATCGGTATCTGGAGCATCGCCACCTGTATCGCTTTCTCCGTCACCGCCGTCTGCACTCGCACCCTCGAAAACCCCGCCGGAGTGTTCGACGGCGGCTTCCTCCTTGAGCGCCTCTGCGTCGGCGACGATGTCCTGCACCTTGTTCGTGTCCTTGCCCGACCCGGTGACGAAAGAGATGTGTTCGGCCTCCATATCGTAGGTCGCAGCCATTGCCACCGTTAGGTCTCGATTCCGGCAGTGGTGCGTCATCGTCGAGAGGAACGGCATGATCTCCCGGCGGGCGGTTCGCATCGATACGCCGTCGATAGCGGCGATCTGCTGGGCGACGTAGTCCCGCGTGTTTCGGGTTCCCTTCGACCGGCCGAGTTTCGACCAGTAGCTCGGCGGGCCGTAGCGGGTCCAGCCGCCCTTCGTTCCGTCACGTGCCGCGGCGACGCCGGCGGTCATGTTGTCGCCGGCGTACCGCCAGAAGGAGTAGTTCTGTGTCTCCCGGACGCGGCCGAGCCACTGGTCGGCGTTCGAGAGGAACTCGTAGGCACGGACCAGTTCGGTTCCCTCGTAGTCCTTGGGCATGTTGTCCTCGATCCAGTTGATGAGGTCGTCTGGCGTCTCGTCCACGTCGTAACTGGCCTCTAGCGCTTCCTGTGCGCCGGCCTCCTTGAGAACCACGTCGAGATACTCGAAGATGCCCTCGGTCGTATCGCGCTCGCCGGTCACCACGTCGTCGGCGGTCAGGCGCTCCGTCGTCTCGGCGATGGCCTGGAGGTCCTTGACCGCGCCCCGCAGGTCGCCGCTGTTCTGCTCGGCGAGTTCCTGCAGCGCGTCGGACTCGTACTCGACGCCCTCTTGACGACAGAGATCACGGAGGACGGGAACGATAGAGCGAGGCGAGACGTCCCGGAACTCGATGTCCTGGCAGTTGTTCCGCAGGCCGTTTGACATCTCGTAGTACTCGTTGGCGATGAGAATCATCGGCTGGCTGGCCTCCTTCACGAGGGCCGTTATCGCCCGTGCACCCCCGCGGTCAGCGTTGCCGTGGATGTTGTCTGCCTCGTCCATGATGACGAGTCGGCGGCCGCCACCGCCAGCGGTCAGTGTCCCGGACTTGGCGGCCTCGCCGGCCACCCGATTGATGACGTCCTTAGTTCGGGAGTCGCTGGCGTTGAGTTCGATGGTCGGCCACCCCATGTCGTTTGCCAGCGCGTGGGCGGCCGAGGTCTTCCCGATACCCGGGGACCCATAGAGGATGACCGCCTCGCGGTGGTCGTCCCACGTGTCCGCCCACTCTTTGAGTGCGTCGCGGGCCTTGTCGTTGCCCCGCACCTCCGACAGCGTCGTCGGGCGGTACTTCTCCGTCCAATCCATTTGATTGTGGTTGGCGCGACCGGCGTTTAGTGATTGCGGAGCAGTACCGGTCTACTGCTGAGGTTTTTATCGGAAGCAACGGACAGCGTGTCTCACCAGTGGCCGGACGAGATCTCCATCGTGACCCTCGCGGCGTCAGTCCCGTCATCGGCGTGGTCCTTATGCTCTCGATTACCGTTCTCCTGGCGGCGACAGTCGGCGGGTTTGTGTTCACTGCGAGCAGCGACCTGAACCAACGGACGCCCACCGTCGCCCGCTCGACCGGAAACTTCGTGACTGGCCCATCGGGGGGATGCGGCGGAAACACAGTAGTGATTCGACACGATGGCGGCGACTCGGTCCCAGCGGACGAACTGGAAGTCGCTGTCGCACTACCAGACACCGACGCCCGCATCGTCGACCTGCCAGTGTCCGGGACAGCGCTGTCAGCAAGCAATACCGACGACCCCGACAACGTCGTCTACGATTACTGTGTCGGCGGTGTCATCGCCAACGGGGGCCAACAGTGGTCGGCGGGTCGGGCCATCACCTTCCAGTTGAACGCCGGCGGTGGTACCGTCGAACCGGGCGATACCATCGAGGTACGCGTCGTTCACACCCCGTCGAACGGTGTCCTTGCTGCCGTCGAACTGACTGCCCGCCGGTAAGCGCCCGTGGTTCCGATACCCTTTTATTCGCGACCCTCCAGCGTGTGAACTAATGGCAGGGGGCGCACGCGATGACCTCGCGGAAAAAATGGCGGGTGAGGTGGCACTGAGCGACGACCCAGGGGCGACCCTGCGGAAGTGGCGCACTGACTTCGGCGTTGCACAGACCGAACTCGCCGACGAACTCGACGTCTCCCCGTCCGTGGTCTCGGACTACGAGAGCGGGCGGCGCGACAATCCCGGTATCGGCGTGGTCCGGCGACTCGTCGTCGCACTGCTCGACATCGACGAGAACCGCGGCGGTGACCACATCCGCCAGCACGCCCGCGTGCTCTCGGCGGGGTTCGACAGCGACGTGGTCCACGACCTCCGCGAATACTCCGCGAATGTTGGTGTCGAGCGCGTCTACGACGCCATCGACGCCGAAGAACTGTTCCGGGGCAGTCAAGACACCGTCGCCGGCCACACCGTCATCAACTCCATTGCCGCCATCACGCGCCTCTCCTCGGACGAGTTCTACCAGCTATACGGTCAGTCGACGAACCGCGCGCTCGTGTTCACGAACGTGACCCGCGGCGAGTCCCCGCTCGTCGCGCTCCGCGTCGTGTCACCGACGCCAAACGCCGTCATCCTCCACGGGCTTGACGAGGACGCTGTCTGGGAGCACGCACAGGATCTCGCTCGCATCGACGACTTCTCGCTTGCGATCACCGACGTGGATCTCGAAGACCTCCTCGGCGGCCTGCGGACATTGCCGTAACGGGGAAGTCGCTGACGCGGTCCTAACTCAGAGAGCGACCAGCAGATCCGTCGCGTACATAATGACCAGTCCCAGAAGGAACGCGAAGACGTTCGTTGCCGTCCCGAGGGAACCCTGGTCACGAATCATCGTGCCGATCTCCCAGTTCACTTGGAGGATCGCGCCGACGCCGATCGCTAGGAAGAGCGCTCCGAGGGTTGGTGAAAAGGCAACACTTCCGATCCACCCACCGAAGATGACTGGGGCACCAGCGATGAGGCCCAGTGCGGCGAAGTGGGCGAGCGATGGGCGTTTCCCGTCGGCGACCGGGGCGACCACGGCCGGCCCCTCGGTGACGTTGTGGATCATGAAACCGATGACCAGGAACGCGCCCAGCGACACCTTTCCAAGGGCGATGGAACTCCCGATGGCAAGTCCCTCAGCGAGGTTGTGCAGCCCGATCGAGAGGGCGACAAGGTAGGCCAGACCGAGTGGCGAGACCCTATCAGCGTTCCACTTCGAAACGGCCTGGATGAGCAATAGCGCACTCAGGATACCGAGGACCACGAGCAGTGACCCCTCGTAAGCACCTGGTATCTGCTCGGCAAGTTCGAACGCCTCGAAGCCAGCGTCGAACGCCAGGAACGCTAGCACGCCGATTGCGAACATGAGCGTGCCGTGAAGCGCGCGCACGCTCATCCGCTGCATGACGGGGAACCAGAGCATCCCGAGGACAACCGGGATGACTCCGACAAAGAGCCCGATGACAGCCAGTAGCCCGATGAGGTCACCCGTGAGACCTGGGTTAACGGCAGGTGCAGGAATCGTGTGGCCGAACGTCGCGCCGTTGTCCAAGACAATCTTGGTGTGGATGTCCCACCCAGACGTCCAGTGATACGGGACGACGATCCGCCCGCTTTCCATCGATCCGAGTGTTTCGGTCTCCTCACCACCAGCGTACAGCGTGAAATCCCAGTACGCGTCGTTTACGTGTACCTGACTGACCGTCACCTGGTTCGGCCCGTTGTTCGTCACGTGGAGGACGATGGTTTCGTCGTTCGGGAGCGACGTGTGCGTGATGGACACGTCCGGCGGTGCCTCGCCGGTTTCCAAGCCAGCAAACGGGGTTGCGAGCAAGAAGCCGGCGACGACGATGGCGAGCAATATGAGCGGTGTAACTGCGCCGACCCATGTCGGTACCCCGAACGGCATCTCGGATTTCGCGTCCACTGTTCCGCCGTCGGTTCGCTCGCGGTCACTCATGATTTCACCTCGAAGAAGCTCATCCAGCCGAGTTCAGCGAACTCTGACTGGTGTGCGTGAAACATGTACAGCCCCGGCTGGTGGTCCGAGTAGTCCAGTTCGATGATGCCGCGCTGTGCCTGACATTGCATGATCGTGTCGATTTTCTTGTGTGTCGGCTTGAGCGTGGTACCGTGGTCGTAGTAGTCGAAGAACTGCGAGTGAGTGTGAAAGGAGTTGATCAGGTCGAACTCGATGGCGTTGACCAGATACACCCGCTGGCGCTGGTCGCGCTGTATCTGGATCGGCTTGATCGTCTCACCGCCGGTCCACTCTCCTTCAGTGGCATCAGTGTTGGCGACGCCGTACGCGAACGCTCGCGTATTTGCCGCGTACACCTCGTTGTCGCCGTCGAAATTTGTGTCAAAGCCGTTCATCACCATCACCATCTCGTCGACCTCGTCGGCCCGGTGTTCGTGGTTCCGGAGTTTCGCCTCCTCGACCAGCTCGGCACGGAGTTCGTCCGTCATCGGGCCGTGGTAGTTGATGTAATCCCGCGGATTGTTCCGCACCCGTTCAGGATCTGGATCGACGATCATCGCGCCGTACAGCCCGCGATGGATGTGTTCTTTCAGCGGCATCGAATGGCAATGATAGAAGTGACAGCCGGCCGGTTTGGCCTGCCACTCGTAAACGAACTCCTCGGTCTGTTCGATGACGCCGGGGCCGTTTTGCGGGATGCCGTCCATCCGCGGGTTCACGTTCTTGAGATGCGGGTGAATGGTATGGGGGTGTTCTTGGCCATTGGTGAATTTGACTCGGATGATCTCGCCCTCGACCGCACGGATCGTCGGCCCGGGCACCTGGCCGTTGTACGTCCAGGCGGGGAACGTGACTCCCGGTGCGATTTCGATGTTCCGTAACGAGGCCGAGAATTCGAACTCGCGGACGCGTTGCCCGTTCTCCTCTTTGACTGTTCCCGTGTTGAACTCTCGGAGGAACGAGTGCGGGTCGAAGTCCGCCGACTGGTATTCTCCAACGGTCCCTGATGCGCCGTGAGGGGACGGGATCGATTCGTGCTCACCGTCTGCACTGACGGATCCCGAGAAACCAATCGCACTGGCACCGGCGAGTCCAAGACCGCCCAGTACTGCTCGACGACTGACGGCCGCGTCTTCTTTGACAGCCGAAACGAGTCGGCCGGTCAACGTCTCTGTCAGTTCTGCGGCGTCGTCACGTTTTCCGCCCGAAGACTGGCCAGATTCCCGGTCAGCAGCCGCGTTCTCTCCGGCGGAGTCCTGCCGGTCATTAGCCATCAGGCTACACCCCGACGTTCGTCCGTCTTCGTACCGGCCGGATGGACGCGAATGGCGTCAGTGATACTGTCAGGCAGCGACTGTTTGGTTCCGTCGTCGAGTGTGACCGGCTCACCGCCCTCGGTGAGCCGTGTTCCAGTGTACTTCTCGCGGTCGATCAATTCGTACGGTTCGAGTGTGTCGGGCATCCTCGACACTATCGGTGGTTGCACGCCGATCGCCTCGGCAATACGTTTCATCGTAACAGGACTGTTACTCTCCTGTTCGAGGCAATAGATTGCCTCGGGATAGGGTTCTATTTTGGGCCTCATCGTACGACAGATTAGACCTATCTAATTTATAAATTTGGTGTACTAATGCATGGTCGGCGTTGTATTCCGATAGGAGGGTGAAGCAGGCAGCGACTCTCTTGGATTGGTAATCTTCGCTGAAATAAGAGAACGGGAAGTTGGCGGGCTCGACATCGGGATCGTGTTGCCGCCCTATCTGCAATCGATCAAACAGGTGGACGCTTCCAACTCGCCACGGGGACGGCCACCTCTCTGTTGGTTCTTGTGGACGAGAGTGACCGGAGCAATGGACAGGCCTTGCAGCGGTGCAAGGCCAGCCCTCTCAGTCAGGAATGTCGGACGAACTGCCGGTCACCGTGTTCACCGGCTGGAGCCTCCTGCTCGCGGCTGCACCGCTCGTCGTGTACGAGACTCACTCCCTACGCTCGTGCCTCTCACTATTCTCCACGGCTCCCTGCGGTCCCCGTTTCGATTCGAGGGTTTCGCTCGCGCTGCTCGCTTCGATCCTCGCTATTCTCGCGGCTGCGCCGCTCGTCGTATATGAGAGCCACTCCCTATGGTCGTGCCTCTCACTTACTCCACGTACCGATACTTCCGCTCACCCATCCGGCCCCAGCCGTCGAAGGCGAACTCCTTTTCCGGTGCGGTGAACTCCTCGACATCGGCCTCAGTATCGTGATTATGGACGTCGTGGACCTGTTCGTACTCGGCGAAAGAGAGGTCGTAGCGGTTCCGGATCTGCTCGTCGATGTCGAGCGCGCCGATTTCCTCCTCCCAGCCAGGGACAACGGTTTCGGCGTGGACCTCCGCCTGTGCGCCGGACCCGTAGGAGGCCACTAACAATCGGGCTTCGTCCAGATCCAGTCCGTTCTCACGGGCGTGTTTCAGCCCAGAGGCACGAGCGATGTGGACAGAACCGGTGTACCAGTTCCCGACCTCCCGGGAGATCTCGAGCGTCGGCTCGATGGTATTGGCGTACCAGTCCTGATAGCGCTCGGTTTCGGTGAGTGCGTCCGTGTACTCCTTGATCGCCGCGTGGAACTCGTCGTCGGTCTCGAAGTCCGAACGCATGGGCTGGTGGCCGATTTCCTCGGCGAGCAGTTCGCCTACGTCCGTGCCGCGAACGATGTGCCGGTAGCCAAGCGCTGCGGCCTTCCGGACCATCCCCGGGAACGGCGTGTGGAACGGAATCATCTCGTAGTCTCCCGGATGGATGTCGCCGGCCACCTCGGCGAAGTCCTCCAGCGCCTCGCGCATACGGGCGAGGTAGACGTTCACCGAGCGCTTACCGTCGACGGACGGGAACTGCTGATTGGGCTTGAGGAAGTCAGTTTCGTCGGCGCTACCGTACCCCTGCTCGGTCGAGAGTTCGACCAGATTCGGGTCTTCGTCGACGAGCATCGCCACCGCACCGGCTCCCTGCGTGGCCTCGCCGGGATCGTCGCGGGCGTACAGTGCGGTGTCAGTTGCGATGACAAGCGCGGCCCGACCGCGGTTCCGTCCGGCGCGGATCCAGTTGTATGCGTCGTCGAGGCTCTGTGTCCCGGAGATACAGGCGAACTTCCGCTCGCCCTTGTTGGCGTGGTGGAAGTTCTCGTCGTACACCTGTTCGAGACAGCCCGCGATGTACGTCGAAACGGGCTTCGAGTTGTCGAAGGCACTCTCAGTCGCCACGTCAATACGGCCGATGTCCTCGGGCGTCAGTCCCTTGCGCTCCATCAGACGATGGGCCGCGTTCGCCCCCATCGTGACGATGTCCTCGTACACGTCCGGGAACGACGACGCGCGCAGGCCGAGCCCCTTCGTGTACTTCCCCGGGTCGTCTCCTTGAGCCGGCGCGAACGTCTCCGCGAGGTCGAGTTTGAGCTTCCCGGTCCAGATCTCCATGGCATCGATACCGACTGCAGTCATGAATCTAGCGTCAGCGTGGATGTATATGGGCTTGTCGACTGGTATTTCGACGGTTGACTAGTATTGCGCAGATGGGCCACGAACCCGCTGTGAGACAGTTACTCGCTGGTCGTCGGTTCCGTATTAAAAGAGAAATCGACCATGCATTCGCCTTCGAGAACATCGTATGGCTCGTCCGGTGACGGAACGGCACGTGACCAGTCGGTGTTGTTGACGACGAGCCGATACGTCCCCGGCGAGATGGTAATTCGGTTCTCGGGGACGTTCGTCTCGTGGAACCGCGACACCTCGCCAGCGTACCGAGCCCGGTGGCGGCTCTGAAATGCCCGGTACTCGTCTTCGGTGAACAGGATGACGTCCACGGCCGGGCCGCGCCGAACGATGAGATCGTAGGTGAGCGTCGTCTGGTCAGTCGCGTCAACTGTGAAATCCTCGTACTCGTTTTCCTCCAGTCGGAATGTCGTATCGACCGACCGGTGGTTCGGCTCGGGTGTCGGCGTCGGTGTCTCAGTCTCGACCTGAATCCGTGCCGACGTCTCCGTAGAGCTGTTCGTCCGCGACGCCTCGGTGCGCTGCGCTGTTGACGTGTTCGCCGGAGCCGCAGCGCGATCTGTTGCTGGGGTCGAGGTAGTACCGACGCGATCAGTTGTAGCAGTCCG
This sequence comes from Haloarcula sebkhae, assembly GCF_014647415.1. Taxonomy (GTDB): domain Archaea; phylum Halobacteriota; class Halobacteria; order Halobacteriales; family Haloarculaceae; genus Haloarcula; species Haloarcula sebkhae. Next base: position 61,777 of record NZ_BMPD01000001.1, on the reverse strand, counting down.
CTGTGACGCTGCCGGTTCCGGGACTGGTGTCGTCTCGGACTCCTGTGCAGGTCGATTCCCGAGACAGCCGGCGGAGAGCGCGGCGAGCACCGAGGCCCCGAAGCCGCGCCGCGACAGGTCACCCATACTTCAGGACACTCATCCACAGTAAAGATGTTTACGGGCGGGTTTTCGCCGCTGGTAATCGGAGCTCCAACACTGTCCAAACATATTTGTGGAGAGAGAGCCGAATGTACGCCGTTCGAGACGGTTCCGGGACAACTGTGACTCAGATATCAGTTCTCGGAACGGGACAGGAACGTTTCATATGAACAGATCGGTCATCACACTCGGTTTGGTAGTTCTGGTGGCACTCAGTGTCTCTGGACTCGCAGGAGTAGCGGTCGAGGGGACGCTTGGTGCAAACGCAACCGAGTCAGCACCGGCGGAATCCACGGAACGATCACCAGCAGCGACGCCCAGTGCAGAACGTGTGTCACCGGCGACGCCGAGTAGCCAGGAGACTGCGGCCGGAGTGACGCAGTCCGCAGAACCTACCGCGACGCCGGATGCGGCACGGACCACGCCAGCTGATTCGGGGACAGATATCGATATGGCCCGCCTCGAAGACCGGCTTGTAGCGGCAATCAACGACCGGCGTGGCAACCCGGTTGCCAACGACGCCTTCGATGGTTCTCTCTCAGATGAGACCAACACCGGGCAGAAGTTGTCGGCGATGGCCGGAAACCACAGTGAGCGAATGGCTGCACAGGGGGCGGCCTCCCCGATTGCGAACGGGTCAGACACGACAGACCGGTACGCAGCCGCCGGACTGTCCGAGCAGTGTCGCCTCCGCCACGAAGGGAACGCGTACTTCCGCCCGGTGACTGACCTCGAACTGGTCACGAGCGTCGACCCGAACGGGGCAAACGCGACCCGAGTCGCCGATACCGTCGCCGACCACTGGTTCGACTTCTCCGGTCCCCGCGACACGTTGTACATGGCGAACGCGAACCACATCGGCGTCGGCGCGGCGACTGCCGACGGTGTCGTCTATATTACCGTGAATCTCTGCTGAGGTCGGTGACGGGACGGAATGACAAAACGGACGTTATGGCACTTCTTTACGGACCGTGTTGGCGTTCCCTTCTGCGTCGACGACACGGAGCGCTACTTTCGTGCCAGACGACACCCGTCTCTTCTCTAATGTCTGGCCGTTCGCATCGTCGAAGATACCGTCGCCGTCGAGGTCCCACTCGTAGGCCGCGATGTCTCCCTGCGGGTCACTGGACTGGCTGGCATCGAAATCCCATTTCCCGTTCGATTCTCCCCCGTTGGAGGTTATCGTGAAGTCCGCGTTCGGTTGCGCGCTCGTGTTCGCGCCGCCGGGGGTGACCGTGAACATCTTTGAATCGGTACCGCCACTCGATAGCTCGTAGGTGACGGTTATCGTGACGCTTTCGCCGTTCATCCCTGTCTGGACACCGAACCGTTCGAACTCGAATAAATGAAACGTCGCAATCGAGCCGTCGGACATGACTGGATTCGGCCCGGCTAGATCTCGCTCTTGATTGTCGACATCGATGACACGTGGAATGTCTGTCCCGCCATTGAAATCAGTGTAGCCGTCGGTGTCCGCTTCGATGTACAACTCGTTTTCTTGGGGCGCTGGATCGCGGTAATTGCGGTAACTGTCACTAAGAAAGTCGATATTTTCGTCCACAGCGTCGATAGCAACCGTTGTTATAGTGATCGTATCACCTACCTCATTTGTGACGCTAAACTGCACACCCCCATCAGGACCTCCGTCACTGTCGAGGGCAACGGCGTCCTCGTTGTAGATGAGGCCACTGTTGCCGGACCCACCACCAGAGCCTTGGTTCGCCTCCGTCACCGTCACCGGAATCGAAACGTTTTCCGGAGTCTCACCGACGAACGAACCGTCGATTTCATCGAGGCTGAACTGGACGGTGTATGTTCCAGTTGCCGTCGACTGGCTTGCGTTGTAGACGAATTTGACGCGACCGTCGCTGTCAGACGATTCTGTGTCCGGGGTAAGTGACCCCGTGTTACTCCCTTCGACTGAGCCGTTGACTGTGACACCGCTTACAGGGTTGTTGTACGCGTCCCGAACCTCCAGTACGATTTCTCCGTCGCCGCCCTGCTGGACGCTGATCTCGTTATCATCGACAGTTGTAAGATACGCGTCGTTCTCCGCAGTTACCTTCGTCCCGACACCCGCCTTCGCCATCTTCAGGCGGTAGTTCACCCCTCGCTCGAAGACGATAGTGACGTTGTAGAGCGAGCCAGGTCCCTCCGCCTCAATGACGTTCGCGATGTACCGGTTGTTGCTTTTGTTACCCGGATTCGGATCGACTTCGTCGTCGAGAAGCGCTCTCCATTCCGACGCCGGCAGCCGTGAGAGAAACGACACTGAGACGTTCGACGTCTCGGTTGCGTTCGTCACGCGGACCGTTCGAGACGACTGCGACGTCGGCTTCACGTCGACCGTGACTGAGTCGCTTGCCGAGCGACTCAGCGACCCATTGAGAGCGACGAGCGTGATGTCGCGCCCGTCGACCATCGCCTGTTCAGAGAGCGTGATATTGCCCTCGCGGAACTGGTTGTAGACGAGCGAGTGCTCGTAGACAGTTTCCGGGGCCTCCCCGTAGACGTTGTACTCCGGCTTGTACGCGATGGCGCCCGTGTTGTAGTGCCGTGGCGTGGCTCCGTCCCAGTAATCTGCCGTCTCAGGCGTAATCGCCTCGGCGTTGCGAACCGTGAGGTTTTGCGATTCGTTCGTCGTGCCGTCCGTGTACAGCAATCCTGACGGCGGCCCGGGATTCGTCGCTACCAGCCGACTCGGGTATCGCGTCCCCAGCTGGACCGAGACGGCCTGCCGGCTCGGCTGTCCCGGGACTGAGATGATGGCGTTTCGCAGGTCCTGCAGTTGCGTCTGGACCTGCTGATTGTGGTTGAACTCCACCTCCCGGTTTTGCTCCGGGACAGCAAACGCCTGATACGAGGAGAAGGCGATGATAAGCACGCCGAACAGCAGTACAGCCCCGACCTGTACTGACTGCGCGCGCTCATCGCCCGTGAAAGTCATGGCGATGAGTTGCGGAGACGGCGGTAAAAACCTGACTGCCGAATTATCAACTCTCGTCTTCTTCGACGACTTCCGGGTCGCTCATCGCGGTCTGGAGACTGTCGAGTCCGTTGACCCACTCGGAGACGAGCCCGTATTCGAGGTCTTCGGCGACCTCCATCGGGAGCTCCGACCCGCCGATGATCTGCGTGCCGGCCTGCACACAGTAGCCCAGCGCCGCGTCGAGGTCTTCTTCGGCTTCCGCGTCCGCGGCGGCTTCGATGTAGTCCGTGATGGTCGCGTCGTCCGCGGCCCCTTCTGCGACGAACTCCTCGGCCGCGTAGAACACGCACAGTAGCGAGGTCTGAACCCCGTCGATCAGCATCACAGTCTCCTCGTCGTCGATGTCGATGTCGTCGAGAACGATCTCCCGGACGCCGGCAAGCTCGTCGAGCGTCGCTTCCTCGTCGAGCGGCCCGTCCTCGTAATCGGTGAGAATCTTCGCGACCGCGATCGCGGCGTCGTCCTGGAGGTTCAACAGGAGCCGCGCCGAATCCTCGTCTTCAGGGTCGACGTCTTCTTCCTCGATACGGTCTAGCCAGTTCTGCCAGCGTTCTTCGGTGTAATACTCCCCCGGCGGAGTGCTCATACCAGTCCGTTCGTCCCGTTGGGGATAGTAGTTTCGACCGGCGGCCGCTCCGCCGCGGCGTCCATACGGTAAAGACCGAGCAGCGATCCACTATGTTAGCGCCTGAAACAGCTTTTCCGTAGGTTTCCCGGATTGCTTGCGCACCCCGAATCCATATCATGGCCTCCGTCGAAGAACGTACTTTTATATCAACAAACATGCTATGAAGTAGCATGGCACAGCGACAGCTGGTCTCGACCTGTGACCGACCCTTCGACCCGGCTGCAATCGCCGCGCTGGCCGAACGTGTCGGTCTAGTGCTGATCGCCGTAGCGCTACCGGTCGCCGTCGGTGCATTCGCCGGGTTGGCCCTCACTGCCGGGTCGCTCTCGGCCGCGAGCGATGCCGCGACCGCCACGCTGAGCGGGCCGCTGACAACAAAGCAGGGGCTGTCCTGGCTGTTCTACGTCAGCACGCTCGGGACTGCACTGGGATGCTGGGTTCTCGGACTGGGGCTCCTTCTCGACGGTCTCGATCTGTAGGTCAGCCGTCGCCGTCCGGACGCATCTCCACGCCGCCTTCCAGTGCCTCCTCGTCCGCCGCGTCCACGCGGTTCGAGAGGGTCCGCTGTGGGAACGGGATGGAGATGTCTTCCTCGTCGAAGGTGGCTTTCACACCCCGGACGACTGCCGAGATGGCGCGCCACTTCCGTGGCGGTGTCGGGTGATCGATCCAGAACCGGAGTTCCATCACCACGGCAGAGTCTCCGAAGTCCTTCGGGACAACGTCCGGCGTCGGCGAGTCGACGACGTGTTCGATGTCGGCCATCGCCTCGCGAGCGAGGTCCATCGCCCGGTCGACATCAGTGTCGTAGTCCACACCGATGTCGACCGTGAGGCGCAACAGCCCCTTGCGACTGCGGTTCGTCACCGCGCGGTCGCTCACGCGGTCGTTCGGGATGATGACGAACTCGCCGTCGAAGTTCTCCAGCCGCGTGTTGAAGATGGTGATATCGGTCACGATCCCTTCCTGGTCGCCGACGAGCACCCAGTCGCCGATAGTGAACGGGCGGGAAAACATCAGGACGAAGCCGGCGATGAGCGAACCGAGCGTCTGTCTGGCAGCCAGACCGACGACGATACCGAGGAACCCAGCCCCGACGAGCAAGCCACTGAGATCGATGCCCCAGACGGCGAAGACCGTCGCACCGATAGTGACGAAGACGGTGACCTGCCCCAATCGGAGGAGGATCTCCTCCTGGTGTTCGGTGAATCCGGTAACAGCCTGACTGAACCGGCCGATCCACCGCTGCATCTGGTCGGACAGGACAAAGGCCAGCATGACGAGAACGATCGTCTGTATCGTCGCCAGTACTGACTGATCGCTCCCGTCGAGGTACGGCCCAACCGTCTGGACGATATCGAGAACACCCCAGACGATGAGGAACGAGACGACGACGAGAACGACCATCGAGAACTGGGCGATCCGGAGAAACACGCCCCGGATGGTCGTCGGTGTGTAGTCGGCCATGACCTGCAGCCAGTCACCGGTTCGGTCCGATGTGGCAGACCGAAGCCAGGAGAGGACTGCTGGCACGACGACGACACTGACAAGCAGGACGATCAAGAGGATGAGCGTCGCGACGAGTCGCCCCTGCGCCGCGACCAACTGGTCCAGCAACCGCTGTAACACGGTAAAGAGTTCCAGAAGGCCTTCACCGGTATCGTTGGCCGCTGGCGTGGGCGTTGCCGTCCCCTGCACAGCCACCTATCGCCGCCGTAGGAACTTGTGTCTTCGTCTTTGTGCGGCGGTCTGTACGGTGTCTGATACCGAAAGAAAAAACGACTGGTCGCGGTCCTTGTTAGACGCCGCGGCCCTGCAACTGCTCTTCTTCGTCGAGGTCCGCGTTCGCCTGGCCTTTCATCCCCTTGCCGGGGTTCTTCGCGATCTCCTTGAGCTGTTCGGGGTCGTCGTAGTTGTTGACCGCTGCGACGATGGACTCGCCCATTGCCTGGGGGTTCTCCGCGCCGAAGATACCAGAACCGACGAAGATGCCGTCACAGCCGTGTTGCATCATCAGTGCGGCGTCGGCGGGCGTCGCGATGCCGCCGGCCGCGAAGTTGACGACCGGCAGCCGGCCGCGGTCCGCCGTCTCGTGGACGAGCCGGCGGGGCGCACCGTGTTCGCGGGCCCACTCGTCGCGCTCCTCGTAGGCCATCCCTTCGAGCATCCCGATGGAGCGCTGGATGTTCCGCTGGTGGGTGACGGCCTGATTTACGTCGCCGGTACCTGCCTCGCCCTTCGTACGAATCATCGCTGCGCCCTCGTCGATGCGGCGCAGCGCCTCGGCGAGGTTCCGGGCTCCGCAGACGAACGGCGCGGTGAACTCGCGCTTGTCGATGTGGTAGCGGTCGTCGGCCTGAGTCAGTACTTCCGACTCATCGACCATATCCGCGCCAGCGGCTTCCAGAATCTGGGCCTCGGCAGTGTGGCCGATGCGGGCCTTGCCCATCACCGGAATCGACACCTCTTCGATGATCTCTTCGAGTTTGCTGGGGTCTGCCATCCGAGCGACACCGCCCCGCTTGCGGATGTCGGCCGGCACCGACTCCAGGTGCATCACGGCGACCGCGCCGGCGTCCTCGGCGATTCGGGCTTGCTCACGGTTGACGACGTCCATGATGACGCCGCCCTTCTGCATCTTCGCGAAGCCGCGCTTGACGAGGTCAGTCCCGCGACGGAGGTCCTCGAGGTCGGTCTCTTCAGTCATTACCCAGACTTAGGACTGGATTTACTTAACGCGTGTCCTTTCGAGGGACAGAACGGCGTTTGACCCGCACGCGGGGGAGCCGATATCGGGCCAGTGACAGCGATATTCTCCAGAGGACGGGGCTGAGACCACTACCGTTTTCATCGCGTCTCCCCACTGCATCGACATGGCTACGGACGAGGGTGTCGGCGGGCGCATCGACGCGGCTGTCGCGCGGGTGTTTAGCCGGCGGCTCCCCGATGCCGAAGGGCTTCCGCAGTACGTCGCGCCGCTACCAGCGTGGCTGGAGAACGTCGGGCTCAGACTCGCCTGGCCCATCGCCCTCGTCAATCTGGTCGGGACGCTGTTTGGCTTCTGGTACTACGCCGGCCGGCCGCTGAACACAGCGCCGCCGCTCGTGGAGGGCCAACTCGGTGCGGCTCCGCTAGCCGCCTACCCCCTGATTCCGGACTCCCCGGTCGCGACGATGTTCATCGGGCTCTCGCTGGTGGCCTGGCGGCTCGACTGGAATGCCCAGTGGCTCCACATGCTCGGCTTCTTCGGCTGCATCAAGCTCGGCCTCTGGACACCGTACGTCCAGCTCACTCTCAATGGTCCTGGCGGGATTCCGCTGTGGCTCTACTGGTTCCTAGTTCTGAGCCATCTGGCGATGGCCGCCGAGGCATTTCTCATCCACCGCTACGCGAGTTTCTCTGTCATGTCCGTCGCCGTTGCAGTGTTCTGGTACGGCTTCAACGACATCGTGGACTACTTCGTCCCGGTTCTCGACGGGCCACACCACACCTGGCTCCGGGCCGAGCCAATTGTCGCTGCCGGTGGGTTCGACCACACGGTGCTCGCCCATGACCTCGCAGCGGGCTGGGCGGTCGTGCTGACGCTCATAGCGACGTTTCTCGCACTGGCGACGCGTGTAGAGAAAGTGAAACGGCAAGCCTGACCGGCGCTGTCCTTCGCTGGCGGTTCCGGCAGCGTCTCAGGTCGTGAACCCGTCCTCTGTCTCGCGCTCGTCGAGGACCCACTCCAGTTCCTCGATAGCGCGCAGGATGGCGACCTCGGCCTCGTCTTCCAGTTCGGTCGACGGCGGGTCGTGCTTGTCGTACTCGTCCTGCAGCGCCTCGATTCGGTCCCGAATCGTCTCCTCTGTTCGCATGGTTTCAATGACCGGACCCGCAGGTCTTGATGCTACTGGTCGCGGCGATGTGCGGCCCGGTGGCCGGCGAAATACCTGTAAAACGAGCCGAGCTTACCGAATCACGACGACGGCGCTCTCGGTTTCGGTCATCTCGCCCTCGCCGGAGTAGGTCCGGGACTCCTCGACGGTGAACATCTCGTCGTCGAGTTCGACGCCGGCGACCCGTAGCGTGTCGCCGTCGATCTCGTAGTCGCCGTCCTCGATAGCGGCGTCGATAGCACCGACTTCGCTGCCGAACTCGGGGCCGACGAGCGAGTAGTCGAGGTCGATGCCACTGACCTTCGTCGTGATGTCCGGGGCCTCGTCGTAGGTGTCAAGTTGAGCAACGTGCATCGCCTCGCCGACCGCGTCCTCGAAGCCGGCGATGTGGCCGAACACCTCAACGTGGTCGAGGTCGGCGTTCAGCGGCAGCCCGTTCTCGGTCTTGTACCGCCGGAGCGCGGAGACGACCTCCATCGCCGTCTCGCCCGCCTCGAGGTCGGCGTCATAGCCGCCCGCGGTCGGCCAGTCCGTCGTGTGAATCGAGCTATCTTCCTCGTAGCACCGCTCCCACAGTTCCTCCGTAATGTGTGGGAGGAACGGCGCGAACAGTTGCAGGAAGGTCCGGTGGGCCTGCAGGAGCGTGAACTCGGTCGACACGTCGCCACCGTCGGAGAGTCGCTGCTTGGCGATTTCGAGGTAGTCGTCACAGAACGTGTTCCAGAAAAAGGACCGGAGTTCGTTCCGGGCCTTCGAGAACTCGTAGTCCTCGAACTTCGTGGTGACTGACTCGACAGTCGCATCCAGTTCGGCCAGCAACCACTCGTCGACAGCGGCCAAATCCTCAGGCTCGTCGGGCTGACTCGCGGGCGTGAGTTGGTCGACCAGCCGCGAGGCGTTCCAGAGCTTCTGGAGGAGTCGCTCACCGGCTTCGAGGTCCCCCTCCTTGTACGGGAAGTCGTCGCCGATGGAGGTACCGGCGGCCCAGTAGCGGGTGGCGTCGACCGGGAACTTCTCTAAGACCTCGCTGGGCGGGATGACGTTGCCCTTGGACTTGGACATCGCCTCGCGGTTCTCGTCTAGCACCATCCCGTTTATCATCACGTTCTCGAATGGCACCTCGCCGGTGTGCTCGTAGCACTTGACGACGGTGTGGAACAGCCAGAAGGAGATGATGTCGTGACCCTGCGGACGCAGGTCGAAGGGGTACAGCTCCGGCAGTTCCATCGTGAATGACTCGCTGTCGGCGTCCCAGTCCCAGCCGGCATTCACCAGCGGGGTCAGCGACGAAGTCGCCCACGTGTCGAAGACGTCCTCCTCGGGCGTCAGCGAGTCGTGGCCACACTCGGGACAGCTATCGACCGGCGGGTCGTCCGACAGAGGGTCGACCGGGAGCTGCTCGCGCTCGGCCATCACGGGCTCGCCGCAGTCGTCGCAGTACCACACCGGGATCGGGATGCCCGAATCGCGCTGGCGGGAGATACACCAGTCCCATTCGAGCCCCTCGATCCAGTGCTCGTAGCGGGTTGCCATCTTCTCGGGATACCACTCCATCTGGCGGCCAGCCTCGATGTACTCCTCTTTCTTGTCGAGCAGTTCGATGTACCACTGCTCGGTGACGAGGTACTCGACTTCCTCTTCACAGCGCTCGTGGACCTGCACGGTGTGGTTGTGGTCGCGGCTCTCGAGCAGCGAGCCCTCCTCGCGCAGGTCCTCGATGATGGCCTCGCGGGCCTCGGTGGTGTGCATCCCCTGATACTCGCCGGCCACGTCCGTCATCGTCGCCGACTCGTCGATGGCGAGCCGCAGCGGTAGGTCGTGGGCCTGGTACCACTCGATGTCGTTCTGGTCGCCAAACGTACAGCACATCACGATGCCGCTGCCGGTCTCCATGTCGACGCGCTCGTCGGCGATAATGGGGACCTCCTGCTCGAAAAGAGGCACGCGCGCACTGCCACCGACGAGGTGCTGGTTCTCGTCGTCGTCGGGATGGACGAAGACGGCGACACACGCCGGCAGTAGCTCGGGCCGGGTCGTCGAGATGGTGAACGTCGCGTCCTCGTCAGCCGGCCCGTCGCCCGTCTCGACGAGGTCGAAGGCGATGTCGTTGAACAGCGTCGACTTGTCCTTGTCTTCCTGCTCGACCTGTGAGATGGCCGTTTCACAGTCCGGACACCAGATGGTCGGCGCGCGCTGGCGGTACTCCCGGCCCTGCTCGTAGAGGTCGAGGAACGACAGCTGGGAGACCCGCTGGACATCCGGCGCGATGGTCTTGTAGGTGTTGTCCCAGTCGATGGAGATCGCAAGCGACTGCACGTCCTCGGTGAACTCGTCCTCGAACTGCGTACACACGTCGCGGCACTTCTCCTGGAACTCCCGTCGCGGGTAATCCTGGTGTCGGATGTCGAGTTCGCGCTCGGTCAGTCGCTCCGAGGCGATGCCGTTGTCGTCGTAGCCGAATGGGAAGTAGACGGTGTCGTCGCGCATCCGGTGGAAGCGGGCGACGAAGTCCTGTAGCGTGAACTGGTAGAGGTGGCCCATGTGGAGGTTCCCCGACACCGTCGGCGGCGGCGTGTCGATGGTGAAGCGGGTATCAGCGTCCTCGTCGTAGGCGTAGGTCTTGTCCGCGACCCACTGGTCCTGCCACTCCGGCTCTACCTCGCGGGGGTCGTACTCCCCGTCGAGGGCGTTCTCTGATTCGTCTGCGGTCGGTTCGTCCTGCGGTGGGTCCTGTGTATCACTCATATTCAAGCGGTGGGTGTAACACCCGGATAGCATCTGACTGCGGCGTAGTTATCAGCGGTGCGTGCGTCGAGTGGTAGGGGTGATGTGGGGCGTGGGGGCCCCTACACCGACGGGCGCGAGAACCAGCGTTCGGGAGAGTCGACGCACCATCTGTACAATACTCGACCAACGGCAGGATTAATGACTTCGGTTTTCGCTGGCGTTCCAGCAGGCTCAGGACACCGCCACTCTTTACGGCAGGTCGGACTTGCGATGCTCGCGGTCCTCGGCGGAGTGGGCACGAACCCACAACTGCCCGATGCGCGAGAGCGTTGTCCGGTAGGATTTCCCGTGTTCCTCCTGCTCGATGTATCCTTTTCCGCCGGGACCAAGCCGGTCGACGTTGTAGATGACCTTCGAGCGGAAGGAGTCGGTGTACTCCTCACCCAGATCTCGGGCCAGCTGCTGTGCGAGTTCGGAGACGGACTCGAATTCACCGTGTTCGCCGAGGGTAAAGAGGATGACTTCCTCGAAGGGCTTGACATTCGAGAAGGAGGCGACGGGGAGCTCGACCACGTGGGAGCCGTCGATCTCCTTCGCGCCGATGGTCGTCCCGCGTTCGTCGAACTCCGCCAGCAGGTCCCGTGCGGTTTCGAGTCTGTCGTCGACACGTTCGTCGACATCCTCGCCCGTGCGCATGTCCTCCAGCATGTCGATCTGCTTGCGCAGTTCTTCGGCGAGTTCTGTCTCCAAGTACTTCTCGGGGACTGTGTAGTAGGTGTGGATGCGATCCCGGTCGCCCTCGCGCTCGACCATAATCGAGTGAGCCGCAGTCGCAAAGGCAAAGGAGACAGTCCGGGGCATCGCGGAGACGTTGACCCACACCTCGCTACCCGCGTCGAGTTCGGCGTTGATGAGTTCGAACGCCTGCTCGAAGGCCTCGTCGTAGTCGTACACGTCGGCGACGACGAATCGCTCGGTTTCGGCCCCGAGCAGGTTCTGGTAGTCCTTTTCCAGCTTCTCGGCGAGGTTGCGCGAGTACTCGACGTTGGCTTCGCTGCCGACCGCCCCCTCAAGGAGGATGACGCGGTCAACGTCGAGTTGCTCGCGCACCAGCGGCGCGATGAGCCGGTCGTAGTCGAACCCGACCGGGACGATGTGGGTCTGCATACGTGAATGACTGGGACGGTGATTATAAAAAGAACCAGACTCGGGCCGCTGAGCGGTCGGGGCCGACGTTACTCGCAGGTCTCGTGGACGATAGCGCCGTCGTCGTTCGGCCCACGGCGCTCACCGGGAACAATAGGGTCCTCACAGACGGCACAGGTCAGCTCGCCGCTGGCGTGACCGTTCGCGGCCTCGGTGTCGTCAGCGGAGGTAAAGTCGACACTCACGTCCGTCGACTGGTCGGCTGCCGACTCGTCGTCCATATCCGGCGCGAACACGTCGTCGTCGTCTTCACTGGCCGTCGTATCGATATCGAAGGTGTCGTTGAATCCACAGTAGCCCGTAGAAGCGTTGAATCCCAGGCCAAGCGCGCCGATGCCGGCGAGCAGGCCGCGCTTGCGCTTCCCGCTCCGAAGCCAGCGCAGGGAGACGATTGTCAGGACAGCTGCCAGCACCGCACGGATGAGGCGGTCGCGACCGCCGACGTTCTTATCGGAGTCCATACCTGCATATTGGGCTGGATGCTTTTGTAGGTTTACATGTCCGCCGGTGGCCGCTGTCCGGTGGTTGTCGCGGTGAACGGTCAGCACCTCTCAGTCGCTTTCGATGCCGGTGACGGCGTAGGCGGTGCGGTTCTCGGTCGCAGCGGGGGCAGTCACCAGCGAGACGCCGACCGTCAGCACGAGACCAACTAGGATGCCGACGATGCCGGGCGTCCAGCCCAGGTACGCCGTCGGCAGGGCGACATCAAGGCCGACAAGTCCGCCAAGTGTCGAGAGCACCGGGAAGACGTGCAGGCCATAGAACACTTGGCTGCCGATCACGCCGGCGTACATCCCCGAGCGCGTCGTTCCCTGCCAGTACAGCGCAAGTGCGACAGGAACCGTAAGCTGTGCGAAGCCGCTGAAGGCCGTGTCGCCGATCTGGACCAGTGTTCCCGGCGTGTAGAGACTCGAAACGAACGAGAGGGTAGCAAAGATGACGACGCCGATGCGGGCGACGAGCGCCTCGCGGCGGTCGGTCGCTTCGTCGCTAGCATCGCTGCGGCCAGTGAGCGGCCGGTAGAGGTCCCGCGTGAGGTACGACGAACCCGACAGCAGCATCGAGTCGCTGGAGGACATCATCGCGGCCATCGCGCCGGCAATGACCAGCGCGGTGAACCACGTCGGCGTGTACTCGCCAAGCAGCGCCGGGATGACGTTGCCGCCCTCCGGGACAGTGATGCCGAGCCCGGCCGCCCACGCTCCCAGCATGAACGCCGGAACGAACAGGAGCAGGACCAGCACCGGCCAGAGTGCAAACGTGCGCTTGAGCACTTTCTTCGAGCCGGCGGCGAAGAAGCGCTGATTGATCTGTGGGAACATCGTCACGCCGAAGGCGATGCTGACCGCGGTCGAGATGATGTACTGGGGCGTGTAGAGTCCGCCACCAAGGCCGACGAAGGCGGGCTCTTCGGACGCCAACAGGGCCGTTGCCTCGCCAGCGCCGCCAACGGCAGAGAGGACCCAGGCGACGGCGACCCAGATCAGCGAGAGCATGAACAGGCCCTGGAGCGTGTCGGTCCAGGCGACGCCGCGCATCCCCGAGAGCGCGACGTAGAGAATCATAAACAGCGTGATGCCGCCGGCTCCGACCCAGAACGGGACCGCGCCATTCGTGAGGCCGACGATGGCCTGGCCGGCCCCCTTCTGCTGGAGCATCACGTACGGGAACAGCCAGACCAGGCTCACGCCGGCGACGACGACCCGCAGCGCCGTCGACCCGAATCGGTCGCCCAGCATCTCACCAAGCGTCACGTAGCCGTGGCGCTTGCCGACCAGCCACTGCTTGTAGCCCAGTACGTACCAGAGGACAGCGAAGATAATGCCGTCCATGAGCCCCATCACGAGAATCCATTCGGGGCCGGCGCTGAACGCGAGATTCGGGCCGCCGAAGAACGTAAACGCCGACAGTAGCGTCGCGAAGGTCGTAAACAGCAGGACGACTGTGCCAAGCGTTCGGCTCGCGAGATAGTAGTCCTCGGCGGTCCGGTCGGTGAGGCGATAGGCGACTGCCCCCACCGCGAGTGCGACGATCATGTACGCGCCGACGATACCCAGTTGGAGTGCGGTGTCAGCCATCTCACCGCACCTCCTCGACGCCGAGGCCCCAGTCGGTACGCGCGAAGACCGCGAAGACGACGCTCGCAAGCACCATCCACCCGATATGCCACCACAGCCACACAGGCAGTCCGGCCGCGATCGTGCTGGTGTCCCAGAGGAACCATGGCACTGCCAACGCCATCAACACGAGCGCGACGACTGTCCACCCAGCGGCCCTGACCGTACTCATATTACGACAGTCTAGCCGCTGGCGGTACTAATGGGTAACGAACCTTCACTATCTCTTGTTGAAGAACAATCGCCTTCAATACGTCCACGTCACAGAATCATCTTCAATACACCCGCGTCCCCGGCTCGACCTCCCGTTCGGGCGTCAGGTGGACGACGCCGTCCTCGCTGTCGACGCCGGTCACCAGACACTCGCTCTCGAAGCCGGCGATAGAGACCGTCCCGAGGTTGACGACGGCGACGACCTGTGAACCGAGGAGGTCCTCGGGGTCGTACACGTCTGTCAGTCCCGCGGCGGATTGGCGTGTCTCGTCACCGAAATCTACGTCGAGCTTGTACACATCCTTGCGTGCTTCGGGAAACGGTTCGACGTCGACGATTTCGCCGATACGCATCTCTACGTCTTCGAGGAACCGTGCGGGGTCGATCTCGGTTTCAGTGAATCCCATGCCCCCCGATTGTCCGTCCAGTTATTTTATGACAGCGTTCGCAGCAACGGTATGCAGACAGCGATCCAGCTCTGGACGCTCCGTGAACTCCGGGAACCGCTCTCGGACGTGCTCGACCGCATCAGCGCCGCGGGCTACGACGGCGTGGAGTTCGCCGGTATCGGCGACCCGGGTGCGTCCCGGCGCGCGCTCGATGAAGCGGGACTCGGCATCGCCGGCGTCCACGTCCAACTGGAAGACCTGCAGTCCGACCCGCGCACCGTTGGCAATCAGGCCCGAACACTCGATGCGCCGTACATCGTCCTCCCGTATCTCGACGACGACCACTTCGCTAGTGAGCGGGCAGTCGAGTCCACGACGACCCTGCTCGAAATGCTTGCGGCGGACTTTGACCGACCGCTCCTGTACCATAACCACGACCACGAGTTCGTCCCGCTTGGCGACGGGACCGCCTTCGACGCGCTCGTCGACCAGACGACCATCGGCTTCGAGTTCGACGCCGGGTGGGCCCACGCTGCGGGGCAGGACCCCGTCGAACTGATCCGGCGACTCGACGGGCGTGTCCCCGTCGTCCACCTCAAGGATATGACAGCGGACGGGGAACCGACGGCGCTCGGCGACGGCGTGGTGCCGCTCCAGGCGGTAGTTGATGCGGCCCGCGAGGCCGGAACTGACTGGCTCGTCTTCGAACACGACGACCCAGAAGACCCGGTCAACGCCATCCGGGCCGGTGTCGACGGCATGAGTTCGTTACTAAACTGAGTGGCCGATCTGTCGGGAATGGAACGTTTCACAGAAGCGGTGTCGGGTCGCTGCGTCCCTGCGAGAAGGTTTGATCATCGAGTCGGGTGCGCAAGGTTATTCCGCTGTACTTCCCAACATCAATATAGTGACAGCAGTCCGTCGAAACACCGGGTGACGGGCTGGAAAACAGGACAATCATGCAAGATACGGCGAAATATCTAATACATGCCGACATCACGGCGGCGGGAGTCGTCGAGCGGAGCGACGTCGTCGGCGCGGTGTTCGGCCAGACGGAAGGATTACTCGGCGACGAACTGGACCTGCGGGACCTGCAGGACTCGAAAAAGGTCGGCCGCATCGACGTGGAGATACGCTCGGAGGGTGGACAGTCCTTCGGCGAGATTACCGTCGCGAGCGGGCTCGATAGGGTCGAAACGGCAATTCTCGCCGCGGCACTGGAGACCATCGAACAGGTGGGGCCGTGCCGCGCCGAGATCGAGGTCGCCGAGATCGAGGACGTGCGCAGCGCCAAGCGGCGCGAGGTCGTCGAGCGCGCGACGGAGTTGCTGAACGACTTCGAGGAAAAGTCCATTCAGACGGAGGATATCGTCGAAACGGTCAGACAGCAGGTCCGGGTCGCCGACGTGACCGACTACGAGGGGCTCCCGGCCGGGCCGCGGGTGGCCGACTCCGATGCGATTGTCGTCGTCGAAGGGCGTTCTGACGTGATGCAACTGCTGAAATACGGCATCAAGAACGCCGTAGCCGTCGAAGGCACGGATGTCCCGGATGCTATCGCGGACCTGACGGCTGGCCGGACAGTGACGTCGTTCCTCGACGGCGACCGCGGCGGGGACCTCATCCTGAAGGAACTCGCGCAGGTCGGCGACGTGGATTACGTCGCCGTCACGCCAAGCGGCAAGTCCGTCGAGGACCTCTCCCGGAGCGAGGTGATGTCGGCGCTCCGTGATAAGGTGCCCTACGAGACGGTCGCAAGCGCGAAGAGTCTCGACAGCATCCGCGAGGAGATGTCCCACGCTGGGGAGTCGACGACCGCCGACGGCGGTGCGGTGACCGCTGCGATATCGGACGACACCGCTGACAGCCAGCCTGCGCCCGATGCACAGACCAAGTCGGCGCAGACAGAGACAGCCGACGGAGCGACGAACGGCACGGACAGTCCGAACGCGGCCGCCGCGACGGATGCCGCGTCTGAAACGGAGTCGACGATGAGCGACGATGGAACGACCATCCCGTCGCTCTCGGACCACATCGAAGCCGTCATTCAGAACCACAGCGGGACGGCCAGACTGGTCGACGAGGACGCGACACTGCTCGCTGAGGGCGACGCCGACGACGTTGTCTCGTTGCTTGAATCCACCGAGGACGTTCCCAAAACTGTCGTCATCGATACCGACTGCTCGCAGAAGCTCCTCGACGTTGCCGCCCAGCGCGGCGTCGATGTCGTCGTCGCGGCCGGCCACGGCGAGTACGTCAAACAGCCGACGGCTGTGCAGGTCCGTATCGAGGGTTAGAGGTCCCGGACGAGCAATACCCCATCGCCGTCGTCGTAGTGATCGGGTAGCTCGTCAGCGACCGAGAATCCGAACCCGTCGTAGAAGCCGCGTGCCCGCTCGTCGTCCACGCGCGCCGTGAGTCTGATTGTCTCGAACCCGCCAGCCCGAAGCCTGTCCAGCAGCCCGTCCATCAGTGCTGTCCCGAGGCCCTGCCCCTGTTTCCCGGGTGCGATGGCGAACTCTGCTAAGTACGCGATCGGATGGTCCGGCACGACCAGCGCGTAGCCGAGCGGTTCGCCAATATCGAGCACCAGCACGAGCGGCGGGCCGTCGATTCCGACACTGAGTAGGTCCGGCCACGGCTCGTCAAGCGCGTTCGTCTGAATAGCCCGGAGCCGGGATTCATCCGCGGGACGGGCCTCGCGAATCATAGAAGACCAGCGACCAGCACGACGCCGACCCCGGCCAGTGCGGCCGCCAGGGTTGCGAGCATATTGACGCCCTGATTGCCGACGACTGAGCCCTCGACGGTCGCGCCAAGCAGGCTGTCGACGATCATCCCGACCAGCCCACACAGGAGGATGACGCCACTGCCCACTGTGGTGATGTCTTGCGTGAGCGCGGCGATACCGGCGATGATGCCTGCGCCGACGGCCCCAGCGGCCACACCCTGCCAGGTGACGCCGCCGTCAGTGCCCGGCTCGACGGGCTTGAGCGTCGTAATGAGCCGTGGGTTGTCGTAGAGCCCGCCGAACTCACTGGAGAACGTGTCGGTCATCGCGGCGGCGACAGCCCCGGCGAAGGCATAGAAGAACAAGAGCGGGTTGACAGCGATGTGGCTCGGACTCGCCGCCGCCGCGACGACGGCGAACAGCGCGACGATGGAGTTTGCGAGCACGTTCCCGCTTCCGCGTGCGCCCTCGTTCTCCTCGGCGATGCCGCGGTCCAGTTTCTCCTCGTAGCGGAACTTCGTCGAGAGGCCACCGAGCGCGAAAAAGGAAATCAGCATAGCGAACCAGCCGAAGCCGCCGAGTACGATGGTCAAAAAGGAGAGGAGAACGCCGGTGAGCATCCCCGGAAGGGATGCGGTGTCGAGCGCGTAGGAGAGATAGCCAAGCAGGACTGTCACGGCGAGCGCGATGACGACGCGCTGTGCCGTCACCGACGGGTCGAGTTCGAAAAACAGCCACAGTAGCAGTCCCACAGTGAGCATCACCAGCGGGTCGTCCCGTTCGAACAGTACCGACCGAAGCAGTGCGGCGACGAACGCGCCGCTGGCGGCGAGAAACAGCACGAGTGGAATATCGACAGCGGCCGCTCCTTCGCCGACAGCGGCCTGAATCTGCGTCCCGAGAACCTGCCCCGCGACGCCGGCGACGAAGCCGACGAGAACGAAGCCCGCAGTTGCGACGACTTCGTCTGAGCGGACGGTGTATGCGAGCCGCTGGCCGAGGTTGCCGTAGGCGACGATGACAACGACACCGACGAACACCGGCACCGGTAGACTGAAGCGGACGGCAAGCAGTGCGAGCCCGGCGGCGGCAAGCGAGAAGGCCGCTAGCCCGTACAGTTTCCCGTCCTCGTAGTCACCGGGGCGCGCGAACAGGTCGA
The DNA here is from genome assembly GCF_014647415.1 of Haloarcula sebkhae. GTDB lineage: Archaea > Halobacteriota > Halobacteria > Halobacteriales > Haloarculaceae > Haloarcula > Haloarcula sebkhae. Next base: position 43,599 of record NZ_BMPD01000001.1, on the reverse strand, counting down.
ACAACCGCGAGTCCTGCCCGATGACTGTGACGCCGAGCGCGGCGACGAGGACGAAGGGTGCGATAGCGGCGACAGTCGCGAGTTCGAGCGAGCGAAAGCCCGTTGCGGCCGGGACGGCGACCGCGAGGGTCCCCACGGCGGCAAACGCACCTGCCCGACGGACTGTGCCAGTCACGTCCCACCGGTATCCCCGAGAGGCACTTACCCTTTCCGAACTGTGGAGGCGACGGTACCGTGAGATTTACTGGGGCTGTCAGCATACCGGCGGACGTGGGACTATACGACCGATATCTCGCGACGCGCGTTCGGCGCAGCGACGCCGACCTGCCCGAGACGGTCGCGCTGGTGATTACGGAGCGGGATCTGCTGGGAGACGGTGCATACCGGACCTTGGAGCGATTTTTCGACTGGGCGGTCCAGTACGGAACCGATACCGTCGTCGTCTACGTGAGTGTTCTCGACGAGGAAGCGATTCCGACGCTGCAGCGCGAACTCGAAAGCGTCACCGCGCCACGGGAGATAGCGGTCAGAGTACCGGACGACGAGACGACGGCTGATGCCCCGATTCAGATTTCGATCGGCCTCGGCGGACAGTCTGAGTTCGCAACGGCCGTCCAGAAACTGGCAAAAGATGTCGATGCGGGCTCGCTCGACCCGAGCGACATCGACGAGGCCGCAGTAGAGGAGCATCTCGTCTTCCCGGCCGACCCGGATCTGGTCATCAAGACTGGAGCCGAACGGCTCTCCGATTTCATGATCTGGCAGTCCGTGTATTCGGAACTGTACTTCACAGACGTGAACTGGCAGAACTTCAGACTGCGGGATTACCTGCGAGCGTTACGGGATTATCAGGAGCGACAGCGCCGGTTCGGGCGGTAATCAGTCCGCGAGGTCGTACTCCTCGTCGAGTTGCTCGCGTTCGGTACTCGGGAGCGCGTCCCGGAACCGTCCGAGCATCCGTTTAGCCGTCGGGAGTTCCGACTGCTCAATAGCACGAACCAGTGCGAGCGAGCGCTCAGCGCGGGTCGTCCGCCAGGACTGCTCGCGGTTCTGGTACGTCCGGATCGCTCGCAGGAAGTCGACTTTCCGGAACTCGGGCCAGTAGGGGGTACAGAAGAACGTAGCGGCCTCGTTGCCGTTGGCGTGCCACGGCAAGAAGTTCGAGGTGCGTTCGTCGCCGCCGGTTCGGACGATGAGGTCGACATCGCGGGTCGGCCCCTCGTAGAGCCGTTCTTCGATGGTTTCCGCGGAGACATCCGTCGGGTCGAGGGCCCCGTCCTCGACGGCAGTAGCGACCTCGCGGGCCGCGCCGAGTAACTCGGCCCGGCCGCCGTAGGCTAGCGCGATGTTGAGGTTGAGCTGGTCGTACTGGGCGGTTCGCCCTTCAGCGTAGTCGATAGCGTCTCGAACCCGCTCGGGAAGCATCTCCGTCTCGCCGATGGCGCGGATACACACGCCGGCTTCGTGGACCCGGTCGGCGTCGGCAAACGTCCGGAGCTTCCGTTCGACGAGGTCGAAGATGTGTTCGCGTTCCTCGGGGTCGCGGTCGAAGTTCTCCGTCGAGAACGTGTACAGCGTCACCTCACGAACGTCGAGTTCGTCGCACCAGTTCAACAGCGCCTCCGTCGTTTGGGCCCCTTCTCTGTGGCCCTCCTGCTTTTTCGCGCCCTGCTTTTCAGCGTATCGTCGGTTCCCGTCCATAATGACTGCGACGTGGTCGGGCGTCCCTGACAGTTCCCACTGGAGCAATCGCTCGTAGGCTGCATATCCCAGTCGCTTCCCCCTCGATAGCATCGTTGTGTACATTTCAACCACTCAATAAGGGCTTTGTGGAAAGGATCGGGTACAGTTATTTCCCACCTAATCTATCGAAATATATGCGCATAGTTTTAATATACCCCGGCTTAACGTTCAAATTGCAATGGCGACCGGTACGGTAGACTTCTTCAACGACACAGGCGGTTACGGTTTCATCGATACCGAAGACTCCGACGAGGACGTCTTCTTCCACATGGAGGACATCGAAGGTCCTGACCTCGAGGAGGGGCAAGAAGTGGAATTCGAGATCGAGCAGGCCGACAAAGGCCCGCGCGCGAAAAACCTCACGCGGCTGTAACCATGGCGACAGGCACTGTCGACTTCTTCAACGATACGGGTGGCTACGGTTTCATCGAAACCGACGACGCCGACGAAGACGTGTTCTTCCACATGGAAGACGTCGGCGGCCCGGACTTAGAAGAAGGGCAAGAAGTCGAATTCGACATCGAACAGGCAGATAAAGGCCCGCGGGCGAAGAACCTCGAGCGACTGTAAGCGAGAACGGCTCGCTTTTCAACGGGTTCGCTACTGACCGAGCGGCGCGACTCGGCAGCGCGTGGGTTCCCACCGCTGTGGCCGCGCCGTCTCTCGATCCGAATATCTTCGGGTAGACGGATCAGCGCTCTGAATCCGAAGCGTCTTAGGGACAGCGACACCGACCGCAAGGTATGAGCGAGGCCGACGCACTCGACGATGACCTTTACCGGCGGACCAAGCAACTGCTCGAACCGGGCGAGATTCAGCTCAACGGCGCTGTCGTCCATACGGAGTACGACGGCAGCGACGAGATCGAGATGATGCAGGCCACCATCGAGGTCGGCGAACTCATCGCCGAGGGCGCTGGTCTGGACCCGACGGACACATTCGTCTACTCAGGGAGCGACGATTCCGAGTTCGCGTCGAACCAGCATCAGGGCCTCACGCTTGACGACGAAGAGTTCGTCTGGGAGTGCCAGCAACTCCTGCGAAACGGCTCCTTCGATCTGGTGTTCTACTACAAGGCGAGTGCCGACCACGACGGGATTCTCGACGCTATCGAGGACGCTGGCTACGCGGTCACTGGCGTCGAAGGCGAGTAAACGCATCAGTCGCTGGTGGCCAGCCGTTCTTGACAATTATGACAATACGTGTAGTCGGGGCCGTTCGCCGCGCCACAGATACGACAGTTTCTCGCCTCAACCGCGGCCTGTTCGAAGTAGGCGTTGAGCTGGCCGGTGTCGCGACCGTTGCGTCGGCCGCTGAACTGGTCGACGAGCGTGTTGTGTGCGGCGTAGTCCATGAGCCGGAACATCAGCACGAACCACAGCGGCACCCCTATCAGGACGAACAGGTAGACCAGCAGCCGGACTGTCAGTTCGGCTGTCGAGATTGCCACACGTGAACTAGGGGCGCAAGGGAATAAAACGCTCCGGCGACCCGGACATGCGGGCCGCGTTCGCTCGCCTGTCCCGGGCTGTTTTTATTCGCAGAACCCCCAGCTTTCCGTATGAGCGAAGACCTCGGGACGGTAGACCGGGCGGTGTTGAACGCCTTCCAGGGCGGCTTCCCGGTCGTCGAACGGCCGTTCGAACCGGCCGCGGCGGCCCTCGCCGACCACGGCGTCGACATCGACGCGGACGAGCTGCTAACGCGCGTACAGGACCTCGACGACGCGGGCGTGCTCACGCGGTTCGGGGCACTCATCAACGCCGAAGCGATCGGCGGCACTGCCACGCTCGTCGCAACCCACGCCCCCGAGGACAGCTACGACGAACACGCCGAGATGATAAACGCGTACCCGGAGGTCGCGCACAATTACGAGCGCGAACACCCGCATCTGAACATGTGGTTCGTTCTCTCGGTGGCCGAGGAAGGACGGGTCGAGGAGGTTCTGGCCGAAATCGAGGCCGAAACCGGCGAGGAGACATACAACCTCCCGAAACAGCAGGAGTTCCACGTCGGCGCGAAGTTCCCCGTCGAGGGGCCACAGACTCAGGACATCGACTGTTCGGATCTGGGTCCGGACGTGACGCCGACGGACAGCCAGTCCCTGACCGCCGACGAACTGGACCTCGTGCTGGAAATCCAGGACGGTCTCCCGGTCACTGCCACACCGTACGCCGACGTGGCCGACGAAATCGACGCTGACGTTGGTTGGGTACTGGAGACGATCAAGCGCTTCAACGCGGAGGGGAAAGTCCGCCGCGTCGGCGTCATCCCGAACCACTACGCGCTTGGCTACAGCGAGAACGGGATGACTGTCTGGGACGTGCCCGACGAGGTCATCGACGAGGTCGGCCCGGCCATCGCCGAGTTCGACTTCGTAACCCACTGTTACGAGCGGCCCCGTCACGACGGTGTCTGGCCGTACAACTTCTTCGCGATGACCCATGGGCGAAGTGAAGCGGAGAGTCAGGAGCGCATCCAGCAGGTCCGTGACCGGATGACCGACCACTGGGACGTCTCTGAGGACGACTGGGACACGCTGTTCTCGACGCGCATCCTGAAAAAAACAGGCATCAGGCTGGATGAACGAGCGCGGCAGAACACAGAGACGGCGTGATCGTGCGTATGCAGGACCGTAGTGCCGAATCAGGGAGTGCCAACCGATGATTCCGCTTATGCACGATTTCGAGGGCGAGACGGTGCTCGTCGTCGGTGGCGGCCCAGTCGGTGCGCGCAAGGCCCGAACGTTCGCCGCGGAGGCGAGCGTCGTCGTCCTCAGTCCCGAGTTCGGCGACCGAACGTTCGCTGACGCTGAAAAGGTCCGGGCCGCACCGGCCCCCGAGGACGCCACGGAGTGGGTCGAGCAGACCGACCCGGCGCTGGTCGTCGCCGCGACGGATGACTCGGACCTGAACGACGCCTTCAGCACAGCCGCTGAGGAGCACGGCGCGCTCGTCAACCGCGCCGACGACCACGGCGACCAGTCGTTCGGCAACGTCGTCGTGCCGGCCACTGTACGGGACGACCCGGTGACGCTCGCGATTGCGACCGGCGGGCGCGCGCCGGCGCTATCGAAACACCTTCGCGAGCGGTTCGAAGACGAGTTCGGAAACGCTGGTCTGATGGCTGAGGTCGTCGGCGACTTCCGTGAGGACCTGCGCGACCGGGGGGTCCCGGCGGCCGAACGGCGCGACGCCGTCAGGTTCGTTGTCAGGTCACGGGAAGTTTGGAAGGCTTTAGATAGTGGCAGGTACAAGGGAGAGCAAGTAGCTAGAGACGTGATCGGAGAGTTACCTGGTGATCAAACGTGAGAGGGGACACTGGTGCAATCGTTGGGGTCTGTATCTCCCATGAGCGCGCAAGCGTCGACCAATTAGAAACCGCTGCGGCGGACAGCGAGCGCCACGCCGTCGAATCCCTGCTCGCCAACCCAGAGGTTGAAGAGGCGATTGCGCTGCAGACGTGCAACCGTACTGAAGGGTACGTCGTCGTCTCTGATCACGAGGACGGGCTTGACGCGCTCGAACTGTTCACCCGTGCCGTGCCCGATGACGTCGTCGTCGAGATGGGTCACGAGGAGAGCCTCCGTCACTTGCTTCGAGTAGCCGCCGGGCTCGAATCGATTGTGCTGGGTGAGGATCAGATCCTTGGCCAGCTCCGGACCGCCTACGAGACCGCACGCGGCGTTGGCGGCATCGGACCGATGCTGGAAGACGGTGTCACGAAAGCGATTCACGTGGGCGAGCGCGCTCGCACGGAGACGAAAATCAACGAGGGTGTCGTCTCGATTGCCTCCGCCGCGGTTCGCCTTCTCAAACAGGAGAGTTCGCTAGCGGATGGGACAGCGCTCGTTGTCGGGGCCGGCGAGATGGGCCAACTCGCTGCGGAGGCGCTTAGCGAGGAAGTAGACCGGCTGCTCGTGGCCAACCGGACGGTCCCACACGCAGAGCACATTGCTGAATCGGTCGATATCGACGCCAGCGCACTCGCACTCGACGGTATCGAAGCCGCCGTCTCCGAGGCCAGTGCCGTCATTTCGGCAACGGGAAGCGGCGATCAGGTGTTCGATATCGGGACCTTCAGCGATTCCGGCGATGTATCCATTGTCGATATTGCCCAACCGCGTGACGTCCCGGCGGGCGCGGACCGCCTCCCGTCGGTGACGGTGTATGACCTTGATGCGCTGGAGTCGGTGACCGCTGAAACGCGGAACAAGCGACAGCGAGCCGCCGAAGCGGTCGAGCGTATCGTTGATCAGGAGTTCGACCGCCTGCTCACGCAGTACAAGCGCAAACGCGCAGACAGAGTTATTTCGACGATGTACGAGAGCGCTGAACAGGTCAAGGCCGCAGAGATCAACAGCGCACTTTCGGCAGCTGACTTCGACGATGAGCAGGCGGAGGTCGTCGAAGCAATGGCCGACGCCATCGTCTCGCAGATCCTCGCCGCGCCGACCAAGAGCCTGCGCGACGCCGCGGAGGAGGACGACTGGTCGACGATCCATACGGCGCTCCAGTTGTTCGATCCGGACTTCGGCGGCCCGGATCAAGCCACGCCGCCTGAGTTCACCCAGGGTATGTCGGTCGACGACATCCCCGACGGCATGCGCGACGAGATCCCGAACGCGATGCTCGACCGGCTCTCTGACGACTGATCACGCCCACCTTTTTGCCCACGCCGCCCGACGTAGCCGATATGGCAGACTTGCTCTCTGACGACGAGATTAGCGACCGACTACCCGAGCAATGGACCCGCGAGGGCGATGAAATCGTCCGCGCCTTCGAGTTCGACGGCTATTTGGACGCGTCGGGCTTTCTGAGCGCCGCGGCGGGCCTCGCAGAGGACGCGTGGCATCACCCGGAAATGACCATCCGCTGGGGCGAGGTCGAAGTCCGGCTCACAACCCACGATGCCGGTGGCATCACCGAGAACGATATCGACCTCGCCGAACGGCTGAACGGCATCCACGACTGACGGTGTGACCGTGGACACGCCCGACGGACTCGCGTCGCTCCAGCCGACTGACCCCGACGGCGCGACCGCACAGTATGTTTTCCGGGTAGAAATTCGGCTGGAGCCGGACGCAGATGGGCTGTGGACTGACCCCGATCGGTTCGAAACGACGCTGTACCGGACGGCTGACGACCCGGGCAAAAGCGGCTGGCTGTTCTTCCGGAACACGCTCTGGCGGGGCGAACTCGCTGACGAACCGCATTTCCGTCGGCTCGTCGAGGACGAACTCGGCTGTCCAGTCGTCTCGGCGTCGTTCAGTGAACTCCGGACCGACGAGGCGCATTTCGACGCGCTGAAAGCCCAAATCGCCGACGATCTGTCCCTGTTCAACGCTGACTCGGTCAGCGAGGTGCTCACCAAGTATCTCGGCAGTTCGATACGGGTGACATAGGCCGAGCCGCTGCTGTGTAGTCAGTGACTACAGATGTGTTATACACCTCAAAACTGACAGTAGGGCCCGAAAGACTTTATTAGAAAATCCCCAATAAATCTACCTCTCATGACCACCGACTACGACTTCTGGCTGTTCGACCTCGACGGGACCCTCGTCGACATCGAGCCAGCGTACCCCCGGAAGGTAATGGGCGCCGTCGGCGACCGCCTCGGCGTCGAGTTCACCGACCGGGAACGGGATGCACTCTGGTACGGATTCGGTGGGACACGGTCGCGGACGCTTGCGGAGCGTGGCATCGACCAGCAGGAGTTCTGGCGGCTGTTCCACGAGGAGGAAGACCCTGTCGCCCGGGCCGAGGCGACGTATCTCTACGACGACGCCGAGGCGTTCCTCGCCACCCTTGATACACCGGTCGGACTGGTCACACACTGCCAGCAGTACCTCACCGAGCCGGTGCTCGATCACCTCGACATCGCCGACTGGTTCGAGACGGTCGTCTGCTGTGACGACGACATCGGCTGGAAGCCCGACCCGAAGCCGGTCGAACTGGCGATGCGGGAGATGGATGTCTGGTACAACGGCCACAGCGGTGTGCTGGCGGGAGATAATCCGTCAGACATCGGTGCGGCGTGGAACGCGGGCCTCGATGGCGTCCACGTCGGCCGGCGGTCCCCGGCAGAGACAGGTCGGTGCGTGCGTGGTGACAAACGCGTCGCTACGTTACTCGACCTGGCGTCGTCTCAGGGCAGGTAGTCCCAGTTTTCCACAGTGACGGTCGTTCCGGCATCGATACCAGTCTCGTCAGCAGCCACGGATACCCAGCCGTCGGCCCGGGTCGCGGTCGCGAGGTCAACGCCGGGCAGCGGCGTTGCTGTCCCGTCGCTCACAGCGACTGGCGTAAACGTCTTGACGCCGTGCTGACTGTCGATGTCCGCCGCCAGCGTCGCTCGTGACTCCGGGTGTGCAGACAGCGGTGCATCGGCAAACGCCTTCAGTAGCGGACGAAGGAGGTGTACCGCGCCGACGCGGGCTGCACTCGGCGACTTCGGCAACAGCAGGACCGGGCGGTCCTCGACGACGGCGACGCCCGTCCGCTGGCCCGGGTCGATATCGACGTAGTCGGTGAACACCTCACCGAGATCTGCAACGACCTCTCGAAGCGTATCCCCCGGCTCGGTCCCTGTGATGACGAGCGCATCTCGGGTGAGGTCACGCTGGACGGCCATCCGGAGCGCCGGCGCGTCGTCAGCGACGGGGTCCCGGTAGGTCACCTTCCCGCCCCACCGGTCGACGTACTGCGCCAGCGTGAACCCCGCCGTCTCGACCTCGCGGGCTGGGCTGGCATCCGCTCGGAGTTTGTCGCCAGTCGGTACGATGCCGACCTGCGGTCGCTGGCGGACGAGCAGTTCGGAGACGCCGGTCGCCCGCAGCAGTCCCACGTCGCCGGGCCGTACCTGATGCCCTTGGTCGAAGACGGTGTCATCGACCGAGATATCTGCCTCTTCGACGGGTTTATTGGCCGTTGTATCTGTCGCCAGCACTCGTCCGACAGCGACGGAAAGCGGAATTCTGTCTGTTCGGTCGACAGGGACAGCGAAACTACCGAGCTGTCTGCGGGCAGTCTCCAGCGCGAGCGACTCAGCCTCCGACGGCGGGGAGCCAGCCATACCCCTGCTAGTGGGTACTGTGGCAAAAACACCCCGAGTGGCCACGCCCCAGCCGTCGCTTGTCCACATGGACTGGGAACGTTTTTCCTCGGTCGGGTCGGCATCGACGTATGGTCCTCCCGCAACTGGTCGGCATCGTGTTCCTGATCATCGGCAGTTTCGTCCTCCTTCGCGGTGGCCGGGAATTCAAAACGGTGTTCCACATTCTTCGAAACGATCCCGTTCCGGTGCGCTCGCTCGACGGGCACACTGGTCCCGTCGAAATTACCGGCACAGCCGTTGCCCACGAGGATGCCGGGACCGTCACGTCCCCCTTCACCGGCAGCGAGTGTCTGGCCTACACCTACGAGGTCGAGGAGTACCGGTCGTCGGGCAAACACTCGAACTGGGAGACGCTGGACGAGGGGCAGGACGGCGTCGACTTCATCGTCGACGACGGGAACGCGCGCGTTCGCGTGAACCCGGACGGAGCGGACGTGCGGTTCGAGTCTCAGTCGGTGACGGTGTCCCCCGGGACTGAACTCCCCGAGCGTCTGGCCGACTACGTCGAGCGAACGGAGGGCGTCGAGGCCCAAGATGGGTCGGTGAACCTGCTCGTGACGGAAATCAGCTTGGGGAACAAACAGCGCTTTACCGAGCGTCGGCTGGACGTTGGCGAGGACGTGTACGTCTACGGCCAGGCGATGCGTGGCCCCGCAACGGCGTGGGGGAGCAATCTGGTCGACGCTATCGTCGGGGACGGCGACGGGACGCCGGTGTTCGTCATCTCCGATACCAGCGAGCGTGGCACTGCGCGGCGGATTGTTCGGGGTGCTATCGCTGAGACTGTGTTCGGTCTTATCGCGGTTATCATCGGCAGCGTTGCCGTCTTGTCCGGGCTTCTGTAGTGGCCGAGACCGTCGGGTTTACCACTGCGTACCACTTAGATGGGCGCATGTCTGCCCTGCGTGAAGCGCTTCGGGACCTTCCCGACGCCGTGTTCGCGGACGTGCTCGAATCCGAGGACGAATACCTGCTCGTGCTCGATCTGCCGGGCGTGACCGCGGAGACAATCGACGTAACCGTTGAAGGGGGCCGCCTTCGCATCGACGGGCAACGGACCAAGGACGTGCCCGGCGAGTTCACGTTCGTCCGCGAGGACCGCTCCGTGTTCCTCGACGCCGAGCTCCCGCTCCCGCCGGACACGACCGGGCAGGGCGGGGAGGGGATCGTGGAAAACGGCGTCCTCGAACTCCGCCTGCCGAAGGCGACAGCGGCACCGAGCACTACCATCCCGATCGACGGGGACTGACCCAGAGGTGGCAAGCCGGTGAATCTTCGCGCGTACTGGCGGTTCCTCGTCGTTGCACGCCACTTCCTGCCCCTGTTGGTCGCGTACGCACGAGACCGAAAGCGGTTCTTCGTGGTCGGCTCATCGCGCCGCGTCACGGCTGAACAGCGTCGCAAACGTGCACAGCAGCTGCTTGACTCGTTGCTAACGCTCGGCCCGACGTTCATCAAACTCGGTCAGATCCTCTCGACGCGGCCGGACGTCCTGCCCCCGGAGTACATCGAGGAGTTCTCGAAGTTACAGGACCGCGTGCCGCCGGCCGACTGGGACGAGGCACGGATTGTCATTGAGGACGAACTGGGGTCCGTCGACGACCGATTCGACGAGTTCGAGACGGAGGCGATAAGCGGCGCGTCGCTCGGTCAGGTGTATCTGGCAGAGATCGACGGCGAGAAGGTCGCCGTCAAGATTCGTCGCCCCGGCATCGAAGCGCTCGTCGAGGCCGACCTGCGGGTCGTCCGCTGGTCGCTCCCGCTGTTGATGTACTTCATCGACGATTCCCGGTCGTTCTCGCTCGAGACACTGGCCGACGAGTTCTCGAAGACCATCCGCGAGGAGATGGACTACCAGCGAGAGGGCCGGATGCTCACCGAGATCCGGGAGAACTTCAGGGACAACGACCGCATCTGCATCCCCAAGGTCAAGGAGTCCCACTCCACGCGGCGCGTCCTGACGATGGAGTACGTTCCCGGCACGAAGATCAACGACATCGACAGCCTCGATGCGGGCGGGATCAATCGAACGGAACTGGCCGAGACGCTCCAGCGGGCGTACCTCCAGATGATTATCGACGACGGCGTGTTCCACGCCGACCCGCATCCCGGCAACCTCGCCGTGCAGGACGACGGGACGCTCGTCTTCTACGACTTCGGGATGTCCGGCCGAGTCGACCCGTTCGTTCAGGACAAGATCATCGACTTCTACGCCGCCGTCGCCGACCAAGACATCGACGCCATCCTCGACGCCCTCATCGAGATGGGGACGCTCTCGCCGGAGGCCGACCGACAGGTGATGGGCGACGTGATGGAACTGGCCATCGCTGACGCTCGTGGCGAGGACATCGAGCAATACCGCGTCCAGCAGATCATCCAGCAGGTCGAGGACACCATCTACGAGTTCCCGCTTCGCCTGCCGGCAAACCTGGCGCTCGTGTTGCGCGTCGCTACGGTCGTCGAAGGCGTCTGTGTCACGCTCGACGAGGACTTCGACTTCATCGGTGTCGCGACTGACTACCTCCGCGAGGAGGGGTATATCGCCGAGGGCGTGCGGAACTTCGTCGAGGACCGGGCGACCGAAGTGTCCGATGCCGCCCGGTCAGCTGTCCGAATCCCGCCGAAACTGGAGTCCGCTCTCGACCGGGTCGAGCGAGAGGACTTCCGCGTGCAGGCCGACATCGAGGACTCCGATGGTCTGCTCGCGACGATGACCAAGCGACTCATCCTCGGGATGTTGCTCGCGAGCACGCTGTTCTCGACAGCGTTCCTGTACACGCAGGCGTCGCTGCCGGCCACCGGTGTCGGCATCGCTGGAACCGTCGGCCTGTCACTGGCGCTGTGGTGGTCGTTCCGCTCGAAGAAGGCCGTCCGCGCCAAGCCGCAGTTCACGCGACAGAGCATGCGCGAGCAGGACCGGGAGAGCCCGGGCGGTCTCAACACCTCCTTCGGCGAGGACACTGACGACGCCTACAGCGGCGACTGAACGCCGACCCGGCGCTACAGTCAGAGCCGCTTTTCGAAATGAACGAGTTCGTACTCGCCCTGTGTTGACCGGTCTACCTCCTGATACCCTTCGTCACGGTAGAACGCGACTGCGGCGGGCTGGCTCTGTGATGTCGTCGCAAGCAGGACGTCGTATCCCTGCTCGGCCACTTGCTGTTCGAGCTTGTGGAGGAGGTTGCGACCGTAGCCGCGCCGCTGCCGGGAGGGAGCGACCCGCATCCGGTGGAGTTCGGCCGCGCCGGGGACGGTGCGCTCGTCCGCGTGGCCGACGTCATTCGGGAGGAACCCGCCCATCGCGGCCAGGCCGCCGTCGAACGTTTCCGGGAGTTCGTCGTTGTCGTCGGGAACGACACCGACGAGAAACGCGCCGCCGCTGTCAAAATACCGCGTCTTGATGTTTTCCAGGTCCGACGTTCCGGGGATGTCGCTGGGGTCGTTGCCAGTCGCTCGTATCGCCCATTTGTGGAGACGCCAGACAGCGTCGGCGTCCCGGTCGTTGTAGGACCGAAATTGAATCTGGTCGGTCATCGAATACGTCCAAGATTGTCATTGTCGGAGAGGGGGTTTAATTGGCTCTGTTGAAACTCTCAAGCGGTGATACAAACGGCGCGGTGAATAGAGAGCTTGTAGTCAGCAATCATCCAGACGATCACACGTAAACATTGTACACCCCCTACAGAAGTCGGTTCATACGTTCACTCTGCAACTGCCCAGAAGCGAACGCTCCCCGGCACCTTCCACAGTAGTTCGGGGAGATCGCTATCGCTTCGCTCATTGAGTGTGGTCTGGTGGTGCCGTGGTTCGAGAAGACGCTTGACGGTGAATCCGGCATCAACGAGAGAATTGTGAAGATCGGCAACCGTGCGATCAAAGGCGATCAAGTTCGCTTCGTAGTCGTCGTTAATCGTGATTTCCCGCCGACCGGTGTCGTAGTAGCTGCGTTCGAAAATCTCTTTTTCGACATCCAGACTCTCGTGTATGGGATGTGGCACGCTGAGGACGAAGATGCCGTCATCTCGGAGAACGCGGTGAACTTCTCGAAACGCCTCATCGAGATGCTTGACCATCTGGTAGACTGTCTCGGAAGACGCTACATCGAAGCTGTCGTCGGGGAGCGAGAGGTTCGTGATATCTCCTTTGAGAAACTGTGCATCAACGTCGTAGAAATCTCGCAACTGCCGTGCGTGCTGCAGTTGTTCGCCTGATATATCCACTCCGACGACAGTTTCGGCACCAAGCTCAGCGGTCCCGACACTTGCTTGGCCGCCTCCACATCCTAGTTCGACGTAGTCCTTCTCTGCAACTGAATCAAGAATATCGGGTTGAGGCTCGCCCGGACCATCCGAACCGAATGGCGATGGCGCCGGCGGAAGCTCCCCATCCACGGTATTTGCGTTCCATAACGCTTGGAAATCATCGCTCCATTCGTTCCAGAGTTGCTGGTTTTCGTGTTTGTGTTCGGTCATCAGCCCTGTGTCTGGGTCATTCTAGTCGGCTTGTATCAATTGTTTCGTTAATTTCACTTTTCAGTCATTCTCTCATAGAACACTGCACGAAATATACTCCCTGTATTCAGCCGCTTGCTGAGATCTATCGGCGTTTGAGGGTTTCACAAGACCGCTTAATTCTACCGTATCAGTGTATGGTTCTATTATAACTACCTGAATTTATCCGGAACGTTCAGTATTCAGTGTCTGGTATAGGGGGGTATGAAAAAATACGGTGGCACGTGCTGGGTGCAACCCCCAGTCTGCGGACGCGATACGTCGGTAACATTGCGAGTGAGGGGGAAGGTGGGTCGGTTATGACGGCTTCAGCAACCCAGAACGTGGTGCTAGTCACGATTGACTCGCTGCGGGCCGACGCGCTGGGTGGCGTTGACAGTGTCTCACCCGTGATGGACTCGCTGGCCGATTCGGGCGTCGTCTTCGAAAACGCCGTGGCACAGGGGAACTGGACGCCGTTCTCGTTCCCTAGCATTCACGGATCACGCCCAGTATTCTCGGAAAGCGAGGACATCGGTCTGGCGTCGACGCCGACGCTGGCCGAGCAGGTGTCCGATGCCGGTATCGAGACGGCTGGGTTCAACGCCGCAAACGGCTTTCTCACCGATCACTGGGGATACGACCGCGGATTCGACGAGTTCGAGCCGTTCGTCGACAGCGGCGGCTACAGCAAGTACCTGGCAGCTCACCCGACGATTCAGGCATGGGTCCAGCTCGGCACTTCACCGTTCCGTCGTGCCGCGACCGTCCTCAGCGGGGGGTCCGACGAGCGCCCCTTCGCCGACGTGTCTCGTATGGGGGACCTCGAAGACCACGCCACCGAGTTCCTAGAGACGACCGACGGACCGTTCTTCCTGTGGGTCCACTACATGGACACGCACACGCCGTACGTTCCGGCCCCGCGGCATATCCGCGAGGTATCAGACAACCACTTCGGCGTCCTCCGGATGCTCAGCTCCCACCTCCGAACCGGGCTGGGCTGGGAGGTCGACGACCGGACGCTGGAGACGCTCCGGACGCTGTACGAGGCGACAGTCCGGCAGGTCGACGCCAGCGTCGGTCGGCTTCTCGACACTCTCGAAACCGAGGGGCACCGCGACGACACAGCCGTCATCGTCGCCGGCGACCACGGCGAGGAGTTCCTCGAACACGGTCACCTTGCTCACTATCCCAAGCTCTACCGGGAGCTCATCGATGTTCCCTACATCGTCTCAACGCCGGAGAGCGAGGGCCAATCGGTCGAGACGCCGGTCGGCCTCGACACGATCGCACCGACGGTGTGTGATCTGCTGTCGCTCACGCCGGCGGCGGAGTGGGACGGGGCGTCCGTCGCTCCAGCGATACACGGCGAGACCATTGAAGATCGCGGCCCCATCGTCTCCGCGGCGGTCCGGGGCGAGAGCGTGACCAGTCAGCCGATTCCGCGGAGCCGTGCGGACGGCGAACTCCTCCTCAGTGCGCGCGACGAGCGGTACACGTACATCGAGTTCACGGAATCAGGGCGCCAGGAACTGTACGACCGGACGAACGACTCTGAGGAACAAGTCAACCTCTGCTCGGACACGACGGACGCCGACCCGCCCGCGACCGTCCTCGACCGGTTGTCGGAGGCTGTCGCCGATCACCTCGCCGAACTCGACAGCGACGGGAATGGGGCTGGAAACACTGAAGCGTCCGACGAAATAACAGCACGGTTAAAAGCGCTCGGTTATCAGTAAGGCTGTATGGCGTCCGCTGTCGTCACACCGGCCCGGCGACAGCAACTCATCCGGTTTTTCCTCGTCGGTGTGTTTGCCGCGTCGATTCAGCAAGCGCTACTATGGTTGTTCAACGATATCGGTGGCCTGAATTACATTTTCGCAGCCGCTATCGCAATTGAGTGTACGATTTTGCTCCAGTACGTCCTCAACAACGCCTGGACGTTCCACCGGTCACAGCATTCGGATTTCCGGGAGTACGTAGTCGGGTTAGGGAAGACAAATCTCGTTCGTGGGACGGCGATCCCGCTCCAGTTAGGCCTCCTCTATGCCTTTGTCACCTGGGGTGGTGTCGTGCCGCTAGTCGGCAATGGTGGGGCTATCGTCATCACCGGCGTGTACCGATACGCGCTGGACGCCCACTGGACGTGGGGTTAGACCGTCGGAACGGGGACCTCGTCGAGCACACTCTGGATGACTGTTCCCTTGTCGACTTGCTCGACGCGGGCATCAGGTGTCAACACCAGCCTGTGGGCCAGCACCGGCTGTGCGACCCGCTTGATGTCGTCCGGCGCAACGTACTCCCGACCAGCAATCGTCGCCATCGCTCGCGTCGCCTCGAACAGTCGCTGGGTCCCGCGCGGTGAGACCCCGACGTCCACGCGGTAGTCGTCCCTAGTCGCCCGGACGAGGTCAGCCATGTACTGCAGCAGGTCGTCGTCGACGGTAACCGTCTCCGGTACGCTCCGGAGTTCTTTGACTGATTCCGCGTCGAGTATCGGTTTCACCGTTGGACTCTGTGTCGTCCGGCCGGCACGCCGCCGGAGGAGTTCGACCTCGCCTTCGTCGTCAGGATAGCCGAGTGATGTCTTTGCCAGGAACCGGTCGACCTGCGCCTCTGGTAACTCGAAGGTCCCCTCCATGTCGACTGGGTTCTGCGTGGCGATGACGAAGAACGGTTCGGGCAGGTCGTACGTGTCCCCGTCGACAGTGACCTGTCCCTCCTCCATTGCTTCGAGCAGCGCGGACTGGGTCTTTGGCGGTGCGCGGTTGATCTCGTCGGCCAACAGGACGTTGGCAAACACCGGCCCCTCAGTGAATTCGAAGCTCCGGGATTCCTCGTTGAAGATGTGTGTCCCAGTGATATCGGCCGGCAGGAGGTCCGGCGTGAACTGGATACGGGAGAACGACAGTCCCAGCGCGGTCGCGACGCTGCGGGCGGTCAGCGTCTTTCCCGTGCCGGGCACGTCCTCAAGCAGGACGTGGCCCTTCGCGACGACTCCCAGCAGCACCGTCTCGAAGAAGCCACGGTCAGCGATGACGGCACTCCCGATCTCGTCGAGGATCTGACTCGACACTTCGCTTGCCTCGGTAGCGTCCATAGCCTGTCATGTTACGGGTTCGATAAAGGGGTGTCGAGTCCGAAATCGAAACCCCTAAAGAGCAAACGGCGGTACTGATGGGTGAGCCGAGGTAGCCTAGCCTGGCCAAGGCGGTTGCTTCGAGAGCAACTGTCCTCACGGACTCAGGAGTTCAAATCTCCTCCTCGGCGCTTTCTGACGGCACAACTCGCCGAGCGACAGTGCTGGGTCTCAGATGAAGCGTATCCGGTCGAGCCGTCAGGTCAGCAGGAAAATCAATACGCTGATCGTCATTACGGCGAGAATAAACGCGCCAGCCAGCGCGCCACCCATCGAGACCATCGCGTTGGCAGTCGAGGCCAGCGTCTCGGTCCGGTCGTTGCCGAACACCGTCACGGTCGCCTGTTCGCTCGCCATCCCGGCCTCGACGGGTTCGAGGTCGGCGACAGCTCTGTCGACGAGGTCGCCGATGAGCGCAACGATCTCCTTCTCGGGGATCGCCTGTCCGACCTGGTTCTCGGCCTCGACAGTATTGACGATATGGGTGTCACTGGTCATTACCTCCACCATGTCCACGCCTTCGGTGGCGTCGATGATGCGCTGGCGGAGGCCCGGTTCCATGTTGTTGCCGTCGATGAGTACGTACGCCGTTCGCTGGTCGTTGACCTCGAAGACACAGACGCGGATCCCGAGCGGGCCGATGCCCTCTTTGGGTTCCCAGGGGGTTTCGTCCCAGGCGACGCCACAGCGGAGGTGGCCAGTTTCGGCGTCCGTGAGCAGGCTTCCAAGCTGTCCGGCTCCGTGGAGCATATCGAAGGACCGCTGACTGCCGGGCACGACGTGGCCGAGGTCGTCACCTTCGAGCCCGTCGTTGCAGTTGTGTGCGTCGACCAGCAGCACGTCGTCGAGCCCGTCGGCCCGCGCTTCCGACATCGCCGAGAGTCCGACGGCGTACTCAACGTCGTCGGCACAGCCCGGCGCGTACGTGTTCACGACGAGCGCGTCGTCGCCGAAGGCCTGGCCGGTCAGCGTGGCTTCCCCTTCGGTGACGCGAGTCCCTGCCGTCGCCTGGTCGTCGTATTCGAGGTTCTGGTACGCCGTCTCGGCCGTCGACAGGATGGTGTCGACCTCCCGTTCCGTGACGAGGTTGAAGTCGTGGCCGGCGGTCGCGTGTGGCGGGAAGGCCAGACCCTCAGCCGACTCGGCGACGCGTCTGGGGAGGTTCCCACCGCCGATTTCGCCCATCGGGCCGGGGTGAATCATCGGCAGGACGAATCGGGCTTTCTCCTCGCCGCCCGGCCGGCGGACCGACAATACGGTGACCGGGACGACGGCTTCTTCGCCGATGTCCTCGAAGAACTCCTCCAGTTCTCGCGTGCCTTCGGCGATGTGCCCAATGAAACCACGGAGGAAATCCAGCGCGGAAACGCCGAGCGAGGAGCGCCACGGTTGGTCGATGACGACGAGGAACAGCCAGACCGCCAGCGCGTAGATGACACAGATAACCGCGAGAATGATGAAATCCTGTGGAATAAACCCCTGTACCTGTGGCGGAACCTCCTCCGGGCGGGAAAGGTACTCCCGGAGCATCGGGTTATCGAGGATGAACGCGGTTGCCCCGCTGTATATCGCCAGCAACACGGCGGCAGTGACTGTCTGGACGCTCGCCGGAATCGCCGCTTTCGGGAGTGAATGCCGCGAGACAGCCATCAGTATCAGCAGCCGGAAGGCGAATATCGACGCCAGCGCGACTAACAATACGTCGAAGACGAAGTTCTGGCCGAGGCGGACAGTAAAGACGGCGATAACGCCAGCAATGGTCAGCATCGCGATAGTGATAAGCTCACAGATGACTGCAAGCAGGGTAGCCCGGTTCGGGGTGAGTTGTCCGCCCAACTGCCGGTCGACCCACGGTGTCACGGCACTGGCGATTGAGGTCGGCAGACCGATGAGAAACACGCCCTGCCAGGCGTCATCGAGAATGAATCGTGAATCAAACGCAACAATGCCAGTCATCGCGGCGATGACCAGCGCGAAGGCTAGGCTCGTATACCAGGTCGGAGCCCTGAAAATAAATCGCGAAAGGCTAGCAAGATTGCCCTGTGTCGCCGTCATTTTTGTATCACACCCTACGAGCGAATATAAAACCAGTTACATTCTTCCCCGACGGTTACTGGCGAGCGACAGACTGCTTGTCACAGACCGACAGGAAGTTCTCGAACACTTCCTCGCCCTCTTCAGTGTGGGCGACCTCCGGATGCCACTGGACGCCGTATATCGATTCGTCCGTGTTGCTCATCGCCTCGACGCCACAGACGTCGGAGGTCGCGGTCCGCTCGAATCCGGGCGGGACTTCCTTCACTTCGTCGGCGTGGCTGGCCCACACGCGCGTTTCGGGATACAGCGAGCCCAGAAGCGGGTCGTCCTCGTCGAGGATGTCGACCGTCACGTCCGCGTAGCCGCCGTACTCGCCGCCGCCGACCCGGCCGCCGAGTTCGTCGGCGATGAGTTGCATCCCCAGACAGATACCGAGTACGGGAACGTCGAGGTCGAGGTACTCGGGGCAGTTCCCGATATCGTCCATGTCCGGGCCGCCCGATAGGACGATGCCGTCGGCGTCGATTTCCTCCGGGGGTGTCGTGTTGTCCCTGAGCGAGACGTCGACACCCATGTCACGGAGCGCGCGTTGCTCCAGATGTGTGAACTGTCCGTGATTGTCGATAACGTCGATTCGGGTCATTACTGACGCGAAGGCTACGAAGGCGTATATATCTCCTGATGCGGTCGACGGATGGCTTCGTGTCCGGCTTCAGGGCCACTCTCGAAGGGTTTGGCGAATCTCGTCGATCACTGTTGGGCCACACAGTTCTAACGTCACGACATTGCCGTCGTCTGAGGTCGTGAGGTGTACCGCCCCGCCGTAACTCTCGACGATCCACGTCGTCAGCCACAGCCCGACACCCTTTGAGTGGCGCAGTTGCGTCTCCGCGCCGCTGTCGAGGACCTCCTGTTCGTGCTGTGGAATCGACGGACAGTTATCGCCGATATGCACGAACACGGTTCGGCCGTGCTCCTCAACGGAGATATACAGCGTCGGGGTTGCCTCACAGTGGACGACCCCGTTCTCGATGACGTTCTGTAACACCACGTCGAGCATCCAGTCGGCATACACTTTCGACTGGTCCGGGAGATCGAGATCAACAGTCGTCTCCGGATACGATTGTGTGATCTTTTTCGCCTGTTCCCTGACGCATGGCACGAGGTCGATCGGTTGCTGTGCGCGACGGTCCGCGTCGAACGCGAACTCTATCTGTCTCGCCTTCTCCGTAGTGTCGATGATATCGTCGATGGTGTCGTTCAACTGCTCGACGTGTGCACGCGACTTGGGGTCATCACGCTCTGCCGTTTCCCGCTGCAGTTCGCCGAGGTGGCCGAGCGCGACGTTGAGATCGTTCCGGAGGTCGTGTCGAAGCACCCGAAACAACACCTCGTTGCTCTGGGCGAGTCGGCGTCGGGACCGCCGGAGTTCGAGCAGCCACCCAAACAAAACCCCGCCGAACCCGCCGACCGCAACCCCGCTTGCGAGTATCGACGGGACCATCGAGGACTGCGGTACCGGGGCGAGCAACACGACGATTTTGATGAGCGTAAACAGTGCGATACCGAGTCCACACCACTCCGCAGCGGTCCATATCTGGTCGCCGGACAGCCCACTCACCGGGAGCCAGTAGTTCGCCGCTACCAAGGCTAGCGCCGGTGTCAACCCCACGCTGAGGATGACCACGTCTATCGGGGACGGCCGGACGAGAGACATGCCGTGGGCGAGTAATGCGCCGGAAATCACGACGCCCGTCGCGACGACATATCCCGTCCCCAGCGACTGTTTCGTGAGCGCCGGAGAGGTCACTTTAGTAACTGGTTACGACGTGCCTACTTATCTGTGCGGCAGTAATTATCAAATAAGATATTCAGAGCGCCTACGAGTCGTCGTAGCGGTCGGCCGCCGATTCGAAGCCCAGTTCGGATTGCTCCTTAGAGCGGCGCTGCTCCCGCTGTGCGATGGCTTCCGGGTCCGGATTCACGTCGTCGTCGAGCCGCGCCCACGACTGGTGGATCTTCGCGTGACACCACCGACAGAGAAAGACCGTTATTTCGTGTGATAGCTCGTCACCGCCTTCGCGGTACGAGAGGTGGTGTTCCTCTAATAGTGGCTGCTCGTCGGAGTGGGCCATCCGCCGCTCTTCGAGTCCGCAGCGAACACACTCCCGGTCGTGGTTCCGGGAACGGAAATGCGGGCAGTCGGCCCAGTCCCACTCCGGCTCCGCGTCTGCGTCCGTGTCGTCGGGCGCAATCGCCGCCGGACAGCGAAAGTCATCGGCACTCCGGGTATTGGCGAATTCAGGGTCGTGATGGCCGTGTTCGCGCGCCCAGCGGCACTTCCCTTCGCTGGTAACGAAGTCACACCGCTTCACGTGGTCGTACGGGTCGTCGACGCCGACGGACGTTCCCCCGGGAGCCTTCTCCATATCATGTAGCCCGTGCCGTGCCCCCTCAAACCCTCCGTTCCGACAGAAGCCTTTTTGCCCACCTACGACTTCCGCGGTGGTATGCGGCTCGTTCACGACCCCGATGGCGCGGCTCGCCCCCTCGCGACGGAGGTAGAGTACGCCGAGTCGATGCTCGAACAGGGCCGGGGGTTGATGTTCCGGTCATCGATTCCCGACGACTACGCGCTCGTCTTTCCCTTCGACCACGCGAGCCGACAGTTCATCCATATGCTGTTCGTCCGGTTCCCGCTCGACGTGCTCTGGCTCGTCGACGAGGAGGTCCAGGCCGTCGAAACCTTGCACCCCTGGCGCTCGGTCGGCTACGCGAACGCGGACACTGTCATTGAGTTGCCCGGTGGCGCGGCGTCGGCTGTTTCTGAAGGTGACACGGTCCGTTTGGAATCCGGAATGCGACAGGCATGAGGTGTGGTAGTCAGTTCCGTCACCTTTTAGACCGTGAAGAGTAGAGTAGACACCACTATGTCGGAACACCCGACGGAGGATAGAGGAAGTCGCCGCGAGGCGGCTGGCCGCGAAATTCGTGGCGCGTGATGGAGCATCTTCTGTGAGTCAGAACACATTGTTCGAGGGGCACCCAGCGATGCGTGCGCTCTCAGATGTCGGTGAGGTACAGTTTCTCGACACGACACTGCGCGACGGTGAGCAAGCCCCCGGCGTCTCGCTGACGCCGGACGACAAGGCCGATATCGCCCGCTCGCTCAATGCGGCGCGTATCGATGTCATCGAGGCCGGAAGCGCCTGTACCGGGCCCGGCGAGCGCGAGACGATCTCTCGCGTCGCGGGGCTCGACCTCGACAGCACTGTCACCAGCTTCTGTCGTGGTATCCAGAACGATATCGACCTCGCGCTCGACTGTGGTGTCGACGGCATCAACCTCGTCGTTCCGGCCAGTGACAAGCACGTGGAACAGAAGGTCGGCACCTCCAAGAGCGAAAACGTCGACAACACCGTCGAACTGGTGGAGTACGCCGTCGATCACGGGCTTTGGGTCGAGGTCATCGGCGAGGACGGCTCGCGAGCCGATCTGGACTACCTCGAAGAACTGCTCGGCGCTGCCGTCGAGGCCGGCGCGGACCGCATCTGCTGGGCCGACACTGTCGGCCACGCGACGCCGGACCGTGCGCTCGAATGCGTCTCACGGCTCTCTGATCTGGGTCCAGTCAGCACTCACACCCACGATGACCTGGGGCTGGCGGTGACCAACGCGCTGGTCTCCATCGCGGCGGGCGCGGACCTCGTCCATGGGACGATAAACGGCATCGGCGAGCGCGCCGGTAACGTCGCCCTCGAAGAGGTCGCCATCGCGCTCGACCACGGTTACGGCGTCGAATCGATGGACCTCACCGAGGTGTACGACCTCGCCCAACTCATCGCCAACCGGACCGGCATTCCGCTGGCTCCAAACAAGGCAGTTGTCGGCGAGAACGCCTTCACCCACGAGTCCGGTATCCACACCGACGGCACGCTCAAGGACGACTCGATGTACGAGCCGTACCCGCCGGAGAAGGTGGGCCGCGAACGCCGCCTGGCGCTCGGCAAGCACGCGGGCCGGGCCGGTGTCGAGGCCGCACTCGACGAGCACGACGTCGAGGTCACCGATGATCAGCTCTCGGAGATCGTCAGCCGCGTCAAGGAGATCGGCGACCGTGGCAAGCGCGTCACCGACGCCGACCTGTTGACCATCGCTGACGAGGTGACCGGCGACGCGCGCGACCGACGGGTCGAACTGCGCGGCCTGACTGCCGTTTCCGGCTCCGATACCCCGACTGCGAGCGTCCGGCTCGCGGTCGACGGCGAGGAACGCAAGGAGGCAGCGGTCGGCTCCGGGCCGGTCGACGCCGCGATGAACGCCGCCGAGGTGGCACTGTCACACACCGCCGATGCAACGCTCGAAGACTACCACGTCGACGCCATCACCGGCGGGACGGACGCGCTCGTGACGGTCGAAATCGAGATGTCACGCGGCGACGACCACGTCGTCGTCTCGGCCAGTGATTCCGACATCACCCGGGCGTCCGTGCGCGCGATGGTTGACGCGATGGACCGCCTCGTCGCCGACGACGAGGAACCGCTCGTCGCTGACGACTGACGGCACAGCATCCGTTTCAACTGATATTCCGTAGAATTAGACGCCAGTGTTCCCGTGGACGGGGGACGTTACTTGTATCCGCGGCTGGCTTCGTGGTACTGAAACACGGTTTCCATGCCCTGCACTAGCGCGTCCAGATCGACACTGTCCGTGTCGAACTTGCGATCACGAACGGATTGATAAATCTCGGCCCACCGGTCTCGGAACCTAGCCTCGAACTGCTCGGCTTTGATTTTGTCGATGAGTTCGGCTTTCCCGTCGGGGTTTTCCAGTTCTTCGGGAGTGACGAACCCCTCTTGGAGGGCCAGCACGACGATTCCCGCGGTGTAGTCCCCTTCTTTGACCTCCCGTTCCCAGGTGGTGAGCCAGTTGCCGATGCGGGCCATCTCCTGCAGGTCCCAGATCAGGTCCCGGACCGTGCCGTAATCGGCGAGTTCGAACTCCGGCGAATACATGAGGTCAACGGCCGCGTAGGGAAACATTACCATGTTATGTGCCCCATAGGTTTCGGCCCCGCTGAGGTTCGCAATCCGTGGGTTCTCGTTGACGACGGCGCTGTAGTCCATCGCGTTTAGCGTCTGTCGCATATCGTAGGTGAACACGTCGTAGAACTCGTCGACGCGCGGTGCGTCAGTCAGGCCGCCCTCGAACTCCCGCCACACACGCTGGATAAAGGAGAAAAAGTCATCGCTTACCGCCGCACGGTTCGGGTCAACGGACGACGGGTCCTGCACGAGTCGTCGGGCCTCTTCGAAGGTGTCTCGGTCCCCGTCGTTCTCGACGATGTCGTCCAGAATCGTGACGTACATCGTGAGTATCGTCTTCTGTGTCCGGACGTGGTCGGCGTGATCCGGGTGGACAGAGGAGAGCGTGAACTCGGGGAACAGCGAGTAGATCCACTGCCAGAGGAACCGGTCACGCTCGCCACAGACCCGCTCGTACTCGTCTGCCAATTCTGTAACCCGTTCCGGAAGGCTGGTCGTCCGAACCTCTTCGAGGAGGTCCTGTGTCTCGACTGGGGGCGACTCAACGCTCATTGTGACTGCCCCCCAACGCTTGCACCCCGAACCTCGGCACAGCCGGCGGAATAATGTTCGATTAACTGAAGTTTGGGTGTTTCTACTTCTTCAGATTGATTGGTCGCTGCCGCGATGCTCTTGCCCGACTGCGAGCCGGTTTCGATCAGTTGGTGTCCACGGTCCATACATTCGAGAGGCGAAGTTGCGCTTATAGTGGTACTGACGTGTGGGATGCTAGTAGTATACTATTAACAATGTATTTGGTCGACTTTTACTCCAATTTACGTACCAGTTTTTCAATTGCTCCGCAAAAGAAATATCTACTTACTGAAAAATATCGGCAGCATGTGAGATGAAGAGGAAAATAAGGTGACATTAATAGCTCTGTCATCGGCACTACTACTCACAATAGAGAGTGCCAGCAGAACAGCCGCACGCAGAGCGCAGTTACGCTTCGAGTCCAGTTGCCGCCGAGCCGTCGCGGGATGGTGTCACCAGCACCGAACGATTCCCTTCGACTTCGATACGACAGCCAGCCATACTGAACACGACTAGCCCGTCAGGACTTGGAGTGCCATCCGTATCGGGACGGAACAGCCGGTCCAGGGCATCAGGGTCGATACAGTCACTGATTCGGTCATCGAGGTCGATGGGGTCGACACCCAGTGTGTCGGCTACTGCGTGGACGATGGTTTCGCTCAGCGGTTCGTTGGGTGTCGGTCTGTAGACCAGTTTTGCCTGGGACATGGTTCGTCGCTGTTTATCCCTTAATGAGTGATTGAAAAGCCGATTGTGGCTATACAGATACAGTCCGCCGGACTAGTCACTAACACTATAGCGACGGTCTCAGCTATCGCCGAACACGAGTTCGAGGAGCTTTCGCTCGCTGACGCGGAGGTGGCGGTTGACCGTCGGCTGTGACACGTCCAGGCTGGACGCGATTTCCTGGCCAGTCGTCTCCCGGGGCCAGTCGAAGAAGCCACTCAGATACGCCGTCTGGAGTACTTCGAGCTGTCTATCGGTGAGTTGCTCCTCCAGTGCCGACCGGGCTGTACTGTCCCGCTGGCCATTGGACTGTGTGCCGTCACGGCGCGCGATCAGCGTGACGTCCGCATAGCGCTCGCCGAGTTGTTCGACGAACTGGCGAATATCGGTTTCGCCCGAAACGACAACTGTCACCGTGAGTCCGCCCGTCGACGTTCGGATCGTTTTCAACCGCCCGCCCTGTTCCAGTAGCGTCTCCGCGACGGTCTGGCCCGTCACGACGATCTCGTAAAGCCCGTCCAACTGGTCGGTCGAGATCGCTCGTGCGGTGTCGACACGAGCCATCGACAGCATCCGTTCCTCGACGACAGCCGGGTCACAGTCCGAGATAGCGAGGAAGAGACGGATCGCACCGTCGCTCCGCTGTACGGCCCCCTCACAGATGACCGGGACGCCGACCCGGTCTGAGAGGTGCGTCAGGAACGACTGCGGGGCCGACAGCGACAGTTCGAGTTCGACAGTCCCGTCGCCGGCCCGCCGCTGTCGGGACTCGACCTCCCGTATCGCGTTCGCGATGGTTTCACCGAGTTCGGTAAACACTTCCTGGAGCATCTTGTCGAACCCGTCTTCCTGCCCGGCGTACACCGTCAGGACGCCGTAGACGAAGTCGTCGTATTCAAGCGGGATGCTGAGCGCCGACTGGAACTCGCGGGAGAGCGCTTCCGTCCGCCAGTGATCTCCCCGAAGGTTGTCAGCCACCGACGGGACGATAGTCATCGCTTCGGACTGTGCAGTCTGGACGGCCGGCGGCCCGCCCTCGCGCTCAAGCGACAGCGAGATAGCGTCCAGATAGCTGGCGGTGTCGCCCGCCCAGGCTCTGGGAACGAGTTCCGTCGCGTCCTGTCGGCCGATCCAGGCGAAGGAGAACCACTGGGATTCGGCCAACTGATCACACACCGCCTGTTCAATCTCCTCGGTGGTCTCCGCTTCGACGAGCACCTGATCGATCCGACGGATGATCGCGTTGACCTGCTTGAGCCGTCGCAGTTCGCGGTTCTGTTCGCGGCGCTCGGCCTCGCGTTTGCGGAGCGTCGTCTCGCGGTCGACTCGCGCGAGCGCGGCTTCCGCGCTGGCGGCGAGCAGGTCCACCATCTCTCGGGTCCTGGCGTCGCTGTGTTGCTCGCCCAGTTCGATGTAGAACACGCCATGGTCTTCGAGCGGGAGGCAGAGCCGTTTCGCGTCGGCTGTGACCGGTCCCGCCCCAAGGTCGATGCGCTCGCCGGGGGCGATCTCGACGGCACTGTCCTGCACGAACACGTCCCACACTGTGCCCTCGCCCGGCCCGACTGACGCGCTTCGGTCCGCCTCGGCATCGCCGACGCTACGAAGGGTGTTGTCGCTTCGGTCGAACAGGTAGATCTCTACGTCGGGGAGTTCCAGCACGTCGACGGCCGTCTCGAGTATCTGTTCGGCTACGGCTGTCTTGGTTTCCGTATGCAGCAGTTTTCTGGTCGACTCGTGCAGCGCCGCGAGCGTCTCCTCGAACCGCTTCCGGTCCGAGATGTCCCGAACGACACCGACCTGCCGGTAGCTCCCGTCTTTGCGGTCGTATGTCGTGAACTTGGTCTCTATAGGGAGCGTGTCCCCGTCAGCGGTTCTGAGGTCCGTCGTCAGCGTCCCGACGTCGCGCTCGCCCTCGATGAACTGCCGCGACATCTCCGCTGCCTCCTCGATAACGGATTCGTCCGCCAGCAGCGTCGCGTTCGATCCGATCAGCGTGTCCTTGTCGTAGCCGGTCATCGACTCGACAGCGCTGTTGACCGTCTGCATCGTGAACCCTTCGTCGAGCGTGTAGATACCGTCCTCGATCGTCTCGACGATCCGCTCGTACTGCTCGAGCATCTCCGTCCGCTCGTGGCGCTCTGTGATGTCGTGGACGATTCCCAGATACAACTCCTCGCCGTCCCACTGCTGGGGCTCGAAGGCGATCTCGACCCACCGTTCCGTGTCGCCGACCGAACACGACGACGTCAGCGGTGATTCCGGTGACTGACTGCAGTGGGTTCCGAAGTCAATGTCACGGAGGTCCGGGAAGGGCTCAGCTATCTGGCTTCCAAACACGTCCGACGGGTCCGAGTCGAGGAGGTCACAGAGGTGATCGTTCCCGGTCTGTATCTCCCCGTCTGCGGCGGTGACGACCACCGGTTCGGGCATTCGTGCGGCGAGGGTCTCCAACAGCACAGGGGGGGACTGCTGTGCCGGTGTGTCACGTGCCGCTTGTTCGTTCTCATCCGTTCCACCGACCGGCTTCTCCATACCGTTTCACGGCACTTGCCATGGGAAAGGTTGCTTTCAGTATACGTACCAGAACGTGATGGCTGTGTATCCGTTAGATCCGGATACGGATCAGTCGCTCCCGCTGCGTCGGCCAGCGATCCGAACTACGTCTTCGAGCCC
Source organism: Haloarcula sebkhae (assembly GCF_014647415.1). Taxonomy (GTDB): domain Archaea; phylum Halobacteriota; class Halobacteria; order Halobacteriales; family Haloarculaceae; genus Haloarcula; species Haloarcula sebkhae. The sequence goes on along the minus strand of NZ_BMPD01000001.1, from coordinate 16,054 downwards.
GGAAACGTCGTGGTCCGGTGTCACGTCGAGTCGGGTGTCGGTCCGATGCGGACGACGGATGAACGCCGAGTCGATTCCAGCCCGGTGTGCTGCCTCGATGTCGGATTCGTTGTCGCCGACGAACAGGGCGTCGCTGACACCGAGGTCCTCCATCGCCCGCTCGATGTAGTACGGCTGCGGTTTCTTCCGGCGGAGGCTCTCGACTGTCGGCTCGCGCGCCCAGACGGTGTCGAAGTAGTGGCCGATGTCGAAATGCTCGAAGGCGAAGGCGACGGTATCACGTTGGTTCGAGGACACCACGCCCAGCGGACAGTCCAGTCGGTCAAGCATGGACACGTCGCCGTAGGGCTGTTTCTTGCCAGCTCGGATAAGCGCCTGCTGGACCGCGGTCAAGGCCTCGTCACGAGCCCGGAAGAACCGCTCGGGGTCGATATCGTACTGCGTACAGACCTCGGTGAGTTCGGGCACTGTCACACCGATACTCATCGCCTCGACGTGGGCTGTCGACGGTGACGGCACGCCGAGTTCCTCGAAGGCCCGGCGTGCGCCGACGTAGTGTGCGTCCATGTCAGTCAGCGTCAGCAACACGCCGTCGTTGTCGAAAATGACCGATTCGTACCCCATCAGATACGCTCAGGGTGGACAGATGCAGAAAGGTTTCGTGTTCTCACAGGCCCAGATCCTCGCTTCCGCTCCCTCCTTGATCGAACTGCTCCGGCGGGCGCCCGGCCTCGTCGATAACGTCATCTGTTACCACGACCGGGCAATCTACTCGGAGGGCAATCGCGATAGCGTCCGAGGGGCGGGCGTCGAACACCATGTCTTTACGCCGGTCGTCAGTGTACTGCTCCGCGTCGATCTTCCCGTAGAAGGTTCCGTCTGCTAGGTCGTCGATACGGACCCGGTCGATGGCACCCCCGAACTCCGTCACCATCTCGACCAGCAGGTCGTGGGTGAGCGGTCGCTCGAAGGGCTCGCCGGCAATCGCCAGTTGCATCGATTGGGCCTGATCCTTACTGACGAAGATGGGGACGATCTCCTCGCGTGCACGGAGCAAGACGACCGGCGTGCCGCCCCCCTCCTCGTTGACCCCGACGCCGACCCCTTCGACCGTGGCATCGTGTTCCATGGACCAGTGTTGGGTTCGCGGGTATGAAAAGTTACCCCGGGGCGGTTTCAGCGGTCTGTCCTGTCCGCTATGCTTCGCCGACTCCGGATACGCTATCGCGACCGGACCGATCGTGCGACGCGCACGCCAGCTATCCCGCCCAGCAGTCCCGTCTAGACGCGACGGAGTGGCGAGCGCCCGCTGAAGCGGAATTAAACCGAATTAAAACGGGCGGTAGATCGGCTAATTCGGATAAATTCGAGTTAAATCGCCTTTTGGGCTCGCCCCCTTCATATGCCACTGGGCCAGAGAGACGAGCGGAGGCAACGATCAGAATGAAACTCACTACGATCGCCGGCGGCCTGCTTGCCGTGCTCGTCATCACGGGCTCGGCGGCGGCACTCCCCGGCGCAGCAGGCGCACAGGCCGACGACCATGCGGACAACGCACAGGCGAACAACGCTGCCGAGCAGGCGGCGAACGAAACAGCGGACACAGACGAGAACGGATCCGACGGCGCTACCGAGGCGGCTGACCGCCGCGGCCCGCCCGCTGATGCCGGTCAGGCAGGCGACCAGCGCGGCCCGCCGTCGGATCTCCCCGAACAGGTCCCTGACTTCGTCAGCGAGATCCACACGCTCATCGGGCAGAAGCAGGCCGGCGAACTCACGGGCGATCTGGGCGCACAGATCAGCGACCTGACCCCTGGTGACGATGCTAACGACGAATCGGCGTCCGAGGACGCTGGTTCAGATGACGCTGATGCGGACGACGAGCAGTCCACTGTGGATGACGACGCGACCGAAGACGCGGACGACGACAGCGACGCATAACCCCCTGACTGACCGGCTCTCCACCGACGACTGACCAAGCGCGGTTTTTTTGCTTGCTGAACTCTGAGGGACGGGTATGGATGACACCGCCGAGTCCAGCGTCCACGCTGACGACGGAGCCCGTGACCGCACGACGGCAGATCTCCTTGCGGGTGATGAGGACTCGTCGGCGTCGGAATCGTCGGGCGAGATGAACCGGAAGCGGGCCCTCCTGTTTGTCTCGCCATTTCTCGCTATCGGGCTGTTTGACCTGGCCCTCCTACTTGGCTGGGGACTGGACCCCCTATGGGGGTTCATGATTCTCCCGCCGATACTGTTCGTCTCAGTGCTCGGCTGGATCGCCTTCCGAACCGGGTTTGCGAGCGACCGGACCGGGGACCCAGCCGTCGATAGCCACGACTGACGGTTCGCGGCGTCGATAGAACACCGAGTGACTGCCCGCTCCGATGCGGGTCCCTATTCTTCGAACAGGTCGTCGACGGCGGCCCGAGCGGCGAGGGCGGCGTCGTCCGCGACCTGTGCCTCGTCCTGCCGACTGTCGGGCGCGTTGACGTACACGTCGACGTCCAGTACGCCGTCTTCGAAGGTGACAGTCACGTCAAGGTCCTCGACCGCGCCGACATCGTATCGCGAGAAGACAACGTCTTCGGCGGCGGCTGAGGCTGTCTCGACGACCTCATCGTCTGTCGGCATCGCCTTATGCGCCGCCAGCGCCGGGACCGCCGGCCGGACCCGCGCCACCTGCGCCGCCGAGCATCTGCTGGAGCTCGCTCTGGAGCTCTTCGAACTGCTCCTGCACGCGCTCTTCCTGCTTTTCGAGCGTTTCCACGCGGACTTCGAGGCTGTTGACCTTCTCTTCGAGGTCGTCCTGCGCCTCGTCGAACTCGGTCTTCACGAGGAGTTCGCCGACCTCGCGGTACATGGTCGAGTCCTCGTCGATGTCGTCGAGCTCGTCCAGCGCCGTCTGGGACTCCTGGAGCTCCGTCTCGGCCTGCTGTTTCTGTGCGGCGACCTGCTGTGCTGTCTCTTGAAGATCCTGCAGTTCCTCGAGCTTCTCCTGTGCTTCAGGCGGAAGATTACCCTGCATACCTCCAGAGTTGGGAGCCGGAGTGTTAAACCCATGCATCTAGCTCCGAACGATGGTGGCGGCATCCCGGCTCGCTCAGGGTCCGAAACGTCTGAAACCGGCGTATATCGTCGGAATTGGCGGGCAGAGTCAGTACACGCACCGATAGCGGAATGACATGGCCCTGGGCCAATTTCTGATACCACGGCATTATAGCGGTGTCGGGACACAGCACCCGAGTCGGCGTAACACGTTTGGGTCTCACAGCCTTTACTACGGTATGTCCCACCCGTCACCGGAGACAGCCGCTGACCCGGAGGAGTTGGTCGCTGCACTGCCGACTCCGCCGACACTGTGGCAGCGAAGTGACGCCAACGGCGGCATCGTCGAATATCGGATTCCGGACGACGATGGCGTCTGTGCTGCGGCCAAACTCGTCGTTCGCCCCGAACTTTTCGACGACAGCGCGGTCCGGGTCGATAGAAAACAGGGGTGCAAAGACGTCGGAACGGGGCGACATCCAGATATCGAGAGCGCCGTCGACGCCGTTACCGCGGAACTGGCCGCCGCGGTCGGCGAATAGCTGTCGCGGCTATCTACGCTGGCCCGTCGGTCAGCCCGGCGACCGTGACGTACAGTCCGAACGTCGAGATGACTGTTCCGGCGAGCTGTGTCCCGGCGGTGGCGAGAAACCCGACGTCTGTGTACAACAGCGGGGCGAGCATGAACCAGCCGCCGAAGATCGTCGTCAGGACGGCCGGTGGTAAACTCGGATCGCCGGTCGCACGGAGCAGTTGGAGGTTTCGCACCGTAAAAACGAGTCCGAGAAGCCCGCTCGAAGTCACGCTCCCGGTAAACGCGGCGGTCGACCCGACGACAATCGGGAGCAGCGCACCGACGAGACAGCCCAGCACGCAGACGATAGCTGAAGCCACGAGAAACTGAGGCGCGGGTTGTTCTGACACAGCAAAGAATACGGACCGTGTTTATTAGTCCCTTATCCCAGCATAGATGGGCTGAATCCGCCGCTTTCTCAATCGGCGCTATGCGACCTCACCGACTGCCCGCTCCCGCAGTTCCCCGGTCAGATGCATCCCGTGTTGATCGATGCGCCTGACGATCCGCTTCGCCTGGGTCGGTTTGAGGTACTTGTCCTCGATAGCGGCCCGGACCACGACGCCGAAACTGCTCGTCACCTCTGCGCCGAGACCCTGCGCCATCCGGCGGACAGTGCGGTCCTCGGAGACGACAGCTACGGCAGAGCGGTCGTCGCTGTCACGGTAGGCTAACACGCCAGCGAGCACCGTCACGGCGGGTCCGAGGTCGGCGTCGCCCAGCAGGGACCTGGCCTGGTCGATGTGGTCCTCGTCGACGCCGGTTTCGATACCGCTCTCGCGGTACTCTGCTAGGTTCGTCGCGGTCGGTTCGATCTGGACCTCGTCGATGACGGGTTCGGGAATGACGATGTCGCCGTCGAACGCGTCCAGCAGCGACAGCTCCCCAACCTGCCCCAGCGAGTACAGCGCCGTCGGCCCGACATAGATGCGAGTCATAGCTCCGCGGCCGTGTCGGCATCGAGCTCCAGATCGGACAGCTCAAGCTGTGTCGTCAGATTTCGCTCGCGGGCCACGTCGAGCCACTCCGCGATAGAGAGATCAGCGAGCTGTGCGGCTTCGGCCGCCGACACGTCACCGGACTGGTACTGCTCGACGGCGACGCGGAGTCGAAGCGTCTCCAGTCCCTCCCGGAGGGCCTTTCGAATCGTGGTCGACCGGTCCTCGGAGAGCAACTCAGCGACGTCGTCCAGTTCATCTTTCTCTTCGCTCGGGAGTCGCGCGCTTATCGTCGGCATGTTTGCACAGTCATCCGCCGTAAACACACATCAAACTACGGGTCGGAGAACCGCCTGTCGGTCGTCTGAAACTCTGTACGGAGAGAACGTCCAACAGCCTGTGTGGCCGGAGCGGCCGATCACCAATCCTTAACGCCACCGGGTCCCACGGAGAGGCAATGAGCGACGAAGCACACGCGTTCGTTCCCGGCCACATTACGGGCTTTTTTACCGTTGACCGGGGCGATGACCCGATCGAGACCGGCTCTCGCGGGGGCGGACTGGCCCTGTCTGACGGCGTCTCCGTTACTGTCAGCCGCGGGGCTGAAACCGAGATAACGCTGAACGGCGAGTCGATTCAGGTCGAGGCCGTCGAGCGAGTGCTGGATGCCCTGCGAACAACGGCGACTGTCACTGCCGAAACGCCGCTCCCGCTCGGGTCCGGCTTCGGCGTCTCCGGCGGACTGGCGCTTGGCACTGCGCTGGCGGCCAACGCCGTCTTCGGCCACGGGCTCTCGTACAACGAACTGGTGACCATCGCCCACGGCGCGGAAGTTCAGGCTGGCTCGGGCCTCGGCGATGTCGTCGCGCAGGCTCGCGGCGGCGTGCCGCTCCGCCTCGAACCCGGCGGGCCACAGTTTAATTACCTCGACGCCATCCCGGCGCGCAGCCGCGTCGAATACCTCACGCTCGGCGAGCTATCGACGGCGGACGTTGTCGGCGGCGATACGGAGACACTGACGGCCGCCGGCGAACGTGCACTCTCTACCGTCGTCAAAGAGCCGAAGCTCTCGACGTTTATGCAGGCCGCCCGGCAGTTCTCTCGTGAAGCGGACCTGCTGACGCCGGAGGTCAAGGCGGTCATCGATGACGTGGCCGAAGCCGGCGGTGACGCCGCGATGGCAATGCTCGGTGAGACGGTGGTCGCGCTCGGGACCGGACTCTCCGACGCCGGCTACGACGCCACAGTCTGTGCCATCTATCCGCCCGGTGCGACCATCGAAGATGAGGGCTGAATCTGTCGTGCGTAAGATGTGAACCGTCTCGCTTATCAGCACGGGCCCGTAGCCACAGCTATGGACTGTCGGCAGTGTGCCACGCCGCTCGACCGACCGGGCGACTACTGCCTGGTCTGTCACACTGCCAATACGGACGCCGTCGTCCTCGAACTCGATCGTGAGCGGGCGACAGTGACCTCGCTGCTGGACGGGTCGGTCGTCGGCCAGCGGACGGTGACGACGACGCCGGAGGGCGAGGGGAGCGACGAAACGGTCGTCGTCGAACTGCGGAACTTCGCCGGCCTCGTCGCAGACGAGGTCCGACGCAAACGACCCGAAGAGGTGTACGTCACGGGCGACCGCGATGTTATCGCCGCCGTCCGCCCACAACTTCACTACGAGTTCTTCCGCGTTGAGGGCGAGGACCCGGTCCAGCGGGTCATCGACCGCCAGGGCGAGCCTGCGCTCGAAGTGGTCGACGCCGCGCCGGCGGAGAAACTGGGCGGGAGCCACTCGACGCTCATCGGCGGCCGGTCGGGCCAGCGGGTCATCCAGACCGTTGCCGGCCACCCCCACGTGAAGAAGGTTATTCCCGGTCCCATCGACGCTGGCGGTGCGAGCTCGCCGACGGGCGTCCGAGCGAAGGCGACCCGCGCCGACGCCAACGGCAACGTCCGGGTGCTCATCCGCGACGGCTCCAGCGTGCAGGAGAACCGCGTCGTCACGACGGCTGGCGACCGCGAACTCGGCGAACACGTCCGAGCCGACCTGAACGAAGCGCTCAAGGAAGCCGAACTGCAGGAGTAGCCGGCCAGTGGCTCGGCCGCTATGTCTCGGTCCCGGCGGCTCAGACTTGTACTGGCTGGCCCCGCGTATACCACCAAGCGACGACCGCGATGAAACCGTTCAACACCATGGAAGCGGCGAGCAGCAACCGATTAGCGAAGAGGAACCAGCCGCCACTGAGCAACAGAAACACCGCTGCAATCCCCCAGAACACGTCTTGATGTGAAATATCCACACAGGAACCTGTTGCCAGTGAATTAAGAGTCGGTCGGTCCCGGCGTTAGGCAATTATAACGCCGGCAACGAGTACCGCGGCCACCGCGACTCCGACGACACCAGTCCGGTGAACAGCCGGTAACGCCGTTCGCACGTCGAGAACCATGGGGAGCGCATGGAGTGCGGCGAGCGCCAGATAACCGACTGGGGAGACAAGCGGAAACGCTACCGCCCCGACGGTCAACAGACCGAGTCCGACGACGCCCGCACCCAGATAGCCACGTCCGCGCACGGGCTGCCCGCCCCCTTCGAGGACACCGCCGGTCCAGCAGTAGCCGATAGCCGTCGCACCGACCCACGCGTGCCAGAACGCCAGCGACTCGGGCACGGCACCGAGGAGGCCGCCGACGGTCAACGCCATCGCAGTGGTGTTGACCGTCCCCCAAGCGAGCATCGCGTCGGAGAAGCGGACGGAGTCCGGCGCGTGCAGGACTGTCAGGCCGATGAAGCCGCCGATCAGGACGACCCACAGCGCCGTGGCGAGCAGCGCGCCGACAGCGCGGTCCGACCACGTAATCGCTTGCGTGCCACCCCAGCCGAATAGACCCGCCGCCGCGCCCGAAAGCAAGAACTCCGAGGCGGTAAGCCGCCCGCTCGTGGCCGGCGCGACCCGCTGGAGGCGATTGCGAACTCCGTCGAACGCTGCCATCGAGCGACGGTTTGCCCGCCTCCCCCTTGAGTTATGTCGCCGTGGGGCCACCGGGAACCGAATCTCGAAGGCCTTATGTGGCCGCTCGGCGGACAAGAGACCACTATGGCTAGCAAGAGCGGAAAGACCGGCAGTTCGGGCCGTTTCGGCGCTCGCTACGGTCGCGTGTCCCGACGCCGCGTTGCGGAGATCGAATCGGAGATGAACGAGGACCACGCCTGTCCGAACTGCGGCGAAGACCGCGTCGACCGTCAGGGGACGGGCATCTGGCAGTGCAGCTACTGTGACTACAAGTTCACCGGCGGCAGCTACAAGCCGGAGACGCCTGGCGGCAAGACTGTTCGACGCTCCATTCGGGCCGCACTGTCCGAAGACGAGGAGTAAAGGACCTCCATCCCTATCTCTCAGCTATGAGCTACAAGTGTTCACGCTGTAAGCGCGACGTGACGCTGGACGAGTACGGCGGCGTTCGCTGCCCGTACTGCGGACACCGCGTCCTGCTGAAGGAGCGGTCGCCCGACGTCAAAGAGATCAACGTCAACTGAGGCAGTCGGGACGCGGCCGACAGTCGACGGCCGACTGCGCCACGTTGCACACGGCTTTTCTGGGGCAGTCCGGCGACCGATGCGATACCCCGAACAGTATGACTGCACCACATCGGACCTACCTCACCGCCGAATACGATAGCGCCGACCGGGCTCGCGCCATCGAGCGAAGCATCCGTCCCGAAATCGACGATATCGAGGGTGACCGGACGACGGCGCGGCTCAGCCGGAATGGACGGCAAGTCGAACTCGCTGTCGAGGCGGCCGACCTCGTCGCACTACGGGCCGGCATCAACACGTGGCTGACGCTGCGTGGTGTTGCTGAGGACGCTCTCGCAGGACATTCGTGAAGACAGCGGCGCGGCAGTCGAGCGTTACTTCCGGTAGCGGTCCGGGACGTGGGCCGCAATCGATTCGGGAACGTTGCCGAACACCACCGGTGCTAGAGTTGCCAGTCGACGACGCAGGAGCCCGTAGGTCGCGCCGGTGAGGAGGGCCGCGGCGACGGCCCACCGGAACGGCCCGTCCAGAATGACGAACAGCGGCGCACCGACGAGTACCATCAGGCCCACGTCCGCAGGCGACCCGTCGTACAGTATCCAGCGCTTCGGCGACCGCCATCGGCCGCGGACGTGGTCGTACACGGCGCGCTCGGACGTGGCCTCCCACGGACGGAGTTCGAGACCGCCGCCGTACCGGTCCATCCGGCAGTGAAGGGCAGCGCCCAGCAGAACGAAGGTAAGCGCAACGAGCAGTGGTGTCTGGAGGATGGCGGCGAACCCAGCAGCCGGGACAACCGCGAGCGTGTACCCGCTGGGGTAATGTAGCGTACGCCGGTGGCCCGAGTACAGGTCGAGGTCGGGCAGGACGCCACCGACGAGGCCGCCAGCGAGCGCTACCGCGGCGTGGTCTGGCGCAAGGACGAGCAGCGGTGTCGCAATGGCGAGCCCCGCTATCGCGTGCGTCGGCAGCATCATATACCTGTATAAGGGCCTGTCGGTAGTATAAACACGTCGCTGGGTTTATTCGCTGTCGTATCCCAGTTGGACGCAATGACGGATGGGTCCGAGCGTCCCGAGAGCAGCCTCGGGAACATCGACCTCGACGACACGTTCGAGAAGCTCTTCCGCGATGGGCGAACAAACGCACTCATCGCGTGGCTGTTCGTCGCGATTCTCACGGCTGTGTTCGTCGAAAGCGTCCTCGATATCGACTATCAGTGGATACTGCTCGTCGGTGTCGTGGGCGCTGTCGTGCTTGTCCCCCCAGTCGCCTACCGCGAGTGGCGCGTCATGTCGCCCTGGGAACTGCTCTTTCTCGCCTGCCTGCCGATCCTGGTCCGCGGCCTCGTCGGCGGAACGGTCGGAACATTTGCCACGTATCTCTCGTTGGCAGCGCTGTCGCTACTCGTTATCGTGGAACTGCATATGTTCACTGAACTGGAAGTCACACACTGGTTTGCCGTCTGTCTCGTCGTCCTGACGACGCTCGCCGCCGTGGCGGCCTGGACAGTGTTCCGGTGGAACGCCGACCGGTTTCTCGGAACGTCGTATCTCACGACCAACGAGGCGCTGATGACCGAGTGGCTGTATGTCACCCTCGCCGGACTCGTCGCGGGTGTGTTGTTCGATGGCTACTTCAGACGACGGGACCGCCGCCTCTGGCGCGTCATCAGACGGATGGTGCGACGATGAGGCTGCCCCGGCCGTCGATGCGGAACCAGCGGCGAATCACCCGCGCGATGCAACTCGTCTTGCTCGGGCTGGTCGGCTACGGAATCGTCACCGGCCGGCCGAAGCCGATTACGAACGGCAGTGTCGGCTTGCTGGTGACGTTTCTCCCCGCAGTGACGCGGCGAAACTACAATCTGGCGCTGGACCCGTGGCTCGCCCTCTGGATCACGACCGCGGTGTTCCTGCACACGCTCGGGTCCGCCGGACTCTACGGACAGATCGGCTGGTGGGACCACCTCACCCACGCGATGTCAGCCTCGCTCATCGCCGCGTTCGGGTACACGACGGCCCGGACTATCGACCTCCACAGCGATTCGATTCACATTCCCAACCGCGTCTTCTTCGTGTACATCTTCGTCGTCGTGCTCTCCTTCGGGGTGATCTGGGAACTGTTCGAGTTCGCACTCGATATCGTCGCCACCGAAACGGGTGTCACAATGCCGCTGGCGCAACACGGTCTCGACGACACAGTTCGGGACACGATGTTCAATTCGCTCGGGGCGCTGCTGGTCGCGGCGTTCGGACAGGCCCACCTCACTGATGTCGCCGAAACCCTCCGGGAGCGGCTGCTCGTTGTCGACTGATATCAGGTGTTTCGCTGGGTTCGATGGCCGAGATGCCAGCTAGCGAGGATCTGTGGCTGAGCACAGTACACAATCAACCCAAGCGTTTTGTGTCCGATAGGCCACGACAGGAGCCGTGGGACTCCCAACCGTCTGGCCACTGTGACTGCCGAACGTGTGATCTGACCGTCCGGACATAACTGTCGCCGCCGAACAGTTATTACGTCTCAGCAAAGTGATTGAACAGCATACCAGGGTGATGATTGGAAACGACCTCGACAACATCGCGTTTGCGGGAGCGAGACAGACCGACGCTGCCAGCCGAGAGATCGAAGTCGTGTATCTCGATTCCGACCCGACGGCACGAGAGCAAATACACGAGGGGCTGGCGGACCACGACGCTGAGATAACGGTGACGAGCGTGGCAACAACAGATGCCGCCTTGGAGGCCGCCGCGTCGACGGATGTCTCCTGTCTCGTCCTCGACCCGACCGGGATGGGCGATATCCCGGCTGCACTGGTGTCGAACGACCGCTACCCGGTCGTCCTCTACACCGACGCCACTGCGCCAAACAGCGTTGCGACTGTCTTCGACGACGCAGAGACAATCGTCACAAAACAGGGGGACGGACAGCTGCGGCTGCTGGCGGAGAAGGTCGTCGGCGTCGCATCAGCCTCAGTCGATCGGACCGAGTCCGCCCTCCGAGATGCAGTGTCCGGAATCGAATCGCGTGCAGAAGCGAACGAAATTGCCATCTTACTGTCGGATGACGGGGCGGTACAGTGGTCGAGCGAAGCGGTGTCGGCGTTCGTCTCCGGTCTCGACGACACTGTCGAGGTCGAGGATTTTTACGACGCCATGGCTGGGGCACTTCCTGATACGCCCAGCGGCCGTCGGCAGCTACAGCGACTCCGGGACTCTCCGACCGAATCGGTTGCTGTCCGGGTTTCAGGAAACGACCGCGATCAGTGTCTTCTTCGACGTGGGTACGAGCTACCGGACGTAGCTGGAGGGCTCACGCTCGTCCTGCTGCGAGACATCACCGAAACTGCTCGGCGTGACGCTCGCATGGCGCTGCTTGATCTCCTCGTCGAGCGAGCACAGGACGGGCTCTACACGCTTGACGAACGCGGCGTCCTCGGTTTCTGTAACGATTCGTTCGCGGCGACCCTCGGGTACGAGGCAGACGAACTGTGCGGTAAACACATCTCGGCAGTCCTTGCACCCGGTGAACTTCCGAAGGGACAGGCGGCTGTCGAAGAGCTACTCGAAGCACCTGAACAGGGGAGCACGACCGTCGACCTGACGTTTCGCCGGAAAGACGGTACCGAACGGGAGTTCTCATTCAACCACACACTGACTCGCGACGACGCCGGCAACTACAACGGGGTCATCGGCGTCGCACGGGATGTTACGGAGCGAAATCGTCGTGAGCGAGAGTACCAAGAGATGATGGAGCGGTTTAATTTTGCACTTGAGGGTGCGGAACTCGGCGTCTGGGACTGGAACCCGAAAACCAACGATGTCACCTTCGACGAGCGCTGGACTGGAATGCTCGGTTACACTACGGCCGAACTGGAGCCACACTACGAGACGTGGGCTGACCTCGTCCATCCAGATGACCTTGACCGAGCGGAACAGGCGCTCGAGGAACTGAAAGACGGAGAGACCGACCTGTATCAGTGCGAGTTCCGAATGCGGACGAAAGACGGGGACTGGCGGTGGATTCGCGATCTCGGCAAGGTGTTCGAGTGGAACGACGACGGCGAAGCGATCAGGGCAGTCGGAATCCATCAGGACATCACTGAAGAACGGAAACGCCAGAACGAAATCGAACGACAGCGTGACGAGCTGGTAACGCTTGACCGGGTTAATGTTCTCGTTCAGGATCTCATCCGTGCGCTGGGAACGACGACAACGCAGGACGAACTCGCCGTGACAGTATGCGACCGGATCGTCGAGTCTGAGCTGTGGGATCTGGCCTGGATCGGTGAGCGATCCGGGGTCAACGACAACCTCACTCCAACGGCGGTCGCCGGCGGCGATGAAGGGTGTTTTGATAGCATTACCAGTGACAACCAGACCGACTCCAGTCCGGGTGAAACGGCGCTTCGGACGGGAACAATTCAGACAACGACAATTAAACGCGGGTCCGAAGTCACGTCAGGCGAAGGCACTGGGAGTGACCGAGAAACCCGCTCTATTGCGGCGATTCCAATCGTTCACAGCGATATAGTCCACGGAGTCCTGTGTGTGTGTACCGACCAGCCAGATGCGTTCACCACACGTGTCGAGGAGAGTTTCGCCGTCCTTGGCGAGATGCTCGGCTTCGCGTTCACCGCTGTCCAGAACCGGCGGCTGCTTTCCCACGACAAGATCCTCGAACTGACCTTCGAATCGCAAAACGCTGATACGCCCCTCGTCTCGGCAGCGAACGCATACGGTTGCCGAATCGAGGCCGTCGGATCAGTCGATATCGGCCCGGCCCATCTGCTGTATCTCGCTGTCGATGGGGGACCAATCGATGCAGTCTCGGAACAACTTCGCTCTCACGAGGACGTTCTCGACTCGCGGGTCGTTTGTACAGATGACGACGGTGGTGTTCTTGAACTGCAGGTGACGGAAACCATCCAGTCCCTCCTGCTGGATGTCGGCGCTCGCCGCCAAACGCTGGTCGCAGAGGAAGGGAAGCTTTCGATAACGGTTGAAGCACCACTCGACGCTGATTCCCGAACGATACAGGAGGCACTCGCTGTCTGTACGTCTGACTTTACGCTGACGGCGAAACAGGAGCGTGAACAGGCAAACGACGTACTCGACGCCGAATCGGACCCGCGTGATCACCTGACTGATCGCCAGCAAGAAGTCCTTCGCACGGCGTTTCTAGCCGGGTACTACGCGTGGCCACGAGATACGAACGCCGAGCAACTCGCGGCCACGCTTGACATCGCCTCGTCGACACTCCTCCAGCATCTCCGGCGGGCAGAACGGAACCTCATCGATGCCATTTTTGACATCTAGTCGTGTAGCATAGTTGTATTGTTGGGTGATTCACACCTGTGTCTCGGACACTACCTAGTAATCTAGGCGTGTGATTGATGATTACTGCGGCAGTTAACTTACTGCGCACAAATGAGTAACCAAAGGAATGCTGGGCCACGAAGTGACCAGTGGTGTGGGATGAGGCCGTCAGACAGGACACTGTCTACGGCAGATGTAGATAACGTGTTCGAGGTTTTGGCTGACTGGCGGCGCCGTGCCGTCTGTCACTACTTTACGAGCGCTGACCAGACGGCCGCTGACGTTGGGGCGCTCGCATCGGCAATCTCGGAGCTGGGGGGCACGAGCGCGGTCGATGCAGCAGATACGTCACCCTCGACTATCCAAACACAACTCGAAGAGGAGCACCTGCCGGTGCTCCATCGGATCGGACTCATCGACTACGACGAGCGAAGCGGCGCAGTGAAGTACTGGGGGTCCCCCACCGTTGAAAAGTGGGCTGACCACGCGGCGGCTGTCACGCAGCAGACCGATTTCTAACCGATCGACGGGCCGCATCTGGGGGGATGCGGGCCGGCGAAGCCACTACTGCTTTTTAACGGTGGTCCGAACGCTGGAGCATGGACCTCCCGCCAGTCGGGCTCGGCACGATGGGTATCGAAGACGAGGCTGTCGTTCGGACAGCGATCGACTGTGGTTACCGCCATCTCGACACCGCGCAGATCTACGAGAACGAGAGCACTGTCGGTGCGGGTATCGCCTCCGCCGAAACCGACCGGGCCGACTTAATCGTCGCGACGAAGCTCTGGATCGACGCACTCGGGGCGACTGCCGTCCGTCCAGCGACAGAGGCGAGCCTCGACCGACTCGGCCTCGACGCCATCGATCTGCTGTACATCCACCGCCCACGTGGCGACTACGACCCAGAAACGGCGCTACCCGCCGTCGAGGCCCTGCGCGAGGCAGGGCTGACTGAGCACGTCGGGCTCTCGAACTTCGACCCGGACCAGTTGGCTGTCGCGCGCGACCACCTCGATGGGATTGCTGCACATCAGGTCGAGTTCCATCCGCTGTTCTGGCGTGAACCACTGCTCGCTGACGCCCAGAAACACGGCTACCCGCTGGTCGCGTACGCACCGCTGGCCGGCGGTCGCGTCTTCGAGAACCCGACCATCGTCGACATCGCTGACCAGCACAACACGTCGCCGGCCGCTGTCAGCATCGCCTGGGTAACCAGCTACGAAAACGTCGTCACGATTCCAAAAGCCTCCTCCCGATCCCATCTCGAAGCCAACATCGCTGCTGCCGACCTAGAGCTGACCGACGCCGAAATTGCGCGCATCGAGGCCATCGAGCGTGAAGAAGAGCTGTTCCCGGAGTGAGTCGCCCGCTCGCTAGCGAGCAGTCAGGCGTGTCTGAGGCTGTTTAGCACGGTGATTCCACCATCGTGTCCGGGACTGGCCCTGCCCTTCCGAAACCCGAATCCAACATCGGATACCGATACCGTTTGGCTACGCGTCTTTAAGTGCTCTCTTCGTAGTTAGCACACATGACAGCTGCCAGTACCACTGCAACGACAGTGCTTCAGGCGACACAAGCAGACGTACTTCAGGAGATACAGTCGAATTTTCTCCTGAACTCATCACTCTGGGTGAACATCGCGCTGGCGGGCGTCGTCATCCTCCTGTTCGTCGCGATGGGTCGGGACATCGAATCTCCGCGCGCGAAACTCATCTGGGTCGCAACGATGCTGGTACCGCTGGTCTCGATTTCCAGCTACGCCGGGCTGGCCTCCGGGCTGACGGTCGGGTTTCTGCAGATGCCGCCGGGCCACGCCCTCGCCGGCCAGGAGGTCCTGTCACCGTGGGGCCGCTATCTGACGTGGACGTTCTCGACACCGATGATTCTCCTGGCGCTGGGCCTGCTGGCTGACACCGACATCGCGTCGCTGTTCACCGCCATCACGATGGATATCGGGATGTGTGTGACCGGCCTCGCCGCCGCACTGATCACCTCGTCACACCTGCTGCGCTGGGTGTTCTACGGCATCAGTTGCGCGTTCTTCGTCGCGGTGCTGTACGTCCTGCTCGTCCAGTGGCCGGCCGACGCAGAGGCTGCCGGGACGAGCGAGATATTCGGGACGCTCAAGATTCTCACCGTGGTGCTGTGGCTCGGCTACCCGATCCTGTGGGCGCTGGGTTCCGAGGGCGTTGCCCTCCTGAGTGTCGGCGTCACCTCATGGGGCTACTCCGGGCTGGACATCCTCGCGAAGTACGTCTTCGCCTTCCTGCTCCTGCGCTGGGTTGCCGCCAACGAAGGCGCTGTCTCGGGCTCCGGAATGAGTATCGGCTCCGGCGGCGCTGCGCCTGCAGACGACTGAGAGACACGTCGGGACGCGAACCGTCCGTTTTATTTTCGCCCGTTTCTCCCAGCCGCGCTCACTCAGTTCTATTCGCGGCGACGCCCTGATCGCCGGCTAGTGGTTGTCGTAGTCGGAACTAACCGAAGCTCGTCGGATCGGTCCGAATCCACTGCAGTCAGTAACGAATATGGTACGTCGCTCAATTGACTAGTCTGTATGCCCGGCACTGTCTAGTTCTGAATCTCCTCAGCTGGCGTTCGTCCGTCGAGTGCTTGGTTCGGTCGTTCGTGGTTGTAGTGGTGT